>JBCCHT010000014.1:0-243709 GCA_039028615.1 Myxococcota bacterium | reverse complement strand
CTGGGCCTCAAGCAGATCACCCCCGACCCGTGGATCAACGCCGAGGAGAAGTACATCCCCGGTACGGTCGTTCAGGGCAAGGTGGTCAGCATCAAGGACTACGGCGCCTTCATCGAGCTCGAAGAGGGCATCGAGGGCCTGGTGCACGTGTCCGAGATGTCGTGGACCCGCCAGATCAAGAACCCCAAGCAGATCCTCAAGATCGGCGACGAGGTCAAGGCGGTCGTTCTCGACATCGACGTGTCGCAGAACCGCATCTCCCTGGGCATGAAGCAGCTCGAGGAGAACCCGTACGAGAAGGTCGTCGAGAAGTACCCGCCCGGCACCGTCGTCGCGGGTGTCATCCGCAACATCGCCGACTTCGGTGTGTTCGTGGAGCTCGAGCCGGGCATCGACGGTCTGGTGCACATCACCGACCTGTCGTGGACCCAGCGCGTGCGTCACCCCTCCGAGCTGTTCAAGAAGGGTGATGAGGTCCAGGCCATGGTCCTCAACATCGACAACAGCGGCGAGAAGCCCAAGATCAGCCTGGGCATCAAGCAGCTGCAGCAGGACCCCTGGGATCGGATCCCCTACGACTACCCGATCGGGAAGATCATCGAGGTCAAGATCCTCAAGCTGGCCGACTTCGGTGCGTTCGCCGAGATCGAGCCGGGCATCGAGGGTCTCATCCACATCTCGGAGATCACCGACGAGCGGATCGAGGATCCGGGTCAGGTGCTCGAGCCGGGTCAGACCCAGCGCGCCGAGGTCATCCAGATGGATGCCGCCGAGCGACGCATCGGTCTGTCGGTGAAGAGCGCCCGTCGCCAGGACGACCTGGCCGACGCGCAGGGCTTCCAGAACGCCAGCCAAGCTGGCGCCACCCTGGGCGACCTGATGTCCTCTCAGCTTCTGCAGGCCGGAACGGGCGCGGAAAGCGGCGAGGGCGGCGAGGGCAACAGCGGCGAGTAAGCCTCTGTGCCTTCGGGGGGCCGGCTGACTCCGGCCCCGCTCAGACGACCTCGGCCCCGCGGGCCGGGGTCGTCGTCGTTTCGAAGCGTTGGCCGTCACGGCCCACCAGCGGCACGCGCCCTCGATTTCGCGCCGAACGGCGCTGGGTGGGTTGATCGCGGCCGCGTCCGCGGGGTATCTGGGGCGGACATGGCGGGGCCGATGGACGACGTGCGCAGCCTAGAAGGTAACCTCGACGCAACGGGAGCGCGGTTTTGCATCCTGGTGAGCCGCTTCAACGCGTTCATCACGGAGCGACTGCTCGAAGGTGCGGTCGATGCCCTGGTTCGCCATGGTGCGAAGGCCTCGGACATCACCGTGGTGCGCGTGCCCGGTGCGTTCGAGCTGCCCCAGGTGGCGAGCAAGCTGCTGGAAGGTGAGCACGGCTACGACGCGCTCATCGCCCTGGGCTGCCTGATGCGCGGTGACACCATCCACTTCGACCTGATCGCGTCGGAGGCGACCAAGGGGCTCAGCGCCCTGGGCGTGGCCACGGGCCTCCCCGTCGGCTTCGGTGTGCTGACCACCGACTCGCTCGAGCAGGCGGTGCATCGGGCCGGGGCCAAGTACGGCAACAAGGGAGCCGAGGCGGCCATGGCCGCCGTCGAGCAGCTCAGCCTCTATCGCGCCATCGAGCAGGCCCAAAAGGGGTGAGCTCCGCATCGCCAAAGAGCGGGCGGTCGGAGGACACCGACCCGCGCGACCCGAGGTCCCAGGGGCGAGAGCTCGCCCTGCTGGCGCTGTGTCACCTCGAGTCGTATCCGCCCGAGGAGTACGAGGAGGCGCTGGCCCTCTTGTGGCGCAGCGCGCCCCGGGGCGACGACCCGCGCGGCCGCGCCTTCTCCAAGATGGTGGCCAACGACGAGGTCCGGCGGCGCGCCGATGGCCTGGCCCTGGGGCTCATCGCCAAGTGGACCGAGGTCGACGGGACGATCTCCGAGACTTCCCGCCGCTGGAGGCTCGAGCGCATGGCCCAGGTCGATCGCAACGTCTTGCGGCTGGCCGCCTACGAGCTGGGGCACCGCCCCAACACGCCGCGACCGGTCGTGCTGGCCGAGGCGGTCCGCCTGGCCCGGCGCTACGGCAGCGAGCGCAGCCCGACCTTCGTCAATGGCGTGGCCGAGGCGCTGGCCCGACGACTTCGCGGCGGCGGGGCGTCCAAGCCGGCCAAGGCGGGTGCGGATGGCTGATCCGCGGCTCGTCGACATCGTGGTGCGGCCGCTGACCCGCGCGCTGCTCGACGGCGTCGACGACGAGGCGGGCGAGACCGCCCACACCGTGGATCTCGTGGTGTTGCCCTGCTTCGAGGACGAGCGGCCGCTCCAAGGCCTCGCCGGGCTCATCGACTGGCGGCTCGGCGGGCGCGTCTCCACGCTGGTGCGCGACGGTTTTTGTACGGGCAAGGCCGGCGAGACGGTGCTGATGCCCGCCGGACGCATCCTGCCGATGCAACGCGTGGTCGTGCTCGGCCTCGGGCCCTCCGACGCGTTCGATCGCAGCGCGGCCGAAGCCCTGGGCGAGCGCATGGTGGCGATGATCGAGGGGATCGGGCCCACCGACGTGATGGTGGCGATGCCCGGCCGGGTCGCGGATCGCACGGTGGTCGAGGCGGTGTTCAACGGTCTCACCCGGGCGCTCGATGGCCCCCATGCCGAAGCGGCAGTGCGCCCGGCCGCCCTGGCCGTGGGCGACGAGACCGGAGGGTCGGTCGCGGTGGACGGAGAGGCCGAGTCCTCCTCGCCCTCCAAGCCCGAACCGGGTCGTGGGCCCGTGCTCGCCCCCGAGCAGGACTCCGACGAGCCCTCCGAGGGCTCAGGGTCGCCGGTCGAGGTCCTCGGTGGGGGAGCCCCCGAGCCACGAGATGCCTCGGACGAGGTGTCCCGTGGCGGTCCGCCCGAGACCTCCGAGGAGACGGACGAGCCCGGTCGACGACGCTACTGGGTGGTCGCCGATCCTCGCCACGAGGCCCGTCTACGCCGTCTACTCGAGGGTCCACCTCGGGCCGCCCAAACCGACCTGTAGGTCGCGGCCGTCCCCGGGGGCGACCGAGACGAGAGCGGCCGCCGCCGGGTGTATACTCCGCGCAATGCCCGACAAGGTGCTCGTCGTCGAAGACTCGCGAGCGATGCGGTTCTTCGTGAGCTCGATCCTCGAGGCCACCGGGCAGTACTCGGTGCAAGAGGTCACCAATGGCTTCGATGCCCTCCGTGCCCTGCCTCGCGGTGACTTCGCGGTCATCGTCACCGATGTGAACATGCCGGACGTCAGCGGAATCGAGCTCACCAAGTTCGTCCGCAGCAACGCCAAGTACAGCGAGACCCCGGTCATCGTCATCAGCACCGACAGCTCCAGCACCGATCTCGCACGCGCGATGGATGCCGGGGCTGCCGCGTTCTTGGCCAAACCCTTCACGCCCGAGGACTTGATCAAGGTGATCGAAGACGCGCGGGCGAAGGCGCAGGGTAACGACGCATGACGGGACGCGATCGCCCGTCCAACGAGTTCCTGTCCGAAGCGCAAGATGTCATCGAGGAGCTGTCACGCAACCTCCTCGAGCTCGACTCTCAACAGCGCGCGGGGCAGCAATACGACCCGGACCTCCTCAACGCCGCGTTTCGGGCGGTGCACAGCCTCAAGGGGCTGGCCGCGCTGTTCAACGCCAATTCCATCGCCAAGCTGAGCCACAGCCTCGAGAGCACCCTCGACGCGCTGCGGCTGGGCAAGCTCGAGCTCGAGCAGAAGGCGCTCGACGTGCTCTTCGAGGCGGTCGAGACCTTCCAGCGCATGCTGGCCGGGTTCGGCGACGAGAAGACGGGCACCGTCGACATCGACCCGCTGCTCGGCCGCATCCTGGCGCTGTCCGGGGGCGACGACGAAGAGGAGCCCGCCACCAGCCTCGCCGGGCTCGACGACTCCATCCTCGGGGTCCTGACCGAGTACGAAGAGCACCGCCTGCGGGAGAACATCCGCATGGGGCGGCGGCTGTTCCGGGTGCACGCCTCCTTCGACTTGCTCGCCATCGACGTCGGAATCGAGGCGCTCAAGAGCAAGATGAAGGCGTTCGGCGAGGTCATCACGTACCTGCCCAGCGCCGACGCGTCGTCCGACGACCGCATCGATCTCGACATTTTGGTAGGCTCCGAGCGGCCCTTGGCCGAGATCGCGGCCGGGGTGGCCGAGGACGGCGTCACCGTCTACGAGCTGTCGCCCAGCGGGGCGGTGGCGGCTCCCACCACGCCGCCGGCTCCGACCCCGCCTCCCGCCACGGCACCCACGCCGACGCCCGAGCCCAGCTCGGTGCGGGCGCCCCGGGTCACGGTCGAGCCCATCGAAGAAGAGGACGAGCCGGCCGCGCCCCCGCCCGAGCAGCACCCGCCGCGCGACCTCGACGACGAGCACGATTCCGAGGCGATCAGCCTCCGCAGCCTCAGCCAGACCGTCCGGGTCGACCTGTCGCGACTCGACCTGCTGATGAACCTCATCGGTGAGCTGGGGGTGGTGCAGGCCAACCTCGGCGGCACCCTCGACCTGCTGCGCATGCGCGAGGGGGCGGGGGACATGGTCCGCGACCTCCAGGGGCACCTGCGCACCATGGCGCGCAAGCTCTCGCTGCTCCAGCAGGGCCTGCTCGACGTCCGCATGGTCCCGCTGGGCCAGGTCTTCGACAAGCTCGCCCGGGTGGTCCGCAAGCTCGGGCGCGAGTCGGGCAAAGAGATTCGCCTGACCATCTCCGGGGCGCAGACCGAGCTCGACAAGCTCATCGTCGAGGAACTCAGCGACCCGCTGATGCACATGATCCGCAACTGCATCGATCACGGCATCGAGACCCGCGAGGACCGGATCGAGGCGGGCAAGCAGGCGGCCGGTCGCATCGAGCTTCGTGCCTTCCAGCGCGGCAACCGCGTCGTCATCGAGGTCGAAGACGACGGCCGCGGCATGGAGTGGCGCAAGATCCAGGAGATGGCCATCCGTCGCGGCCTGGTCTCCCGCGAAGAGGCGGCCGAGATGGGCATGAACGAGGTCATCGACTTCATCTTCATGCCCGGCTTCACCACCCGCGAGGTCGCCACCTCCATCAGCGGTCGCGGGGTGGGCATGGACGTCGTCAAGACGAACATCTCGCGACTGTCGGGGATGATCGACGTCGACACCGAGCCGGGGCGGGGCACCAAGTTCTCCATCACCTTGCCGGTCACCCTGGCCATCATCCAGGCGCTGGTCATCGAGACCTGCGCCCAGACCTTCTGCATCCCGCTCAACTCGGTGCTCGAGTCGATCATGGTGCGCGAGGCGGACATCGTCACCGTCGAGGGGCACGAGGTCATCTCGCTGCGCGGCCGCACGCTGCCGCTGCTGCACCTTTCGCGGATGTTCGACCTGACCGAGGAGACCCGCTTCTTCGACCCCGAGCGGGTCTACGTGGTCATCGTGGGCCTGGCCCAGCACCGCGTCGGCCTGGTGGTCGACGAGCTGGTCGGACAGCAGGACGTGGTCATCAAGCCGCTCGGCGCGGCGTTACGCTCGGTGCCCGGCATTGCCGGAGCCACCGAGCTGGGGGCGAACCGCACCGTGTTGCTGCTCGACGTGGCGACCCTGGTCGACGAGGCGCTGACCCGCAACGAGCTGACGGCCGTGGGTAACTCGGTGGTGCCGGGTGCGGAGGGGGCGGGGGCCCGGGAGGTGAGACACGATGGCCCGTGAAGGCGGTGACCTGTGGAACGCGCTGGCGCGTAGTGGCGAATCGGTCGCGACCGAGGAGGACTACGAGCACGGCTACAAGCGCGAGGTTCGAGTCGATCTGCAGCAGTACGTGGCCTTCCGGGTCTCGGGGGAGAACTACGGGCTGTCGATCGACCAGATCAGCGAAATCTCGAAGACCTTCGACACCACGCCCGTGCCCCGCACGGCCGACTTCGTGATCGGCATCGGCAACGTGCGTGGTCGGGTCATCCCCATCGTCGACCTGGCCAAGCGGCTGCGGCTCGAGGCACACGCCAAGGGGCGCGAGTCCCGGGTGCTCATCGTGCACCACGAAGACGACCTGTACGGGTTGGTCGTCGACGAGGTCCTGTACGTGGTCACCATCGCGCCCGAGGACCTCGAGGATGCCCCCGGGGCCATCGCGGGGGCGCGCGGCGAGTACATCCGGGCGCTGACGCGGCTCGAGGACGACATCCTCATCGTGCTCGAGCTGGGCACGGTGTTGGACTCGCGAGACTTCGTCAAAGCCGAGCTGCGCGGGCGGGCCAGGAAGGTCACCACCGGCGGCGTCGGAGGGGGTGGAGCATGAACCGAGCCAAGGACGGCGGCGGGAGTGGGTCGCGAGGCGCGTTGGGTCGTCGCCTGCGCGGCATGGTGGGCACGGGCGCGGACGGCCGGGCCTTCGACGACGAGCGCGAAGAGGGCGACCACGACGACCTGAAGCTGGCCGGCTTCTACGTCGGCGGGGCGCTGTACGGCATCGACATCATGCGGATCAAGGAGGTCATCCAGGCCCGTCCGTATCCGATTCGTCCCGTGCCGCACGCGCCCGCCATCGTCGAGGGGGTCATCCAGCTGCGCGGCGTGGTCATCCCCGTCATCGATCTGCGCAAGCGCTTCCGCGCCACGATCGAGGACGACGCGGAGCGCATCAACAAGCTCATCATCGTCAGCGTTCGCGGGCGGATCATCGGCCTCAAGGTCGACAAGATCCTCGGCGAGCTGCGGGTGCCCGCGGGCGCGCTGCGGCCCGCGCCCTCCATGCTCCGGGCGGGCGACGGTGACGTGGAAGAGGACTTCTTCAGCGGCGTCTGCCGGGTGGGCGCGGACATGGTGTTCGTGGTCAACCTCGAGACGGTCATCGATCCCACTCGCGGCATGCGTCGACCGGCTCGGCCCACGCCCGCACCGCCCGTGGAGGAGCACTCTTCATGAGTGGCCCCCGGATCCTGTTCGCGCACGAGCGCCGCGGGGTCGCCCGCGCGGTCGAGCGAGTCTTGGTGCGCGAGGGGTTCGAGTACGAGTACGTGGCGCACGGCGACACGTGCCGGGCTCGGCTGGCGGCCGAGCGCTGGGACGGCCTGGTGGTCGACGTCGCGCTGCCCGGCGTGGCCGGCTACGAGCTGGTCGAGCTGGCGCAGACGGCCGGTCCCTCCGCAGGGGCCCAGGTGGTGGTGCTGGTGGCTTCGGTCTATCGGCGCACCAGCTACAAGCGCCGCCCGACGCGGCTTTATGGCGCCAACGACTACGTCGAGATTCACCACCTGTGCGACAGCCTGCCGCGCAAGCTCTACGAGCACCTGGGGCTGCCTGGCGTGCCCGCGGCCGAGACCACCGAGGCCGAGGCCCGCGAGGCGCTGCGCGTGGAAGGGGACACCCGGCTCGAAGAGCTCGAGGCCGACCACCTCCGGCTGGCCTCGCTCATCGTGGCCGACATGGTGCTCTACAACGGCGACGCGATTCATGCCGCGCGCGACCTGGCCGGCGCCCAGGCGGCGGTCGGCCCCGACCTCGACATCGCGCGGGAGCTGTTCTCCGCGGTCGTGAAGTCCGAGGGCGGTCAGATGCCCGGCGACCCCATCGGTGAGGCCTTCACCACGCTCATGCACTCGTTCGGACGGGGGGACCAGTGAGCGAGCTGCCCCGGTTGCTGGAAGATGCGCTCGGTGAGCTGTCCGCCGACGTCTGGCGCGAGCGCAAGGCGGCCATCGAGCGGCTGCACAGCTACGTGCGAGGGGAGGGCGATCCCAAGGTCATCGGGCTGCTGGCCGAGCGCCTGTTCGACCTGCTGATGGGGGACCAGATCAACGCCCGGGCGGCGAGCCACGAGGTGCTGGTCACCATGGGCGACCGCTGCCTGCGGGTGCTGCATCGGCGACTCGACGCCACGCCCAGCGGGCCGCCGCGGCGCCTGCTCGTCGATCTGCTGGGGCAGATCGGCGACCGCCGCCACGTGTCGCAGCTGGTCGACATCATGGACGACCCCGCGGCCGACCCCAACCTGCGCGCATCGGCGGCGGCGGGCCTGGGGCGCATCGGGGGGGCCGAGGCCGAGGTCGCCCTGCGTCGCCTGCTCGAAGACGGCTCGGAGATGCTCCGGGTCTATGCCCTCGATGCGTTGCGGGCCGGCAAAGCGGTGGTGCCGATCGAGCTGGTCGAGCCGCTGGTGGAGCCGGCCTTCACCCGCAAGGGCGCGGCCGCGTTGCTCGGCCTGTCCACCGAGGCGGGCGCTCTGCCCATCTTGTTGCCGCTGCTCGACGATCCCATGGCCGGGGTTCGAGCCGAGGCGGCGCGCTCGCTGGTCGAGCTCGACGAGGGCCTGGCCGAGCGCGGTCGCACCGGTCTGGTTCGGGCGGCGGTGCGGCGAGTCAGCGCCACCACTCGAGAGCACATTCGCGAGCTCATCGGGCACGAAGAGCGGGAGGTCCGAGGCGCGTCCATTCACCTGGCCGGGCTGGCGGGCGACGCCGAAGCGGTGCTGCCCGTGCTCGACGTCATGGACGACCCGCTGCTGCACGAGCGGGCTCTCGCCCTCGTGGCCGAGCTCGGGGCGGCAGCGGGACCCGTGCTCGCTCAGGCCGCGGCCGACCTGCACACCGCTCGTCGCGAGCACCTGTTCCGCATGATCACCGCGATGCCGTCGGCCGCGGTGACCGAGCCCTTGCTCGCGCAGCTCGTGGCCGCGCTCGACGATCCCGCGGAAGAAATCGCCCTGGCGGCGGCCGAGGCACTCAAGCAAGCGGGCAATCGCGCCGGACTCGGCGGGCTCTATCGCATGATGGGCAGCGAGGGTCGGCTCGGAGAGACGGCTGCCGACGCGGTCGCGTCGATCATGCAGCGCAGCGACGGAGCGGGGCAGGCGGATCTCGATCTGCTGGCCGGCGCCGCCTGGCCCCAAACGGGCCCCTTGGCGCGCAACCTCTCCCGAGTTGCCGGAAAAATTCGGTCGCCACATCACGTGCCGCATTTGGTCTCGCTGCTCGGTTCCCCGGACGTCGGGGTTCGGGTGGCCGCGGCCACGGCGGTCGGCCAGATCCCGGGCGAGCACGAGGGGGTGAGCGCGCTTTCGTTCGCCCTGGCCGACGAGGAGCCGCAGGTGCGCGGCGCCGCGTGTCGTAGCCTGGGTCAGCTGGGGGCCAGCTACGCGGTGCAATCGTTGATGAGCGCAACCACCGACCCGTCGCCGCTCGTGCGCGCGGCTGCGGTCACCGCCTTGGTCGCGCTCGACAATCCGGTGGCATTGGCCCGGCTGCGGGCGATCATCGCCGAGGATCCGGTGCCCACGGTGGTCGTGCAGGCGATCGCGGGCCTGGGCAAGACGGGGCTCGATCAAGACCTCACCATGTTGATGAGCCTGTGCACCTCGGCTGACCACGAGGTGGTCAAGGCCGCGGCACGGGCGCTGATCGCATTTTCGGCCCATCGCGCCACGGCGGCGCTGCTGGGCCTGCTGACCCACGATCGTTGGGACGTGCGGTGGGCCGCGGCCGAGGTGCTGGCGGCCCGAAAAGACGCCACCGCGTTGGGCCCGTTGCGGCAAAGTGCCGAGCGTGAGAGCGACCGGTTGGTGCGTCAGGTGCTCGAAGACGCCATCGCCCAGCTGGACGGCATGGCGGGGAAGGGAGCGGGCGAGTGAGTCGCACCACCGGTCCCTACGACGTCCTCGGCGGAGCCCGAGCGCGGATGACCGAGGAGGAGGCTCGCCTGCTCCAAGAAATCATCCACGAGTACTGCGGTTTATCGCACGGGCTGGACTCGACCTTCTTCCTCGAGCGGCGGCTGGGGCCGCGTCTCGAGGCGCTGGGCTTGGCCAGCTATCGCGAGTACTACCACTACCTGCGCTACGACCCGGGTGGGGAGCGCGAGCTCGAAGACGTCATCGAGCGCATCACCACCCACGAGACCTACCTGTTCCGCGAGGAGTACCAGCTCGAGGCCTTCCGCGAGGAGATTCTCCCCGAGCTGACGCGGCGGCATCGGCACCGCAAACGCCTGCTCGTGTGGAGCGCGGGCTGCTCGACGGGCGAAGAGGTCTACACCATCGCGATCTTGATGCGGGAGTCGGGGCTGCTCGACGACTGGGTCCTGCGCGTGGTCGGTTCCGACATCAGCCGTCAGGTCGTGTCCCACGCGCGCCGGGGTGCCTACGGCCACAACAGTTTCCGGACGACCGAGGGGTATTTTCAAAAGAAGTTCTTCCGCGAGCAGGACGGCAAGTTCTACGTCCGCGAAGACATCCGCGCGATGTGCTCATTCGGGCAGCTCAACCTGCTGAGCACGGAGCGATTCGACGTTCTGGGCCGCTGCGACGTGATTTTCTGCCGCAACGTGCTGATGTACCTGTCGGGGGAAGCCCGGCATCGCATCGTGGAGGCCTTTTACGACACCCTCAACCCGGGCGGGTACCTGCTGCTGGGGCACTCCGAGAGTCTGCTGAACGTCACGACTCGCTTCGATCTCGTGCATCTGTCCAAGGATCTGGTCTACCGTAAACCGTCCGACTGAGGCGACGCCTCGTCGCCTTCACCGCCCGCTCCCTCCTCGATCCCTCGATGGCTTCCGACGCTCAAAAGCTCCGCGTGCTCGTCGTCGACGACTCCGCGTACAACCGCCAGACGATCACGGCGATGCTCGAGTCGCTCCCCGACATCGAGGTCGTGGGTCGGGCCATGAACGGCAAGGAGGCGCTGCAGCTGGCCTTCGATCTCGAGCCCGATGCGATCACGCTCGACCTCGAGATGCCGGAGATGGATGGCTTCGCGTTCCTGCGGCTGTTGATGGCCCGGCGGCCCACCCCGGTGTTGGTGGTGTCCGGCTACTCGCAGCGAGAGAACGTGTTCCGTGCTCTCGAGCTGGGGGCGCTGGACTTCATCGCCAAGCCCAGTCGCGAGATCTCGCCCGACCTCAAGACGATTCGCGACGAGCTCGTCTCCAAGATCGCCACCGTCAAGCGACTGCACGCGGTGCGCCTGTACAACCGCGCCAAGTCGCTGGCCGCGATGGATCGGCCCAAGCCGTCGAGCTCGGCCAAGCCGGCTCCGCGTGCCCCCTCGGGCCCGCCGCCTTCGCTGGTGGTCGGCATCGCGTCGTCGACGGGTGGGCCCCCGGCCGTGCAGCAGATCCTCTGCGCTCTCGACCCGCAGCTGCCGATGGCGGTGCTGGTCGCCCAGCACATGCCGGCCCGTTTTACCCGGGCCTTCGCCAGCCGGCTCGACCGACTCATCGACTACCACGTGGTCGAGGCCGTCGACGGTCACGAGCTGTGCAGCGGCACCGTCTACATCGCGCCGGGCTCCGCCAACATGGAAATCGAGCGGCCCCAAGGCGGACGCGAAGCCCCGCGGGTGCGAGTCGTGCCGCCCAACCCCCTGCGCTCGGGCCCGGTGCTCACCCCCTCCGCGGACCATTTGTTCAAGTCCTTGGCCGCTCAATACGGTCACCGCCTACTGACGGTGGTGCTCACGGGCATGGGCTCCGATGGCCGGGAAGGGGCCCGCGACGCCAAGCGGGCCGGCGCCCGGGTCATCGCCGAGGATCCGGAGACCGCGGTCATGCCGGGGATGCCGTACTCGGTCATCGAGGCCGGGCTGGTGGACGAAGTGCTTCCCGTGGAGAACATCGTCGAGGCCATCAACCGCTTCGTGCAGCAGCAGCGCGGGATCTCGAACTCCTGAGCGTGGCCATGCCTTCGCAGGTGCATTCCACGGGGATCGCGACGGGCTGTGGTATGGTGCGGCGGTGAGTCGGGACGACGCCGAGTCCCCGTCGCTACGGGACCAGACGCAGGCCTTCCTTCACGAATTCTTCGTCAAGGGCCAGGAACTCATTCGGGAGCTCATCGAGGAGAACGAGCGTCTCCGTAAGTCGATGGCGCCCGATGCTGCGCAGAGCGCCAGCACGCTGTCCCCCACGTCGGTGGAGATGGTCGGTCGGCTGATGCGTCAGGTCGAAGAGCTCGAGCACGAAG
This sequence comes from Myxococcota bacterium, assembly GCA_039028615.1. Lineage (GTDB taxonomy): Bacteria > Myxococcota_A > Polyangia > Nannocystales > Nannocystaceae > Paraliomyxa. Next base: position 231,768 of record JBCCHT010000014.1, on the reverse strand, counting down.
CGGCCGAGATTCGCCGCATCGCGGGCAACGTCCAGGACGACGCGAGCTACCGCGACCGCCTGCAGTCGCTGGAAGACGAGCACTACAACCTGGCCGCCATGTACGTGGCATCGGGCCAGTTCCACGCGGCGGCCACCGTCGACGAAGTGTTGCGCACGGTCACCGAGATCCTGCTCAACTTCGTCGGCGTCGCGGCGTTTACGCTGTTCGTTCACGACCCGTCGCGAGGCGTGCTGTTCCCGCTGTGGCGGGAGGGCGGCGACCCGGCGGATCGACCCGAACTCCCCCGACCGACCGAAGGCCCCTTGGCCGACGCCCTGTCCATCGGACGCCCTTGGCGGACCGGGGACGCGATGGGCGCAACCGATGACGGACTGATGCACCTGCCGCTTTATGCGGGGACCAACCTGGTGGGCATGATCCGCATCGAGAGCTTCTTGCCGCAAAAGAGCGACTTCTCCGAAAGTGACTATGGCCTGTTCGAGCTCATCTCTGGGCACTCCGGCATCGGCATCGAAAACGCGTGGATTCGCGAGCATGCCAAAGCCAAGCCCGTCGAGCGGCAGGCAATCGAGCAATTGGTGGGTGGATGACACGTTCGAGTGATCAGACCAACGCCGGCGGGCGCATGAACGCATTGGTGGTCGAAGACAGCCCGCCGATGCGAAAGATGATCGTGTTCGCGCTTTCCCGGATCCGCGAACTCTCGGTGACCGAAGCCGACGATGGAGTCGACGCCTTGCGGCGGCTCGCGTCGACCCGCTTCGACATCATCATCACGGACATCAACATGCCGATTCTCGACGGCCTCAAGCTCGTCAAGCGCTTGCGGGCCGACGAGAACTACAAGGATGTCCCGATCATCATCATCACGACCGAAGGCGCCGAAGAAGACCGTCAACGGGCGCTGGCTCTGGGGGCCAACGCGTACATCACCAAGCCCATCCAGGCGCCTCAGGTGATCGCGATGGTTCGCGAGACGCTGGGGCTTCCGGGCTAGCGGTACCGTGGCGCGTCGCGGTGGAGCATCCAAGGCCGGCCCGGGCGCACGACGTCGCGGGGCTGCGCCCGCGGGTCCGCCTGCGCCCGTGTCCGCGGGTCCGAGTGCAGGCGATGGACCGCCGCTCGAGGTCGCGGTCGACGATTTCTTGCAGCACCTTCGGGTGGAGCGGGGCCTGGCCGACAACACGCTGGCGGCCTACGGCGACGACCTGACGCGCTTTTGCGAGTTCGCGGCCGAGCGCGGCTGCACCACGGCCGACGCCGTCGACCCACCGCTGGTGCTGGCGTACGCGAGCGACCAAGCCCGGCAGGGGCACTCCGCGCGGTCTCAGGCGCGCAGGCTGGTCTCGCTGCGGGGGCTGTTCCGGTACCTGCGGCGCGAGTCGGTCGTGCCTCACGACCCGATGCAGGCGGTCACCCTGCCCAAGTTCTCGGCGCGGCTGCCCGAGCTGCTGACCCGGGCCGAGGTCGAAGCGCTGCTCGCCGCCCCGGGCACGGACACCCCGGGAGGTCTGCGCGACACGGCCTTGCTCGAGCTGATGTACGCCACCGGGTGCCGCGTCTCCGAGGCGCTCGACCTGTGCATCGACCGGCTCGTGCTCGACGAGGCGCTGGTGCGCTTGGTCGGCAAGGGCAACAAGGAGCGCATGGTGCCCTTGGGCGTGCCCGCTCAGCAGGCGCTGGTGCGCTGGCTCGACGAAGGGCGCAGCGCGTTGCTCCGCCGCGCTCGAAAGGCTCCGCGGGAGCAGTGGGTCTTCCTCAATCAACGCGGCGGTCGACTGAGTCGGCAGGGGTGGTGGCAGCGGCTGCGCACGCATGCCGAATCGGCCGGCATCGACCGTGCGATCTCGCCCCACAAGCTCCGACACAGCTTCGCCACGCACCTGATCGAAGGTGGAGCCGACCTACGTTCCGTACAGACGTTGTTGGGGCACGCGGACATCTCCACGACCCAGATCTACACGCACGTGAGCGAGCGCCACGTGCGAGACGCGTACGAGCGGCACCACCCCCGCGCCTGAGCGTTCGCCCGAGCGCGTCGGCCGGGGTGGGTTCGGATCGGACTCCTCGCGACCGGCGCGTACGCCGGAGAATGCTTGCCTGGCACGCAGGGGCAGGATTACGGTGGGTCCGCTGGTTCGACCCTCGAGCCGGCAATTGGAGGGCACTTTGAAACTCGCAAACCTTACGAAGAGCCTCGTGGCCGTGGCTTCGCTCGTAGTCGCCGGTTGCGGTGACGACGGCGGAATGAACGAGACCGGGGGCGGCGACGCCAGCACGGGCACCCCGACGGCGGCGACCACCACCACCAGCGCCGACGGGAGCACGAGCACCGATCCCGGCACCACCACCACCGAGACCACGGGCGCGGACGAATCCACCGAAGAGCCGCCCCCCGAGCCGTGGCCCGAGTTCGACTGCGACGGCGTCGACGGGATCCACGAGGGCAACATCCTCATCGAGACTCCCGAAGACCTGGCCCAGCTCGAAGGCATCAGCGTCATCACGCGCGCGCTGGTGATCAACGACACCGACGTGACCGACCTCGACTTCATGGGGTGCGTGACGTCCGTGGGCGAAGACCTTCAGATCTTCGGCAACGCTCAGCTCGCCAACGTCGACGGCCTGGTCAACGTGGGGGAGGTCGGTGGCTCGTTCATCTTCTCGGAGAACCACGCGGTCACGAGCTTCAACGGCCTTCAGATGCTGCCGCGCATCTCGGGCAGCATGAGCATGAACAAGAACGATGGGCTGACCGAGATCGCCGGCTTCGACAGCCTCATTGGAATCGAGGGGAACATCACCATTCGCGACAACGGAGCACTGACTCACGTCGACGGCCTCAAGGGCCTGGCGGTGGTGGGCGGCGTCCTGGCGATCACGGGTAACCCCATGCTGTGCATCTCCAGCGTCAACTGTGTGGGCGACGGAATCACGATTCCTCCCTCGTTCCCGCCGGAGTGGAGCACGGCCGCCAACAACGAAGGCTGCTGAATCTGCTCGCTTCGGAATACGAGCATCGCGCCTAGGTCACCGCACCCGGGCATCTGCCAGCGCCGCTGGGGCCAACGCCTCGGCGGCGTCTTCGTTGGTTCGGTCGGTGACTCGATGGTGGGCGAGTGCACGGTTGCGACATGGAGCGTAGGTAGGTCAATGCGGGCTTGCGCACGCCAAAACGCGTTCCTTGGCTTGCTTCGGTGCGAGGGCCGGTTCTAAGTTGGGTCGGTCAGCCGGCTAGGCTGGCAGGAGGGCACACATTGAAACTTTCACACTTCACGATGAGCGCATTGCTGGTCGCGCCGCTGGCCCTGACCGGTTGTCCGGGCGATGACTCCGGCGACACCGGGGCGGCTGGCAGCACCACGACGGACGACCCGGCCACCACCGAGGACCCCGTCGCCACCGGAGCCACCTCCTTGGAGGACGACACGGCCAGCGAGGACTCGGCGACCGAGCCTCCGGGCAACTGTCAAGAGGACCAAGAGGTTCCGCCCCCGCCCGTCGACTGCTCGGCGGCGACCGGCACCCTGGAGGGCAGCGCGATCATCGAGGACGGCGGCGACGACCCCTCGATCCTCGACGGCATCGGCACCGTCACCGGATCGATCCAGGTCAACCGGGCCGCGGTCACCGACCTGGACTTCATGGCCTGCGTGCAGTCCGTGGGCGGCGAGGTCACGATCTTCGGCAATGAGCAGCTGACGGACGTCTCCGGGCTCTACAGCCTCACCGAGATCGGCACCGACTTCATCTTCAGCGAGAACCCCGCGGTGATCGAGTTCAACGGCCTGCCGCTCATCCAGCAGGTCGGGAACAACATCATCATGAAGAACAACGACACGCTGGGTCGGATCACCGGCTTCCACAGCCTGGTCGGCGTCAACGGGAACCTGACCATCCAGACCAACCCGGTGCTGCAGAACATCGACGGTCTCGGCGGGCTGCGAGTGGTCGGTGGCGTCCTGGCCATCACGGCCAACCCGATGCTGTGCATCAGCAGCGTCGACTGCGTGGGCGCGGGCATCGTGATGCCGGCCGTCCCGCCCGATAGCTGGTCCACCCAGGCCAACGACAACAGCTGCTGAGCCGCTCTGGCGGTTCGACAGATGTCGAAAAAGGGGAGCGTTCCCGGGAGACCGGGGCGCTCCTTTTTTGCGTGCGCGGCCCGAACGTGTTTTGTGCCCCCCTCCCGAGGCCGCGGAGAGCGCGGGGCGAGGGGAACCCCGAGGCGAAATCGGTCGTCGGAGGCCCCGCGCTTTGGCGCGGGTGGCCTCTGGGGCCCGCTGGGGGGCACGAGCGCCCGTGCGGTCGACCCGCGTCTGGTCCAGGGGGGCGTTGGCCCTTGCTCATCTTGGACGGGCTCTCCAAACTTCAGGGCATCGCTCGCGTCGTCGAGCGTCCGGTACCCGTGGCGAACGTCCTTTTCAGCGCCTTCATCCTGACCAGCCCAGGGCTCATCGCCGCTGGGCTCACTGCGTCCGACATGCGGCGCGCGGGCATCTTCGTCATCTGCATGATCCTGGCGATCGGCGTGCACGAGTTCTCCCACGCGTACGCTGCCCATCGGCTCGGCGATCCGACCCCCGAGGGGCAAGGGCGGCTCACGCTCAACCCCATCGCGCACATGGATCCCATCGGCACCCTCGCGCTGCCACTGGTGCTCGGGTTGTGGGCGACGGGCATGATCTTTGGTTGGGGGCGCCCGGTGAACACCAACCCGCGCCACTACACCCGCAAGATCACCATGCGGGGCGGCATGGCGCTGGTGGCCTTCGCGGGACCGCTGTCGAACCTGCTGCTGGCGCTGTTGTCCCTCGGGCTCATCTTCGGGCTCACCGCGGGCGGCGTCATCGATTCCTCTTCGCTCCTCGGTGGCCGGCTCGAGCACCCGCTGCTGGTCTTCTACCTCCTCAACATCCTGCTCTTCGCGTTCAACCTGCTGCCCCTGCACCCGCTCGACGGCGGCAAGGTCTTGGCGTGGATCCTCGGCCCCAAGTACGAGCACGTCGACGACTTCCTCTCCCGCTACGGCTTCGTCATCCTCTTGGTGCTGGTGTTCGCGCTGCCCGGCGTGCTGCAGACGCTCTTCAGCCCGTTCTTTGCCGCAGGGCAGTGGGCCCTGGGCGCCGTGCTGACCTGAGCGTTCGGTCGTCTCGATACGCGTCTTCATGAGCGAGGGCCAACAGGATCCCGCGGGCACGCCCGCGCCTGCCGACGGTGCCGAGGGCACGACCTCCGCGGTCGGATCCGTGGCCGGGCTGAATCTCGGCGCGCCCGCGACCGATGAGACGGCCGAGCCCGCGCGCGTCTGCGAGGTCTCCCTCGACGAGTTCGAGGGCCCGCTCGACCTGCTGCTGCACCTGGTGCGGCGGCATGAGCTGGACATCCTCGACATCCCCATCGCGTTCGTCTGCGAGAAGTACCTCGAGTACATCGAGTTCATGCGGGCGATGGAGCTCGAGGTCGCGGGTGACTACCTCGTCATGGCTGCGACCCTGGCCTATCTCAAGAGCCGCGAGCTCGTGCCGCAGCACGAGGAAGAGGCCGAGCCCGGGGTCGAAGAAGACGGCCCCGATCCTCGCGAGCAGCTCATCGCGCGCCTGCTCGAGTTCCAGAAGTTCAAGGACGCCGCCCAGCAGCTCGACAACCGCCCCATGTCCGGGCGCGACACCTTCGGCCGCGGCCAAGAGGTCGAGCTGCCGCCCGTCGACGCCGGCCTCGCGCCGATCACCCTGTTCCGGCTCGCCGATGCCTACCAGCGGGTCCTCGACCGGGCGCGCATCCACAAGAGCCACGAGGTGGTCATGGAGACCATCTCCGTGGCTGCCCGCATGAATCAGCTGACCAGCATGCTCATCGAGCGCGGTCGCTTCGACTTCGAGAACATCTTCCTCGAGCACAAGTGGAGCAGCGAGGGCGAGCTGCGCTCCATGCTCGTGGTGACCCTGATGTCCGTGCTCGAGCTGGTGCGCATGGGCATCGCCAGCGTTCGCCAGGATCTGGGCAAGGACGCCATCATCGTCGAGCGCGTGGCGGAAGCCGATGCGGCCAAGGCTGCGCTGGCCGACTACGACGAGGCGGCCAGCTTCGGCACTGCCAAGTCCAAGGGTGAGGGTGAGGGCAAGGACGAGGGTGAGGGCGAGGGCGAGGGGCAGGGCGACTCCGAAGAGGCTGCCGCCGCGGAGTCCCAGCCGGAGCCGATGTCCGAGGTCGTCGATGCGGCGCTCGAGCCCGAGGAGATGAGCGCCGAGGCGGCCAACGACGTCGGTGGCGAGCCCCTGCGCACCGCGGATGACGGCGATTTCTCGCTCGAGCCCACCGGAGACGAGGCACCCGCCAGTCGCGAGGTCGAAGGGGTCGCCGAGGCGCTGTCCGGACTCTCGACGCCGGACAGTGACGGAGCGGTGGCCGAGGCGGCTCGCGAGCTCGAGGCGGTACTGTCGGGCCGCGTCGAGGCGGCGAGCGACGAGGTCCTGGTGCCGGATTCGTCGGAGGACGAGCATGCGGCCGTCGAGCAGACGCCGCTCGACGCGGGCAGCAACGAGTTCGCCGATACAGATACAGACCGAGACGCCGACGATGTCTCGGCCGAGGCAGGCCGCGACGAGGCGGCTGAGGCCGAGCCGATTGCCGACGAAGTGGCGGCAGAGGCAGGCGACGAGGACGTCGCTCCCAACGAGCCGGACGCCGACGAACGGGCGGCAAAGGCAGACCGCGAGGCGGTCGCTGAGGCCGACCTGGATGTCGACGAGGTTGCCCGAGTCGAGTCGGATGCCGACGAGGTCGCGGGGGAGGCAGGCAGCGACGAGGTCGCCCCGGCAGCATCAAATGCCGACGAAGCGCCAGTGGCCCAGCCTCACCAGGTCGCTGCGGCCGAGCCGGATGCCGACGAGTTTGCGGCCGAGGCAGGCAGCGACGAGGTCGTTCAGGCGGCGCCGCATGTCGACGACGCGGTCGAGGCCGAAAACGGCGAAGTGGCTCAGGCGGAGCCGGACGCGGGTGACAGCGAGGCGGACGAACCCGAGTGGGTCGCGAATGACGACGCGATCGAGGTGGTGAGCAGCGACGCGCTGGAGCCCGAACTGCCCGCGGACCCACGCCCCGAGTTCGAGCAGTCTGCCTCGGCTCCGCTCGCAACGGCCGACGTCGTGGACGACGTCGCGGTCGCAGAGCCGTCCACCGTGGACGCCATCGACTCGGCTCCGACCGAGCCCGCGGCACCCGTAGTGGAATCCAGCGTTGTAGCCGAGCCCGCCGCGGAGCCGGCTGACCCGAGCGAGCCGCTCGCTGCTCCCACGGTCGCGGGCGACCCGGAGCCGGAGACGGCTGCGCGAGGGCCGGAGGCGAGCGAGCAGGGCGGGGACGCCGATGCAGACCCGCCGGCCGCGGGTTCTACCGACCCCAATGAGACCCTCGGCTCGAGCGCTGGCGCGTCCGACCGATCCGGTGTATCCGAATCGCCCCCATCGTCGGCGGTCGCCGACGGAATGCGCGGGGACGAGGCCACGGGATCCACGGACGGCGATGACGAGGAGCACGGCGAGAACGGGGAAGCTGAAACGGTCGAAGGCTCGTAAGGCCCCGACCGAGACTGCCCCCGAGCGCGAAGCGAGCGTCGGCGAGCTGGTCGCGGCTCTCGAAAAGGGCGAGGACGCCTCCGCCGAAGCTCCCGCTGCCGCCCAGCCCGTCGATCCCGAAGGCCTGGGCCTCGAGGGCTACAAGGACGATCCGAGCCAGGACTTGCCTGCGCCTCCCGCCCCGGAGCCCGGGGCCGAGTCCGAGGCCCGAGCCGATGGCGTCGAGCTCAGCGACACGCTGCCGATGGCGCCCGAGGACGACATCAGCCGGGTGCGCGGTCGCGCGTCGCCCCGCTTGGTGTCGGTGGTGGAGAGCCTGCTGTTTGCCGCCAGCCGGCCGCTGACGGTGCGAGACATCCGGCGCGTGCTCAAGGAGCCCACGGTGCGGCAGGTCCAGCTGGCCCTCAAGCAGCTCCAGGCCGACACCCAGCAGCGTGGCGTGGTGCTGGGGCAGGTCGCGGGCGGCTTCCGTCTTCGCACCAACCCCAACAACGCCCGCTGGGTTCAGAAGATGCTCGCGGGCAAGCCCGCGCGGCTGTCCCGGTCCCAGCTCGAGGCCTTGGCGGTCATCGCGTATCGCCAGCCCATCACCAAGGCCGAGATCGACCACGTCCGTGGCGTCGACTGTGGCGCGGTGCTGCGGGTCCTGCTCGAGCGCGACCTCGCCCGGATCGTGGGACGCAAGGAAGAGCCGGGGCGCCCGCATCTGTACGGCACCACCGTCGAATTCCTCGAGTTCTTCAACCTGCGCAGCCTCCGGGACATGCCGGACCTGCACGAGTTCCGCGAGCTGACCGACGAGAGCCGCGCGACCCTGCGCGACGAGCTGGGCGACGCCCCCGAGGAGGTCGAGGCCGAGGTGCTCGGGCAGGAAGTCATGAGCTTCGACGGCCAGGAGGGCGAAGGCGCCGAATCGGGGGAGACACCCGAGGGCGATGCTGCAGCCTCGGGCGACGAGTCGGCCGCGGCAGACGGTGATGCGGAGGCCTCGGAGGCCTCGGAGGATGCGGCCCAGGCCGAGCCCGGCGGTGAGACGTCGGAGGGCGCCGAGCCGCCGCAGAACGAGGCTCAGTCCGACTCGAGCGATGAGTCCCAGGCCTCGCAGGACGAGGCGCAGGCCGAGTCGAGCGGCGACTCCGGGACCTCCCAAGACGAGGCGCAGGAGTCCGACTCCGCTGAAGCCGACACCTCGCAGGCCGATTCCAGCGACGAGCCCGAGCAGGAGTCCATCGCGGACGACGAGGCGACCGCCGACGAGGACCCGCCCGAGGAAGCGGCGGGCGCCAGCGAGACCGAGTCCGCAGAGGTGGATTCCGATGAGGCCGTCCCCGAGGCGGCCGAACACGGCGCGGACGCCAGCGAGGCCGAGGCACAGCCCCGGGCCGCATCCGAGCCGAGCGGGCAGGACGAGACGCCCGAGGACGTGCACGTCGCGTCCGACGAGGTGGCTCAGGCCGCACCAGAGACATCCGACGCCGAGCCCGAGGCGCCTGCGGAGGAAGCCGAAGAGGACACCCCATGAGCGGTCGAGGACCCCGATCCCGTTCCCGGTCCAAGCGCCCGGACTCCGCCGAGCCCCGGGCCGAGGGTGAGGCCCCCACCGGGGTCCGCCTGCAGAAGATCCTGGCGCGCGCGGGGGTCTCCTCCCGCCGCGGCGGCGAGGCGTTCATCACCGCGGGCCGGGTCACGGTCAACGGGCGCGTGGTCAGCGAGCTGGGCGTTCGCGTCGATCCCGTCGCCGACCAGGTGGCGGTGGACGGCCGGGTCATCCAGATGGAGTCCCCGGTCTACCTGGTGATGAACAAGCCCGACGGGGTGGTGTGCTCGGCCGAGCCCGACCAGGACGAGCGGGGGCGCCCCACGGTGGTCTCCCTGGTCCAGGGGATCGCGGAACGCGTGTATCCCGTGGGCCGCCTCGACTATCACACCCGAGGCGTGCTGCTGCTCACCAACGACGGCGATCTCGCGGCCAAGCTCACCCACCCCCGCCACAAGGTCCCGAAGACCTATCACGTGAAGTTCCAGGGCCAGCTGGGCAACGAGGCGCTCCAGTCCCTGCTGCAGGGGGTGACCCTCGAGGACGGCACCCGGACGCAGCCGCTGGTCGAGATCTCGGTGGTCAAGGAGACCCAGACCAACACCTGGGCGCAGCTGACCCTGATGCAGGGCCTGTATCGCCAGGTGCGGCGCATGGGCGATGCCGTGGGGCATCCCGTGCTCAAGCTGATTCGAGTCGCTTTTGCCGAAGTCACCGCCGATGGGCTGCGAGAAGGGCATTGGCGTGCTCTGCGCGAGGACGAGGTCGCGCGCTTGCGGCAGCTGGCGGGCACCGCGTCCAAGCGTCCCAAGCGGCCCCGCGGGCCCCGCGGTTCGTGATGAACAACTCGCGCAATCCACCCCAGCGGGCCCTTGCGAGGACCCGCGCAACCATGTAGCTTCCCGCTCCCGCGAAGGCCGGTCCTCATTTGGACTCTTCGCGCGCGAGGTACCAAGCCCTCGATAGGCAACGAGAGGTCCAGAAGATGGCCAAGCTTTCTCAGATTCTGCGCGACGAAAAGCGCGACAAGCTCATCGAAAAATACGCGAGCCAGCGCGCTGAGCTCCGCAAGAAGCTCAAGGACCCCGAGGTCGACCCGGACGAGAAGTTCGAGGTCATGGCCGCGCTGGGCAAGCTTCCGCGCAATTCCTGCCCCGCCCGCAAGACCCGTCGCTGCATGCTGACCGGTCGTAGCAAGGCGGTCTATCGCAAGTTCGGTCTGTGTCGCGTCGTGCTCCGCGACCTCGCGCTGCGTGGCGATCTGCCCGGCGTGACCAAGTCCAGCTGGTAACGAGAAGGAGGCCGCAATCATGAAGATGGGCGTCCATCCCGAGTATCACAAGGTCCTGTTCCTCGACACGTCGACGGGCGACGAGTGGACCTCGTTCTCCACGCTGAGCAGCAACGAGAAGAAAGAGGTCGAAGGCGAGGAACTCCCCGTCATCCGGCTCGAAATCTCGGCGCACAGCCATCCCTTCTGGACCGGTCAGGCCCGCGAGGTCGATGCCGAGGGTCGTATCGACCGCTTCCGTCGGCGCTACGCGAGCCGCAAGAAGGCCAAGGCCTGAGCCCAGTGGCCCCCAAGGCCAAGGCAACCTCCAAAGGCGCCCGCCGCACTCGCGGCGAGGCGCCCTTTGTTTTTGGGCCCGAGGCGATCGACGAGGCGCTCGCTCAGCAGCTGCTGGGCAAGGCACTCGAGCGGGGAGGCGATTTCGCCGACCTGTACTTCGAGTACCGGCGTTCGGCCTCGCTCTCCATGGAAGATGGTCGCATCCGCACGGCGGGCGGCGGCATCGACATGGGGGTGGGCGTTCGCGTCGTGGTCGGTACGGCGGTGGGCTACGCCTACGCCGAGAGCCTCGACCCGGACGAGATGATGCGTGCGGCCGAGACGGCCAGCCAGATCGCCACCGCGGGAGCCGCCCTGGCTCCGGTGGCGGTCCGCCGTCGTCGCCCTCGCAACTACTATCCGGTCGAGAGCGAAGTCGTCGATCTCGAAGGCGCCGCGCGGGTCGAGCTGCTGCGTCGGGCCGACAAGGCCGCGCGCAAGCACGACCGCAAGGTCAAGCGCGTCGATGCCTCGCTGGTCGCGGTGCACAAGGAAGTCCTGGTCGTCACCAGCGACGGAACCATGGCCCACGACATCCGCCCCATGGTGCGCATGTCCGTGTCGGCGGTGGCGCGTCGCGGCAAGCGAACCGAAACCGGCAGCAGCGGCGGCGGGGGGCGCTTCGGCGAGACCTACTTCGGCGACGTGTCGCCCGAGGACCACGGCAAAGAGGCGGCCCGCGTCGCCCTGGTCAACCTCGACAGCCGCCCCGCTCCGGCCGGCACCATGCCCGTGGTGCTCGCCCCTGGCGACTCCGGCATCCTGCTGCACGAGGCGGTGGGACACGGGCTCGAGGCCGACTTCAACCGCAAGCGGACCTCCAACTACACCGACCAGATCGGCAAGAAGGTCGCGTCGCCGCTCGTCACCGTGGTCGACGACCCGCGCCTGCCCGGCTCGCGCGGCAGCATCAACGTCGACGACGAGGGGGTCGTGCCCCGCGAGCATCGGCTCATCGTGGGCGGCAAGCTCCGCGGCTACATGCACGACCGGATCAGCGCCGATCACTTCGGCAAGAAGCCCAGCGGCAGCGGCCGCCGGGAGAGCTTCCGGCACGTCACCATGCCGCGCATGAGCAACACGCTCATGGAGGCCGGCCCCGACGACCCCGAGGACATCATTCGGTCGGTCAAAAAGGGCATCTACGCCGTCAAGTACAGCGGCGGTCAGGTCAACATCTCCAACGGCGACTTCGTCTTCAGCCTCACCGAGGGCTACCTCATCGAGGACGGCAAGCTCACCGCGCCGCTCAAGGGCGTGAACCTCATCGGCAACGGCCCCGAGGCGCTCAACACGGTCAGCATGGTGGGCCACGACTTCGAGCTGTCCGACGGCATGTGGACCTGCGGCAAGGACGGCCAGAGCGTGCCCGTGGGCGTGGGCATGCCGACGGTCAAGCTCGACCAGCTCACCGTGGGAGGCACGGCAGTCTGATGACTCGACCTCGCGCCATCGAAAAGAACCTCGACCGCCTCAGCGGCATCGCCGAGCGCTCGCTCGAGCAGCTGCGCAGCTTGGGGGTCGACCACGCCGAGGTCGCCGTGGGCACCGGGCGTGAGCTCGAGGTCACCGTACGCCAGGGCGAGGTCGAGCTCGTCAAGGAAGCGGGCAGCTCGGGCCTGAGCGTGCGGGTCGTCCAGGACGGCCGCGTCGCCACCAGCTCCACCACCGACTTCCGCGAGGACGCGCTGTCGGCCTTCCTGGCGCGCGCCGTCGAGATGGCCCAGGTCAGCGAGCCCGACGAGCTGTCGGCGCCTCCGCTACCGCGCGAGCTTGTCAAGCAGTGGCCCGACCTCGATCTCTTCGATCGCAAGACCGACCGCATCGGTGCGGCCCGGGCGATCAAGCTGGCCACGGCCGGCGAGCGAGCGGCGCTGCGGGCCGACAAGCGCATCACCACTTCCGAGGGCGGCAGCTTCGCGCGCAGCAGCGGTTGCTCCGTGCTGGCCACCTCGGGCGGGTTTTTGGGGCGCAACGCCGGCACCTACCAGTCGCTGGTCGTGCAGGCGGTGGCCGACGACGAGGGCGGTAAGAAGCGCAAGGGCGTGCACTGGACGGGAGGGCGGTTCTTCTCCGACCTCGAGTCCGCCTCGGCCATCGGCAAGGAAGCCGCCAAGCGGGCGGTGGACCAGCTCGGCGCGAGCAAGATCGAGACCGGCAAGTACCCGGTGGTGTTCGACAAGAACGCCGCGCGGGCCATCGTGGGGCTCGTGGCCAGCTGTGTCATGGGCGACTCGGTCTACCGGCAGCGCAGTTATCTCGCCGGACGCCTGGGCAGCGCCATCGCCAGCACCAAGGTCACCTTGGTCGACGATCCGCTGGTGCCCCGTGCTCCCGGCTCGCGCCCCTACGACGGCGAAGGCCGCAAGGTGAAGAAGATCTCGGTGGTCCGGCGGGGCGAGCTCCGCAGCTACTTGCTCGACACCTACAGCGCGCGCAAGCTCGGCCTCAAGCCCACTGGGAGCGGCAGCGGCGGAGGCGGCGTGCCGCACTCCAGCAGCAGCAACTTCTACCTCGTGCCGGGCCGCGGCGCCCCCGAGGGCCTGCTCAAGGGCATCAAGCGGGGCCTTTATGTCACTCGGATGATGGGCTTCGGCTTCGACCCCACCACGGGCAACTTCAGCCGGGGGGCCGAGGGCTTCTTGATCGAAAACGGCGAGCTGACGCAGCCCGTCGGCGAGGTGACCGTGTCCCGGAACCTCGACGACCTGCTCAAGGGCATCGACAAGGTCGCCAACGACCTCGAGCTCAAGACGAGCATCGCGTCGCCCAGCTTCCGCGTCGACGAGATGACCGTCGCGGGTAGCTGAGCGAGCGCCTTCGAAAAGAAAACGCGGCGGATCGAGGTGGGAGCCTCGATCCGCGCGCGGATCGTCTACTCGGAGATGTCGATGCCGAGCGCCTTGCGGACGATGAAGTAGTCGTCGCTCAAGGCGTAGCGGAACAGGTCGTGGAGGCGGTCCTTGGCCGTGACATCACAGGCGGCGCTCAGCGGGGTGGGCTCGGCCGCGAGCCCCTTGGCGGCGATGCGGATGTCTCCGCTGAGCAATAGCGCCACCCGGGCCTCGGTGTACTCGACCGCGTTGGCCCATGTCTCGGCGTCCAGCTCGTGGCCTCGCTCGGCGACCTGCCGCACGACCTGCCGTAGGCACTCGCGCGCGGCCGGCTGCATGCGGATGTGGATCGCGGCTGCGATCTCGCGATGGGCATCGGCGTCGCCGTGGTGGACGACATGGCCGTCGGCCCGCAGCAGCGCCCGCAGCACCTGGCGCACGGCCCCGGGCGAGTGATCGAGCGCGACCACGGCGTAGTGCGGCACGAGCAGCTTGGCCATCGCTCGGCTCACGCCGAACGCCAGCTCGGCTTCGTTGGCGCGAGCCAGCAGCCGATCGTAGAGCACCAGCGCAGGATGGAGTCGACCGGCTCGCGTCACGTTGAGCAGGCTGAAGTCACCGCGCTCCTTGGGGTGAAGGAACAGGTCGGGCGTCATCACGTTCAGCACCCGCGCCGCGTACTTGACCATGCGCGCCGCATCGCTCTGATGCGTGGCCGGGTCGATGCGATCGCGCTCGTCGAGGCAGGGGGGCTGAATGGGGGCTCGCCATGCCGCCAACGCGGGAGCGACGAGCGACATGATGGCGGTGAGGTAGGGGTCCTCGTCGGGATGCGCCACGTGATCGCGCAGCAGCGCCTCGGTGAGCGGGGCTCGGGCGGCCAGGGGCTCGGCGGGGCGATGGCGCCCGAGATACACGTGCTGACCCGGTGTGTTCTTGCCCAGCACGGTCAACATCTCGACCACGCTGCAGGCCCGATCGACCTGGCCGGCGTAGTTGTAGTTGTCGTAGAGCGATCGAAGGGCTCGGGAGTCGGTAGGGTCTCGGGTCAGCGTCGATACGAGCGGCGTTGTTCTGGCCTGCGACCCGCGCGGCGCCCACTCGTGAAGCGGGGACAACGGGGACATGCAGGGGGTAACCGAGGGGGACGCAGGGATATGTCCGGTCGGGGACGAAAATCGACCGTGGCGGTGGCACTTTCGGTGTCCCGAAAAACTTCGGTGGGGCAGTGGAGGCAACCGGCGGCCGCGCTGCGCGTTGTAGCGGTCAGCTGCGCGCCCCGTATGTGATCGGTGTGCGGTCAGGAGTCCCCCATGCCTACGTTTCGTCCTATCCAGGGCGCGCGGGTGATCGCCATGGTCGAGCCCTCGCGTCGCCTGCTCGCCGTGCTCGGTGCCCTCGCGCTGTCCGCTTGCGTCCTTCCCCCGCTGCCCGCAGATACCGATCCGGCCATGGAATCGGGCTCGGACTCGCTGTCGATGACCTCGACGGTGGGGCCCGGGACGAGCGGTCCCCAAGCGGATACGGCCGGGGATACCGATGACGCACTGTCGGTCGGTGAGACCGGGAGCACCACGAGCAGCACCAGCTCGGGGGGCACGGAGACCGACTCCAGCACCTCGACGACGGGCACGGAGACCGGATCGAGCACCTCGGACATGGACACGGATTCTTCGACGGAAGACTCCGGGACGGAGAGCGGCGAGGAGTCCGGGACCGACACGGGAGGAGACCCCGAGCCTCCCGATGCCGGCTGCGAAGCGATGTGTGCCACCGGGTGCGACGAGATCCTCGTGGCGCCCCTGGATGGGCTGCCGACGCTGTGGCACACGTCCGACGCCCGGCTCGCGCTGGACGAGGGCGGCCGGGCGATCCTGTGGAGGGTGGTCGATGATGCGCTGCTGGCCCGCTTCGACGGCGTCGAGGCAGCCGAGCTCGCGGGCGATGTCTTTGTCGTGCAGCAGGGCTTCGTGCTCTCGGTGCGGGATTCGGCCACGGTGGCCGAGCTGGCCACGATTCCCGCCGGGACGGGCACCTGGGGCCTGTCCCGCGACGGTGACTATCTGTGGAGCGCGGACGGGAGCGCGGTGCGGATCTACGAGCTCGACGGCACCCTTCGCTGGGATCGGTCGGGCGACTATTCGGGCGCGAGCGTGCTGCCGCTGGCTGGAGCCCTTCACGTCTGGGCGCCCGGCTTGGGCACCGACATCGAGCACATCGACGCGGTCACCGAAGCCACCACGGTGACTTCGGTCCAGGGCACCTTCGGCGGCTGGTTCCACGACGTCGCCCGCCACTGGACGACCCAAGGCGACGCGTATCGCCTCTACGACACCGATGGCACCCAGCTGGCCTTCGCCGTGGGGACGCCCGCCTATGGGTACGGTGATCGCATGGTGGTGGACGGACCGGGGTTCTCCGGCGCCGAGATCGTGGACGTCACTGCCGTCGACACGCCACTTTTGGCGATGTCCGACATCCAGATCTCGGGCCCGGCGATGATCGGCAACGGCTCGGGAGACCAGGCCGAAATCGTGCGCCTGGACGACCCGGCGCTCACGACTCAGCTGGTGTTGGCCGAGTGCTGCGTGGACGATTTCGGGAACTACTCCTTCGGGTGGGCCGACGATCGCTGGCTGCTGGCGGGCAACGAAGGCGAGGTCTACGACGACGACGGCGACCGGCTCGCGGCGGGGCTGGTCGAGGAAATCTTCGGCTCCGTCTCCGGGCGCATCGCCGCGTCGTCGTCCATCGGCATCACCACCGCGTGGGAGGTCACGCCCGCCTGCGAGCTGTCCGGCCTGGGCAGCTTCGAACGCGCCCGTCGACCCGCCGCGTTCTCGGGCGATGGTCAGACGCTGGTGTCGGTGGGCAACACGCCGCAGCTGGCGATCAACCTCTACGACGTGGCGACCTGGACCATCTTCGACAGCGCGGTCTATGGCTTGAGCACGAGCTCACCCGTCGGCCTGCACGTCTCCGACACCGCGGGGATCATCGGCGTGTCCTCATTCAACACGGCCGCCCACAACAGCCTCGTCTACGTGCATCCCGGCTGGGATACCTGGTCGGGCGGGAACTGGACACCCACGCCCGCGGTGGCGCCCAACGGCACGCTGGCGGTACGCGGAGACTCGAGCCATGGGTTCGGCGCGACCTTCGAAGGGGCGCTGAGCTACATCCACGACGGCAGCGGCCTGCTCGGCATCTTCGATGGGGTGACCTGGGGCTTCGTGGACGACAACACCATGCTGGTGGCGCACTACGAGGAGGACCCCGCGTGCCCCATCACCACGTGGAGCCCGGGCCAGTGCGACTTGTTGGCCGGCGTCGACATCGTCGACACGGCGGGGCTGGTGGTCGCCGCATCACCCATGCCCGACCCGGCGAACTTCCAGCGGATCTCGAGCACCGAGGTGCTGCTGCCCGATCCTCCCGCGATCTACGACATCTACACGGGCGCGGTGCTGTGGTCGGGCGGCGCGGGTCCGGTGGCGGCGGTGGGGCCCGACCACGTGGCGCATACGGTGGGCACCGACCTGGTGCTCACCCGCTGGCGCTAGTCGTCGTCGTCCGACTGGCCGAGCGTCGCGACGTGCTCCAAAAAGCGCGCCACGACCTCGATCTCGGCCTCGGAGAAGCCCTCGTGGAGCAGGGCATTCGCCCGCGTCAGCTCGTGGACGCCTTGCTCTCGGCGCTTCGCCCCCGCTTCGGTCAGCTGCACCACGCGACGGCGGCCGTCGGAGGGATCGGGCCGGGACTCGACCAGGCCCTTGGCGGTCAGCCTCGCCACCGCGCGGGTCGTGGCGCCCGCGTCCAGCTCGAGCCGTCGCGCCAGCGCTCCGGTGGGCATCGCCCCCGAGCCCAGCGCGAACAGGGCCGACAGCTGCGACACGGTCACGTCGAGTCGCGCGGTGGTCTCTCGGTTCAGCCGCCCGAACAACGACTGCCGCGCCCGGTTCAGCAAGAAGAACAGCCGCGGTCCGGCGCGCTTGCTCAAGCGCTCTTCCGCTTCCGCAGCGAGATGCGCATGTCGATGTCGGCCACGAAGACCTCGGTACCCTCGTCGTCGAGTACCACCACCGGGGCGACGACGTCCTGCGGCTCGTCCCAGTCGTACCGCGGCAGCTTGCACACGGCTCGCAGATCGGAGCGGGCGATCGACTGATACTTCACCTGCATGCCCACCGGGATCCACCGCAGGCGGGCATCGAGCGACAGCTCCATGGTGGTGCCGCCGACGAACTCGGCGAGGTTGCACATGGCGATCGCGTGGACCGAGCCGATGTGGTTCTGCACGCGGCGTCGGTTGCGAATGGTGGCTTCGACGTGGCCCGGCTCGAGCACGGTGAACGTGGGCGCGATGCTGCTGAAGTACGGCGCCTTGTGGCACACGACTCGCGAGATGAGCTTTCGGCCCACGCTCCACTGGCCGATGCGCCGTTGGGCGGCGAGCAGGGGCGAGCGCGAGGGCTGGTAGCCGGCATGGGGCGTCATGCGGTGAGTCTGAGAGGAGGTGCTTGCCTAGGCAAGTAAATTGATTCGAGATGGGGCGGAAAAGACGCGGCAGCCGCGTGGAACGTCGAACATGCCCTCCGAGCGCCGATGTTGCGGCTCACCCGGGCGAGGCGGGGGCTCAGCGCCAGTCTTCGAGCAAGGGGTCGATGCGCCGCACGATCTCGTCGTGGAGTCCGCCCTGGCTGGCGAGGACACCGCAGGGATGGGTGACTGCCTCGGCGTCGTAGTCCAGCGGCTGCCCGCGGAGATCGGTGATCCGTCCTCCCGCCGCGAGCACGAGCGCAGCGGGAGCGCAGGTGTCCCACATCTTCGTGTGCCCCGGCGCCTGGACGTAAAGATGGGCGTCGCCCCGCGCCACGGAAGCCACGCGCACGCCCACGCTGCCGACGGCCTTGGCTCGCTCGGGCTCGACGTCCAGCGCCTTGCGGATCGCCAGCTGCCGACAGCCGGGAAACAGGTAGCCGCCGATCAGGCGAATGTCCTCGAGGGGGGCGGTCTCGGGGGTCAGGTCGGTCTCGTCGCCGTCGGGTCCGATGTGTCGAGCGACGCGCAGCGCGTCGGAGTGCACGGCCCAGCTGCGATGGCCCGAGGCGGGCTCGAACACGACGCCCAGGGTGGGGGTCCCAGCGACGCACAGGCCGATCTGGATCGTCCAGAAGGGCCGTCCGAGGGCGAACTCGCGGGTGCCGTCGATGGGGTCGACGTACCAGCAGCGGGGGCGGCCGCGCCATTGCCCGTCGTCGGCGCTCTCCTCGGCCAAGACCCCGTCGTCGGGGAATCGCGAGCGCAGGGCGGCGACGATGCGATCGTTGATCTCCGTGTCGGCCACGGTGATGGACCCGCCGCCCATCGGCTTTTCCCGCAGCCCGAGGACTTTGATCCCTCGACGCCAATAATGCATCGAGACCTCGGCGCAGTCGTTGGCCAGGTCGAGGATGAAGTCCAGCTCCGCTTGCAGTGCGGTCATCGAGGGGGGGGTGCCCATGGGCCCAGATCGTCGAGCAGCGCGCGGGCATCTGCCTCGCGTCCCTCGGCGTGTAAGGCGGCCAGCAGCCGCCGGGTTCCCTCATTGTAGGCGGCGTAGAGGTCCTGGGTCCACGGGTGCGCGTCGGACCGTTCCGCGACCGGAGGCGGGCCGTAGCGCTCGATGGCCGCCAAATGCTCCTCCACGACCGCTTGTGGCGTTATGGGGGGCGAGCCCGGGGGGACGACGCGCCACAACACACCCTGCGGAACGATGGGCAGTTGGGTCGCGGGGCGCGAAAACATGTTGGCCAAGTAGATGGGTGTGTCGCGAGTCTGCGGGTTGCTCCAGAGCGCGCCCATCATCTTCAGCGGCATCTCGACTTCGGGCAGCTGTGGCCAGCGAGCGCGAAGATGCTCGCGGTACCACCGCTGCGAGAGCAACGAAGCGTCGATGTACAGCACGTCTTCGCCGACGCCACGCACGTGCTGGGCGAACAAGATCGGGAAGATGCGGTGGTCGTCGGTGCCGAAGATCAACGCTCGCTGTCCGGGGGCGGGGGTCTTCAGCAGGTCGGTGGCGTAGCGCTCGACCCCGGCGTCGCTCGAGGGCAGGCCCCGGGCGACGCTGCGGGCGACTTGGGTCGCGAGCAGGACGACGGCCGCGACGACGAGCACGATGCGGGACGCCCGGTGATCCAGGCGCTCGGCTATTCGTGACACGGCCACGGCCCAGGGCACCGACCACAGCAGGATCGTCAGCAGGTCGAAGCGCTCGAGGATCCACGCCCCGAAGGGGCTCGTGGGATCGATGTTGTGCGCGGCGGGAAAGGCCAGGGTGCTGGCGGCGAGCGAGCCCCACAGCCCCCACCACACCGCGGGGCGGGCGTTGGCCGGGCGTCGGATCGCCAGCACGGCGACGACCACCAGGAGCGCCAGCGAGACCCAGACGCCGCTGGCGAGACCGCCGCTGACCGCATTGCCCACCGTCTCGAACACGCGGGTCCACTGCGACCACACCGCGGGGGTCTCTTCGTGCAGGCTGAGCTGGAAGACGCCGTAGTCCGCCCGCGAGACGTGATGGACGAGGCCGCTCGCCGACGCCGTGTCACCCCAGCGCCACGGCCCGCCGGAGCCGAGCATCAAGGTGGCGTAGGGCAACAGGCCTGCGACCCCGGAAGCCACGCCCTGGGCTCCGGCCAACAGCAGCGCGCGCCCGCCGAAGGGGCGGGGCAGGGCGGCGCCCACCACCAGCGGCAGCATGAGCACGGCGCTGAGGTGATGGCTGACCGCGAGGCCGAACACGAGCCCGAGCTGCCACGGTCGTACGTCCTCGCGGCAGGCCACGCGGATGATCGCGGCGCAGCCGAGCAGGTGCAGGCCCCAGACCTCGCTGTCGTTGACGTGCAGCAGTACGGGCGAAGCGGTGGCGAGCACGGCGATGGAGACGGTGGCCGCTCCACGGCTCGACCAGCGAGCGACGACCGGCCACAGCAGCAGCCACGCGGCCACGCCCGCCAGGGCACAGGGCCAGGCGGCGGCGCGCGTGGGCGGCATGCCGAGGGCGGCGAGGGCTCGGGCCGGCCACCCCAAAAGGCGCATCCACGGGTAGCCGGAGGGGTGGGGGACGCCGCCTTCGAGCATGACGGTGGCGAACTCCCCCGCGTCGCCCGCCTGGATGTGATCGGGGATGGCCATCGCCGCCAGGCCGAGCAGCAACAGGGCCAGCCCGGCGACGGGCAGTCGCTGTTGCCAGGCGGGCGGCGAGGAGGGAGCGTCGGTCATGGTCGCCCGCCGGGTCAGCGTGACAGCAGATCGTCGAGGGCCAGCATGCGCGAGCCGGAGGCCCCCACGACCACCACGGACGAGGGGCGGAGGCGGGACTCGATGGCTCGGCGCAGAGGGTCTTCGAAGGCCAGGGCAGGCACGGGCACGAGGCCGCGCCAGCCGGCCACCGTCTCGTCGAGCACGCGGGCGTCCTCAGGCCAGGGGGCGAGCACCAGCGTGCGGTCGTAGCGGTCGAGGATCGACTGGAGCCACGGGTTCTCGGCGGCACACAGGGCGTCGAGCTCCTCGGGGGCCCAGCTGTCGGCGGCCTCGATCTCGACGCCCGCCTGCATGCGCACGAGCCCCTCGGTGGTAGAGCGCGAGGCGGAGGCTCCCGTTTGCCCGCTGAGCGTGCGCAGGTCGGCCACCGGGGCGCGGAGTCGGCTGAGCAGCTCGCGGGCGGGCGGACGAGCGGCGGGGTCTTCGGCGGTCATCTCCGCGATGAGGTCGCGCTCGATGTCTCCCAGCAGCTCGTCGTTGCCCGGTGCCTCCAGCTTCCCCACGAGCATCGCGTGCAGCAGCATGCCCACCGCATAGATGTCGCTGGCGGCATGGGGGGCTCCGCCGCGGCGCAGCTCGGGCGCGGTCATCAGCATGAGCTCCTCGAGGGCCCCGGTGTGGGTCGCGGCCAAGCCAGCCAGGTTGTGCGCACCGAAGGGGCCCAGCTGCGGGCGGCCGAGAGCATCGGTCACGACCAGGCTGGGCAAGATGGAGCCGTGCACCAAGCCCCGGTCGTGCGCGGCGGCGAGGCCTTCGAGCAAGAACGCCACGAGGGCGCGGGCCCGGGGCGCAATCTCGCGGAGTCCAGGAGGGTGGATGAGCTCGCGCAGCGGCGGCGCCTCGGCCCGCGCCAGCACCAGCAGGCCGGCCTCGGGCTCGGTGCGCAGCACGGGACGAATGGCGGGGTGCCCCACTTCGGACGCGGCCTGGGCGGTGGCGATGAACCGATCGATCGCGGTGGCGATGCGCGGGTCGATGGGCTCCGGTTGATCGGCGAGCAGCAGGTGGATTTCGACCTCCTGCAAGGTCAGCCGGTCGACGCCCACATAGGCCGCGCCCGCGAGGATGGCGGTGAGCAGCCCGGTCACGCGGTAGCGGCCCGGCACCGCATCGTCGCTCGGCCGGGCGCCATGGCGCTGCAGCACCAGCTGCGCGGCGAGGTCATGGCCCAACGAGCCCAGGGCACGCGCGAGCAGAGCGGCCAGCTCCTGCGAGCGAAGGCCCGCGTGCAGGGCGGCTTGGGCGTGGCGAGCGGCTCCTTCAGCGTCTCCCAGGTCCCACGACAGCCGGGCGGCCAGGGCCAGCGCCTCGGCGGTGCCGTCTCGTTCGCCGAGCGCCAGGGCCTCGAGGGCATCGCGGGGGCGGCCGCCTTCGGCCAGGGCCTGGGCCGCGCCCAGTCGGTTGCCCGCCCGCAGCAGCGCATCGGCCTGGTCTTCGGGGGGTGCTTCTCGGCTCGCCAGAAGCCGCGCCACTTCCATGTCGCGACGCCGCTTGCGAAGCAGGGCCACCGCCGCTTCGAACTCGGCTTCGGGGGCGCCTTCGATGTCGCGCAGCAGGGCATCGAGAGCCGGAGCGACGCCCGCTTCGAGAGCCATGCGCAGGGCATCGACCCATCGCTCGGCCTTGCGGTAGTCCGCGCCCGCGCCCTCGAAGTCCCAGATCTGCTCCCGAACCCAGCCCGCGAGGCCGTTGCGGCCTTGCTCGGACAGTGCGGTGGCCAGGCTCTCGTGCTCGCCAGCGGCCAGGCGTGCTCGCTCGGAGTCGTCGAGCACGCCGAGTTCGGACGGAGGCGGACGCATGGCGGTCGCAGTATGCCCGAACTGAGCGTCGGCATGCTCGACGGCGGCGGCCCGACGGTCCCAGACGCCCGCGTTCGGGCCCGTAGCGGCGATTCAGGGGACGACGACCGGCATCAGCTCCTCGGTGCGCTCGCACTCGGGGCCGCACTGTTCGCCGTTGGGATAGTAGGTCTCATAGGTGGGCTCGAGCATGCGCTCGGCCACGAGGTCGCCGTCGCGCCACACCGAAAGCTGCAGGGTGCTCGGGCGCTCGTCCTCTTCGTGGTCGTCGAAGGAGGTGCGGATCAGGATGAAGCGAGCGTCGTTTTCGCCCCGGACGCCCTCGGCTCGCAGCCCGGTGGGGTTCGGGTTGTCGAAGGGATCGCAGGCGAAGTCGCCATCGACGAGCTCGCAGCTGGCGTCGAGGGTCTCGCCGTCGACGATGAGCTCGAGGTCATAGACGGCGGCCGCCAAGTCCCGCGCGGGGCCTTCGATCGATATGGATAGCAGCGTGCCGCAGCCGGCGTCGGTGCACGACAACACCTGCTCGCAGGCGAGCGCGCCCAATAGCGGCACGGCGGACAGCAAGGCCAAGGTTCGTAGTTTCATCGACCGGTAGTGCCCCCCGCGGGCCCAACGATCACGCGTCGGTCACCCGAGGGACGGATTTTTCGAGAACAGGCCTCAGCCCTCGGCGCCCTTTTGGATCGATTCGGGCGTCAGCTCTTCCACCCGCATGTTGGGCGGCACATCGACCTTGGGGGCGGGCGGTATGGCCAGGTCGCGCACGAGGCCCATCGGCGCCCACCAGTAGCGATCGAGGGCGGCGGCGTCGGCGGGGCCCAGGCCCAGCAGCATCATGCCGAGGCCTTCGAGCGCGGCCAGCGGATTGGCCTTGGCCACGGCGACCAGGTCCGTCGGAGCGCCGCAATCGTACGGCGCGAGCTTGGTCCCCAGGTCCTCGGTGGAGCCGAGCTGCGCGTGCACCCACAGGGCGGAGGCGGCCTCGCAGATTCGCTGGTGCGCCCGCGACAGCGCCAGCAGCTCGGCCGCGCGGTGCTTCGTGGCGGCAGCAACCGCCACCTGTAGGGTCGAGCGCTGGGCCACAGCCGCGGCGCGGCCCCGCACGAGCGCGATGTCGACCCCAGTGGCTTTGATCTGGGCCAGTCGCGTCGGATCGATGATCGCCCGATCGATGATCGCGAGCAGCAGCTCCGCGTCGCTGCGGGGCTCGGGCCCGAGCTCGCGCACGATGGCCTCGCAGTCGAGCGCCACCTGCAGGTGGGTGGGCTGGGCCTTGGCCCATGCGTCGATGGGAGCAAAGGCCTGCTCGCACGCGGCCGTGTCGAAGGGGCGGGCCAGCGGTGGGCTCTCGTCGGGCGCGCCCGCGTCCCGGTCCCGTATCGCCTCGAGTCGGGCCACCGTGGCCAACGCACGCTCGAAGAGCTCTTGGGCATCGTGACCGTAGGCCTCGTGGATGGTCAGCCACTCGCGCAGGCGGTCGGCGCCCCACGACTCGGGGCGGCGTTTCCACGCGTCCGCGTCCGCACGGGGCAGCACCGACGACCACGGCACTTCCTCGGCGGTGGGCAGTGTGGCCTCGGCCTTGGCCAGGTTGGCATCGATGCGAGCGATGGCTGCGCGGAGTTCTTCCTGCGCCCGGGCCAGCGGATGGGTGGGTGCTCGCGTGTCGTCGGGCCCGGGGCCACGGGCGAGACTCTGCAGACGCACCCGCAGCGCATGAAGTTCGCCATGAGCCGTTTGCGTGGTGGACAGGCTGGCGGAGCCCACCGCGTTGAAGCCCGCTTCCAGCGAAGACGCGAGCGCTTCGATGCCACAGCCTTCGTCGCACTTGCCCGCCGCGGCATCGCGGAACAGTGCGTCGAGATACGGACCCAGGGTGTAGAGCACCGCGCTGGGATCGTCGCGCCACATGGGCCGGCCGATTTGTTGGAAGCCCTGGGTCAGGCCGGTCTGCATCGTTCGCAGCACCACGCCGTCTTCGGGCGGCAGCCAGCTGTGATCGATGCCGGCCGCCTCACGTCGCGCACTCTCCAGCGGCTTGCGCAGCGGGACGCGCAGCGCGGGCCCGAAGTCGGGCGGTCGCAGCGGGGTGTCCTCGGCCTGGGCGGCGGCGACGGGATCGATGAGCCGCAGCGCGGGCAGGGCCTCGGTGCGCAAGGCGCCCAGGGCTTTGACGTGCGCGTCGCGGACGAACCCGTCGCGCTCGTCGAAGGGGGTGGTGCCCGACTCGGAGGGCTTGTCTTCGGCGGCGGGCGGGGGGTCCTTGGGAGGGTCTGGGCACCCCACCGTGAGCCCTGCCATCAGCAGGGCTGCCCCCCAACGCCACGCCGCCGGGCGTCTCATGCCTCGCCGAGCCCCGGAGCGGGGAAGGCCTTGAGGAACTCGGCCACCTCGGCCGACAGCCCGCTGCAGAACGCGTCGTCGGGCTCGCCGTCTTTTTCGGCGGCGCCCCGAACCCCGCGATCGATGAACTCGGCCACCTTGTCCATGTGCTCGGTGGCCAGGCCGCGCGAGGTGAGCGAGGCGAGGCCGATGCGAATGCCCGAGGGGTCGAAGGGCTTGCGCGGATCGAAGGGAATCGAGTTGCCGTTGAGCTCGATGCCGCAGCGGTTGAGGGCGATGCCCGCCTTGCGTCCCGAGATGCCGTGCTTGGTCAGGTCGACCAGCATGAGGTGGTTGTCGGTGCCGCCCGTGATGAGCTCGTGGCCGCGGGCGATGAGCTGCTCGGCGAGGGCCTTGGCGTTGGCGACCACCGCGTGGGCGTAGGCCGAGAACTCCTTGGTGGAGGCTTCGGCGAACGCGACCGCCTTGGCGGCGGTGCTGTGGTTGTGCGGCCCGCCCTGTAGCCCGGGGAACACCGCCTTGTCGATCGCCTTGGCGTGGTCTTGGCGCGACATGATGAGCCCGCCCCGCGGTCCCCGGAGGGTCTTGTGGGTCGTGGTGGTCACCGCGGCGCAGTGCGGCACGGGGCTCGGGTGCGCCCCGCCAGCGACGAGCCCCGCGATGTGGGCGATGTCGGCCACCAGGTGGGCTCCGACCTCGTTGGCGATCTCCGCGAAGGCGGCGAAGTCGAGGGTCCGCGGGTAGGCCGAGTGCCCGCACCAGATGAGCTTGGGCTGGTGCTCCTTGGCGAGGCTGCGCACCTGATCGAAATCGATGAGGTGGTCCGTCTCGCGCACGCCGTACTGCACGGCGTTGTAGTAGATGCCGGTCGCGCTGACCTTCCACCCGTGGGTGAGGTGGCCGCCCGCGGGCAGCGACAGACCCATGATGGTGTCGCCCGGCGAGCACAGGGCGAGCAGCACCGCGAGGTTGGCCGGCGAGCCACTATAGGGCTGCACGTTCGCGTGCTCGCACCCGAACAGCTTCTTCGCCCGATCGATGGCCAAGGCCTCGAGCGGGTCGATGAAGGCCATGCCCTCGTAGTAGCGACGGCCGGGGTAGCCCTCGGCGTACTTGTTGGTGAGGCTGGCCGCGGTGGCTTCGAGCACCGCTCGCGAGGCGTAGTTCTCGCTCGCAATGAGCCGAAGGCTCTCGCGCTGACGTCGGTCTTCACCGCGAATCAGGCGAAAAACCTCGGGGTCAGTGTCACAAAGCGCTGGATCGCGTTGCGCGTCGCTCATGACCGCTGTTGTGGCGGGGCAGCCACGCGATGTCAAACCAAAGTAGACGCGGGGGCGGGGTGCGCCCTACGTGGCGAAAGGCGGCAAAATGTCGCCGACCGGGGCGCCGTGCGTGCCGGCTTTCGCTACCATCCTCGCCGTGCAGGTGTGTCCCACCCGCGAGGCCTTCGTGGCGCAGACCCTCGAAGGTCCTCCGGTTCAACCCGTGTGGTGCGAGGTGCTCGACGATGGCGAGACCCCCGTTGCCGCGTTTGCCCGTCTGCGGGCCCACGGAGCGTCTGGTTTGCTCGAGAGCGTGGTCGGTGGTGAGCGCTGGGCCCGCTACAGCTTCGTGATGGTCGGCGCGCGCGCGCGCGTGGTCGGGCGCTGGCAGGAAGGATCCCTTCAGGTCGAGGTCACCGCGGGCGAAGGCTTCCACGTGCCCGAGTCGCTGCGAAAAGGGCAGGGGATCGAGTGTCTCCGCCGCGTCTTCGAGCACTACCGAGCGGCGGTCCACCCCGACCAACCGCCGCTGTGGGGTGGACTCGTAGGCGCATGGGGACACGATCTCGTGCGGTGCTTCGAGCATCTGCCGCCGCCCTCGGGGCGCACGCCCTCCGGGGTTGCCGCAGTCGATCTCATCGTCACCGACACGGTGGTGGTGTTCGACACGCTGACCCAGCGGGTGCGGCTGGTGACGGGCACGCACGCCGAAGACGACGGCGGGGCCGAGGCGGCCTACGACGCGGCCTGCGAGCGGCTGGCTCGGGTACGCAAGGCGCTGTTCGAGGCGCCGCCCAAGCTCGGTCCGCTCGAGCCCGACGAAGGGGTCGATTTTGCCTGCGAGCCCGCGGCTCCCTGGACCCGCGATGGCTATCTCGCCTCGGTGCGCAAGGCCAAGGAGCACGTGGTCGCGGGCGACGTCTTTCAGGTCGTGCTCGCGCAGGGCTTCGAGGTCCCGCGGGGCGACACCGATGTGCTCGATGTCTATCGAATCCTGCGCATGACCAACCCGGCGCCGTACATGGTGCTGCTCGAGCTGAGCACGGCCGGGCTGGCCGGGGCGTCGCCCGAGGTCCTGGTGCGCTTCGATCGCGAGACCCGACGAATCACGGTGCGGCCGATCGCCGGCACCCGCCCGCGCGGTCGCACCGAAGACGAAGACCTCGCGCTGGAAAAAGAGCTGCTCGCCGATCCCAAGGAACGCGCCGAGCACCTCATGCTCATCGATCTCGGCCGCAACGACGTCGGCCGGGTGGCGGTGGGCGGCACGGTGAAGATGGGCGACAGCTTCGCCATCGAGCGCTACAGCCAGGTTATGCACATCGTCTCCGAGGTCACGGGCACGCTGGCGCCCGGCCTCGACGCGATGGACGCACTGCGAGCGACGTTTCCGCAGGGCACGCTCAGCGGCGCTCCGAAGGTGCGGGCGCTGGAAATCATCGACGCGCTCGAACCGGCCGAGCGAGGCTGGTATGGCGGCGCGGTGGGCTACGTGAGCTTCGACGGCGGCGCCGACTTTGCCATCTGCATCCGCAGTGCGCTGGCCCTGCCCGATCGCTATCGCGTGCAGGCGGGGGCGGGCATCGTCTTCGACTCCGATCCCGAGACCGAGGACACCGAGTGTCGCAACAAGGCCGCCGCGGTGCTTCGAGCCATCGCCATGGCCAAGGGGAAGGGCACATGAAGGAACCACGACCGGGCGGCAACCGCTACCTACCGCCGCAGGCCTCGGGCCCGCGCGTGGTGATGATCGACAACTACGACTCGTTCACGTTCAACCTCGTGCAGTACCTGCTCGAGCTGGGCGCGGTGGTCGACGTCTATCGCAACGACGCCATCGATGCCGATCAGGTCATCGCCATGCGGCCGACCCACCTGGTGCTCTCACCGGGTCCGGGGCGGCCGAGCGACAGCGGCGTGTGCCAGTCGCTGTGCGAGCGGGTCTGCTCCGATGCGCCCATTCCCACCCTGGGGGTCTGCCTCGGGCACCAGACCCTGTGCGAGGTCCACGGCGCCACGGTGCACGGGGCTCCGCGAATCATGCACGGCAAGGTCTCCCCCGTGATTCACGACGGCACCGGGCTGCTCACCGGGCTGCCCTCGCCGATGACGGTGACCCGCTACCACAGCCTCATCGTGGAAGAGGACACGCTGCCGTCCTTCCTGGTCGCCACCGCGCGTACGGCCGAAGGGGAGCTGATGGCGGTGCGGCATCGCGACCGGCCGATCCACGGGGTGCAGTTTCATCCCGAGTCGATCCTCAGCGACCACGGGCACCGCTTGCTGGCCAGCTTCTTGGGCGTGCATGCCGATCACGCGGATGCCCTCGACGCCGCCCTACGGGCCTGAGCTCATCCCTTTCGACCGATCGCGACGACCCCCATGAACGCTCCCAAGTCCGCCGACAATGCCCCCGCCATGCGGGCGGGGCTCGCCAAGCTTGCCGCGGCCCAGACCCTGGGGCGGCAGGAAATCGAGACCATCTTCGACGAGATCATGGTCGGGGCCTGCGACCCGGCGCAGATCGGCGGCCTGCTGATGGGGCTGGCGATTCGGGGGGAGACCACCGAGCAGATCGCAGGGGCGGCGGCGGCCATGCGCCGGGCCGTGCATCGCATCGCCAGCCGCCACACGGACTTGCTCGACACCTGCGGCACCGGAGGCAGCGGGATCCCCCGGCGCAACGTCTCCACTGCGGTCGCACTGGCGGTGGCCGCATGCGGCGTGCCCGTGGCCAAGCACGGCAATCGAGCCGCCAGCAGCCGCAGCGGCAGCGCCGACGTGCTCGAGGCGCTCGGGCTCAACATCGAGGCCACCCCGGCCCAGGTGCAGCGCTGTCTCGACGAGGTGGGCGTGGGCTTTTTGTTCGCGGCGCGGCTGCACCCGGCGATGAAGCACGCCATGGGCCCCCGCCGGGCCTTGGGCGTGCGCACGCTGTTCAACCTGCTGGGGCCGCTGACCAACCCCGCGGGGGCCAATCGCCAGCTGCTGGGCGTGTTCGATCCGGCGCGCTGCGAGGACGTGGCACGGGCCCTCGGGGCGCTGGGCAGCCGCCACGTCATGGTCGTGCACGGGTTCCGGGCCGGACACGAGGCTTCCCCCCGGTCGCCGCGGGGCATCGACGACCTCAGCCCCGAGGGCGAGTCGCTCGTGGTGCAGTGGCGCGACGGCCAGCTCGAGACCCTCGTGCTGCGGCCCCAGGATGCCGGCTTGCCCGCGCACTCCTTCGAGGACATCGCGGGGGGGTCGGCGGCCGAAAACGCGGACGCACTGCGGCGCCTCGTGGACGGGGAGCCCTCGGCCTACCGGGTCGCGGTGCAGTACAGCGGCGCAGTGGCCCTGGTGGCGGCCGGTCACGGCGAGCTGTCGGCGCTGCCCGAATTGGCCGAGACGATCGGTCGAGCGATCGACGAAGGCAAGGTTCGGGCCGTCCTCGACGACCTCGTGCGGGTCAGCCACGAGCCGGCCGAGACGAGCGAAAAAGAGCAATGAGTTCATTGGCTTAGTCGTGCGGGCGCGCAGCCGGGACCCGCGGTCGGCGTGAGTCCGCCTCCGGTTGTCGGACGGCCTGGCGAAGAAGCGCGTTCGCACCGATTGGGCTACGCTTGGCGCGGCGAATCCTGGGCATGAGCGAGCCACAGACCTCTCATCTCGATCGGATCCTGGCCGCGAAGCGGGCCGATCTGGCGCAACACCGACACGAGCGGCTCACCGATCGGCGCATCGAAGATGCGCTCGCGGGCCTCGCCCCCACGCGCGACTTCGCCGAGGCACTGCGTGCGGGCCCGGGTCCGCGGGTCATCGCCGAGTTCAAGCGAGCCTCGCCGTCCAAGGGTCCCATTCGCGAGGGCGCCTCGGTCACCGAGATCGTGCCCGGCTACGCCCAAGCCGGCGCGGCCGCGTCCAGCATCCTCACCGATGCTCACTTCCAGGGCAGCCTCGAAGACCTCAGCCGCGCGCGCGAAGTCAGCCCGATCCCGCTGCTGTGCAAGGACTTCATCCTCGATCGCATGCAGCTGCTCGATGCCCGCCGCGCGGGGGCCGACGCTGCGCTGCTCATCGTGGCTGCGCTGCCGCCTCCCACGCTGCGGCAGCTCATCGAGTTCGCCCACGCCATCGATCTCGCCGTGCTGTGCGAGGCCCACGATGCTCACGAAGTCGACCGCGCCATGAGTGCGGGCGCCAAGATCGTGGGGGTCAACGCTCGCGACTTGCGGACCTTCGAGGTCGACCCCGATCTGCACGTGAAGCTGCGGAGCTTCGTGCCGCGCACGAGCTTCACGTACGTCGCCGAGAGCGGCATCTCGACGGTCGACGACCTCAAGCGCCTGCGGGACGCCGAGGTCGACGCGGTGTTGATCGGCAGCTCGCTGATGTCGGCGGAAGACCCCGCCGCCGCGCTGCGAGGCCTGCTCGACGGAATCAACGAGCCCTGAGGGGACCGTCCCCGCCGACTACACGCGACAGCGCTTCGACGGCATGTCGCAGTAGAAGTTGGCCGTGTAGCCGCGGGCGTGGCACTGCGCGTCCGCTTCGGCCTGGATCTGCGTGTCCACGCCGCACTCGGGCACGCACTGGTCGCTGTCCGAGTCGTAGGCCAGGCCCTGCCAGGCGCACTCCTTGCCATCCAGGGGACCCGTCCAGTCGGCGCACATCGCCTCGCCGCCGTCTTGCCCGTGATAGCAGTACCCGTAGTCGCCGTAGATGTCGCGACAGTCGGTCTCGCACTCGAACTCGGGCGGCTGGGCATCGGGCCAGCACTTGCCGCCGAGACCATCGATGCGATGGGTGGTGGACGCCACGCACGACAGCCCGGGGTTGCCCACGCCGCACGCTTCGTTGTCGTCCTGCCCGTCTTGGTTGCCGTCTTGGAATTCGCACTCGCAGCCCGGCCACATCTTGCCCTCGGGGCCCTCGCAGATGCGGCAGATTCCCACCGTGCTCGTGTACTCCGGGTAGCCCTGGCGAACGCACACCAGGTCGCGCTCGACCGGGATCAGCGTGGTGTCGTCGGGGTCGTCCTCGTTCACCAGCTCGTCGTAGACCTCGGCGTAGTAGTCGTGATCGAAGCAGTGCTGGTCGAGAGCGAAGTCGCCATCGGGGTGGTTGTAGTGCTTGTTGGGCTGTAGCTCCCAGCCCGCGGGCGCACACTCGTAGCCCTCGACATAGCCGCAGCCTTCGTCGTGGCATCCGGGCGTGGGCTTGGGCGGGTCCCAGCACAGCGTGTCCCCGAGCATGGCCGCGCTGCAATACAGGGCGTTGTTGCGCACGTCGTTGAAGGTCTGCGGAGGGCCCGTCATGTTGAAGGGCAGGGCGCCGTCGGGATCGGGGTTGTTGGTGAACTTGAAGTTCCTGTCCGTCACGTGGCACTGGCCCGCGCCTTCGGAGACCCCGTAGCACTGCCCGGGAATCTCGGGGTCGTCGCAGAGTCCCTGGGACTCACCGCCGAGCCAGCTGGTGCCCCCCATGACCTCGCTGACCTTGACCACGCCGTCGTTGAGGCGAAACCCCATCAGGAAGGCGGTCAGCGGGTTGCAGTACTTCTGGAACACACCATCGTCGGCGTCCTTCTCGTTCTTGAAGGACCCGTAGTAGGCCGCGTCGTTCCCGGGCTCGGCGTAGTGCTCGAGGTAGTTGCTGATCGCGTTGCTGGTCTTGAGGTCGTTGACCGTGTTGAACATGCAGGTGACGCCCTCGAGGGTCTCCCCCGTGAACATGTCCAAGACTTCGCCCGTGTCGGCCAAGGTCGAGCCCCAGATCGGTGTGGCGAGCATCTGCACCGTGAAGCCGTTGCCGCCGTGCTTGAAGTCGTCCTGTTTGTCGACGTCGAGGCCCGACCAGTAAAAGTGCCACAGGTGCAGCAGGGCCAGGCCGCCCTGGCTGTGGCCGACGCCCGAGAACGAGAGCAGCCCTTCCTCGAACCACGCGTGTTTGTGCAGGGCCCGGGCGAATTTGTCGTTGCTGGTCGCGGTGGCCCAGGGGACCTCTTCGCCGTCCCAGGTGCCCTTGAACCCGTCGAAGACGCGGAAGAACCCGTCGTCATCGCCGCCCGGGCGGTCGAACCAGAACTGGATGTCCGGCGTGAAGTCGCCAGGGTACTCGAGGTCCGCGTCCGGGCCCGGCCAGGTGTTGGGGCGCTCGCAGAACCCGTGGACCAGCTCCACTCCGTGGGCGATGGGGCCGTCGTAGTCTAGGCACTGCGGACGTCGTCCCTCCTTCATCTCCGGGGTCACCGAGCCCGTGTAGGAGGGGAACGATGTACCCGGGATGGGATCGAAGCGGGTGGGGGACTCGGGCTCCACCACCTGAGGCACGCTCATCGCGTCGGTCGTCGCCAGTTTGAGGTCCGACAGCCGCAGCGTGATGCCTTCGCTCGGGTCGAACCCGGCGCGATCCAGCCAGGCGGGGTTCATTCGCATCTGCGCCGCGCCGTCGTCGACGACCAGCATCGCGCTGATCTCGACCACTGGGGTCCAAGACCCGGCCGAGTCCATAGCCTCTACCGTGGCCGAGCCGACGAGCGCTTCGGGAGCGGCCGCCCCGGGGGTCACATCGAGCCCGAGTTCGAACACCAGCTCCTCGTCCGCGGTGTCGTAGCTCGTCTGGACCCCCGTGATGCCCTGGAGCGTGCGCTCGGGAACGAGGGACGGAAACGGCGGCGTGACGGTGAAACTCTGGCCGTCGACCTCGCTTCGCACGTTCATGAGGACGTCGTTGAAGCCCGCGGTCACGGGGACGGACACGTGGGCGCGGCCTTCGGTGTCGACGGTCACGGGCAGCGAGGTCTCACGACCCGTCGTCGGATCCACGGTGGTGATGTCGGCCTCGATGATCGTGCCTGCGACCGCTGGAGCCTCACCGGGGACCACCTCGCCCGCAAACGGGTACAGCACATAGTCGACCGTCTGCCCCGCGACGAGCTGGGAAGGATCGGAGGCATAGCCGTAGATGCCCACGCCCGTCTGCGGCGCGACGACCATGCCTCGGCCCACTTCGGTGCCCGTGATCTCGAGCTGTACCTCGCCCTGCACGTCATCGGGAAGCTCGAGCGCGACCAGGTTTGGCTCGTCCGAGCTACGTTGCTCCGTGATCGGCAGGGGCAGGCCCGTCGATCCCTCGAACGCCTGGATGCTCCAGTTGCCAGAATTCGAGCCCATCACCGCAATCGGGCCGGTCGTCGCGTCGATGTCTACATAGACGGTCGCGGCATGCTCTCCCGTGGTGCCCGTGGTGCCCGTGGGCTCCAGCTCGAAGCGGTGGTCCTGCCGAATGGAGGCAGTGCCGGCCTGCGCGGGGTCGATGGATCCCGCGGTGCCCGGTTCCCGCTGATTGCTCTTCGGCTTGAGGTGCCCATCGAACTCCGACAGCTCGTCGAAGCACGGATGGACCTGCGGCGGCGGCATGGTGGGGTCGGTCGAGTCTCGGTCGACCAGCAGGATGTCGTCCGACTCCGCCCCGCAGGCTCCCACCGCGAGCAGGCTGCATAGGCCCGCGAGGGCAACGAGAGGCTTGATGGAGGTTGTGCGTCGAGTTCCGTTCATCGTCTCGTCGAGGAAGGTCCACGAGCCCACCTGTCGGATTGCGACGTGGCCACGAATCGACGGGATGGGGCTCAGCGACCCGTGCTGCCGCCGCCTTGCATCACCCCTCGAAGACGAGGGGCCCCTGCTTCGATGAACATTGCTGCTGAACTCGGACGACTAGCCCAGCAGCCACTGGGCGAGCTGGTGGAGCCAGCGGCCCTCGGCCGAAGTGTCGGCCGCCAGTGCGGTCGCGTCGGTCGCCTTCAGCAGCGTCCGGGTCTGCTCGCAGGGCTCCGCGCGCTCGGTGAGCACCCGATGAAGCGCGGCGTAGGCCGGGCTCACGCCTTGCTGCCGTGCCCACGCTCCAACGGCCGCCTCGAACCCCGGATCGCCGGCCAGCGGCTGCTCGACTTCGTGGCTGGGTCCGAGACCGTTGATCGCATCGAGCACTCTCTGCCGACGCTCCCCATAGCTGGCGGCAGCGAGCGTCGGCGCGGAGATCGGAGCGCCGAACCACATGTCCTGCTTACCCATGCCGAGGGGGAACTCGAGGCGCTCTTCGAGGGCCGTTCGCGGCAATCCACCGGAGAACTTCACGGGGACGATCGGCGCGTCGAGGGCCAGTGCCAGGTCGACGAAGGCTCCGCTGAGCGCTTGCACGGGCTCGGCACAGGAGCGGGAGCGGGTGCCCTCGACGTGCACCATCATGGAGCGGCCTTCGTCGCGCATGCGCCCGACCAGCTGCGGCAGCATCTTGGTCAGCGAGGCGGGGTCGTTGCGGTCGAAGAAGGTGATGAGCCCCGGGTCGCGAATCTCGGGATAGGCGAAGCAGTGCTCGATGAGCCGGCCGAGCCAGGTCTCGCGGTGTTCGGCTTTGGCGAGGGTCACGGTGGGGACCTCGCCCAGCGCGGACGCGACGATGGAGAACAGCAGCGATTCGATGCCGACCTGGTGGTTGGCCAGGTACAGCACGCTGCGTCCGCGATACTGGGCGAAGGCCTCGGGATCGGTGACGACGACGCGTCGGACGAATCGCTCGAGCAGGCCGTAGTAGAGGTCCTCGACGGGCCACCCTTCGCGGCCGAACCACTTCGTCCAGAAGTCGCGCACGAGGGAGATATCGAACGTTCCCTGGGCATCACCCGTGACGGTGATCTCGTCACCCTTTTGCTGCGTCTGCAGTGAGAGGCGGGTGAGGGGGAGGGCCTCGGGAAGATGGCGGGGATGGAGTTCGTGCGCCGCGGCGGTGTGTTCCTTGCGGGCGATCGCGGCGACGTCCTCGGTGCCGTAGATGGCCTGCACGGTGCCGGGAAGCCAGTTGCTGCCGTCGACCTCGGTCGAAGTCAACCGGGTGGTGCCGCCCTCGTGGCGGGACAGCGACAGGCCGGGCACGGCGACCCGGTCGCGCAAGAAGGCACGACGATCGACGGGCGCAGCGGTTCCCAATCGGCCCTTGGGGAAGCAGGCCTCCACGAGCACGAATTGGCACCACACGCCGTGGTCGCCGATGAGCTGGATCGCGAAGGAGGGGAACTCGCTGCTGCCCATGGGGCCGCGGTAGCGAGCTTCGCAACGCACGGTGCCCGCGGTGGGCGTGGGGCCGTAGACGTCCAGCTGCGGGATCCAAGCCGGGTAGGCGACGCTGTCGGCCGGGATGCGTGCGTCCCACTGGTGCAGGGCGTCATGGGGGATGCCATGGGTCGCGGCGTCGAGCAGGATCGGCGCGAGACCACGGGCATCGGTGCTGCCGTCGACCCGCAGCACGGAGGACGCTCCTCGGTCGCCACGCGCGAGGCTCTGCAGACGAGCGAAGGCGGGGCCGTGGAACAGTGAGCCGTCTTCGTAGGGCAGGGGGCGTGGCTCGCCGGAGAGCGCGGGCCATGGATCGGGGCGGTCGCCGGGGCGCCCGACGAGGAGCCGACCGGTGGCGACCGGACGCGGGGACTCGGTGCCGCGCTCCTCGACGAGGGTGACGGTCTCCCCCTCCCGCTCGATGCGGAGTCGGCCCTCGAACCCCTCGGGCACGGTCAGCCATCCCTTGACCCGTACGTCACGCAGGCCGACGACGTGCTCGTCCGCTCGCGCGGCGCTGGCCAGCAGGTCGACCATGGACATCATGGGCACGGCGGGCACCGTCCAGGTCGGCCGATGGTCGGACAGCTCGGGCATCGCCTCGAGGCTCAGGGGGACGGTACGACCGTAGTCGTCGTCACCGCTCACGATGCGCATGCCGATGCCCGTGGCCTTGTAGATCGGCTTGCCGTCGACCCACAGCCACGCATCGGCGATCGCATGGGCGCCGCGCTCGTCCGTACCGCGCTCGGTGATCTCGAGCGTGGTGCAGATTCGATGGTTGGTGGGCACGACCTGACCCCGATACTTCCAGGTCAGCGTCTGGCCGAGTCCCAGCGGCTCGAAGCGAGGCTGTGCGAGGTCGGCGTCGAGCCCCAGCTCGCGCATGCACCACTGCAGCAGCTGGAGCATGGCTTCGATCCCGAGCGAGCCCGGCTGCACGGGGTCTTGGAAGAAGTGCGCGGCGAAGAACCACTCGCCGGGGTCCACGTCTTTCTCGGCGCGAGCACACCCGAGGCCCGCTGCGCCCCCGGTAGGATCGAAGTGCGCCACGCGGTCGAGCATCATCAGCATCGGCGCGGCGAGCCGGGCCTGGCCTTCGCGGGCGGCTTCGATGGCGCGAGGCTCTTGGCCGCTGGCCTCGAGGAGCGCTTGGTGGGCAGGGGCGGCGGGAAGCCCTGCCTGGTCCTCGAACGCCGATGCGGGGAAGAACCCGAACACGGTGCTCATCTCGTAGACGAGCGCGTCTTCGACCCGGCACTCGACGTCGAAGCCCACGATGATCATCGACGCGGTGATCGACAGCTGGGTGTTGCGGACGCGGGTCCGCAGGACGCCATCGTCGGGCCCGACCTCGCGGTGCACGGTGCCGTGGCCATCGAGGTTGCGGAACTTCAGGGGAATGTCGACCGCGAGGGCGCACCCCATGAAGCTCGCCAGCCACCCGCAGGGCTGCAAGGCGGCCTCGAGCAGCACCGCAAAGGGCATGCTGCGGTTGCCGTTGTCGGCGAAGTACCAGGCGTTCGGGTCGACATCGAACTCGACCTGCACCTCGACGCCGGACTCCATCGCGCCCGCTTCGCCCGTGATCGAGGTGGCGCGGGAGATGAAGTGATAGGGCGGGTTCGGCAGGCGAGCGACGGGCTGGGTGCCGTCGAAGCGGGCGTAGATGGGCCCGAACGCCTCCGTCGGTCGCCCGTGGGCGCAGGCGAGCATCGAGCGGTAGTCGTACGCGAAGCCACCGCTGCGCGCGATGGTGTGGCCCTCGTCGGACTCGCTTCGATCGAGCAGTACGTGGCCTTCGTCCAGCGGCCACGCGGGGACCAGGCGCAGGCCGACGCGGCGCGCATGGAAGGCCTTGAGGCCATCGACGGTGCACAGCAGGTCGGCGTAGACGGTGGGCTCGGGCCCGGCGGAGATTTCCTCGACGAAGACCTCGTAGGTCAGCGATTTGGCCTGGGGGGTGACCTGGCCGCGGCAGCTCAGGGTCATGGCGTGCTCGGGCACGGGCTCGAAGCGCCAGCCGTCGCGATCGAGGGTGTAGCCCATGGCCGCGAGGTGGAACGCGAGCGCCTGCAGGCAGCCCTCGAACATCAGCGTCCCCGGCATGCAGGGGTCGTTGAGGAAGTGTCCCTCGAAGAACCAATCGTCGGGCGTGATGGGGGTCTCGGCGCGCAGGTACCCCCGGCCCCAGGGGCCGCCGCGCGGGGCGAACTCGTCGACGCGATGCAGCAGCTGCATGCGGCCGGATTGGATCCGCGGGGTACGGGTGTGGCACCGGGTCGGTAGAGCCCCGTCACCGAAGCAATCCCAGGGGCGTCCTTCGGCAAAGGCCTGGACCTGGGCGGCGGTGAACGAGGAGGCCGTCTCCATCGCCGGGGCGTCGAGCTGCGGGTCGTCGACGATCGACTGCTCCTGCGGGCTCCACAGGCAACCGTCGGACTCGGCGAGCTCCTTGTCGGTGAAGAAACCGGCCTGGCCCTGTCGTACCGATAGCCGCACCTGGTCGTCGATGTGGCAGTCGTAGTGGAAGAACATCAGGCGGGACTTGCCCTGCTTGGCGTGCCCGTCGAGGTGGATGTCGAAGCACAAGGTCTCGCCGACCTCGGGCGGGCTGCCGTGGAAGGTCAGCGTGCATCCGAGCAGCCGATAGACCCGCTCGCCCTGGTTCTCGGCGTCGACGCCCAGGTAGCTGATGAGCATGAGGTCGGCTTGACCCGACTCGATCATGATCCCGGGGGGCATGCGCCCGGCGTGCAGGTACCAGGCGTTCTCGGTGACGTCGGTCTCCGTCCAGATCGTGCCCAGCTTCATCGCCATGGGCTCCGCGTCGAGTCCGGTGACGCGGTCGGCGAGCAGCAGGGGCGGCAAGGGCATTCGGACCTGACGGTCGAAGCGGTCCTGGCCGGCGAACTGAGGGCCGTAGATCTCGGAGATGTTGCCGCCCGCGTGAACCTCGAGCGCGGCGCGATCGAAGGTCGGACCGCAGGGAGGCCGCGGTCCGGTGGACTTCGCAGGGACCGGCTTCGCGCTCGGCCGGTTGGTCGTCGCCGCGGGCTTGGGCGCAGGACGGGCTGCGAGCGGGGCGGGAGCAGGTTTGGCGGCTACCGGAGCTTGCGAAGTCGCAGCTATGGGGGCAACCGGGTTCGTGATGGCGGGGGCCGGCGTCGGGACCGGAGCGGTCGGTGTCGCGGCGGGCGTCTGCACCGCGCCACCCTGCATCGCGCCCACGAGCATCGCGTTGGCTTGGGCGCGGACCGCCAAGAACTGTTGATGCAGTGCGGCCTGCTCCTGCACGAACGCTCGCTGCCGATCGCCTAGCGTCGCGAGCTGAGCTTGCATCACTGCGGCCACGCGCGACGCGGTGTCCGTCGGTGGCAGCGCGGTGGCGACCGGAGGCACGGTGGGCGGCGGAGCGACCGTGGCCGCGGGGGCAGGCTGCGTGGGTGCAGGCCGGGGCGGGGCGGCCGTCGGCAGGTCTGGCGGTACCGAGCCCACTGGCGGCAGCGTCGGCGCGGGGGGCATGGGTTGAAGCGTCGGGGCCTCGGGCGTTTCGCGATCGGTCGAGGAGAGCATGGTCGACAAGGGCGGCATGCGAAGAGGGCGAGGGCGAGCCGCGAACTGCATGCGCGGGCTGCTCGACCGCTGCGGCGGGGCTGGCCGAGCGTGAGGGCCGAGGCCTTCGATGCGAGGATCGAGGCGCACGGGAACCGAGGCGGACCACAACGCCGCGACCGTCTCGAGCACGGGAAGGAGCCCGCCGCCCTTGCGGTCGAGCGCCACCACCACGGCGTCTCGATCGCCCAGAATCTGCTGGATCCACCCGCTGCAGCTGCGCCGCGGGCCGTGCTCCACGAACACGCGCACGCCATCGGCGTAGGCCCGCTCGATGACCCGGCGGTAGTCCAGGCGACGGTTGGCCTGGCCGAGAATGGCCTCGGCGCACGCGTCCTCGCTCGGGGTGTAGGCCTGGCTCGTGGCGCCCGAGTACACGGACAGGCCCGAGCGCGGCGGGGTGACCGGGCGTCGATGAAGCTCGCGCCACGGCGCCGCCACCTGCTGCAGCTCGGGCACGTGCACTGCGAGGTCGTAGCGCAGCCGATGGCAGCGCTTGGCGCCCACGCGCTCCCGCAGCTGAGCGCAGCCGCTCGGATCGCCCGCCACCACACACTCGCCGTCGTGGTGAATGATCGACACGTGGACCCTGGGTATCGAGCCGACGAGCGCGATGACCTCGTCGACCGGGGCGACCACCGTCCAGGTCTCCCATTGGGCGGGCTGGCCCCAAGCCCGGGCGACGGCCTCGAAGCGGCCGCCGATCTGCTCGGTGAACAAGCCGGAGCGGCGGCACTGCTCGACCATGTCGTCGTGGTCGTTCCAGATGCCCGTCGCGAACAACGAGTTGCTCTCACCGGAGGAGTAGCCGATGACCGCGTCGGCCTCGAGCTCGAGCCACGAACGAGTGAGCTCGGCGTGCAGCTGGGTCAGGTAGGACGAACTCCACAGGCGCTGCAAGGGGGGCGCGTGGCCGTCGTCGTCCCAGGGGGCATCGAAGTGGCGAGCGAGCACCGGGCTGCGGCTTCGCAGCGCCTGGTCGAGCTCGGGCAGGGCTCGTTGCAGGGGGGTGCCCATGCCGGGGTACGCCGCACCTGCACCGGAGAAGACGAGCGCCAGGCTGCCGTCCATGGGACGCGACCGTACGAACACGCCGGGCCCCACGGCGGTGCCCTTGGACAGATGGGCTCCGGCCTGGGCACGGCGTTGCTCG
This sequence comes from Myxococcota bacterium, assembly GCA_039028615.1. Taxonomy (GTDB): domain Bacteria; phylum Myxococcota_A; class Polyangia; order Nannocystales; family Nannocystaceae; genus Paraliomyxa. The sequence continues at coordinate 191,630 of JBCCHT010000014.1, read as the reverse complement.
AGCTGGGCGGGCGTGGACGCGATGATCGCCGCTCGACACGGACCTTCACCGCCCGGCTCACCCGTTTGGAGTCGTCGTTCCAGCGCCGAGCGATCGGCTCCCGCGAACCGGAACAGCTGCGGCCCGGCACTTCGCACCCGCACCGCGTGACCTCCGGGGCGAGCGGGAATCTGGGTCGTCGTACCCGGTTGGTCGCGGGCGAGCAGGGCGGCCGCTGTGACGTCGCGGAGGTCGCCCGCGGCCCAGCAGTGCCCCATCGTCGATCGCAATCCGAGCGCGTCGATCGATTCCTGGGCGGGGGATGGGGCGTCTGCCTCGGTCTCGAGCACGGCGAGGACTGCTTCGCCTTCGCGCACCGCATCGGTGAGTCGGCGCAGCACGACCACGGTGGCCGCATCTCCGGGCGGCGGCGATGCATCACCCCGGGCCGAAAGCGCGGCCAAGTGCACGGCCTGACACGAGAGGTCGGCCGCACCGACCACCGCGGCATCGAGCTGCCCCGTTCGCAGGGCTCGCGCCGCCAACTCGAGCGCGACCCGTCCCGACGCTTCGCCCGCGGACACGGTGAAGCTGGGCCCGCCGAGGTCGAGCTGCCGATTGAGACGGTTGGCGGGGATGTTGGGCATGGTGCCCACGACTTCCTCGGCCCCCAGCGGAGGGGCGATGGTCTCCTCGAGCGAACTCAGGCCCGATGCCGACTCGGGCGATGTGGCCCCCGCTTGGCGCAGGCGCTCTCGCAGGCGCCAGCGCAGCCCATAGCGGCAGACCTCGGGATCGGCCTCCATCGCCACGTAGACCCCGGTGCGGTCGCGCGGTAGCTCGGGTGCGTCGGCCGTGGCTTCGCGCGCTGCCTGCAGCACGGCGAGCTGCTGCGCGAGCGTGCGCTGCAGGTCCCGGGGCGGAAAACACAGGCCCTCGAGGCCGAGCGCGAGCTCGTCGATGCGAGCCCCCGCGGGTTTTCCTTCGTCCCCGGGTTGCAGCAGCGAGCGGCGACTGACGATCGCGGCGGCGAAGTCTTCGGCATTCGAGACCGAGCCCACCACCGCGCCCACGCCCACGATGGCCAGCGGTGCGGCTGCGGGCGGACGAACCTCGGTCGGCGCGTCGAGGGTCGGGTCGTCCTCGCTGACGACCAGGTGTGCGTTGTTGCCTCCGAAGCCGAACGCGGAGACGCCCGCGAGGCGAGGGGACGACGCCGGCCAGTCTTCTTGCTCGGTGAGCAGCCGAAAGGGCCCCGTGTCGAGCGCGGGGTTGGGCGTGCGCACCTGCACCGTCGCCGGTCGCTGGCGGTGGCGCATGGCCTCGAGCACCTTGATGAGCCCGGCTACGCCCGCGGCGGTGATGAGGTGTCCGAGGTTGGACTTGAGCGAGCCGATGGGGACGCCTTCGCAGTCCTCGAATACGGTGCCCGTGCTGCGAAGCTCGGTGGCGTCGCCGAGCACGGTGCCGGTGGCATGGCACTCGAGCAGGGAGACCTCGGACGGGTCGACCCCCGCGTTGCGATAGGCGGCCTCGAGCGCCCGACGCTGGCCTTCTTCGGAGGGGGCGAGGAAGCCTCGACCGCGGCCGTCGTTGGACAGGCCGACGCCACGGATGATGCCGTGGATCGTGTCGCCGTCTCGCCGCGCATCGGCCAGCCGCTTGAGCGCCACCACGCCCGCGCCTTCGCCCGGGATCAGGCCATCGGCGTCGGCGTCGAAGGGGCGGCTGTGGCCGCTGGGGCTGAGGGCCTTGAGGGCGCAGAAGCCCACGTGCAGGAACAGGTCGTCGGCACGATTGACGGCGCCCGCGAGCACGAGGTCCGCGTCGCCGTCGTTGAGCTGGGCGCAGCCCATGGCGATGGCGTAGAGCGAGCTGGCGCAGGCGCCATCGAGGCAGAACGCACCCGGGGCCAGGCCCAGGGCCTGCTCGAGCAGCGCCGCCGGGCCTCTCGACATGAAGCGGTTGCGAGGATCGGGCGCGGTCTCCCCGGGCTGGGGCGACCACACGGACTCGGCGTAGCGGTTCATCCCCGCAGTGGGGAAGCCGAGGTTGCCGAGTACGGCGCGAACGCGGGGGCGGGCGATGGCCCCCGTGCGGTCGTCTCCCGCGTCACGCAGCGCTTGCCGGGCGCAGTGCAGGACCCAGGTGAACAACGGATCGAGCCCCGCGAGCGAGGCCGCCGGGACCCCGAAACCCTCGGGGTCCCACACTCGATCGAAGCCGCGGACATAGCCCCCGCGGTCGTGCCACGTGCCGTTGGTCGGGTCTTGCCCGGGGCCCCGCACGACGTCGTCGGCCCCGGTTCGCCATGCGCCCGGGTCGGCCGCGCTCACGTGGTAGCGGCGTTCACGGACCGCGTCCCACAGTTGTTGCGGACTCAGAGCACCGGGCACCACGCAGGCCCGGCCCACGATCGCGATGGGCGGCATGGTCATGGGCTCAGCCCCGGGCGATCGACGGCATGTCGGGACGGGCGACCAGCTCGGCCCCCCGCAGCTCACTGATCACGCGGCCCTCGGCGTCGACGAAGGCCAGGTCGGCCGTCACTCGCGACGCGTCGGTTTCGCGGCATCGGGCAAAGCAGCGCAGGGGCCCTTCGACCACCGGTTGGCCCGAGAGCTTCAGCGCTTCGATTCCCATGGGCAGCATGGCGCGGCCCAGCTGGTGACGTGCCCACAGCACGGCGAGCTGGAGGCCACCGTCGTGCGCGGCGGCGTCGGTCTGCCAGCTCTCCCAGGTCCAGCCCGCTCGGTCCACGCCCTTGAGCGTGCCGGCGATGCCATCAGCGCCCACGCCCTCGAGCGACTCGATGACCTGGAACTTGTCGCCGTGGAAGAGCACGTCGCCGTAGATGGAGCTGCCGCTCCACGCTTCGAGCCGGGGCGAAGAGGGCGACGACGAGGGCGGCGCCGGGTCCTCCTTGGCGGCCATCGTGGCCTCGGAGCGGTAGTGCGGCGTTCCATCCGAGCCGAGGACCTCGAGCTCGAGGATCGCCCCGTGGCCGTTGCGGAGCGTGCGGGCGCGCAAGGTGAAGCGGTCGCCGCCGCCGTCGAAGCCGGACAGCTTGATGCCCCGCAGCACCCGAAGCTTGTCGATGGAGCGCAGCTCGAGGTCGGGCCGGAAGGCGCGGGCGAGGCGGGTCATCCACTCCATGGCGAGCACGACGGGGACGACCGCGGCACCACCGATGGAGTGGTCGGCGAGATAGCCATGCGTGCCTTGGCCGACGTGGACCTCCAGCTCGAGCCGTCGATCTTCGCTGCCCTTGACCAAAAGAGCCTCGGCTCGGGGCTCACCGCCCAGCACCAGCTCTACCGACTCGGCGTGCGGGGCTCGCAGCTCGTCGGCCAGCATGCGGGCCCCGACGTCCAGCGGGATCATCGGGACGCCCAGCTCGGCGAAGCGCTTGCGTAGGGCCGGGTTGACCATGCCGCCCTCCCACGGGCCCCAGCCCAGCGAGCGGACGCGGACCTGCGGACCCCGGGCGCGTGCCTCGGCCTGGGCGACCTTGTTGAGCACCTCGTTGGCCATCGCGTACGCGCTCTGGCCGTTGTTGCCGCAGCGGGCGGAGACGGAGCTGAACATCGCCAGCACCTTGAGCGAGTCGTCGCGGGTGGCGTGCAGCAGCGCTCGGAGGCCGGTGACCTTGGTGTCGAAGACCCGGTTGAACGAGGCGTCGTCGAGCGCGGCGATGGGCTTGTCGGCGAGGACGCCCGCGCCGTGCACCAGCCCCGTGATCGGGCCCCACTGCGTACGTACCTCGGCCAGCGTGGAGGCCAGGGCGTCGGCATTGGTGACGTCGACCGCCTCGTAGCGCGCCTTCACCCCGATGCCCTGTAGGGCGGACAGCGTGGCTCGGATCTCGCGGCCGGAGAGGATGGCCGAGGTCTGGCGCGACAGCTCGACGGGGGAGGGTCGCTCGCCGCGGTCGCGGGCCTGCTGGAGCAGCACTCGCTTGAGCGCGGCGTCGTCTTCGTCGCCCTGGAGCCCGGCGGGCTCGTCGGTGAGCGGGGTCCGGCCCAGCAGCACGAAGCGCGCACCGCTGTCGGCCGCCCACTCGCGGACACAGGCGGAGGTCACCCCTCGGGCGCCGCCGGAGACCACGATGACGTCCTGTGGCCCCACCACCGACGCGGCGGGCTCCACCTCGGCCGCGAAGGACCGCAGCGTGCGACGAGTGCCGTCGGTCGACAGCGCGACCTCGATCTCACCACCACCGCCGAGCAACTCGTCGGCGAGGGCGTTGGCGATCTGCTCCGCACTGCGGCCTCCGACGTCGATGTCGATCGACTTGAGGCTAGCGTGGGGCCACTCTTGGCGGGCCGTCTTGACCAGGGCCGGGATGCCCCCCAGGTACGCGCGCACAGGCGGGCAGGGCTCGAGGCCAAAGCCGCCCCCGGTGTCCTGCACGGTGACCCACAGGCCGCCCGTGGTGCTCAGGCGCGGGGCCAGCGTGCGAGCGGTGGTGAAGGCCTCGCGCTGCACGGCGACCGCGTCATCGGCCGTCTGCACCGCCCGGAGGCCGCCGAGGAAGATGGCGGCGGTGGTGGTGTCGGTGACCTCGGCCTCGCGTGCGGGCACGCCACGACGCGTCAGCTCGGCCACCAGCGCGGCGGCGACGGGTCCACCATCGGAGCTGACTACGACGCCGTCGTCTCCGAACAGGCCCGGCTGCGCCAGTCCGACCGCGGGCGCGTCTCGGAGCTCGAGGGCGAAGCGACCGAGCGGGGGACCTTCGATGTCCGGGCTCGAGCCTTCGGAGGGGGCGGTGCCAGCGGTGGGAATCGGCTGCGGGGCGCCGCCGAGCAGGCCGCGCATGTAGTCGACGATCTGCCCCAGCGTGGCGAGGCTGGACATGTGGGAGGCATCGACCTCGGGCATGCCCGGGGCACGTTCCTGGACGGCAGCGAGGATCTCGACGCGCTTGATGGAGTCGATGCCCAGCTGAGCTTCCATGTCCATGGACAGCTCGAGCATGTCCTGCGGATAGCCGGTCTTGTCGGCGACCACTTCGAGCATGAGCGCCTCGAGGTCCACCGCGGGAGCCGCTGCAGCCACGTCGGCCGGGGCAGCGGCTTGGGCGGTGCTGCCCAGCAGGCCGCGCATGTAGTCGACGATCTGCCCCAGGGTGGTGAGGCTCGACATGTGGGAGGCATCGACCTCGGGCATGCCCGGGGCCTGCTCCTGCACGGCGGCGAGGATCTCGACGCGCTTGATGGAGTCGATGCCGAGCTGCGCTTCCATGTCCATGGACAGCTCGAGCATGTCCTGGGGGTAGCCGGTCTTGTCGGCGACCACCTCGAGCATCAGGCGCTCGAGGTCGACGGCGGGGCTGGCCGCGGGCGCGTTGGTGGGCGCCGCAGCGGGGGCCGCCGCACCGAGCAAACCACGCATGTAGTCGACGATCTGCCCGAGGGTGGTGAGGCTGGACATGTGGGAGGCGTCGACCTCGGGCATGCCCGGGGCGCGCTCCTGCACGGCGGCGAGGATCTCGACGCGCTTGATGGAGTCGATGCCGAGCTGGGCCTCCATGTCCATGGACAGCTCGAGCATGTCCTGCGGATAGCCGGTCTTGTCGGCGACCACCTCGAGCATGAGGCGCTCCAGATCGACGGAGGGGCTGGCCGGGGCCGCGCTGCTGGCCGGGGCGGCAGCGGGCGCCGCCTCACCCATCAGGTCACGCATGTAGTCGACGATCTGGCCGAGGGTGGTGAGGCTGGACATGTGGGAGGCATCGACCTCGGGCATGCCCGGGGCGCGCTCCTGGACGGCGGCGAGGATCTCGACGCGCTTGATGGAGTCGATGCCGAGCTGGGCCTCCATGTCCATGGACAGCTCGAGCATGTCCTGCGGATAGCCGGTCTTGTCGGAGACCACCTCGAGCATCACCGCTTCGAGGTCGATCGCGGGCTTCGCTGCCGCGGCGACGGGCGGAGCCGCTTGCACGGCGGGTGCAGGAGCCACGGGAGTGGGCGCCGGGGCGGCGGCAACCGGGCTCGGGGGGGCGACCGGCATCGCAGGCGGAGCCGCCATCGGTGCCGGCGCAGCGGGAGCGGGCGCCCATGCAGGCGGAGCCGCGGCGGGCATCGGAGCGGGGGCGGGCACGGCCGGCTGCACGGCGACGGACGCGTTCATCCCGGCCGTCGCCGGAGCACCCGCCATCGCGGCCAATCCCATCAGGCTCGCCTCCGCCGTGCGCAGGAACGCCGCGTGGGACTGCGCCATGGTCTGCTGAAAGAGCGCGTGGGTCTGAGCGGTCTGCTCTTGCGCCTGCTGCCAGGCCGCGAGCCATCCCGCGGGGGCCTGTGCCGCGGGGGTCACCAGGGGCGCCGCGGGGGCGGGGGCCGCCACGAACGGAGCGGACGCAGGCGCGACGGGGGCCGCCACCATGGGCGTGGGCGCGGGCAGGGCGGCCGCAGGGGGAGCCGCGGCGGGCGTCGGCGTCTCGGCCGGCACGATGGTGGGCGTGGAGCTCGGGGCGGGGTTCGATGGACGATTCGCTTCTCGAGACATGGCAGCACGCGGGGGATTGGGAGCGGGAAGATCGGCAGCGCCACCCGGCGGCGGGTAGAGCTTTCCGTAGTTGGTACCGGTGAGAGGGATGGCCAGCTTGGGCTTGGGCCGCGATGCCGGATCGAGGGGCTCGCGATGGCCATCCCACAGCGGCGCCAGCTGCATCGGCACGCCGAGCGCGACGAGCTGGGCCAGTGCGAGGTTCAGAGACTCGAGGCCGTTGCGACCCTTGCGATCGATGGACACCGCGGCGTGCGGGCGCCCCTTCAGGATGCGACCGACCAAGCCGCTGAGGACCGAGCCGGGGCCGACCTCGATGAAGGTGTGTGCACCCGATGCGGCCATGGCCTCGATGGTGTCCACGAAGCGCACGGGCTCGGCGATCTGACGGCCGAGGCGGGCTCGGATCGCGGCCGCGTCGGGCTCGTAGGGCGCCGCGGACTCGGCCGAGTACACGGGCAGCCCCGGCCGCTCGAACTCGATGCCGGCCAAGAACTCGCCAAAGGGCGCCACGCAGCCGGCCACGACCGGGGAGTGAAACGCGGAGGACACGGGGAGCTGGGTCGCCCGCAAGCCCGCGGCTTTGATCGCCGCTTCGGCGCGCTCGATCGCGTCGACGGGTCCGCTGAGGACGGCCTGGCGCGGTGCGTTGTGATTGGCCAGCACCACGTCGGGGTGGGCTTGCAGAATCGGGCGCACGTCGTCGACGGGGGCCGAGACGGCGACCATCGCTCCGGGCTCCTTGGCATCGGCCATCAGCTCGCCGCGGCGACGGGCCACCGCGACCAGGGCGTCGGCATCCAGCGCACCCGCGGCGTGCAGGGCGGTGATCTCACCGAAGCTGTGCCCGGCGACCGCCTGGGCCTCGATGCCGAGGCTCTTCACGACGGCGAGCATCGAGGCGCTGGTGCAGCCGATGGCCGGCTGGGCCCACTGCGTCGCCCGCAGTCGCTGGGTGTCCGCCTCGCGATCGGCATCGTTGAAGCGGGGGATGGGAAACACCTGGTGGTCGAGCCGCGCCCCGTCCATGGGGTGCTCGGCGACGCGGTCCCACGCGGCGCGGGCTCGGTCCAGACCCATGGCCAGGTCCGCCCCCATGCCGACGTATTGGCTGCCTTGCCCCGGGAAGAGCAGGGCCACGCCGCCGCTCACTTCTCCGACGCCGTAGCGGGTGCCATCGGGCAGTTCGAACCCATCGTCGGGCGCGGCCTCGATCCGCTTGGCGGCGGCGAGCAGCCGGGTGCGCAGCTCGTCGCCCGTGGAGGCGACGACCGCCAGCCGTCGCTTGGCGGTGGCGTCGTAGCTGCGCTGGGTCGTCCAGGCGGCGAAGGGCAGAAGCTCGGTCTCGTCGGCGCGCTCGGCCCACTGCCGGGCCTGCGCCACGACATCGTCGCCGCACAGCACGACCAGCTCGCTCGGCCAGGTTCGCAGTCGCTCGGCTCGCGGGGCGGGCCCGTCGTACTCCTCGAGCGTGATGTGGAAGTTGGATCCGCCGAAGCCGAAGGCGCTCACGCTGGCGCGGCGCGGGTGGTCGCTGCTGCGGACCCACGGGCGGGCCTGGGTGTTGACGTAAAACGCCGAGTCCTCGAGCGAGAGCTTGGGGTTGGGCGTGTCCACCTTGATCGTGGGCGGCAGCACCTTGTGGTGCAGGGCCATCACCGCCTTGAACAGGCCCGCCGCGCCCGCGGCTGCCTTGGTGTGCCCGATCTGCGACTTCACCGAGCCGAGGCCACACCACTGACGGCGATCGGTGCCCTCGGTGTCGAACACGAGCCGCAGCCCGCCCAGCTCGGCCGCATCGCCGGCCTTGGTGCCCGTGCCGTGGGCCTCGACCAGCTCGACCGTGCTCGGCTCGTAGCCCGCGTGCTCGTAGGCGCGCGACAGGGCCTTGGCCTGACCGGCGGACACGGGCGCGTACACGCTCTTGCTGCGACCGTCCGACGACGCGCCGATGCCCCGAATCACGGCGTAGATGCGGTCTCCGTCGCGCTCGGCGTCTTCGAGGCGACGCAGGGCCACCATGCCCAGACCCTCGCCGAGCATCGTGCCGTCGGCTTGGTCGGAGAAGGGCCGGCAGTCCCCCGACAGCGACAGCGCCGGGGTCTTGCTGAAACACATGAACATGAAGATCTCGTTGAGGGTGTCGACCCCTCCGGTGATCACGAGATCAGAGTCCCCGAGGTAGAGCTCCTGCGCGGCCATCGACAGCGCGGAGAAGGTCGAGGCGCAGGCGGCATCGGTCACGCAGTTGGTGCCGCCGAGATCGAGCCGGTTGGCGATGCGACCCGCCACCACGTTGCCGAGCAAGCCGGGGAAGCTGCTCTCTTCCCACTCGACGTAGTGGTCGGCGATGCGGTCGCAGGCGGCCTGGACCTCGTCTTCGGGCAGGCCCTGCTCGCGCAGCGACTTCACCCATACGGGGCGCTGCAGCCGGCTGACCATCGCGGCGAGCAGCTCCTGGGCCGAGGTCACCCCCAAGATCACCGACATGCGCGAGCGGTCGATGGTCTCGAAGCGCTCGCGCGCGGCGTCGCGCAGCACCTGCTCGGCGACGATGAGCCCCAGCAGCTGCGAGGTGTCCGTGGCCTTGATGATGGCCGGCGGCACGCCCCAGGTGACGGCATCGAAGTCCACCGGGTCGATGAACCCACCGCGACGGGCATAGGTCTTGTCGCGCGCCTTGGGGTCGGGGTCGTAGTAGTCCTCGATGAGCCAGTGACTCTTCGGGATCTCGGTGAGCAGGTCCTGGCCGCGCAGGATGTCGTGCCAGAACCCGGTGGCATCCGGGGAACCGGGGAACAGTGCCGAAGCACCGACGATGGCCAAAGGAGGTCGTTTGGAATCGGTCATGACCTAACCCAAGGGACGGGGGCGGAAGTCGAAGGCGGTCGGGGGCACGGCGACCCCGTAGGAGCGAAGTTGTTGCGCGCGGGTGACCACGGCCGCGCCTTCCATGAGGTTGCGGGCGACCTGCACCACGGTGCGCTTCGGCGGGGCGGCGAGGAAGCTGTCGCGGACCCAGTCGTTGAAGGCACCCATCGCGGGGCCACACCAGATCTGATAGTCGGCGCGGCGATCGAGCTGGCCGTCGATGGCCCAGCGGCTCGAGCGGCCGAGATAGGAGCGGAAGACCAGCGCCATGCGGTGGCGGGGATCGGCGTCGGCGCGCTCGATCTGCGTGGGGTCGCGCTCTTCCCAGAAGCGGCGCGTGGAGTCCCAGGCGTCGGCGAAGGAGCAGCGCAGCAGCTGGTCTTCGACCTTGCTGCGCTCGTCCGCGGCGATCTCGTCCCAGCTTTGGTGGGCGCGATACAGCGAGTACAGCTGTCGAGCCCGGACCGCGAACATGGTGCCGCGACGCAGGACCTGCACGTCCACGCCGAGCTCGAACATGTCGGCGGCAGGGGCCATCATCACGTCGGCGACCCCGGCCTCGGCCAGCATCTGGCGTCCGCTGGCATCGAGCCCGGACTCCACGCAGGCCTGGTTGACGGAGCCGGTGAGCACGTAGGCCGCTCCCATCGCGAACGCGGCCGCGACCGAGCGGGGGGCGCCCATGCCTCCCGCCGCACCCACGCGGATGGGGCGGGTGTAGCCGCGGGCGGCGGCGATGGTGTCGCGCTCGGAGATGATGAGCGGCAATAGGGCCCCGAGCGGCCGGTTGTCGGTGTGGCCGCCCGAGTCCGACTCGACGGTGATGTCCTCCGCGACCGGCACGTGGCGGGCGAGCGCGGCCTCGTCGGCGGTGAGTTGCCCCTTTTGGACGAGCGCGTCGAGCATGGCGGCAGGAGCCGGTTCCATGAAGCGCCGCGCCGTCTCGGGGCGGGAAATCTTGGCGAACACCGCATTGCGCCGCAGGATCTGCCCCTGCGGCCCCGTGCTCAGGCCGCTCGCCGCGTAGCGGACGATGGCCGGGGTCAGCCGCATATAGGCCGCGGCCGAGACGCGCCGCACGCCTTGCTCGAGGTACAGCTGCGCCACCGCCTCTTCGAGGCGAGGCTCTTGCGGCGAGTGAATGAGGTTGCAGCCCCACGGCGCCTGGTCGCCCAGCTGCTGGCGCAGGGTGGCCACGGCCTGCTCGACGCGAGAAAAGCCCAGACCGGCCGCGCCGAAGAACCCGAGGAAGCCGGCCCGGCCCATCGCCGTCACCAGCTCGGTGGTGGCGATGCCGTTGGCCATGGCCCCGCTGACGTAGGGGAACCGAACGCCGTGGATCTCGGCGAAGCTGCGGTCACCCAGCCACTCGGGAAAAAGCGGCGCCAGCATGCCCAGCACGGGCCAGGTCCGCGCGGTGCCGCCCCCCGGGCCCAGTCCACCCCCCTGGGCAACACCGATCGAACCATCGTGCGGATGACGGACGACGAAGGTCTCGCGCCGGAAATCATGCACCGCGGCGGTGATGGTCTCGGCGGTGAAGGCAGGAGGGGTCGGACCCTCGCACCATCCCAGTCCATGGTCGCTCATGAAGACTCCCCAGATCGCTGACGCCCCCCGGCGACAACGTTCCGGCGGAGCCTCGCACGAAGGACTAGCCGGGGCCGCCCCTGGTTTGTCTCCGATTCGTCACAACGACCGGCGGCGATCTCTGCGGTGTTGGAGGTCACATGATTGTGCGCTGCAACCGTGACACCGCTTTCACGGAAGCGTGCACGACCCTTCGCAATTCCGCGGCGTTGGGAGCGGCGATGGCTCGATGGAATCCATCATTCCGGGAGCGACAATTGCCGTTTCGGTTTCGCGCCCGTGGGCCGCCGCGACGTGCACTGGCAGATTTTTTCAAAAACTCGTGATCCGAGCGGTACCCGCGTTCTCTACCCCGAACGAGAGCATGAGCCGACGCGTGGTGTCTCCACGGTCGCCTGCATGCCCTCGCTCGCGACCCCGTGTTCGTAGGGCCGTGGGCGCTCCCCCAATACGAACGGAAGAACGATACCCATGCAGACCCACAGCCCCATCCCCGTCTCGGCGTTGCTCGCCCAAGCGGCGAAGGATCCTGCCTTCCGCCAAGAGCTGGTCAACCAGCCCAAGGTGGTGCTTCAGCGAGACTTCGGCGTCACCTTCTCCGACACCTGCAGCGTGCGGGTCCTCGAGGAGAACGACGAGTCCGTCTACGTGTTGATCCCCCGCACCATGGTCCTCACCGACCAGGAGCAGGACATCACCACCCAGGTGGTCAGTCGCGCCATGACGGACGATGACTATCGCGCGCAGCTGCTGGCCGATCCTCGCGGCAGCCTCGAGGCCGCGTTCGGCATCGGGTTCCCGGCCAACGTCGAGATCAACGTCCTGGCCGACAGCGACAACGAGATCCACATCGTCCTGCCCTCGATGTTCCAGGCCGGCGTGCTCGTCGACGAGGTCCGCGCGGCGGGCTGGGGCGGCCCCGATCCCACCGAGGGCGGCTCCTCGTGCACCCAGTGCGGTCACAGCACCTGCACTTCGTTCTGCACCACCAACGACGTGCCGAACTGCCCCGGCGGCCCGGGCACGCCCGAGCCCCCCACGCCCACCGGCCCCCTCGGCGGCTAGTGCCCCCTCGACCCGGGTCTTCGCCCTTGCTGGCGGGACCCGGGTCTCTTCGATTTTTCCTGCCCCCCAAGACCCGTGAACGCCCCCTTGCCCCGACCCGCCATCGCGTTGTGCGACCTGCTCGATGCGATCGACCCCGCGCTCCCGACCCGGTTGGTGAGCGAGGAGAGTCGGGCGGCGATGCGTCGGGTCGCCTGCTGCCTGCCCGCCGTGTCGACGGCCGGGTTCGAGGTGGTGCTGGGCGAGGGGAGGGGACGGGCCGACTTCGCGATCCGGGCGACGCCCGAGGAGCTGACGGTCCCCGACCGCGCCGAGGCCTCCGCGGAGCGTCGAGCCTGGGACCGCGTCGCGACTCTGGTCGGTGACCTCAACAGCCCGCAGCAGGTCGAGGCTCACCGCTACGATCGCATCCACGAGCTGTGGCTCGAGTTCGACGTCGGTCGCAGGCAGCCCCACCGCGCCGCCGTGCCTTCGGTGTTCCTCGGGCTCGCGCGGTGGCAGACCGACGCCCACGACTTTCGCCAGGGCGCGCCCGCATCCGCCACGATGGGGCTGCAGTGCCTGGCCGACGGCGCCTTGCCCCCCACTACCCGGCGGACGCTAGATCGGTGCTTTCGTGCGCTCCAGGACGGGCAGCACGTGCTGCAGGTCGGCGCGATGCTCTCTCGCCCCGATCGTGGGGCCCGGGTGGTCGTCCGAGGCTTCGAGCCCGCGACGGCCCTGGCCTACCTCCAGCGCATCGGGTGGCCCGGCGAGCCGTCGTCGGTGGCCTCGCACCTGCACGCGTTGATGGAGCGCAGCGACGACGTGGCGCTCAGCATCGACATCGCCGCGGGTGTCGGGCCTCGACTCGGGCTCGAGACCAGCCCGCTGCGCGGCGAAGGCCAGGGCCCCGACGCTCGCAGCCTGGCCTTGCTCGAACACTTCGTCGCCACCGGGACGTGCCCCGCCGACGAGGCCGCCGCGCTGCGAGCCTTCTGCGGTCGGACGGACGAGAGCGCGCCCACCTGGCCCGGCCGATTCCGCGGACTCGGTCGATTCGGTCTCCCCCAGCCGTCGCTCGAGCGACGCATCAACCACTTCAAGCTGGTCCTGCACGGGCGACGCCCCCCGCTCGTCAAGGCCTACTTCGGTTTTCACCTTCACTGGGCCCATCGCGCCCCCACGGTCTAGCTCGCCATGCTCGCTCCCCGACTCGCTACCCATCGCATCGTTGCTCGTGCCGCCTCGCTCTACGAGCGCTCCGGTTCCTCGCTCGCCGTGGATACGCCCGCGACCGCCGAACGCGTGGAGCGGTGGACGGAGCGCGTCGACCCGCTGCGGCAGCGGCTCGACCTTCGTCGTGCCTTCGATGAGCTGCCCGCCCCCGAGCGAGCCCTGGCCGACCTCGTGCCCGATCCCGACGCGCCGCTGCCCGGGTGGGCGAGCCTCATCGAGACCGTGGCCAGCCGCGCGGGCCGGGGTCCGGCGACGGAGCGTGACTACTTCATGTCGGGGCTGCCGGCCCCGTTTCAGGAGCTTTTGGCCCACTTCGTCGATGAGGGCTACGACCGCCTCCAGGCGGCCGCGGGCGCCGAGCTGGCGCGGCTCGACGACGCGGTGAAGGCCGACCTGCGCCTCCGTCTGCTGCGGAGCCTGGGGTGGCTGTCCACTGCATCCCTGCGGCTCGAGCTGCGGCTCGAGTGTCAGCGCAGCGAGTCGCCGCTCGAACGCATGGCTCGCCAGGCACGCGGAGAGACCAGCCGTCGCCACTACGATCGCTTCATCGCCCGGCTGTGTGCCGACGGCATGCAGAGCTTCTTCCTCGAGTACAGCGCCTTGGCTCGCGCCATGGGCACCGCGGTGCTGCACTGGGTCGAGGCCACCGCCGAGTTCGTGCAACGGCTCGACGCGGACTGGAGCGCGCTCACGGAGGCCTTCGCGGACGGTCGGGACGAGACCCGAGTCGCTCGCCTCGATGGCGGCATCTCCGATCGTCACAACGGCGGGCGCTCGGTGCTCATCGTGACGATGGGGGAGGGCACCAAGGTCGTCTACAAGCCGCGCCCGCTCGGCATCGAGGTGGCGTGGTTCGACCTGCTGCGGTGGTTCGCGGCCGATGGCGCTCCCTACCAGCACCGACCGCTGTCCATCTGCTCGCGGCCGGACTACGGGTGGGTCGAATTCGTCGAAGCGGCCCCCTGCGCCGCTCGAGCCGAGATCGTCGCCTTCTACGAGCGCCTGGGCGCGATGCTGGCCATCTTGCACACCTTCGAGGCCACCGACTGTCACTTCGAGAACGTGATCGCGGCCGGGGCCGACCCGGTCCTGATCGACGCGGAGACGGTCATGCACCCGCGCTTTGCCGTGCGCCCCAGCCCCATGGGGACGGGCGCCCAGCAGCTCGCGCGCGAGCAGACCGTGCACTCGGTGCAGCGCCCGGGCCTGCTGCCCGAGTGGACGATGGGCATCGACGGCAAGAGCATGGACATCTCCGGGGCGGGCGCGGCGGAGGGCCAGGTCACCGATCGCGAGTTCATGGGCTGGCACGGGGTCAACACCGACGACTTCGACCTCGCGCCCACGCGCCTGCCGCTCGGTGGACAGGGCCACGCGCCGCAGCTCGACGGTGAGAGTGCCTCGGTCTTGGACCACCAGGACGCGTTCGCCCGCGGCTTCGAGCGCATGTATCGCTACCTGCTGGAGGCCCGCGCTCGCATCGATGCGCCCGCGGGTCCGCTGCAGGGCTTCGCGGGTCAGCGGGTACGCGTGGTGCTGCGACCGACGCGGCTTTATAGCGACCTGCTCGAGAACGGCTGCCATCCCGACCTCATGCGCGACGGCGTCGACCGGGGCATTCACTTCGACTTGCTCGGTCGACCGCCGCACCACGACGATCGCCCGCCGTACTGGGACAGCGTGCGCATCGAGCATGCCGCGCTCACGCGTCTCGACATCCCGGCCTTCTACGCGCCCACCGAGCGAGCCGAGCTGCAGACCGGTACCGGCGAGCTCGTCTCGTCCGAGTTCTTGCGAGCAGCGCCCCTGGACGGGGTCCGGGAGCGACTCGCGGCGCTCGGCGAGGAGGATCTGGCGCTCCAGCTGAGCTACATCCAAGCCTCCATCCAGTCGCGCAACGGTCGGGTGACGCATGGGCACGACCACCAGGCATCCGAGGCTCCGCTTGAGGTCGACCCCGCCAGCGTCGACTTCGTGGCCGAGGCCGAGCGCATCGGCGACCAGCTCGACCGCGCGGCAATCAAGGCCGACGACGGCAGCATGACCTGGATCTCCTTCGAGCACCTGTTCGGCAGCGATGCGTTCCGACTCGGCCCGTGCTCGACGCTGCTGTACGGCGGCAGCCTGGGCGTGGGCCTGTTCTTCGCCGCGCTGCACCGCGTGACCGGCAAGGAGCGCTGGAAGACGTGCTGCCACGCGACCTTGGCCCACGTCTACGCGGAGATCGACGGCGGCTTCGAAGAGGGCATCTTGCCCTGGAGCACGGGCGGGCTGACGGGCGACGGCTCGGTCATCTACACCCTGGCCAAGGCGGCCGAGTACCTCGACGACCCGAGCTTGCTGGCGCGAGCGGAGGTGGTCATGGAGCGGCTGGCCACCCTGTACGCGGACGACGAAGAACTCGACGCGACCAAGGGCAACGCGGGCGCCATCCTGGGGCTGCTGCGGATGCACGCCATCACCGGGTCGGCCCGAGCCCTGGAGCTCGCTCGTGCGTGTGCCGAGCACCTGTTGCCTCGACTGTTGGGCGAGCCGGGAGCGGAGGGCTCGCGCTGGATGCCGGGCGAAGAGCGGCCGCTGGCCGGCCTGTCTCATGGTGCCTCGGGCTTCGCCTTGGCCTTCGCCCGGCTCTCCGAGCTGGATCCCGACCCGCGCTATCGGCAGGTGGTCGAGGCGGCGGTCGCCTACGAGCGCACGGCCTTCGATCCTCGCGTGCGCAACTGGTACGACCTGCGGGAAGCCGACGAACACGGCCGCTTCCGCTCCGTCTCGAGCTGGTGCTACGGCGCTCCGGGCATCGGCATGTCGCGGGCGGCCATGCTCGACAGCGTGGGCTCGCCCTTGATCCGCGAGGACCTCGAGCACGCGGTGGCCACCACTCGCATGCACGGGGCGGTCGGTGAAGGCAACGTCTGCTGCGGTGTCTTCGGGCGCCTGGAGGCCCTGCTGACCATGGGGCGCGCGACCGGTCGCACCGAACTCGGTGACGAGGTCCAGGCGTGGACCGCCGCGGTCGTCGAGCAGGCTCGGGCCCATGGCGGCTACTCGCTCCTCATCGGCTTGCCCCGCGAAGCGCTCCAGGTCGGCCTCTTCGACGGACTCGCGGGCGTCGGGTTTCACCTGCTGCGGGTGCACGACCCGGAGACCATCGGCACCTTCATGCTGTGGGAGTAGCCGATGCCCGGTCGCTTCGTCGCCGCCGGCCGAGCCCTGAGGGAGGGCCTGCACGGCTTTCGCTTCACCGGTCGCGCCTTGGCGCTGGTGTGGTCGCTCGAGCGGAGCCTCTTCGCCGTCACCGTCGGGCTGATGGTCTTGGCGGGGGTGCTGCCCACCGTCATGGCGTGGGTCGGTCGCGGGGTCATCGACACCGCCGCGGCCCTGGCCGCGGTGGCCGACACCGGTCCCAGCTACGATCCGTTATGGGGGTGGGTCGCGCTCGAGGGGGCCCTGGCGCTGGCTTTGCTGGCGGGGGCTCGGGTCGGCGACGTGGTCGGAGCGCTGCTGCGGGTTCGGCTCGCCCACCAGGTGGAGCGCATGCTGCTCGATCGAGCGCGTCGCCTTCCGCTGTCGGCCTTCGAAGACTCCCGCTTCTACGATCGTTTGGTGCGAGCCCGGCGGGAGGCGGGGTCCCGGCCGCTGTCCACCGTGTCCCGCGTCGCGAGCCTCGCCCAGGGCGGTGCCTCGCTGGCGGGGGTGGGGGCGCTGCTGTGGATGTTCTCGCCGTGGGCGGTGCTTGCTCTGGTCGTGGCCGCTGTGCCGGCCGTGCTCGTGGAGGCCAAGTACTCGGGGCGGGCCTTTGCGTTGGCCAACTTCCGAGCGCCCGAGGGTCGTGAGCGCAGCTACCTGAGCACGCTGCTGACTCGAGACGACTACGCCAAGGAGGTCCGCGCCTTCGGCTTGGGCCAGACCCTGCTGCGGCGCTACGACCGGGTCTTCGAGCGGGTCTATCCCGAAGATCGAGCGCTCGCCATGGCGCGAGGCCTGTGGGGTTGGGTGACCGGCACGTTGTCGTCGCTAGTGTTCTTCGGGATCTACGGCAGCATTGCCTGGGCGACCGCCCGCGGTCAGCTGACCCTGGGCGAGATGGCCATGTACGTCGCGTTGGTCCGCCAGGGGCAGAACGCGGTGGCCAACCTGCTGCGCACGCTCGGCGGCACCTACGAGGACAACCTGTACCTGTCCAACCTGTTCGGATTTCTCGACCACCCCGTGCAAGAGGACGCCGAAGGCCGCACCGAGGGCCTGGTGCCCGGCGACGGCATTCGCTTCGAGGGCGTTTGTTTCCGCTACCCCGGGGCGAACGTCGATGCCCTGACCGACGTCGACCTGCACCTCCCACCCGGCACTTCGCTGGCCTTGGTGGGCGGTAACGGCTCGGGCAAGACCACCTTGGTCAAGCTGCTGACGCGGCTGTACACGCCCACTCGAGGACGGATTCTGCTCGATCGCCTGCCGCTCGAGTGCTGGGACGAACGTGCGCTGCGGCGCCGCATCTCGCTCGTGTTCCAGGACTTCATTCGCTACCAGATGCGGGCGGGCGACAACATCGGGCTGGGGGACATCGATCGGGCGGAAGACGAGCTCGGCTGGCGACGAGCGGCGCGTCGAGGCATGGCGGCCCCGTTCATCGAGGCGCTACCGCAGGGGTACGAGACTCAGGTCGGCCGATGGTTCGAGGGGGGCGTGGACCTCAGCGGTGGCCAGTGGCAGAAACTGGCGCTGTCGCGGGCGTTCATGCGGGCCGAGTCGGACATCCTGGTGCTCGACGAGCCGACCTCGGCCGTGGACCCCGAGGCGGAGCAGGCGTTCTTCGAGCAGGTGCGGGCGCGCTCCGAGGGGCGCAGCCTGGTGCTGGTCTCGCACCGCTTCTCCACTGTCCGCGATGCCGATCTCATCGTGGTGATGGACGACGGGCGGGTGGTGGAGCGGGGAGGGCACCAAGCGCTGATGGCCGACGAGGGCCGCTACGCCCAGCTCTTCTCGATTCAGGCCGCGGGCTACCGCTAGCGGCTCAGCCCTTGGCTTGGCCCCAGGCGCCCGCGATGAGCTCGCGCAGCCGCTCGGGCTCGGTCGCCGAGGTCTTGCACACGAAGCCGCTGTTGTGGGCGAAGTGCACGTCGGGCTCCTCGCCGACCCGCGAGAAGTCGAGCATGGGGTGGTCCTCGTAGCGACCGATGCCGTAGCCGCTGCCCCGCCGATCGGGATAGACGGTGGCCGCCACGACCTCCTCGAGCCCCTCGGCGCGGATGTAGTTGGCCACCGCGGTGCTCGGCTCGTCGACGATGGGGTCGGTGCGGGGCAGGAACACCGCCTCGATGGTGTCGTCGCCCTGCTGGATGGTCCAGCGCTGGACGACCGAGGCGGTGAAGTCGAGGCGCTCCCGGACCACGCGGAGGTACTCGAGCAGGTCCTCACCCACGAAGCGCATGTACTCGTACAGCGTGTCCCCCGGCTTCAGCTCGCTGTTCGCGGCGAAGCGGCGCAGCAGGGTGACGTCGATGGGTGAGTTGAGCTGGGAGACGGCGCGGCGCGGCACCCCGAGCCACTCCGCCGTCTTCTTGGGCCCGCGCGAGTCGAACCATTCGGCCACCTCGAGCCAGTCGCAGAACTTGAGGGCATCTTCGTAGATGCCCAGGTGCTGCAGCACCAGGCTCAGCGCGCAGGTGGGCGCGTGCTCCCGGGGGAAGTGATGGTGGTCGAAGTCCATCTTCTCCGGGTCGTGCACACCGCCGATGTCGACGATGGCGACCGCCGGATCCACGAGCTCCTCGTCGGTGGGCACCCGCCGCACGACGGGAGCGCCGTACTTGGCGATCAGGACGCAGACCGCCAACAAGTCGTCTTTGTGCGCGCCGCCGGGGTGCGTGAGGATCAATCGGAGCATCGGCCGCCCCATACCACATCGGCGCGGCGACGGCAGGCGGGCCGCGATGGGGTAGGGGAGGCGGGCTCACGCCGGGGGTTGCGGGCGGCCGCGGCGTTCGGGACGGCACATGAGCGCGCCGCCGTCGGGCCCCGCCTTGCACTGTCCGGCGACCTCGCGACCGCGGAAATTCATGGTGCAGGTGTCCCCGTCGTTCTTGCCCGAGCAGGCCTCCGCGGGCTTCTTGCGGCGCTCCTCCATCTGCGGGGTCACACACAGCCGGTCGCCGTGCGGGTTGTCGCGGCAGGTGCCGTCGTGGGTCCCGCGGGGGGTGGTGATCTGGCAGGCCGCGCCCGCGTCTTTGCCCTGGCAGGCCTCTTTGGCTTTCGCTCGACCTCGCTCACCGCCGGGGCCGCCCGGTCCACCGGGGCCGCGAGCCTTCGCGGGCGCAGCCACGAGCGGAGCCTCGGCGTCGTGCCCGGGCCCGTCGTGAGCGTCGGCGTTCGTGCATCCCAGGGGCAGAGCGAGCAACAACAGGGCCAGTGGCATTCGTCGAGCGTTGATCATCGAACCTCGATTCAGAGCATAGCGGGGCGATGTCACTGGGCTCGCGAGCCAACGCAAAGCCGAAGTAAAGGAAGGGCGAGTCGGTCGCGGCGCGGTGGCTCCGGTGGGGTCGAAGCTTCACCATGGCGCGGACCGACGCGGCATCGCCGTCGGCCGACAACAACTCCGCGCTTCTCCCGCGTGGTCGCCGGTAACCGTACACCCGTACGGTAGAACATTCGGCGCTCACTACGCGTTGCGCCGTCAAGATATTGAAATGCAAAAAGACTACATTGTGTGCCTGTGTGGGTGGTCTCGACTTCGATCGACTGTGGCGTTTTGCGTCCCTCGGCCGCGATTTGGTGAGGGCCGCCACCGGGTCCACCGGTTTGGTGCGGGTGGCCACGGAAATCGAGGACCGTCGCGGCGGTCTTCGGGGGGCTCGGACACTCGAGACCGCCGCGTTTGGTGACCGCCCCAACAGCGGGCCCGAGCTTCGATGGCGCGATCGAGGACCTCGCGATCGGAGCGGGTTGGCACTGCGTTGCCGCCCTCGGATCCCCGTGTCATCTGACCGGCAAACGAGCCATGACTTCTCTGCGACAGTTTTCGTTCGTGCTCGCCACTGCGGCCAGCGTTCTCGTCTCTCTTCCCGCCGAGGCGGCCACGCCCCATATCGATCGCGTCGAAGATGCCCTTCGCGATCTCGCTCCGGGTTCGGAGGGCACGGTCTGGGGTCGGAGCGTCGGCAACGACATCTCCGGCTACGGCGTCGAGGGTGACGAGTGGCTGCTCCAGAGCCCCGACTGCTGGGGCGACGCGGGCTGTGACCCCCTGGGCGCTCAGGTCCTCGCCGACACCATCTACGAGGACATCGCGTCCGCACAGGAGTGGGTCGACATCACCACGCTGGTGACCTACCCGGACGGCATCTTCCAAGAGGCCATCGTCGACGGTCTGCTCACCGCGCTGGACGAGAACCCCGATCTGACCATCCGCATCCTGGGCGGCACGCCGCCGGGCCTGGGCAACTTCACCAGCCCGGTGTCGGAGAGCGCGTTCGACTACCACGACCGCCTGGTCGCCGACCTCGGTGCGGCGGGCAACGACGCGCGCTTCATCGTGGCCGGCGTGGAGACCAGCTGGCTGTACTCCTGGAACCACTCCAAGATCATCGCCGTCGACTCTCGCACCGCCATCGTGGGTGGGCACAACCTGTGGACCGCCTCCTACGGCGAGGTGACCGACCCGGTCAACGACATGACGATGCGCCTGGCGGGTCCCGCCGCCGACTCGGCCCACCTGTTCGCGGACGAGCTGTGGGGCTTCGCCTGTGACAACGGCGACTCGTGGTGGCAGTCGACCTTCTACGTCGACCTCGCGCGCAGCGACGCCATGGGCAGCGCTTGCCCCCGCACGCACTCCACCACCGAGGTCGCGCCCGTCGGCACGGCGCAGGTGATGGCGCTGGGCGGCCTGGGCTTCGGCATGGACGTGCCCGGCGGCTACGGCCCGGGCCTGCCCGCGGCCGACGACGACCACGCCGCGTGCTCGGGCTGGTTCGACGACTACGTCAACGATGACACCGGCTACTCCGTCGCCAACCCCGAGGAAGAGGGCCTGCGTGCGCTGGTGGCCAGCGCCGAGCGCAGCGTGTTCCTGTCGCAGCAGGACCTCATCGCTCCCTGTGCGCCGCCTTTCGCCAACTCGAAGTACGACGCCCGCCTCTTCGACGTGCTCGCCGACAAGCTCATCGACGGCGTCGCGGTGCAGATCATCCTGACCTCGCCCGGCGCCAAGCAGGGCTCGCTCAACATGCCCTACTCGAACGCCGGGAGCCTGACCGAGGTCAGCGACATCTTGGTGCGCAAGGTGGCCGAGCGCGCTGGGGTGAGCACCTTCGAGGCCGAGACCCTCGTCTGCGGCAGCCTTCAGCTCGCCCCCATTCGCATCGAAGACGGCGTGGACGCCTGGGACAACGGGCACGCGCCCGCCAACCACGCCAAGGTCGTCTCCGTCGACGGCGAGGCCTTCTACATCGGCTCCAAGAACCTGTACCCCGCCACGCTGCAGGACTTCGGCTACGTGGTCGAGGACGAGGCGGCCGCGAGCCAGTTCGAGGCCTCCTACCGGGCGCCGATGTGGCAAAACTCCAGCTTCGCCGCCACGGTCGACTTCGAGACCGGCGTCTGCCAGCTCTAAAGTTCCTCTCTCGCCTCATCGAGTCCCCTGCGCCCCCGCGGTGCGGCATCGACCTCAGTGGATCGGTGCCGGCGCGGGGGCGCCTTTTTGTGGTGGGCGGTTGTGGGAATGTCTGCCCGGGGGTCGACGTTTTCGGGCCGGATCCTTGCGTTGGGTCCCCGCGCCTCCGATCCTCGAACGAGCCCATGATCCTGTCATCGATGCTGCTGGCCCTCGCGACCTCGACTTCCGCTCCCACGCTGGAGTCCTGGACCGCGCCGGCCGATCACGCGCACGTGGTGCCGCGCCTGAGCCGTCGCACGCGGCGGGTGTTCTCCAACCTGCGCTACGAGGGCAACAACCGGGCTTTGCGGGCGCCCTTCGAAGACCATGCGCCCGCGTGTGCCGACGCCGAGCGGACCCAGGCACTGGCGAAGGCCAGCAAGGGGCTGTTCCTGCTGCGCGATGCGTTGTTCAGCCAGCAGGATCACCCGGTTCACCATCCTTCGTGTGCCCTGATGCTGCCGCCCAACTGGGTGACGGTGGCGGTGCACGACGCTCGGGCGGGGCGGGTGACGGCGCCCGTGCAGACGCCCGCGCTCGACGACGACGAGGCTTGGGCCACGCTCGATACCCCGGCCAAGCTCTTCGGTGGCTTTCCCACCAGCGAGTCGCTGCATCGGTGGGCCACGAAGTCGAAGGCTTCGGCCAGCGCCGACGACCAGCTGCGTGTCGCGAACGCCCGAACCTCGGTTCATACCCTGGCCGCGGCCGCCGAGCGTCTACGCGCGGCGGCCAGTCGTGGCCCCGAGGCGGTGGCGGCCGAGGGCGGGGAGATCATCGCCGAGAGTGATCGGGCGTACTTCGGCGTTCGCATGCGCCACGATCGGGTGATCCCATTGTTCGTCGAAAACCCCAGCGAGCATGAGATCGTCGACGAAGGCAAAGGGCTCGTGGTTCACGGACGCGCCCTCGATCCCGAGGCTATCGCGCTGACCCGCGAGTATGTCTATCGCCGACGGCTGCGCGACGGCGCCATGGCCATCGAGCGCTACGACATCACGCGCGAGTCGGACGTGCAGCGAGCCATCGAGGTGCTCGAGATGCTGGTGCCCGCGGGCAGCGGCCCCGGCCACCACGTCTACGTATGGGTCGGTGGGCCCTTGATCCCGGGCACCGAGCGCACCGAGGACGTCCACGACCGCATGCCCGAGTTCGTGGCCGCGCTGGAGGCCGCCGACATCGAGATGGACCGGGTCACCGTCTTTGCTCGGCCCGTGTTCCAATCTCGGGGCAAGACCCGAGACGACCTGAGCGCCGCGGTCGATCGAGCCCGCGATCAGGGCGTGATCTACGGAGTCAACATGAACACCGCGGCGCTGCGGTCGATGATGGGCTGGCCCACGCAGTCGGTCACGCCGCCGTGATGCCGTAGCGCTCGCGAAGCGCGGTGACCGGCTGTTCTATGACCGCCCAGTAGTCCCAGTCGAACAGGTCGAGGTTCATGCGGGCGCCACGGGCCAGCGCGCGCAGGAACAGGTCGGCGTCGAGGTTGCCGAACTCGGGCGCGGCCACGGGCACCATCTGGATCCCCAGGTCGAACTGGCAGAGCACGAAGAGCAGGATGTGCATGCTCTGCTCGCGGCGGAAGCCCGCGGTGAAGGCCGCGACCTGCATCTCGCCCTCGGGGTCACTGCCGTAGCCGCCGAGCACGTGGGCCATGTCGTGGCGGACCATCAGCTCGGGGCCGCAGAAGCGCTCGCCGGGCAGCGGGAACTCGTGGCGACGACAGTGTTCGTAGAACTCGCGACCGAGGGTGCCGAGCGGCAGCTCGCCCATGGCCTGGTAGCGGGCGGCGAGCTCGGGTTCTTCGCGCCAGCCGCGAAAGCTGCCGATGACCTTCATGATCCCGCGGAAGCCTTCGTCGTCCCAGATCGATCCGATGGCCTGGCCGATGTACATCTTGCGCAGCACGTCGAAGCGCAGCGTGGCGAGCTGCTTGTGGACCAAGCGACGGAGCTCTTCGAGGGCCGGGGGCTCCACGCCCAGCGCGGCGGCGAAGGTGCCGATGAGCTCGAGCTGAGTCTCGTTGGCGTCGCCGCTGGCGAAGCTGCCGATCACCATCCCGCGCACGAGCTGAGCCCGCACCTCCGGGCGCGTCACGGCCTGGGCCAGCTCGGCGGGCGCGATGGGGCTCAACGCCTCGAGGTCCACCTGGTGGCGCAGGATGTGGGTCTGCGCCGCCTCGAGCAGCTTGGTCTCGATGGGGTTGAGGGGGGCCTCGCAGGTGAGCACGGTCTTGATTGCGCGCAGACCGGCGTGGGCCTCGTGGGGTTCGGGGATGACCAGTTCCATCGCAATTGACACTGTAATGTCGGCCAACGTGGGGGCTACGGACACTTTGAGCCAAACCATTGGCCGAAGCGGCCACCGCGGTATTCTCGTGGTCGGTGGAGACACCCGACGATCCGAAGGTTCAGATTTCCGTCATGCACTTGGTGTTGCATGCGGCGGCTGGCCTCGGACTCGACCGAGCGACATTGCTGGCCGAGATCGGACTCGAGGAATCGGCGCTGGTCGATCGCGATGGGTACGTGCTCCTGTCCCAGCAGATCGCGCTGGGGGAGGCGATGGCTCGAGCTCGACCGGGCATGAACATCGGATTGGCGACGCTGGACTACGTGCGGCCGTCGATGCTCGGGGTCCTGGGTTATGCGATTCGCCACTGCGCCAACCTCCGCGCCGCTCTCGGTGCGTTCATGCGCTACCAGGCGATCTTGTCGCCGGCCGTGTCCTGGCAGCTCACCGACGAACCCGAGCCGCGCATCATCGTGGAGGCCCACCCGCGGATGCAGGCGCTGGCGTTTCCGTTGGAGACCCAGCTGGCGCTGTGGGTCATGCTCGGGCGACGGCTGACGGGGGTCCCCTGGAATCCGCGACGCCTGCAGTTTCGTCACCACCCCGCGGGGCCGCCCGAAGAGTTCGAGCAGCGGGTGGGTTGTCCCGCCGAATTCGGTGCCGAGCTCAACGCGCTCACGCTACCGTCCGATGTGCTCGACCTGCCCGTCGTCGGGGCGCGACCCGAGCTCCAGCCTTCGTTGCTGCGCCTGCTCGAGGCGCTCAAACCCCAAGAACCGGTCGAAGAGGGCTGTGCGCAGCAGGTCGAGGCGCTGCTGCTCGAGGAGCTGACCCAAGGGGTGACCAGCAAGGAACAAGTCGCCCAGCGCATGGGGCTGAGCCCTCGCACGCTGGGCCGACGCCTCCAAGAAGAGGGCGCGTCGTTTCGAGAGCTGCTCGAGTCGGTCCGACAACGGCTGGCCCAGGCGTGGCTGGCCGACCCTTCCGTGGCGATTCACGAGGTCGCGTACCTGCTCGGCTACAGCGAGCCGAGCACGTTTCATCGGTCGTTTCGGCGATGGACGGGGCAGACGCCCGCCGCGTGGCGCGACCGTTCGGCTCGCACCTCGGGCTGACGGGCGGGCACCCGAGGTCGTCCTACGCGGGGGTGCAGTAGATCAGGTTCCGCATGTCCTCCAGGTTGCCGCAGATGCCCCAGTTCGTGTAGCCGACGAATTCATCGTCCATCAATGTAGCCGCAGACAGGTTGAGGGTGCCCGCCTCACCGTCGACGAACGCGAAGCCGACCGTCGTCTGGGTGGTCCCGACGTAGGGCAACCCGAGCTGGAGCGCGATTGCGTTGGCCCGCTGCGGATTCCAGTGCAGGCCTCCGATCCATCCGTGAGAGCCCGTGGCCCCGTGGGAGGCACAAAACGCGGGGACGTCGAAGTGGATGTCACACCCGCCGGACGGGACGACGAGCCAGCATGCCCCGTCGACGTACGCACCTTCGTCCGGGGAATTGATGTTGCACGGGTTTTGGTCGCTGCAGCTGCGCAGGTCGTAGTCTCCGGCCGCGGTGCAGTGCACTTCACCCGTGAGGCCCGCGTCGAAATCCGAGCACGTGACATCCACGAGCTCGAGCGGATCGCAGTCGGCGGGCTCTCCGGTCGACGACTCGGACACCGCATCGGAGGTGGACGCACTCGATTCGGCGGATCCCGACGAGCTGCCCTTCCCGTCGTCACTCGTGCTTCCGTCCGGCAGGGGCCGATCTGGATCTCCGGTCGAACCATCGCGAGTGTCGGGTCCGGGCAGCACGCCGCCCGTGGTGCCGGAGTCACCGCCGCTCATACCGCTGGCCTCGGCGGAACCAGCGTCGCCATCGGGATCGAACAGCGGGTTCCGTGCCGTGCAGCCCGCCGCCACCAGGACGATGGCGGTGAAAAGTGGGTGTCCACGCGTCATGCGGAACCTGTGAGGGCGGGCTTCGGCCCCCGGACGATGCATCGCTGCATAAACGCTGTTCGTTCGCGAAAATCCGGCGAAGCGACGGAGGCTCGCTCGGTCGAGTTGGTCTAGACTCGGCCCCGTGGCGGCCGGTCGAGCGTCCCTGAAGGTCTGTGGAGTCACCCACCTCGACGACATCGATGCCTGTCTCGAGCACCGGGTCGATGCGATCGGCCTGAACCTGTGGCCCAAGTCCAAGCGGGCGCTCACGGTGGCGGAGGCCAAGCCCTTGGCGCAGCGGGTGCGCGATGGCGGAGGTGCAGCGTCGTTGGTGGGCGTATTCGTCGACCCCTCACCCGAGGAGGTGAAGGCGGCGGTCGAGGAGATCGGGCTGGATGCGGTTCAATTGCATGGCGACGCCTCGCCATTGCCCTACGCGCGACTGGGTTTTCCCTGGCTCTGGGTCGTGCGCGGAACGCCGGACTTGGAGACGCTGGAGATCCCGTCGCCGGCCCCGGCGTGGATCCTGCTGGACGCCCACGTGCCCGGCTACGGCGGGGTGGGCAAGACCACCGATTGGTCGTGGGCCGCCACGGCGGTGCAACGACTCGACGGCGCGCCGGTCTGGCTGGCGGGCGGGATCACACCCGACAATGCCGCGGCCGCCCTGCGCCAGGTGAATCCCGCCGGACTGGATGTGGCCAGCGGTGCAGAGCGAACCGGCGATCCACGGCGTAAGGACGCGGCCAAGATTGCGGCCCTGGCCGCGATTTGCCACAACTACCCCGAATCATGACTGCCTCGTCAGGCCCGTCACTCGAGTTCGGCCCCTTCGGGGGTCGCTACGTTGCCGAAACCCTCATGCCCGTCGTGGAGGCACTGGGCAAGGCGTGGGCGGAGACCTGGCCGGACGAGAGCTTCCGGGCGGAGTACCGCCGGATCTTGGCCGAGTACGTGGGCCGTCCGTCGCCGCTGACTCCGGCGCCGCGCCTGGCCGAGGCCATCGGTGCGGCCAAGGTCTTGCTCAAGCGCGAGGACCTCAACCACACCGGTTCCCACAAGATCAACAACTGCGTGGGGCAAGTGCTGCTCGCGCGCAGGCTCGGCAAGACCCGCATCATCGCGGAGACCGGCGCGGGCCAGCACGGCGTGGCCACGGCGACGGTCTGTGCTCACTTCGGGTTGCCCTGCGTCGTGTACATGGGCGCGGTGGATGTCGAGCGGCAGGCGCTCAACGTGTTCCGCATGCGCCTGCTGGGGGCCGAGGTCGTGCCCGTGCACTCCGGCTCGGCCACGCTCAAGGACGCCATCAACGAGGCGCTGCGCGACTGGGTCGCCAACGTCGACGACACCCACTACCTCATCGGCAGCGTGATGGGCCCGGATCCCTATCCGACCATGGTCCGCGAGCTGCACCGCGTCATCGGGACCGAGGCGCGCGAGCAGTGCCTGAGCATGACCGGCGAGCTGCCCGGGGCGGTGGTCGCCTGCGTGGGCGGAGGCTCCAACGCGATGGGCATCTTCAGCGGCTTCGTCGATGATGCCGGGGTCGACCTGATCGGCGTCGAGGCAGCGGGTGAAGGCCTGCAGGGCAAGCACGCCGCCACCATGAGCCAGGGCCAGCTGGGCATCTACCACGGCATGCGCAGCCTGGTGCTGCAAGACGGCGACGGGCAGCTCCAAGAGGCGCACTCGATCTCGGCCGGGCTCGACTACCCGGGCATCGGCCCCGAGCACGCCTACCTCGCCGAGACCGGCCGCGCTCGCTACATGAGCGTGACCGACGAAGAGGCGCTCGAGGGGCTGAAGCTGCTGTCGCGGACCGAAGGCATCATTCCCGCGCTCGAGACGGCCCATGCCGTGGCCGCCTTGCCCGCGCTCGCCAAAGAAGACCCTTCGCGCACCTTGATGCTCAACCTGTCGGGGCGCGGGGACAAGGACATGCACACCGTGATGGCGCGCCAGGACATGCAGCAGGGTGAGGGAGACCAATGACCGCTCGTGATCGCATCGCCGAGACCTTTGCTGCCTGCCGCGAGCGCAACCGGGCCGCGCTGGTCGGGTACCTGACCGCGTTCGACCCCGATCGCGACACCTCGCTGGCGCTGCTTCGCGCGGCCGTGGAGCATGGTGTCGACGTCATCGAGCTCGGGGTGGCGTTCTCCGATCCTGCGGCCGACGGGGACGCGGTGCAGGGGGCGATGAATCGGGCGCGGGCGGCCGGGTCCACCATGGCCGGGGTGCTCGAGCTGGCGGCCGAGCTGCGCTCCGGCTGGGACGGTCCCATCGTCTTGTTCTCGTACGCCAACCCGCTGTTGCAGCTGGGTGACGCGTTGGGCTCGCGGCTGAGCGAGGCGGGCATCGACGCGGTGCTCGTGGTCGACCTGCCGCCCGAGCATGCGGCCGAGCTTCGCGACCCGGTCGAAGCGGCGGGCATCGGCTGGGTGACCCTCGTGGCGCCCACCACTCCCGCCTCGCGGCTGCCCTCGGTGGCCAAGGCCGCCTCGGGCTTCGTCTATGCGGTGGCGCTGCGCGGCGTGACCGGGGCGGCGCTCGACGCCAACAGCGAGGAGCTGGCCGCTCAGCTGCGGGCCATCGGCGAGCACACCGAGCGGCCCATCGCGGTGGGCTTCGGCATCCGCGAGCCCGAGCAGGCTGCCGCCTTGGCGCCCCACGTCGACGGCATCGTCGTCGGATCCGCCTTCATCGAAGCGGCCCAGCAGGGGACCGAGGCGTTGGGAGCCAAGGTCGCCTCCATCGCTGCCGCGCTCACTCGCCCGGAGAAGTCGTCCTCGTGAGCTCAGCGCGAGCCCAGGGCGAGGCGGGCCGCCGCGATGGCGTCGCGCAGCTGGTCGTCGTCGATCGACTGCATGGCGTCGAGGGTCGCTCGCTCGGGCTCCGCGGGGAGTCCCTGGATCTTGGGCTCGGGCGGACGCTCGGGCGGGGGCGTGATCTCCACCTCACCCACCCGCAGCCGCAGCTCGACCAGCCGGGTGCGGGGGCAGGCACGCCGCAGCTCGGAGAGCAGGTCGGCGCGCATGTAGTTGAGCTCGTGCAGCCACTGGTTGTCCTCGACGTGCACGATGAGGCGCCCCTCGGCCAGCCACGCCGGCCAGGCCACTTCCTGCATGTGCCGCGGCACGATGCCCGGCCACGCGTTCTGCAATCGCGCCAGATCGATGCGGTCGCGAGGGACCGTCTTGAACACCTCGCGCCACGCCAGGCGAGAGGCCTGGACCGAGTTCCCATGGTTGTCGCGACGCCGCGCCACCGCCGTTCAGCTTGCCACAAACCACGCGCCGCCGCGCGTTGGGCCCTGGGTGCTGCGCTGGCGGCCGCCGTGGGCTGTGCGCCCACGCAGGGCTGGCACTCCACCGACCGGCGCGCATGCGCGCCCGACTCGCCGCCCGTGCTGTGCCTGTCGGGGGACGACGATGGCCTGCACGAGCTGCGGCTGGGCGAGACGGTGGTGCTGCCGGGCGAGTGCGTGGTCGGCCCCGACGGCGCCAAGGGGCGGCTCGCGGCGGAACTGTGGGTCTCGGGGAAGCCGGTCGCCACGCGTAGGGTGGGCGTGCCCGCGGGGACCCACACCACGGTGCAGGTCGACGGCGATCGCATCGAGGTGGTCGAGCGCCGCGATTGCGACGGTCGCGTGCCGACGCCCGGCGACGAGTAGGTCGACCAAACTTCGGCCCCGGCATCTTTACGGCGCGGGAGCCCGTGACTGCACGAAATGTGCACACGCTACCGAGGTTTATGACTCGGCCAGCTCATGAGACCGAGTGTTCAATTATTGTGGCCCAATTGTAGATCCTAGCTCGCGTTGTCCTCTCGACGAGGTCGCTCGATTGACGTTGTTGTCACCAATGCGACATGAAAATGTGACGAGTTCAACTCATGCGAGTCCGGGCTGCGAATTTTCTACAGCCCGGGCTCGGTGAATGGCTGGCTCAGCTCAGTGCGTGGGCCAGTTGTTCCACAGTTCGACCGGAGAGAATTGGTTGCAATTGGCGTGATTCCAGCCGATTGCGGCGCCGAACTGGGCGTCGCGTGACAGTGGGTTGTTCGCCAAGATCATGTCGAGCGTCGCGCAATACTCGAGGGCGGAAACGCCACGGAACTCGACGTCCTCGTCCTCTTCTTCGAGTTCGATGTCTTCGATGTCTTCGATGTCTTCGACGTCGTCACATCCATATAGTGAGACTGTGCTGATACACAGGGCGAGCATGCAGTGAATGCCGAGGTGTCGTCCTCTGCGAGGTGTCATGGTTTTCCTGATAGCATGACTTTTTCCGGTGACCATGATGCGAGTGACGAAAGGGATAGTCTTCGTTCGATTCAACTCACTGTCGCAGGAGAAGAACGAGACGTGGGTGGCGTCGGCTCGGAAACGAACCGTTGAATTCCGATCGGCCAACACGCTGTCGAGAGGGCGGCCGTGGACGCGAGTGATCGGCCGAGGTTCGAAACGGCAAGGATGATTTCGCTGGGGTTGGGTCGGTGTCGGGCTTCGATCGTGAAACGAGGAGAGCACGGCTGCCCTCGGCCCGAACGTGCGGTTGGTCGCCTAAGGAGAGCGGCCGTCCGCGTATTGCGTCACAAGCGCCGATCGGGGTCCACGAAAGAAAGAGCATCTCGGTTGAAGTTATGAAGGTTTTGATAGTATGTTTTGTTGGTCTTGAGGGCGAGAGTACCGATGAGGTCGACATTGTGGGCGTCGCTGGCGTTCGTGGTGGCCTGTGGCCCGAGCCTCGATCCCAGCCTCCAAGACACGGGTGAGTCGCCCGATTCCACCACCGGAGGCCCGAGCGCCAGCGGTTCCGGCATTCCCTCGGACGACAGCACGGGAGGCCTGCCGCCCGCCACCAGCACGACGACGGCCACCAGCACGACGGGGTCCAGCGAGTCGACCGAGTCGACGGGCGCCGCGTTCATCGACGACCCGACCAGCAGCTGCGTCGAAGTCGGCCCCGACGGCTCGCGGTGGCACTGCTCCTATACGTGCGACGTGATCGTGCAGGACTGCCCTTCGGATGAACGTTGCACACCGTGGGCCAACGATGGCTCCGACGAGTGGAACTCGACGCGCTGCTCACCGATCGCGCCGGACCCGGTACCCGTCGGAGGCTCGTGCACAGTGGAGGGTGGCGTCGCGTCGGGCCTGGATGATTGCGAGCGCTTCGCGTTTTGTTGGGAGGTCGATCCCGAGACGCTCACCGGAACCTGCGAGGCGTTCTGCAATCCCACGGACCCCGAGGCGTGCCCGGAGGCTTCGGTCTGCGCCCCGCTGAACGATGCGACGGCGCCGGTCTGCCTGGCGCTGTGCGACCCGCTCGACCCGGTCGCCTGCGACGAAGACGAGGAGTGTCGGGCGGAGCCGGGCGATGGGTTGCCGGTCTGCGTGCCGACCCTCGGGGCCACGATTACCGGAGGCGATGGCGCCTGTGCGGACGAGGTCTGCGATCCCGACTCGCTGTGCGTGCTCGAAGACGCGCTCCCGAGCTGCGAGAGCTACGCCTGCTGCACGCCGTGGTGCGACCACGACGACCCGGGCGCCGACGATGGCTGCGCGAGCGCGAACCCGGGCACGGTGTGCTTGCCGTACTTCGTCGGCGTGGCCCCCGAAGGTTTCGAATCGCTCGGCGTTTGCCAGTGAGAAAAAAATCGACGCGAGGCTGATCAGGTTCTCGTCTCGTTTGCGCTTGTCACTTCGTGGTCGTGCATCGCGACCACGACGACGAAACGAGACCCCATGCGCTTTTTGACGATTCCCCTCGCTCTGTCCATGGCCTTCGGCATCGCGGTCGGCTGCGATCTCGGTGAGGAGCCCACCGACGATCTGAGCTACCGCAAGCTGTCCGCGGCCGCAGAGCAAAAGGCCCCCTGTGAGGACGATACCGACTGCAACGACGGCACGGTCTGCGAACCCTCCGGGCCTCTTTGCAACGTGAACAAGAGCTCGTGCGTGCCCGGCTGTCACGAGGACGCCGACTGCGGCTCGGGCGAGTTCTGCGAGCAGGTCGACTGCGTGACGTGTCCGTGTCCGGGCAGCTGTCAGCCCGAGGGCGGCGACGGCTGCGAAGACGACGACGATTGCGGGCAGGGCACGGTGTGCGAGCCGGGCGGTCCCAGCTGCGACCTCGACGACATGCAGTGCGTGGCGGGCTGCCACGAGGATGCCGACTGCGGCTCCGGCGAAATCTGCGACCCGGTGGTGTGCGTGACCTGCCCGTGCCCGGGCAACTGCATCCCCGACGACACCAGCTGCGAGAGCGACTACGACTGCGGTCCGGGCACGGTGTGCGAGCCGTCGTTCCCCGGCTGCGGCACCGACCAGATGGAGTGCGTGGCGGGCTGCCACGACGACAATGACTGCGGCTACGGCCAGGCCTGCCAGCCCCAGTACTGCTTCACGTGCCCGTGCCCGGGCGTGTGCGGCTAGGTGGATCGTGACGGAGTGTCGGCGCGGCTTCGGTCGCGTCGACGCACCGCGCTCATGCGGAGGGGCTCGCGGGACCGACGAGCCCCTCGCGGAAGCGCCACAGCAGCACGAGCGGCACGATGATGTACGCGGTATAGGCCGCCACGGCGATGACCGGGTTGGGCGGGGGCAGGGGTCCCCACAGCTCGGCGATGGTGTGCACGACCATCGAGTAGAGCATGGCCACCGACCACACGATGGCGGGCAGGCGGACCCAGGCGCGGCCCTTCCACAGGCCGTAGGCGATGAGCAGCTCGAGGGGGCCGAACACGAACGCGCTCAGGCCCGACATCACCCGCAAGAAGAACGGGTTGTCGGACACGAGCGGATCGTAGCGCTGCCCGTAGTCCCACAGCGCGCGGC
Source organism: Myxococcota bacterium (assembly GCA_039028615.1). GTDB lineage: Bacteria > Myxococcota_A > Polyangia > Nannocystales > Nannocystaceae > Paraliomyxa. The sequence goes on along the minus strand of JBCCHT010000014.1, from coordinate 158,670 downwards.
CGAAGGGGTCGGGCGAGTCGGGCCCGCACAGGTCGAGCGCGGCCGAGCGATCCATGGTGAACGCGGCCAAAGCCATTGCCAGGAGGGTGATGACCAAGACCCAATGACCGGGTCGCGCGCTCTTTACGGACATGGCGAGCGCACGGTATCGGCGGGCCCGCGGCCTTCGCCAGGGATCTGGATCACTCGTCGTCGGTCAGGGCGCGCTCCATCGCCAGCAGCGACAGGCCCTTGGGACCTGGTGCGTGGTCGATGACGCCGTCCTTGACGGCGTGGCGGAGCATGGCCTTCCGCCCGCTGGCGCGGCTTCGATCGCCCAGGCGCTCGACGAAATCGGCGGCGGACTGCACCTGGTACGCCCAAAGGTCGGCGTGCTCCCAGGTCTTGGCGTAGATGGTCCGCAGCACGATGCTGCGCTCGTCCACGGGCAGGGCCTGGATGTTGGCGACGAACTGCGGCGTGTACATGAAGTACTCCTCGGCGTTGCTCAGGTACAGCGCACGCACGGGGATGCCGAGGTCTCGGGTGACGGCCCCGATGGTCTGCATGCTGGACTCGCCCGCGAGGTTGCCGGGCAGGACCCGCACCCGACCGCTGCGATACAGCGTCTGCAGGTGCTCGAACATGGCGGGGTCGGACAGCCACGACGCGGGCTCGCCGTCGACGCGACGGTCGATCACCCGGTGCAGGTGTCGGAGCACGGTCTCTCGGCTGGCGCGATAGCCCTGCAGCAGGCGACGGCGCTCGGCCGGGGTCCGGTCGGCGAACGCGTCTTCGAGTCGCGCGAGCACGGCGGCCTGGGCGTCGCTCTCGAACGCGTCCACGAGCGCTCGAGGGCTGTGTGCCTCGGGGATCAGCACGGCGTAGATCTGGTGCAGGTCGACCACGCGGTGATCGATGTCCATCATGATCAGCAGCTCGGCCCGAGCCGCGGCGGCCATGGTGAAGCTCTGGTCCGAGCCGACGCCGACGAACGCTCCCCCGAGCTGCTCGAGGAACGGGAAGAACAGGTCGTGTCGGGTCTCGTTGCTCTGGATGTAGTGGATCTCGACCGGGATCGGCTCGTCTCGATCCCCCGCGGCGAAGCGTGTGCGCTCGTCGGCCGAGAGCGGACGCAGGGGATCGGCGGGCTCGATCGGGTCGGCGACGACGGCCCGGCTCGGAGCCACGTTCGCGGCTTGCGCGGCGGCCAGCGTGGTCGTGGCGGCCGGGGAAGGGACGGCCGGGGCCTTCACCGCGGGCGCGGGGGCTTCGGCGTCCGCCGAAACAGACACCGCAGCTCTCGGTTCGGCGGCGGAACCCTCCGAACAGGCGGCAGATCCGACGAGTAGCGTCATGAGCGCCACATGGCGAGCGAAGGCAGCCGAGACCATTGCCTCGCACCCTAGCCCTCGCGTCGCATTCGCCGAAATTGTTCGCGAGGGCCCGCGAGGCACGCCGCGACGATCCCGCTTTGTTTGTGGGACATCTCCTGCGCGCGGCCCCTTGCGTACATTCGCCGACCCGACAAAACTATGCGCCGCGTGTCCTGCGCCAATGGCGCGGACCAGACGCAATCCCGTCGCTGGCCCGTCCATCGGGGACCTTCGGCCGGGCGGGACGAACGAGGCAGACCGATTCATGGCCAAAGACCAAAAGGCACGTCCGGTAACCATCCGGGCGAACGAGATCACCAAGCTGTACGGGGAGTTTGCCGCGCTCTCCAAGGTCAGCTTCGAGGTACGCAAAGGCACGGTCTGTGCGTTCCTCGGGCCCAACGGCGCGGGCAAGTCCACCACGATGAAGATCCTGACCGGGTTTTCTTCGGCGACTTCGGGCAGCGCCGAGGTCATGGGGCGGGACCCTTCCGACGGGGAGCAGCGTCGCGAGCTCGCACGGTCCCTCGGGTATCTGCCCGAGAGCGGACCGCTGTACCGCGACATGACGCCGTTCGAGGCGCTCAGCTTCTTCTCCGACATCCGGGCGGTGGACAAGCCCCTGGCCGCCATCGACCGCGTGGTCCAGCAATGCGCGGTGGGGGATGTCCTGCACAAGCCCATCCACAAGCTCTCGAAGGGTTATCGGCAGCGCGTGGGCATGGCTCAGGCCCTGCTGCACGACCCCGACGTGCTGATCCTCGATGAGCCCACCTCCGGTCTGGATCCTCTACAGATCCGGGAGGTCCGGGACCTCATCATCGAGCTGGGGCAGAACAAGACCATCTTGCTGTCGACCCACATCCTCCAGGAGGTCGAGGCGGTCGCCAGCGAGGTCGTGATGATCAGCGAAGGTCGCGTGGTCTTCACGGGCACCAAAGACGAGCTTTCGGCCGACGGCACCCTCGAGGAGCGCTTCGTCGACCTGGCCGGCGGCAAGACGCAAGACGAAGACAAGGAGGTGGCCTGATGCTCGACTTCAAGGTGGTGAGCGCGATCTTCCGCAAGGACATGCGCGCCTACCTCGGCAATCCCACCGGCTACGTGTTCATCACGTTGTTCATCCTCGCCACGGGCTCGGCGGCGTTCCTGCAGGAGGGGTTCTTCTCCCGCAACCTCGCCGACCTGGCGACGCTGAACCCCATCATGCCGCTCATTCTGATGTTCTTCGTGCCCGCCATCACGATGGATGCGTGGGCGCGGGAGCGGCAGGCGGGCACCGACGAGCTGCTCATGACCCTGCCCATCCGCGACGGCGAGGTGGTGCTGGGTAAGTATCTCGGCGTGGTCGGCATGTTCACCCTGTCGCTGGCGCTGACCTCGGTGGCCCAGCTGACGGTGCTGAGCGTGCTCGGTGAGCCCGACAAGGGCCTGATGTTCTCGACCTTCGCCGGGTACTGGTTCATCGGCCTGCTGTTCGCGGCCATCGGCCTGGTGGGCTCGATGCTCACCCTCAACACCACGGTGGCGTTCATCCTGGGCGCGACCGGGTGCCTGTCGCTGGTCGTCGCCGGCTCCACTCCCTGGGCGTCCGGCCTGGTGGGCGTGACCATCATCGGCGTCCTGTTCACCCTCATCGGCTACGTACTGGCCGGTCGCGGGTCGCTGTCCACCGTGCTGTTCGGCGTGGTGGGTCTCGCCGCTGGTGCCCTGATGTGGCAGTCGCGGCGCTTCACCACCAGCGACGAGGAGTACTACGAGAACGGCGAGGCCATCACCGACCTCAGCAGCCAGTTCCAGGAGTTCTTCGCGTCCCTGTCGGTCGGTGACCACTTCGAGAGCTTCGGCGAGGGCGTCATGCGCCTCGGCGACGTCTCCTACTTCTTGGGTGGAGTGGTCGTGCTGCTCTACTTCTGCGCATTCCTTCTCGGACGGAGGCACTGGTAGCCATGGCTCTCACTGCACGCCATCATCGATTGATCCGCCTGCTGGCGCTGATCGTCATTACGGTCTCGGTCGCGTTCATGGGGCAGCGCTCCCACGTACGGAGCGACCTGACCGAGGAGGGGCTGTCCCAGCTCACTCCGGACACGCTGAAGCTCATCGAGGGCATCGAGACCGATCGCCCGGTCACGGTGCACGCCTACGTGTCCAAAGAGGTGCCTCGCGACTACGTCGAGGTCCGCTCGCGCCTGCTCAACATCCTGCGCGAGATGGAGAGCTCCGGCGGCCCCGGCCTCCAGGTTCGCATCGTGGAGCCCAAGGAGTACTCGCTCGACGCCGAGGAGGCGCTCGAGAAGTACGGCATCTTCCCCCGCGAGCTGCCCAACCAAGAGGGCGGCCGCCTCGACTTCATCCCCACCTTCCTGGGCCTGGCCTTCGTCAGCGGTCCGCGTGAAGAGGTGGTGCCCTTCCTCAGCGCCGGTCTGTCCGTCGAGTACGAGATCATCCGCGCGCTCCAGGTCGTCACCGAGGAGAAGAAGCGAGTCGTCGGCATCCTGCGCACGGACGCGCCCATCATGGGCAACTTCGACATGCAGACCCGGCAGCAGCAGCCCGCGTGGGCCATCGTGGCCGAGCTGCGCAAGCAGTACGAGGTCCGCAGCCTCAACCCCACGGCCGCCATTCCCGAGGACGTGGACGTGCTGCTGGTCCCGCAGCTGGCCAGCCTGACCCAGGCCGAGCTGGACAAGGTGCGCGAGTACGTCGACGCAGGCCGTCCGGCCTTGCTCACCGTCGACCCGTTCCCCACCTTCAACCCCGGGCTCGCGCCCAGCCAGCCCAAGCCCAACCCGCAAGGCGGAGGCATGGGCGGCATGATGGGCGGTCAGCCCCCGGCCCAGCCCAAGGGTGACTTCCGCGGCATGCTCGCGGGCATCGGCGTCGACTGGGCCGACGACCACATCGTCTACGACACCTACAACCCGCACCCGAGCTTCTCCGAGGTGCCCAACCGGGTGGTGTTCGTGGGCGAGCGACCGGGCGGCTTCGACCCCTTCGAGGGCGAAGGCGTGGACCCGGTGGTGGCCGGCCTCAGCGAGATCGTCGTGCTCTTCGGCGGTGAGCTTCGCAAGTCGGCGAGCTTCACCGGTCAGTTCACGCCGCTGCTCCAGACGGGCCGCAGCTCGGGCTACTTCCTGTTCGAGGAGATGGTCAGCTCGCACCCGCTGTTCGGGCTGCAGATGAACCCGCGGGCCAAGGGCTCCCCCATCACCGGGACCAGCACCGTCATGGCGGCGCGCATCTCCGGCGGCGGCGGGGGCCAGGCGGCCGAGGGCGAGACGGCACCCAAAGACCGCAACGTCATCGTGGTCGCCGACCTCGACCTGTTCCACGACCAGTTCTTCCAGCTGCGCGAGCGCGGCGGCGACACCAACGGCGACGGTCTCATCGACCTGCGCTTCGACAACGTCACCTTCCTGCTCAACGCGGTCGACTCGCTCGCGGGCGACGATCGCTTCATCGAGCTGCGCAAGCGGCAGCAGAAGTTCCGCCGCCTGACCTGGGTCGACGAGCAAACTCAAGAGGCCCACGACACGCTCCAGAAGGAGCGCGAGGAGGCCAACAAGAAGGCGGACGAGGAGCTCGACGAGGCCCAGAAGGCGCTCGACGCGATGGTCGACAAGATCCGCGCGCGCACCGATCTCGACGAGAACACCAAAGAGATCATGGCCGAGAGCGCGCAGGCGGCCGAGTCGCGGCGCCTCAAGGTCAAAGAGGCCCGCATCAACCGCGACAAGGCCAAGTCGATCAATCGCATCGAGACCGAGCACAAGCGCACCATCGACGAGGTCCAGGACCGCATCCGCTTGCTGGCGGTCGTGCTGCCCCCGATCCCGGCGCTGTTGCTCGCGCTCGTCATCCTGGTTCGTCGGCGTCGCCGCGAAACCGAGACCATCCCGAAAAGCCGCAGTGCCAAGGCCTGAGCCGGGGACGGAGACGAAACGATGAATCGCAACACCATCATCATGGTCGTCCTCGCCCTGGGTAGCGCCGGGGCGGCCTACAGCATGCGTCCCCAGCCCCTCCCCGACGTCCAGTTCGAGGACACGGGCGAGGCGCTGTTCCCCGACTTCACCGACCCCACCACGGCGACTCAGCTCGAGATCGTCGCGTGGAACGAGGACGAGGCGCGGGTCGTGAGCTTCTCGGTCAGCCAGACCGAGGGGCGCTGGGTCATCCCCAGCCACAACGACTATCCCGCCGACGGCACCGCTCGCATGGGCAAGGCGGCCGCCTCCTTCATCGACGTGAAGAAGGACCGCTACTACGGGGACAACCCCGCCAACCACGGCGCGTACGGGGTCATCGATCCCGAGGCGACCGAGGGCGAGGCCGACGAGAAGGGCCAGCGCATCACGATCAAAGACGCCGCCGACACGGTGCTCGTCGACATCATCGTGGGCAATGAGATCGAGGGGAGGTCGGGCTACTACTACGTCCGCGAGCCGGGCGAGGACAGCAAGCGGGTCTACGGATCCAAGCTCGAGCTCGACATCTCCACGAGCTTCGAGGACTGGATCGAAAAAGACTTGCTCGGGGTGGAGCGCGACGAGTTCCACCTGATGATCTACGACCCCTACACCGTCGACGAGGTCGAGGGGCGCGTGACCGGCTTCCAGCCGGTTGCGGCCAAGGTCATCGACCCCGCCAACCGCCGCGAGTGGGCGCTGCTCGAGGGCATCGAGGTGCCCGAGGGCAAAGTGCTCGACAGCACCAAGCTGCGTCAGGTGCTCACGGCCATGGCCAACCTCAAGATCGTGGGCGTGCGCCCGCGGCCCCAGGTCCAGGGCCTGCTCCAGCAGCAGATCGCCCGCCAGGACATGGCGCGCAAGGGCTTCTTCGTCGCCACCGGTCCCAGCGGCGAGCAGGCGATCTTCGGCAACGAGGGGAAGCTGAGCGCGGCCACCGACGACGGGGTCGAGTACACGCTGTACTTCGGCGAGGTGACCTACGAGACGGGCATCGACCTGACCGCCGGGGCACCCACCGGCTCGCCCGACGACGACAAGGGCGTCGTGGAAGAGGGCGTCGAGGAGCAGGGCAAGGACGAGGAGGCCGACGACAAGAAGGTCGCCAGCCGCTACATGTTCGTGGACGTGGGCTACAACCCGGCCATGGACACGCGCCTGGCCGGGCTCACCGATCCCGCCGGGGAAGGCGAGGGGGCCAGCGAGCCCATCGACGCCGAGGGTGACAAGGCCAAGATGGCCGAGTCGCAAGAGAAGGCCGGCAAGCTCCAGGCCCGCTTCAACCAGTGGTTTTACGTGATCTCGGACTCGAGCTTCACGCAGATGCACAAGGAGCGCGACGAGCTGTTCAAGGACGCGCCGGCCGACGCTGGCGGTGCCGCCCCGGCTGGCGCCCCTGGTGGTGCGCCCCCGGTCATCCCCGGTCTCTAGGCGCCCTGGCCCATGGCCGAATCGAGCCCCTCGACCCACGAGCAGCCCAAGCTCTCCTGGAAGGAGGGGCTCTATCTCGTCGGCCCCGACCCGCTGACCTCGCCCTACTACTCGTCGGGCGCGCTCATCGTGGCCGGGGTCGGCTATGCCACGCCCGCGTTTCAGATCGGCCTGTATGGCCTGCTGTTTCTGCTGGCGCCGCTGTACATCGAGGCGGTGCTGCTGACGCTGAGCAACGGCGGCACCTACGTGATGACCCGCTACGCCCTGTCGCACCTGGGCAAGCTGGCCATCGGGGCCGCGGCGCTGGTCGGCGTCATCATCTCGTTTTCCTATGTGGCCACGGCCATCGTCAGCCTGCTGAGCTTCAGCGACTACGTGACCTCGTTGGCCTCGGCCTTGCCGTGGGGCCAGGTGGCGGCGGCGATCGGGCTGTCGGCCATTCCCGCGCTGGGTTTCGGCATCTGGGTCATGCCCGGCCAGTGGCGACGCACGGTGGTCACCGTGCTGCTGACCTCGTTGATCGCGTTGGCGCTGTCGGCCGTGTTCCCGGCCGGGGTGGTGGTGATGCTCGCCCCGCTGATGCTGCTGTACACGCTCAACAACTACGGACTGCGCGAGAGCGTCCAGGTCAGCCGCACCATCTTCCTGTTCAACCTGGCGGTCATGGGCATCACCATCGCGATGGGGGCGGTGTACGTGGCGATGCACGGCGGGAACTTCGAGGCCTTCGTGCAGGGGGCCCAGCTCGATCTGTCGGCCGACGTCTCGCCCCACCGCGCCGCGGCCGAGCACGGCCTGGGCCACAGCACCGCGAGCTACCTGCCCGGCTTCGCCACCCTCGGCGCGGCGCTCATTCCCGCCGCCCTGGGCTCGTCCATCCTCGGCGCCTCCGGGGTCGAGTCGGTGATGAACATTCCCGAGGAGCTCGAGCGACCGCGTCGCGACGTGCGGCGGATCTACTACTGGATGCTCGGCATCCTGCTGGTCATCGGCGGCTCGCTGTCCCTGCTGGTGTTCCTCGTGCTGCCGCCGGCCCAGCTGGTGGGCGCCTCCGGCTACCTGCTCGCCGTGCTGGGCAAGGTCTCGGTCACGGGGGTCACGGGCTCGGAGACGCTGGGCGAGATCTGGAACGTGGTCATCGTGGCCAACGCGGCGCTGATGCTGCTGGGCGCGACCAATACCGGCTTCGCGGGCGCTCGCGGCCTGTGGGTCACGATGGCGCGCGACAGCCTGCTCCCGCGACGGGTGCTCGACACCAACGAGCGCGGCGCGTTCTCGCGGGTCAACATCCTGATGCTGGTGGCCATCTTCGCGCTGTGCTGGGAGGGCGACGCCGACGTCGAGATCCTCGAGCGCTGGTACGGGGCGACCTTCGGCCTGGTGATGTTCTCGGGCGTGGTCGCGTTCATCCTGCTGCGCCGCTTCAAGGCCGCCGACCCGCGGATCTACTGGGCGCCCGTCAACGTCAAGATCTCCGGCACCCGCGTGCCCGTAGGGGCGATCGTCGGCATCGCCTTCCTGTCCTTTGCGCTGCTCGGCCTCTACGCGCGCTACGCCGAGCAGATCCGCAGCCTCCAGGCCCTGCTCACCGTGGTCGGCGTGATGGTGGGCGTGGTGCTGCTCAGCTACAACCATCGCCAGCTCATCCGCACGGGCTATCGCTACTTCCGGCGGGTCATCGAGACGGTCGAAGGCGACGAGATCGAGACGGGGGCCCGCACCATCGTGGTGGCGGTGGGTGGCGTCCGCATGGGGCGGCTCATCCAGCATGCCCTCGACCTGGCCCGCGCCCAGAGCCGCACCACTGGCATTCCCTACAAACAGGTCGTGGTCTTCCACATGACCGGATCGGTCGGGCGGGAGTACGTCTATCGCATCGATCGCGACTCGCTGCGGCCCGCGGGGATCGAGGGCAACGCGGTGCGCATCCATACCGAGCTCACCGAGCTGGCCCCCGACGACATCCGCATGTTCCTGGCCCTGGCGCCGCAGACGGGAGACCCGACGCAGAGCCGGTTACACCAGGCCATGGACACGCTGGTGGCATTCCACGAGCGCCACGGCTTCCGCGGGCACATCGTGATGATCGGCGACTACGGCGTCTCTACCGAGGACGTGCAGGCGCTGCAAGAGCGCCTCGAGGGATCCACGCTGGTCACCGTGCCCGTCTGAGCGGGCCGCTCACAAGCCGGCGAGCGGATCGTCGGAGCCCTGCTCGTACTCGAGTCGCGGTCGCGCGGGCGGTAGCTCGCTCGGCGGGACCTTGGTCTCGTACATCTTGAGCCGCAGGCGCGCGTCTCGGTTGCGGACCACCTCGAGGCGGTCCGCCGTCGTTTGCACCGTGCGCCGCTGGATCATCGATTCGTCGTCGCGGCGATAGGCCACGGTGACCTCGAGCTGGTCGCCGTCGTCGACCCGGTGCACGAGCACGGTGACCTCGTGGCGCTGCCCCGCCTCCAACGCCATCACGGTGGTGGTGTCGAAGGCGACCAGGCGGTTGATGCGGCCGACCCGGCGTCCCTCGACCGCGATGTCCAGCCGCAGGTTCACGACATCGAGCAGCACGGCCTTCGATTCCTCGGTGGCGTCGGCGTTGGCCAGGGCGGCCCGCGTCGTGCCCAAGGCGGGTTCGCCGAGCATCACGCCGCCCAGGGCCAAGGCCAGGGGCACACGGCGACGGAGCCAGCGAGGATTGCTTTGGCGATGGAGTGAAGGACCGGAAGTCTCGAGCATGGGCAGCACCGCTACGAATCCTTGTTGCCGGCTGCCCCGGTTTCATTACGCTGCGCGTGCACCACCGGGTCGCCACGATCGCCGGGCGAGGGGCTCCGTTCAATCGTGGCCCTAGGGGGCGTTGGACCCCCGGTCGTGGCCGATCTCGGCGGGGCCGGCACGGAGCATGGGTCCCTCGGTGGCAGAAGCGACGCAACCGCCATTTTCCCCACGGGCGATCCGAGCTAGCGTTGTGGCCGTGACCGGGACCAGTCGTACGAGACACGGGCGCAACCTCAGCCGTTCGATGGTGGTGGCGCTCGCCTCGATGGGCCCGATGCTCACCGCGTGCTCGTCCGAGCCTGGCCCCGGTTTCTTGGCGGGCGGCGATCAGATCGAGCTGTGCCTCGGCGAGGTCGACGTGCCCGATCCCGTGCTGCGCGAGGCGTTGCTGGCCCGCGTGCCGCAGCCCGAGCCGCCCGACGGTGAAGACCCCCCCGAAGAGCCCGAGCCGGTCATCATGGCCGAGCTGTTGCGATCGATGCGGGGCTTGAACCTGCCGGGCGCGGGCATCCAGGACCTGTCCGGCCTCGAGTGTGCGCAGGGCCTGCTGAGCCTCGGCCTGGCCGACAACGAGATCACGAACATCGAGCCGCTGCTGCACCTGACCGGGCTCGAGCAGCTCGAGCTTTCGGGCAACCAGATCACCGACCTGTCCGCGCTGGGCACCCTGCATCGGCTCACGCGCCTGGCGGTCGACGAGAACGGGGTCACCAATGCGTCGCCCCTGGCCAACCTGACGCAGCTGGAGACCCTCGATCTGTCGGGCAACGAGCTGACCGACGTGTCGGCGCTCCGCGACCTCGACCAGCTGGCGGTGTTGGTGCTGTCGCGCAATCAGCTGACCGACGTCGAGGCCCTGGCGGGGCTCGAGCGCCTCATCGGCCTCGAGCTCGACGACAACGCCATCCGCAGCCTCGAGCCCCTCGAGGGCCTGGTGAACCTGCGCTTCGTCGACCTCGACGGCAACATGATCACGAGCCTCGAGCCGCTGAGCGACGCGGTCGACATGCAGGAGATCGAGGCCTCGCGCAACGCGCTGACGAGCCTGGCCGGCGTCGAGCAGATGGTCGGCATCACCCGGATCGTCGCCCAGGAAAACCAGATCACCAGCACGGCCGGGGTACGGAACCTGGTCGCCCTGAGCACGCTGGACCTGGGGGACAACGCGCTCACCTCCTTGGAGGACGTCGACGGGGCGGTGGAGCTGCAGCGCCTGCAGGTGGCGCTCAATCAGGTCACCGATCTGTCGCCCATCGCCGGCTTGCCGGAGCTTCGCGACCTCGACCTGCGCTTCAACGAAGGGCTCACCGACCTCAGCGTCGTGGGCACGCTGCCGCTGTTGGGTTTCTTTGGCGCGGGCGGCTACGGCCAGCGGCAGGACATGTCCGCGCTGGCGGGGAGGCAGGTCCTTCGCTCGCTGAACTTCACCGAGGCCGAGGTGGTCGACCTGGCGTTCTTCGCCGAGCTGCCGGGTATCGAGGCGGTCAACTTCAACGGCACGCCGCTTTCTGCCGAGGACCTCGGCAACATCGCCCTGGCGCCCACCCTGCAGACGCTGCGCATCGACTCGGCGGGCCTCACCGACCTGAGCCCGCTGGCGGCCTTGCCCCTCATCGAGGTGATCACCGCGCGCGACAACATGCTCGAGCGCATCGACGCCTTCGCCAGCTGGCCCTCGCTCAACACGGCGATCGTCTCGGGCAACCCGCTGACCAGCCTCGAGGGGGTCGAGATGCACGAGATCCTCACCGAGCTCGACGTTCGCGACACCACGGTGTCCGATCTCGCGCCGCTGGTGGCCAATGAAACCTTCCGTCGTGGCGACACCGTGATCGCGACCGGAACGGCGCTCGACGCCGACGATTGTGCCGACATCGCGACCATCGTGGGGCGCGAGGGCGTGGTCGAGTCCGACGTCGAGTGCCCATAGCGCCACCGGGTCGGGGAATCACCGCGGCCCGCGTCTGGAAAAATCCCGCGGCGGGTGAAGAGATTCGCGCCCGCAAGCGGACTTAGGGATCGGCGGGAGTTCGCCTGCGTCGCGACGAGCGAGGCCCGAAGTCGGGTGCGTATTCGCTTGGCATCGCGCGGGGGCGTGCTCGACGAGCGCGGACGCGGAGATATCGATGCAACGAGACAGTGCTAATCAACGTCATGGGTCCACTGCGAAGGCCTCGCTGCTGGGATTGGGTCTGGCCCTGAGCATGGCCGCGACCGCGTGCGATACGGAGACGGCGGGCGTCGACGAGGTGGGCTCCACCTTCCGCGCCAGCATCCTGACGTCGGACTTCGCCTTGCGCGTGGGGGACATGGCGATGGTGGCGCTGCGGACCTACGCCACCGACCCCACCCTCGACGTACCGTCGATCTCGCAGCCCGTGGACCTGGGCGGCAAACGGCACGTGCATCGGGCGGACCTGAGCGCGCGCAAGGTCCAGGTCTATCAATACGCCAACGGCAACGAGCACAGCATCATCATCGGGTTTCGCGGCACGGCGGAGACTTCGTGGCGGGATTGGAACGCCAACGCGAGCGGCATGACGAGCCGAATTCAGGCGAGCAACCCGTGGATCGAGCAGCACCCGGGGGCGGACGCCCTGATCCCGGGGCAAGTGGGCAAGGGCTTTCACCAGCGCGTGTCCGACTATATGTGGGGCGAAGCCGATGGCTGCGGGGACGGCTGCGGCATGCGCCTGCGCACCGTCATCGCCGATATCTTGGACGACCCCAACGCGAGGCTCGACGTACACGTCACGGGGCACAGCCTGGGCGGTATCTCGTCGCAGCTGTTTTCGATGTACGCGTATCGATACCTGACCTTCCGGGGCTACGACCGGAGCCGCTTCCGCGTCTTCAATTTTGCCTTCAACTCGCCGAAGACCGGGGACTGCGTGTTCGTGGGAGAGTTCGCCGACAACGTCGGAGCGGCCTTCATCCCGTTCAACTTCACGCGGGACAAGGACCCGGTGAGCACCTGGGCGCCGTTCATCCATTGGCTGGGGTTCATCGATCAGCCCAACGACCTCGATCCGTTCCTGCGCGGCCGCCCCATCGGCTATTGCCCGCACGCGCAGCTGCCCGCGAAGACGCCGAGCATCAGCGTCGACAACCACGCGATCGACGAGGACGTCATCCGCGAGTGGGAGGGGGCGATGGGGGCCGATTTCGGCCCGTCGATCCTCGAGGACGTCTCGGTGTGCATGAAGGCCGCGTATCAGCCCGTGACCGTCTCGGCCACGCAGTGACCAACGACGAGCACTAGCCCAGCTCGCTCGCGGTGGGGAATACGAAGTCGCGGTAGCCCTCGGGGTCGCGGCGGCGATGCTCGGCGACGATGCGATTGAGCTGCGCGCGCCAGGCCGGGGGCGGAGGGTCTCCGGCCAGCTCGGCGAGCAGGGCGTTGTAGCGGAACTGGCGGGGGCCGTAGCGCAGGCGGTGCCGGGGAGGCACGCCCGCGGCGGCGAAGCGGGCGTCGCGTTCGAGCGCCATGGAGTGGCGGACGGGAGCCTCGGGGAGCGCGGCCGTGCCCGTGAGCGCGGTGGCCCACAGGCGGGCCTGGCGATGCATCAGGGGAAAGGGCACGACCTGGTAGGGCAGCCCCACGAAGGCCAGGCGAAGCGAGCGTGTGCTCAGCAGATCGAGGTGCAGCGGGAACACGCGCGCAGGGCCGGGCTCGAGCACGCCCGCGCTCGGGTCCAGGAAGGGGAACGCATAGCGATAGCCCGTGCACAGGATGAGCGTATCGATCCCCGCTTCGCGGCTGCCGTCGGACAGGCGCATGCCTCCGGGCTCGAGGGCGGTGATGTTCGGCCGCAAATTGAGGTTGCCCCGCGGGCCGAGCCCGTCGACACGGGGCGAGTCGCGGCTGCACAGCACCACGCGTCGGGCCACGGTCGACAGCTCCCGCGAAAGGTCGATGCCAGAGGACTTGGCGCCCCACAGCACGACATGGCGATCGGCGAAGGCACTCGGCTCGCGGTACTGCCGGCTGTGCACGATGCGGCCGCCGAAGGTCTCCGTGCCGGGTAGACGCGGGATCTCGGGCTCGAGGTAGTGGCCGTTGCAGACGGCGACCGCGTCGAAGTCGGCCTCGGCCGGGCCTTGGGCATCGCGCCACGCGACGCGCCAACGCAGGCCCTGGATCGTGTGAGGGGCAACCGCGGTCACGGTGGTCTCGGTGCGCATGCGTGGGCCGATGGCATGCGCCTGGGCGAAGCGCTCGAGGTAGCGCCGCACTTCCTCGTGCCCGGGGAAGCGCCGAGGGTCTCCCGCATCCTCGAAGGCGAAGTCGTCGAACGCCATGAGGTCGCGCGGGAGGTTGGTGCGCAGCGAGGCGTACAGCGGGCTGTCGCCGTAGACCCACGTCCCCGTGGGGTGGGCGGCCCGCTCGAACACGGTGACGCTCAGCCCCGCGCGCATGAGCTCACGGGCGGTGACCAACCCGGCCGCGCCGGCCCCGATGACGGCGACCTCCATGCGCCCCGACGATGCGGCAGCGCGCGCAGCCGGTCAACCAGGGCGTTTTTTGCGGGGCCGCGGCAGGCCGTACATGTCGAGGCGGTAGATCAGGGTCCGCCGCGAGATGCCGAGCATCTTGGCGGCCTTGGTCTGGTTGCCCACGCAGCGCTCCAGGGCGTCGACGATGCGGTCTCGCTCGGACATCTGCTCGGCGGTGGGCGGAGGCGTCGGGGCTCCGTCGCGGCGCACGTGCTCGAGCTCGATCGTCGTGCCCGTCATGGTGGCGAAGGCTCGCTCGATCACATTGCGGAGCTCGCGGACGTTGCCGGGCCAGTCGTGGGCGAGCAGCCAGCGTCGGGCGTCGGCCGAGAAGGTCGGCGAGGGCTGACCGGGGGCCATCTCGGCGAGGAACTGCTGCGCCAGCGGCATGATCTCGGACCGACGGGCGCGCAGCGGCGGGATCTCGATGACCACCGCGTTGAGCCGGTACAGCAGGTCCTTGCGAAACTTGCCGGCCACGACCTCGGCCTCGAGATCGCGGTGGGTCGCGGCCACGATGCGAATGTCGATGTCGTGCTCGGTGACGCTGCCGACCCTCCGCGCCCGTCGCTCCTCGATGACCCGCAGGAGCTTGGCCTGGGTGCGCGGATCGAGGTCGCCGATCTCGTCGAGGAACACCGTGCCGCCGTTGCCCGTCTCGAGCAGGCCGGGCTTGGGCGCGCGGGCGCTGGTGAACGCGCCCGCTTCGTGCCCAAAAAGCTCGCTCTCGGCCAGCTCGGGCGCGATGGAGGTGCAATCGACGACCACGAAGGGCCCGCGGGCGCGAGGCGAGCGCTCGTGCAGCTCGCGGGCGATGACCCCCTTGCCCACGCCGGTCTCGCCTTGGATGAGGACGTTGAGCCCGTGCAGCGCGGCGCGACTGGCCGCCGCCCGCACGGTGTCCATGGCCGATTCGTCCGGGGGAATCTCGATGCGGATGGAGCGATCGGCGGGCTCGCGCAGTCGATGGTCGTGCACGACGACGAGGGCGGAACCCAGCTCGATCAGCTCGCCGTCCCCGACCGGCACCGGGGTGTTCGGCGGGACCCGGTCGCCGCGGACGCGGGAGCCGTTGGAGCTGCCCAGGTCGGTGAACATCGTGCGGTCGCCGAACTCGATCCGGGCGTGCTCCCGCGAGATGGAAGGGTGATCGACGGTGATGGTCGCGGAGCGAGAGCGTCCCAGTACGACCCGGTCGGCAGCGTCTACGGTATGCGACTGGGTCTGTCCCCCCACGATCACGAGCAGCTCGATCCGAGCCTCGTGATGGCCGAGCGGAAGGGTCTCGATCTCGTCGCTCATCCCGGCTACCGCGACGAGTGTAGCAGGCATCGGGTTTGCGCAGGCCGGGGCGCAGCTGAGAAGATCGAAGGGTGACGTCGGCCACCGACATGGACACCGCACCCACGGTGGTCGGTGACGACGTCGGCGGAGATCGAAGGCAAAGCCGTGAGCGGGTTCGAATCGGTCGCTACGCGGTGCTGGGCTCGGCGGGCAGCGGCGCGATGGGGCAGGTGTTTCGTGCCTACGATCCGAGGCTGCGTCGAGAGGTCGCGATCAAGCTGCTGTTCGGAGCGCAAGACGAGCGAGGGCGGCAGGCCATCGTGCGAGAGGCCCGAGCCATGGCCAAGCTCTCGCACCCCAACATCGTGGCCGTGTACGACGTCGAGGAGGAGGACCGGCAGCCCTTCATGGTGATGGAGTACGTCGAAGGGGCGTCGCTGCGGACCTGGCTGCAGGAGCAGGAGCCGGGCTGGCGGGAGACCCTGGCCGTGTTCGATGCGGCGGGGCGGGGGCTCGCGGCGGCGCATCGGGCCGGCCTGGTGCATCGCGACTTCAAGCCCGCCAATGTCATGCGCAGCGAGGCGGGGCAGGTCCTGGTGACCGACTTCGGGATCGCGCGCGAGCTCGAGGGAACGCAGCCGGTCGGTTCCGACGAGCCGGAGCCGACCGACGACTTGTCGCGGACCCGGACCGGCATGGTCACGGGGACGCCCGCCTAATTGGCGCCCGAGCAGCACGAGGGGCGGCCCGCCGACGCCAAGAGTGACCAGTACGCGTTTTGTGTCTCGCTGTGGGAGGCGCTGACCGGGGGGCGGCCGTTCGACCTTCGTGACCTGTACGGGGCCAAGCAACGGATGGAGCTGGGGACCGACGACGCCCCGCGGAAGATCCCGCGACACCTGCAGGCGCCGCTGCGTCGGGGCCTGCGACCCGATGCCGACGAGCGCTTCGGCTCGATGGAAGAGCTGCTCGAGCACTTGCGTCGCGACCCGGCTCGTCGACGCCGATCGCTGGCCTTCGGGGTGGTGGGCATCGCGGGGCTGCTAGGGTGGCAGGGCCTTCAGTGGCGAGACCAACAACGACGAGACGCCGACTGCCAGGCCCACTCGAGCGCGATCGCGGAGGTCTGGAGCGCCGACGCCCGGCAACGGCTGCGGCAGAACTTCGAGTCCTCGGGTGGCGCGGGCTCGGAGTTTGCGTTCGAGCAGGCCTCGCGCTGGATCGACGAGCACGCGCGGCGGTGGTCCGAGGCCCGGGCGGCCGTGTGCGAGTCCACGCCGAACCCAGCCGGGGTGGAGGCCGAGTCTCCGGTCGCGCTGGAGTGCCTGGAGGAGCGACGGCTCGCGGTCGCGGCGTTGCTGACGGAGCTGCAGCGAGCCGACGACACGATGGTGCGGCGAGCGGTGCGGGCGGCCATCAACCTGCCGGACGCGTCGCTGTGCACGGACGCGGAGTGGCTGCGGGCACGGCCCTCGCTCCCGCCCGACGCGGCCACCCGTGAGTCCGTGGCCGCGCTTCGGCAAGCCCGATCGGAGACCACGGCCAAGCTCGCGGCCGGCCGCGTCGCGCAGGCGATGGAACGCGCGGACGAGACGCTGGACCACGCCCGCACTGTGGCGTGGTCGCCCGAAATCGCCGAGGTTCAGCTCGATCGGGCGGAGGCCCTCGAAGCGCTCGGGCGCTACGACGAGGCGGAGGAGGCTGCGTCCGAAGCCCTGACCCTCGCGGTGGGGGCGGGGGACGACGCGGCCGCGCTCCGATCCGTGGCGCGCCTGGTCTACGTGGTGGGCTACGGCCGGAGTCGGCACGACGAAGCGCTGCGGATCCACGATCTGGGCGTCGCCATCGCACGTCGAATGGGCTTGGCCGACGACGACCCGAGGCGCACCGCACTGCTGAACAACGTGGCGGTGGTGCACTGGGCGCGCGGGGCCTACGACGAAGCCCGAGCGGGGCACGAGGCGGTGCTGGCCATCAAGGCGGCGGCCTTGGGTGAAGACCACCTCGACCTCATGGGCAGCTTCACGAACCTCGGAATCGTGCAGGCCACGGTGGGGGACATCGAAGGGGCCCAGTCGTCGTTGACCCGAGCCCTGCAGATCGCCACGGAGCACCTCGGGGAGGACCACCTGAGCGTGGCCACGGCCCTGAGCCGACTCGGCACGCTGGAGAACCAGCGCGGGCGCCCCGACCGGGCGCTGCCGCTGCTCGACCACGCCCTCGAGGTCACGCGACGGATCCTGGGCGACGAGCACCCCGACGTCGGCTTTCTGCTCCACAACACGGGCCACGCCTTGCTCGAGGACGGGCGCTGGGACGAGGCCATGCAGCGCTTCGAGCAGGCGTTGACCATCGAGCGGGGGCAGGGGGCCTCTCAGCACCCTGCGTTGGCGGCCACGCTCGGCAGCATGGCCCGCGTGCACGCGCACTACGGACGCCGGGACGAGGCGCTGGATCTGCAGCAGCAGGCCCTGAAGCTTCGGGTCGACCTGTACGGGGCGGAGCACCCGGAGTCGCTGGAGTCGGCGGTGGACGTGGCGGAGCTGCGGATCGAGCTGGGGCGGTCGTCGCAGGCGTTGCCGTTGCTCGAGCCGGCCCTCGTCGCGCTCGAGCAACGACCCGACGTGGGCATGCTCGCCCTGCGGGCTCGGTTCGCGCTCGCCCGGGCCCTGTGGGACGGCGGAGGCGACCGCCATCGCGCCGCGCAGCTGGTGGCCGAAGCCAAAGCCGCGGGGATGAAGGCAGGGGCCTCCGCGTCGCAGCTCGAGCGGCTGACGCGATGGCAGCAGGCGCACGACCCCGCCGAGCACTAGCTCATTGGGGCACGATGCGGATCCAGCTGACCGCATCGCTGGCGTAGCCCCCTTCGGCGCTGTCCATCACGATGTCCACGTCGCCGGACAGGTGGGCGATGCCCCAGTCCACCGTCTCGAACGAGGAGACGCCTTCCGCCTCGCTGCGCTGGTGCACGCGCCCGGACACGCCCTCGACCCACACCAGCGCGCCGTTCGGGTTGCGATTCCACGTGTGGTAGGCGTGCACCTGCACGAGGTAGTCGTCCTCGACCACGTCCTCGAAGTGGAAGGTGGCCGTGCCGTGGGCGCTGCCGTCGGGGGCATAGAGACCGTCGCAGTCCTTGTCGGCATGCTTGCCGTTGGCGGCCGTGAACGCATACTCGGGCCCGTCGCAGCGCAACACCCAGTTGTGGCGACCGGTGTACTCGGCGTCGCGATAGCCGATGGTCTGCTCCACGCCGTCCCAGTCGTTGTCCATGTCGCCGGCGTCGTCGCAGGTGTCGATGTACGCGATCACGTCGAGCTGCACCTGACCGATGAAGAAGTAGGAGCGGGGCAGGGGGCCCGGACCGAACTCGATGAGGTTGGCGCCGGCCACCGTGTGCCCCGTGATGTCGATGTCGCCGGTCGACGGTTGCTCTTCCCAGTCGGTGTCGGCGGGGATGTCGAACACGCCGTCGCCGACGTAGATGTAGCCCTCCTCGCCGGGGTGATCGGCGTCGTAGCTGTCGAAGCGCAGGCGCACGGACTCGATGAGGGCGGGGTCGGGCAGGCCCGGCACGGAGAAGGTCAGCCGCACGGGCGAGTCGGGGTCCATCACGTCCAGGTGCTGCAGCGGCTGGCCGAAGGTGGTCGACGTGTACGCGCACGCGATGGGGCCCGCGTCGGCGCCTTCGGTGTCGTCGCCGTCGGAATCGGAGCCGGAGTCGGGCGGCCAGGGCTCGTCGCCGTCGGTGGCCTCGCCGTCGTCCTCGCCCGATTCATGACCGTCGTCGGTGCCGTCGATGGGCCCGGTGGATGCGGCGTCGTCTCCGGTGAACCCACCCGAGAGTGCGCCGCCCGTCCCTCGCGCTGCGGGGCCACAGCCCCCGATGAGCACCCCGAGTGCTCCGACATGGATCGCTGCTCGCCACGTGGAAATCTGCATAGTCTCGTCGCCTCCCTGCGGAGGAGACATCGCAAGAGCCGTGCCGGACCTACTTCCACATACCTGGACGCCGGCCGACCCGAGTTCGAGTACACAGTTCGTGCAACGGTGCACAGTTTGTGCAAACCCCCGCTGCGGACCCGCTCAACCGGCGCGAGGGAGCATGCCCGGCCCGCGGGGGAGCCGGTCCGCCTCGCGGAGCCGCAGGGCGAAACTGCGTCGACGGTGGGTCTCTTCGGCGTCCATGGTCGCGAGTGCCTCCGGGCCTGTGGTGGCAGACTCGGCCGCGACCCGGCGCCTCAGCCAGCTGCGTCGCCCGTCGTCACGGGCGTCGAGCTCCTCGAGCAGCCACGGCTCGGCGGCAGCCAACGACGGCGGCGCGGCGGCATCGCTGGCTCGATCGAGCAGCTGCACCAGAGCATCGGGTCGGTCGCGCACGAGCAGCAGCGCGCGCCCCAGGGCGTAGTGCCGGGCGAACCCGCGTGCGGGGGCCCGCACCAGCCAGTGCGCAGCTTCGTCCGCGACCTGGCTGGCCCCGGGCCACGCTCGTTCTGCCGCGTGGGTCATCTCGCCCGCCGCGTGCTCGGCCGGGGCCGAGCTGCGGGCCCGCACGCGAGCGAAACGACGCTCCATCAGCGCGAGGTACTCGCCCTGTTCGGCACGAGCGAGGGTGTCGCGCAGTAGCTGCTCGGTGGGGGCCAGGCCCGGTCCATCCGCGCGTCGGCCTTCGTCCAGCGCCCGCGCAATGGCCAGGTCGACGAAGCCGTGACCGAGCAGGCGCTCGATGGCGTTGGGCGGCGGCAGCAGTCGTTCGAGGCTCCAGGGCGTCGTGCCGCGCTCGGCGAGCCGACGCTCGATGCGGGCGGTGGGTCCCTCCAGCTGCAGATACCGCCGGGTTCGCTCGAGCTCCACCGCCAGCCGGGCTCCGTCGCCCGACCAGGGGCCGCCTTCCAGCGCCAGGCACAGCTCCAGCAGCCGGGTCTCGATCTCGGCGAAGAGCCGGGCGAGTCCCGCCACGCGGTTGCGCCAGTACGACAGCGTGAAGCTGCGGCCGTAGTACAGCGCGCGTCCGGTGAGCAGCCGAGCAAAGGGCCCGGGCGGTCGCCCCACCGTGACGCCGAGCTGCTGCGTCGCCTGCAGGTAGACCTTGGCGACATAGGCTCGCGCCCGAGTCCGCTCCGCCAGCGGCAGTCCCGGCTCGGTGATGAGCGCTTGCGCCTGTTGAACGCGGGCCAACACGCGCGCGTCGACCGGATTGACCACCGCTCGATTGGGGTTGGGCAGCAGCCCTGGCACGGGGGGCGCTCGCGTCTGCGCCACCAACTGCGCCAGCCCCTGCAACGAGGGGAAGTCGGCGAGCCGAGGCGCGACGGCGGCCGCCTCATCGGCGCTGCGGACCGACAGCAACAACGCCCGAGCCGTGACCGGATCGAGCGGATGCGAGGGGCACAGCCACGCCAGCAGCGTCGCGTCGGCGTCGTGGTCGACCGCGCGTCGAGCCAGCGCATCGCAGTCGGAGGGGAGGGCGGGCTCGGGTTCTGGCTCGGCCGCAGGTTCGTCGGCGACCTCGGCCGGCTCGGGGCTCGCGGGGGCAGCCGCGGTCTCGGCCGGAGGTGTCGCGCGCGTGCGAAACCACAGCCAGCTGCCCAGCAACAACGTTGCCGCGGCAAAACCGACCGTCAGCCATCGGCGCGTCGCCGGGCCCAGGGTCACGCGCATGGGCGAGCTATTGCTCGACGAGCCGGCGAATGACCTCGCGGAGCCGATGCACGCCGCCCATGTCGCGGGCCAGGAACTCGAGACCGACCCCGTCGGGGTTGCTCGTGTTGCGTACGATGGCCAGCACCTCGAGCGCGCGAGCGCTGCCGGGCGGGGTAATCTCGACGATCACCTCGGTGCCGGCCTCCGGAGGCACGGGGGTCAGCAGCAGCGCGCCGCCCTCGGAGATTTCGGACAGCGCGGCCACCGTGGATTCGGTGCTGCCCTGGCAACGCCAGCTGACCTCGACCAGCACGGGCAGCCGCACGTGCTTGCGACGGGCGGTGAGCTTGAGCTCACCGCTGGCCACACTGCCCAAGAACGCGAGCTTTCGCTGTTCCGTGCCCGTGCAGCGCAACACGCCGCCCGCGCGCACCCGCAGGCGAGGCCGAGCGGGATGCCACTCCTGGCCGATGGCCCGCACCATCATCTTGCCCGGCAGTTCGGGGAAGTAGATCTCGAGCAGGACCTCTTCGCCGGGTTCGAATGCGTCGGTGGTGAACACCTGGATCGCGTTCGGTTCACCCGAGGTGACAGCCTCGGTGAAGGAGTCCGCGGAGGAGTAATGGCAGCGAATTTTCCGCAAGGTGGAGTACAACTCCGTGAGGGGGCGTGTAGTGCAGGCTAGCACACGTAGACTGCACGAAAAGAACCGGTGCGCGATTATTTTCGCGAAGCCCGCCGACGCAAACCGACGAGGAGAAGCGGCAGCAGCCAGGCCAAACGAGCCGGGCGGCCGTTTTCGGAGCACCCGCAGCCCTCGCCGTCGTCCTCGCCGAAGCCGGGCGGTAGGGCCCGATCGTCGCCGCCTCCGTCATCGTCCGCCGCCGTTCCACCGCTCGTAGGCTCGGGTTCTGGGCCATCTTCGCCCCCCGTACCCCCGGGCGGAGGCTCGCCGCCGGTCCCCGAGTCGGGGTCCGGATTGCCGTCGCCCTCGCTGTCGGCACCCCCCGGCACGGGGTCCAAGGAGATCACCACCCGGGCGCCCGGATAGACGTCCACGTCGACCGAGCCGCTTTGGGACGAGTACCCGTCGGCGCCGATCTCGAGGCTGTGCTCGCCCGGAGCGACCCCGGAGACCACGAACCGGCCCTCGGCATCGACGTCGATCGGATCTCCACCGTCCACGCTGACCCACGCCCCCACGGCCGCCATGTCGGCGGGCGAGCAGGCCCCGTCGTAGTGGCTGAGGAACGCGAAGCCCTCGGTCGCGAGCGCACCGTCGCAGGGCGTGTCCTCGGCGTCGAAGTGCAGTCGGGCGTGGCCGATCATGTCGTCGCTGCGATGCAGCGCCCCAACGACGGTGCCGGCCGGGACCAGGCAGCGCTCGGCGTCGCTGAGGTCGGCCGAGTTCTCGAGGGTGGTCTTGATCCACGTGTCCTCGGTGGCCGTCAGCTCGCAGGCGAGGGTGTCGTCGACCACGACCCCGTGAATCTCACCCTCGGGCACGACATCGCGGATGAGCGCCATGTACATGTCCCAATCCCACAGCGGCCCCGGATCGGTATGCGACTGGGCGGGCAGCTCCACATGCCCCACGATGTGATCGCGATCGACGGGGATCTCGAACTCTTCGCACAGCCAGCGGGCGAGCCGGGCCGAGCTCAGGTAGGTCTCCCACGTGTACCAGCTGGCATCGTCGATGAAGCCCTCGTGCTCGATGCCCAGCGCCTGCGAGTTGGAGCCGCCCACGTGCCAGGCGCGGTCGTCGTTGCGCACCATCTGGGTGACTTCGCCGTCCTCCGAGCGCATCACGTAGTGCGCGGAGACGTTGGCGTCGGGGTTCTGGAACCACGAGATGCTGCCCCCGTAGTAGCCCTGC
The DNA here is from genome assembly GCA_039028615.1 of Myxococcota bacterium. Lineage (GTDB taxonomy): Bacteria > Myxococcota_A > Polyangia > Nannocystales > Nannocystaceae > Paraliomyxa. The sequence goes on along the minus strand of JBCCHT010000014.1, from coordinate 135,832 downwards.
ATCGTGTGCACGACGACGTAGTCGTACGAGTTGATGCCCCCGTTGGTGAAGTTCGACGAGTGCGCGGGCGTGAAGCCCACGGCCAGCGGGTACTCGGCGGCCTCGCCCGAGACGGGCGGCACCGCGTAGTCCGGGTCGTCGTATTCGGCCGGCCGATGGTGGTGGTCGGTGTGGTCGACCGGTGAAAGCCCGTCCGAAGGCGTGGGTTCCTCCGCCTGCAGGGCAGGGCTCGCCAGGAGAAGTGCCGCCCCCACGGCCCCTCCAAGGGTCAATTTCGTCTTCATCCGTCCCATTCCGTGGACCTACATTACGGGTGATGTAGGACAAGCGGCAAGCCATTAGTATAGTGCCCGCCGTTGCGGGTATTACCCGTGCTGAGGAACTTGCCGCGTGCGTCAATCCGGTTCATCCGCCCCCGATGCGACTCGCCCGTTGGTGATCGTGCCGACCTATGAGGAGCGCGAGAACCTCGACGCGATTCTCGACGTCATCCTCGAGGCTCAGCCGCGCTTCAACATCGTGGTGGTCGACGATGCGAGTCCCGACGGCACGGGCGCCATCGCCGATGCGCGCGCGGCCGAAGACCCTCGCATTCACGTCGTGCATCGAGCGGGTAAGGAGGGCCTGGGCCCGGCGTACCTGCACGGATTCCGTTGGGCGCTGGCGCAGGACGCCGGCTACACCCACGTGTTCGAGATGGACGCCGACTTCTCGCACGATCCGCAGTACCTCGGCCCGATGCTCGAGCGGGCGACGACCGATGGTGACGTGGTGGTGGGCTCGCGATGGATGCCCGGCGGCGGCATTCAGGGCTGGAGCGCGTGGCGGCTCGGCATCAGCTGGGGCGGCTCTTGCTACTCGCGCATGGTGCTCGGCGTCCGCCTGCGCGACCTGACCGCGGGCTACGTGTGCTGGCGTCGCGAGGTGCTCGAGACCCTGCCGCTCGACGAGGTGCGCAGCCGCGGCTACGGCTTCCAGATCGAGATGAAATACCGCGCCCTCGTCGCGGGATTTCGGGTGGTCGAGCACCCCATCGTGTTCCCCGATCGTGTCCGCGGGCAGAGCAAGATGTCCATGAAGATCTTCTTGGAGGGCGCCAGCTCGGTGTGGTGGATGCGACGCGGTCTGCCGCGTCCGCCGGGCTGAGGTCTGGCCTGCCGGGCCGGGCTCTGGTAACCGAAGCATGGACGCTTCGATCGCCATGACGACCAAGGTCTTCCTGTCCACCCAGCCCGAGCCCCTCGACCCTCACGAGGCCAAGATCAGCGTGTTCGATCGCGGCTTTTTGTACGGCGACAGCGTGTACGAGACCATGCGTACGGCCGGGGGCAGGCCGCTGGAATTGTCGCGGCACCTGCAGCGGCTGCGGCGGAGCGGCGACGGCATCGGCCTGGCGATTCCGTTCTCCGACCAGATGCTCTCCGAGTCGATCGCGCGCACCCATGAGGCGTCCGGCAACACCGAGAGCTACGTGCGGATGATGGTGACGCGCGGGTCGGGGCCGGTGGCACTGGATCCGCGCGTGTCCGAAGACCCGCTGCTCGTGATCCTGGTCAAGCCGCTCGAGCTGCCCAAGGACGACGCGTACGAAAAGGGCTTGTCGGCGGTGATCGTGGGGATCACCAAGAACGCCGGGACCTCGCTCGACCCGACCATCAAGTCGGGCAACTACCTGACCAACATCCTCGCCCTGCGACAGGCGTTCGCGCGCGGGGGCGACGACGCGATCATGTGCAACCCCGAAGGCGCGGTCTCGGAGGGGGCGACGAGCAACGTGTTCATCGTGCGCGAAGGCAAGCTCCAGACGCCGCACCTGCGCACGGGGTTGCTGCCCGGCATCACGCGGCAGGTGGTGTGCGAGCTGGCGAGCACCACGGGCGCGCCCGTGGAAGAGACCACGCTGATGCCCGACGATCTGCGGGCCGCCGACGAGGTGTTCCTGACCAGCTCGGTGCGCGGGATCATGCCCGTGACCACGCTCGACGGGACGAAGGTCGGTGACGGCACGGCGGGCCCGATGACGCGACGGCTGCATGTCGCGTACACCGAGTACGTCGCCAACGCGGCCGGGTAGGGCGGCCGGCCGCACCACGGCCCGCGCACCGAAAATCGAAGTGACCCCGAGCGTTTCTCCGGGCGGCGGGGCCGTGGCGACGAACGGGGCCGCACGTGAACGCGATTCCGTGCGGCTGTGCCTCCCGAGGCCTTGAGTCCGACGGATGCGCCTGCGAACCTGAAGCTACCCCGCCTGCGCGCGACTTCGGTTGCCGCCCAAAGCTCGGAGCCCCCATGCTTTCTCTCGACGAACCCCGAGAGCTTCACCGCGTGCTCTTGTACCGCGATCACGGTGATCCTCGGCGCTACTACTATTGCCCGGCCGCCCCTCGCATCGCCCGTGACGAGGGCGGCCGCCTGGCGCTCAAGCTCATCGTCTATCGCGATGCCCTGGTGGCGGGGTCGCGGGCTTCGGGCGGCGGCTTCTTGGACCTCACCGTCGACTTGGGGGTGCCCGAGGAGACCAAGCAGCGCATCCGGGACGAGCTGTCCACGGGCGGGGCCGCCGACGTCATCCTCGCCCCGCTGCCGCTGGAAAACGGCAGCGTGCGCATCGTGACGCTGGGGGAGCAGAGCGGCGGAGACGCCGACGGCGCGAACACGGGCCGCTTCGTCGAGAAGATCATCGGCTCCTCTCGCCCCGCGCTGTACGGGGACAACCGGGCCACCTTCTCCATGCAGCTGAGCATGGCGGGGGCGAGCCTGATGTCGGCGGCACTGACCAAGAGTGGAGCCACCCCGGTCTCCGTGGTCTACGATCTCCAGTTCCGCGGCATGATGCCCGCGTACCGGGCCAACATCACCATCGATTTCGAGCAGACCTATCGCCACCTGCGAAACCGCTTCACCTCCAACACGCTGGTGTTCAAGGCCGATCTCGATCGCGAGTTCGAGTCGTTGATGCGCGAGGAGGCCATCGTGATCGAGCAGGAGGACTTCGTGGGCATGAGCCCCGAGGACCAGGCCACCGAGCGCACGCGGCTCGAGCAGCTGGCGCGGGACCTGGCGTCGGGCTCGATGTTCTCGCCGAGCCTCAAGCCGGGCGAGGCCATCGCCGCCGATCGGGGGACGTTGACGGTCTACGATCCCACCGAAGAGGCCACCGAGAACACGGCAGGCTTCACCTCGCCGCTGACGGCCGCGGTCATGGCCGATACGTCCGACGCCGTGCTCAGCGGGACCTCGGAGGCCAGCGGTGGGCTGGGCGGGGTGGCGGTGGCTGCCCCGCAACCGGCACCCGCCTCCGAGCCCGAGCCGGCTCCAGCGGCGGGGGAGCGGCCGCTGACGGCGGTCGAGCGCTGGAACCAGGCGGGGCGGCCCCAAGCCGGCTACCTGCTGCGGCAGCTCGATCAGAGCGAGCTGCGACGGGTGACCTACGAGACCAAGCAGGCCTCGGCCGTGCTCCGCAGCATCGCCCCGCAGGGCACGCTGGCTCTGCTGACGCGGGACACGGACACCGAAGGCCTGGTGCAGTTCATCGACCTGGCCGACGCGTTCTTCAGCACGGTTCGCGGCGAGGTGGCGACCTCGGTGGAGTTCGGCCCGCTGGGCATCGTGTCGATGGTGGCCAAGCTCCGCTACGGCGAGCAGCCCGACGGGTCGCGGCCGCTGCACATGACCGAGGTCGTGCTCGACGGCGAAGGGCAGGGGGGCGCCTACGAGTTTGCCACCGACCACCAGCGCAGCCGGGAGGTCGAGCTCCAGGTGGTGCTGAACTTGGATACGAAGGTCGCGCTGGGCGACCCTGCGACTTCCATGCGATCGGAGTGGCGCCCGCTCGGCAGCTACTTCGTCCACGTCTCCCCGCGCGAGTACTTCCCCATGTTCTTGGCTCGGGTCACGGTGGGCCTGGTCGACTGGGACCTGGTGGATCGGGTGGAGTGCGAGGTGGTCTATGACGCCGTCGCGGCCGACTCGGGCATGCAGACGCGCCGCGCGGTGACCATCGACGCCGAGCACGAGTCGGCCGTCGTGCCCATCCGCCCGGGGCCCGAGGGCACCGACGAGTGGCACGTGGAGACGACCTGGCACTACGCCGACGGCACGCGCAACGCCGTGCGCTCGCAGCCTCGGCACGGGGCTGGCCTCGAGATCCTCAACGGGGTGCCTGCGGGGATGGCCCGCATCGACGTGCAGATGGTGGACCCGCTCGATCGCCACGAGCGCGTCATGGTCGAGCTTCGGTGCCAGCGAGGCGACGTCACCCTCGAAGAGAAGTTCGAGCTGAGCACGGCCGAGCCGCGGGCCCACTGGCGCGTCAACCGGCTCGATGCGGGGGAGGAGCCCGTCTTCCACTACCGAGCGACCTCCATGTTCAAGGACGGTACGGTGGCCGAGGGCGAGTGGAAGGAGACCTCGCAGCGGATGCTGCTATTGGGCGATCTGTTCGCGGGGCTGCTCGATCTGGAGGCGATCATGTTGGTGGACGACTTTGCGGCGGAGGGCATCGTGGCCGCTCGGCTCACGCTCGAGGTCCCCGAGGCGGCGGCGGGCTTCGAGGCACCGGTTCAGCACATCTGGACCGCGCCGCAGCCCGACCCGGTGAAGATCCGGGTGCCCCTGAAGACCCGCGGTGGCACCGAGTACCGCTACACCGTGACCTGGATTCGCCGCGACGGCGCGACCCCAGTCGGACCGATCACCACGAACAACCAAGCGTTGTTGCTGCACCCCGATTTCACCTGAGGCCATGTCACAGATTTCCATCGACCCGCAGCTCCCCGCGCTCGTCACGAGCTTCTTCCGCACCACCGGGATCAACCACTCGTCGCTGACGAACCTGTCGATCTTGGCCGGCGTCTACGACACCTATCCGGGCCCCACCGTGCAGCGAAACAGCCAGGGCGTGCGCCCTGGCTTCGCGGTCAAGGTGCTGTCGACCGCCGTCAGCGATCCGGCCCAGGTCGCCACCGCCTGGGCGGGCACGGCATGCCCCACCGCGCGCGGCTCGTCGGGCGGCCCGGGTTCCCACTGCTTCCCGCATACCGACTTCAACCCCGAGCTGCTCACGCTCGTCGACACCAGCGTGACTCCGTCGGTCGTCAAGGAGGTCAAGCTGGTCGAGGGCGAGTACTACCTGCTCGCGCGGGTGCCCTACACCACGGTGACGCCGGCCGGGCACCCGATGATCGACATCCTGCTGCACTTGCGGCCGTCGGGCACCACGCTCAACAGCCACATCGTCTACTTCGTGCGCATCGATCCGGCGCAGACCCGCTATCACCACTTGTGCTTCTTCCGGGCGGTGGCGGGGCTGACCCCCAACAGTCCCATCACCCCCGCGCGGCATGACGCTCCCGTGCTCACCACCGCGTCCGCCACCTACGACGACGGTCAGACCTACGCGCAGATCCAGGCCGATCGCGAGCGCCTGCGCTGCACCAATCGCGACGAGGTCATGCTGCACGACGCGGTCACCTACGCGATGCGTCACACCTGGACGCGCAGCAGCGAGAGCCAGTCCGCCAGCGGCCTGTGCCGCAACACGCCCTCGAACTGCGTGGGCACCCACCAGAACCTGCACCCGACCGGAGACGCCGGGCACCTCGATTCGCTGTCGCGGGCCGGCATTCGCGTGGTGGAGCTGGCCGGGCTGTGGGGCAAGGACCTGCGCTCGCTCGGCAGTCAGGGCGCGCGGGCGTCGGCGTCCGTGCAGGCCCTGCCCACCCAGTCCCCCGCGGCCAGCGTCAGCTTCGTGGGGCTGCGCAACAACAACGACGATCGCGAGGTGCACTTCGGCCGCGAGAGCACCCGTCGGGTCGAGGCCATCATCGGGACCGACGTCTGGAAGAACATCGCCATCGAGGCCACCCCGAATACCGACTTTCGGCTGTTCAAGCGCCGCTACTTCGAGGCCAGCTTTCATCGGCAGTGGGGCAAGGAAGCCACCATCCAGTGGTTGCAGGGCCTGGCCGCCTTCTGTCTCGAGCGCAGCGGTGAGCAGGTCGGCATCGGCGACATCAGCCACATCGTGGGCGAGGACATCACCGATCACGGCTCTCACGAGCGCGGGGTCGACGTCGACATCTACGGCGTCGAGGCGCCTGCGGCCGGTAGCAACTACGCTCGGGGCTACTGGACGGAGGTCAGCTCGGGCAACGTGGTCTTCGACCGCATGGGCGAGCCCGATCCCACCGCCGCCCGGCCGGCGTACAACACCTCGGGCATGACTCGGCTGACGGGCATCGACAACGATCGGGTCAAGGCGATCTGGGTCAACATGCTGGCGTACTGCGCCGCGACGCATGGCCTGTTGTCGGCGGTGGTCTGGCACGGCGCCCGGCGGCTGCGCAGCGATGCCGTGACCGCGGCCCAGGCCGCATGGGACTCGGTGGTGGCGGCCGGCACCGGTGGCTCGGTGCCCGGCTGGAAGGCGAGCTGGGGCCCGGGGCCGGCCACACGGGCCGACATTCAGGCGCCTGCGGGCAAGTTCATCGGCGATGGCTCGGGCTCCGGTGCGTACGGCAGCGGCGGCTCGTGGCCACCGCACCAGGACCACATTCACGTCCGCTTCCGGTAGCCGCACGCGCGCCCCGTGGGGCCAAGTGGCCTCTAGCGTGCTGCTATGGGGCGATTGTCCGCGATTCGTCTCGTCTGTCCCCGCCGGATGTCCCCGCTGGGCAATCCGAGCTACTCTCCGCGCCCACTGAGGATTGAGGAACCGACGTGACGCCGATCGAGATCTGCCAGCACCTGGGAAACGAACACATCGACGCCTACTACGGCGAGCTGTCCGCGAAGGAGGTTCGCTCCGTGCTCAAGGCGGGCGGCGTTTCCAGCAGCGTGCCCAAGACCGCCTACACCAGGGCCGCCCGACTGAAGGTCTGGCGTAAGCGCTTCGACAGGGAGTTCGCGGGAGCCAACGGGCAGCTGGCCCTCGCCCTGCTCATCGAGTGGCTCATGCGCCACCACCGAGAGATGCTCGTCGATTTTCTCGACTTCCTCGAGGTCGAGCATCGCAACGGCGAGACCGACGAGGACTTCTGCGAGACCAACCCCCCCGAGAAGCTGCGCGAAGGGGCGCAGATGCTGCTGGGCAAGTACGAGCACCACCACGTGGCCACGTACCTGCTGCTGGTGGGGCACCTCCAGGAGACTCGGGTCTTCGAGCAGACCAGCGAAGTTCTGGTCGCGCTGGGCATGGCCGAGGCCGATGCCAAGGCGCTCGCGGCCGCCAGCATCGAGCAGCACGGCGAAGCCGGCTCGAAGGCGGAGTAGCGGGACGATGGATCGCCTGCCCCTGCTTCGCCAAATGGCGGCGGCTCGCCCGGACGACCCGTTCCCGAGCTACGGCCTGGCCATGGAGCTGCGCAAGCAGGGGCTGCACGACGAGGCCCGCACGACCTTCGACGGATTGATCGCGGCCCACCCAGGCTACGTGCCGAGCTACTTGATGTTCGGCAACCTGCTCGTCGAGATGGGCGAGCGAGAGGCCGCGGCGGGAGTGCTCGACGCGGGCATCCGAGCCGCCGAGGCGGCCGGGGACGACCACGCACTGGGCGAGCTGTCGGCCGCCCGAGCGGAGCTGTCATGAGCGACGCCCTGCCCAACCTGGTCTTCGCCAGCCCGCGCAAGCTGCCGCGGATCGGAGCCCTGGAGGGGCGGGTGGTGGTGCTCGACATCGCCTTTGCTTCGGTCGGGCTCGGTCGCGGCTTCGAAAAGACCACCGGGCGCTTCATCGAGCAGCTCGGTCCGCGCCTGGCCCGGTGGGTCGATCACCACGATCACCCGTTCCACGAGCGCTACGCCGCCGACGAGCGCTTTACCCTGTGCACCAAGGCCGAGCACGGGGCGTGCCCCGAGATGATCGACCCGGCCATGGTCCAGGCCACGGGCCCCGTCGACACCATCGTCTGTCACTTCGATCTCGATGGTCTGTACGCCGCCGCCAAGTGGATCCTCGGCGGGCGCGAGCCCTACGCAGGGGCCGACGACGACGCGCGGGCCATCGACACTCGCATCGGCGAGGCCTCGTCCGAGGCCAACCGCATCGACAAGGCCCTGCGGGCCCACTGGGTCGACCACACCCTCAAGCTGCGCATCGTTCGCTACCTCGTGAGCGGGATGAAGCCGGGCGTCGAGCGCGACAGCATCATCGCCGCCGCCGAGGACTTCGAGCGCATGGCCCGGGTGGCGGTCGAGCTGTCCGAGGGCTACGAGATCGAGGGCGACGTGGCGTTCATCGAGGTCGGCGGGTCTACGCCGCCCTTCGACAAGACCGAGCTGCTGCTGCTGGGGCAGACCAAGGCCACCGTCAGCGTGGTGCTCGACTCGGGCAACGCCACCATCGCCGCGCCCTTCGAGAGCGGGCTGGATTTCGTGCAGATGCTGGAGCTGGGCGGCGGCATGCCGACCCGGGTCAACATCCCGCGCAAGCGCCTGCCGGCCGCACTCGAGCTGATTCGCGCCGAACTCGTGCGCCGGGCCAAGGCCTGAGCTTCGCCGCGGTGGCTCATCGGTCGTGATCCGATCGGGGGGGATGTGGACCCTGTCGATCGAGATGCCACGCTCCCGTTTGTCGACCCTGGGTCTGCTGCTTCCCCTTGCGCTCGGAGTCGTCTCCTGCGACGAAGCCGAGCCCGAGCTGTGGGACGAGCAGGTGGATCCCGTGTCGTTCCGGGATGTGTCCTATGTCGACGACCCGGCGCTGGATGGCCCGTACTGTCAGATGCACGAGGACTTCGATCGCCCGGAGTCCCGCACCGACCCGCTCGTTCGCGGGCGGATCTTCTGGCCCGTCGATTGCGTGGCCGGGATGCCGATCATGGACTCGCCGCTCATCCTGCTCGACAAGGCCGCGGGAGGGCTCCCTGTGTACACGGAGGAGTCCTACCACCATATCGGTAACCACCTCGCGAGCCACGGCTTTGCTGTGGCCGTGCTCAGCCCGGGTAGCAACTCGATCGATCACGAGTGGATCACGGAACGAGCGCAACGCGTCATCGGGTATCTGGACTACGTATTCGCCGAGTGGCCCTTGGCCTTCGCCCTGGATGCCGACTCGATCGTCAGCGCAGGGCACAGCCAAGGCGGGCTCACGGCCAGCTACACGGCACGCCTGATTCACCAGCAAGGCCTGCCCTACGTGGTGCAGGCGGTCATCGCGATGGCCCCGGCCTACCTCGAGTCGGCGACGTTCTCCCACGACGCGAGTCCGTTCTTCATGGCGCTTTACGGATCGCGGGACGAGGACATCACCGGTCGACGACTCCCCGCGGAACCCAACGATGTTCAGGCGACCGTCTTCGGTCAGTACGATGCCATTGGGAGCGAGTACAGCCCCACCTTCTGGCCCTCCGTGACCAAGAGCATGAAGTTCGTCCACGGCTGGCGACATCAGCAGTTCTCCGCCCCGCCGACCTCGATCGTGTCAAAGCAAATGAAGGCGACCAGCGGCTATATCAATGCGGCCTTGCGTTGGCGGTTGTGGGGGCAGGACGAATACAAGCCCTGGGTCACCGACAACCTCGTGCCGCCGTCCACCGCTGGCAACTGGACCCCCTACACGCAATACCAAGACGGTCAGTGGCAAAGTCGTCGGGTGGTCGACAACTTCGAAGGGCCGACTCTCGAGACGAGCACCATTGGGGGGAGCGTGAGCACCTTCGGCAATGGCGAAGTCCTGTATGGCCAGCCGGCGTACACCCTGGACGAGACCGTGCCGCACGGCGACACCCAGGTCTTGGTGGTGCAGCCAGAGTTCATCGGTGAGCACCTCACCTGGGACATTCCCGCCAACGTCCAGGACATGAGCTGGTTCGATGTGCTGTCCGTGCGAGCCGGCAAGATTCAGGGATATGGGCTGGCCGGTTCGGTGTCTCTGAGCTTCCGAATCAAGTCCAACGGGGTGTGGTCCGACTTCGTCGATTCCGAGGACTACGTCGAGATCCCCGAGCCCGACTATGCGGTGTTCAAGCCCCTCTACGAGCCGGTTGGCGACTACAGCAAGTCGCCGATGAACACCGTGCGCATCCCGCTCGAGGCCTTCGACGCCGACGTCACCGACGTCGAGGCCGTCTCCATCCACTACGCCGGACTCAACGAGACCGGCACCCGCTGGATGCTCGACAACCTCGAGTTCTCGAAGTAGCCGAGGGGTTCAGCCGCGCAGCGAGGCGAAGCCGATCGTGCCCGCCTCGGCCTGCAGCCGCACGATGAGCTCGGCCTGGCCTTCGGCGTGGTAGCTGCTGCGCACCAGCGGCCCGCTCTCGATGTGCCGAATGCCCGCCCGCTCGGCGTAGTCCTTCAGCTCGGCGAACTCGTCGGGGTGCACATAGCGGTCGATCGCCAGGTGCTTCTTGCTCGGCTGCAGGTACTGCCCCAGCGTCAGGATGGTGAGCCCGAGCCCCGCGAGCTGATCGATGACCTCGCGGACCTCACCGAGTGACTCGCCGAGGCCGAGCATGAGCCCGGTCTTGGTCAGCGCGCCCCGCTTGCGCGCGTGCTCGAGCACGGCGTAGCTGCGGTCGTAGCGGGCTTGCACTCGCACCTGTCGCGACAAACGAGGCACGGTCTCGAGGTTGTGGGCAAAGACGTCGGGGTTGGCGTCGAGCACGGTATCGACGTCGGCGAGGTTGCCCTTGAAGTCGGGCACCAGCACCTCGATGGTCATGCTCGGGGCTTTTTCGTGGCAGGCGTGCAGGGTGTCGGCCCAGACGCTCGCGCCCCCGTCTTTGAGATCGTCGCGATCCACCGAGGTGATGACGGTGTGGTTGAGATCGAGCTCGGCGAGGATCTCGGCGACCCGGGCGGGCTCCTGGGTGTCGACGGGCAGCGGCCGCCCCGTGGCCACGTCACAGAAGCGGCACGAGCGGGTGCAGATGTTGCCCAGGATCATGATGGTGAGCGCCCGGTTGTTCCAGCACTCGCCGATGTTGGGGCAGCTGGCGCTCTGACAGACGGTGTTGAGCTTCAGCTCGCGCACCCGGGCCCGCAGGTCGTGGTAGGCCTCGCCGCCCGCCATGGGCACCTTGAGCCATCGCGGGTGACGACGACGCCTGGTGGGGGGCGTTGCGCTCGGCGCTGCCTGATCGACGATGGGCAGGTGGCGGCTCACCTGCACGAGATACCACGCAGCGAGCCCTCGCGCCGCGACGCCGGCCGGACCCGTCCTGTGACCGAGGCCTGAGTAGGGCGTTGCACGGTCGGAAACCCGCGCAATACGCGTTCGGAGTCGAGCGCGGAGCCGTGGCACCATCGTCCGGTGCGTCGCCGGACAACGCTTGGAGCCCTCGTCGTTTTCACGCTCGCAGCCGGGTGTCGGCCGGGCGGGCTGGGGCTCAGTCGCGGGCCTCTGCACCGAGAAGAACCCGAGGCCGCAGTGGAGGCGGAAGGGGCGAAGGACGCCCGCACGACCACCGAGACGCTCGTGCACGCGGTCGGCGACGGCGCGCCCCTGGTGATCGTGCTGCACGACCAGGCGTGGGGCGAGACCCGAGAGCGGATCCCCCAGTTCCTGTCGCCGCCCGTCATCGGCGCGGCGGGAGCCCTGGTGGACGCGGAGGACGGCGCCGACTTCGTGTGGGGCATGACCCCGCGGCTGGAGCTACCGCAGGCGCTGCCGCGGCCGCAGTGGGAGGGGCGGGACACGAGTCGCCCCATCGTGGTCTCTGCCTACGAGGCCCCGGTGGACGGCCCGCCGGGTGTCGCGACGGCCGGGCTCGTGTCGCTCGAGCTCGCGATGCCCCCGATGCGACACCAGGTGGTGGTGCCCGCGACCGATCGGGACGCGCTGATGGCCAGCCTGGAGCAGTGGTGGTCGGCGAGCAGTCGCCCCGCGCCCGCGTTGGTGGAGGGGTTGCCGGGCGCGGTCGGCTTGGAGCTGTCGCCGCGGGCCCCGTTTCAGAGCTTCGTCGCCCTGGTGCCCGAGGAGGAGCACGTGCGCATGGTCGTGCTGCACGAGGGGCGAGGCATCCGGGATGCGGGCGAGCTTCGATCCCACCTGGACGTCGATGAGCACCCGCGGGTCGACACCCCGGCGATGCGTCACGCGCTCGACGAGCGACATGCGGCCGCGGCCTTGGTCCGGCCGTGGCGACTGCGAGCGACGGGCGTGTGGATCGGCCTGTACTACATGGGGCAGGCCGCAGACTTCGTGGAGGCCAAGGACCGCCCCTCGATCATCGCCAAGGGGGCCTCCATCGCGGCCACCGTCGATGTCGCGACCCCCGATGATCTCGCGGAGTTCGACGATTGGTCGGTGGGCGTGAGCAGTGACGCGGCCGGGCTGCAGATGACCGTGGTGGCGAGCCTGACCCCGCGGGGGCGCGAGCTGTGGGGTGCCTTTGCGGCCAATCCCGGCGTCGTGGCGCCCCGTCGACCCGATGTCGACCTGGCGCTCGCGCTGGCGGGGGACCTGGCCGGTACGCTGGAGCGGGCACAGGCGCACGACCTGCACGGAATGCGCCCGGGGCAGCTGGCCGAGGTGTTCTACGACTGCGGCGACACGTGCCCGGCCTTCGCCGCGCTGCGCTGGCCGATGGCGGCGATGAAGACGTTGTCCCCCGGCGTGGTGGCGGACGGGTTCGGCGTGGATGCGCTGCACTTGGTGGTCCCGTCGGTCGATCAAACCGGCGGAATGGCGGTCGCGATGACGGGCGCGCAGCTCCCCGCATCGGAGGTCGTGGAGGCGGTGATGCGGGACATGGGAGGGCAAGGCGCGTTTCGGTCGTCGTCGGAGCCGATCGGGGGCCGGCCCGCGCTGGTCGTGAGCCAAGGGGTCGATCCGGCGGCCGCGTTCGATCTGTCGGCCGAGGGGGCCGCTCCAGACGCCCTGATGTCGCTGTGGATGCGAGGGGAGGGCCTGGGTCGCGCGCTCACGCAGTCCAACCCGGTCGAGGCGCGGGTGCGGACGGCCGGACCCGCGCTGACCCTCGAGGTCGTTGTGGGGGATCGCGAGCCGAGCTTCGCCCCGGACTACTCCGAGGCGCAGTGGGACCCCCCGATGGGATCGGCGCCCGCTTCGAGGGCGGCGACCTGCCTGCACTCGCTGGCCCTGGAGTTCAACCAGAGCGTGGGGGCGGTGGTGGCGTTCCACCCGGCCGATCGCGGCGCGGTGGCGCGCAAACACGTGGCCGCGATGCGAAACTGGGTCGCCTGCGCCGCAAAGGACCCTGCCTTGGGCGCGGCGGCGAAGCAACTGGCCGATACCGCGGCGGTGCTCATGGCCCGGTTCCTGGTGAGCGAACGTGAGGCCTCCACCGCTCGGGCGGTGTTGCAGAGCCGTTGTCCCGACGGCGGCCGCGACGGGGCGGCCTGCCAGGAGCTGATGCTGCTGGAAGGCGTCGACTGACGCCTACAACGTCATCTCGCTGCGGGCGTCGTCCTTGCCCTGCAGGCGCTCGAGCGCCTCGAGCAGGGCTTGGTCGCCCGCCTTGGGCATCTGCACTTCGAGCTGCACGTACAGATCGCCGGGATCGCGACCGGGCACTTGCACGCCTTTGCCGCGCAGACGCAACCGCTGGCCGGTTTTCGCCCCGGCGGGGAGCTTGAGCGTGACTGGCCCCCAGGGCGTGGGCACGTTGTCGATGGGCCCGCCGCGGTAGGCCTCGTACGCCGTGATGGGCAGGGTGAGCCGGAGGTTCTGACCGTCGCGGCGCATCGAATCGTGGGGTTTGACGCGCACCGCGAGGATGACGTCGCCGGGAGGCTGGCCCGCGCCCCCCTGGCCGCGCAGCCGCAGCTTGCCGCCGTCGGGCATGCCCTGCGGCACCTTGACCTTGACGGTGCGGCTCTTGCCGCCCATGTCGAGGCGCAGCGGCACGGTCACGCCATGCAGGGCGTCCATGAGGCTGACGGTGATGTCTCCGTTGACATCGCTGCCGCGGGCGGACTGGGCCTTGCTTTGGCCCCGGAACAGAGCGTGCAGCAGGTCCTCGAAGCTCGTTGCGCGAGCGTCGCCGAAATCCTGGAACACGTCGGGGCCCATGCCGGGCATGCCGCCGCCGCCCCCGAAGCCGCTCGAGCGCGCGGATCGGTAGGCCCGGGCCTTGTCCGCGTCGAAGCCCTGGGTGAGGCTCATCTCGCCGAATTCGTCGTACAGCGACCGCTTGTCGGCGTCGCCCAGGACCTCGTAGGCGGAGGAGACGTTCTTGAATTTCTCCTCGGCCGCGGCGTCACCCGGGTTGCGATCAGGGTGATACTGCTTGGCGAGCTTGCGATAGGCCTTCTTGACGTCAGTGGCGCTGGCGTCTTTGGCTACGCCCAGGTGCTGATACAGGTCCTTCACGTCGGCCCCGCATGATAAGCACGCGCGAGCCTCGCGCAAGGCCGCGTTCTCCGCGGGGTGGCTTTTCCTTCTCTCGCTTTTATGGCACTTGGGCCAATGACGTGGACAAGGCCAGCATGGACGCTCACGCCCCGATTCCCGAGATGCCGGAGGACCCCGCCGTCCTGCGCGAGCATCCCTACGCGGAGCTGCTGACCTCGGTCCAAAAACCGGGGCGTTACCTCGGCGGCGAAGAGCAGCGCATCGTCAAGGACCACGACGGTCTGGCGTGCACCTTCGTCCTGGCCTTCCCCGATCTCTACGAGGTCGGGATGAGCCACCTCGGCACGCGGATCATCTACGACCTGGTCAACGGCCACGACGACTTGGTCTGCGAGCGTGCCTTCAGCCCGTGGACGGATCTCGAGCAGGGCCTGCGCGAGCACGACCTGCCGCTGGTGAGCCTCGAGACGTATACGGCGCTGCGGGACTTCGACGTGGTCGGGGTCAGCCTCCAGTACGAGCTGTGTTACAGCAACGTGCTGCTCAACCTCGACTTGGGCGGCATTCCGCTGCGGAGCGCGGACCGAGGCGAGGACGATCCCATCGTGATCGCGGGAGGCCCGACCGCCACCCATCCCGAGCCGCTGACGCCCTTCGTCGACGCAGTGATGGTGGGCGAGGCGGAGGAGCTGCTGCCCTCGCTGCTGCGCACCATCGGCCAGATGCGTCGCGACGGACGCTCGCGCGCGGACCAGCTCGCGGCCCTGGCCACCATGCCGGGGATCTACGTGCCCTCGTTGTATCGGGTGGAGACCGACGAGCGGACGGGCATGCAGGTGGTGGTCGGTCGGACCGAGCGCGGCGTGGAGGTCGGTGCGCCCGAGCGGATCGAGCGGATCTGGGTCCGCGACCTCGACAAGTTCCCGTTCCCGCAGCGCTTTCCCGTGCCCTACGCGGAGGCCATCTTCGACCGCGCGTCGGTGGAGATCACCCGGGGCTGCACCGAGGGCTGTCGCTTCTGCCAGGCGGGCATCATCTATCGGCCGGTTCGCGAGCGCAGCCCCGAGGCGGTGGTCGACGCGGTGCTCGGCGGGGTGGATGCGGCCGGGTTCTCCGAGACGAGCCTGACCGCGCTGTCCACCGCGGACGTGTCGTGCATCGACCCGCTCATCAAGACGCTGGTGCCCGAGCTGGTCAAGCGCAAGGCCAAGCTCGGCGTGGCGAGCCTTCGCGCCTACGGCCTGACCGGCGGCCTGCTCGACGAGATCAAGCGCGTGGGCATCTCGGGGCTGACCTTCGCCCCCGAGGCCGGCACGCAGCGCATGCGCAACGTGATCAACAAGAACGTCTCCGAGGAGGACATCATGGCCTCGGCGCGTCGCATCTTCGAGCGCGGCTACGACCGCATGAAGATGTACTTCATCATGGGCTTGCCCACCGAGACCGAAGCCGATGTCGCCGGGATCGTGCAGACCGGCGAGCGCGTGCTCGAGATGGCCAAGACCATGGAGCTGTCGCGGCTTCCCGGGATCACGGTCAGCGTCTCGCAGCACGTGCCCAAGCCGCATACGCCCTTCCAGTGGGCGGCCATGGACTCCATGGAAGACCTGCACTCCAAGGTGCAGCTGCTGCGCGAGATGACCCGGCGCTCGCGGGTGGGGCTCAAGACCCACGAGGTACGCGAGAGCTGGCTCGAGTGCCTGTTTGCCCGGGGCGACCGCAAGCTCGGCGAGGCGCTCGAGCACGCCTACCTGGCGGGCGCGCGCTTCGAGGGCTGGCGCGAGTGCTTCTCCTTCGAGCGCTGGCTCGACGCGCTCGAGGCCGCGGACATCGATCCGACCATCTACACCCGCACGCTGCCCGTGGACGCCAAGCTGCCCTGGGACCACATCGACGTCGGCATCGACGATGGGTTCCTGGCCGACGAGTACCGCAAGGCGCTGGGCAGCCGCATCAGCCCGCCCTGCGGCAAGGCGGCAGGGGACCAGGTGCACCACCGCGAGCTCGCGGCGGCCGAGGCCGACGAGCGCCGCTTGGTCTGCTACGACTGCGGCATCGCCTGCGACATGACCCAGATGCGCAGCGAGAGGATCGACTCGCTGCGCACCTTGTCGACGCTGCGCGACCGGGCGGGGGACGACGACCCGCAGCCCGTGGTGCCGAACCCCGAGCTGGTGAACATCTCGCGGCTGCGCGGCCACCTGGCGCCGAGCAACCACGACGAGGATTCCGCGTTCAAGGCCAACGCCGAAGCGCCGCACTCGCGGCTGCGGCTGGTCTTCGGCAAGTACGGCACGCTGCGCTTTTTGGGGCATCGTGACCTGCTGCGCGTGCTCCCGCGGATGTTCCGGCGGGCGGGTATCGAGCAGGCGTTCTCGCGGGGCTTCAACCCGCTGCCGCGCATGAGCTTCGGCCCGGCGTTGGCGCTGGGCGTCGGGGCGCACGCCGAGGTCGTCGACGTGGACGTGTTGCTGCCGCGCTCCGACGAGGACCTGGCGGACATGCTCGACGACTCCGAGCGCGAGCAAATGGCCGCCGAGCTGCTGCAGCGGCTGCGGGCGGTCGCGCCTCCGGGACTGGGCCTGCAGTCGGCGCGGATCGTGGGGCCCTCGGAGATGCGGCTCGGACAGCTCGTGGCGGGGGCCGACTACGCGGTCGCGCTCACGGAGGAGCAGGCCGAGCACCTGGCCGAGAACCTGCAGTCGCGGCTGGCCGAGCCCGAGATCATCGTGCAACGCGTGCGGCACAAGAAGTCGCGCCGCAGCAAGGGCAAGGGCAAAGGCAAGCGTCGCGCTGCGCCGCCGCCCGCGGTCAAGGACGTGGACATCAAGCCCAAGCTCCTCGACGTGCAGCTGCGCGAGCGCTCGTTGGCGTTTCGTCTGTGCCTCGACGGAGAGGGCGGGGCGCGTCCCCGCGAGGTGGTCGAGGCGCTGCTCGGCGAGCGCATCCCCGACCACCGCATGGTTCGCGAGTGCGTGCTCGTGCGGAAGGACGGAGAGCTGGTCAGCATCGGCGACGCGGGCATCTGCCCTCGTCCCCCGAGTACCCCGCGGCCGCGCCCCACGGCCTGACTCCGCGGGGCGGCCCGCACGGCTCAAAAGTGCGGGTGCGGGTTGGCGGCGTCCGCCAGCGGCAGCCGGTCCTGCGCGACCTGCCAAAGGTCGCTGACTCGTCCCTCGCCATCGAAGCGATACAGGTGGTACGCGACCTGTTCGTGGCCTGCGATGGTGATGACCGCCTGAATCAGCACCAGATCGCCGGAGGCCAGCGTGTGCCGTACCTCGACGGTCGGCCGCTTGGACTCGACCCACTGGACGAACAGGTCGTTCGCCGTGCCCGGCTCGACGTCGGGGCGATGGAGCGTCGAGCCCGGCGCGAGGATGGAGCGGATGACCTCTCGATCGACCCCGCGGACGCCAACCTCCAACAGGCGTCGCGCTCGTGCGGCATGGCTCGCCACCTGGGCGGGGGCCACGTCGGCGAAGCCATCTCCCGGGCCGGCGAGCATGATCTCGGCGACATCGGGTGGTGTGGGCATCAGCGCATCCCAGTGCTCGACGATCTGATCTCCCTGCACGCGCCAGATGTCCACGCACAGCAGCGGGTGTTCGCCGAGTGGGTTCGGAGCGGTGTACAGCCCGTGGTAGGCGACGAGGTCCCCTTGCACGATCCATCGGCGCATGTCGACGCCGAAGGTGAAGTCGCACATCGCTTCCACGTGGGCACCGCCATCGTCGGCCCAGGGGTTGTGCTGCACGAAATCCGGGTGGAAGTGAGCTCGCACCTCCTCACGATCGTGACGCACGAGAATGGCATCCATGGCGGTTTGTACGAGGTCTCGGAGTTGTTGGGCGTTGTTCATGGTGTTCAGTCCGTGGTGACCACGACGCGGCCGCGGGCCGTGCCTTGGCTCGCCATCGTGATGGCGTCGTTGAGGGCTTCGAAGGGGAAGGTCTGGGCGATGCGGGGCGACAGACCATGGGCTTTCACGACGCGGGCCGCTCGACGCAATCGCTCGCCGCTGGGGACGGTCACCTGCGGGATGAACACGACACCGGCCGCCCGGGAGCGTCGGCGCAGCGACCACCCGAGCACGGGCAGCAGCAGCGCCATGGGGCCGGGCACCCGTAGTCCTGCTTCACGCAGGGCCGCGGCCGTGGGCATCGCGGCGAGCGAAGCCACCGTGCCGCCATCGGCCACGACCGAGAACGAGCGCGACAGGGTGTCGCCGCCGACCGTGTCGAGCACCAGGTCGACCTGCTGCACCCGCTCCTCGAAACGCGTGGTGGTGTAGTCGATGACCTCGTGAGCCCCGAGCGCTTGCACCCACGCGGCGTCTCGACCGTTGGCGGTGGCAGCCACCTCGTGACCGAGACCGGCCAGCAGCTGCACGGCCACGCTGCCCACCCCGCCCGCGCCACCGTGGACCAGCACCCGCTTGCGACCTTCGCCCGCGGTTGCGTCCAGAGCCTGCAATGTGCACAGAGCGGGAAGGGGGAGGGTGGCCGCTTCCACGTCGGTGAGCGTCGCGGGGACGGCTGCCACCACATCGCGGGAGACACACGCTTGCTCCGCGAACGCCCCCATATCGGCCAGTCCGCGGTAGCCGAACACCCGCGCCCCGACGGACAGATCGGCGACCGCCGAGCCCACCGCCGTCACCCGACCCACGAAGTCGACCCCCGGTACGAAGGGCCGTCGCTGCGGCAGGAGCATCCCGTTCTTGCCCGTGCTGGTCTCCACATCGACCGGGTGAATCGCCACGGCCGTGGTCTGAACTCGGACCTCGGAGGGGCCGGGATTCGGCGGCGAAAGATCGCGTAATTGGAGGGGATTGTTGGGCTTTTTCAGCACGTAGGCTCGCATGGTGGCGTCCGTTCGCCCGGCCGCGACCGCGGCTCGTTGCCCACAACCTAGGCCCCACGGCATCATGCATCCAATGGGTTAGCTGCATTGGGCATGCATGAGATAGATGTTCGGAACCTGGACCTGAACCTGCTGGTGGCACTCGATGTGCTGCTCGAGGAGCAGCACGTGACCAAGGCCGCGGCTCGTCTCGGCCGCTCGCAGTCCGCGGTCAGCCATGCCTTGGCGCGGCTTCGCGAGCACCTGGGCGATCCAATCCTGGCTCGGGTCGGCGGACGCATGGAGCCCACACCGCGAGGGCGGCAGCTCGCTCCTGAGCTCAAGCGCGTGCTTCAAACGCTCGACCGCATCCTCACCTCCGATCTCGGCTGGGACCCCGCCGCTTCGACTCGGACCTTTCGTCTCGTCGCCCCGGATTTCCTGGCGGCCATCCTGCCGGAGCTGGCCGCTTCGATGAGCGCCGTGGCCCCCGATGCTCAGCTCGAGCTGGTCGCGCCCGCGCGGGGGCTGCTGCGAGACATCGCGCTGGGGCGCTTCGACTTGGCGGTCGCGCCACAGCGCCTGCCGCTGGAGGAAGGGGTCGTCCGGCGAGGCTCGCTCGTGCTCCCCTGGTCCGTGTTTGCGCGCCGTGACCACCCCGCGACGGAGGAGTGGGGGCTGGAAGGCTGGCTCGCGTACTCGCACGTCCGCGTGCGCACGCCCGCCGCTGGGGCGGGACCCATCGACGAGGTGCTGGAACGACTCGGTCTTCGGCGTCGGCTCGGTCCCTTGCTGCCCCACTTCATGCTTGCGCCCGCGTTGCTGGCTGCCACCGACATGCTGCTGACCGTGCCGCGGGGGGTGCTCGCCGGGGTGGCCGAGCGATTCGAACTCGTCGAGCTCCCCTGTCCGGTCGAGGTTCCGCCGCTCCGCTTGGCCGTCTACGAGAGCCGACTGTCAGCGTCCGATCCTGCGCTGTCGTGGTTTAGAGGCGAGGTCGAGCGAGCGTTGAGCCGGTGCTTCGGACCCTGACTCACCCACGAGTCAGGGGCGGCGAAAGGGCGTGTGACCGTAGTACTTCGGACGCTGGTCGAGCCGCACGTGCAGCCACGGAACGCCATCACCCGCGGTGCTGACCCACAGCGGCCGCGGGTTCTCGGCCCAGCGCTCTTCGATCGCCTCGCCCACCGCTTCCCACAGGGCATCGACTTGGTCGGGCGGAGCGCCGCGAACGAACGCGGCGAGGTGTCCGTAGACCCGCTCATCACCCATGGGCGTGGGCACGACGAGCAGCGCGTCGCGACCGAGGTTGGGGAAGCTACGGATGCTGGGGCCCGACCCGCCGAGCTCGGCAGCGAAGGCATCGGAGGATGCAGTCCGACGCCCGAGACTCTTGCTGGGAAGTACCACCATCTCGAACGCACGGTCGCGTGTCTCGAAGGAAGAGGGCACGGTCTCCCAGTACAGCGCCTCGTGCTCGCTGTCGGCCAGTAGCGTGGTCAAGGCAGACCGAGTGCTCTCGTCGCAGGCGAGCCGACCCGCGTAGCGCTCCCAGTCGACCGGTTCACCGTCCTCGATCCACTGATGACGATGACCGCCGCCCGCGAGCGCCTTGGACTTCCACATACCACTACCAGTGTATCGTGGGGCCGCGACGGGGTGGCAGTTCGGAAACGAACGAAGGGCCCGCGCCGCGTGGCGTGGGCCCTTCGTGCGAGGAACGTCGTAGCGATTAGCCCAGGGGGTTTTCGAATTGGGGCGGCTTGCCCCGCATCATCGCCTTGACTCCGATCGCGGAGGAACTCATCGCCAGGCTCTGCGCCGCGCGTTGTTCCTCGATGGCGCCGCCCTCGGCCGCGGTGGCTCCGTTGGCGTCGACGATGGTGGACACCAACAGCTCGCGGAGCTTGGCGTCCAGCGCCACGCCGGCCTCGTTGGTGGTGGCCACGTCCGTGTTCACGCTGATCTGCGCCGGGCCCTCGCGGTAGCTGGGCATGGGCGTGGCGCCGCTGGCCAGCGCGGCGGCGAGCTTCATGCTGGCACCGGGCAGCTCGGGGATGGGCACGATTTCGGAGACGAGGCCCCACTGCGCGGCTTCGTCGACCTTGATGCCGTGGCCGGTCAGCAGGATCTCGTTGATGCGCGGCCAGGCCTCTTCATTGGCCAGGCGATGCGCGTTGTGGCAGCCGCCCAGGCCGGGGATGACCCCGACGGTGGTCTCGGGGAAGGCCAGGCGCGTGCCCTGGCCGGCGATGCGAGCGTGGCAGGCGACGGCGAGCTCGAAGCCTCCGCCGAGCACCCGACCGACGAGCGCGGCCACGGTGGGCTTGCCCGCGCGCAGCTTGCCGAGCGTCTGCTTCCACTTCTGGATGAGACCCAGCGCCGCGTCTTGCTTGCCGAGCACGGGCACGAACGCCCCCAGGTCGGCCCCGTGCCCGAACTCGCGGCTATAGGTGCCGTCGGGCGCGATGACGATGGCCTCGACCGCATCGTCGGCGGCGAAGCGCTCGTAGGCCTCGTCGAGCTGAGCGACGAAGGTGTGGTTGATGGTGCCGCGCTTGAGCGAGAGCAGGCCGACCTTGCCGTGCACCGAGGTGCCCACGTAGACCTCGTGCCACGGCGCGGCGTCGGCCTTCAGCACGCCGACGGGCGCGACCTCGTCGGCCTTGGTGATGCCCTGCGAGTCGCAGAAGCCCTGGATGAGCTCGCGGACCTTGTCGAAGCCCAGCTCGTAGACCATGGCCGGCATGCCCGAGCGGAAGGCGAGGGCGTTTTCACAGAGGAAGTTGAGCGAGTCGACCGGCGCGACCTCGTGCTCGATCATGTACGTGGTCAGCGACAGCAGCATGCCGAGCATGCGGTCGCGGACGATGCCGAACTGCTCGGGCGGGCATTTCTGGCCGCGCTCGTAGGGCCACTGCTTGTGCGCGTCCTCGATATAGGGCTGCCAGGCCTCGGGGATGGAAAAGAGCGTGGAGTCGACCTCGCTCTTCATCAGCTCCATGCAGTGGGCCGAAAGGTAGTTGGCGCCCGGGATCAGGTTGTGGACGAAGAACGGCGAGGTGCCGAGCACCTTCTTGCAGACGTCGTCGACCTGCGCGGGAGACAGGCCCGTGTCCACGTGGATGCGGACGGCCTCGAGCATCATCCCGCAGAACAGGCGGTCGGCGGCGAAGGAGGGCACGTCCTTGACCGGGATGAGGTTCATGCCCAGCCCACCGAGGAACTTGCGGACCGTCTTGAGCTCGCCGTTGCCCGTGACCGCGCCCGTGGTGGGGACCTCCCACAGCTTGTTGGTCAGGTGCGGGAAGAAGGGGTGCATCACGCCGCAGCGCTCGGCCCCGGGCAGGCCCTCGAAGAGCATGGTCGAGGGGAAGCCGCTGGTGGCCGAGAAGATGAAGGCCTCGGGGTCGCGGGCGCGAATCTCCCGGTAGAAGGCGTGCTTGATGTTCAGGCGCTCGGGGATGGCCTCGAACACGAAGCCGACCTGCAGCTCCTTGGGCAGATCGTTGATGCCGCCCTGCACGATGCGGACGTTGTCGAGGATCGCGTCGACCTGCTCGGTGGAGAAGCGCTTGCCGAAGGCCTTGCGGAGCTTGTCACCGACCTCGTTCACGGCGGGGGACAAGTCGAGGGCGACGACGGGGACGCCGTGCTTGACCAAGAGGCGAGCGAACTGACCGAGCTTGCCGAAACCGACGTTGCCGCATGCACCGGCCACGACGAGCGCACGCACCGGCGACTCGGGCTGCGGCTGGAACAAGGGGCGGAGCGTGGCATCCGAGATCGACGACATGAACCGCAGGATACGAGCACCCTCGGCCCGTGGAGGGGTCGGCCGAGATTGAGGTTCTTCACTGATTTGCCCCACTACTGCTCTAGAACAGCCCGCAGAGGGGGGGGCGCAGCCTGCGTGCGTTGAGGGCCTGCGTGACCTGACGTACAGTCGGCGATCGACGGATTCGACGCTCGCCCCACGCCGCGTCGTGTCCCCGAAAGGACCCCCAATGATGATTTCCGCTCACCGATGGATTGGCGCCGCGGCGGCGCTGTGCCTGCTCGCCGTGCCTGCCTGCGACGACGCCAAGAAGGACGCGAAGAAAGAGGCCGCGCCGGCCAAGGCCGACGCCGACAAGGCGGGCGCCAAGGACGAGGCGAAGGACGCCAAGGCCGACGCCGACAAGACCGCGGACGACGCGAAGGCCGAGCCCAAGGCGGACGACGCGAAGGCCGAAGCCAAGCCCGAGGCCGACGCCGGGGCGATCAGCAAGATCGGCGTACCCGAGTGCGACGAGTACATCGAGGTCATGCGCGCCTGCTTCGAGAACGAGGCCGGTGTCCCGGCCGAGCAGCGCGCCGCCCAAAAAGAGGGCTTCGAGACCACGGTCAAGGGCTGGTCCGAGGCCATCAAGGCCAACCCCGACGCCAAGGCTGGATTGTCCGTGGGTTGCAATGCGGCCCGGCAAGCGGCCGAGCGTGCGTACCCGGGCTGCTTCACGAAGTGAACTCGACGACGTGTGCGGCGACCTTCGGTCGCGTGCGCGACGAGGCAAGTGTTCCGATCCTTGGGACGCTTGCCTTTCGTTCTTTGGGGGTCGGCTCCGCCGCTGCCTTTTGCTGCGTCCGATGTCAACCGTGCACGGCCCCCCGGCTCGCGGCCGTTGTCGCCGCCGATCGGACGAGATCGAAAGGCCCGGGGGGGACAGCGTCGTCGAGGGTCTCGATGCGTGATTCAGTGGTGGATGAACGCGTTTGAAATCGCTTCAAGTCATTGAAAATTCGTACCTAATTGCGATTCTTGAAACCTGGAACGGGGCCTGCTGAGGCAAAGGCGCGGCTTCGCGACCGTCGCGCAAAAACATCGAATCCGAGGATTTTTGGGAATCGAGCGGCTCGAGAGATGTTATCTCGGTCCATGTGAGCGCCGCCCAGGATTCAAACGCCTGTCGGCACTCCGATACTCGGACAGGGGGACGGCGCTCCCCCGGACAACACCACCGGAGACAGACAACAATGAAGTTCAGCAAAGTTGCCCTCGTCGCTGCCCTCACCGTGGGCTTCTCCTTCGCGGCCCCCGCTTGCGACAAGAAGGAAGAGGCCAAGAAAGAGGACAAGAAGGACGCCAAGAAGGACGAGAAGAAAGACGAGAAGAAGGACGAGAAGAAGGACGAGAAGAAGTAATCTTCTTTTCGGCTTTCGCCGATCCTTGCGAACGGGCGTCTCCTTCTGGGGGGCGCCCGTTTGCGCGTTTGGGGCGGCACACCCTGCGGGTGTCGTTCGCCCACCGGGCTGCTACGGTGCGCGCCGATGCGTCACGACGGTCGTGCTCCCAATCAGCTCCGACCCTGCTCGATCGAGCCGGGCTTCATCACGCGGGCGCTCGGCTCGGCCTTGGTGCAGACCGGGGTGACGCGAGTGATTTGCACGGCGAGCGTGCAAGAGCGTGCACCCTCGTGGCTCAAGGAAGGCGGCTGGGTCTCGGCCCAGTACGCGATGCTCCCGGGCGCGACGACCCCGCGAGGGCGACGAGACTCGGGCGGGCGCGGCCAGGAAATCCAGCGCCTCATCGCCCGGTCGCTGCGCGCGAGCGTCGACCTGAGCGCCCTGGTCGACCCCGAGGGCAACCCGATCTCGGTCATGTGTGACTGCGACGTGATCGAGGCCGACGGGGGCACGCGTACCGCCTCGATCACCGGGGCCTACGTCGCCCTGAAAATCGCGTTGAGCAAGCTGCAAGAGCAGGGCCGGCTCCCGGCCGACCCGGTGCGCGCGGCCGTGGCTGCAGTGAGCGTCGGGCTGCTCGAGGGCAAGGGCGGCCCCCCGCAGGCCGTGCTCGACCTCGACTATCCCGAGGACCGCGACGCCGTCGTCGACCTCAACGTCGTCGCCATGACCGGGGGCGGCTTGGTCGAGGTGCAGGGCACGGGGGAGCACGGGACCTACTCGCGCGCCCAGCTCAACGCCATGCTCGATCTCGCGGACGAAGGCATCGCCAAGCTCCACGCCACGCAGCAGGAGGCCCTGCGATGATCGACGCCACGTGGCGCCCCCGTCGGTTGGTCGTGGCCAGCGGCAACGCCCACAAAGTTCGCGAGCTGCGGCAGATGCTGAGCGACGTCTCGGGCCTCGAGGTCGTGGGCCAGCGGGACTTCGGCGACCCCCCCGAGATCGAGGAGACCGAGGACACCTTCGTCGGCAACGCCCGGCTCAAGGCCGAGGGCATCGCCGCGTGGCTGCGAGGGCAGGGGGAGGCCGGGGATACCGTGGTGCTCGCCGACGACTCCGGCGTGTGCGTCGACGCCTTGGGCGGTGGCCCGGGAGTGCGCAGCGCTCGATTTGCCGGCGAGCCGTGCGACGACGAGGCCAACAACGCCCGGCTCGTTCGCGAGCTGGAGGCGCTCGGCCTGACCGCCAGCGAGGGGCACTACCGCTGCGTGCTCGCGTTGGTGCGGGTGGACGCCCAGCCCTTCGCCGAGGCCCAGCAGACCCTGTGTGCGTTCGACGGCCGCTGGGACGTACAGCTGCGGACCACACGCCAGGGCACGGGCGGATTCGGCTACGATCCTCACGCGTGGCTCGGTGATGGCCGCACCGTGGCCGAGCTCGCCGACGAAGAGAAGGCCGCTCAGTCCCATCGGGGCCACGCCATGCGCGGCCTGCTCGCGTGGCTGCGCGGGTAGGCCTCGGGTTTACCCGGGTGCAACGCGATCTCTCGGTCCCGCGGCATCGAAACACCCGGTGACCTCCAGACCTTTGGCGGTGGACCGGAGTCCCGGCCTCGGCTAGAGTCCGTTCTCACTTTTCGGGGTGTGGCGCAGCCTGGTAGCGCGCCTGCTTTGGGAGCAGGAAGCCGGAGGTTCGAATCCTCTCGCCCCGACCACGCGCCTATAGCTCAGCTGGATAGAGCGTCGGCCTTCTAAGCCGAATGTCGGAGGTTCGAACCCTCCTGGGCGCGCCCTATTGGCGTGTCCTCGAGCTCGAGCCTCCGGGTCACTCCCCATCGAGCACGGGTCCTTCGAGCTGGACCTCGAGCCCCGTCGGGTCCACGGGCGCGTAGCGGACGGACCATCCGGCTCGACGCGCGACCTCCTTGGTGATGAGCGTGCCCATCCCCGGTCCGCGCGGGCGAGCCTCGTCGAGGAGAAACGACTCGGTGTGCAGGTCGGCCATGGCCTCCTGCGGCATGCCGGGGCCGTCGTCCGTGACCACCAACCGGAACCGACGCCCCGAGTCTTCGAGCGAGAGCGCGACGGCGACATGTCCCGTCTCGTCGTTGTGCTCGACCGCGTTCTGCACGAGGTTCGCGACGGCGCGCTCGGCCAGGGCCGGAGTACAGGCGACCCAGACCTCTCGCTCGGGGGTGTTGGCGGCGACCTCGACTCCGGCATGGCGACCGACGATGGCGAATCGCTTCTCCACGCGGCGGACGAGGTCGGACAGCTCGACGCGGCCGGAGGTGACGTCGACCTCGTGGCGCAGCCGCGCGGCTTGGTGGAGGTTCTCGACCATCGAGGACAGGAACACGGCGTCGGCGAGCGCACGTCGAGCGTCGTCCCGGACGGCCCCGCGCGATTCGGTCGCCAGGGCTTCCAGCGCGAGGTGCATGCTGGCCAGCGGTGTCCGCAGGTCGTGGGCCACGCCCGCGAGGTGTTGCTCGAGCGCTTGGTTTCGAGCCTCGAGCGCGCCGCGTGCATCCGTGAGCCGTTCGTGGCTTCGCGCGAGCACGTCGGCGATGTGGCCCAGCGCGTCGGTGGCCCTCGGTCGGGGCTCGAACGAGTCGCTGCCCACACTTCGAGCCGCGGTGGCGACCTCCTCGATCCGAGACCGCAGCGGTCGCACGACGAGCAGGTAGGTGCCGAGCACGGCGGCCGACATCGCGACGACGATGGCGATCGCGAGCGCGCCGCGGATCCGTGACGAGATGGTGGCGTCCAGATTCCTCGACGTGGCCCGCAGCACCGCGCAGGGCCCCTCCGATGCGCGCCGCATGACGAACGAGATCCGGTCCGGTGAAGTCTCCATTCCCACCCCGTCTGTGGCGAGCGCCTGGCTCAGGAGATGCGGCTCGATCGGGGGGGCAGCGGGGTTGAGCGACCGCCCGTCGCGATCGTAGGCGAAGAACGAAAGGTCGCCGGACGCCCATCCCCACGACTCGGGATCTGCGTTGCACGTGGTGTGGTCGATACTGCCGAGCTGGTGCTTCACGGAGGCGCTGTGAATGGCCGGCCGCACCGTGTTCAGGGTGACGATGAACAGCAGGCCCACCATCGCGCACACCGCAGCGGCCCCGATGAGCAGCCGGCGGAGGAAGGGCGGGTTCACGCGCCCTCCGGATCGCACCGATAGCCGATGCCCCAGACGGTCTTGATCCGCTGCGCGGCCTGGGGACCGAGCTTCTTGCGGATCCGGGAGATGTGGCTGTCGACGGTCCGGGCACCGCAATCGCCGTCTTCGGACAGCGCGTCTTCGGCGATCTGGGCCCGCGTCTGCGCTCGGCCGGCGCGCTGACGAAGCAACGCCAGCACGTTGAACTCGTAGCCGGTCAGGCCCAGATCGTCGTCGTCGCGTCGCACCACGCGAGCATCGAGATCGAGGACGGTATCGGCCAGCACGAGCCGCCTGCGCTCCTGACTTCGCCCGCGATCGAGGCGCGAGTGAATGCGGGCGACGAGCTCCTCCATGAAGAAGGGCTTGGAGACGAAGTCGACGGCGCCCGTCTCGAAGCTCCGCAACCGCGCGGGCAGGTCGGTGCGGGCGGAGAGCACGATGACGGGCACGGACACCCGGGTCCGCATGGCTTCGAGCACCTCGAATCCGGTCCGCTCGGGCAGCATGAGGTCGAGCAGCACGAGGTCGTACTGCGCGGTCAGGATGTGCTCGAGGCCCTCGTCTCCCGACATCGCGAGGCTCGTTCGAAAGCCCGCCTGCTGCAGGCCCCGCACGAGCCCCTGCACGACGCCGTGGTCGTCCTCCACGATGAGAATGTGGGGCTCTTCGCTCATGCTCGCCTTCCAACGATGAGGGATTCCGCTCGGCCTCGCATCCTCTGTTTCACGCCCCGTCGTCATCGGCGCTGGTAGACGTTGTTCAGGTCATCCTCGATGACGGTGGCGGCCCCCTCCGAGGCCACCTCGAGGGGCTCCTCCACGGTGCGTGCCGCGTAGCTCCAGCCGTCGGGGAGCGTCAGGGCCTGACCCAGGTCGGGGAGCTGGTCGACCGTCAGATCGGGGTCGACGATTTGAGACATCGACTGCATGACGTAGACGCTGCCGTCGGGCGCGGTCAGCTCATAGACCTCGGTCCCGGTTTCGAAGCGGTAGGTCGTCGTGCGCATGACGGTCGCTTCGATGTAGGGGCCCCGCTCCATCTCGAGATCGGAGGGTTCGAGGGCGACCGTGGCCAGGCGTCGCATCTCGAGGTCTCCAAAGCGCTGGCGATCGGAGATGTCCATGCCGCTCGCTTCGGAGATCGGTGCGAGCCACACTCGCGGGCCGTTCATGGTCACCGCCAGGGCGCCGGTCTCCATCTGAATCGCGTCGGGATCGATGGCCTCCCAGGTCTCGGCGGGGCAGGTGTTCAAGTTCTGTGTGCCCCAGACCTCGGCTTCGACATCGCCGTCGTTCAGGTGCACCAGGAGAATCTCGCAGTACCGATCGCCGGCGCCGAAGGGGGCGATCGGCTCGATCTCGTCGCCGAAGAACGGGACCAAGCGCTCGGCGATCTCGACGCCTTGGTCGTCCTGCAGGAAGTGGCTGGCCTCGGGCAGACGAGCGTGGGGAAGGCCGGCCGCGCCCGGCACGGACATGATGAGCTGCTGCTGCGTCTCGCAGCGACCCAGGTTGCCCTCGTCGTTGTCCGCCCAGATCGTGAGGAACGGACGCTCGAAACTCGTGAGCCCCGCCCAGGCCTCGACGTTGGCCCCGGGCAGCTCGTTGACGAGCGAGGGGAAGGTCCGCGCGCCCGCCAGGTAGATGCGGCTGGGGAAGGGCGCGTCGTAGGCCGCTTCCTGCTCGGGCGGGACGGGGAACCAGGTCAAGGCTTCGAGGACCTCCGAGGGACGGAACGACGAGCCCTTCATGGCGTAGGTCATCCAGTCGCCGAAGAAGTTCGGGTCCGCCTCCCGCAGCGGCTCGCAACCGTCGTAGTAGGGGAGCTGCTGGTCCGGCGTGCCCACGAACGGGGAGGGCAGGTCGTCCTCCACGTCGGGGTCTTCGACCGGCGGGTAGGGGGTGATTCCGTCGGGGATGTTGGGCAGGGTGCCGTTGCCGACCGCGATGCGAGCGAAGCGATCGGCGTGGAGCCCCGCGACGCGCAGCCCGATGAGGCTGCCCCAGTCCTGCACGAACAGGTTGATGTCCCGCAGATCCAGCGCCTCGATGAACGAGGTCAGGCGATCGGCGTGGCCCACATAGCTGTACGAAGAGATGTCGGTGGGCTTGTCGGAGCGGCCCATGCCCAGGTGGTCCATGGCGATGACGCGGAACCCGGCGTCCGCGAGCACGGGAATCATCGTTCGATACAGATAGGACCAGGAGGGTTGCCCGTGGAGCAGCAGCACGACGGGGCCGTCCGCGGGTCCTTCGTCGACATAGGCCTGCCGCAGGCCGTCGAGCTCGACATAGTGCGGTTCATAGGGCCAGTCGGGCAGGTCGTCGAAGCACGTGTCGGGAGTGCGCACGAACTCGACGCCATCGGGGGTAGTCCGCAGCTCGGGTTCGGCATCGCAGGCCCGCGGAGTCTCCGTCGTACTCGCGTCGTCCGAGCAGGCCGACAGCGTGCCCGTGGTGGTCGCGAGCAGCAGCGCGGCGGGGAGGAGGTCTCGTTTTATGTCTACGGCCGGCAGGAGGATCATATCGATCGCAACCCTACGGACCGCGTGTTGAGCAGTTGTGGAGGGCGGCGGGACCGCGGACTCGCCACGTGGGCGGCCTTGGACGACCTCGAGACGCCTACGCGCCGGGCGTGCGCTGCAGGGCCCGGGCGAGCCTCAGGTAGCGCTGCACGAGCGGTCGTAGCTCCGACAGCTTGGTGTCGAAGTGCTCTTCGTGCTGACCGATGCGCAGGAACGTCTCGTGGCTGCGGCGCTCGATGGCCTGGGTGTCACCGTCGCGGGCGAGCTTGGCCAGGGCCCCGGCCGTGGTGGCGGCGAGACGGGCGATGGAGTTTTCGATTTCGCGGCGGCCTTCGGTGAGGCGGACGTTGAGGCGCTCGGTGAGCGGCTCGCCGAGGTGGAGGGCGGACAGGACCTCGGAGATGGAGGCGCTGGGCGTGCGGTCTCGTTCGGCCCAGGCCTCGCGCCAGGCCTGGCAGCGTCGTTCGATTGCGTCGAGTTCGGCTTCGATCGACTCGGGGGTCGCCATGGTCGGCATTGTCACCGCGACCGCAGGTGCGCGTACCCCGAAGGGCCGGCCCGGCGGTCGCGAATTTCGTCGACGATGAGGATGACCGCCGCGGTGATGGCGGTGACGCTGCCGAAGCCGATGAGGGCGAAGCCGCCGCTGTCGGTGTTCAGGATGTTCAGGCAGTCGGTGCTGCGCGGGTCGGCCAGGGTGCTGGGGCAGCGGTGGTCGATGGCTACGAGGGCACCCCCCGCTCCAGCGAGGCCAGTGCCCAGCGAAAGCGCGAGCACGGACGCCCAGCGGGGCAGCAGCCGTCGCGGCTCGTCGGCACGGGTCGCGGTGGCGGACCCGGGCTCGGGCGGGAGCTCGACCTCGTAGCGCACGGTCGCCTCTTGCCCGGCGGCGAGGTCGAGGTCTTCGCGGACGACGGGCTGGCCGGCGGTGGTGGACTCGACCCAGACGCGGTGCGCACCGGGCAGCAGTTCGGGCGATTCGGGGTCGAAGGGGCGCTCGTCGACCCACGCGCGGCAGGGACTGGTGCAGTCGAGCACGAGCGTGGCCTTGGCCTGGCCCCCGAGCGCTTTCATCCGCGCATCGTGCAGAGCGCCGAGCTGGGGCCCGAACTGCTTGGCGGGCACGGCCTGGCCCCTGGCGGCCCGCAGCGCATCGTCGATGACGGCGGCGGCGTCGTCGGGGCGCTCGAGCACGAGGTAGGTGCGGGCGAGCGCGAGCAGGGCGAAGGTGCGGGCCTTTTGGGCGTCGGCGTCGTCGCCGACCAGCGGCGCGACCTCGGAGAAGCGGTCGAGGGCGTCGTGCAGCGCGTCCTCGGCCGTCTCGGGATGCTCGGTGGCGGCCGCTTCGGCGTCGAGCAGGGCCTGGGCCACGGCGTCGCGACGGGCCTGTTCATCGGCCGACAGCGCCCCGGAGCCACGAGACTGCAGCGAGGGCTCGGCGAGGGTGTTCATCGCCCAGGACTGCGCCAGCCGGGCAGGGGCCGGGGCCGGAGTCACGGTGGCGCGCGGGCGCAGCGGTAGGGGCTGGCCCGTTGGGGTCGCGAGGGCGGCGGCAAGGGCGAGGTTGGCAGCGCTGACCATCACTTGGAGTCCTCCAGAGCCAGCTGACCGCACGCGGCCGCAATGTCGTCACCTCGGGGCGTTCGCACGTGCACCTGTAGGCCCTGACGACGGCATTGTTGGACGAATGCCTGAACGCGGGCCGGTTCGGGACGGGCAAAGGGGGCCCCGGGGTGCGGATTGAACGGAATCACGTTGAGCTGGCCTCCAGTATCGCGCAACAAGCCGCCGAGGCGGCGTGCATCGGCTGGATCGTCGTTGACCCCGGCCAGTAAGACATACTCGAAGGTAATCCGCCGCCGCCGGTTGATGGGCACGTTGCGCACGGCGGCCAGCAGCTCGCCGATCTTCCAGCGCGTGTTGATCGGCATGACGTGGTCGCGGACCGTGTCGGTGGTGGCGTTGAGCGAAATCGCCAGGCCGACCTCTTGCCCGAGACCCTCACGGCCGAAGCGTTCGATGGCGGGGACCAGGCCCGCGGTGGACACGGTAATCCGGCGCCCGGCGATGGCGGCCCCGTGCTCGTCGGTGAGGATCGACAGCGCGCGGCGGACCTGGGCGTAGTTGTGTAGTGGCTCGCCCATGCCCATGAACACCACGTTGGTGATCCGGGCGGTGTACTCGGCCTGCGCGTCCGCGGCCTCTTGGGCCAGCATGTCCTGGGCGCGATAGACCTGGTCCACGATTTCCCACGTGGCGAGGTTGCGAATGAAGCCCAGGGTCGCGGTGGCGCAAAAGCGGCAGGTCAGCGAGCAGCCGACCATGGAGGAGATGCACTGGGTCAGCCCGCGGCCCTCGTTGGGGATCAGCACGCTCTCGATGGCGTGGCCGTCGAGGGTGCGCAGCCGCAGCTTGCGGGTGCCGTCGCTCGAGCGCTGCACGGTGTCGACGGTGAGCGCATCGAGGCTCGTGGCCTCGGCGAGGTGGGTCCGGTCGGCCCGGGCCACGTTGCTCATGTCCTCGAAGCGCTGCGCCCGGTGACGGTGCAGCCATTCGAAGACCTGGGTGGCACGAAAGCGGGGTCCCGGGCGGTGCTCGGCCATCCATTCGCCGAGCTCGTCGCGGTCGAGGCCGCGCAAATTGGGAAGGGCCGGCTTGGGCAGCCCCTCGCGAGGCGGACGTATCGCCACTAGCGAGGAGGCACCCATGCTCGGCCCTTTCGTTGCCGCGAAGGTTCGCGGGGTTCAGGCGAGCTCGAGGCCCGCGAAGTAGTAGCCGACCTCGAAGGCAGCCGTGTCCACGGCGTCGGAGCCGTGGCTGGCGTTGCGCTCGATGCTGGTGCCGAAGTCACCACGGATGGTGCCCTTTTCGGCCTTGGTGGCGTCGGTGGGGCCCATGAGGTCGCGCCAGCGCTTGATGGCGCCGTCACCCTCGAGAACCATGGCCACGATCTTGCCCTCGGTCATGAACTTGACCAGGTCGCCGAAGAAGGGGCGCTCCTTGTGCACGTGGTAGAAGCCCTGGGCTTGGGCCTCGGTCAGGTGCAGGACCTTGAGCCCGATGACCTTGAGTCCAGACTCCTGGATCCGGGCGATGATGGCGCCCTGGTGTCCAGCGGCGTAGGCGTCGGGCTTGATGAGAGCGAGTGTCCGTTGCATCGGAAAATACAGCTGTCGAGTGAGGAGGAAATGCCGCGCGTTGCGCGAGCGCGGGGACGCTAGCAGAGCCCTCGACGGGTGTCACCGGGGCCGGACGTCCCTCGATGCGATCTCCACTCACTGTCGTGGGGTCGTTCGCACGCCGCGGCGCAGCGCGGCCCGCGGTTTTGCTCGATCGCTGCGAGACCGGCGATGGCGGCCGTCTGCGGGGGATCGTCGGGCGACCTTCGGGCCGGTGTCCGGCTCGTGCGCCCTGCGGCGTTCGGGTAGGTTGGGGCCGATGCACGGCGAGCCCAGTGTCGATCTCTCGGACTTCGCGCACCTGCACCTGCACACGCAGTACAGCTTGCTCGACGGAGCGATCCGCACCCGGGACTTGTGCAAGACGGTCCATGAGCGGGGCATGAAGTCGGTGGCGGTGACCGACCACGGCAACATGTTCGGCACCGTCCAGTTCTACGAGGAAGCCAAAAAGTGGGGGGTCAAGCCGATCCTCGGCTGCGAGGCGTACCTCAGCGACGGGGCCATGGACGCCCGCGCCGATCGCAAGAACTACCACATCGTCCTGCTGGCCAAGAACAACGTCGGCTTCGCCAACCTGCAGCGCTTGGTGAGCTTCGGGTACCTGCGCGGCTTCTACTACAACCCGCGGATCGACCGGAAGGTGCTCGCCGAGCACAGCGAGGGGCTCATCGGGCTGTCCGCGTGCCTGTCGGGGCACGTGTCGCGGCTGCTGCTCGCGGGGCAGATCGATGAGGCCAAGGCCCGCGTGCTCGAGTACAAGAACATCTTCGAGCCGGGCTGCTACTTCCTCGAGCTTCAGCCCAACGGGTTGGCCAACCAGGAGAAGATCAACCCGTTGCTGGCGCAGCTGGGCCGTGACTGCGGCGTGCCGATCGTGGGCACCAACGACTGTCACTACGTCAACCGCAGCGAGGCGCACGCGCACGAGGTGCTGATGTGCATGGGGCAGGGGCGCACCCTCGACGACCCCAAGCGCATGAAGCACGACTGCGACGAGTTCTTCATCAAGACGCCGCAGGAGATGTCCGGCTACTTCAGCCAGTATCCCGAGGCGCTGGAGAACGCGGCCCGCATCGCCAAGATGTGCAACGTGGAGCTGTCGCTCGGCACGCCCGAGCTGCCCGACTTCGAGCTGCCCGAGGGCATCGAGGACGACCTGCCCACGTACCTGCGCACGGTGACGGAAAAGGGGCTCGGCGAGCGCCTGGCCGCCATTCGTGCCGCGGGCATGAACCCCAACGAGGACCTGTACCGGGAGCGGCTGTCGCACGAGCTGAAGATCATCAACCACATGAAGTTCCCGGGGTACTTCCTCATCGTGTGGGACTTCATTCGGCACGCCAAGAGCATCGGCGTCCCGGTGGGGCCGGGCCGCGGCTCGGGTGCGGGTTCGTTGGTGGCGTACTCGCTGCGCATCACCGACCTCGACCCGCTGCAGTACAACCTGCTCTTCGAGCGCTTCCTCAACCCCGAGCGCGTGTCGATGCCGGACTTCGACATCGACTTTTGCATGGACCGTCGGGACGAGGTCATCCGCTACGTGATGAAGCGCTACGGCGAGGACCACGTGGGTCAGATCGCCACCTTCCACAGCCTCAAGGCGCGCGGGCTCGTGCGTGACGTGTGCCGCGTGATGGGCTGGACGGTCCCCGAGACCAACGAGCTGGCCAAGCTCATCCCCGAGGGGCCCAAGGTCACCATCTCGGCCGCGATGACCGACCCGGAGCCGCTCAAGGCCAAGGCCAAAAAAGACCCCTCGCTGGCAGGCAAGCTGCGCGACACCATCCAGATCGGCGACGCGGCGCTCAAGCTGCGCCTGCGGGCCAATACCGACGATCGCGTCCGCAAGGTGCTCGACATCGGCCAGTCGCTCGAGGGCCTCAACCGCCACGCGGGCATGCACGCGGCCGGCGTCGTGATCGGCAACCGCCCGCTGTGGGAGCACGTGCCGTGCTTCCGCGCCGACGGCAAGATCGTCACCCAGTACACCATGGTCGACGCCGAGAAGGCGGGCCTGGTCAAGTTCGACTTCCTGGGCCTCAAGACCCTCACCGTCATCCACACCGCGGTCCGGCTCATCAACGAGGGCGAGCTGCACACGGGCACGGAGGACTTCGACATCGACGTCGTGCCCATGGACGACGCCGGGGTCTACGAGATGATCAGCCGCGGCGACACCACGGGCGTGTTCCAGCTCGAGTCCAGCGGCTTCCGTGAGCTGCTCGGGCGCCTCAAGCCGGACTGCTTCGAGGACATCATCGCGGCCGTGGCCCTGTACCGACCGGGTCCGCTCGAGGGCGGCATGGTCGATCAGTTCATCGACTGCAAGCACGGGCGCCGGGCCATCGAATACCCGCACGGGAAGCTCGAGCACGTGCTCAAAGAGACCTACGGCGTGTTCGTGTACCAGGAGCAGGTCATGCAGGCCGCCCAGGTGCTGGCCGGCTTCTCGCTCGGGGCTGCGGACATGATGCGCCGCGCCATGGGCAAGAAGAAGGTCAAGGAGATGGAGCGCCAGCGCTCCTTGTTCGTGGAGGGCTGCAAGTCTCACTCGGACATCGACGCGACCAAGGCCAACGAGGTCTTCGATTTGATCGACAAGTTCGCGGGCTACGGCTTCAACAAGAGCCACTCCGCCGCCTACGGCCTCATCACCTACCAGACCGCGTACCTCAAGCATCACTTCCGCGTCGCGTTCATGGCCGCCCTGATGACGGCGGACAAGGACAAGAACGAGAACGTGGTCAAGTTCATCGCCGAGGCGCGCAGCACGGGCATCGTGGTGCTGCCGCCCGACGTCAACGAGTCGGGCCGCGACTTCTCCGTCGTGCGGCGCGAGGACGGCGAGCAGCAGATTCGCTTCGGTCTCGGGGCCGTGCGCGGGGTGGGGGCGGCCGCGGTCGACTCGATCCTCTCCGCGCGCAAAGACGACGGGGCGTTCACCAGCCTGTACGAGCTGTGTCGGCGCATCGACCTCAAAAAGGCCAACAAGCGCACGCTGGAAGGGCTCTTGCGGGCAGGGGCCTTCGACTGCGTCTCGGGGGACCGGGCGCGCTCGCAGGTCTTCAGCGCCATCGAGCGGGCGGTCGAGCAGGGGCAGAGTGCCCAGCGAGACCGCGAGAGCGGCCAGCGGGGGCTCTTCGACGCCATCGCCGAGACCGCGGCCGAAGAGGTCTACGTCGAGGAGTACTCCGACTGCGTGGAGTGGAGCCCCAAGGAGCGCCTGCTCGGAGAGCGCGAGGCGCTGGGCTTTTACCTCACCGGTCACCCGCTCGATCGCTTCCAGCAGGACGTCGAGCGCTTCTCCACCACCAACGTGGGGCACCTGCGCAAGGACATGAACGGCAACGAGGTCGTGCTGGCGGGCGTCATCTGTGACTTCCGCGAGGTCCAGACCCGCAGCGGCCGCGGCCCCATGGGCTTTTTCCAGCTCGAGGATCAGTACGGGCGGGTCGAGGCCATCGTGTTCCCCAAGACCTACCAGCGGGTCGACGAGGAGACGGGGCAGTCGGTGGCCGATGGCATCGCTCAGGTCGGCGACGAGCCCGTGCTCATCGCGGGCAAGATCGAGGTCGAGCTCGGCGACGACGGTGACGTGCAGCGCTACAAGCTGCTGCTCGACACCATCCAGCCCATGGCCGAGGTCCGGGCCGAGCGCACCGCCAAGGTCCTGCTCACGCTCACCCAAGAGCAGCTCACCGACGACAAGGTGCTCAAGCTCAAGCAGATCGTCGCGGACCACAGCGGTCAGTGCAAAATGGAGATGACGGTCACCATCGACGATCGCTACAGCAGCAACATCGTCTTCGGCGACGAGTTCTGCGTGAGCGCCGACGAGAACCTGCTGCTGGCGCTCGATCGGCTCTTCGGCAAGGGCGCCGCGCGCTGCGGCTGACCCGGGGGGCAGGGGCCTGGTCGGCTCGGGTCAGCCCCGGGCCACCAGCTCGCGCGCCGTCTCCAGCCGCATCACCATCTCGGCGTCGAGCGGCGTGTCGCGGGGCAGATCGGCCAGCTGGGGCATGCGCAGATGCAGCATGACCCGCACCAGCTCCATGCGTCCTTGGATTCCGGGAAACAGGTCTTCGAGCGTCGTCTCGGACTGCGTCATCGGGCGCGGCGACCGTAGCAATGGCGGCACAGCGGCTGTATCGAGCAATCCATTCAAAAGCGGCCCTGCAGCCGGCTTTCTTTCACGACATTTCAGTGTCGGCGCGCGGACCCGAAACGGCTAGTTCAGCGCCCGGGAACGTCGTCTGCGGCCGCGCTTGCGCTTGCTCGAGCCGTCGTCGGGTTCTTCGGGCACGGGCGGGGCCATGGGATCGTCTTCGTCGAGCCCGAGCGAGGGCAGGCCGAGTCGTTCGCGGGCCGAGTCACCCAGGCCGACGAAGGCGGCCAGCTCGTCGAGCACGGTGTGGCGCAGCTCCTGCTCGAAGTGCTCCGCGTTGCGAGCGAAGCGGGCGAGGTTGCGGCGGTACACCGCCATGCCCGTCAGCTGGGGCGGGCCGGGGTCTTGCTTGGCCTCGGCCTCCGTCAGCGGGATGGGCCGCGCGGCGAGGGCCAGCACGGGGGCTCGCGGATCGACCCCCTCCATCACCAGCTCGGGGGCAGGGGTGTCGCGCACCATCACCGTGACCGGATGACCGGTGTCGACCAGGGCCTCGAGCGCGGGCTCGGGCGAGTCCTTGAGCAGCTGCACCACCCGGCGATGCACCAGCGTAAACGAGGGCACCCACTCGGGCAGCTCCAGTTCGTGGTCGAGCTCGAGGGTCTTGACCGCCGACACGCACGCTTCGGGCAGGCGACCGGCGCGGTGATGGGCCTCGCTGGCGAGGTACCAGGCATCGGCCTCGCCCGGGTACCAGCGCAGCAGCTCGTCGAGCGTCTCGGTGGTGGTCTCGACGTCGCCGAGATCGAGCCGGGTGCGAGCGAGGCGGAACGCGAGGCCGAGGGCCCGCGCCACCCGCTCGGTGCGCTCCTCTTCGTCGAGCTCGTCGCCCTCGGGGTCGAGGCACAGGTACGCCCAGGCCACCGCCTCCACGCTCTGCGGATCGTCGCGATCGACCTCTTCGAGCAGGTCGGGGCGCACGCTGAGCCGCAGGGTGCTCATCAGCACGGATTCTTCGTCGAGGCTGGCCACCCGGCGCTGGGCGTCGGCGTCGAGCTGCCCCGCGATCTCGCACTCGGCCGCGACCAGGTGCACGTCGAGGCGCTCGAAGGGCCCCAGCGTGTCGAGCTCGAGCGCGTCGAGGCAGTAACGCAGACCACGGTTGGGATCGTCGAGCTCGAACAGGCAGACCTGGGCGGCCGCGGTGTAGGGCTCGAGATACTCGGGGTCGAGCTCGACGGCTCGGTCGTAGCTGCGCAGGCTCTCCTCGGCGTCGCCCTCGGCGAGCGCGACCGCGCCCAGCAGCACCACGGCATCGGGATCGTCGGGGCGCGCCTCTTGGGCGTGCTCGGCCGAGCTTCGCGCGGCTGCGGGATCTCCGCGTTCCAGCATGGCCCAGCCACGGTCCAGGTGTGCCGCGTACCGGCTGGTCTCGCCGAAGCCGAGATCCTCGAACTGTTCCGCGTCGCGGCCCTTCATTCGAACTTCATATAACATGCCCTCCCGATGCCTGGGCCGCTGGCCACGGGGTCGCTTCGAGGCGCGTCATTGTCGGTTCTCCCTCCCATTTTCGCACCCCGCCGAGCCTCCGGTCCGTTTCGCCGCTTCGCCCGGGCCCGCACCCTCGCGGTGCTCGCCCTGGTCTGTGTCGCGGGCGGAGGCGCCAACTGTCGCGCATCGCAGCCGACCCCGGTGGTGACCCGGCCCACCGATGACCCCACCGTCAATCGCCATGCGATGGATCCAGCCGTGCGAGCGGCCTGGGACGAGATGGACTCGCAGTGGCAGGCCGATCCGGCGGGGGAGGGCGTGCGCGCAGCCGCCGAACGGCTGCTGGCGACGGAGGCTCCCGCCAACGTTCACCGGGCCGCGTTTCGGGCCAAGGCCGAGCACGCGTATCTCAACGGATCCGATGCCGAGGCGATCGTGTCGGCGGAAGAAGGGCTGGAGCTCGGTCAGGCCGAGCCGGACCCTGGCCCGCAGCCTCCGGCCGTGATGATCGAGCTCGCACGGCTGCGAGTGAGAGCCCTCGTGCGAGGGGGTGATCCGACCTTGGCGCTGGAAGCGCTAGAGGAGCCATTGGTGCACGCGGGCGGCGGTCTCGATCCGGTGGAAGAGCAGGGCCTGCGGGCCATCGCGGCCGATCGCAACGGTGACCTCCCGGGTGCGCTCGTGGGCTTGGGCCAGTGGCGCGCGGGGCTCGACGACGGGCAGCCCACGGCGCTTTGGGTCGAGCACCGCCTGGCGCTCTTGGCCGACAGCGTGCCGCCCCCCGAGCTGGCCGAGGTCGTGGCCGACATGCCCAGCTCGCCCGGCCGCGACTGCTTGGCCGCGCGCCTGGGTGAGCCCGTACCCGAGGGCAGCCCGACGTGGGTCGAAGACTGCGGGAGCGTATCGGCCGGGATCGGGATCTTGCTGCCCCGCAGCGGCCCTTTTTCCGCGTTTGCCGACCAACACCTCGCCGCGGCCATGGCCACCGTCGACGTCGCATCCACCGGGCCCGTGCCGCCGCTGTTGTGGCGAGACAGCGGCTCGTCGACGCGCTCGGCCACCACTGCAGCGCGGTCGCTGCTCGGCGACGGAGCCCGAGTGCTGGTGGGCCCCATCGGAGCCAAGAGCGTCAAGGCGGTCGCGGCCGACATCGACCAGGACGCCACCCTCATCGTGCCCGGAGAGACGCGCGGCCATGCCCTCGGGGTTGCCCCGAGTCTCGAGCGCCGCGTCGAGGCGCTGATCGAGCTGGCGCGGTCCGAGAGGCGCGATCGACTGGTGGTGCTCGCCCCCGACAGCGGCTACGGACGCCGCGCGGTCAAGGCGGTGCAGGCCCACGCCACCGGGTTGTTCCCCAAGGACTTGGTGGTTCGCACGTATCCGCCCAACACCACGAGCTTCGGTCCGCACGTCAATCCGGTCATGACCGCGCTGCAGGGCGATGCCGCGGTGTTGATCCCCGACACGCTCACGCGGACGGATCTGGTGGTGCGGCAGCTCGCTCGCGCCGGCCGGATTCCGGCCCGTGCCGACGTGCCCGGCTTGATGGTCCTGGCCACCGCCGAGGGGGTGGATCCCGGGCCGCTGCTGCGGGCGCGCGACGTCATGGAAGGGGTCTGGGTGGTGCCTGCGGCCGCGCGTGGCCCCCATCTGTCCGATTTCGAGGTCGCCTATACCCGGCTGCAGGGCGAGCCCCCCGGCGATCAGGCGCTGCTCGTCTACTACGCGCTGTCCCAGGCGATCACCGGCTTTGCCGGGGTCGGAGCCGGGCAGGCCACGCTCACCCGCGTCGAGGAAGGACGCCTGGTTGTCCAAACGCAACAACAAGCGCAGTAGCGGCAAGGGCAGGGGGCGCAAAGCGTCCGTCGACGGGCCTCACTTGGTCCCGGGACCCCGGGCGGTGGTGGAGCTGCTTCGGCATGCCACCGGCCGCATCGAGACCCTCTGGCTCGACCGTCGTCGCGAGGGCCACGAAATCCACTCCATCGCGGTCGACGCGGGGGTGGAGGTGCAGTGGGTGACCGGTCCCGAGCTGGGTCGCCTGGCGCCCGATTACGACTGCCAAGGGGTCCTCGCTCGCGCGACCCCACCGCGCTGGCACGAGTTCGAGGACCTAGTGGACGCGGTGGTGGGCGCCCCCCCGGAATCGAATCGGCGCATCCTGGTCGCGCTCGATGGGGTGCAGGACCCTCAGAACCTCGGCGCGATCATGCGAAGCTGCGAGTTCTTCGGGGTCAGCGGTCTGCTGTGGCCGCGCGACCGCGCCGCGGGGGTCACCCCGGCCGTGGTGCGGGCTTCGGCCGGCGCCAGTGAGCGATTACCCCTGTGTCGAGTGGTGAATTTGGCCCGTGCGCTCGAGTACGGCCAGGACCAGGGCCTGTGGGTGCTGGGCACGGTGGTCGACGGCGGTGAGCCCCTGCCGAGCTTGCTGGCTACCGATCGGGTTCCCTTTCCGCTGGTCCTGGTGATGGGGGGCGAGCACGGGGGCCTGCGTCGGCTGACCCGGGCCCGCTGTGACCTCCTCGCGACGATTCCGGGGCGGGGCGGGGTCGCGTCCCTCAACGTGTCGGCCGCGACCGCGGCCGCCCTCGTGCTGTTGCAGTCCGAGGCCCCGACAGAGGGCGCGGACGGCCAGCAGGAGACGGTGGTCCAGGCCGATTGAACCGGCCTTGGCACCAACGTAACCTTGCGGCCACGATCTCCCTCCTCTTCCCGAGGAGGCGCCTCCCGGCCTTCGCACTGGGAATCACCACGGCTTCGAGATCGTCGCGCGCCCGCGCTCGCGCCCTTCGCTTTTTTTCGTCCTCCTTGCCCTCGGCGAGGGGTTCCCCGGTTCACCTCACCCCGCCGACCGACGCTCCCACACTGCTCGCTCGAGACTCGACATGTCCGATCTCCGCACCGCACTGTTCGACCACCTCAACGCTGGCGACGACGCTACCCGTGACGCGCTGGCTACTGCGCTCGACGGCATCGAGCTGCCCGCCGCTCGCATCGAAGCCAAGAACGATCCCGCGTCCGTCGAAGCGACCGCCAAGGTCCTCGGGCGACTCATCGCCGACGATGCTCCCCAGGCCGACCTAGTCGACGCGGCCAAGTCCTTGGCGCAACGCGCCCCGCGGGATGCCGCGGGCAACGAGGTCGCGCTGCTGGCCGGGGCGGTGATCTGGCGGCGGACCGACGACCCCAAGAAGGCCGAGCCCTACTTCCGTCGGGTGCGTCGGGCTCAGCCCGGTCACTCCGAGGTCCTGGCGTTTTATCGCGCGCTGTTCTCCGACGATGCATCGGCGACCCAGCTGATGCAGGTGTTGATGCAGGCGCAGCGCAAGGTCACCGATCCCGAGCAGCGCTTCGCGCTGGCCAGCGAGCGAGCCGCGCTGGCCGAGGACCGGCTGGGCAACGCGGACCGAGCCATCGAGGTGTGGCGCTCGGTCATGCGCGAGGACGGCTACGACGCGCGGGCCTCCGAGGCGCTGGAGCGCCTGTACCGGGCGGGGGGCAAGTGGACCGCCCTGGTGGACCTGCTCAAAGAAGAGCTCGATCGAGTGGCCGGGGGTGACGAGGCCAACGACGCGCGCATCGAGAAGCTGCTGGAGATCGCCAGCCTGTACCGCGAGCGCCTCAAGCTCGACACCATGGCCCTGGCCACGCTGCAGCGGATCCTCGACATCGATCCGCGGCACGAGCAGAGCCTGCAGGCGCTGGCCGACACCTACGCGTCGGCGGGGCGCTTCAACGACCTTCTGGGCGTGTACTCGCGGCGCATCGACGCCGCCAAGGAGGCCGAGGACGTCGAGCGGCAGCGAGACCTGCTGCTCAAGGTGGCCGAGATTTGGCTCGAGAAGCTGGGCAACCCCCAGCGCGCCCTCGAGCCGCTGGGCACCGTGCTCGAGCTGTCCCCCGGGGACCAGGGCGCGCGCGCATTGCTGGCTCGGATCCACGAGCAACGCCGCGACTGGCGGGCGCTCATCAAGCTGCGTCGCGAGGAGCTGACCGAGCGCAGCGGCGAAGAGGCGCTGGCGCTGCGCATCGAGCTGGCCAAGCTGGCCGAGGACCGACTCGGCGATCGCAGCGAGGCGATCGCGGCCTGGAACGAGGTGCTGATGCACCACGGCGACGAGCCCAGCGCTCTCGATGCGCTGTCGCGCCTGTACGAGCGCGAGTCTCGGTGGGCGAGCGCGGCCGAGATCCTGCATCGTCGGCTGGCCCACGTCGATCGCGACTTCGCGATCCGCATCCTGGCGCACCTCGGTCACCTCTACTCCGACCGCCTGCAAAACCGCGAGGACGCGACCAAGGCCTGGGCCGA
Source organism: Myxococcota bacterium (assembly GCA_039028615.1). Taxonomy (GTDB): domain Bacteria; phylum Myxococcota_A; class Polyangia; order Nannocystales; family Nannocystaceae; genus Paraliomyxa. The sequence continues at coordinate 92,785 of JBCCHT010000014.1, read as the reverse complement.
GCTGCTGCGCCTGTCGCCCGGCCACGACAAGGCCACCCGCCGCCTGCGCGACGCCTACGTGGCCTCCGAGCGCTGGGACGAGCTGACCGCGCTGTACGAGTCGCAAGGGCGACTGTCCGACGTGGTCGAGGTGCTGCACAGCGCCGCCGATCGCATCGCCGACACCGAGGCCCGCGTGGCCCTGTACCGTCGCGTAGCGGCCTTGTGCCAAAACCGCCTGGGTCAGCCCGAGCGCGCGCTCAAGGCCCTCGAGCGCACGCTGGCGATCCAGCCCGACAACCTCGCCGTCGCCCGCGAGCTGCTGCCCATCTACCGCGAGCAGAAGAACTGGGCGCGGCTGATGAACACCTACCAGGTGTTGCTCAAGGCGGCCGACAGCGACGAAGAGCGGCTCGAGCTCATCTCCGCGATGCAGACGGTGGCCGAGGAGAACCTCGGGTCGCCCACGCTGGCGCTGCACTGGGCGGCCGAGGCGTACCGCATTCGCGCGCAAGACGAGGCACTGCGCGGCGCCCTCGAGACCGCGGCCGAGAAGGCCGACGGCTGGGACGAGCTGGTGTCCATCTTCGAGGAGCGCATCGCCGACGAGGGCGTGGGCGAACAGGAGCGGCTCACGCTGCTCGGCAAGCTGGCGGTCATCGCCCGCGACAAGCTCTACAAGCCCGACGACGCGCAGCGGTACTTCCGACGCATCATCGATCTCGATCCGACCAATGCCTCCGCCATGGAAGCGCTGGAGAAGATCTACTCCGGCACGCGTCGCTGGGACGACCTGAGCGAGGTCTATCGCCGTCGTCTCGACGTCACCGAAGACCCCGAGGCCCGCCTGGTCACCTTGCGGGCGTTGGCATCGATCCAGGAGCAGCACCTGGGCGACCTCGACGGGGCGACCGATACCTATCGGAAGATCCTCGAGCACGCCGAGGACGACGTCGCCTCGCTCGACAGCCTGGCTCGCATCTATCGCAACCGCGGGCACTGGTCCGAGCTGGCCGAGATCCTCGAGCGTCAGCTGGCCATGGCCGAGACGGACACCGCTCGGGTGCCCCTGATGTTCGAACTCGCCCAGATCCGGGCGGTGCGCCTGCAGCAGTCGCAGCCCGCCGTGGACGGGTTCTTGGCGGTCATGGAGATCGAGTCCAACCACCGCGACTCGGTCCAGGCCCTCGAAGACCTGCGGCAGTCGGATCCCTCGGTCAGCCTGCCCGTGAGCAAGGGCCTTTTGCCCTACTACCGCCGCGTCGAAGACCGCGTGCGCGAGGCGGAGGCGATGGAGGTCATCATCGCCGCCGAAGAGGACGCCGAGGCGCGCACCCAGCTGCTCGAGCAGCTGGCCTCCATCTACGAGCGCATGTCCGATCGGCGCCCGGATTCCCTGCGGATCCGCGTCGAGCTGTTCCTGGCCGATCCGGGGCAGTGGCAGGGGCGACAGACCCTCCAGCGCCTGGGCGGTGAGCTCGAGCGCATGACCGACGTGTCCGAGGCCTACGAGTCGGCCTTGCGCACCATGGCCGAGCAGGCGGAGAAGGCCGAGGCCGAGGGGCAGACCCTGCCGCGCGAGCAAGCCGGCCTGCGCCGCGACCTGCTGCTCGAGCACGCGGGCATGCTTCGCGACTCGCTGGCGCGCCCCGAGGACGCCGAGCGGGCCTACGCGTTCGTGCTCGAGCAAGACGAGACCCACCAGGGCGCCTACGAGGCTCTCGAGGCGCTGCTGCGCGGGCGCGAGGCCAGCTCCGAGCTGGTGTCGCTGTATCGCCGTCGGGTCGACGTGACTTTCAATCAGCGCGAGCAAAAAGAGCTGCTGTCGCGCATGACCCAGATCTCGCGCGACGTGCTCGAGGATCGGTCGGCCGCCATCGCGACCGCCGAAGAGCTGCTCGACCTCATCCCCGACGACCTGCCCACCATCGAGCTGTTGGCGGAGATGTACGGGGAGGGTGACGAGCCCGGCGATCGCGAGAACCTCGAGGAAATCTTGGGGCGGTGGGCCGAGCTGACCCCCGATACCTCGCTGCGACGCCAGCTGATGGTGCGTCGGGCCGCGCTGCGCATGCAGTTCCTCGGCGATGCCTTCGGTGCCGTCGACTTGCTGGGCCAGGTGCTCGGCGAGGACCCGGACGACGAGCAGGCGCGACGCTTGCTCGAAGAGCTGCTCGACATCGCCGAGGTGCAGCTGCCCGCGTGTGCGCTGCTGGAGCCCATCTACCAGCGTCTGGGCGATCACGAGGGCCGCATTCGCATCCTGCACGCTCGGCGGGCGCACGCCGAGGAGGTGGGCTCCGTCGACGAGGCGGTCACCCACCTGATCGAGATTTCGCGGCTGCGCGAGCAAGAGCTCGGCGACCCGGATACCGCGCTGGCCTCGATGCGCGAGGCCTTCGGCATGGACGTGCGTCGTCGGGACACCCGCGAGCACGTCGAGCGCCTCGGCTTGGCCCTCGAGCGCCCCGCCGATCTGGTCACCATCTGGCGCGAGGCCTTGGCCACCGAGCACCTCGACCGGGCGCAGCGCATCGACTTCACCCACCGCATCGCGCTGCTGCTCGACGAGCACATCCAGGACCAAGAGGCGGCGCGGCAGGCCTACGGTGACCTGCTGGACCTCGATCCCCCCGATGCCGGCCTGGCCCATCGCGCGGTCGAGGCCCTGTGTCGGCTGCATCTCGAGGCGGGCGACGGCGTGGCCCTCATCGAGGCCAAGCGCGCGCTGCTGCGCTTCGTGGACTCCCCCGACGAGCAGGTCCGCATTCGCCTCGAGATCGCCGAGATCCAAGAAGAGCTCGGCGACCGTGTCGGGGCGGCGTTGACCCACAGCGAAGTGCTCGACATGGAGGCCGACAACCCGCGCTCGCTCGAGACCCTCGAGCGCTTGTTCCTCGAGGAGCAAGAGTGGGAGCGGCTTTGCGAGGTGCTCGAGCATCGCATCGGGGTCACGCCCGATCCGCGGCTGCGCGCGCCCACGTGGCGGCAGATCGGTGAGATCCAGCGGGACCACCTCGAAGACGCCCACCGGGCCATCGCGGCGTTCCAGTCGGTGCTCGATCTCAAGGTCGGGCGCGAAGACACGGCCTACGCCCTGTCCAGCTTGGTCGAGCTCAACCAGGGGCTCGAGCGCTGGCCCGACGTCGAAGAGGGCCTGCGGCGTCTCACCGCGTTGGCCGACAACGATGGCCATCGCGTCGAGCTGCTGTCCCGCACCGCCCAGGTGGTGGGCGGTCCGCTCGGCCGCGGCCACGATGCGCTCGAGCTGCTCAAGCGCGTGCTCGACCTGGCGCCTCGAGACGAGGCGGCGCGCGAGGCCGTCGATGGCTACCTCGAGGACGACGACACCCACGAGCGAGCGATCCGCATCTTGATGCCGATCTACGAGGGCGAGGAGAACTGGCCCGCGCTGCTCAAGCTCGAGGAACTCCAGGCGCGCAAGCAGCCCTCGGGGCGCCGTCGTCTGCAGGCATTGCTGCGCGTCGCGACCACCCAAGAGGAGCGCATCGGCGACCCCGAGCGCGCGTTCGGGGTGCTGTGCGAGGCGATGGCCGAGGCCGCCGACCAGCCCGAGCTGGCCGAGATCCTCGACAAGGTCGCCCGCTTGGGGGCCGACGACGACCGGGCTCAGGCCTTGCTCGAGGCCTACGGACAGACGGTCGACCACATCCTCGACTCCGATCTCCAGCAGCGGGTGCTGCGGGCGATGGGCGAGGTGGCGCTGCAGCGACTCGAGCAGCTGCCCGAGGCCCGGACCGCCTACGAGCGCGTCTTGGATCTGGCCCCGGGTGATCCGGCCGCGACCGAGTCGCTGGAGAGCATCTACCTGCGCCAGGACGACTACGACTCGCTGGCCCAGCTGCTCGTCAGCCAGGCCGATCGTAGCGACGAAGGCGACGACCGCGACAACCTGCTGATGCGGGCGGCCGAGATCTATCGGGTGAGCCTCGAGCGACCCGAGGATGCGATTCGGCTCTACGAGCGCCTATCGAGCAGCGCGCTCGAGCAGCCCGAGGTGCAAGAAGTGCTCGAGCCGCTCTACGAGGCGACGGGGCGCTACCGCGAGCTGGCGGGGCACCTCAACCGCAAGCTCGGCCGACTGGAGGGGCGCGAGGCGGTCGACATCCACCTTCGTCTGGGGCGGCTGTATGGCGAGAAGCTCGACGATCCCGAGGAGGGCATCCGTCACCTGAGCACCGCGCTGCGGCTCGACCCCGACCACGCGGTGGGCACCGAGGAACTCGGTCGCTACCTCGAAGACACCTCCATGCGCACCCGCGTCGCGGAGATGCTCGAGCCGGTCTTCGCCGCGGTGGCCGACTGGAATCGGTTGATCCAGATCCAGGAGATTCGCCTCGAGGACGCCGAGGGCGAGCACGAGCGCGTGCGGCTTCTGCTGCGCATCGCTCAGATCGAGGAGGAGCAGCTCGAGGACCTCGACAAGGCCTTCGAAAGCTACGGCCGCTTGTTCAAAGAGCAGCCCCACGAGCGTCGGGTTCGCGACCAGCTCGCGCGCCTGGCCGGCGTGCTCAGCCGCGTCGATCGCTACGCCGATGCCCTGACCGAGTACGTCTCGGGGGACGGGGCGGGGGACGACAGCGAAGAGATGCTCGAGATCGTGCGCGAAGCGGCCGAGCTGTGGTCCGGCTCGTTGCGCCAGCCCGAGCGCGCGGTGCCGCTGCTGCAGCGCTTGCTCGAGGCGCGACCCGACGACCAATCCATCTTCCCCGCGCTCGAGTCCTCGCTGACGCAGGCAGAGATGTGGAAGGAGCTGGGCGTCGCGTACTGGCGCGAGGTCGACAACGCGATGCAGGAATCGCGGCAGATCGACCTGCTGCGCAAGCTGGCCACGCTGTCGCAGGAGATGCTCGACGACGCCAACGAGGCGGGCCGGGCCTACCAGCGCATCCTCGAGATCCAGCCCGAGCACGACCTGTCGCGCAACCGACTGGAGCAGATCTACGAGGAGACCCAGCGCTGGCCGGAACTCATCGAACTGCTGCGGGACCGCCTCGATCGCACCGAGGACGCGGTCAACCGCAACAGCATCCACTCGCAGATCGCCGACGTCCAAGACCAGTTCATCGACGACCCCGACGCTGCCGTCGACACCCTCGAGGCGATGCTGGGCGAGCTGGTCGACGACCCCGAGGCAGTGCTTCGACTCGAGCGCATCGCCGAGATGCGCCGCGGGCTGCGACCCCGCATCCTGTCCATCCTGCGGCCGATCTACGAGCGGCAGGGCAACGTGCGACGCATCGTCGAGATCGACGAGTGGCAGCTGTCCCACGCCGATGATCCCGTGGTGCGGCACGAGCTGTATCGCGAGATGGCGGCGCTGTTGCTGCGCTCGCAGGACACCCAAGAGGCCGCCTTCCGGGCGCTGTGCCGTGCGCTCAGCGAGCCGGGTCCCGAGGAAGCGTTGGCCACTCTCGACGCCGAGGTGGGTCGAGTGGCCGAGGTGCTCGGGCTGGGCATCGCGCTGGCCGACGCGCTCGTGTCCGCGGCGCAGGGTGACGCGCTGAGCAACGACATCGACCGTCGACTCGCGCTGCTGGTGCGGGCGGCGGGCATCCTGCACGACGCCACCGAGCTCGGCTCCGCCGTCGAGATCCTGCACGGCGCCCTCGAGCTGTCCTCCGAGCACGAGCCCGCGCTCGAGCTGCTCGATACCTGCCTGCAGCAGCTCGGCTTCCACGAGGAGCTGCGCGAGGTCCTGGTGATCCGGGCCCGCGTCGCCAACGAGGACGAGCAGCGCGTGGAGCTTCTGCGTCGCTTGGCGGTGCTGCTCGAGGACGTGCTGGCCCGGGCCGAGGACGCGGAGCAGGGGTGGCGCGACCTGTTGGACATCGAGCCCAACGATCGCGAGGCGCTGCAGCGTCTGGCCCAGGCCTACGCCAACCGCGACGCCATCCACGAACTCATCGAGATCCTGCGGCGTCAGGTCGACGCCAGCGAGGACGAGCAGGAGCGTCGCGACCTGCGAATGCGCCTGGCGGGGCTGCAGCGGGACTCCCGGCAGGATCGCGCGTCCGAGATCGACGTGCTTCGCGAGCTGCTGATGGAGGCCGAAGGCGACGGCGAGGCCCTGGCGGCGCTGTCCGACGCGCTGGTGGCCGAGGAACGCCACGCCGAGGCCACCGACGTGCTGGCGGAGCGGGCCGAGCTCGCCCAAGACCCCGACCCGAAGGCCGAGCTGGTGCTCAGCGCGGCGCGAATCCTGGCCGGGCCGCTCGACGACGTACCCAGTGCGCTCGAGCGCTACGAAGAGGTCCTGCAGATCGTGCAAGGGCAGAGCGGCGCGCTCGAAGACCTCGTGGCGCTGGCCAAGACCGAGGACCACTTCGAGTCGGCGGGCACCCTGGTCATGACGCCGCTCGAGGCGGTGGGTCGCTTCTCGGAGCTGGCCGAGGTGCTGGCCGCCCGGGCTTCGCTGACCTCCGACCCGGTCGATCAAGCGGAGTCGCTGCGCCGCCTGGCGAGCGTTCGCCTCGAGCAGCTCGGTGACGTCGCCGGTTCGCTGGAGTCCCAGCGGGCACTCATCGACGTGGTCGAGCCCAATGAGCTGTCGCCCGTGCTGGATCAGGCGGGGCAGCTCGCGGTGCAGCTGGGCACGGCGGGCGAGCACGTCGACGACCTCGCCGGTCGGGCGGCGCAGGCCGATCGCGATCCCGAAGCGCGAGTCATGCTGGCCTCCAACGCGGCCAAGCTCGCCGAGGACGTGCAAGGCGACGCCGGGCGTGCGCTCGGGCTGCTCACGCCGCTGGTCGAAGAGGGCCTGGCGACCATGGAGATTTGCTCCGAGGTCGAGCGTCTGGGTCGGATCGTGCAGAACAACGAGGCCATCGAGCATGCGCTGCGCGAGGCCGTTCGGCTCAGTGAAGACGACCAAGAGCGAGCCGGACTCATGGCGCGCCACGGTGAGGCCCAGCTGGTGTTGGGCGATCACTCCGGTGCGCTCGAGTCCTACCGGGACGCGTTCGAGCAGGGCGCGGGGGCGGTGGCGATCACTGGCCTCGAGTCGGTGCTGGCGCAGACCGAGGGCCCGGCTCCCGATGCGCTGCTCGACGCCCTCGACGGCGTCTACCAGAGCACCGAGGACCTGGCCGGGCAGGCCCGCGTCGTTCAGCATCGCTTGGCGCAGGCCGACGATGGCGACCGGCTCGGGTTGCTCGAGCAGCTCGGTGGGCTCTTCGACGCGGGCGGAGGGACGCCGCAGCAAGCCCTCGAGACCTGGGGAGCCCTGCTGGCCGTGGACCCCGAGTCCGCGACCGGGCTGGGGCGAGTCATCGCGCTCGGCAAGGAGCACGGCGCCCTGCCGCAGGCGGTCGAGCTGATGCTCGCGGCCATTGCCGCCGGGCAAGAGGAGGGCCGCACCACCGGGCCGCTCGCGCTGCAGACGGCCACGCTGCTGCTGCGTGAGCTCGGGGACGGGGCGCGGGCGCTGACCGTGCTCGACGGCGTGCTCGAGGACAACGCCGAGCAGCCCGAGGCGCTCGAGCTGCGGGTCGAGGCGGCGCGAGCCCACGGCGACGCGCAGATCCTCCACGACGCCCTGACGCAGAACGCCAACGTGCAGCCCAACCCCGATGCGGCCGCCGCTCTTTGGTACGAAGCGGCCCAAGTCGCCGAGGTCTCGCTGGTCGAGACCGCGCTGGCCATCGAGGACCTCGAGCAGGTCATCGGCCAGGACGAGGCCCATGCCGACGGCTGGAACAAGCTGCTGTCCCTGCTCGGTGCGTCGGGCGACAACGAGAAGCTGGCCGAGGCGCTGTCGCGGCGGGTGATGATCGCCGAGGACGCGGACGAGCGCCGTGACCTTCGCTACCGGCTCGCCAACGTGCTCGTCGATGCGCTCGATCGGGCGGACGACGCCATCGTGACCTACCAGGACATGGTCAACGACAAGCCGGACGATCTGCCCGCCCTGCGCGAGCTCGAGGCGCTGCTGCGTCGGCTCGAGCGTTGGGACGACGTGCGCGACACCCTCGAGCGGCGCTACGACGCGGCCGAGGGTGAAGATCGGGTGGCGGTGCTGCTCGACCTGGCCGAGGTCGCCGAGACGCGCCTCGAAGATCCGGGGGAGGCCATCGAGCGGCTGCAGGCCGTGCTGATGGAGCAGCCCGGTCACTCGGGCGCCGAAGAGGGCCTCGATCGCCTGCTCACCGCCGAGGAGCGCTTCGTCGACCTCAGCGAGCTGCTGCAGTCCCGCATGGATCGGGCCCGTGATGCCGGGGACGCCGAGAGCTACCGCCAGATCGCCTCGCGGCTCGCCGCGTTGCTGGCCGAGCGTCTCGACGACAGCGAGCGCGCCGAGTCGATCCTCCAGCAGCTGCTCGAGGTCGACCCCGGCTATGTGCCCGCGCTGCTGTCCCTGGCCTCGGTCTACGACGCCCGGGGCGACGACGATGGCATGCGCGAGACCCTGGAGAAGGCCGCGGCCCTCGATCCCCAGGGTGAAGAGGGGGCTGCGCTCCAGCTGCGGCTGGCCGCACTCAGCGAGGACGACGACGCTCGTCGCCGAGAGCACCTCGAGCGGGCCCTCGCGCTCGACCCGGGCAGCACCCCCGCCATCGACGGGCTCATGAAGCTGTCGCGGGCGGAGGAGCGCTGGGACCAGGTGGCCGAGCTACTCCAGCGCCAGGCCGCGGCCGAGCAAGACGACGGGGCGCGTCGAGCCCTCGAGCTCGAGCGCGTCGACCTGCTCATGGGCAAGCTCGGCGACACCGACACGGCGCTGCACGTGCTGCACGAGATGTACGAGAAGGTGCAGGACGACGTCGAGCTCAACCGCCGCATCGCGGACGGGCTGTTCCAGGCGGAGCTGTACGGGGACGCCAAGGGCATGTACGCGTGGCTCATCGAGGTCGTGCGGGCGGGCAAGCGCTCCAAGATCCTCGGGCACTACCTCACCCGGATGGCTCGCATCGCGCTGAGCGAGGGGGACAACGACGGGGCTCGCGAGCAGCTCATGGAGGCGTATCGGATCGACACGACGAACGTGGAGACGTTGATGGCGCTGGGTGGGCTGCATGAGCAGCAGGAGAACTGGAAGGATGCGCTGAAGATCTACCGGACGATGTTGCTGCAGAATGCCGATCGTTCCGGGTTGCTTCGGCGGGGTGACATCTACGTCAACCTCGCTCGGGCGCACCTTTCGCTCGACGAGACGCCGAAGGCCCGCGCCATGCTGCGACGGGGGCTCGAGGAGGATGCCGATCATCCCGAGCTCGCGGCTCAGCTCGAGCAGCTGGGGTAGGGGGCTCGAATTGAGCGGAAAGGGCGGGCCTTCAGGGGCTCGCCCTTTTTCGTGGTTGAGTGCGCGTTTGGGGGCGGTGGTGTGCAGGTCTCGGGGCGCGGCGGAGAGCTGAGTTCTCCGCTTCGAGTTGTGGGGAGTTATTGGTGTGCCGGTCTGGGGGCGCCTGTTCGCCGGATTGAGTATTCCGGCCGTGCTCAAACAGTGGTTTCACTCCTAGCTACAGCGTACGTACGCGCAAGAGCTTGGTGGACCGCGATTGGGTGTGGGCGAGTCGCTACCAAAACTGCGCGCGCCCGGAATACTCAACCCGACGACGGCTCCCAGATTGCTCGGTGTAGCTGGGCCGATCCGGAGGGGGCGGGTTTCGGGTCGGCGACGCGCCCTAGGTTCGTGAGTCTTCGTCATATTATTTGGTCGCATGCCAGCTTCCTCGCCGGGCACTTCTCATTCGGGGGTTGGCGTTCGGGCTTCGCTACTACCTTTAGCCTCGAAGACTTGGCTCCCGTCGCCCGCACTCGGGTTGGCTAGCGCCTTTACCTGTTCGCAGCCATGGCCTCGAACGCCTCACTCCCAACGTCCGATATCTCGTTCCTCGTTCGTTGCTTTCGGCGTGGGCGAGCGTCGCTTCCTCCGACCACCATCGAATCGGCCAGTCCAGGCTCTTCATTGGCCACTTCTTGGCAGATCACCTCGTCCAAAACGTTGGCCCAACCCGAGGCGCGCCACCAACCCAAAACCCGCCCCTATGGATCGGCCCAGTTGCACCGAGCCATTTGGGAGCCGTCGTCGGGTTGAGTATTCCGGGCGCGCGCAGTTTTGGTAGCGACTCGCCCACACCCCAACGGAGTCCACCAAGCTCTTGCGCGTAGGTACGCTGTGGCTAGGAGTGAAACCACTGTTTGAGCACGGCCGGAATACTCAATCCGGCGAACAGGCGCCCCCCAGACCGGCACGCCAATAACTCCCCACAACTCGAAGCGGAGAACTCAGCTCTCCGCCGCGCCCCAGCACCAACACGCCGCCCGTCGGGCGCAGAGCCGAGCTGATGCGCTCTACTCTTTGAACGAATCCGGCTCCAGATCGAAGCGCTGCAGCCAGCGATGGATCTGGTACGGGTCGCGATTCATCATCCGCGCCACCGTATCGGTGTCACCCTGGTGCTCGGCCAGATGCTGCAGCAGCTCCGTGCGAAGCTGGCGGACCCCGTCCGGGCTCTCGGGCAGCCCGTCGTCCTGATCGAGGATCTCGGCCAGCGCGTCGGCGGTGATCGTCCCGTCGCCGCTGGCCAGCAAGCTCGCCGTGGTGAGCGTCTGCCGGAGCTGGCGGATATTGAACGGCCACGCCCGCGTCAGCATGCGGCGAAACGCGTTCGACGTGATTCGAACCGGTCGACCCTCGCGCTGCAGATCGCGAACGATCGAGCGCGTCAGCAGCCCCAGGTCTTCACGGCGGGCCCGCAGCGGCGGCAGGTCGGCCACGAACCCCGCCAGGCGGGAGTACAGATCCGCGCGGAAACGGCCCATCTCGACCATGCGCGACAGGTCGTGGAGCGTCCCGCAGACCAGCCGCACGTCGAAGGTGCGAGCCGCTTGCTCACCCTTGCGCGCCGCTCGGCCCTCGGTGAGCGCGGAGAGCAGCTTGCCCTGCACCGACGGGGTCAGCTCGCCGAGTTCGTCGAGCATCAGCGTTCCCTCGGTGGCCTTCTCGAACAGCCCCTGCGCGCCGTTGCCCCCGAACAGCACCTCTTCGACGCGGTCGTCGGACAGGGCTCCGAGGTTGGCGCAGACGAAGGGGCCCTTGCGCTCGCTGACGGCGTGGATCGCCTTGGCGAGGTACTGCTTGCCCGTGCCCGTCTCCCCGCGGAGCACGATGGGAATGGTGGCCTGGGCCAGCCGATGCAGCGTGCGATGGATGTGGTGCAGGTGCGGGTTGCAGGTGCCCGTGGGATCGAGCTCGCTGAGCTTGTGCGCCCGGAGCTTGCGGAGCCCCACCTCGCGCACGGTCCAGAACGAGCGCCCGACCTCGAACACGTCGGCGGGCCGCAGCTGAACCTCTTGGTTGATGCGTACGCCGTTGACCAGCGTACCGTTTCGGCTGCCGACGTCGCGCAGGGTGAAGCGCAGACCCGGGCCTTCTTCGGTGACCTTCAGCTCGGCATGGCGGCCGCTGACCCACCCGAAGGGGATGCCCACGCGGAAGCTCTTGCCTTCTTCGATGACCGCCAGGCCCTCGGACACCTCGCCCCGACCGAAGGTGATCGTGTGCGGGCCCTCGAGCGGCAGGACCCGACCCGCCGACACGAACTTGTCCTCGGGCGATCCAATACAGATGAGCCAGGCGAGGCGTTCTTCGACGCCCTCTTCGGGGGCCTCTTCTTCGACGAGGGTGTCGGTCAGGTTGGAATCGATCATCGGCGGGGCGGGGGGGGGAGCGACGGCCGGCTGCGCTCGAATGGAGCTTGGGACAGCGCCGGGCGGAGCGCCGCAGACCTGATGGTAGGGACCCGGCGGTCAGCCGGTCAAACGCCACGGGAGCACGCCGGGAAACATCGAACGCGGCCGCGGTGCAAGCGCGAGCGCGTGATGCCCTGAACGCGCCAGAGCCCATCTCGCGACCCTCGCGTGCCGGACGACACGGACGGGTGGCGAGATGGGCTCTGGGTAGGGGAGGAGGCCGTGCGCTACTGCTTTACGCAGTCCTCGTCGATCTGGTTGTTGCAGTTGTCGTCATAGCCGTTGCAGATTTCCGGGCCGGGCTGCACGTTCTGCACGCAGCGGACGCGGCCGTTGACGCAGGTGTTGGTGCCCGCGCCGCAGACTCCCGCCTTGCCGGTCGAGCATTCCTTCTCGGCCTCGGGAACTGCGTCCTCGTCGACTTCGCCGTCGCAGTCGTTGTCGAGGGTGTCGCAGACCTCGGGGGTGGGCTCGACGATGGCCGCGTCACACTGGGAGCTGGTGCCGTCGGCGGAGCAGTGCCACTTGCCTTGGGTGCGGCAAACGCCCTTGGCGCTGGCGAACTCGCACAGCGCTCCGTCGCGCTCGAAGCCGTTGTCGACGATGCCGTCGCAGTCGTCGTCGACGTTGTTGCACAGCTCGGCGACGGGCACGATCTCGCCGCTGCAGGTGCCGAGGGTTCCGTCCTCTTTACAGACCCGTCGGCCGGCTTGGCACGCGCCGCGACCGAGGCTCCCATCTGGGCCGCCATAACAGTCCTCTTCGATACCCGGTCGGCACTCGGTGCCCTTTTCTTCGAGGCGTCGCTTCTCGAGCATTTGGTCGGACGTCGCGCACCCGACTCCGACGCCGATGCCGACGGCCAGGCCAACGAGGGGTACCCACAGGCGTCCGAGCCACGCTGGTCCCGCGGGGCTCGTAGGGGAAATTCGGGATTGGGAGACGGCGGCGTGTAAACGCTCGCGATCGGCTGCCATGGCCAGAGCATACACCCCTTGCTATGTTCGCGGCACCCGGTGTCGTTGCTCGGCAAGGTCTACCTCGGCGTCAGCTTGGCGCTGCTCATCATCGGGGTGGTGTGGGCGTCGAATACTCTCCAGTCCAACGCGGCCTGGGTCGAGATCGAACTCGCCGTACCCCGCCTCGATCTGATCGAACCATTGCCCCATGTGCGCTACGAGGTGAACCTCGCGGTGCTTTTGGGAGGTTGGGTCGTTGCGGTGGCCCTGCTGGGCGTGGCCGCCATACGGGCTCCGTTTCGCATTCGGGGCGCGGCCCTGATGCAACGGCGCGTCCGCGAGCTCGAGCGCGAGGTCCTGGAGCTTCGAACGTTGCCGCTGCGGCAGCACGAAGAGGACGAGATCCTCGCCGCCGAGGCGCACATCGAGACCGGCACCAAGAAGGTGATGACCGAGAAGCTCCACCGCGAGCAGGCCCAAGCACGCCGAGACGAGCTGCGCGGCGTCGATCGAGGCCGGGGTGAGGGCCGAGGCCCAGGAGGCGCTCGGACGTGACCAGCCTGCTATTGGCGCTGCTGTGCCTGGCCGCGGGCTTTGCCGGGGGGTGGTGGTATGTCGCCCCACGTCGTCAGGTCACCGAGGCGCTCATCCGTCGAAGTCGTACCTTGTACGAGCTGGCGGAGGGCGACCTGGAGAATGTCGCCCGTGAGCTGGAGCGGGTGGCCGAGGTCGAGCCCGGGGACTCCACCGTGTTCCTGGCCCTCGCGGCCCTCGATCGCCGTCGTGGTCGAGTCGAGCGGGCCAAGGCGATCCACCGCACGGTGCTGGCCTCGGCCACGCTGCCCGCTGAGCTGCGGGTCGCGGCGCTGGTCGGTCTCGGGCGGGATCTTCTGGCCCAGGGCAACGAGCGAGCGGCGGTCGGGGCCCTGGTGCGGGCCATCAGCCTGGCCCCGCGCTCGGTCGCCACGCTCGAGTCGCTGGCCAAGGCGCTCGAGCAGGCGGGCGCGTGGGAGCGAGCGGCCGCCGCCTGGGAGCGCCACGAGAAGCTGGTCGAAGGTCGTCGCCGACGCGAGAGCAAGATCGGCCGCGGTCATGCGCTGGCCGGGCAAGCCGACGTGGCGATGTCCGAAGGTGATTTCCGCAAGGCCCGAAAACTCGTCGAGCGAGCCTCCGAGCTGGCGCCCGACAGCAGCCATGTGTGGACGGCCAAGGCCCGCGTGGAGTCGGCGGCGGGGGAGCCCGAGCTGGCGATGGAAGCCTGGCAGCACTCGTGGGAGATGCTGCCCGCCGCGTCGCACGTGGTGGTGCCCGAGGCCTGGCAGTGGGCCACCGAAGAAGGGGTGGTGCCCGACTTGGTCGAGCGCATGCTCGCCTCGCTTCGCACCACCCGCTCGGCCCAGCTGATCGTCGCGGTGGCCCCGTTGGTGGCGCGGCAACATCCCGAGCAGGCGGCGGCGGCCCTCGAGCGCGTGGCCGAGTCCAGCACCGCGGCGCGCTTGCAGCTGGTGCGGCTGCGCTTGCTCCGAGGCCAGCGCGACGCCGCCCGCGAGGCGGCCATGGGCGAGACGGCCGTGCCTCGGCTCTCGTGCCGTCGCTGCGGCACGAGGATGGAACGTTTCCGATACCGCTGCCAGTCGTGCGGGGCCTGGGACAGCGCCTCCGAGGAGGGGCGGGTCGCCGCCTCCGGCAGCGTGCGCGCGGAGTTCCGCGTGGTCGATCAAGGAAGGGCATAGCGCGTGGCCGACGAACCCCAACCCGGCGCGTCGCAGGCGGGCGCGTCTCAAGCCAGCGCGTCTCAAGCGGGCGCATCGCGGACCGGCATCCGCCGCCGCCCCGACACCATCCTGGCCACCCTGCGTCGCTTCGGCCGCCTGTGGGGCTTTTTGGGCTTTGCCGTCCTGGTGGTGGTGCTGTTCCGCGGCATCGTGCTGCCCTTCGTCTTCGCGATGCTGCTGGCCTACCTGCTCGCGCCCACCGTGGCCCGCCTGCAGCCGCGCATCGGTCGGGTCCTGCCCGTCATCTTGATGTACCTGGCCATCCTCGGCGTCTTGGGGGGGGTCATCGGCTTCCTCATTCCCGCCGTCGTCAAGGACATGGCCAAGCTGCGCGACGGCCTGCCTGCCGCCGCGGCCAAGTTCAACGAGGAGTGGCTGCCCAAGGCGTCCGAGTGGGTCGACGAGACCTTCAGTGACATCGTGACCAAGCCGGAGTCGGGGAAGCCGGCCGTACTCCCGCACACGGAGATCATTGCCGAGCCGCTGCCCGATGGCTCGTGGCGGCTCGACCTCGAGGGGGTGCAGCTACAGGCCGAGCAGCACTCGGACGGGACTTGGGCCCTGGGTCCGCCCGCCGAAGAACAAGCCGAGGCACCCGATCTCGGCGACACCTTGCGCGCCTACCTGGCCAGCCAGGGCTCCGACCTCACGTCCAAGATCGGTGCCTTCGCCCAGTCCTTCATTCGTGGCGTGACGAGCTTCCTGACCAGCTTCGTCATCACCTTCATGATCGCGGCCTTCGTGCTCGTCGACGTCGACCGGGTCAACCGCTTCATTCGATCGCTGGTGCCCTTCGAGTATCGCGGTCAGTTCGAGGAGCTGTGGGTCAGCATGGACCGCGGCCTGGGTGGGGTGATCCGCGGCCAGCTGCTGATCTGCCTGGTCAACGGCGCGCTCACCTTCGTGGGCCTGGTGATCTTCGGGATCAAGTACAGCTTCTTGCTGGGCCTGCTTGCCGGAATGTTCAGCCTCGTCCCGATCTTCGGCACGATCATCTCGTCGATCCCCATCGTGGTGATCGCGTTGGTGTCCTCGGGGGACGGTCTGAGCGACGGCTTCGGCCCCGCCATCGGCATCCTGGCCTGGATCGCGGGCATCCACCTGCTCGAGGCCAACGTCCTCAACCCCAAGATCATCGGCGATTCGGCGCATATCCACCCCGTGCTCGTCATCTTCGCGCTGCTCGCGGGTGAGCACGTGTTCGGTCTCACGGGGGCGTTGCTCGCCATCCCGGTGACCAGCCTGGTGCAGGCGGGGTATCTGCACGCGCGTCGCCATTCCAGCGTATTCGCTCGCGACCCGGAGACCCCCGCATGAGTCAGACCCCGGACAAACCCCCCGGCGGCGCCGGCTCGCTGTTCCTGTTCGACGCCTACAACTTCGTGTTCCGGGCCTATCACGCGTTGCCCATGCTCAACGCGCCCGATGGCCGCCCCGTGAACGCGGTGCACGGCTTCGTTCGCATGGTGCAGGCGACCCGCCGCGACTACGCCCCCGAGATGCTCGCCACCGTGTTCGATGCGGGCGGCGACGGGGGCCGTCGCGAGATGTACCCCGAGTACAAGGCCAACCGTCCCCCCGCGCCCGACGACCTGGTGCCCCAGTTTTCCCTCGTACGCGAGGCCGTCGATGCGATGGGCATCACTCGCATCGACCACAAGGGCTACGAGGCGGACGACGTCATCGCCAGCTACGCCCGGGCGGCTCAGGCCGCGGGCAAGCGGGTGATCATCGTCTCCAGCGACAAAGACCTGATGCAGCTGTGTGATGCCGGGGACGACGAGCGCCCGGCCATCTACCTGTACGACACCATGAAGCAGCGCTTGGTCGGGCCGCCCGAGGTCGAGGCCAAGTTCGGGGTCCCGCCCGCGTTGCTCGGCGACCTGCTCGCCCTGACGGGCGACAGCTCCGACAACGTGCCCGGCGTGCCCGGCATCGGCCCCAAGACGGCCTCCACGCTGCTGCACGAGTACGGGAGCCTCGAGGGGGTGCTGAAGGCCGCGCCCGACATCAAGCAGAAGAAGCGACGCGAACGGCTCATCGAGCACGCCGAGGACGCCCGCATCTCGCGACGGCTGGTGGCGCTGCAAGACCAGCTCGAGCTGCCCGCTCCGCTGGAGTCGTTGGCCGACAACGGCCCGGACGACGATACGCTCGTCGCGTTCTTCGAGCCACTGGGCTTCAAGCTGGTGCTGCGCGAGCTGGGCTCCAAGGCCACCCGCGGTACGCCCCGCTCGACCACGGCATCGACGACCATCGGCGCGACCGAGCTCGAGCCGGTCTCGGGGTTTGCGGCGGCTGGCGACGCGCATCGCCTGCTGCTGTCGGCGCACGACGACGAGTGGAAGGCCTACGTCGCGGCGCTGCCCAAGGCCACGCGCATCGCGGTGCACCTGGCCCTCGAAGGCAACGATGCGCTCGAAGCCGAGGTGGTGGGCGTGGCCCTGGCCGCCGAGGGGCTCGAGGGCGAGCTGAGCCAGCCGGTCTATGTGCCGATCGGTCACCGTCAGGGCGACCTGGTCGAAGGCACGCAGCGCGACGCGGCGGAGGTGCTCGAGACGCTCAAGCCCATCTTCGCCGCCACCACGCCGCCCAAGGTCATGCACGACCACAAGACCCAGGCGCAGGCGCTGGAGCGCGCGGGTCTTGCCCTCGAGGGCGTGACGCTCGACCTGATGCTGGCGTCGTACGTGCTCGACCCGGCTCGCAGCTCGCACGCCCTGGCGGCGCTGTCCAAGGACGTGCTCGGCCACACCCTGCGCGCGCCCGACAAGGTGCTCGGCAAGGGGCGCAAGGCGGTCCGACTGCCCGACCTGGCGTTCGCCCCCGCCGCGTCGTGGCTCACCGAGCACGTCGACCTCGTGCGGGGCCTCGGCCAGGCGATGTCCGAGCAGATGGACGGCGCCGACGAGGCGCTGACCAAGCTCTACGCGACGATCGAAAAGCCGCTGGTCGACGTGCTGCTGCAGGTGGAAGCCCGCGGCATCACCCTGGACGCGTCCGTGCTGCAGAAACAAGCGGCCGAGCTGGGGGCCACCATCACCGAGATCCAAAAGCGGGTCGAGAAGGAGGCCGGCTACGCACTCAATCTCGACTCGCCGATCCAGCTGCGCAAGCTGCTCTTCGAGGAGCGGGGCCTGCCGGCCACGCGCAAGACCAAGACCGGCTACAGCACCGACGCGCGCGTGCTCGAGGAGCTGTCGCTGCTCGACCCCATCGTCAAGGACATCCTCGTCTATCGCAGCCTGACCAAGCTCAAGGGGACCTACCTCGACGTGTTCCCCACGCTGGTCAACCAACGCACGGGGCGGCTGCATACCCGCTTCCACCAGGCGGTGGCGGCCACGGGGCGGCTGTCGAGCTCTGACCCCAACCTGCAGAACATCCCCATTCGCACCGCTGAGGGGCGACGTATCCGCGAGGCCTTCGTCGCGCCACCGGGCAAGCGCCTCGTCGCGATCGACTACTCGCAGATCGAGCTGCGGGTGCTCGCCCACATGAGCGGCGACCCCAACCTCAGCTCCGCGTTCGTCGACGACGTCGACGTGCACCGCCGCACCGCCTCCGAGGTGTTCGAGGTGCCCGAAGGCGAGGTGAGCAGCGAGCAGCGGCGCATCGCCAAGGCGGTCAACTTCGGCGTGATCTACGGGCAGACCGCCTTCGGGTTGGCGCAGCAGCTCGGCATCCCGCGGGGCAAGGCGGGCAGCTACATCCGGGCCTACTTCGAGAAGATCCCCGGCGTCGACCGCTACATGAACGAGCTGGTGGCCACCGCCAAGGCACGCGGCTACGCCGAGACCATCCTCGGTCGCAAGCGCCGGATCCCCGAGCTGGCCCGCAAGGGCGCCGCGCGGCAGCACGGCGAGCGAATGGCCCGCAACACGCCGATTCAGGGCAGTGCGGCCGACATCCTGAAGATCGCCATGATCGCGGTCGAGGATGCGCTGGCGAAGATTCCGTGGGCGCAGATGCTGCTCACCGTGCACGACGAGTTGATCTTCGAGTGCGACGAGGGGCACGTCGACGAGCTGGTCGCCCTGGCGCGGCCGCTGATGGAAGGCGCCTACTCGCTCAAAGTCCCGCTCAAGGTCGACGCCGGCCACGGCCAGACCTGGGCCGAGTGCAAGGGGTAGGGATGGCCATCGACGAGGCGCTCGCCGTGCAGCGGCTGTCGGCCGCGCCCGTGCCGGGACCGGTGGTCGAGGTGGCACGTCGGCTCCAGCAGGCCGGTCACGCCGCAGTGCTGGTCGGCGGGGCGGTGCGTGACGTGCTGCTCGGGCTGCCCGCCAACGACTGGGACCTGGCCAGCTCCGCCACGCCGCAGGAAGTGATCGGGCTGTTTCGCCGTACCATCCCCACCGGGATGCAGCACGGCACGGTCACGGTGATGGTGCGCGACGGTGACCAGACCCACCCCGTCGAGATCACGACCTTCCGAGGGGAGGGAGCCTATGTCGACGGTCGGCGGCCGGAGTCGGTCACCTTCCTGCGCGACCTGGTCGAGGACCTGGCGCGGCGGGACTTCACCGTCAACGCGTTCGCGTGGGACCCCATCGAGCAGCGCTTCTCCGATCCCTTCGACGGCCTGGCCGATCTGCAGGCGAGCGTGGTGCGGGCGGTGGGCGTGCCGCTGGAGCGCTTCCGCGAAGACGGCCTGCGGACGATGCGGGCGGTTCGGTTCTGTGCCACGCGGGGCCTTTCGCTCGAAGAGCAGACGGCCGCCGCGATTCCCGATGCACTGGACGTGCTGGCCAAGGTCAGCCGCGAGCGGGTGCACGTGGAGCTGACCAAGCTGCTGGCCAGCGAGCGGCCCTCGGCGGGGCTGCGGCCGATGTGGCGCACGGGGATCTGGCCGCATGCTCTGCTGCCGCTTCCGCAGGACGACGACTACGAGTCCGCCATCGCCGCGGTGGATGCCATGCCTCGTGGGCCCACGCCTCGGCTGGCGCGGCTTCTGTGGCCGCTGGCAGCCGCCGGCTGCGAGCACGCCGGGGCCATCAAGGCCTGCATCGAGAACCTCAAGCCGAGCAAGGTCGAGCGGGCCGAGGTCCTGGCCCTGACCGGTGACGGCATGCGTGCTCTGGCGGCGGCGAGCGAGCCCGAGGCGATTCGCCGTGCCGTGGCGACGCTGACTCGTGCCCACCTGCCTGCGGCGCTCGACCTGCTGGCGGCCGACGACGCTCGTCGGGTGGCCATCCACGCGGCCCTGCAGGGGGCGGCCCTCAGCGCGGGGGAGCTGGCGATCAAGGGGCGTGACCTCATTGCCGATGGCGTGGTGAAGCCGGGGCCCGGTCTCGGTCGTTGTCTGGCCGAGCTGCTCGACGCGGTGCTGGTCGATCCGGCTCAGAACACGCGAGACGAGCTGCTGGCTCGAGCCCGCGCCAGCGAACACGCCAGTTGATGGTGCCCCGGCGGCAGGCGTAGCTCGCGAGGCCCGAACCCTTCGGGCTACTCCGACGTCGTCTCGGGGCGGGCGATCGTGCGTACGCGGCCCTCGTACCCGCTGCCGCAGAAAAACTGCTGCCCATCCGAGCTCAGCCCCGCGATCGTGACCCCCGGCGGAGCCGGATGGCTCTGGAGCACGGCTCCACTGTGCGGATCGATGCGCCGCAGCTCGCTCGACTCGTTCTCCAGGGTCCCGTGCCACAGCTCGCCGTCGACGAAGGTCACCCCGGTCACGAAGCGATCCGAACGCAGCGTCTTGAGGACCGCTCCGTCCTCGGGGTCGATCTGGATGATGGTGCGGTCTCGGAACTGGCCCACCCACAGCGTGCCCTCGGCCCAAGTCAGCCCCGAGTCGCGACCACCCCCGGGCGCCGGGATCGAGCGCTGGACCTCGCCCGTCTCGAGCTCGACCACTTGGATTTGGTCGCCCGTGAGCTGATACAGGTGCGTCCCGTCGAACGCGGTGCCGGCATCGGCCGACAGCGGCAACGTCCGCACCACTTCGCCCGCGCTGGGATCGACGGCGTGCATCCGGTCGCCGCTGCCCACCCACAGCCGCTGTCCGTCGTGGGTCACGCCATTGGCGGGCTTGTCGTCGAAGGGTCCGTATTCCCGCTGCACGATGAGCAGGTCGTTCGAGGGGGAGGGGGTCGGGGTAGACATCGTGCGCGGAGCGTAGCGCCCTTCAGCCGAGGACCGGGAGTAACAAGACTGTCGTGAAATCCAGCACGGGGGGCGCCAGCCATCGCAGGGCCCGGGCGCGCCCGATGCTGCGTACACGGCCCGACTCTCGGAGCTCGGACAGGGCACGCTGCGCCGTTCGCTGGCTGACCCCCAAGGCGAGGGCCAAGGCCGAGGTCGACCACGGTGCTCCGTCGGCGAGCAAGGCCATGACCGCCCCGTGTTCGCCGTCGATCGGCGGGTAGAGCACGTGGACCTCGGCGTCGCCCGACGTCCGCAAGGCGAAGCCGTCCGCGGTGGCCTCGATGAGCGCTCGCCCGCGAAGGAGCGCCCGCAGCCGCCCGACCTCGACGCGGAGTCGGGCTCGCAGCGACTCGCTCACCTTGGCGTCGAACACCAGGCGGACCAACGTCTCGCGGTCGACGGCCTCGGGCCAGGCGGACGCGAGGCTCGCGGCGAGTTCGAAGAGCACGGGCCGTCGAGCGAGCGAGATGAGGTCCGATGCCATGCCCACCGTGCGCCGACAGGCGTTGACGACGAAGCCCTCGGAGGCCAGCAGGTCCTCCACCTCGGGCAGCCGCAGCGGACGCAATCCCTCGGGCGAAGGGGTCCGCGCGGCGGGTTGGCGTAGTCGCTGCCGGGCCGACTCGGTCTCGGCGACGAGCGCTGGGATCCCGGCCCGCAGCGCCTGTTCGTGGGCCTCGTCCACCGCGGCGGCGGCGGCCCGCGCCTGGATCCGCCGCATGGCAATTTCCGCCGTGGCCAGCTCCGCAATGGCGCCCAAGGCCGGCGGCATCCCTTCGATCTCGAGGCGCTGCCGCTGCGATTCGGCTTCGTCGATGCGCCCGAGCAGCAGCATGCGACGCAGCTCGAGCAGCCGCGCGTGCGTGGCGTTGGCGTGGTCGCCCCCGGACTCCAACACGGCGATGGCGTCGGGCAGATCCTCATGGGGTCCGAGGTCCCGCATCGCTAGCGCGACCTCGCTGCACGCGGTGACACACCGGGCTCGGGCCAGCGTCTCGGCCTCGTCGAAGCGGTCGGTGGCCTGCTGAAGCAGCTGCTTGGCCCGGGCCAGCTCGCCGAGCTGGGCCATCGCCACGCCCCGCAGGGCCAGCCCGGGAGCGTCCTGCCGCAGCGCGACCAGGTCGAGGGCCGCGAGGGGGTCGCCCGCGGCCAGAGCCCGGGCCGCGGTGTTGATCGCGGAGTCCATCGTGTCGATTGCGGGCGGTCCAGGAGTATCCCGCCCGTATTGTTACTCCCACCTTCGTCGCGGGGGCGCTAAGCCATCGGTCATGGCGGACGCGCACGAAATTACCAGCAAAGAGCAGTGGACCGCGGCGAGGCTCGAGCTCATGGCCCGCGAAAAGGAGCTCACCCGACTACGCGACGAGCTGAGCGCCGCCCGTCGGGCCTTGCCCTGGCGGCGGATCGAGACCGACTACGTGTTCGACAGCGCCGATGGCCCCCGCCGCCTGGTCGACCTGTTCGGCGACTCGAGTCAGCTGTTGGTCTATCACTTCATGTTCGGCGCCGACTGGGAGCAGGGCTGCCCCAGCTGCACCTTCTGGGCCGACCACTTCGACGCCATGCGGCCCCACCTGCGGGCTCGGGACACGGCCTTCGCGGCGGTCTCCACCGCGCCCGTGGCCACGCTTTCCGGCTACGCCGAGCGCATGGGCTGGCGCTTTCCCTGGGTCAGCGCGGGGGACAACGGCTTCAATCGCGAGTTCGCGGTGACCTTCACCGAGGACGAGGCGCAAGGCGACGGGCTCGTCTACAACTTCGGCACCAAGCCGGTCGGGGGGCGCGAGATGCCGGGCGCGAGCGCGTTCATTCGGCAGGACGGCGAAGTCTTCCACACCTACTCGACCTATACTCGCGGGCTCGACACGCTCAACGGCACCTATCACTGGCTCGACCTCACCGCGAAGGGGCGCGACGAGCAGGGCCTGCGCTGGGCGATGGAGTGGGTCAAGCGGCACGACGAATACTGAGAGCCTAGAGCTCGCCGTCCATCAACCCGCGAACCCGGCTGGCCAGGGCGTCGAGGCGCTGCGGGTCCAGGGCCCGATCGTCCTCGCCCTCGGCGGCTCGAGACAGCAGATCCAAGAGCTTGTCCCGCCCCCGGTAGGCTCGAGTCCGTACCGTGGCGGACGGCAGCCCCAGCACCTCGCCGATCTCCGCCGACGACATGCCCTCCCAGTAGGTCATCTCCAGCACCACCTGCTGCTCCAGGGGGATGCGACGCAGGGCTTCGAGCAGAAGTCGCGCGCGCTCGTCGTTCCGCAGCAGCGTGCTGGGGCCGGGGGAGAGATCCTCGGCCGACTGCGACTCGAGCGGCTGGGCCATCCGCGGGTCGCAGATGCGACCGTAGTGCTTCTTGAGCACGTTGTAGGCCGTGCTGAACAGGTAGGAGCGGAATCGCGTGTCTCGTCGCAGCCGGTCACGCCCCTTCACGCAGGCGATGAAGGTCTCCTGGATCAGGTCCTCGTGGTCGTCGGGGATCTTGTTGATGAAAAACCGCGTGACCTGGTCGAAATAGCGTTCGAATAGCGCCTGGCCTGCACTGGCCTCCCCGGCCCGCCACTCGGTGAGCAGCTCTGCGTCGCTCGGCACCTGGGCACGGTACCACCCCGATCGAAATTATTTTCCGAACGGGGGAACAGCCTTCGCCCGATTCGGACAGCCCAAGCGGAACCTCGACACGGAGAGGCTTTCCCTGCGTCGCGGATCAACGTTTTCGCCGGGGGCTCCGACGACCTTTCGCCGACCGCCGGGCTGCTTCGAGTTCGGCACCCGGAACGACACGAGGTCGCGAGCGAATGTCGGCCTCCCCGCGGGGCGCTGCCGCATCGCAGACTGGTACGATCAAGTGGCCACCTCCCGTCCTCATCTCCGTCCGATGACCAACGAAACCAGCGAGTCCGTGGGGACCCCCGGGACGGGCGAGGTTCAGCCGCGTCCGCAGCTGGGGCTGCGCAAGGTGGACAAGACGAAGGTGTTCTCGGCGTTGTTCGACGACGATGTCGCGCCGCCGACGCTCGGTCGCTTTCGCATCGTCGGCCGCTTGGGCCGAGGCGCGATGGGGACGGTGCTGGAGGCCCACGATCCGCAGCTCGATCGCCCGGTCGCGCTCAAGGTGCTGCGCGACGCGAGGGGCGGAGCGCACCAAAAACGGCTCGTTCGCGAGGCGCACGCGCTGGCCCGCCTGTCGCATCCCAACGTCGTGCAGGTGTTCGAGTCAGGGGAGGCGGACGGGCGGGTGTTCATCGCGATGGAGCTGGTCCGCGGCCGCACGCTGCAGCAGTGGCATCGGCAGCCGCACCCGTGGCGAGAGTGCCTGGCGGTGTACCTGCAAGCGGGACGGGGGCTGGCTGCGGCGCACGCCGTGGCGATCGTGCATCGCGACTTCAAGCCCGCCAACTGCATCCTCGACGACGAGGCCCGGGTGCGCGTGCTCGACTTCGGCCTCGCGCGCGAGCGCTCGGGCGAGGGGCTCGCTTCGGACGACGGGGCACCCAGCCTTCGCTCTCGGCTCGCCACCGTGCCCGATGAGCCTTCGGCGGACGAGCGCCACGACGGCAGCTCGGACGGCGTGCTGGGGCAGCGGATCACCCGGACGGGGACCATGATGGGGACGCCGGCCTATATGGCTCCCGAGCAGGCCGGGCGCATGCCCGTGGACGCGCGCGCCGATCAGTTCAGCCTGTGCGTGGCGCTGTACGAGGCGCTCTACGGCGAGCGTCCGTTCTCGGGGGGCAGGTTGTTCACGGGGGAGGCCCGCCCGCCCACGTTCCGGGCCACGAACACCCACGCGTCGTTGCCTCGCATCCCCGCATGGTTGCGCGGGGTGTTGCTGCGGGGGCTCCAACCGCGGCCCGAGGATCGCTTCCCCAGCGTCGAGGCGCTGGTCCTGACGATCGAGGGCCACCTCCGCGCTCGTCGACGGTGGAGGGTAGGGCTGGGCATCGGTGCCGGGCTGTTGCTCACCGTGGGCACCACTCTCGCGCTGGCGCCGAGCGACGATGCTTCGGTGCGCTGCGACATCGATGCGCAGGCGCTCGCGGGGACCTGGGACGACACGACGCGCGAGGAGGTCCGGGCGGCGATGCAGGGCAGCGGCATCGGGGCGGCCTTGGCCGCTCATCGGACCGTCGACGCGGCGTTCGAGGGCTGGGCCACCGACTGGGTGGCGGCTCGGCAGGAGGCGTGCGTGGCGACCCACGTCGACGGCACCGCCTCCGGGGCATTGTTGGATCGCCGCATCGATTGCCTGGATCGTCAGCAGAAGCAGGCGGCGGCGCTGGTGGGCTCGTTCGCGAGCGCGAGCGCGGCCACGGTCGCCCATGGGGCGGAGATCCTGGCCGACTTGCCGGAACCTCGCCGCTGCCACCAGCCGCGCTCCGCCTCCGAGCGCGGCGCATTGCCCACCGAGCCCGACGCCCGGGCGGCGGTACTCGACGGCTACGCGCGCGTCGCCGAGATTCGTGTGCGGCTCCTCGAGGGCTCGCTGGAGCGAGCGGCGGAGGAGATCGAAGACGTCGCCTCGGCTGGACGGGCCCACGGCTTCGTTCCGCTGCAAGTCGAGGCACTGGTCTTGCGCGGCGACCTGGCGATGCACCGCGCGCGCTACGACGAGGCGGCCGAGCACCTGACCGATGCGGTCTATCGCGCGACGGCGGAGGGCCTGACCGAGGAGGAGGTCGAGGCTCGGCGCCGCACGGTCAAGGCGCTGGTCGGTCTGTGGTCCAAGCCCGAGACCGAGACGATGATGTTGGACGAGTTCGTCGCCGCAGCGGCGCGGGCCGAGATCTGGACACCGACCGAGCAGCGCACGGCCTTGGCCGCCCGGGCGCGCCTGGCCGGGGTGGCGGGCGAGCACGCGCGGGCCTTGGCGCTCTACGCCGAGCTACTACGCATCCCGCCCACGCGGCCCAGCGCGCTCGAGCTTCTCCTGCCGCTGTACGAGGGCACGGCGCTGGCCATGCTCGCGCGCTACGCAGAGGCTCGCTCGACCCTGGAGGACGGGCTGGCCACCGCGCGGGAGGCCTGGGGCGACGGCTCGACTCTCGCGGCCAAGTACGAGCAGGACCTGGGCATGCTGGCGTTGGAGACGGGCAGCCTCGACGAGGCCGGGCAGCGCCTGGCTCGGGCCCGGACGCACATGGAGGCCGCGGTCGGACCCGACGGTGCCCCGGTGGCACGGATTCGTTTCAGCCAGGCCAAGCTGGCGATGGCCAGCGGGGCGTTCGACCAGGCTCGCGGTGACCTCGAGTTCGTCGGCACCGTGTTCGAACGGGAACTGGGGCCGACGCACGAGGAGACCGGACAGCTGTACAACGCCTTGGGGGTAGCCCGGTTTTATGAAGGGGACTACCCAGGGTCGATCGAGGCCTACGAGCGGGCGCTGGCGGTCGGTCTTTCGGTGTACGGGCCCGCGCACGCCGAGGTCGCGTTGTTGCATTCGAATATCGCCGAGTCTCGCGCCGCGCTGGGCGAACATGCTCGGGCCTTGGACGAATACGTGCGAGCGCTCGCCATCATGGGGATCGCATTGCCCGAGGACCACCCAATGCTGGCGACTGCCCACAAAGGTCGCGGCCAGTCGTTGTTGGCGCTCGGTCGCCCGGACGAGGCGCGGCCGGCGTTGGAGCGCGCGCTCGAGCTGTTGCTGCGCCCGCCGTCGGAGCCATTCGAACTCGCCGACGCGCGACTGGCCCTCGCCCGCACGCTGGGTGCCTTGGGCGAGGAGCCGACGCGCGTTCGGGAGCTCGCTCGGCTTGCGGCCCAGGGCTTCGAGACCTTGGGCTTCGACGAGCGCGCGGCACTGGCCCATCGATTGTTGCTGTCAAAAACCCGAAACGAATGAGCCACCAGGACAAACGACACCGTGATCCAATCGAACGACGCGTCACATTCAATCGCCCCGCGCGGGCCCCTGTTCATCTCGCTACTCGCAGCCTCGCTGGCCGTGGGAGCCTCATCGTTCGGCTGTGACTCCAAAGGAGCCGAAGAGGCGGCCTCCAAGGCCGCGGACAAGGCCAAGGAGGCCAAGAAGAAGGTAGAGGCCGCGGTGGGGGGCGACACATCACCGAAGCCCGGAGTCGAGCTCGCCGTGCAGACGCCGACGGTGGTGCGGATCTGGCTCAAGTGGGACGGTGGAGGCTGGCAGTATTACTCGGGGCCGTCGGCGTCCGGCAACGATGACGACGCCCCGCCACCCAACGCTTCGTGGTCCAACCCCACCGACGGGACCATTGCGTTCAGCCAGCCCGACGGGACCGTGGTTCGGGCCCTCGTGCACAACACGACCGGCGCGATCATCAGCGCGACCTTCGAGGGGTCGTGGGAGGTGGCGGGCGGCGGCCACAAGCTGTTGCCCTTCAGCTGGACTCAGGACTCCTGTGACGACTGGGACATCTCGGTGCCTCCGGGGGATCCGGTCTTCCACATCAAGAAGGGCAATACGGGGACGGCCGGTGGTGCGTGTCCCAATCCCCCCACGGGTAGCTTGGAGCAGGCCTGCGAGGACTGCGAACTGCTGTACAGCACCAGCAGCGGGACGCCGAGCTGGAAGTACCTACCCGCGGGCGGACGGGCGGAGCCCATCTCGGGAGCCATGACGTGCACGTACTCGAGCGCAACGAGTGAACTCGACGTCACCGTGAAGAACGAAGACCCCAGCATCGCCCATACCTTCGTGGCGGAGCAGACCCGGCGGGTCGGCACCACGCGTGCGCCCGTGTACCCCTGGAACGACGACGCGTGGCAGCTGGCGGTCGACAGCCAGAGCTCCGTGTCGTGGAAGGTGTTCGTGGTCGGACACCAAGGCACCCCGGTCACGCTGGCGCTCCGCGGCACCTAGCCGCCTTCGCGAAGAAAACTCGGACCTTTTTTCTCGGTAGGGGAACAGCTCGGCCGCGAGACGGACTGCCGGAGTGACGCACGAGGTCTACCCGGGGCCGGCGAGGGAAGTCCTCCCCGACCCTCGGGAATCACGCGAGGACAACAGGACACGATGAACGCAAAAATCGGAGACATGGGCTTCGGCCCCAGCTGGGCAGGGTTCGCCCACGAAAACTCGGCCACGAAAGAGGGCTACGCACTGCTTCAGAACGCCAACGGGCAGACGACCCTGATCAACAAGAAGTCGGGCGGAGGGCACATCGGGATCCGCGTCGACAACCGAGACAAGATCAAGATCAACGATGATGGTGACGTCGACACGGTCGGGACCGTCACGGCCTCGAACTTTCGCGATGTGACGGCCGGCGACATGGGCTTCCCGAATTGGGTGGGCTTTGCCCATGCGGACAACGCCAATCAGCAGGCCTATGCTCTGTTGCAGAGCCGAGACGGGCAAACCACGCTGCTCAACAAGAAACCGGGCCCGGGGAAGATCGCGTTTCGGGTCGGCAATGTCGACAAGGTGACGATCGGCGAGACGGGTGATCTTCAGGCCACGGGCACCATCACGGCCTCGAACTATCGCGACGTGACGGCCGGCACCATGGGCTTCTCGGGCTGGGTGGGCTTTGCTCATGCGAACAACGCCAACCAGCAGGCCTATGCGCTGTTGCAGAACCAAGACGGGCGAACCACGTTGCTCAACAAGAAGCCCGGCGGGGGCCACATCGGCTTCCGAGTCGGCAACGTCGACAAGATGGTCGTCAGCGACGCGGGCAACGTGGGGATCGGCGTCACTGGGCCCACGCACCCGCTGCAGCTCGCCAGCGGCGCGCACGTGACCGCAGGCGGGGTCTTTACCAACGCCTCGTCGCGCGTGCTCAAGCAGAACATTCGCGAGCTGGCGTCCGATGCCGCGGCCGCGGCGTTACGGGTCATGAACCCCGTCCGCTTCCGCTACAAGTCCGATCCCGAGACGTCCCACGTGGGCTTCATCGCCGAGGACATGCCCGACATGGCCACCAACGCGCGGCGCGACGCGATAAGCCCCATGGACGTGGTCGCCATCCTCACCCGCGTGGTCAAGGATCAGGCCGCGCGCCTCGAGGCCCAGGGGCAGCGGCTCGCCGATCTCGAAGCCGCGATGGCCCGTTAGCACAGGCGAGCGAGACGAACCGAGCGGCGAGCGTCGGGGGTCATCGGGCACGACCGATGGCGCGCGCCGACGCGCCGCACTCGGTTCGGCCCGGGCTCACTCCGGATCGGGCGCGCTGGCCCGCGGAATCTTGTGGTGCCCGACCAAGGTCAGCCAGTGGGCGACCGTCGCGACCAACTCCTGGATCTGATAGTGCTTGTGCACCAGCGCGCGGTGCCAGCAAAACAGTGCCGCGCAGATGAGCCCCACCGCGGCGAACCAGGGCGTCACGGTGCTCAGCGGGTCACCGAAGCGCCCGAGGAACAGCGGGATGAGCCACAGCAGGATGGCCGTGGCCACGCCGTCGTAGCTGGCGGTCAGGATCCAGTAGCGTCGCAGCAAGTTGAAGGACTCGGTCAGCTCGGGGTAGCTGCGAACGTGCACCCACATGCGGGTATAGGCCGCGGTGCGCATGGCCGGGCTGGTCTCGGTGGGGTCGTGGCCGAAGTGCCGACGCAGAGCTTCGCTAGCCTCACCATCGAGGCGCTGGCCTTCGAGGGCGGCGTGGAAGACCTCGTGGTCGAGTGACATCTTGCTCCACCGGGCGAGGCGACCGCGGAAGGGGCGACCCACCGCGAAGCAGATGAGGCCGACCACGTAGGCCCCGAGCACCAGCACGAACGAGGCTCCGCCCGACAGCGCCTCGGTTCGTAGCGGGTTGAGCGAGCTGCCGTCGGGCAGGGTCACCAGCAAGGCCCCGATGCCCACCGCTCCCGAGATGAAGAACGACAGGTCGAAGATGTCGAGGATGTCGACGATCTTGTCGCCGATCTTCGAGGCGGCCGTACCCAGGTCTGACATCGTGAAAACTACATATCACGGCCTCCTGCCGCGAGATGTCAGCGTCCTTGGAGGTGGGGCTGCTGGATGATGCGCGCGTCCAGGGTGACGTAGCGGCGCTCGGAGCCGTCGGAGAGCAGACGCAGCGGCCGAAGCTCTACCAGCTCGATGCGGTCGGCGTGTTCTTGGACGATCATGTCCAGGCGCATCAGCAGCATTGCGAGGTCGTCGGTGTCGGGATCCGTCGCACGTCGTAGGGCGGGTACCGGTACCCGGCCCAAAATCGCGTGAGCGAGCAAGCGGGCGTCGTCGGGGGCGAGCGGGGACAAGCTGAGCACGGGCTCCACGGGGGCGGGCTGGCCCACGCAGCGGCCGAACAGCGCGATGCCGCCCTGGGGCAGTCGAATCGCGCCGCAGTGCAGGTCGAGCCCGGGGTCGACCATCTCGGCCACGAGCACGCCATCGAGCCGAGCGGTGGGAGCGTTGCGCTCCACTGCATCCACCACGTCCGCGTAGGCTCGCCGCACGGCGGCCGCGGTGGGAATGGACAGCTGCACCGCGCCGATCTCCGCGCGACGGCGCAGATCGGGGCTGAGCGCCTTGAGCACCACGGGGAAGCCGATGCGGTCGGCAAAGCCCGCGGCGCCGCTGGCCGAGGAGGCCACTGCCTGGCGCGTAACCTCGATCCCGAACCCGCGCAGCACGACCTTGCTCTCGTGATCGGTCAGCGTCTGCCCGGCCGAGACCAGTACTTGCTGCGCGCGCTCGAGCCCATCGGCGTCGGCGGGGGCGGGGGACGAGATGCTCGAGCGCAGCGCCGCTTTGGCGGCATCGACTCGCAGCAAGGCTCGCTGGGCCAAGAACGCGGCGGTGGCCACCTGGGTGGCGAGCTCGGGCCGAGCGCCTTCCATGCCCACCACCGCGCCGGTCATGGGCAGCGCGCGTCGGGCCTGCTGCCAGATCGCCGCGTCGTGGGACTTTTGCCGCGCCGGTGTCGAGGTCCCACGCTGCCCCTCGAGCACGGTGGCGATGACCCGCGGGCTCGGAAACACGGGACCGGTGAGGCGCTCGAGCGCATGGGCTGCAGTGGCGACGGCGAGGTCGGGATGCGCGGGCTCGTCGATCGGAGCCTCGGGCACCCCGATGGGCACGAGCGCGTGGCCTCGGTCTCGCGCCATCCCCCAGCGCGCCCAGTCCTCGTCGAGCACCGCGGCGGGGACATAGCCGGCCACGGGGCGACGCTTGGCCCCGCGGCGATCGAGCAACCTCCACCACCACGAGGGCGTGGGGCTGACCGCCAGGTGGGCGCCGCCCAGCGCCCGCAGCAGTCCCTCGAGCTCATCGGCTTCGGCGGCACAGCACACCGAGGGTCCCTCGCCATGGCGACGCACCTGGGCGTCGGGCCCCAGCAGGGTGGTGCCCTCGAGCGCTTCGAGGGTCTCCCAGCGCGAGGCCTCGGCGTCCGCGGTCGCGACCAACAGGGGCACGGGATGGCTCCGCAGCGTTCGCACCACGGTCATGGCCACCCGGTGCACGAACACCACCGGGGCCGCGCTGTCCCGCAGCGCGCCACTCAGCGCACGATCGGGCACGACCTTGGCCAACGTGCGCGGCCAACCGCTCGCGGTGATGGCCGACTCGGTGGCGAGTATCGTCTCTGGCCCCGGGTCGAGCAGGGCGTCGAGCGCAGCGTCGAGAGGCTGCGCGCTCATCCGCGCGACGGGGCCCAGGGGCTGTCGGCGATGGCCGCGAGCGCGGTCGCGGCCGGCCCGGGCAGGACCCAGTCCGCGCTACGCCAGCTCGGATCGAGGCTGGTGGCGCCCTCGTCGGGCAGGACCACCAGGCGCAGCCCGGGCGGGCGGTTCGCCAGGGCTTCGGGCACGGGCTCGGACGAGATCCACAACACGGTGCCCTGGTCGGCCACCGCCTCGGCGGGGCTGGGCGCCGGCTCTGCGCCCAAGCGGGCGAGCGCGGCGGTGGTGCGATCGTCGGGCGTCGCAGTGCCGACCCAGCGTATCGGTCCGTCGCCGATCCCAAACGAGGGGTTTTCCTCTTTTTGGCGGACTTCGGCCAGCCAATCGGGGAGCGTCGCGTCGTCGACGTCGGCTTGGTACTCGGCCTCGAGCGGCTCGGAGTACGCGTGCCAGGGCAGGGTACCGGCCACGACCGCGGTGACCGAGTCGGCGCCGCCCCAGGCGGGCTGGCGGGTGTTCAGCCAGCGGGGCACCGCGGGGCCAGAGGGAAGGTCGGTCGCCGCCTGCAGACCCTCGTCGGTCCACGGCACCAGCACATGAACCGGGTTGAGCTGCTCGAACAGCGCCAGCAGGCCCTTGGGGCCGCCGAAGACCAGCACATCGGCCCCGAAGCGGCTGGCGGCGGTGGCCAAGCCCTTGTCGACCGCCCCCGCGTCGCCCGGACACACGGAGGTGAGGCTCGCCCCGCGATCGCTGGCGATGTCTCGTGCGCGGCACAGCGCAACGGCACTCGCGGGGTGCAGGCCCCCGGGGGTTCGTTGCAGGTAGACCAGGATGTGCGCCATCGGTCCTTTTCCTGCGCTACTGCAGGCCGTGCTTGCGTTTGATCGCTTCGAGCTGCTTTTGGTACTCGACCTCGAACGAGGACGTACCGTCGGACAGGTGCTTGAGGTGGCGACGAACCTCGCGGTCGAGGTCGTCGTCGGCCTGCATGTTCCGGCGGAGCAGCTCCTTGAGCGTGCGTCGCAGGGTCGCGTCGTCCGCGAAGACCTCTTCGACGAACTGCGAGCGCATGAACAGCTCGATGAGTTGGTTGGCGATCCAGTTGATCGACTCGTCGCCGATGGCGAAATCTTCGCGCTCGGCGAGCTGCCGCTTGGTGCGGAACAGCTCCGAGTAGGGGAGGCCGCGGGCCTCGAGGATGTCCTTCGCCGTCTCGGTGATCTCGCGGTCCTTCCGGATGTACTCCCGCAAGATCGACTCGATGTCGCGCTTGAACTCCTCGCGGTCGTTGATCTCGAGGACCCCTGGCGCCACCAGGTTACGGGTGACGACATCGGTGATGTGCGGGATCTTGCTTGCGTAGAGGCGCATGAACCTGCCGCCAGCATAGAGGTTTATGTCCGGTTCCGTCCAGGCGCGGATGGTGGGAGTCGCGCGTGCCAATCGGGCCGTGGGTTGCTAGAAGCGAGCCCGCGCAAGGCTGCCGATGACGGACGTCCCCCATCCCCTGTTGGTCTCGGCGGCCCTGGTCTGGCGACCGGGCGGTATCGTCCTCGTGCAGCGGCGCCGGGCCGACGCGGGCCATGGCGCGGGCCGGTGGGAGTTGCCGGGCGGCAAGCTCGAGCCCGCCGAACACCCCCGTGACGCCCTGATGCGGGAGCTGGTGGAGGAGTGGGGGCCCGCGGCGAGCCGCCTGACGCTGGGGTCGGTCGCCGACGTGCTTCATCACGTCTACCCGGCGCCGGGGCCACAGGTCTTGCTCATCGTCTATCACGTGGACGCGGGCCCATTGGGCCCGCCCGAGCAGCCGTGGTCACAGCTGGGCCTGCGCCCAGAGCCCGGGGTCGAGCTGGCCGGGTTTGCCCGACAGTCCCTGCCCATCGACGGGTTCTTGGAGGCGGACCGCGAGCTGCTCGAAGCCGTCCGCGACGGCCGGCTGGCGCCGCCGGCCGCCTGGGGCTGAGCGCTTACGTTCGGCTCCTCACACCGCCGCGCCGTCGAAGCGGGCGATCTGCTCGTATCGATCGCCCTTCTGCCGAAAGAGCAGTGCTTCGACGATCTCGTTGTCCTGGACGTCGACCACCAGGTAGTCGACCGGCCACTGCGTGGCGACGGCGGCCTTGGTGTCTTCCTCGGAGAAGTACGCGCCGACCCGCGGGTGCGAGTGGTAGATGATGGTTGCGGGCTTGTCCCCGCCGAAGCTCTCGTCGAGCTGCCGCGCCGCCTTGAAGTCGAACTTGTAGCCGTTGGCGGCGGTGCGCGGGAACTGCTCGGGGTCGAGGCGATGGTACTTGTCCATCACGTTGGCGCACGCGACGGCCTCGGACTGCTCGCCCTCGCCGAGGATGAAGCCGCAGCACTCGTTGGGGAACTCGGCCCGCGCCTGACGGTAGATGGCCATCAGGTGCTCGCGGGGCACGGCGGGGACTTGGGCGGAGGCCTCACCAGACATAGTGCTTCTCCCACTTGAGCGGCGCGAAGTAGCGGTCGCCCCGATCGCACAGCACGGTCACCACCACGCCCTCTTCGCCCTCGGCGACGAGCTGCTTGGCGACCCGGCGGGCGCCCGCCACGTTGGCGCCCGAGGAGTGCCCGACGAACAGGCCCTCTTCGCTGGCGAGGCGCTCGGCCATGTCCCAGCCGTCTTCGGTGGGCAGCCAGAGGGTCTCGTCGAGCACGGACTCGTCGTAGATCGGCGGCACGATGCTGGAGGGGATGTGCTTGAGCCCCTCGAGGCCGTGCATGGCGTCGTCGGGCTGCAGGCCGATGCAGCGAATGGAGGGGTTGTACTCGTGCAGGCGCCGGGACGTGCCCATGACCGTGCCGCTGGTGCCGATGCCCGTGACGAAGTGCGTCACGCGGCCTTCGGTCTGGGCGATGATCTCGGGCCCGGTGCCGTCGTAGTGCGCCCGCCAGTTGCTCTCGTTGGCGTACTGGTTGGGGTAATACCAGCGCTCGGGATTCTCCTCGACGATCTCGCGGGCACGAACGATCGCGCCGTCGCTGCCCTCCATGGGGTCGGAGAAGATGAGCTCGGTGCCGAAGGCCGCCGTGACCTGCTTGCGCGGGTTGGACACGTTGCTCGGCATCACGAGGCTGATCGGCAGGCCCATGGCGGCACCGATGAGCGAGTACGCGATGCCCGTGTTGCCGCTGGTGCTGTCGATGAGGCGCACGCCGGGGCGAAGGTCGCCGTGGGACAGCGCGTCGCGAATGATCCGGTAGGCGGCTCGATCCTTGACCGAGCCGCCGGGGTTGGCGAACTCGCACTTGGCCCAGATCTCGACGCCGGGGGTCTCCCGGTCGATCTGGCCCAGGCGCACCAACGGGGTGTTGCCGATCAGGTCGACGATGCTGCCGGCCCGACGCGGCCGGCCGCGCACCTCTTGGACATGAAACTGCGCGGCCGCGGGAAGCCGGGCCGACAGTGGCAGTGCAGGGGTGAGCAGCCCGTCCATCACTTCATGCCACCTGCGATGGCCGGCACGATGCTGACCTCGTCGGCATCCTTGACGCCAGTGTCGAGGTTCTCGAGGAAGCGAATGTCCTCTTCGCCGACGAAGATGTTGACGAAGCGACGCACGGCGCCCTTGTCGTCGCAGATGCGCTCGGAGATACCGGGGTAGCTGGTCTCGAGGTTGGTGATGAGATCGCGGACGGTGCCGGCTTCGATGCTCACCTCCTCTTGCCCCTGGGTGTACTTGCGCAGTGGGGTGGGAATGCGAACGGTGGCCATGGTTCGTGGGTCTCCTGGTTTCGGTCTTCTTCGGGAAGTGGTTGATTGAAAGAGCGTCCGTCGCGGGCTCGGTGTTTCGTCCGGCGGCGGCGCGAAGGGAAATTCAGTTCGGCGCGGCGGCGTGGGCCACGGCGGCGGCGTGTCCGGGGTGACAGGGGCAGGTCGCTCGCACGGCAGGTGCGATGCGCTGCACCCGAGCGCGGAGCAGGTCGATCGCCCACAGCTGGCCGGCGACCGACTCGTCGCCCGCCGCGAGCTGCAGGGCGAGGTGGGCCATCAGCATGCCGACATGCCCCACGCCCGAGCCCACCACGCCGGCCTCGTCGCAGCGGGGTACGTCGTCGGCGGGGGGAGGGGACTCGTACACGCAGCGGTAGCACGCGTGGCCGCGGCGGACCGCGAGCGCTTGGCCCTGCCATCGCAGCGCGGCGCCGATGACCAGCGGCACGTCGTGGCGCAGGCAGGCGTCGTTGAAGGCGAACTTGAGCACGGGCGCGTCGGTGCACTCGAGCACGACCGCGCCCTCGGGAAGCTCGGCGACGAAGTCGTCCACCTCGTCGGCCGTGATCTTCCGTTGCTGCGCTTCGATGTCGAGCGCGGGCAGCCGACGCTTGGCCGCCTCGACCTTGGGCGCGCCCACGTCACCGATGTCGTAGAGCACCTGGCGCTGGAGGTTGTGGCTCTCCACGCGATCGTGGTCGAGCACGAGCACCCGCGATGCCTCGGCCGCCGACAGGGCCAGCAGGGCGGGACAACCCAGCCCTCCGGCACCGACGACCACGAAGCAAGCGGATGCAGGCAGCGCCATGGCGGTTACTTCCGATCGCCTTGCGGCGTGAAGTACTCGTCGAGGCTGAAGTAGCGCTCGCCGGTGTCGCACAGCACGGTGACGACGTTCTTGCCCGGACCGAGCTGCTCGGCGAGGCGCGTGGCCGCAGCCACGTTGGCCCCGGCCGAGATGCCGACCAGCAGCCCTTCCTCGCGAGCGAGGCGCTGCTTCATGCGGTAGGCGTCTTCGTCCTCGACCTTGGCGATTTCGTCGTAGACCTCGGGGTCGAGCACCTCGGGCACGAAGCCGGCGCCGATGCCCTGGATCTTGTGCGGACCCGGAGGCTCGCCCGACAGCACGGCCGAGCGCGTGGGCTCGACCGCGACGACGCGGACGTCCGGGTTGTGTTCGCGCAGCGCGGTGCCGACACCGGTCACCGTGCCGCCCGTGCCCACCGCGGCGACGAAGCCATCGATGGACAGGCCGTCCATCTGCTCGATGATCTCCGGGCCCGTGGTGCGCCGATGAATCTCCGGGTTCGCCGGGTTCTCGAACTGCTGGAGCATGTGGTGATCCGGCTTGCGGCACAGCTCGTTGGCGGTCGTGACCGCGCCCTCCATGGTGCGGTCGTCGGGGGTCAGGACGATCTCGGCCCCGTACGCCTTCAGCAGGTTGCGACGCTCGAGGCTCATGCTCTCGGGCATGGTGAGGATGAGTCGGTACCCCTTGACCGCGGACACCAGCGCGAGGCCGATGCCCGTGTTGCCGCTGGTGGGCTCGACGATCACCGTCTTGCCGGGCACGAGCACGCCGGAGCGCTCGCCCGCCTCGATCATCGCCAACGCGATGCGGTCCTTGACCGAGCCGCCCGGGTTCATCATCTCGCACTTGCCCCAGACGGCGGCGTGCGTGTCCGATGACCCGGCGACGTGTCGCAGCTGCACCAAGGGGGTGTCGCCGACGACGCGGAGTATGTTGCCGACCGTGGCCGGTGGCTGGCTGCTCATGGTCGCTGCCCGGTCAGATCACGTAGTTCGCCGCGCTGCGACGATGACGATCTCGAGCTTCGCTCAGCAGCTCGTCGAGCTTGAGGTCGCCGACCGCTGCTTGCAGACGATCGTCGACCGAGCGCTCCACCAACGCGGTGATCTCGTCCTGCGGATCCCCCGTGGTGTTCGCCGACGATGCGCTCGCGCGCGCGCGAAGCACGTCGGAGATGATGATCTCGGCGGGTGGCTTGGCCAGGCGATATCCCCCACGGGGACCCCGTTTTCCGATCACGAAACCAGCGCGGCGAAGCTCGCCGATGATTTCTTCGAGATATCGTGAGGGAATAGCCTGGTGTTCCGCGATCACCTGTGCAGAGGCATACCCGCGGTGGGCAACGTGGCATAGGGCGCGAAGGCCATAACGTGCTTTTGTGGTGAGCCGCATTTTTTACGGTAACCCCAGTGGGAACTGGGTAGTAGCCTGCCACATCCGAAGGGGCTTGGCCACCCTCTGCGACACGTTGTTACGTAGGGGTGTGCGCAAGGCCATGCAGCGTTCCGGGAATGGGGGCTGCGTTGATCCCGCCGGGGTGGTTGACAGCGACCGGCCTTGTTGGAAAAAGGTCGCCCGCCGCGGAGATTGCCGCAGGGTGACCCTGCCGGACCCGGCGAACGAAGGACGACGAAGTCATCATGGACGTCAGTGAGCTGCGCAAGAACGCCAAGGTCGAGATCGACGGACACCCGTACCTCGTGGTCGAGTTTCAGTTCGTCAAGCCGGGCAAGGGGCAGGGCCTCTACAAGTGCAAGCTCAAGCAGATGATCACCGGCTCGGTGATCGACCGGACCTGGCGCTAGGGTGAGAGGCTGACGGCCGCCAACGTCGAGTCGAAGAAGATGCAGTACCTGTTCGAGTCGGGCGGGTCCTACACCTTCATGGACAGCGCGACCTACGAGCAGGTGGAGCTGTCGGCCGAGCTCATCGACGACGACAAGTACTTCCTGCTCGATCAGCTCGAGGTCGACGTGCTGTTCTACAACGAGCGTCCGGTGGGGGTCAGCCTGCCCAGTCACGTCATCATGGACATCACCGAGTGTGCTCCGGGCGTGAAGGGCGATACGGCCACCAACACCACCAAGGACGCCACGGTGCAGACCGGGCTGACCATCCAGGTGCCGCTGTTCATCAAGCAGGGCGAGAAGGTCAAGGTCGACACGCGCACCAAGGCCTACGTCGAGCGCGTCAACAGTTGAGCGGTCGCCCTCCGCTGCCCTTTGCGAGCCGCGTGCTCGTGTGGGACGCGGCCTTGAATGCGACGCGCGAGGTCCTGCGAGGGCAGGGGATGGCCGAGGTGGTCACGCCCGTGCGCTTGCAGGCGGTCGCGGTCGAGCCCTTCATCGAACCCCTGGCCGCGCCGCCGGGGGTCTTGGCGACGAGCCCCGAGCTGCCGATGAAGCGGCTCTTGTGCCGGGGCGCGCCGTCGATCTTCCAGATCGCACCGTGCTTTCGCGCCGCCGAGCACGGAGCCCTGCACCGCGAAGAGTTCCACATGATCGAGTGGTATCGCGTCGCGAGCGATACCGATGCACTGCGGCGCGACGTGGAAGCGGTCGTGGCCGCGGTCCACGACGCGGTGGCCGGAGTGCTGGACGAGCCGGCCATCGTGCCACCGCAGCAGTGGCTCGAAGTCGGTGTGGTGGACCTGATGTCACAGACCCTGGGTCTGTCGCTGCGGGGTGACGAAGACGCGCCCCGGCTGGCGGCTGCGCTGGCGCCTGTAAGCGCGCGGCTCGGTCATCCGTTGGCGACACTGCGTGATGATCGGTTGGCGTCATCGCCCCGGGCCCATTCATTGGCGGCCTGGACGGCGTTCTTTTCCGCGTGGTGCGACACCTGCCTCGACCCCTGGCTCGACCAGCGGCGACAGCTCGGCGTGCACGTGGGGCAGATGCCGGCCCCGCTGGCGGCATTGTCCGAGGTCGGGCCGGCGGAAGACGGCAGCGATCGCGCGCTGGCGCATCGCTTCGAGAGCTACGCCCACGGCCGCGAGCTGGCCAATGGATATCGCGAGCTGCGAGATCCAAACGAGCAGCTCCGTCGTTTCCAAGACGTCAACACGCTGCGCGCCTCGATGGACCAGCCGCCCTTGCCGATCGACCCCGAGTTCTTGGCCGATCTGCGCTCGCCTGGGCTGCCGCCGTGTGCCGGGGTCGCGCTGGGCCTGGACCGCTTGGTCCTGCTGGCCACGGGCCGCACGCGGCTGGGCGACATCGCGATCGAGCTGGGCGCGCCGCCCCGCTGACGTTCGCATCGAGTTTGGGACCGTTTGCCAGAACGATGGGTCCCCATCGTTCGTAGGACGGCCCAGGGGTTTGCCACTGGCGAGCCACGCATGCGCGTGGACGCGGTGGTCTGTGGGGTCGTGCGCCCCGGGAAGGACGAGTCGATGACCGCAATCCGCTTCGCAACACTGATCGATGACCACCAAGAACTCAGCGACCAACGCCGTCGTTTGATGAGCAGTGCCCTCATGGCCGCCATCGTGAGCATCGGGGTCGGCACGTCGATGTGGGTCACGGAGAAGCTCGGCATCAATGCCGTCGCGCCGCCCAAGAACGTCTACCAGGTGACCTTCCAGCTCAATCAGGTCGTCCCGCCCACGACGCCCCCGCCCGCGCCGAAGGTCGACCCGGTCAAGGACACCGCGGCGGGAGGAGCTGCGGCGCAGCGAAAGACGGTGTCGGTGAAGCCCGAGCCGCCCGAGGCCGAGGCGCCCGCTCTCGAGCCCGTGCCCGCCCGCTCGCGCCCCAAGCCCGTCT
Organism: Myxococcota bacterium; assembly: GCA_039028615.1. Lineage (GTDB taxonomy): Bacteria > Myxococcota_A > Polyangia > Nannocystales > Nannocystaceae > Paraliomyxa. The sequence goes on along the minus strand of JBCCHT010000014.1, from coordinate 53,339 downwards.
CCGGTTCTCCGCTACCGCCGGGAGTGAAGCCGGGTCTGGGCAGCATCGGGATTCCCGGGGGCCCTCCCGGCATCGGCACCTGCATCACGCCGCCGTGCGCCGAGAACCCGCCGCCGCGGCGACCCATCTCTCCCATCCGTCCCGAGCCGAAAGATCTCACGCGGGCACCGATCAAGACGGTCATGGCCAAAGCCCGCTACTCGCCCGACCCCGATGTGCACGCGCTTGCGCGAACGACCACCGGTCGCACGAACCGTCGCCCGGGTCGGAGCACCGTCTCGTTTTGTGTCGACGACACGGGTCACACCGTGGACGTGCGCACCCGCCGGGCCTTCGGTGGCGATCCCGAAGTCGATCGGATCTGCCGCCAGACCGTGTCTTCCTGGCGTTTCTATCCATTGAAGGTCGGCGGCCGAGCCCGCAAGACCTGTACATCGGTGACGTTCGAGCTTCGGTTCGAGTGAACCAACGCTTGACGGGCGCGGGCCATCCAAGGCACCAACGGGGGACACGCTGCCCGTCTCCTTATCTTACTCGTCTGCGTCGGAGGGTCTCCGGCGCAGGGTCCGGCTGTAAGCCGGACCAGGGCTTTTGCGTTGCCGGTCCAACGACGTCGATTGCGTCGTGTCCGGCTCCCGGCTCCCCCGTGAGCCAGCTCAGGCGGCCCAACCGCCACCACGGCCTTTCAATCACGCCATCACCGCGAGGGGACTGAAGAATTTGCGCCGGTTCTGCTGTACACTGCGACGCTCAATGGGCCGCTCTTTCGCCGCCAACGGTCGTCGTACCCTGGCCTCTGTGGTCATGGGGTCGCTGCTCACCCTCGGGACCGCAGGGGGCTGCGCCAAGATCGAGGCGCGCGACCTCATCCGTGAGGGCAACGTCCTGTACAAGGACGCCAAGTACCCCGAGGCCATCGAGAAGTACGACCTCGCCGAGCACCTCGAGCCCGATGGTGTGACCCTGCTTTGGAACCGCGCGTGCGCGGCCGAAAGCCAGGTCATGCGCATGAAGGAGCCCGAGCAACGCGAGGAGCGGAAGACCTACGCCGACATGGCGTTGCGTGACTTCCAGACCTGGTACGACCGCCTCGAGGTCAAGACCGAGGAAGACGAGAAAATCGTCCTCGATCACCGACTCAACATCCTCAACGCCGACGAGCGTTGCGACGAGCTGCTGACGTACTGGTTCGAGAAGAAGCAGGACGAGCCGAACAACGAGGCCATCTACGGCGCGGTGATTCGGCAGTACGAGCAGTGCGGCAACGATGGGAAGGTCGAAGAGTGGTACGTCAAGCGTACCGAGGACTTCCCGCAGAGCGTTCGGGCCTGGCACGCGCTGGCCATTCGCCGCTTCGAGCCGCTGTGGCCCGAGCCCGAGTCCGGGCTGCCCTACAACGAGTCCCTGCCGCCCTCCGACCGCCTGAAGATCGCCGACGAGGTGCTCGGGCTGCTCGAGAAGGCGGTGTCCATCGACGCGAAGTTCCGCGATGCCTACGTGTGGCGCTCCATGGCCTACACGCAGAAGATGAACGCGCGGATGGTCGTCGAGACCCCGGAGTTCCCCGAGGAGAAGATCGAGGCGATTCTCGCCCGAGAAGACTCCATGCTCGCCTGGCGTCAGCAAAAGGCGGTCTGCGATCTCGACCAGATCCCCGATTGTCCGACGTCCGGCGTTCCGGAAGGCCCCTGCTGCCCACCGCCTCCGTTGACTGCTCAAGAGCAGGCCGACGACGCGGCGCAAAAAGCCGAGATCGAGGCCGCACTCGCGGCCCCGCCCGAGGAAGAGGAGCCCAAAAAGAAGAAGGGGAAGCGGAAGCGGTAGCGCCAGATCGGCGTGACGAGCGTTCGCACGGATCCGAGCAACGCCGAGGACCAAGCTGATGTTCGAGCATTACATGCACTACCAGGGCGGCGACCCGCGCCGCCGCCTGCGTCTCCAAATCGCCGCGACCGCGGCTGGGGTGACTACCGCTGCGTTTCTCATCTTCGGTTGGGTTGCCGACAAGATGACGATCAACAAGGTGGATCCGCCGACGTCGAAGTACGCGGTGACGGTCATGCTCGCCGAGGAGCCGCCGCCTCCACCTCCGCCGCCTCCGCCCCCCGCGGGTGACGATACCGAGCCGGAGCCCGAGCCCGAGGACGACATCCCGGACGAGGAAGTCCCGCAGGAAGAGATCGTCCAGCCCAAGGAGACGCCGGACAAGATTCCCGACGCCAAGAAGACCCCGGGCAAGAAGGGCCCGAAGATCCCCGGCGGTGTGCCAGGGGGTGTTCCCGGCGGTGTGCCGGGTGGTGTCGTCGGCGGTGTGGTCGGTGGTGTGTTAGGTGGCGTCCCCGGTGGCGTTGCGACCAAGCGCAATCCCGACGACGCCAAAAAAGAGGTCGTGATGGAGCCGATTACGGCCATCAAGAGTCGCGGCATCTACACTCCCGACCCCGACCAGAAGAAGCTTCAGGCCACCAAGGCCGCGAAGTTCGACAAGCGGCCGGGCTCGGTGAAGGTCAAGTTCTGCGTGGGTACCGGTGGCAAGACCAAGGGGGTCAAGGTCACCAAGAAGTACCCGCACGACCCTCAGGTCAACCGAATCTGTCAAGAGACCGTCTCCAAGTGGCGTTTCAAAGCCAAAATCGTGGGCGGTAAGCCCATCGAGAGCTGCAGTACGGTCGAGTTCCGAATCCTGTTCGATTAGCGTTCCCAAGCCGGGTTCGCACGCTCACCCACCCAACAAGACTCCGAAGGTCACAGGACAAGCCAAAAGACCATGGACCACCTCCCGATCTTACTCGCCGAAGGCGCCGCCGACTTCTCGTTCGAAGGCATGTGGGCCGAGATGGGCTTCTTCGCCAAGGCGGTGCTCGTCGGCCTGATCATCATGTTCGTGATCGCGCTGGCGATCATCTTCGAACGCCTGCGGGCCTACGGCCGCGCGAAGCGTCAGTCGATCAACTACATCATGATGCTGCGCACCTACCTGCAAGAGCGCAAGATCGAGGAGGCCGTACAGGGGGCGCAGCAGCACCCCGACTCGCCGGTCGCCAAGGTCGTGGGCGCAGGCTTGCGCGAATACCTCGAAGGTCTCGAGGCACTCCGTGAAGAGGGGCCCGACGACGTCGGCGACTTCGACCTGGTCGATGCCGTCAACCGTCAGATGGAGCGCGCCAAGGAGCGCGAGACGGCCAACCTCAAGCGTGGCCTCACCTGGCTCGCCACCGTCGGTTCCACCGCTCCGTTCGTCGGTCTGCTCGGTACCGTCGTCGGTATCATCAACTCCTTCCAGGGCCTGTCGTCTGACGGCGGCGGCGGTCTGGCGGCGGTTTCGGGTGGTATTTCCGAGGCGCTGGTCGCTACCGCGGCCGGTCTGCTGGTCGCCATCCCGGCCGTGATGCTCTTCAACGCCTTCAACGCTCGCGTCGAGTCCTACCAGATCGACATGAACGACGTGGCCTCGGAGCTCATCGACTTCGTCCTCAAGGAGGGCCGCTACTCATGAGCAGCGGCCTGGGGGGGCGGCGACGCGTCCCCTACAAGAGCGACAAAGGGGTCAAGCACGAGGCCCCCAACAGCGCCATCAACGTGACCCCGTTGGTGGACGTCTGTCTCGTCCTTCTCATCATCTTCATGGTCGTCACCCCGATGCTGGGGCGTGGCCGTGCGGTGAGACTTCCCGAGCTGGCCGCCGCGGCCGAGCACAAGGAAGGCGATCAGGTCTTCGTGTCGGTCGACGACGAAGGGGCCTGGATCGAGCAGGACCTGTATCTGGAGAAGTCGAACTTCCTCAACCGCCTCAAGGACGACCTCAAGGTCGCGATTGGCAAGGCGAAAGCCAACGGCAAGGCCGACGAGCCCATCCTGTTCATCAAGGGTGATGTGGAGACCGACTACGGTCGGGTTCGCATCGTGATGGAGTGGATCAACACGCTCGACGTGCCGCCCGAGGAAATCGCACTCGTGGTCGACATCGCCGACGGGGGAAGCGCGCCGTCGCCCCAGTAAACGCGAATCGGCGCCCCCGCGGGGTCGGCAACGACCTGTAAGCGTGAGGGGCGCTTCGACTTGGAGACAGGTGATGGACACCCGTCTCCGCTTCTTCGATTCGGACAACGACTCGACTTTAGGGAGAACCCACCATGGGCATGTCCGCCGGCTCCTCGGGAGGAGCCAACAGCGAAATCAACGTCACACCTCTGGTCGACGTGTGCCTCGTGCTGCTCATCATCTTCATGGTGATGGTGCCGCAGAACGTACCGGAGATTTCGGTCCGTGTGCCGCCCGAGAGCAAGAAGCCCCCGCGGGAGAAGCCGGCCCAGGAGACCCTGGTCATCGGCCTCACCAAGGAGGGCGGCCTCACGCTCAACCGCAACCCCGTCGACCGTACCCGGCTGTCCGAGGAGATCGCTCGCCAGCTCGAGGTTCGCGACAAGAAGGTCGTCTTCGTCGACTTCGACGACAGCGCCAAGTACGGGACGGCGGTCGAGGTGCTCGACCTGGCCAAGCAGGCCGGGGCCGAGGTGCTGGGCATCATGAAGAACAAGGACAAGAAGATTCCCGACAACCTCAAGGGCTGAGCCCCGGTTTCGAGACTTCACGCGCGGCGTGGCTGGTAACGGCCGGGCCGCGTTTTCGTTTTGGGGGAGCGCAATGACCATGGCCACCCGAGCGACCGGCCTCTTGCTGCTGCTGGGAGCGCTGCCGACCCTGGGCGGCTGCGTCGACGATCCCGATTGCGGCATTTGTGACCCCCACAACCTCGTCCTCGAGAGCATCAGCGGGGTCAACTACGCGTCCCGCAAGGTGCACGTGCTCGGCCCCGAGTGCGAGGGCGACCGCTGCCCGGGCGAGCTCACCGAGGGGCACTACTTCATCGAGCCCATCGGGCCCTGCGAGCTGAGCGAGGACGCCCTCGAGTCGCCGCGGGGCGCCGAGGAGTACTGCCGCATCTCCCCGCTCATCACCGCCTTTGGCATCGAGTTCGTGTTCAACAACCTGCTCGATCCCACCTCGATCGAGCTGGTGCGGCGGCGACCCGACAACCCGCAGCTGTACGAGGTCTACGACTGGAAGACCCAGGTGCTCGAGATCGAGGGGCCGATCACCCGCTTCAACGGGGACTATCGCATCGGCGCCTCGGGGGACCCGGACCGGGTCGCTCGCATCGTGAACCTCGCGTGCGTCGACAACCTGCGCGACCAGGGCATCGGCTACGGCCACGAGGACTACGCCGACCCGAGCAACGACCCCTGCAACACCGTCGACCCGACCACGGGCAACCCGCTCAAGATGCGGCTCGACGGCACCATCAAGGCGACGCGAGGCCGCTGGGACAGCCGGGCCGTGGGCGAGGGCAGTGGTCAGACCTGCTCCAACCCCGAGGACGGGCCCGACACCTGCTGCTCCGAGTGCGACTTCGCGTTGTCGACCCAGGTGGCGAAGTACGGCGTGCTCTCGGCCGTCGACACCGGCTCGGGCGCGGTGCTCGAGGGCAGCGATCTGCTGCGCCCCGAGAACCTGCGACGGCCCCTGGCGCCCGACGCCGAGGGCATCGTGCCGCCGGGCGGCGCCCTGACCTGCAACATCGACGGCGATCCGCTGCTCGACTGTCGGGGCTTCATCCCCGCGGTCGATCGCGCCAAAGAGACGCTGAGCTACGACTACGCCTGGGCCTGCGATCCGGCCGACCCAAGCTGCGAGCGCGAGACCTTCCGGCTCCCGCAGTACGACAAGCTGCGCGAGACCCACCCGCAAGAGCGCCCGCAGTGGCTCGAGTCGGCCGGGCATGCGTGTGTCGCTTCGGCGCAGTGTCAGGACATCGAGGGGCTCGACCTGCCGGGGTCCATCTGCGTGGGCACCAACGACGACGGCGAGGCCTGCATGGTCGACGCCAGCGATCCGAGCTGCGTCGAGGGCACCTGCCGGGCCCCGTGGTTCGTGCAGTGCCGCGCCCAGCCGGACACCACCGGGGCCCAGGGCTACTGCGTCGATGCCCGCTTCGACGACCGCGGGGCGGGGGCCTGCTATCGCAGCACCACCACCTTCCCCGTGTGCGACGAGGAAGGCAACAACTGTCAGACGGCCCAGGCCAACAGCCAGCTGTCGTTCTGCGATTCCGACCAGGACGGCCGCATGCTCGCCTCCGAGTGCTGCGCGGCCGAGCTCGGCGGGCCCTTCGTGGACGACGAGGAGCGCTGCGACCCCGTCTACCAGCGCAACCTGGTGCCGCTGCCTCGGGCCGACCGCAACCGCTTCCTGCCCGAGATCACCAAGGACTGCATCTGCACCGACTTGTCCGCGGCGCCGCCCGAGTGTGTCGATGCCGTGGCCGCCACGTGTGTCGACGAAAACGGCCGCGTTCGTCCCGAGCGCGAGGGCGAGTATGCGGTCAAGCTCGTCTCGCGTCGCGGTGGGGTCATCTACGATCCCGCCATCAAGGGCTTCGAGTGGCAGCCCGCCGACTGGGGTGGAATCCCGCGGGCGAGCGTGGAGGCCTGCGCCCAAGATCGCGGCAACATCAGCCCCCGGACGATCCGCGACGGGTGGCGAGCCAACGATCCCTTCGACCAGCGCGCCGAGAACTTCGAGGACTTCGACCGGGCAATGTGCTCGGGGCAGTCCTATACCGTCGTCTTCCAAGACCCGGACGAGGGCGAGTACCTCAGGGACAAGCGCGGCAACACGCTGTCGGGCAAGTCGATCTACAGCTTCGAGACGCCGCAGTTCCACGTCGTGCCCGACAGCGGCTTCCCCTCCGACAACCTGCGGATCGGGGCCTGCGACGACTACCAGATCGGCTTTTCCAACAAGTACGACCTGTCCCCGGAGAACCTGGCCAAGGTCGAGATCTGGCGCATCGACGAGGCGGGGGAGCTGCTGCCGCCCACCGACGGCTGCGCGCTGGGTCCGGTGGCGGGCGGCCCCGACTGTGCGGCCACCGATGCCGAGCGCGTGGAGCGGGGCGCCTGCGTGCCGCCCTGCCTGACGGTGGACACCACCGGTCGGCAGATCGGCGTGCTCGGGGTGCGCATCGATCCGGCCGAGTTCCGCGCCGTGCTGCAGCCCGAGCAGCGCTACCGCGTGGCGGTGCCGGGCCTGGGCACCATCGGGGAGATGGCCGACCCCACCGCCTACCAGGACGCCTTCTGGGACGCGTGCGGCATGCCGCTGGTCACCGGGCTGCCCGACGGCGGCTCCGAGTACACCTACGACTTCCTCATCGACGATCCCAAGTGCAAGGAGGACCTCGATCTCGATGGCCTCCAGTTCTCCTGTGACAACGCCGAGGACGTCTACAACCGCGATCAGAGCGACGTGGATCGCGACGGGGTGGGGGACGTCGTCGACCTGTGCCCGGTGGTGCCCAGCGCGACCATCAACTCCGCCGACTCCGACCGCGATGGCATCGGCAACGACTGCGACAACTGCCGCCAGGCGGTCAAGCAGTACAACGACGACGCCGAAGAGCTGAACGTCCCGCTGTACATGTACGCGCGGAACATCCCCTTCCAAGGAGACGCCGACCAAGACGGCATCGGTGACGTCTGTGACAACTGCCCGACCGTGGCCAACTGCGATGGCAACGGGCCCGACGATCCCTACGCGGTGGGGGATCCCATCGCCTTCGACGACCCGGGACGCTGTCAGCGAGACGACGACTCCGACCTGCTCGGCGACGCCTGCCAGGGCATGCAGGGCCCCGGCTCGGCCGGCCCCGTGGGCTTTGCCGATGCCGACGACTTCGACCAGGACGGGGTGGCCAACTTGGTCGATGCCTGCCCGAGGCAGCCGCTGGCCGATGCCATCTCCTGCGAGCAGGACGTCGATTGCCCGGAGAACCGCCGCTGCGAGAAGGTCGAGCCCGACGATGCCACGGGCATCTGCGACCACGTCGACACCGACGGCGACGGGCTCGGGGACATCTGCGACACCTGTGCCTTCGTGGCCAACCCCATGCAGCTGTTCGACGGGGTCGTGCAGCTGGGCGACGAAGACGGGGACTTCATCGGCTTCGAGTGCGAGGTGGGGGCCAGCTGCGACGACCGCAACGAGCCGCGGCCCATGGCCTTCCGCGAGGTCACGTCCTCGGGCTACTGCTGCTCGGTCGAGATCGTCGAGGAGTCGGACGGCAGCCTCACCAACGTGGTCACCGGGTTGACGATGACCGATCCCGACGGCATCCCCGTGCGTCTCGACTGCACCGAGGCCCAAGAAGAGGCCCGCCAGTGCCGGGCGCTGCCCGACGATGTGATCGAGACGCCCGGCGTGCTGCAGCTGCCGCCCGGGTGCGAAGAGGCGCTGGCCGACGCGGGCATGGCCGGTCCCGAGGACAACGTGGACCTCGGGCTCGAGGATGTCGGCGGCGACCTCGTGGCGCTGTGGGACAACTTGTGTCTGCTGCCGCCTCGCGACCAGGACCACGACGGGGTGGGCGACGCCTGCGATCTGTGCGACTTCGTCTACGACCCCGAGAACACGCAGTACGTCGACCAGTTCGGCAAGCTGTGGCCCCAGGCGGGGGCGTTCTGCAACGGCCAGTATGCGCCCGACGTGGTCTGCCAAGACGAGGAGCCGATGGACGGCACGGGCACGGGTACGGGCGGAGACGAGTCCGACACCGACGGCGGCAGCTCGACCGGGGGCTGAACCCCGGCGGGACCGCCTCGCCGAGCTACGGTGCAGCCTCGGCGGGGGCCGGAGGCTGCACTGGATCGGGACCGCCGGCTCGTTCGGCCGCGAGGGCCTCTAGCGTCTGATTGAGCTCGGCCAGTTTTTCCGGGGGCATGGCGAGCATGACCGCGGGGTCCACGATGAGCGTCACCGTCTCCGCGTCTCGTCGAAGATCCCGCTCCACCGGTTTGCCGAGCATGGCCTCCATCTTCTCGAAGAGCGCGGGCGTGGCCGCGAGGGCCCGCTCGGCTTCGGCGGAGCTTTCGAAGGCGAAGCGCAGCTCCAACTTCGTGTTGGGGCCATCGTTGTGGAGCGTGTACCCGAGACTCGGCACCCCAACGGGCACCTGCGTCATGTCGTTGGTCGTCGCAGACCAGGTGGCACGCGCGGGGTCGACCTTCGTGAGCAAGGCCATCAGGTTCTCGTCGCCGCGCAAGCGGTTGGCCTGTGCATCCGCCACGCGACCCAACCTCCCGTCGTCGATGACCAGCACGAGCTGTTCGCCCTGCGTGGCGAACCGGAGCTCCGCGTTGCCCATGTCCGTGCGCACGAACAGCGTGTCTTTGTCGACATGGGCCGAGCCACGCAGGGCGCTGGTGGCTGCTTTGGCGCACCCTTCGACTTGCTCCAATGTCCCGCTGCCGAACAGCACGAAGCTCTGGGGAGGCTGAGACCACTCGATGCCGTAGCCGCGTGAGAGCCCCTCTTGCAGCGCCTTGCAGTCTGGATCCTGCCCCGTGGGCAAGCCGAAGAACCAGTGGGCGATGAACGGCTCGTGCCCAGGTCCGGTGCCGTTGATCCCCGCGACGTCGGTGGGCAGCCAGTGCAGGTCGGTCCACAGCTGAGCGGGCACTCCCTCGGGTGGCGCGGAGCCGGACGGGAGCTGGGGCAGCGCGGCCTGAGCCTGCTGGAGCTCGTTCGCGTTGTCGGCTTCGATCTGCTTCGAGGCGGTCTCGAGCCGCGATGGCTTCTTCGTGCAGCCGAGAGGGGTACAAAGGGCGAGCAGCAGCACGAGCCCGTGGGGGCAGCGGGTGGACATCGGCGGGGACGGGCGGCCAATCATGGCCACCCACGCGTAGCACGGGTGCGCGGTCTCAGCTCGTCGATGTTCAACTAGGTCCGGGCGTTAGTTCGCCAGCTGTCGTCCGCTTCCGGGCATGGCAATGGGCTCGATCGCCGCCCCCGTCTCCGCATAGGCCTTGGCCGCGGCGAGCATGTGCCCGAATACGGCGCGGTACTGCGGCACGACCATGAAGTGGTCGGCGAGCATGCCCAGCACCCACAGCTTGGTCTCGTACCTCATGGTCAGCGTGAGCGTGGAGCTCGTGGGCCCCGTGGCGGTGACGCAGACACCCGCCACGATGTCGCGGATGGGCGGGGCCATGCCGCGGATGAAATCGATGGAGATGGTCATCGCGCCGTCGTCGTCCCAGGTCCGCACGGTCTCGCGAATGGCCATCTTGGGGCCGAACTCGCAGATCCTCGCGGCCCCGATGCCGTGCTCGGCCGAGCCTTCGTCGAGGTGGGCGCCCTCCATGTACGGGTGCCACTGGGCCACTCCGGCAAAATCGGCGAACACCCCCCAGACCGCGGCGGCGGGGGCATCGACCTGGATGGATCGTTCGATGAACGTCATTGTTTGTTCCTCAGCGTTTGCAGGGCCAGCAGGTGGGTGAGCATCAAGCCGGGCACCACCCCCACGACCACGAAGTACATTGCGCCCAGATCACCCGGATCGACGCGGTAGGCGGCGACCAGCGTGGCGACGATGGCTAGGTCGCACAGGCCGACCACGGTGAACAGCCAGGCCATCGCTCGGCCCGCGGCTTCGTTGCGACGAAAGCCGAGCAACGCGAGCGCGGCCAACGAGGCGGCGAGCAGGTCTCCCGTCGCGGCGGGCACGGCCATCGCCGCCTCGAGCTGTGCACTGGCGACACCCTCGATGACGAAGCCGGCCCCGTTGGCGCGAGTCATGTGCAGTAGCAGGATGGGGGTCAGCGCGGCGCCGAGCGGTTGGCGAGCCATCCACGGCCGCAGCCACCGGGCGAGCACGTAGCCCCAGACGGCCATCGAGAACGCGACGTTCACGCCGAACAGGAGCATCGAGGCCACGATCTAGGTTTGACTGATGATGCGTATGCGTTCAATGCTGTCTGAGTCAAAGGATTGTTTCGTTGGGTGAACCAGTCAGGCCGGATGATCTGCGAACGTTCGTGGCGGTGGTGGAGCATCGAAGTTTCACCGCGGCTGCGCAGGAGCTGGCGCTGCCGCGGCCCACGGTCAGCCGTCAGATCGCTCGGCTCGAGGAGCACCTAGGGCTGCGGTTGCTGCATCGAACGACGCGCGCGGTGGCTCCCACGGCGGCGGGCAACGATGTGCTCGAGCGCGCTCGCGATGCGCTGCGGGCACTCGACCACGTGGCGGAGGCCGCCGAGGTCGCGCACGGGCAGCCGCGGGGAGTGCTGCGCATCGCGGCCCCACCCACGATGGGTCCGCTGCTGTGTCGCGACCTGATGCTCGAGCTGCTCGACGAGTTCCCCGAGCTGTCGATCGAGATGGACCTGGTGTCGCGACGGGTCGACCTGGTGGCGGAAGGCTTCGACCTGGCGCTCCGCATGGGGCCGGTCGCCGACGAGCGCCTGGTGGCCACGCACTTGGGCCATGTCGCACTGCGGGTGGTGGCTCCGTCGTCGATCACGGCCGCGCATCCCCGTGATCTCGCAGGGGTGTTGCTGTCGTTCTCCGGGCAGGACGTGACCTTCGAACGCGAGCAGGACCGAGCGGTGGTCTCCACCAATCCACGGCTGCGGATCAACGACTACGGGGTGTTGATGCGGGCGGCGATGCGGGGCCTGGGGGCGGCCATGCTCCCGCATCCGATGTGCAGCCCCGGTGCGCTGCAGGGCACCGGCCTGTCGGTGATCCTCGACGACTGGAGCCTGCCCCGACAGCCCGTGCACCTGCTGCGCCCCGCCGGACGCGTGATGACGCCGCGGGTCCGGGAGTTCGCGGGGCGGCTGAAGGCACGCGCCCACCAAGAGCACTGGCCCTTGCAGCGGCGACCCACTCCGTAGCCCGAGCGCAGCGCTCGGGTGATAGCCTCGATGGGCGATGAAGTCTCGGAGGGGTTGGGTCGGATTGCTGTCGCTGACTCTCGGCGCGGTGGCGTGCGGAGACGATGGCGCGGGCGCGGGCGAAGACGATGGGGCTGCGAACACGAGCGCGGTCGATGGCGGCGCCGACGGAACGGATGACGCCGCGGCCGACGAGAGCGGGGCTCCGAGCGTCGCTCCGGGCGATCTGGAGCAGTACACCCCCGATCAGGCGAACTGGGACACCTTTGCCACCAAGCCCTTCGAGGGCGACGTCAACACGGCCCACGACCCCGATGGCGTCGGCTGGATCGGCGCCGAAGACTGGGCGGCGGCCGAGTGGGACGGGACGGTCTACAACCCATCGCAGATGACCCACGACGAGTTCGTGCAGGCGATGTGCCCGAGTGTGGACCGAGTGCGAGGCATCCGCGAGGTCTTCTATCAGCACAACCCCTTCGCGGACATCGACAACCCCACCAAGGCGGAGGTCGACGAGTGGCATCGCATTGCGATCAACCATGTCCGGGCGTTGGTGGGCTACACGAGCGAAGATCGCCAAGTCCACAAGGACCACTGCATGTTCGCGCGCGCGCTTTGGGGCGACGAACGAAAGTTCACCACGATGTGGGACGAGGAGTATCCCGGTCGGGTGGGGTCGGCGGCGGGGCCCTGCCAGGGCTCCGGCAATGCGCACTGCGGCGCCAGCTTCATCCCCGATCCCGAGGATCAGGCGCCCTACCTCCCCGAAGGTCACGCCAGCTGCACCGCCCAGGCGGGGTCCGAGGGGGTCTTCAGCGGGCCGAAGTCGAACATCCCGTGGGCGCTCAAGTGGTCGCGCGGTTTCTGCAACACGCTCATCGCCGAGGGCTACTGGGGCGGGCACGTCGGGCCGTGGTTCCACCGTGAGCGCTTCGGGTTCAGCTTCTGGGACAACGATCCGGGCAACAACGACAACAACGCCGTCTTGCGGGCGAAGTGGACGGGCAACCTGATGCCCAACCTCTACTGCAACCCGGCCGAGCCCGACTGCGACCCGGAAAACACCGGACCGCTCATCGAGGAGTAGGGTGAAAACGAGGCGGAGCGCGGGTGCCCGCGACCATGTTGCCCGGCGATGACCCGGGAGCCAAACCGGCGAAATCGGCCGTCTAGTAGGCCGAGAACGGTCGTGCGAAGAAGGCGCGGACGTGGCCCGCTGCCTCGGCCCGAAAAAAATCGACGCGAATCAAATTGATCGAGCGCCGGGTGGCACGTGACCCAGTGACGGCTCCGCTCACCTCGAGCGGGGTCCCTCAGGGCGTGCCATCGCCCCCGCGAGCCCGCCTGCACCTCGAGCACCCGAGCGCCACGACATGTCCGACGCATCGCCTTCCGGGGTCCTCGCTCCTGTTCGCTACGAGTTCAGCACCACCGATGGTCCCAACGCCGACTGGTACGTGCGACGCATGCAGCTGGTCGAGCAGCTGTCGGCTCCGTTCTCGCTGGAGCTCGAGCTGTCGACGGGGGATGTCGATACGGATGCGGAAGCGCTCTTGGGGGCGTCGTGCGAGCTGATCATCGAGCGGGAGCCGCAGGCCCGCAGCGTTTTCGGCCTGGTGTGTCAGCTCGACTGGCTGGGCGTGGCCGACGATCGCCTGCACGTGCGCGCGGTGGTGGTCCCCGCGCTGTGGATGTGCTCGCTCGGCACCGACTCCCGGATCTTCCAGGAGATGAGCGTGCCGGAGATCCTCCAGTCGGTGCTCGAGCCGCGCCTCGCCGCGCATGGTCGCACGCTCGAGATGAAGCTGCGGGGGCGCTACGACGCGCGGGATTACTGCGTGCAGTACCGAGAGAGCGACCTGACCTTTGCCACGCGGTTGATGGAAGAGGAGGGCATCGCCTTTCACTTCGACCATGGCGGCGAGCACGAGGTGATGGTCCTGGTCGACGCCAACGAGTCTTACACGCCCGTGCAGACGCTCGACGGGCTGGCCGAAATTCCGCTCGCCCATCCGACGGAGGCGCCCGACCTCGAGTACGTCGGGTCTTTCGAGTGGCGTCGGCGGCTGCACACCACGTCGATCGCTCGGCTCGACTACGACCACCTGCAGCCTGTCGATCCGATCCGCTACGACGCGGCGGAGCCCGACGAGCGCGGCCGCGAGCGGGAGGCCTATCAGCACATGACCCGGCGTTTCGTGCTCGACGATGGCGATGCGCTCGCCGTGCGCGAGCGTGAACGTCACGGCATGGGCGGCCGGCAGGGGCGGGGCCAGGGCAACGTGACCGGGTTTTCCGTGGGGCGGACCTTCGAGCTGTTCGACCACGGCTACGACGAGGTCAATCGCCCGTACCTCATCACGCGGGTGATCCACCGCGGAGAGCAGACCGATTCTCGGGGGCAGCGGGGATCGGAGTATCAGTACGACAACACCTTCGAGTGCATCCCCAGCGAGGTGCCGTATCGCCCGCCACGAAGGACACGGCGGCCGCTGGTCGAAGGACCGCAGACGGCCACGGTCACCGGTCCGCCCGGCGAGGAGATTCACACCGACGACCAGGGACGAATCAAGATCTTCATGCACTGGGACCGGCTGGGCTCCCGCGACGACACCTCGTCGTGCTGGGTCCGCGTGGCGCAGACCTGGGCGGGCCCCAGCTGGGGGGCGATGTTCATCCCGCGGGTCGACATGGAGGTGTTGGTCGAGTTCCTCGAGGGCAACCCGGATCGGCCGCTGGTGACCGGCTGCGTCTACAACGGCCGCCATCTTCCGCCGTACCCGCTGCCGGGCGAGAAGACCAAGAGCACCATCAAGACCAACAGTAGCCCGGGGGGAGACGGCTACAACGAGCTGCGCTTCGAGGACGCGTCGGGGGCGGAGGAGGTCTACATCCACGCGCAGCGCGACCTCAACGTGAAGGTCAAGCACGACCAGAGCACCACCGTCGATCTGCACCAGACGCTCCAGGTCGGGGGCAACCAGAAGATCACCGTCGACGGCAACCAGATCCTCGAGATCAAGGGCGCGCCAGCCAAGGTCGGGAAGGGGGCGAGCGCGGGGGACAACAAAGACCCGGGGTTCAAGGGCAGCTCCACGGCGGTCACGGGGGACTACAAGGTCACCGCCAGCAGCACCGCGTTCATGAGCGCGCCGAACTCGATCACGCTGTCGTGTCCCGGGTCGTCCATCACGCTCGAGCCGGGGAAGATCACGCTCAAGGCAGGGGGCGGGGCTCAGATCGTGCTCGACGGCAACGCGCTGATGCAGTCGTCGGCGGGCAGCAAGGTGTTGCTCGATGGCAACGCGCTGACCTCGAGCAGCGGAGGCAGCCAGGTCAAGCTCGACGGCAACGCGCTGACCCAGAGCAGCGGAGGCAGCAAGGTGTTCCTGGACGGCAAGGCGCTGATCCAGGCGTCGGGGGGCGGCAGCGGCTTCTTCACCGCGGACGCGACGATCACCGGGGCGACCACCACGTGCCAGTCCAAGTCGGGGGGCGCGGTGCAGCTCACCGCCGACGCGGCGATGTTCGGCGCCGCGGCCAAGGTCATGGGCAAGGGCAAGGCCGACGTGACCGCGCCGACCGTCAACGTGACCGGCTCGGGGGCGGTCAACGTGGCGGGCGGGGCCATCAAGCTCAACTAGGGAGCGGAGAACTCGGTGGCCGAGCCAAATCCCATCGAGCGGCGCCTGGGGCTGCTACGCGAGCAGTACATGGCGTTCGTGTCCGACGAGCAGGCACGCTTGCTGCGCTGGCGCCTGGCCGAGGACGAGCGGCGGATGCTCGATGCGTTCGTGCAGGTCGAGGCCATCGAGGGGCAGACCGAAGACCTGCTGTTGTTGCTCGACAGTCCCTTCGAGGATCCAGGGCGCTACGGCATGGCGCTGGTGGCCGAGATCGCCGAGCTCTACGAGGCGCTGCGCGAGCCGCTGGGCGCCGCGGGCATGGCCGATACGAGCTGGGGTCCGCCTCCGCCTCCGCGGTCGCCAAACCAGGGGCCGCTCGACATCGCCTACCTGCGCGGTACGGCGGCGTCGTTTCACGAGCACCATCAGCCGCTGCTGCGCCACCTGTCGTTGCTGCTGCATCCCAAGAGCGTCTCCGATCGGGCCGCGTTCACCACGTGGCTCAACGACGCGGTGCAGGCCTTCGACGACCCCTCGCTGCGCTTGGTGCTGGCCGAGCGCATCGCGTTCCCGGTGGCGCACGAGCTTTCGCCGCCACCGCAGGTGCATACCGTCGATGCCGACCTCGACATGCCGGGCGCCCTGGTCGAGCTCAACGAAGAGGCGGGGGTCGACGACCCTCCGGGGCAGTTCCGGCAGGCGTACCTGGAGATGGGCAACGCGATGGGGCGCCGGGACATCGCGGCCGCGGTTCCGCACGCGGATCGGGCGGTGGCCATTGCTCAGTCGCAGGGCTGGGGCCACCTGGTCGTGGCCGCGCATACCACCTTGGCCAGCGGCCACGTGGGGGTGCAGCAGTACCCGGAGGCGATGGAGCGCTATCGTCGAGCCGACGTCATCGCGCGCGATGCCCATGATGCGGGGGAGCGGTGGGGGCTGCAGCTGATGCTCCAGGCCCGACTCGGCTCGGGCAGTGTGTGCGTCGCGACGGCGAGCTGGCCCTTGGGGGCAGAGATCTACGGGGAGCAGGCACGGCCCGTGGCGGAGGCGATGGGGGACCTCCGCATGCAGCTCGAGACCCAGCGGATGGCGGCCTACTGCAACGAGCAACGCGGTGAGATCGATGCGGCATGGGAGCAGAGCGTGGCTGCGCTGGCGATCGGCGACCGCATTCCGCAGGAGGATCGCAGCACCACCACGCTGGCCTTCGTGGGCGAGGCGATGCTGCGCATGTGCGAGCACCGAAGTCGCCGCGGCCAGGCCCCCGTGGTGGAGCGGGAGATGACGCGGCTGCTGGGGCCGGCCTGGCGCGAGCAGGCTCGGCCGGGTGAGCCGCCCGACGACGTGAATCCGAACGAGCCGTCGCCGCTGGAGAGCAACCCGCCCCCGGTCGAGACGGTGCCGCCAGAGCTTTCGGAGCCTTCGCCCACGGGAGGGCCGGACGCATGATGCCCGCGGCCAAGATGCTCGACCCGATCGTCGGGGTCGATGTGCACATCGTGCAGCCGCCGGGGACGGTGCCGCCCGTACCGGTCCCGCACCCGCATACGGGCATGCTCTTCGACCCCTTCGACCTGGCGCCCTACATCGGCGCGACGGTGAAGGTCGGTGGGCTACCGCGCGCGGTGGCGGGCACGGGCTCGAAGATGATGCCCGAGCACACCCCGATCGGGGGCACCTTCGTCAAACCACCCGCGAACGACTCCGAGATGTTCATGGGCAGCGCCAGCGTGACGGCGGATGGCGACCCGTTCAGCTACATGGCGCTGCCGCTGCTGAGCTGCTGGGACGTGGGCGGGCCGCCCGTGCCTCGGCCGCCGCGTTCGATGCTGCCGAGCCTCGTCTTGCCGACCACGGTGGTGCTGGCGGTGCCCAGCGGCGTGACGGTGGGCGGGGCTCCGACGGTATCGCTGACCGCGTTGGCGGGGCGCGTGGGGCTGGGACCCTTGCTCGCGCTGTACAACTTCGCCAAGACGGGCAACCCGCTCGCGCTCATCGGCTTGGCCGGCCCGGCCCTCAAGGGGCTGAAGTTCCTCAACAAGAAGCTCAAGATCACCAAGCGCACCAAGTGCGGGCGCGGGGTCAAGCTCTTCGGCGGCAAGCTGACCCTCGGCGGTGAGCCCATCAACCTGATCACGGGCGCGCAGTTCTTCGACGTCGACGACATGGTCGAGCCGGGGGGGCTGTTTCGCTTCTCGCGGCACTACTCCACCGCCAAGCGCGACCGGCTCGGGCCGCTGGGCTACGGGTTCACCCACGCCTACGAGCAGACGCTCGAGCTTTTTCCTCAGGCCTGGCGGTACCGCGACAACGAAGACGTCGAGGTGGACTTCGAGCCGCTCTCGGCGGCTCGGCGCAGCACCAAGTCCGGGGGCATGACCCTGCGGCTCGTGTCCGGTCGCACCGATGTGGCGGAGCTTCTGCGGCGGGGCAAGCCCACTCTTCGCTTCGCGCTGCCGACCACGCAGCGCCAGGGCGTCGCGTACCTGTCGTCGGTGCACCAAGGCTCGCGTGACCTCGAGCTGCGCTACGACGAGCAGCGCCTGGTCGGATTCATCGAGCGGGACCGCAGCTGGCCCGAGGCGCAGCGCATCGTGTTCTCGCTCGAGTACGACTCGCAGGGGTTGCTCGTGGCGGTGTGGCGTCGGGCGGACACCGGGATCGAAGCGGTCGTCCGCTACGGCTACGACGCGCGGCAGGGCCTGCTCATGCGCTCGATGGACGCCGAGCGGCGAATGTCGGGCTACGAGTTCGATGCGCGACGGTTGATGACGCGCCGCCAAGACCCCGGCGGCTACGAGTACACCTGGGCCTACGACGCCAAGGGCCGCTGTGTGGAGACGAGCGGGCGCGATGGCCTGTGGGCGTGCCGCATGGAGTACCACCCGCAACAGCGGGAGACGCACCTGTTGCAGGACGGCGCGCGCTTCGTCCTGCGCTACGACCAGAACCATCGCATCACCGAGCGGGTGCTGCCCGACGGCGGGGTCGAGACCTGGGAGGTCGACGACCAGGGACGGATCGTGGGCGAAGTCGACGCGGGCGGCCGCGCCATGACCTGGCTGTACGACGACGACGGTGCGCACTTCCAGCGCGTCGATCGCTTCGGCAACCGGTTCCCGACCGAGTGGGAGGCTCCGTTCACCGCCGACCCCATGGCGCCCGCGTGGCCAGAGACTCCGCTGCAGCGCGAGGTCGGGCCCGTTCCCGCCGACGAGGCCACGCTGGGCGGAGACCCGCGGCTGCTCCAGCACCTGCCGGCCGAGGCACAGGGCGTGGCTCGAGGCCTGGTTCGCCTGCGGGACCCGGGGCACTCCGTGGCCGCGGTGGCCGAGCACTACGACCGCCTGGGTCGACTCATCGAGCGCCGCGATGCCGCGGGGCGGGTCCATCGCTGGAACTACGGCCACTCGGAGCACGCCATCCGTCACCGCGATGCCGACGGCAAGGTCTACGAGCGCAAGACCGAGCGCTGGAACCTGATCACGGCCGAGATCGACCCGCTGGGCCATACCGTCGGGTACGCCTACTCGCCGCGCGAAGAAGTCACCTGCATCACCGATCCGCTCGGCAACGAGACTCACTACGACTACGACGCGCAGGACCGGCTGATCCGCATCCGTCGCGCGGGCGGGGTCGAAGAAGAGCACATCCACGACCCCCAGGATCGCCTGGTCGAGATTCGCGATGCGCACGGCGACGCGCTGGTCGAGCTTTCGTACGACCATCGCTGTCTCGTCTCCGGCCGCACTCTGGCCGACGGTCACACGCACACGCTCGAGCACGACCGGGCCGGCAACCCCACCGTGGTGTCGACCGACGAGCACGATGTCCACATCGAGCGTGACCACCTGGGGCGTGTGCTCGCCGATCGCGTCGATGGCCTCGGCATCGAGCATTCCCGCGGCGGACGACGCCGGACCTCGATGGTGCTGGGGCGCTTTCCCATCGGGACCCGGCCGCTGATCGACGAGACGGGGCGCGACGTCGGGGTGGTCGTGGTGGACCCGACCGGAGGGACCCACACCATTCGTCGTGATCGAGGCAGCTTGGTGCTGCGCGAGCACGCAAACGGCTCCCGAGAGCTCTCCGAATACGACGACCGCGGGCACTGCTCGGTTCGCATCGGCACACGCATCACCGATGACGGGCAGGTGCGGTGCGACACGATTCGCTACACGCGGTCGACCGAGGGCGACGTGCTGCAGGTCGAGGACTCGATCCGGGGCACGACGCGCTACGAGGTCGACGACGCGCACCGCTTGGTCGGGGAGGACGGCCCGCGGGGGCGCGTCGATTTCGTGCACGACGAGGCGGGCAACCTGCGGGACAAGCCGGGGCTTGGCAACGTCACCCTCGGCGCCGACAACCAGATCGTCGCAGCCAACGGCGAGACCTTCACCTACGACGATCGCTTCCACCTCGCCACGCGCGACGACGGCGAGACCACGACCCGCTACCACTACGACCCGCTGGGCATGCTGGTGCGCGTCGAGGACGACGGCGAAGAACCGTGGACCGCGGCGTACGACGCCTGGGGCCGCCGGCTGGCGTGCGGGCGAGGGGAGGACCAGACTCGGTTTTACTGGGACGGTGAGCGCCTCGCGGCAGAGCTGCGCTCCGACGGGCGGCTACGGGTCTACGTGTACGCGAGCGCGGACGCGATGCAGCCGGTCGTGTTCGTCGACTACGACGACCTCCAAGACGAGCCCGAGCGCGGGCGGGTCTACGCGGTCTTCTACGACCAGGTCGGTCAACCGCTGCGGATCGAGGACGCCTCGGGCCGGACCGTGTGGTGGGCGGCCTACGTCGATCCCTACGGCGAGATCGAGGTCGCCGACGCCGAGATCGACTTCGCGCTGCGCTGGCCGGGGCACTACTACGACGCCTCCGTCGGGCTGCACTACAACCGCTATCGCTACTACGACCCCCGCCTCGGTCGATATCTGCAGAGCGATCCGCTGGGGCAGGCGGGGGGCCTGAACGTCTACGCCTATCCGAGCAACCCGCTGCTCGACGTGGACGTCATCGGCCTGACCAAGCACACGGGCAAAGGCGGGGGTAAGGCGGGCTCCAAGGGGCCGACGAAGGGGGCCAAGAAACCCGGGACGCGACCCAAGGCACCCGACCCGGCCGACATCCAGAACAACCCCAAGCGCTACGCCGAGATGCGGGCCGACGAGATCCGGGCCAACCAACGCAAAGGCAGCTCGGAGACCTTCCACGTGCAGGTCGTCAAGGGGCCGGACGGCAAGAACAAGGCGGTCATCACCTCGTCCACCGACCACCAGAAGGCCCCGAAGCCCATCGGCTTGAAGCCGGGCGAAGAGTTCCGCGCTCCCGACCCGCCGCGCCCCATGAAAAAGGGCGCCGATGGGCGGCCGACTCGGAGTCCCGAGCCGCATCCCAAGGGATCGTCCAAGCACCACGCGGAGCAACGGGGGGCGCGGTCGCTGAAGGAAGGGGAGAAGGTCGTCGCGGGAGCGCCCACCCGGGGCTGCTGCGCGGGCTGCAAGAAGGCGATGAACAACACCGACACGTCGGGCCGGCCGCGGCCGCCCTCGACCGACCCGCCGATGAGCGACACCATCCCGGAGCATCGTCGGGACAAGAAAGACTTCAACGACTATCGCCGTGAGCGTAAAAAGGAGACCGGTTCTCCGTGGACCTATCCCGAAGACGGCAGCAGCTGAGACACTGCGCGGCGCAACTCCAAGGGCATCATGACGCTACTCGAACGATATCTGGCCGGTGAGCACCAAGAGGTCTGGGAGGACATCTACGACGTCGCGGCGACGCCCGAAGTCGTGGCCGACGTCCAGGCGGTGGCGGCCGAGACCATGCGACGCGTCCGCGCCAACCTCGAGAAAATCGTGGCGCGCCTCGAAGCCGAAGAGTTCGAGTTCCACGACCCGGCGGCGGCCCTGTGCCCCCCGTCGCCCAAGGTCGCGACCTTGCTCCAAGAGGTCGACGACAAGATCAGCCGGCTCCGCGTCGACGAGTTTCCCGGCCGCCCGCTGCCGCCCTCCGTGCGGGCCTTCTACGAGATCGTGGGCTCGGTGAACCTGACTGGGGTCAGCGCGAAGTGGCCCGACCCCGAGGCGGAGGACGACGACTTCGACTCCGACACCTTCCTCTCCGACGGCCTGCTCGTGGCGCCCGTCGAGGAACTCGTGCTGGCGGCGGACGAGATTGTGGAGAACACGGGCTGCTTGGCGTTCTCCCCCGACCTCTTCACCAAGGAAGACGCCAGCGGCGGACCGCCCTACGCCTTTTACATCGCGTCTCCGAGCCTCGATGCGTTCTGCGCCGAGCTCGATGTGGCGTTTGTGCCGTACCTGCGCTGGGCGGTGCTCGAGTGGGGCGGCTTCCCTGGTTTGCGCCACTACGAAAACGCGCCCGAGGACTGGCTCGAGGCGCTGAAGGCCGACTTAGACCCGTTCTGAGTTGGTTTGAGGCCATGTTCGCGTAGCCTGCGCCGCCCCGCGCCACAGCAATTTCGCCTCGGGCGAAATTTCTCGAATTGATCCGCGTCGAAGTTGCACGTCACGGGTGATGGCCCCGCTGCAGCTGCGCCCCTGGTACGAGACGACGTCCCGCGATGTGGGCCTGGGCGGCTCGGACGACGTGCGGGACGAGCTGCGAGCGATGCTCGACGACCCCCACGACGCGGCGCGGCTGCGGGCGTCCGTGGAGTCCGAGCTGGGTTCCGGGGCGGATCTGAGTGATCCGGGGCTGCTCGAGGGGGCAGGGGCGCTGCTCGACCGGGGGCGCCACGTGGCCGGGCGTGGCCCGACTCGCTCGATCGCCGTGAACCCGCGGCATCCCATCGGCGACGGCATGGAGGACCTGGGCAACCTCGTCGACCTGCTGCGGGACGAGCCCGCCAACGACGATCACGAGGATCCCACGCCGATGGTCGAGGTCCTGCGCCCGACGTGGATCGAGATCGCGGTCGTGGATGCGAGCGGTCAGCCGATCACCAATCGCCCCTATCGCCTCCGCCTGCCCGACGGGAGCGTTCGAGAGGGCGAGCTGGGTGACGACGGCCTGATTCGCTTCGACGACGTGGAGCCCGGCTTGTGCACGCTGGAGCTGCCCACGCGACAGCCCGAAGAGTGGGCTCCTTCGCCGCGACCCTTGTCCGCATGAGCACCAAGACCATACGTCGCGACGCGCTCGTCGCTCCGGGGCCCCTGGTCACCAACCTGGTCACCAGCTCCAAGCATCGGGTGGTCATCGCGTGGCATCGGCACGCTACGCTATTCGAGTTCGAAGACGCGTTGTTTCGCACCAACTCGGCGGTGATGATGCCCGCCAGCGAGCATCCCAAGGCCCTGCACGCGAGCGGCAAGCTGCGCACCGCGGTGGGGCTGGTGGCGTCGGTGCTGCGCGTCGTCGAGGAACACCCGAGTCGCTCGCTGCTGGTCGCGGGGCATACCGACACCACGGGGGGCGACGAGTCCAACATCAAGCTTTCCGAGTGGCGAGCCTCGTGCGTTGCCGCGGTGCTCACGGGGGACGCCGACCTGTTCGTGAAGGTCTGCCACAGCTGGGCGCGCATGCGGGTCGCGGACTACCAGCAGATCCTCACCTGGCTGGCGCAGACCCATGGCTGGGATTGCGACCCCGGGGGCATCGACGACCAGCACGGCAATGCCACGCAGCGTGCGGTGAACGAGTTTCGCAAGGCCTACAACGAGCGGGGTCCGGGCAGTCGCGACGCGGCCAAGGTCACCCCGTGGGGAGCGGCGAGCAACGAGGAGACCTGGCGCGCCTACTTCCACTGCTACGAGGATGCGCTGCGCGAGGAACTGGGGGAGGACGCAGCCGGGGTCGCGGCCCTACGATCGAAGCTGCAGTTCGTCTTGCCACGCCAGAAGGTCGGCTGCGGCGAGCACCATCCCAAAGAGGCCGAGAACCACGACGAGTTCTGCAGCCAGACCAATCGCCGGGTGGAGGTCCTGCTCTTCGAGCGCAGCGAAGTGCCGGCCATGACCTGCCACCCCGGTCCGGGGCAGTGCCAGCACCAGACCTGCGAGCTGTACGACCGGGAGCGGTTTCGCCGACGCGTGCTGCCTCCGTTGCTCTCGGCCAAGCGCTGGAGCGCTCGCTGGGACGCGGACCTGGCCCGGGCCGAAGACACGCGCACGATGACGGTCGAGACGCCGGGGCTCCCCGATGGCGTGCCGCTCACCTTCACCGTCACGCAACAGGGGCATGGGGTCGTGCTCGAGCAGGCGGTGCCGTCGGGGGGGCAGCGGGCGGAGCTGGTGTTCGACGACTGGGATCATCCCGCGTCGTACGTCGACGCCGGGGACCTCGGCAGGGACCGACCCTTCGAGGAAGTTCGCTTCTCGTTCGTCGTCGAGGGCGGGGGACGACGGGTCGAGGGGGGCTCCATCGTCTATCGCGATCGACTGCACCTGCAGATCGAGCTGGATGACGGCACTCCGCTCGGCCATCAGCCGGTCCGGGTCCTCTCGCCGTGGGGCACGCGACGGACCGAGACCGACGAGCACGGCACGCTCGACGTCGACGGTCTACCGCCCGGTGGGGCCTCGGTCGTGCTGCGGGAGCGCACGCTGGTGCATCTCGACGAGCTGCCGCACGACTGGTTCGGCGACGACGAGGAGGCCGCGACCGGATGAGCAAGAAGGCCAAGGTCGACCTCAGCGTGCGCTTCGTCGAGGCCGAGGGCACGAACCTGCGCTTCGTGATCGACGTGCGGGTCACCGACTCGAAGATCAAGCCGCCGCCGATCAGCGTGCAGCGCATCACCGGAATGGGCACGCCGCTCACCAGCAAGCGCCTCGCCGTGATCGAGCGTTCGGGCAAGACCTGGACGACCGCGACGTCGCCCCCTCCGGTGAAAGACTCGAAGGACAAGCTGACGATCAACCTGTCCGGTTCGCCCGAGCATGGCGTGTTGTTCTGGCGCTGGCAGGTCTTCATCGAAGCCAACGTGGGGACCGCGTTCTTGCGCGTGGTCTACGGCGGTCAGTTCAAGTCGGTACGACTGGGCGCGCGCCGTCTCAATACCGTCGCGGCACACAAGGTCGTGCTCAAGGTGGGGCAGTTCCCACGGCTGGTCGTGGGACTCAACCAGGCCACCGTGCCCAATGGGCCTGCGCCTGCCCACGATCCGCTGCTGGGCCAGGCGAGCGACATCGGGCCACTCGTCAAGCACATCGTCTCGCGCTTGCCGACCCCCAAGGCCCGCGGAACCCATCGCCCCGATGCTCTCGACGCGGCATGGGATGCTCAGGGAGCGCATCCGTTGCCCACCCAGCTTCCCCCCAAGGCGAAGCTGGCCAACGCCGAGGAAGCCTGGGCGCGGCAGGTCACGGAGATGCTCACCCTGACGGCGTACGGGGGGCCGGGCGTGCTCTACTTCGGCACGGAGAAACGCGACTCCGAGCTCCTCGCCGACAACATCGACGGGCGGAACGGCAAGGACGTCTACGGGCTCATCCACGCATGCCAGCACCTGGCCGCATTCGGGATCTCCAGCCGTGGCCGACCGGCGCATCGCTTCAAGTCGTGGCCGAAGCTGGCTCGCAGAAAGGGGCGTCGGCTCGTCAACGCCGGGTCCTCCAGCGCGTCGCTCGTTCACGACTTGGGTGGATGTTGGGTGATCGACGGCAAGCCCCCCAAGGCCGTCGTTCCCAATGCGCCGGGTGCCAACGGCCGAGTCGACCCCACTCAGTTTCAGTGCCACGACGAGCTGAAGACGGCCAAGGTTCTCTACACGATCAAGAACAAGTTCAAGGGCTGCGAGTTCGGCCCCGGCTCGATGTTCGTGTTTGCGAACCGAAAGCCGAAGAACAACGTGGACGCCAACGGCAACGGCTCGTTCATCACAGGGACCAAGGAGAACGTCACCAAGCACTTCAAGATCGTCAACGTGTGGAAGATCGGCCCAGGCGGAGTGCTGGTCGACAACTCGGCCGCGGCCCATGCGGGCTTCGTGCTGCGCACCGACCCCGCGGTCATGCTGGGGAAGAAAAAACTCGACGACGCGCGCTTTCAGCTACTCGACACCGGCGGCCTTGGAGTCCGCGGGCGTGGCAACGGGGTCACGGTGCTGCGGGTGGGCTCGGGTTTCCATACCGGCAATTTCGATGGCCCCGCCGCGGAGAGGATCGGGGGAGGAGACCCGTTTCGCGGCGTCGGCGTGTGGAAGAAGATGACCCCGGCCGACGCGACCGCCCTCGACAAGCACGTCGAGTCCGTCCTCAAGACGCGCCGCCCCCTGGGGTTTGCTCGACTGTTCTTGTTCTCTCGCGCCAAGACGAGCTTCAGTGGCTTCGACGTCCTCAAGATCGGCACCGTGAAGGCTCCGTGGATGATCTATGCGTCGCCGCTCGTGCCGATGTACGAGAAGGACCTGCACGCCAACTACGCCATCGTGCGCTACGCGTGGTCGCTGCGAGGCATGCCCGCCCGCGACAAGGTCACCGCGATGTGGAGCATCTACGCCCCGAGGCAGGAACTCGCACAGGCGATGATTGACGCGAGCCGGGGCGACGGAATCAACGCTCTCGCCAACGCGGCCTACGGCAAGATCAAACACCCCGGGCGCAAACGCGGCGTGAGCAAGAAGCGGGGAGGGGGCATCGACGTGTCGCGACTGCTGCAAAAGTTCACGGTGCCGCTGCTGGACATTCAGGTCAGCCGGGGTGGCTTGGCTGAAGTGACCTACAAGTATTCGAGCAAGACCAAGTACGGCAAGTTGTCCGGTCTGCACTTCGCCGAGCGCTTGTCCTGGGACAACAAGACGCGCCTGCCGATGGACCGCGAGTTTTTGCAAGCCAACCAAAAGGGCGTCGGGTTTCCGGCCTATCTGCAGCCATGAGCGACATCGCCAGCATCGTGAGGCAGACGGACGACCTGCTGCGCTCCCTCATCCTGGGCGCGCCCTCCACGGGTCCCGGCGTACCTGCGACCCGAGGCCTGCGGCGGACTCGACCGGAGGCGAGCGAGGAGCACGACCAAGCACCGCACCCCGAGTTCGATGGTCTGCCGATCACCGTGTCGGGTCCGCAGGGCGAGGTCCAGGCGGTGGCCATGGACGTCATTCCCATGGAGAGTGCGCAGGTGCGGGCCGAGGGCGACACCATCGTCATCGACTTCGTGTTCTGCGACGACTATCCGCGACACCTGCTCGAGCCCGTGCCAGGGGCGGATCACGGCGTGACCCGGGTCTTGACGCACCCCATGGACCCGCGACGCAGCCTGTGGATGGTGCAGTGCCTCGAGGTCCTCTACGGTTCGCTCGGCTCGGACGCGGACGGCGTGGACTTCGACGTCGACTGGATCAGCGACCGCTACGAAACGCTGGTCACCGACGAGCTGACCCTGCCCGAGGGTCCCGCCACCTGACCCACTTGGAACACCGGTTTGCTGGCAGAAGACGCATAGAGGCGGGTTTCTCGGGGCTTCGCAATCCCTAGCGCGGGCGTTCGGACTTGGAAGGGCGAGGCCGCCATGCTGCAAACCCCACGTACCGCTCTGCTGCTCGCCCTGGGGCTCTTCGCCTGCGACCCGGGCGAATCCCACGACCCCGACTTCACGCTCGACACCGACGGCGAGCTCGACTCCGACGGTGAGGACGAGTTCCGCCAGCTGCTGGTGCCGCCGCCCGGCTGGAACGACGAGGCGGCGATCGTCTACACGGAGATCGTCCTCGCGACGAGCCCGAGCGGTGCCCTGACCCGCGACAGCTCGCGGCTCTATGCCGACCCCGTGTTCTGGTTCGAGAACTGGTCGGACACGCCGGGGCAGCGCATGATTCGAGACTACCTGGACATGGGCGTGCGCGACCTGACCGGCACCATGGTCCCGCACTTCATCTACGAGGTCGTGCCGCCTCCCGATCCGCTCAACTACATCGTGGTGAAGTTCACTCCCGGCTCGAGCTATGGGCAGGCGTGGGCCGAGCCACCCGCGCCCTACGGCGGGGTCGATCACACGGGCGGGCGCATGCTGCTGCCGCCCTGCGATCCGCAGCAAAACGCGTTCCTCTGCCGGGCCGAGGAGGCCTTCGTGCGCCACGAGCTGGCCCATGTGTTGTTTGGCGACGGGGGGCACTCGGGCAACCGTCGGTCCAACATGGGCTACAGCCCCATGCTCGACGGCATCGACCCGCTCGAGCGGCTGGCGTTGAACCTGCACTTCTCGATCCCTCGCGGGACCTCGTTTCAGCAGCTCGAGCAGGCCGGGATCATCACCACGGCCATGCTCGATGCCCACAAACCTCGGCTCGAGCAGATCGTGGACACCAACGCGCTGGGCCTGGGCAGTGCGGGCGAGCGCGGCGATACGCTCGAGGCTCGCGGCAGCTATCTCCGCTATCCCTACGGTCGCTCACGCACCACACCCGCGGGTTGGACTGACCCCACCATCATGTTCACGGGGGCCGCCGCGGTGTCCGTGAATACCGGCCACTCGCAGCACGAGAACAACTTCCTCAGTGTCACGGTGCCCGCAACCGCGGAGAGCGGTCCCGCCACGCTCACGGGCTGGAGCTCCACCGGGTCGGCCCGCACCTCCGAGCCCATGTACTTCCACGTGCAGCACCCCGCGCTCGACAACACGTGCTCGTCGACCTACTCCGCCGATGAGGGGGTGTACAAGGACTACGACTTCATTACCCGTCGGTACATCGGCTCGAACCACGACAACATCAACCTGTCGTTCAAGGTAGACGCAGGCGGGGCTGCCAACACGAGCTACGATGGCGACTGGGACTGCTTTTGTTTTTCGCGGCCCTGGGATCCGTTGCAAGAGGGCCACTGGTACTCCGCGGGCATGAGCAGCCCCGACTTGCTGACCTCGGGCATCAACTACGGCGCCGACACCTGCGCGTACAACGGTCCGGGCGGCGACTACCTGCGCAATGAGGCCTGGTGCTACTCGGTGCTCTACGGCAAGACGGGGGGCGGTACGGCGGCGTGCCTCGACATCAGCCAGCTCAGCGTGCAGTGACCGCGCGAGCGGGCGGGTACACTCGGCGGTGCTCATGATCGGCGGCAGGGGTCCCATGGCCATCACGGCGTTCCGCTTCGAGCCGGTCGCCCCTCCGCGTGACGTGCTGGTGCGGTGCCTGCGGGACGAACTGGGCGAGCGGCTCCACGTGGCGATCGACAGCGTGGAGGCCGGGGAGGACTCGGCAACCGGGTGCGATGAGGTGGTCTGGGTCCTGTCGCAGGACTATGTCGCGCTCGCGTACGTCGGGAGGGCGATGTCGCGGCTCGGTGGGGTGCGTGTCGATCCGAACGGCCATCAGCCGCGCGAGGACACACTGCCCGCTTGGACTGCGACGCCGTGGCGAGACCACGGATGGCTCGCGCGGCTGAGGATCCGGTTCAGCGGCGCGAATTCGTGACCGGGTGGCCCTACTTCAGGCTTTTTCCCAGGACTCTTCGTCCAGGTCGGGGAAGGTCACGGTGTAGGTGCCTTCCTCGATGCGCTCGAACCCCCCGCAGCCGTTTTCGTCCACGCGCCCCTGGCCGAGCAGGGTTCCGTCGGGTTTGAACACTTTGTAGCGCACGTTCGGGATGGGCTGGTCGTCGTCACCCACGACTTCGATGTCGATCCAGGTGAGCTCGTGGCAGGTCTGAACCGAGCCATCGGAGCTCTTGTTGTTGTCGACGTTCTCGTTCGCCGACTCGCCGCTGTCCTTGAGGGACTGGTTGTTGGTGGTCATTACGCTGGCCTCCGGGGTGCTGGCCCCAGGCCAGTCGGCGGTTCGGCTCGGGCGAGTGCGCGTCGGTACAGGCGCTCGACCTGGAGGGTGGGCTGTTCCTTGGCCCCGTTGAGAAATGTGCGCATCCAGTCGTATTGCGGGTCGAGATCGAAGTCCAAGCCGTAGCAAAACATCAAGTTCAACAGCTTGCACACGTCGCGCTGGAGCCCGATTCCATAGGTAGACGCTTTGCTCACCCCGTGCTCGATGGCGCGACGAAGTTCGGGGTCCGAGAGTTTTGCGCACTCTGTCGGAAAGTGGCGCTCGAGATGAACAGCCATCTCGTCCACAAACGACGGGTTCCCGGGCGAGATCGCCCATTTTTGCTTACGGCGGATCCGGAGCATCGCGAGTCCTGCGAACGATTGCAGACTACCATGTCGCGGAGCGCTGGCGATCGGCTATCATCTGCGCTGTAACGTGCCGAAGCACACCGTCAAGACGGGCGAATGCATGTCGAGCATCGCCTTCGAGTATGGCTTCTTCTGGGAGACCCTTTGGGGCCTTCCCGACAACAAGAAGCTCAAAGAGCTGCGCAAGACTCCCTACACCCTCGCTCCCGGCGACGTGGTGTCAGTGCCGGAAAAACGGGCCAAGTCCGAGTCGATCGATGCGGGCAAGGCCCATCGTTTCCGCGTCAAGGGCGTGCCCGAGCAACTTCGCCTCGAGATGCTCGACCCCTTGGGAGAGCCGCGCAAGGGGCTCGCGTACGTGATCGAAGGTTCCGGCGTGAAGTTCGAGGGCAAGCTCGACGGCAAAGGGCGCCTCGAGCATTGGATCTCCCCCGAGCTGACCAAGCTCAAGCTCACAATTACGGTGTCCGAAGACGAGGTCGAGGAATACGACCTGCTCATGGGCGGGCTCGATCCCATCGACAGCGTGCTCGGGGCGCAGCAGCGACTGCTCAATCTCGGTTTGTTCGAAGGTAAGTGCAACGGCGAGTGGGACGATGACCTGTGCGACGCGGTCATCGACTTCCAGATCGCGAACGAACTCGAGGTGACCGGTGATCTGGACAAAGACACCGTCGCCAAGTTGGAAGACGTCCACGGCGGCTGACGAACGAGGGTAGCGACTTATGGCAATGCGTTGGAGCGATATCACGGTCCGCACCAACCAGAACCGCCTGATTCGAGGTCATGCGGTTCGTCGGTGGGTCAAGGAGCAGGACAACAACCTCATCAACGACAACAATGTTCGTTTGAAGGCGCGCCTGATCATCTGGGTCAACAACAACAAGTTCATCGATGACGACGCGCTGACGTACTTGCGCGACCGCTTTCAGCAACTCGACTACGATCCGCAGGAGCGGTATCGCCCGAACAACGTGGGTCCCCATCGCGGGCTCAATCGCAGCCGCTTCAACGCTCTGCAGTATCCGCGACCCGTCTATCGGGTCACGCTCTCGCTGGGAGACATCGACTCACTGTTCGATGAGGTGGCGAACGATGTGCGACAGCCGTGGCGCGCGGCCGGGGTGCAGCAGCGTCTTCAGGCGCTGGGCTACCTGTACACGCCACTCGGCCACACCAAGATCAACAGCCATGCCCACAAGTGCTGGGAGTACTACAAGAAGGTCCACACCCCGAACAACGGGGTTGTGCCGAGCAATGCCGCCGCGGTGGCTAAGCTCAAGCGCGAGATTCAAAATAACCAGATCACCAGCGCACATCCGAATAGCGGACAGGTTCTCGGCGGTGGGGCGCTGCCGGCCGCAGGCAACTTCGGCGCGATTCGATTCCCGGGCGGCTACTGCTTCAACAAGAGTGCAGGCGGGCGCGGTGGCCAGTACACGTTGGGCGGCGGACCACACAACGCGGCCGACAATCAATACGACTTCGAGATCGGTTGCGACCGCTTCGCGATCGAAGACATCGTCCGGCGCGACAACCCGAAGATGGGTCGTTTCCCGTTGCTGGCGAAGGTCGAGCGGGTGTGGCCGGACGGGCGTGTCACCGCGGTCGGGAATGCGCCCGTGCACTTCCAGCTGCTTGCCCCCGCGGATCCGGTGGGGACCGCGTTTGCAGCCCCGGCCACGCGGCATACGGTGATGGACTACGCCAAGGATCCGGGGATGATCAACGGGCCGCGGCCCAATCGTTGGGGCGTACACCGCGGTCTCAACAACAACGAGTGGGCGGCGGTCCAGCTTCGGGCGACGAACGCACTGGCGTTGCCTCCGGGCGGCGCACCCAATCAGCGCGGCCCGTTCGTAGCGGCGCCGATTCCCAACGTTCCGCAAAACAAGCAGCCCAACGCCCATCTGGTCATGCAAGCCATGATGAACAATGGGCCACCGTACGAGCTGCCCAACGAGGGGCCGAAGCAGTACATCGACTGGGTTCTGGCCGCGAACCAAGGGAATGATGCCCATGACCCTCAGCGCGACAATTGCCCCCATACCCACGGTGGCAAGGCGGGGCAGGGCATTGGAGATCACGTGTTCGAGACGCCCACCGCCAACGAAGCCGGCTTTCATACGGCGGGGCGGGGTCGTCGCGACATGGGCACGCTGGCACGGGCGACCGTGAGCACGGGAATGGGCAATCGATACGCGGCGCGCTGCGTCGCCAACGATCAGGGCTACGCAGGAGTGGTCTTCACGCCGTCGAGCATTGCGGGGGACCGCTACCGGCTCCGGGTCTACATCGATCGCCCGTGGCTGCAGACGCAGGGCCTCAGCCTCGCGACCACCGTCGAGGCGACGACCGGCACGATGGTTGTGTGGCGCAACATCCGAATGCACCGCTACATCCGGAAGCCGAATACCACGCGGCTCAACTACTCGCAGGCGGTCAACGATATGTTCGACTACCCGCACCTCAACCCGCTTGCTGGCCAGAATTGCCACTACTTCGGGGACAACGCGTTCGATCGCATGCATATCGAAGCTGGGCTGAGCGACCTCGCGGTGCTTCCCGGAGCGCAGTTGGAGAACGCCTACGCCGCTTCGACCCGGGCGGACCTGGTGGGTCGCAACGACAAGATGTACCGGCCCATCCAGCACCAGTTCATCGGGTTCGAGGACCAGCTCGAGCAGCACTACATCCAGCTCATCGACGATTCGCCCGGGCGGGAGGACATGGACAATAACGAGATGCAGGCGGCCCTCGCGCGCGCGCGTCAGGTCATCGCCGCCTCGGGCCTCGTGACGACCCAGGTTCACTGGGCCACATTGTTGTTCCACGACATGACCTCGCCATTCCTGCTCAATTGGCGCAGTCTGTCCGAATATAACCACCTCAAACCGGTCAATTTTGGGGACCTCGATCCAAACGACAACACCTTGGTCGGAGAACTCGAGGCCGCGTCGAACCTGGCCGTCGAGGTCGTTACCGAGCATTTCGCCAAGGGCGGCATCTTACCCGGACTGACGCTGCTCCAGGTCCCACGTGGCGAGAGTTGGGACCACCGAGCGCTGGCGGGCCCGGCAAACATCACCAGTGGCTACGGCATTCCGTGTCGTACGGCCATCGTTTCGCACACCGAGGACGTTTACCGTCAGGAGTTCTTCATCTACGCGGCGACCTCCAACGGGATCCACGAGTTGGGTCATGTGTTGACCTTGTCCCACCAGCCGCCGACGCCGGGCGGCCCGGCAGAGCTGCATCAGGTGCAGCCCGATCCCGCCTTCACCACCCCGCAAGCCGGGGAGTGTGCCTGCGTGATGTCGTACATGGGCTGCTACGGAGAGTACTGCGGGCGATGTGGTCTCTCTTTGCGGGGCTGGCACGTCCAAAGCCCGACCCACAACACGGGCGTATAGCCCACTGCTCTTGCGAGGAAGCCCATGTCCGTCACTGCGACTCTGGAGGTCGACGTCCAAAGCCTCGACTGGCATCACTCTGTGCGTTGCGTCGCGCGTCTTCGCAACGACGGGGACGAACCGCTTCGCTTGGTCAACGCCGATACCCATCGTGCGGTGCCGTGGGTGCTGGTGACCGACGAACAGACCGGTCAGACCGAAGCCCACGGCAGAAAGGCGAGACTCACCCCCGACGACGTCCGCCTCGAAGTTCCGGGCCAGGCCGAGAACGTCCACTACTTCGAGCTGTGGACGGTCGTCCGACCGCCGCGCCCGGGGAAGTATTCGCTGCGCGTACGCTATTCGTGGGCCGAGCCCGAGGAGCCCGAGGACTCCGAACAAGAGCCTCCGGAGAGCACGGGGCCGATCGTGTGCGAGTCGGAGCCCGTCGAGATCGAGGTGCTGCCGTCGGATCCGCAGAACATCCATCTCGTGCCGGCCACGGGTGGCGGCGGGTCGGTGCATTTCGGGGCCTGGACCCGGCAGACCAAAGGCGGCTACCAAGTCGTGCTGGCCTCGCTCGGGGCATTCTTCAACCCGGCGTGGACGGGCAGCCGAGTCGTCGCAGAGGTCGGGCACCCGGTCGCTCCCGTCAACTCGCTACCGCCCCGTGGCCTCGGTCGGTGGCGTGACTATGTCGGTTGGATCGAGGGCAGCGACCTGGCCGTCGCCACGCTCAACGGTACCGATGTCGAGTCCATCGGGCGGCTGCCCGTGGGGGAGGGCAACGCCATTGTGCCTCCGCTGCTCGAGCATCTCAGCGGCGATGACGACCCGCTCGGCGTCGACGTGGTGCTGCAGTCGGCGGGCCCGCAGGGCATCGAACTCCGCGCCGTACGGCTCGCCAGGGGGCAGGAACCCACGGTGGTGCCTCTGACCGTGCTGGCGGGGGCACAGCCCACTTACATCACCACCGCGTACCGTTTCGACGGTCGGCGTGTGACCTTGGCTCCGCGTACCGCGGCCGACGGTGAGAACACCGAGCTGTGTGCGTGGACGTGGCCGACGGATGACGAAGCGCCCGCGGCCCCGCGGGTCATCGGTCGTTGGCGGGGACGGATGGTGCGCATGCACCACTGCGTCGGGGCCGAGCACCAAATCACCGTGGCCGCCCTGCTCGAGGACGAGCACGGCCCCATGCTCCAAGGCATTCGAATCGACGACGAGGACGCGGTGGAGGTCACTGCATCTGTTCGCATCGCGGGCGCGGTCACTCCGATGCGTGAAGCGATGGTCCAGGCCGATCCCGACGGCAGTGTGCTGGCGTTGGTGCGTACCACCGCAGAGCCCACGCAGTGGTCGCGGGTCGGCGCCGACGGAGTGCCCGTCACCTACGGTGAGTCCCTGCCGAGCATGGCAGAGCCGATCACGAGGATCTCCGCCGGACGCGGTGGATTGTATTTCGTCGTCCCCGTGCCCGGCGTGGGGCTCGTGTTCCGCAAGGCCTGAGCCGCGGCGGCGGACACGGGCCGTCGCGTTCAAAAGCGTCGACGCGCCTCGATGGTGACCGTCCAAGGCTTCGGCAAGTCGTTGCGGGCACTTCGGCGCGCCTCGGGGTCGTCCGGCCACCTCGAGGAGATCGACTCGCACGAGCCGCGGCGGGAGCAGTAGCTCCCCATGAACCCCCAGGCGTAGTCGAAGCGCGGGCCCAGGGCCCAGCCGCTGTCGAGCATGACCGGGATCCCGCCGCTGAAACGCAGGGCGGGACGCGAGTACAGAGACTCGCCTTGGTCGATCACGTCGGCGCTCGGGGACCCGGACCCGTTGTCGAACTCGGTGACCCGCATGTAGCCGAGCCCCGCGCCTACGTAGGGGTCGACCCGGCCGCCACCCACGGGGAACACGTCGATTCCGGCGTCGAAGGTCATCATCATCACGCCTCCGCCCCCGCCCGATTGTGGTCCGCCGCCGAGCATGCCGTTGGCCGTGATCGCGACGTGGGGCAGTCGGTAGCCGGTACTGAGGCGGCCCACGAAGAGCATGGGGCTCGATACGCAGCCGTCTTGGCGGCAGATGCCGAAGCCACCGCCGAAGCTCACGAACACGCCACGGGCTTCGGTCTCGGGCTCGGGTTCCGCGGTCGTTGGCCTGCCGTCTTCGGCCTCGAGAGCTTCGACCCGCCCGCTTTGTTGGGACGACAGTGGTGCGGATTCGGGCGCAACCGTCGTCGGTGGCGGCGGCGCGACGTTGCAGGCGGGGCCCGCGTTTTGCCGACACTGCCAATCGAGCTCGTCGCACTCGCACAGGGGCGTGGGCGGTGGCCCGGCTGCGGGCGCCTCCTCGACGCTAGCGGGCGCAGGAACCCCGTCGGCCCGTACGGGCGGGGCTTGTTCAGGCGACGCCACAGAGGGCACTGAGTCTCCGCTGGGAGGCGCAACCTCGTCGGCGGAGGCAGTCGGGGTCTGAACGGGAACGGGCGCCTCGGGGCCGGCTGCGGCCTCCTCGGCCACCGGCTCGGGGCGCTCGCCCGGGACGTTCGGAAGCTCGGGCGGCGCGGTGTTCAGCGCTGCGGCCCATGCCAGCAGGATTGCAGATACCATCGGACAACTCCGTCGTAAGCCAAGTAGGTGCGTTCGACGGTGGTCACCGCGACGCGCCTAGGTAGTGTTCGCCGACGGCGAGACGATCACGGTGGCCGGCAGAATCTCCGGGGACTCGGTGGCACGAACGGAAAACGGGCAGCTAGAACCCTCTAGCTGCCCGTCTCGAGATGGGAGCGGTCGAGCATCCACGCCGCTCGACCTACACCGCACCTACTTGCAGGTCACGTCGCCCAGCAGGCAGTAGCGTCGGTTCCGACCCTGAATCGGCCGCGCGTTGGGCAGGTCGTCGTCGGCGAGCTGCTTGCGGGTCGCGGTCCTCGGGTTGTTGAAGATGATGAACGTGACGTTCTCGCTGTAGGGCGGAGTCGTGAGCGAGCCGTTGTAGCGAATCGCGCTGAGGTCCTCGGGCAGGATGTCCTCGCGTGCGACCTTGACCGGCTTACCCTCGAGGCCTCCGCCGGCCACGGTGAACGGCTCGTAGGGCTCACGACCCGACTTCAGGAACACGCCGAGCACGGCGATGCGGCAGTGGTCGAGCCGACCCTGCAGGGCCCAGGGCACGTCGTCCTTGTGGATGTGGACGATGTGGGCCTCGCTGTCGTAGATGCGGCCCTTGTTGCCCAGGTGGTGCTCGGCGGGAAAGTGCCAGTGCATGTCGACGGGCACGAACCGCTCGCCGTCGACGCGCAGGTACGCCGTCTTGCGCGTGGCCGAGGCCTTGAGCTTGCGCGGCGGGTTGTAGCCGTCGGCCACCGGGTTGAGCGCGAGGGCGTCCCAGCCGATCTCGACGCCGATTTCTGCCGGGGTCAGGCCGCTGAGGGTGATGGGAGATTGCTGGGTGCCGAGATTGGGATTCGGAGAAAGCGTGGTCACGAGTGGGCCCTGTCGGAAAACGAGTGGCCCAGTGTACGAAGGACGCCCGATCGATGCGAGCGTCACCCCGTCATAGCCAGGGGATGATCTCCGAGATGAGCTGCCCGTTCGAGGAGCCGTGCGCCGCGAAGCGAACGATCCCTTCGCGGTCCGCGATGATCTCCAGCGAGTAGTTGCCCGGCCCCGGATCCATGTAGCGCTCGTACGTCGATTCCTCGGCCACGATGGGGAAGGTGCTGCCGTTGTCGGCCGCAAACGCCTGCATCAAGGGCACGTTCTCGTGTCCAATCGCCAAAACCAGCACGTCCTGGTCGCGATACTCCTGCCAGATGTCGGTCTCGAGTCCAGGAAACTCCTGGATGCACGACGTTCACCAGGTGGCAAAGTACGCCAGTAAGACGACCTGGCCCTCCATATCGGCCTCCGTCCAGACCCGTCCTTCGAGGTCCACGGCCCGCAGTGGGACCATCGGATCGCCGATCGCGACACCAGAGATCCCGGCCGCGATCTCGACCGGCATCTCCGGTTGGTCCGGGTCGTCGCTCACGATGATGAGATCGTCGACCATGCCCGCGGCGGGATCGTAGGTGACCTCGATCGCCTGCGCAGAGCCTTGCGCAACCACGAAGCCCTCCTCGTCGGTCACCGTCACGCCCTCGGGCGGGATGATCTGTTCGACGACGAGATCGCGGTTGCCCCGGTTGCGGATCGACAGCACGCGCGTGGTCTGGCCGTTTTGAACCTCGCCGTCGTGGAAGGGCAGGAAGCTCGGATCGGGGAAGACCGAGGGGGCGTCGGGCGGGCACGCGGCACCGTGGACCCATAGCTGCTCCCAGCCTGCGGCGAGGATGCGGCCGGCCGGGGTTCGGGTGACGGCGCGGGTGCGGGGGCGATCGGTGTCGGAGGGGAGGGGCTCGGCGGCGACGAAGCCGGGGGCGGACCGCCACTGCCGACTGATGCCGCTGATGAGTTCCCAGTCGGCGATGACGGCGAAGCCTTCGCCCACGGTGATGCCGAGCGCTTGGCCGGGAGTGGCTCGGGTGCCGATTTCGGTGAGGGTCTCGCCGTTGATCTCCGCGATTGAGGCGCCCTCGATGGTGGCGACCCAGGCTCGGTTGCCGTCGAGGGCGACGTCGAGGGCGGTGCCTTCGAGGGGGAGGGTGGTGACGAGGCTCGGGGCGGCGGGGTCGTAGAGGCGGAGGCCGGTCGTGCCTTCGGCGACGACGAGGTGGTCTTCGTGGCGGACCAGGGCGCGGGCGTCCGAGTCTGCGTCCGTGAAGCGGCTGGTTTCGGCGAGGGTATCGGCTTCGACCGCGAAGTTGATGAGGCCCTCGGTGCCTGCGGCGGCTCGGATGGTGTTGGTCTCGATGTCGACGTCGAGGTCGTAGATGCGGGCCTCGAAGGGGCCGCTGGCGATGGTGACGGGCGTGGTCGGATCGGAGACGTCGAGCCACTCGATCATGCCGTCGCGGGCGACGGCGAGTTGGTCTTCGCTCAGGCCGAGGGCCGTGCAGCTGTCGCCTGTGGGGCCGTGCACCATCGTGGGTGCGGCTGGGTCGACGATGCTCCAGACGACGAGTCCGCCTTGCTCTGCGCAGCCGAAGGCGTGCTCCTCGGTGGCGACTACTGCCACGAACTGCGATGCATCGCCGGCCTCCGCAGTGCCGATGAGTTCGAGGGGGTCGTGACCGGTCGGGTTTTCGGGGCAGGTCAGCATGACCGGGTCGCCCGGATCGCTGGGGCCTTCGGTTGTTTCTCCGCCCTCGCTCGAGTCGACTGCGTCCTCGGTGGTCGACATGGGCGTCGAACCGTCCGTGGTTCCCGAGCTGCTGCCTTCGGGAGGCTGCTCGTTGGCTCCGTCGTCTTGGCATCCAGGCGCCAGCAACGCCAATCCGATCAACGCGCGTCGTACCACGCCGCGGATTGTCGCGTACTCGGGTGGCGTTGGACTAGGGCGCGAGCGCAGAACAACGTCGGCGATTGCAGCGCCTCTTCGGCGGGCGAACGTGGAGAATCAACGGCTCATTGCAGCAGACGCAACTCCTTTTCCACGAGCACACGGACCGGGTGGCCTTCGGGCAGTTGCTGAAGCAGCTGAACGACGGTCGCGCGGACTTGCTGGGCTTCGTCCTCTTGGCCTGCCCTGGCGAGCGTGACGGCATAGATGGGACCGGCCTGAACCGCGTCGAGCAGTGAGTTGTGCTCGAGCGCACCTTCCCACCCGTCTCGGGCCAGCGGCAGTGCGTCGTGCGGGCGTTGGTGTTGCACGAGAACCTTGGCGAACACGACGAGCGTCAAAATGCTCGCGGGAGTACGGCGGGAGCCAAACACTCGTTCCTGGATGGCGAGGGCCTCACGGAACGCTCGCTCCGCCACTTTGTACCTCCCCAACCGCACAAGAACGATGGCGAGCCCATGCAGCGATGCCGCCACCGAGCCGTGCTCCCGTGTCCCGTACACACGCCCGAGGATGGAGATGGACTCCTCGTACACCTCCTCCGCCTCCTCGTACCTCCCCAGACGAACGAGGACGTTGGCCAGCCCACTCAGCGATGCCGCCACCTCGCCGTGCTCCCGTGTCCCGTACACACGCTCCGTGATGGAGATGGACTCCTCGTACACCTCCTTCGCCTCCTCGTACCTCCCCAGAACAACGAGGACGTTGGCGAGCCCATGCAGTGAACTCGCCACCGAGTCGTGCTCCCGTGTCCCGTACACATGCTCCTTGATGGAGATGGACTCCTCGTACACCTCCTTCGCCTCCTCGTACCTCCCCAGACGACCGAGGACGTTGGCGAGCCCATGCAGTGAACTCGCCACCGAGCCGTGCTCCCGTGTCCCGTACACACCCTCCTGGATGGAGATGGACTCCTCGTACACCTCCTTCGCCTCCTCGTACCTCCCCAGATTCTCGAGGACGTTGGCCAGCCCATGCAGCGATGCCGCCACCGAGCCGTGCTCCCGTGTCCCGTGTACGCGTTCCGACAGCTTCAGGCTCTGCCGAATGGCCTGCTCAGCTTCGTCGTACCGACCCATCGAGTCCAACGCGTCGGACAGCGTGTAAAGCAACCAGTCCCGCTCGGGGTCGGGCCAAGGCTGCTCTTTCACTCCTTCGATGAGTTCCAGGCGTGCCTTGGCCCACCCCCTCCGTCTGAACGCCTCCTCCAGTGTGGCGACCGTAGCTCGAGCCTTGGCCCACAGCTCTGCTGCCAACGCCTGCTCCAGCAGCTCTCGATGCGAGGCCTCGGGCGCCCCCTTACTACACACGTTCTCCCAGTAGTCGACGAGCACGCCCCGCCCTGCCTTCGACCATGGCGGCCCGTCGATACGCCGCTCGACCACCTCTCGGACGAACGGGTGCACGCCCCACTGCTGCTCCTGCATGCTCGTCAACAACCCTCGTGACCGCAAGGCATCGGCACCATCCCCCATCCGCCGCACCACCTGAAACGGTACCGGCAAGCCAATGCCACAGCACTCGCCCAGCAGCGCCAACGCCTCGGGCGTTTGCCGCTCGAGCAGGGTCTCGAGCAGCAAGTCGGCCGCCGCTTTGTCGGGCAGCCCTTCCAGCGCGGGCTCCAGCACTTCGCGGCGGACCCGATCGCTGGGCAGGTCTTCGCGCAGCGACTGCCCGCAGTCCTCCTGCCATCGCTGCGCCTGTTCCTCCACCAGCGCGTTGGCCCACTTCACCGCCCGCGGATGGCCCGCCAGGCGAGTGCTGACCAGCTCTTCCCGAAGCACGGGCGGCAGCCGTCGCAGCCACGGATGCCACCGCGTCATCCGAAAGATCTCGTCCTTCGAGCAGGGCTCGATGGGCGCCCACCATCCCGGCGTGTCCGCGGGACGGTAGCGCGTGGTCAGCAGCACGGTGGTCTCGGGAAGACGCGCGCCACACACCGTCCGAAAGAACGCCGCAACCTCTTCGGAGCGCCAGGGAACCTTGTCGAGCTCACCGTCCATCTCGGTTCGTTCGACCTGCATCGTCTCGCCGTTGTCGATGTACAAGACGCCGCCCTTGCACACCGACAGCACCAACTCGGCGAGGGCCCGGCCGCGAGACGACTGTTCGTCGGCTTGCTCGATCGCGTCGAGGCGTTCGTTCCAGTCGGGGGGGCACAGCGGATGCCCCTCGACCATCGTGTCGACGAGCTCGCGCAGCACGGCAAAGGGCTCGGTGCGAAGTTGCTCCTGGCCGTCGACCAGTTGAAGGGGCAGCACGAGGGCTTTGTCCTGCCATTGCTCGTTCTCGACAAGCTCTCCCGATAGCAGCACGCGGCACAGCCGGATCATCGTCGCCGTCTTGCCGAGGCCGCCGAGGCCGTATAGACCCAGCACTCGTTGGTGATTTTGTCCCCATTCCCGCCGAAGCCGGGCGAGCAAACGCCGACGGCCGATGAAGCCGAAACCCAGTACGTCGAGGCCTTGGACCTTTTCGGGCTCGGGCACTAGTCTCGCCGCAGTTGCTTTTGGGAGTGTCTTTGTAGCGTCGATCAGCGGGAGATTGGGGCCGCGATGGTAGAGGCTGAGCAAGGTCCACGCGAGAGGGAATCGGGCCCAGCCTTTGCCCGTGTCGATTGCCTGTTGGGTCCGCAGTCGAGCCTGTCGCACCGCTTCGAGGGTGTAGCCGGTTTCAGCGAGTCCCTCGAACAAATGCCGGTCGACTTCCACCGCGAGCGGGTCGGGCACTGGTCCGAAGTAGCCGAGGATCTGAGGTATCCCCGCACGGTGCAGATCAGCAGCGATCGATGGGGACTCCGACGCCATCACGCCCCATTCTCGTGCTCGACTCGGAGTGTCCCCAGCTGCTGGTTTTCCCGGGCCTGCACCGTAACAACACGAAAGCCAGATTGCTCGCGGGAGTGTGGTTTTCTGCAGACGTAGAGCGATGAGCAACTCGTTGGCGGTGACGCCGTGGGGTGCACAATCTTCATCCTCGAAGACGAGCTTCCCAGGTAGACCATGACCGGCGAAATGAAGCACGACGGGGGATACGCGG
This sequence comes from Myxococcota bacterium, assembly GCA_039028615.1. Taxonomy (GTDB): domain Bacteria; phylum Myxococcota_A; class Polyangia; order Nannocystales; family Nannocystaceae; genus Paraliomyxa. Next base: position 12,008 of record JBCCHT010000014.1, on the reverse strand, counting down.
TGGACCGCCTTGCCTAGATCCTCGAGGGTCCCCATCTCCGTGAAGAGGGTTTGCCCCTCGATCCGGGTCAGCGCTCGGGCCATGCGATAGCTGGCTTCTTCGAGGTTGAGTTCGGGCAAGTTGGGTGCTTTGGGAGCCGCGACGTGAGCGACTACCGAGAGCGCTGGCGGTTCCTCGTTGGGGTCGAGGCCCTCGGTCACGCCGGGAGTTACTGCCTCGCGCACGATGTGGACCTCGCCGAGAGCGACCGGGAAACGGCTACCAAGCATCAGCAGCTCCCAGGGGAGGACCAGTGCGTTGTTGGCCTTCGCTTCTTCGCCGTGGACACGTACGCTGACCAGAGCTGGACCACGACTTGCTGCGTTGCCGGCAATCCGCTCGAGGATCCCGAGCCCTGCGGGAGGTAAGAGTCCTGTCAGTGTCTGTCCAGTAGATCGCGCCAGCTGTTGCATTTCGTTCTCCAGGACTGTGCCGCTCGGGTCGATGCAGATTCCCTTGTCGTTACACGGCAGTCCTTTTCCGGCGAACGTTCGCAAACCCACCAGCGCCTTTCCCAGGTCGGGCGGGTCGACCTCGTGGGTTTCACCTCCGGCCTCGATCCGCCACGGCGTCGAGTCGGCGTGTATATCGATAGTCAGCCTGCGTTCGTTCGCCTCGCGCGTTGCCACAGCGGAGGAGGCCAGCGACTGAAACAGCCGGGGCAGCAGCTTGAACGAGGGCAATTCGAGCACGTGGAGCAGGTCGCCGTAGAAATCGAACACGGATTGCCCCTTGTAGGTCTGCTGCTTCAGCGTATCGGTCCCGCCCGGGCCCACCAGCGCAACCCAGGTGTTGAGCTTGGATCGCCGCTCCAGACCGAGCCCGTCGAGCCAATCCAGCAGGTGCGGGTCGAGCATCGAGCAGCCCAAGAACAGCACGGCGTGTTGGGCGAGCAGAAGGTCGAGCTGTCCTTTCAAGTACCGATAGCGATCGTCGAAGCCATCGTAGCTGTCCGAGGTCAGGACAACTTTCGACCAGTCGGTCACGTCGCCATGGATCGACAGATACCAGCACCCTTTGCCTGGCCGCGTCAGGTTCTGCTCCAGCGTGCTGTGGGTATGCGGAGCGTGAATCTCTTGCATGGCCCGTCGCAGCAGCAGGTCGTAGTTGGTGTCGACAATGAACGGGAACGTTTGCGCCCAAGCCAAGCTGGCGAGGTGGTGATGCAAGGGCCCCGGTTTCGGGTCTTTGCCGTCGGGTCGCAGGCGCTTTTCGAGGTAGGTGTGCAGCTCGTTCTTTCGGAAGATCCGCTGTTTCAGCCCCTCATCGAACGCGGCATAGGGGTCATCGAACTCGGGCATCTTCTTCCAGCCGATGGGCGCCTCCCGCAACCCCTCGGCCAGCCGCCACAGCGTGGGCAGGGGAGGGGCGGCCTGAGCACTGACACCCGCGCCGATCCAAAGCGTGGGATTGCGGCCGAGCACGCGCTCGAGAACGTCGAGAATGTCGGAGGGGAGAGTCTCTGCGGCGACCATCGACCCGATATGCGGCGGCGCGTTCGAAATGATCTGCCGTCGTCGAGTTTTTCTCGCTCACCCGTCTCGCGGCTACCGTTCCCCGCTCGGAACCTCGTTGCGACCCTTCGATGCCAACGAATGCAGAGAGGTCCGGGCGATGGCGTCCTGCCAGCGTCGGAGCACCGTGGTGGACGTCGAGGGACCACCGCCAGCCCGCTCCAGCTCCCGCAAGTGCCTTCTCAGCCGCCGACACGCCCGTCGAAGCCGCCCGGCCACGGCCGCGGGGGTCATCTCCAGGACCTCGGCAACCTCGGCCAAGGTCAATCCGGCCCAGAAACGCAGATACAGCAACATGGGGTCACGTTCCGCGGACGAGCGGTCCTCGGCCGACAAGTGCCTCAAGGCCCGAAACAGCTGGCGATGCTCCCCGTGCCGGATCGCAATCCACTCCAGATCGTCGGCCTCGGCCACGGCGGGTAGCCCCTCGGGCGAGACCTCGGGCTCGATACCCGGTTGCCGCCGCGCCTGGGCAAGCTCGGCCATGCGCTGACGGACCGCGATCTTGAAAAGGAAGGCCCGAGGATGTCGAAGCTCGAGATCCGGCCGTCGCTTCAGGGTCGACATCAACTCCACGAACGTCTGCTGCAGCAGGTCCACCGCCTCGAGGGGCCCCGCGCGGTGAGCCGCGCCGAAGAAGGCGAGCAACTGCTCACTGTGGGCCGCGTAGAGCTGGCGGGCGAGCCGGTCGTGGCGAGCGAGGGGGCTGGGATCGGACATCGGGCGCACTACCGATATGTGCGGCCGCCTGAACAATGATCTGTGCGGCGGCAATTTTCTCGGGTCTGGGTGCCACCGAAAAAAATCGCCGCCGCGCAGATCATTTCGTGCCCGGCGACGCATACCCCCGTGACCCCTCGTTTTCGCGGCCCGACATGTCACCCTTGCGATACAATCGTGCCAGTGTCTCCGAACGACGACCGCCGTGCGCAGGCCGCCGAGCTCTTCGTTCAGCACAGCGAAGAGTTGTTGGCGTTCTTTCGGGCCATGCTTCCCATGGCGAAGGTCGAGGCCCGGGATCTCCTGCAGCAGACCTTCGAACAGCTCCTCGAGTGGCTCGCGGCCAAGCCCGAGCGCACCATCGACCACGGTCGCGGCCTGCTGTTCACGATCGCCCGTCGCCGAGTGTTTGCGTTTCGCAACAAGCGGGCGCGAGCCCCCGTGACGGACGACTCCGAGACGCTGGCGGCCGAGCCCACGGTGCACGAGGACGATGTCGAGTACCTCGCGTCGCTGCACGAAGACCGCCGCGGGGTCTTGCGAGCCATGCGGCGCCTGGGCGCACGGCAGCCGGAGCCTACGGTCTGCGATCCGCAGCTGCTGCTCTACTTGAAGTTCTTCGCGGGCATGACCGAGACCCAGGTGGGAGATTTGCTCGGGCGGTCTCGCGCCACCATTGCGGGGCAGCTCCGTCGGGCCCGGGCCGCGCTCGAGAAGGAGCTCGAGGCGCTGGAGCGCATCGAGCCGGGGAGTACGCGGACTTCGACGACGTTGCTGCGGCAGTGGTGGTCCGAAGTCGAGGCCCTCGCGGACGAGATGGCGCCCGACGAGTCGGATACTCCACCGCCGTCCCAAAAATCTTCGGCCGCTTCGTAGAATCGGGCGATCAATTCGAGGGGCGCGGCCCACTACGGGGGCACGGACAACGGCAACTCATGGCTTCCCGAGATGTAACCCCCCCGGCACTGCCCCCGGAGGACCTGGAGATGCGGCGGCTTCGAGCCGAGTGTGCACGCACGCTGTTTGGCGACAGCGCCCCGGACTTGATGATGATCGGTCGATTCCGGCTCGTCTCTCAGGTCGGTACCGGGGGGCAGGGCGCGGTGTACGTCGCGGAAGATCCGACGCTCGACCGAGAGGTCGCGCTCAAGCGCTTGGCGGTGGCCGCGGGGCAGCGCAAGGAGCAGCTGCTCCGCGAAGGGCAAGCGCTCGCCCGCGTCTCGCATCCCAATGTGGTCACCGTGCACGAGGTGGGCGAGGACGAGACGGGCCATCCCTTCTTGGTGATGGAGCTGGTCGACGGCGTTCCTCTGCACGAGTGGCTCGACGGGGAGCCGCGCGACTGGAAGACGGTGGTCGACGTGCTCACCCCCATCGGCGAGGGATTGGCCGCGTTGCACGAGGCCGAGGTCGTCCATCGCGACGTCAAGCCGCACAACATCGTCATTACCCGGGGGCGGCGATCCAAGCTCGTAGACCTCGGGATTGCGATCGTGCAGTCGGGTGCCCCCGTGAGCCTGGCCGAGGATTCGACGCGGGCCCACGGTGCGCCCGGGACGGTGGGCTACATGGCGCCGGAGCATGTGCGAGGGACGGCGGATGCTCGCAGTGACCAGTTCAGCTTCTGCGTGACCCTGTTCGAGGCCATCTATGGAGGGCGCCCGCCGTTGTCGCTCACGCGGCCCCAATCTCTAGAGTCGGACCAGCAGGCCACGCCTCCGTTTGGGCGAGAGGTCGAGTCGGCGGCCTCGGGCGCGATCGCGGCCACCGATGCCATGCCGATGCGTCGGCGGCACGTTCGCGGGCGTTCGGCTCCTTCGGTACCCCGCGGGATGGTTCAGGTGCTCGCCCGCGGCTTGCAGCACGATCCTTCCCGTCGCTATGGCGACATGGCCGAGCTGTTGCGAGCGCTGGCAGCTGTGCGCTCCCCTCGTCGTCGGTGGCCGCTCGTGCTGCTGCCGGGCGGGGTCGTGGCGGCCGGTCTCAGCGCGATGCTGATGTCATCGAGTGCATCGCCCGGGCTATGCGATGACCTGCACTCCGCCCGATCCCTGTGGGGAAGCGAAGCCCGCGAGTCTGTACGCGCCGAGTTCCTCGCGACCGGTTCGACCGAGGCCGAACCGACCTTCGATGCGGTGGACGTCATGCTCGAGGAAACGACCGCGGCGCTCGATCTGAGACTCGAGCGAGTGTGTGCGGCAGACGAGTCCTCTGCTGTTCGCCGATCGGAGCTCGCGAGCCTTCACGGGGATCACGATGCGTTGCGCCGGATCGTAGACTCGTTGGCGGACATCGACGCGGACCGCGATCTGTCTGCCGTCCCCGTGCGCCTCATCGGGCCCCTTCAACGGATGCGCGATGAGGGACCGCGAGATGCGTGCGAACAGACGGAGGCCCTACTGGCGCCGACTTCCCAGTTGCAGCAGGTGCAGGCCCTCGAACATCGAGCGGTCGCCGCTGCCGTGGGAGGACAGTTCGACGAAGCGCTGACCTCGATCGCGAAGGCGTTGGAGCAGGCACAGGGGGACGCTCTCGCGCCGCTTCGGGCCCGGCTTCGACTCGTTCGGGGGCGATTGGCTCTCGAGGCGCAGCGGCTCGATCTTGCTCGTGAGCAGCTGGATGCCGCGCGCTCGCAGGCCGAGACGCTCGGTTGCGACGGGCTCGGCTCGGAGGCGCTCGCGTTGTGGGCCAAGGCGCACGCGCTCGACCTGCACGGGTCCACGGCGGAGGCCGGCCGGGCGTCGCAGGTCGCCCTCGAGAAGGTCGAGCGCATGGGCATCGACGGGGCGCGCCGGGCCGAGGCCCTCAACAGCCGTGCCTTGGTGCTCCAGCGCAACGGCGAGCACGAACGAGCACTCGAACTCTTTGGTCAGGCGATCGCGATCCGCTCGGAAGTCGAGCCGGCCATGCCCTTGGCGGTGGCGCACGCCATGCTCAACTCGAGTACCTCCGAGGCTCGGCTCGGCCGCACGGATGCCGCCATCGAGACGTTGCGGGCGGCCCAAAAACTCTGGGCGTCGGCGCTGTGGGCCGAGCATCCGACGCTCTACAAAGTGCACGCCAACCTGAGCTACCGATACCTCGAGAAAGGAGACCTCGAGGCCTCGGAGCGAGAACTCAGCCGGGCGCTGGAGCTTGCCGAAGCGGGGATGGGCCCGCGGAGTGACCGGGTCGCTCGCCTGCACATCGCGATGGTTCGCGTCTTGGATCTACAGCGGAAGTTCGAGGCTGCGCTGCAACACGCTACCGTCGCGGACGAGATTCTGATCCAGCGCCATGGTCGAGACGATATGCGTCGGCTGGGGGCGCTGGAGGCCATCGGTGTGGTGCACATGGACGCGGGGCAGTTCGAGCAGGCCGTTCCCGTGCTCGAGCGAGCGCTGGCGCTTCAAGTGGGCTCGGGCGAGGCGGACGAGGTCAGCATCAACATCGGTCGTGGTCAGCTCGCTCAAGCGCACGTTCGGCGTGGCGATCTTCGCAGCGCAGACCTCCTGTATCAGCAAGCGGTGCCGCCGTTCCTCGCAGACCCGGCCCTCCGAACGCACCCGTACTTCCCTGAGATGTCGTTGGGATGGGGTGAGACCCTGGTGAAGCTCGGGCGCGATGCCGAGGCTATCGTGGCGCTTCAGCCCGCGGTCGAGCAGTGGACCGAAAGCGGGGACAACCCCGAACGGCTAGCACATGCGCGGTGGTGGTTGGCGCAGGCCTCGTGTTCGACCGAGCCCGAGCAAGCCCTCCGGGGTGCCCGGGATGCCCGTGACTTCTTCGCTGGACTCGACGACGAGGGATACGAACCCTTGCTTGAAGAGATGGCGACGTGGATCGATCGAGGATGTTGAAGTGAACACGGGGCAGCCTCGACGAGGCTGACCCCGATCGAAAACCAGTAGTGACAGTACCGGGCCAGTGGCGCCGGATGAAAGGACGTAGTGAGATGAGCAAGAAGATCGTGGAAATTGAGGTCGACATCGATGTCGACGGTGTGACGATGACGTCGGTTGCAGGCGCGACTGCGGATCCCCGAGGGCACCACGTGAAGGTGAAGGCGTCGGAGGGGCAGACCGCCGTATTCAAGATCAAGGGCCAAACAACGGCAGTGCACGCGACGATTACCGAGGTCCACGCTGTGGACGAATGCGGCGAGTCGTTCGACCAATGGAGCGACATTGGTGGGGCGCACCAAGAGTCCACTCCGTACACCCATGGGACCGAGTTTGTCGTCGAGGTTCACAACACCAACAACTCTGGTCCCACACCACGCGGCGGTGGCTACTTTCGAGTACTCGACGAAGGTGCGGGGGGGCCTCCGTGACCGAGGAGCAGGCCTCGGGATCGGGCGACGAGGTGCGCTGGCTTCGTACGGTTGGCGACGCCGAATCTCGCGCGCATGCGTTGCTCATCGGCGTGCCGCTCGACGAACTCGGGGGCGTAGCGGGGTGCTTGGCGCGAATGGCCGGCTGGCTCGGCTCAAACTACGAAACAGTCCAGCACTGGGGCTGCGCCAGCAAGGCTGCCATCAGCGAGGCGTTTGACTCGATGCAAGCCGATGTTCGCGGTGGGGATCGGGTGCTCGTGTACTACGCGGGGCACGGTCTCCAAGTGACGCAGGAGACCGAAGAAGGCAATGAGGTTGTTTCGACGTTGACGACGATGGACGCGAGACGAGACGACCTGACGCCAGAGCAGCGGTTCATCATCGCGGACGAACTAGTGGCATGGCTCGAGGCCTTGGCCGAACGCGTTGGGGCCGATGAACTCTCGACCGCGGCGCAGCTGGACTCGCCGACCGCGTCGCACGTCTCGATCGTATTGGATTGTTGCCACGCGGCGGGCATGCCGTTCGCGTGGCCCGAGTCCAAGGAAACTCAGTCCGAGCTCCTGGCTCACATCGCGAGCTGGTACGAGCGAAGTACGGTGCCAGGACAGCATTCGGCTGGAGTGTCCTGGGTCATGGCTGCGGGGCGCGACGAAGTCGCTGGCGGGCGGCGAAGCGGCGAGGTCGGACTGTTCACGCACGCGCTGGTCGACATGCTGACCGCACACGGTGAGGAGCCGTGGTGGGCGGTGATGGATCGGGTCAGGGCGAGGTGGGACCGCAAGACACAGTCTCCGGCGACCAGTGGCCCATGCGATGTCGTACCTCGCACCGGGCTTCGGATTGCGCGGCCTCGCGGATGGACTCCGTGTGCTCGGCAGGGCGACGTGTGGATCCCGGAGATGGCCGAGGCGTCGGGTTGGAGGGCAGCACAGCGGGTCGCATTGACGGGGTCGCTCGCACTGCCGCCCACGGTGCAGGGCTCGGTAGTCGAGCACGAAGGCACCCTTGGCGTGCGGGTCGAAGCCGGCGGGGCAGACCTCCTGGAGGAGCAGGAGTTTGCTTGGGCCGCACGCCGAAACCTGGCGCGAACGATGGCCGTGGAGCTCTGGGGAGGCGATGCCGAGTGCCGAGCCCGAGTACGAAGCGGACTCGAGGGCAAAGTCAGTTGCGTTCGAGAGCTCGGATCGCGGTCTCGAAATCGACCGCAGAAGAGCCCCATGGGCCTCGCACTCGAGAACTCGGACGTGGTCGTGCGCGATGCGTGGGGCGAAGCACTGGCTCGAACCTCCGATGACGAGGTCGACACGTGGCTTCGCTGGGCCGAGACGCTTGCGGTAGTCGATGGATGGTTGGCAGTAGAACGAACCGTGCCTAGCTGGCGAGATGGGCACTTCGACCTTCGCTGGGGCACCTGGAACGGCGACGACGAGGCCCAATGGCCACGTGGCAATCCTCGGGTCACGTCGGATACGCCGTTGTGGATCGAGGTCGTCGATCGCGAGCGAGGCTGGCCATCTCATGCAGGGGTGTTTCGGATTCGGGCCGATCGTGGCATTTCGATCCTCGGTGGCGGCCTGGCGAACGGTGGCGCGACGCTCACCCGTGATTCGCCCTCGCTTCGCGTCGGCACACCACGGTCCCCGCTTCGTTTCGGATGGCCAGAGACCGCGAGTGGAACCCAGCGCGTCGAAGAACTCGTCGCGGTGGTGAGCAATCGGCCGCTCACCTTCTCGCTCCTGAGCACGGCGGAGCCTGACGACCCTGGCGCACCCCTTGCGGACCGACAGCGCCGATATCGATCGTCAGGGGCGAAGATCACGATGCTGAGGCGGCGCTTCTTGCTGCAGAAATGAGCAAGAAATCTCGGAATCGGCAGATCATTCCGAGCACGCCGTCGCATATCGGGGTCGATGGTCGCCTCCGAGAAGCTCCCTCCCCATCTCCTCGAAGTCCTCGAGCGCCAGCTAGGCCGAAAACCCACGCTGTGGATCGGCGAGGGCGTGAGTGGCCAAGCTAACCCGCCCTTGCCCACGCTGCGGCAGCTGGCCGAGGGAATGCGCGAAGCGCCGATCGGCTGGAAGAAGATGCCGGAGGTCGAGGAGCCGTATGCGGCATTCGAGCGGGGGCTGGAGCAGCGGATCTACCGAAAGAGCGAGCTTCGCAGCTACCTCGAGCACCGCCTGCGACCCGACGGCCAGGACTCGCAGCCCGGGCCGCTGCATCACCACTTGGCCAGCCTGGCTTGGGCGCAGACCTTCCCGTTCATTGTCGACACCAACTACGACCTGCTGCTGCGCCGAGCCATGCAGGAGCTTCGCGCTCCGCATACCCACAGCTCTCTCGAGCGCAACTTGAAGCGCCCGGGGCAAGGGTGCTGGTACTTGTCGATCTACGGCGACATGACCGACTGGTCGGAGATCGTGCTGACCTCCGAGGGCCAAACCCCGTTCGAAGATCGCTATCGCTTCCTGAAAGGCCAGCTCGACCTGCTGCTGGCCAGGCATCCAGTGTTGTTCGTGGGATGCTCGATGCTCGACCCGCGCTTGCTCGAGTGGGTGGATGGGCTCACTGAGGCGCAACGCGAGGAACTCAACACGTGGGTGGCGCTCATGAGTCCGGGAGAAGCCGAAGCGCTGGACGAGCCGCTGCACGACGGTCGGACCGCACGCGAGCGCTACGGGGATGTGCTGCAAGTTCTGGAGCTGCCCTCGGTCGAGATGTTGCCGCGCGTCTTCCAGGCCGCCGCAGCCGAGGCGGTCGCCGAGCGCGAGCAGAGCGAGGGGGAGCTTTGCATCACGATTCACGCCGAAGAGGCGCGGTGGCGGATCGAAGCCGCTGGCCATGAACACGACGTCGACCCGCCCGATTTGAAAGAGATGCTGACTCTCTTGCGGAAGTGTGCGGGGCAGGGACTGCCCTGTGACGAACGCGGTGCCTATGTCGACCAGAGCAGCGTGGCGGTGGAGTCCCAGATGCAGCAGCTGGCGAAATCCGTCGGCCAGGCGCTCACCGAGTTGTTGCCGCCCGCGGGGCTCGAGGTACTCCAGGCGCTGGCGGCCAGATCCGCCGGGCAGGACGCGGCTCTGGTGCGAATTCAGGTCCACGGTGACGACAAGGCGGCCAACAACGCTTTGGTGCTGCCGTGGGAGCTGCTGATGCTGGGCGACCGTTTCCCCGTGGCCCGAGGGGAGGTGCACATCGTGCGGGAGGCAGTCGTACCGGGGTTGACCGAGGACCAGAACCGCCGTGGGACCCTTCCAAGGTTGTCGGTGGTTGCCCACGTTGCGGCCCCCAAGGGCCCCGGTTTGCCGGAGCTCAACCTCGAAGAAGCCAGCTATCGCATGTCCCGTGCGTTGCTCGAGGTCGAGGGCCAGGCGCTGTTTACGGAGATGGGAACGCTCGAGGACCTGCGTGAAGCGGCCAAGCGCGTATCAGCGGTCGACCGCGCGTCCAAAGTCGATGGCGAATCGGCGGTCGTGCTGCACTTCGCTGGTCACGGCATCCCGGGGCAGCTGGTGTTCGAGAACAACGACGGCGGACCCGACGAGGTTCCTGCCAAACGCCTGCTCGAGACCCTGCGGGACGCGATGGGCAAGCTGCCCGAGGCGATCTGGTTGTCGTGTTGCTACGGGGCCGGCAGTGGCAAGCCTGCCTCCGAGGACGATCGCGCGAGGGAGTGGGGAGGGGCGGGAGCGGATTCACCATCGATTGCCGCCGACCTGCACCGCGCGGGGATCCCCCAGATCCTCGGCTACTTCGGCCCCGTACCGGACCCGCTGGCGGTGGCCGTCGACCGACGCTTGTTCGAGGGGCTGGCCGAAACCGGTTCCACCCTCGATGCCGTCCGCAAGGCCCGGCTACGGACCCAGCGTCCCATCGACACCCGCAAGGGGTGGGCTCGGTTTCCGCTGTCGTGGACGCTCCTGAGCCTCTACCACCGCGGACCGAATGTCCCCTTGGTCGACGTGGACCAGCCGCCGCCCCCGGAATTGGAGCGCCACCTGCTCGAGCCGGGCGCCGAAAAACTCTACGGGCTGAAGGACCTCGGTCTCGGCTTCATCGGTCGGCGACGCCTGCTCGCGCGACTTCGCCAGGAACGCAGGAAAGGGGAGCGGGTTCTGGGGCTGTTTGGCCTGGGTGGCTTGGGCAAGACGGCCACGATGATGAAGGTGGCGCGCGTGTTGTTGACCGACACGCAGACCAAGGGGGGACCGAGCTGGCAGGACCGGGCGCTGATGCTCCCGCTGCAGCACCTCGACGGGCAGGAGCAGCTACACGCTGATCCTTTCTCGGTACTGCGCGAGTTCGTCAACCAAACCGTGCTCGCGCATCCCTCGTGCCCCGCGGACTGGAGTGCTCGGCTGGACGCCATCGAGCGGGACGAGGGGCCAGCCTCGCGCGGGCGGGCACTCGCCCAGCTGGTGCGCTCGGTCGGCCGGGGAGGCGTCTTGTACATCGACAACGGTGAGACCATGCAGGTCGAGCGAGCGGCGATGGACGGGGCTCGAGATCGGGTGCCGTGGCGCTCGGCCGAGGTGGCCGAGTTCTTTCAGGCGATATGCGAAGCCGTGCCCTCCGACACCACCGTGTTGTTGACCACCCGCTATCAGCCCGCCGAGACCGAGGGGAAGTGGATCCCGATCGAGCCCTGTTCGGAGGGCGAGATGCTGCGGATGACGCGATGGCACCGCTGGTTGAAAGCGCTGCCGCCCGTGCTCCGCGAAGAGCTGGTCTCCGGCCGAATGGAGGGCCACCCACGTGCGGTGGAGTGGACCAACGAGTTGGTGGGACAGCAGGCGGCGCGATGGGAGGAACAGACCGGGCTTTCGCTGACCGGCAGCTCCGTCGACACGATTCGCCGCGAGGTGTTGGAGCCGGCCTTGGCGGGGCTGCCCGAAAGGGCGGGGGCCGACTTGCTGCTCGAGACCTTGTTGGAACGCCAGCGGCCCGAGGCATTGGTGCTGCTGGGCGAGTGCTGTGGCATTGGGCTGCCGGTACCGCTCGATGTGGTGCGACGTATGGGGGATGGCGCCGATGCCCTGCGGTCACGGGGTCTGTTGACGAGCATGCAGGAGCAGCGGTGGGGCGTGCACCCGTTCGTCCGAGAGGTGGTCGAGCGCCGCACCGACGGGCCGCCGTGGTCGAAGGCAGGGCGGGCCGTGCTCGTCGAATACTGGGATGAGGTGTGCAGCGAAGGGGCGCCCGAGGCCTCGCATCGAGAGCTGCTCGAGCAGGCGTTGGCAGCAGAGCTATGGGCCAAAGCACGCGCGACTGTCGCCACGCTGAGCGAGGCGTTCAGACGGAGGGGGTGGGCCAAAGCACGTTTGGAACTCATCGAAGGTGTGACGAAGCAGCCTTGGTCCGACGCCGAGCGAGGCTGGTTGTTGAATAGGCTTTCCGACGCGTTGGACTCGATG
>JBCCHT010000013.1:0-255272 GCA_039028615.1 Myxococcota bacterium | reverse complement strand
TTCGACCAGGACTACGACGGCCGCATCGATCTGGGCAGCTACTACGAGGGCGGCGCGCTGGTCCTCGACGAGCTCGACCTCAACCGCGATGGCTTCGTCGACGCGTGGCGCCGCTACGACAAGGGCCGGCTGACGCGGATCGAGACCGATCGCGACTACGACGGGCGCCCCGACCTGTTCGCGTACTACCTCGCCGGCCGCATCGATCGCATCGGCTACGACGTCAGCGGCGACGGCAAGGTCGATCAGTGGGACCACGATGCAGCCCGGCGTGCTCGCCAGGCCGAGCAGCTGCGCGCCAAGGACAAGAAGGAATCCCAGCCGGACAAAGAGGCCTACGTCGACGAGGACGTCGGCGGCAAGGAAAGCAAGCCCGAGGAGTCCGAGGACGAGGGCGGCAAGGACGACGGCAAGAAGAGCAAGGGCAAGGGCAAGGGCAAGGGCAAGAAGGCCAAGCAGGTCGAGCCCAAGGGCAAGGGGGCGGACAAGAGCAAGGGTGGCGACGCCAAGGCCAAGAAGGCGGAGCCCGACAAAGCCGAGCCCAAAAAGCCGGCCAAGCCCGCCGCGAAAAAGCCCGCGCCACAAAAAGCCGACGGCTGAGCGTCGGGCGGTCCGAACGACCCGCGGGCATTTCGACCCAACCCTTCGGGCATGGCCACACCCGGGCGTGGCTGTCAGGTGCGCTGCAACGGGGTCCACGGCGGGCAGGCTGCCCCCATCGCGCGCCGCGGCCGCTTCGGGTACGCTTGCCGCCAATGGCCGAAGCGCCCCAGACCAGCGAGACAGAGGACGCCGCGGCGGACTCGGACTACGGTCCGCCGTTTTCGCCCAAGACCTTTGGCGGCGCGTTCGTCTGGGCGCGGGGCGAGAGCTACACGTGCACCGTCTTGCGGGTCAAAGAGGGCGAGAACGTCATCGTCTCGACCCAAGGACGTCGCGACATGGTCGTGATGCTCACCGGAGGGCGCGGCGTGCTCGAGGTCAACGACGGCAAGGACGTCGACCGCGTCGAGCTCATGCCGGCCGCCCCGGTCTCGATCAGCCCCGACCGCTCGTATCGCCTGCTCGCGGTGACCGAGGTCGAGCTGTTCACCGTCTACGCGCCGCTATAGCGCGGGCGCCTCAGAGACACTCGAGGTGGGGGTCCACCGGAGAGTGACACTTGAGGCAGACCCGACGATTGCGCTCGGCCAGGGCCGAACAGCGCACCGACTGGCCGAAGCCGGGACCGTGCGGGCTGACGCCCAGGCCCGGGCTCCCGATGCCCGTGGTCGCGTGACAGGCCAAGCAGCTGTCCTCGGAGTGGCAGCTGGCACAGGCCCCGATGTTGCGCTGCGCGGCGTGGGCATGGGCTTGAGGCACGCCGGGCGGCCCCGACCAGCCCTGCGGGTGGAAGGTCAGCCCCCCGCCGACCGCGAAGTCTCCGTCGACGCGGTTGCCGAAGCCGACGCGCTCGTGGCAACCGCGGCAGAAGGTCTGCGTGCGATGACAGGCCTGGCAGTCCTGGGTCTTGGCGCGGGCGTCCAAGGCGTGCGCGGTCAGGTAGTCACCCGCGTGGATCCGCAGCGGCCGTAGCGGGCCGGTGTGGCAGTCGGTGCAGAAGCTCTCCGAGTGGCAGTTGTCGCACAGGCGCGGGTTGGCCTTGGAGATGCCCGCGTGGTCCTCGACGAAGGCCAGGTCGTGGTTGGCCCCCCACCCGCTCGTCCCGGTGGGGATGAGCGCGGGCATGACCCGGTCGTCCTGGGCCCGCGTGGCCAGCCGCCCCGTGGCGTCGGTGGGATGACACGCGCCGCAGCGGTCGGTCACCGCGAACCCGTCGTGGCAGCTCAGGCAGTCGGCCTCGCGCGGGAGCTGCAGCGTGGTGGCCAGCCGCACCTTGCTCATGTCGCCGTGGCAGCTCTCGCAGGCCGCTCCCGCCTTGGCGTGCATCTTGTGGTTGAACGACAGCTGGGGCCGAGGCGCCCGGAGGCTGGCGGTGACCCGCCCTTTGTCGTCGACGTCGGTGTGGCAGGTCGTGCAGCGGGCTGGCTCGCCGCGCGGTCGCGGGTGCTGAGGGCCGTGGCAGCTGTCACAGCTGACGCCGCGGGGGAAATTGAGATCACGGGCGCGCGTGCTGTCGTCGATTTCGGTGTGGCACCGCTGGCAGCTGACGCCCAGCGCGAGGTGCTGGCCGTGGTTGAAGCGGATGGGCAGCGCTTGCTCGGGATAGACGGCCGAGCCACGACGCAACGGGCCGTGCACCGTCCCGACCGTGGCCGGGATGTCGGCGCGCGCGCGATCCTTGTTGCCGTCGCCCACCACCGCCCCGCGGGCGGGCTCGAGCTTGCGGGGGGCGGCCAGCGCATCCCAGCCGATGACCACGACGAAGAGCAGGCCCCAGCCGGCCCACAGCCACCACGAGGGTTTTTGCTGGCTCATCGGCGGCCCCCTCGGAGCGCCCAGTCGACGCTGAAGATGCCGAAGGCTCGGAACGCGTGGCGATAAAACGAGGTGAACATCTCTTCGCCCACCACGTTGAGGTACACGCCGTGGGCGAGGCGGAAGTTGGCTCCGCCCGACACCGCCATGCTGTACCCGTTGCGTGCCGTGTTGACCTCGTCCTGATAGTAGAGCACGTAGGCTCGGCCATCGATCGCGATCCGGTCATAGAGCACATGGGTGCGGGTATCGAGGCTCCCGCCCGCGCGCATGCCCCCCTGGCCGCCCAGGGCGAAGGCGTCGGCGCGAATGCCCACCCGGCGCCGTCGGTAGGTCGCCCCCGCTCCGCCGCCGCCCCCGAAGCGCAGCGCCTGCTCGGGCTCGGTGCCGAGGACTCCGGTCACCTCGTCGCGGAACAGCCGGCCCTGGAAGCGAGCGTTGAGCCGCCAGCGCGGGCCGGGCCGTACCTCGTAGACCGCCCGCACGTCCTCGAAGGGCGTCAGGGAAAAGACGTTGAAGATCGAGTCGAGGTCGAAGGCGGGAATCGTGCGCAGGTACTGGGCCCGCACGGTGTGCAGCTCGGTCAGCGACCAGTGCAGACCCGCGGACACGTCGTCGAGTCGGCTGGTGCCCAGGTTGTAGCGGGCCGCCCCGTACGGAGCGAGCTTGCCGTCGGCCAGTCGCAGCGCCACCGTGCCGCTGAAGATCTCTTGGTCGACGCCCGCGGACAGCCCCAGCGTGCCGTCGCTGTCGACCAGGTCGCGCCCGAAGGACTCCGGGGTCCAGGTGCGTCGATAGGCGATGCGAGCGTCCATGAACTTGACGTCGCTCAGCCCCAGCGCGGCCCCGACCATGGGTGACGACACCGCGTCCGCTCCCGTGCCCTCGGTGCCATCGAGTTCGAACGTGGGGAAGCCGAACAGCGCGGAGCCATCGACCTGGAAGCCACCGAAGGCCTCCACCGCGAGATGGGCGGGCGTACGCACGCGGACCCATCCGCCGTCGAAGGCGTAGAAGTCGAGGCCGGACATCTCGAACTGTCGGCCCGCTCGCAGGTCGACCCACCCGCCGAGGTTGTCGCCCTGCAGGTAGCCGTAGAGCAGGTCGATCTGGCGGCCGTCGTTGGCCTGCAGCAGCGAGTCGGCCGTGCCCGTCGCCCCGGTGGTGTAGCTGCCGAAGTCGTTGCGCAGCCGCATCGAGGTGACCACCCGCAGCTGGCCGTCGTCGGGGTCGCGCCGCCACTGCCCCGGCTCCTTGGGCGGCAGCAGCTCGTAGACCCCGAGGTTGACGTACTGCACCACGCGGCGCCGGCTGATGAGCGCCCCCGCAGGCCCGGGGACACGCACCATGTAGCCCTCGCCGATCGTGCGCGCCACGGTGCGGATCTCGGCCGCGTGGGCCGAACTCGAAACCAAGCCGACCGTCAGTGCCACCAACCATCCGCACCAGCGCGAGGCTCGGCTGCCGATCCGCCTCGGACCCGATGGTTCGGGTCGCCGCTCGGGTCCGGCGTCGCAGCTGCAGGTCGTCGAGATCACGGGGGTGAGGGGTATGCTATGCGATCGGGCGGGCAGGACGAGCGAAATGACGCGAAGCGACCATTGTGGCGAGACGTGCCGGCGGTCCCCTTCCCCGCCGCCCCGCACCGCGGGGAACCAGGGCCGTCGCGGGCTGTCGATGTCCGCGATGGCGCTCCGTGGACGTATCGCTGCCCTGCTTCTGCCCGTACTCGGGGCTTGCGCTCATCCCGCCTCGACCACTCCGCCGGCGTTGCCGGCGATCGACTGGATCGACGCCCCATTGCTGGGCGCGCCGCCTCGCGAGGTCGACACCTTAGCCTCGTTGCAAACCGGAGATCTTCGGGCCCGGCAGGTTCGCCTCGATCGCCTGCTCGACCTGTTCGACGCCGCTCGCTTCGGCCAAGACGACGACGCGCGCGAGACCTTCTGGGCCGCGCTCGGGGGCCATCCCACCGGGGTCGGTGAGCAGGCCAGCCGCGACGCCACCGTACGCCTGCTCGAAGAAGCACTGGCCATCGAAGATCTGTCGCGCCGCGCGGCCAACGAAGAGGCGGCCTCGTTCGCCGCCGACTCCATCATGCTGCTGTCGACCGACCTCCAGCCGCCTGGTTCGGCCGAGGACCTGTCGATTCGCACGCTGGCCTACCGCACGCTGGTCGACCAGGGACACCCCCGGCTGGTCGACAATGCACACTGGCGAATCTACGACCACGTCCGGGGCACGCTGGCGGGCGCGGTAGAGGTCGGCCCCGGGCGTCGGCTCGAGGTCGCCGTGCAGGCGCTGTACGCCGTCGAGGAATCGGTCGAGGCACTGCTGGCCGACACCGCTCCCCACGCTCGCCCGCCCTGGCCCACCGCCGATGCCCTGTGGGCCTTGCTCGAGTCGCAGCGCGAGCCGCTGTCGGCCATGGAGCGATGGGCCCCCGTCGTCGAGCGCCGCCAGGGCAGCGACCATGCGCTGTACGACACGCTGCGGAGCGTGCTGCCGGCCGAGCGCCGCGACGACTGGCCGCTGACCACCGTCCCTGCGGGGACCGCCAAGGCCGAGACGCTGGCGCCCGTGGTGTGGATCCACGAGGGGCGCATGACCATCGATGCCGGTCGTCGGCATTCCCGGCACGTGCCCCTCGATCGCGAGATGGTCGAGCTGAGCCAGGCCTTGGGCAATGCGCTGGCCCAAGACGGCCGCGGCACGGTGCTCCTGGTCGCCAGTCCCAACCTGCCCGCCCCGCAGCTACAGACCACCCTGCGCGCGGCATCCCGGGCGCACGCCGAGCGCATCGAAGTGGCGGTTCGGGAGGCTCGCATCGGCTCGACTCCGGGTGAGGTGGTCGTCGCCCTGCCGATGTTCGTGACCCGGGCCTCGGGCACCCGCGCGGGCGACCGGGCCTGGGCGCAGTCGCGGGTCCATGTGCACCTCGACGGGCGTGGGCCCCGGATCGCGCTCGATGGTCGCTGGATGGACGAGCGCCCCACCGATCCAGCCAAGCTCCGCACCACCGTCGAGTCGCTAGCCACGGCCTATCCGCGCGAGCGCGGGGTCACCCTCTCCCTGGGCGGCGACATCCAGCTCCAGCAGCTCATCGGCCTGCTCTCCGCCCTGCAGGGCGGCCCCGAGCGCCCCTTCACCGCCGTGGGCTGGTTCGCCGACGGCACCCGGCCCCCCGCAGACAAGGGCCAGGGCGAGGTGGCGCTGCAGCGGCGGACGGCGCTTTCGTGGGCCACGCCGCACGTCGAGATCGAGCAGCCCTACCCGCTCAAAGACGACGACCAGGCGCGCCTGGAGGGCTTCGCCTCCGACCTGGCGGTGTGCCTGCCCGAGCTCGAAGCCAAGCGTGCGCCCACCTCGGTGACCATCGGCCTGCAGTTCGAGGAAGGCCGACTGCGCTCGGGCGAGCTGCCCGACCAGCGACGCCTACCCAAGGCCGGCGCCGCCGCGCTGCTCGAGTGCGTCGAGGAAGAGGGCTTCGCCCTACGGCTACGCAACCACCGAGAGGGCATCACCGTGAAGGTGAGCCTCTCGGCCGCGCCCTGACGGCCGCACGAGACCACGAAAGGCCACGCTACTGGGCGCGCACGACCTCTTGCATCGCGCGGTCGACCTCGCGGGCGAACCCGGCGAGCTCGGGGTACTCGTTCGGGGCCAGCACGCCCGTCTGCAGCGTGGAGCGCACGTGGACC
Source organism: Myxococcota bacterium (assembly GCA_039028615.1). GTDB lineage: Bacteria > Myxococcota_A > Polyangia > Nannocystales > Nannocystaceae > Paraliomyxa. Next base: position 249,153 of record JBCCHT010000013.1, on the reverse strand, counting down.
TTGACCGAGGACGGGCCGTCCTCGCCCGGCGCGACCTTCATCTCGAAGCGGCCGACGTCGGCGTCGATGGAGGCGGGCGCGGGCACGTCGACCCGCTTGGCCCCCGCGATACGGTAGTGCAGCTCGGCCTCGAGCACGGGCGCATAGGGCACGACGAGCCCGGTGTTGCGCTCGGGCAGGGCCACGAAGGGCGCGGCGGTGTTCAGGGGCATGGGCGCGGCCCGCATGACGAGTTCGCCGTCCTGGGTGATGCCGACCCCCGAGGAACGAGCCTCGAAACGCAGCCGCAAGGGCTTGTCGAGCCGATCCTCGTCGTCGAGCTCGAGCGAGGTGAGGCTCGCCCCCGGCAGCCAGCCCAGCTCGGCCTGCTGGAACACTTCTTCGATGCGATCGCGGTCGATCTGCCGCAGCGCCTGGCGCCACAAGATGGCCTCCATGCCCTGCAACGTGATGGTACCGGTCACCGTGCCCGCACCCGAGGCATCGAGCTCGAAGTCGATCTCGTAGCGGCGTCGGTCCTCGAGACCGGGCTGAGCCCCCGGCAGCGTGACCGGGCCCGAGGCGCCCTCGTGGGGCTCGAGCTGGATCCGCAGGCCCTTGGCTCCCCGGTAGCTCGGCGCCAGGTAGCCCAGCGGCATGACCTTGGACGCGGTGAGCACCATCAGGCGCTCGTCGGCATCGGGCAGCTTCACCGCGAGCAGAGCGGCCTCGTAGCCATCGACCAGCGGGTGCCCGCCAGGGATCGGCTTGGGACCGTAGCCGTCGCGAGCCAGCCACAGCTCGGCATCGATACCCGCTTCGCGCAGCATGGCGCGCAGCAGCATGAGCCGGCTTCCGGTACGACCGGCCAGGGTCGCGGTGGCGGGCACGCCGAGGTCACCCGCGTCTTCGACGTTCTCGACCACCCAGGACCACAGCGCCTCGAGCTGTTTGCGCTGGTTGGGCTGCCCCCGAGTCAAGCGACGCACGAGGGCCCGCAGCGCCGGGTTGCGCCGCTGCGTGCTGCGAACCTGAGCGGCCAGGCCGTCGAGATAACGCGGCAGATCCAGGTCGGTATAGACGTGGACGCTGGGTAGCTCCTCGAGCCAGTGACGCGAGCCGGGCTCGACCCCGAGCCGCGGCACTTCCTCGGCCCGCCAGTGGTGCACCAGCAGCGTCTTGCCGTCCGATTCCACCGTGCGGGGCTCGTCGACGGGCGGCGCGTTGCGGTCGTCGTGCCGGATCTTCACCGACTGCGGATGCACCACCACCAGCTCGGAGCGGTGATAGGGCACGTCCTCGGACTGAAAGCGGAAGGTGGAGACATCGACGTAGCCAGGGACGGCCCCGGCCGGGCTGCGCTCGACGATGAACTCGTACTCGACGACGTCGCCGATCTCGAGGTGCCGCAGGCTGACGCCTTCCTTGCCCGGCACGATTTCCGGCTCGAGGGTGCGCCCGTCGGGCTTGATCGAGCGCAGGGTGAGCAGCTCGGCGCCGCCGGGGATGTCGAGTTCACCGTACTCGTCGAGCTTCTCCTTGCTCAGCAGGTGGGCAATGATGTGGACGATCTGCCGCTGGCCGCCGTTTTCGTAGACCCGGGCCACGCTGCGGTCGAGGATCAAGACCTCCCCCACCCCATCGTAGGTGGCATCGGACGCGCGGTAGTCGGCCAGCGTCTTGGCGCCGTCGACCCGCCAGTCCATCAGGTCGTCGTGCAGGCCCAGATCGATGGCCGAGCGCCACAGGGCGTTGCTCTGCGGGATCTTGACCAGCGCCTCCAGTAGCTCCTCGCGCGCCCCCTCGAGGTTGCCCGCGGTCGCGTCGAGGTCGGCCAGCGCCAGGTGGCTGCCCACCCGGAACGGGTTGTGGACCATCGAGGTGTGCAGGTGCTCGCGAGCCTTGGGGACGTTGCCGCTCAGGGCGAGCACTCGGGCCATGTTCTCGTGGGCGGACAGGTCGTCGGGCGTGCGATCGAGGACCTCGGTCCACAGCGTGATCGCGTCGTCCCAGCGGCCCCGCGACTCGGCCAGGCGGGCACGCAGGGCGAGGCTGCCCGCGCACACGGCCAGGGACTCCGCGATTTGATCCTCGGCCCGCACATCGGCCCGCTCGCGCGCGAGTGCCCGCTGAGCCATGAGCACCTTGCAGCCCCGTGGGCTGTTCAAAGAGGCGCGGTCGAGAGCTTGCTGCGCGAGGTACTCGTTGCCCTGGGCCAGGAACACGGAAAAGCGCATCAGCTCGCCGTCGATCCCCGCCAGGCGCCCGGCGGGCAGCTCCTGAAGCGCGCGCTCGACTTCGGCATCCTCGCCACGATCGCGCTGGATCTGCAGCAGCCGGAGGCGCACGTGGTCGAGCGAGGCATCGAGTTCGAGGGCCTTTTCCAGCGCCTCGACCTCGCGCGACATCGACACGGTGCGGCCTCGCGACGGATCGGCTCGCTCGAAGCGCGCCCGCATGGCGTGCCCCTGAGCGAACTGCTCGGCCGTGTCGAGCAGCGACACGCGGCGCTCCGCTCGGTCGGCATCCCCCTCGGCCAGCGCGTCGTCGACGGCCAGCAAGGCTCGCAGAGGGGCGTAGATCGGGCCTTCGACGCCTGGCACCGCATCGGGCCAGGGCGTCAGCACCCGCTGCGGACGACCGGTCCACGCGGGAGCCAGCTCGCCCCCGGGCGCGGCGGCGACCGGCAGCGGCTCGCCCCCGCCGGCCTCGACCGCGCGCACCATGACCCAGGCCGCTTCCCCCGGAATGGTGGTGTGTGCCTCGATGCGATGCCAGCCCGCTTCGAGCTGGACCTGCAGGCTGACGCGACCGGGCGAGAAGCGATCGATGCCGTCGGTCCGCAATAGCGGGGTGCCATCGAGGAAGAACCGCGTGGGCTGCTGGGCCCCGACGTTGAGCACCACGGTGCCGCTGTCGTCGACCTTCAGGTGAGAGGCCATGCGGCGAATACCGGGCGACGGCGCGGGGTTCCACACCCGCACCACGCAGGCCAGCGGCACCACGGGCGCATCGTCGAGCGGGAAGCTCCCGGGCTCGACCCGAGCAAGCTCCACCACGCCGCGGCTGCCCTCCACGGGGCCCGCCTGCCAGTCCTGCACGCAGCCCTGGCGGTCATAGTACTCGCGGTAGTTGCCGCCGTGACGCCGCGCGATGGCGGCACGCAGGCTCAACAGCGGCTGCGCCACGGAAAAGGGCAGCGCGCCGACCTCGAGCTCGTCGTACAGCTCGACGAAGCGGTCGTCGTCCCCTTCTCGATCGCCGTGCACGTCGCTGATGAGCCGCGCCGCGTACTCGGCTGCGGCGGCGTGCAGCCGATAGTCGGGGTCGGCCGGATCGCTCGCCGACAGGTCGCGCAGGGCGGCAAAGGCCAGCGCCTGGACCACGGCGGGCTCGTCTCGGGTGCCGGCGATGACCAAGCGCGACAGCCGAGACACCGCATCACCGTCCGCGGCCAGCCGATCGATCGACGGCAAGGCCTCGGTGGTGCTCCCGATGTGCATCCATCGCAGATGGGCCAGGTCGCGCTGTGCCCCGACGTCGTCGGGGTTCTTCTGCAGGCGCTCGAGCAGGTGCTTTTCCAGCGCCTGTGGATCGTTCGGATCCAGCGGAGGCGTGGGGGCGGTGCCGCGGCAGGCCGAGAGCACCCCGACGACCGACAGCATCAAGCCCAGTCGCGTGACGAGCCGACGCGCACGCCCGCGAGGAGCGAGGACCGAGCCGGAGGAAGATTGTTCGCTGAGGTGAATCATCGCTGCGGGGAGACCTCGAAGCTCTGCTCGAGGCTGGCGTCGACTTGGCGGAGGAACTGCCGGAAGGCGTCGTACTCGGCGGGGGTGATGCGGGGCTTGGTGAGCTCCAGGCGGCTACGCACCCGGGCGCCCCCGTCGTCGCGCTGCACCTCGAGGGAGAAGCGACCGACCGGGCTGTCGATGGTCTTGTTGGAGGGGATGCGCGAGAACTCGTGGCCGGCCGGCAACGCGTAGCGCATCTCGTATTCCTCGGTGGAGGGCAGATCGAGCACGAGGTCGTGCTCGCGCTCGGTGGTACTGGCCAGGGCCTGGGTGAGCCGGGACTCACGGCCGAGCACGGAAAAGCGCAGGCGGTCGCCCTGCTTGGTGGCCCAGCTGGGCACGGACAGCTCCGCCTGCAGGCGCGCGGGCTGGAGGATGTCGTCGAGGCCGGGGGCCTTCACGTCGCTGACCTGCACCCCGGGGAACTCGTCGCCGAAGGCGTTGGTGAGCCGCTCCTTGCGTTGCTCGGGCGACTGGAAGCCGTAGCGCACGCCCGCCGCCCCGCCACCCCATACGGTGACCTTCTGGTCGATGCGCGCGGCCCCGTCGAGCCCCAGCGCAACGCTCTCTTCGGTGCGCCGCCCGTTGTCGGGCGCCTTGCTCATGGGGATGGTGCGGAAGGTGGCCCCGTCGCCGTCGTTGATGATGAGCACGGTGGCGCCCTGGTCGTTGCTGGGCAGCTCCCCGGGGCCCGACCACTCGGCCGTCCCGTCGAGGAACAGGTCGAGCGAGGGCACGTAGGTGATCGCGTGGTTGAACGCGGCGAGGCTGGCCGTCTTGCCGGGCAAGGTGCCCTGGTCGCGGGTGCGCACGAGCACGAGGTGACTGTCGATGCCGACCTCGGCCAGCATGACCTTGAGCAGGCTCGCCTTGTCCTTGCAGTCGCCGAAGCGGCGGCTGTAGATGTCGGTGGTCCGATAGGGCTTGTAGCCGTGGATGCCGAATTCGAGGCCCACGTAGCGGGTGTTGCGGACCACGTGCTCGTAGATGGCGTCGACCTTGTCGCGCTCGCTGGCGTCGGGCGGCAGCGAGGCGATGGCATTGGCCACGCCCTCGCGGATCTTGTCGTCGACCACCAACTGCTCGTTGACGAGGTTCCAGTACCAGCGCCCCACGTCGTCCCAGTTGCGATAGGTGCTGACGTGTAGGTAGTCGGCGATCTCGGTCCAGCCCGGCATGGCCGACTCGGCCTTGAGCCCGGGGACGTCGTTGCGCTCGAGCCGGTAGGTGGTCATCGAGCCATCGGGGCTCTGGTTTTCCTCGACGGGCCGATTGAAGTACAGCGGCTTGTCGCTGGGGGCCTCGAGCACGTACTCGACGTGGCGCCGCGGCTCGCTGCCCTGCAGGGGCATGAGGTCGCCGAAGTACTCGTCGAACATGTTGCGGGCGGCCACGTCACGGCGCAGGAAGGCCACCTCGATGGTGTCGCCGACCCGCAGCCCCGGGAACTGCACCTGGACCTGCCGCTGGTCGTAGTACATGCGGTAGCCGGCCGAGGCGAGGCCGTAGATGCGGGCCTCGCCGAGTTCCTCGATGGTGCCGTCGCGCCGATGGACCCGGGCGCGGCGGACCTCCACCGTGCTCTCGGCCGGGTCGTAGGCCAGCCCCTGCCCCGCTTGGCTGCGAATGCCACGGTCGTCGAGCACCCGGATGATGCGGTGATCGAGGCGCTCGGTGAGCCCGTTGGGCAGCACCCGCACGGCCACGCGATGATGGAGGATGCCGGCGTCGCGCCCCTTCCACTGCGGCGGGACCTTCAGCGTGCCGAGCTTGGCCAGGTCGACGTCGTAGCGGGCGAGCAGGTCTTCGGTGCGCGCGGTGTCGAGGCTGGCGAGCAGGTCGCGAACCTCGGGCTGCTGCGGCTTGAGCTGCAGCGAGCGCTCGAAGGCGCCGACGGCCGCGCCCTTGAGCCCGCCGCGGAGCAGCAGGCTGCCCATCGACACATGCAGCTCGGCCGCCTGCGGGGCCAGGGCAATGGCCTTGGCCAGCGCGGCGCGGGCCTGCCCCAGGTCTCCGCGCGCCAGCTCGACCTCGGCCAGGCGGGCATGCGCCTCGGGCAAGCCGGGAGACGCGTTCGCCGCTCCCGTGGCCACCGCGGCCGCGTCGTCGGGGCGCCCCAGCTCGAGCAAGGCGTCGATGCGCGCCGAGGCGAAGCCCTGCGAGGTCCCGCGATCCTTGGCCAGTACGGCCAGGGTCTGCAGGGCGTCCTCGGTGCGCCCCTGCTCGCGCAGCCGCACCGCGAGGTTGCGACGCAGGGTCGTCGACGTGGGGAAGTGTTTGATGAGCTCACGCAGCCGCTCCACCGCCAGCCAGCGATAGCCGTCGTCGGAGAGGCGGTCGATCTGCGCCAGCGCGATCATCGGGTCGTCGGGCACCAGCCCTCGCGCTTCGTCGATGAGGTCTCGGTAGCCCCGCTCGAGCCCCAGCGAGCGGCGGCGCCACGCCAGCTCGAGCAGCAGCTCGCCCAGCATCGCCTGAGACTTGGCGCCGTCCTTGCGCGCCCGATCGATGCCTTCTTCCAGCGCGACCAAGCTCGTACCCGGATCGCGATCGAGCGCGGAACGAACCCACGCCGAGCGGGCCGTCATCACCTGCTCGTCGACCTTGACCGCCAGCTCGGCGGCGGTGGTGTCGTCCCGGTCGAAGGGGTGAATCCAGCGATACAGCTCGAGCAACGCGAGCCCGGCCGCGCCCGGCCCAGGGCGCTTGGCATCGGGATCGCGCGCCCCCGGGTAGCGTTTTTCGAGCAGGCCTCGCAGCGACAGCTTGTCCGCCTCGGTGGTGGGGGCACCGAGGCCGCCGCCGAGGTCAGGCGGCTCGGTGGGCGCCCCCGACTCGGGCTCGGACACGGCGCGCAGCCCCTTGATGGGCGCCCCGGAGCGCTGGCTGAGCCGAGCATAAAAGCCCCACATCCCCGCCTGCGCGCTCGTCTTGACCAAAAGCCGGTTCCAGCCCGGCTCGAGCACCACGGGGTGAGCCTCTTGCAGCGGGTGCGGAGCCCGGTAGGCGTCGCCGCGACCCACCGCATCTTTGCCGACCCACGCGACATAGGGGCCACCCGTGCCCAGGTGCAGGGTCGCCTCGGTGCGCGCGTCCACGTGCACCCAGCACGTCGCGTAGCCCGTGACCTCTTCGTTGGGCCGCAGCAGGTCGTCGAACGAGACGTAGCCGCCGCGAGGGATGCCCTCGTAGTCGTACTGCCGCCAGCTCAGCGGTTCGTCGGGCAGCTTGCCGAAGAAGTCCTGGGTGACGGAAAAGGGCTCGAGCTCGGGCGCGTAGGCCTCGGTCTCGCCCTTGCGCCCCGAGTTGTCGAAGGGCCCCGCGATCTGCCAGCTGCTGAGGTAGCCCTCGTCGGAGAGCCGGGCCTTGGCCGCCGCCAGGTCGCCGTGCTCCTCGTGGAGCCGCACGCGAAGCAGGCCGGCGTAGCTGCGGACCAGCGGGTGACGCGAGCGATCGTCGGCGATGCCGTCGACGAATTTCTCCAGGGTCCCGGGGGGCAGCTCGCCCTCGAGCTGGGGCAACAGCCCGGCCAGGGCCAGCATGGCGGCCGGGTCCTTGCCGCGGTGGCGCGCCAAGATCCCCTCGCGGCGCTCGAGCTCTCGGGCCCAGCGACCCGGGCCCTCCCCGAGCCGTGAAGAATCGAACGCAGGCGGGGCAGCGGGGCTGTGGCCGGGCACCGACACCAACGCGAGCGCCGACAGCACGAGGGAGAGGCGGACGACCGTGGCGCGCATGGCCGCGGATCATGGAACATCGAACCGCCCCATGCCATAGTTTCGGGACATACCCAGTTGTCCGGGACTTATCGTGCTCCTTGCGCTTATCAAGACCCTCCGCCCCCGGCAGTGGGTCAAAAACTCGTTCGTCGCCGCCCCGCTGTTCTTTTCGCTCCGTCTGCTCGATGTGGACAGCGTCAAGCACACCCTGGCCGCGGTTGCCCTGTTTTCCCTCATTTCGGGCTGCGTCTATGTGCTCAACGATCTGGTCGACGTCGAGGCCGACCGGGAGCACCCCAAAAAGCGCCATCGCCCCATCGCGTCCGGCGCCTTGCCCGTCGGCGCGGCCCGTAGCTTCCTCTTCGTCGCCGTCCCAGTGGCCGGAAGCCTGGCCTTGCTGCTCGAGCCGATGTTCGCGGCGATGCTGGGCAGCTACTTCGTGCTCAACGTCGCGTACAGCTTTCGGCTCAAGCAGATCGCCTACCTCGACGTCCTGCTGATCGCCCTGTTCTTCATCCTACGGGTGCTGGCGGGGGCCTTTGCCATTGGCGTCGACGCGTCGCCGTGGGTGCTGGCCTGTACCTTCTTGCTCGCGTTGTTCCTGGGCTTCGGCAAGCGAGCGCACGAGCTGGCCACCGCCCGAGACGCCCGCAAGCAACGGGCGGCGCTGGCCCGCTACGACGAGCGGAGCCTGCGGTGGATCCTCCACGCTCTGGCCGCGGCGGTGGTGGTGACCTACGCCGCCTACACCCGCAGCCCGCAGACGGTGCTGGCGTTCGGGACCGACGCGCTCATCTACACCGTGCCCCTGCCCATGGTGGCGATCGTGCGCTTCATTCACCTCGCCACCCGCAACGAGGACTCCGAGAGCCCCACCGACGGGATGCTGCGGGACCCGATCTTCATGTCCGCGATCCTGCTGTACGTGGTCGCGACGGGCGCGATCCTCTATTGGACTTGAGATCCGCCCGCGGGATCGCTCACAGGCGCGCCCGGGGGTACCCTTGCGACGAGGGCGGCGTGCCCGCTCCCCTACCCTCCCGTGCCCCGTCGGCGTCTCTCATCCGTCCGTGACTGGCCGCTGTCGCTGAAGCTGGCGACGACGGTGCTGGTGCTGGCCGTGATCCCGCTGCTGGTGGTGGCGCTGGTCAACGCCCGGGCCGTGGAGTCGCAGTCGTTCTCGCGGGAGACCCACAACCTCCAGCGGCGGTCCGCGGCGGCAGCGCGAAGGCTCGAGGAGCGGGTCGGTCGACTGCGGGCCTACGTGGAACTGGTCGCCACCAACCCCACCATCCTCGCCGCGATGGCCGATGGTGCAACCGGGGGCGACGACCACGTGGCGGACGCCCGGGCGTGGGACGAGCGGCACCCCGAGATCTACGACTTGCTCGTCAGCCTGCGGCAGTCGAACCCGTGGTTTTCCAACGTCTACCTGCTCGACCCGACCGGGGTCTGCATCGCCACCAGCGAGCGCGCCACCAAGCCGCAGATGGTCGGTCGCCCCTACGACTACCGGCCCTACTTCCAGGCCGCGATCGAAGACCGGGGGCCCTTCGTCACCGACGTGCTCAAGAACGCCAACAGCGAGGGCACGGCGATCTTCGTGGCCGCCCCGGTGATGGTGAAGGAAGCCGTCGAGGGCGTGGTGGTGCTCAAGGTCGACAGCGCGGCCCTGCACGAGGTCATGGCCGACCTGGCGCGCACGGGCGGCAGCGCGCTGCTCGTCGATCGCTTCGGCGTGGTGGTGTCCGATGCCTGGACCGGGACGCTGCGGGGCTCGGACGACCCGCAGAGCCTGCAGTTCCACCCGCTGGCCTCGGTCGCGCGCTTCGACACCCTGTTCTTGCAGACGCGACGCTACGGCACGCCCGACGGTGAGCACTACCTCGATCGCGTCCGCCAGCCCCTGGCGCTGGGCCAGCTGTGGAGCGCCCTGCAGCACCGCCAGCCGGGGGCGACCGAGCACGACGTGCCGCAGGCGTACGGCACGGACACAGCCCCGACCATGGTGGGCTACGCCCCCGTGATGCCCCAGAGCGGCGATCCCTACGGATACGTGCTGCTCGGGGAGCCCACCGCCGAGTTTCGCCAGCCTCTGCATCGCATCGCCGAGGCGGCCTTGCTGCGTTTCGGGCTCGTGGCCTTCGGCGTGGCGCTGCTCATCGCGCTGCTCATTCGTCGGTTCTCGCGACAGATCGTCGACCTGGCCCAGGGGGCGCGACGCCTGGCCGCGGGACAGCCCACGCCGCCGCTGGCCCTCGATCGCCGCGACGAGATCGGAGTGCTGGCCGACAGCATCCAGCGCCTGGCCGACCACGTGCGCGAGGCCGTCGACGGCGAACGTCAGGCCCGCAAGGACAGCGAGCAGGCTCGCGATGCGGCCGAGACCCGCGCCCAGACCCGAGCCGCGGCGGTGGTGCAGGCCCATGCCGCGCTGGCCGGGGCCCGACGGCTGCTCGACAACCCACCCGGCGGGGTCGAGCCGCGCGAAGGCCTGCGGCACGCCGGGCGACAGCTCCACGGGGCCACCATCGACCTCGCGGCGCTCAGTGGAGGCGGCACCCCGCTGCGGCCGGAGCCCGTCCGGCTCTCGGTGGCCACCCTCGCCCAGCAGGTCGTGGACGCCCTCCCCGACGACACCCCCGATCGCAGCGTGACGGTGGCGGCCGAGGGTGACATCCCGGAGATCGAGACCGACGCCGCCCTGCTGCGGCGCATCCTGGAGCACCTGCTCGACAATGCGTGCAAGTTCACCCGGCGCGGCACGGTACAGCTGAAGGTCGAGGCCGAGGACGCCGGGGTGCGGGTCTCGGTGGTCGACACCGGCATCGGCCTCACCGCCCGCCAGGTCGAGCGGATCATGGCCGATCCCGACGAGCCCCTGGCCGGCGGGGGGATCGGCCTGTCCGTGACCCGCCTGCTCGTGCGGATCCTGGGTGCCCGCATCCACGCCCACGGCGAAGTCGGCCAGGGCAGCACGGTGGCGGTCGTCCTGCCGCCACAGCTGCCCCCCGACCCCGCGACGAGCGCAGACGGCTGAAATCCCTCACGACGTCACTGTCGCAGTGCTCCTGAATGGGGCTCTAGGCCCACCTGGAGTGCACTTTGGGCCCCGTGGGCGCGTTCGGCCCATTGTGGCATAGTCCCGCCCCATCATGACGCGCCCCGACGACGCGCCTTCCTCCAACCCGGACGAATCGGCGACCCCCGACGCGGCGGTGAGCCCCGACGCCTCGCCGAGCGCACAGGCGCCGACGAGTTCCGTCGCGCCGACCGCCAAGGCCCAGCGACCGCTGTGGCTTCGCATCCTGCGGCTGGAGTTCATCGACACCGTCGTCGACGCCACGTTCGCGTGGCTGATGTGGGCGGTGATCATCGGGGTCGCCCCGGGGCTCGCGCTGTGGCCCATCTTCCAGCGCGACAACCCCAAGTTCGTCCTCGACGACATCGGCAAGCACCTGATCAAGGTGGACATGAACCTCGAGGAGCGCATCCAGCTCATCGAGTGGGGCGTGTTCTCGCTGCTGGTGATGGGGCTCGTGTACGCCCTGCTCGGCTTCCTGCACGTGCGACGCAATCGCGACGCCGCGGAGCCGATGTCGCTGACGCAGTACTTCCAGCGACTCAACCTCAAGCTCATCCCCGTGGCCTTGCTGCCCGTGTTCTCGGCGTTCGTCACCGAGCAATTCGAGGCGCGGCTGCACCTTTTGAGCCTGTTCCTCTCGGCGGCCGTCGCCGCCCTGCTGGGCTACTGGTACTACCGGCTGCACAGCGAAAGCGTGGTCTCGTGGCGTGACCGGCTCCGCGCGTTCGAGCGTCGGGGCGTGCCCGAGCTGCTCATGATGATGCTGGTCGGCGGCTACGCGTGGACCTTTGGGTACCTGTCGGTCACCGACCACTGGAACATGGGCACCCACATCTACGACCTCGCCCTGTACGACAACACGTTCTGGAACACCGTCAACGGCGATTCCATGGCGTGCTCGTACCTGCGAGGTGGGACCCACTACTCCGCGCACTACGACCCCATCATCATCCTGCTGTCGCCCATCTACGGCCTCAACCCGCGGGCGGAGACGCTGCTGTGGTTGCAGTCGGCCTGGCTGGCCATGGGCGGGGTGCCGCTGTACCTCATCGCCAAGCGGGTGCTGAACAACCCGTGGCAGGCGTTGGTGGTGGTGCTGCTGTTCTTGTTGGCCCCGGCCCTGCACGGGATCAACATGTTCGACTTCCACTCCCTGGCGCTGATGGTGCCGCTGGTGATGTGGATGGTCTACTTCCTCGACGTCGGCACCTGGAAGGCCATGGTCGGCTACTGGGTGATGCTGGGCCTGTTGCTGCTCACCCGCGAGGACATGCCCTTCGTGGCCTGTGCCATCTCGCTGTACGCCATCGCCAGCAAGCGCCGGGTCACCGGGATCATGACCATCCTGGTCGCGATCGCGTACCTGGTGGAGATCAAGTCGGGCGAGCGCGCTCTGCTGTCGGGCGACAAAGAGAGCTACTCGTACTCGTATTACTACGAGGAGATGATCCCCAAGGGGAAGGACGGCACCGACGAGGGACTCATGGGGCTGGCCAGCACCACCTTGGCCGATCCGCTCGCCGCCCTGGCCGTGCTGCTCAAGCCGGCCAAGCTCATCTACTTCGGCAAGGTCCTGCTGCCGCTTTTGATGCTGTCGTTCTTCTCCGGGCGCAAGCGCTTGCTGCTGCTGTACGGCATGGCCTTCATCGGGCTGGTCTCGCGCAAGTACGTGTTCTCGGTGCACTTCCAGTACTCGTCGGTGCTGCTGCCCTTCCTGCTCATGGCGTGGCCCGACGGGCTGCGCAACGTGAGCTCGGCGAGCTGGGTCGAGAAGCTGGGCATCGACCCGAGGCGCTTCCGCAGCACCCTGGTGTTCTCCGCGTTCATCTGCACCCTGCTGGTGAGCGCCAAATTCGGGGCCATCATCCCCAACCGGGAATTCCACGCCGGCTGGAACCGACTGCAGCGCACCCACAACGACGAGCGAGCCGAGCGCTACGACGAGCTGCGCGACTTCATCGACCAGATCCCCGCCGAGGACTCGGTCTGCAGCAACAGTGTCATCGGCCCGCACATCAGCAACCGTCCCATCGCCCTCAAGTGGCCCAGCTGTCGCAAGGCGGACTACGTCTTGATGACCAACGAGAAGCTGAAGAAAAAGGACCGCCGCCGCCTCGACCGGCTCAAGGCCCGCCACGACTACGAGATCATCGACGAGAGCGAGCGCTTCGTCCTGCTGCACAAGCTGCCCAAGGAAGAGCGCGAGGCGGCCAAGAAGGCGCGCGCGGCCGAGCGGCGCAAGAAGAAGCGCGAGCAGGCCAAGAGCAAGGCCCGCAACAAGAACCGGGCGCGAAGCCGCCCGCTGGGCAAGGGCCGCGCCGAAGGCAAGGACGACGACGACGAGCTCGATGACGACGAGCTCGACGACGACAACCCCTATCGGCGCGACGACAAGCCCTCGGGACGCGGCAAGCCAGCCAAGCCGCCCGAGCCCGATCGCGGTCGCAACGACGAAGACGAAGGCGACGAAGACGAGCCGTAACCCGGATCACGGGCCGGTCACGCCCGGGAAAAAACAGCAACCCAAGCGCCCGCCCCATCGATAAGGGCGCTCGTGACCCCCGCTTCTGCTTTTGTTCGACTCTCCTTGATTCCCCTCGCGCTCGGGCTGAGCGCCTGCCCCGACGACCCCGAGCCAGCGGCGGGCGGGTCGTCCACGGGCGGCGCCGAGTCCACCGAGACCGGGACGCCGACGATCGTCGATACGCCGCCCCCCGCCGACTCGAGCACGGGCGAGGCCGCGGAGTCCTCCTCGTCGGGCGCCCCCGAGACCACGGGGGGCACCACCGACGCCTCGACCACGGGCGACGCGTCCTCGTCCGGCGAAGAGTCCTCCTCGTCGACCGGCGATGGCGTGGTGGAGTGCGAGACGGTGACGCTGACCAACACCGAGATGTTGGGCGCCATCCAGAAGGACCAGGCCTCCTACGAGGTCGAGGTGGAGGCCGGCAGCGAGTTCCTCCCCGACCTGGTGCTGCTCATCTTCACCACCGACGACACCGGTTCGTTCATGCTCGGCGAAGGCGTCAATGCCAGCGCCGCGACCTGTGAGCAGTGCGTCGCGGTGGCCGTCGACATCGACCCCGGGTTCGGCCCCGACCGCATCTACCTGGCCGACATGGGCACGCTGGAGGTCGACCCGACGACGCCGCCCTTCACCAACGAGACCGGGCTCATCGCGAGCTGGAGCGGCGTGCACCTGACCGAGATCAACCCCGCGACCTTCGAGCCCGTGCCCGGCGGTGGCTGTGTCGAGCTGACCGACGCCGCGGTGACCGGCATCACCTCGATCGAGGGCTGGAACTGCCCGGTGGACTACTACGACGCCATGGACGGCTGCGATTGCGGCTGTGGCATCCCGGACCCCGACTGTCCCGATGCCCTGGCCAGCTCCTGCGACTATTGCGAGGAGGGCTGCTCGACCGCCGATTGTGCGCAGATCGTCGAGGACGACAACGCGGTGTGCATCGAGGAACCGCCCGTGCCCCCGATGCCGCGCTGACGACTCAGGGGGTCGGCTCGGTCGTCTCGCGCCGCAGCGCGGCCCGGAACCCGAGCCACATCAGCACGTCGACGCCCAGCGAGATGATGCGGGAGGCCACCGCGGCCACCACCGCCGGGCCGGGGCCGACCGCGACCGACAAGCCCGCGGCCACCACCGCCTCGCGCACCCCGAGCCCGCCGGGCGCGACCAGGGTCAGAAACCCGATGACCGGGGCGAGCACGAACAGGCCCGAGCCCGCGACCGCGCTGTCCCAGGTGCCGCCCACCGCCACGATCAGCGCGGCCCCGTGCAGCCACCAGGCGATCCACACGACCGCGTACCAGACGACGAGCCCCGGGCCGACCAGCGGCCCTTCCCCGTCGATCTCCAGCTTGCGCAGCAGGATGGCCGGGTAGCGCCGCCGGTCGAGCACCAACAAGACCAGCACCCCGACCGCCATGCCGACCAGCGCCAGCACGGACAGGCCGCTGCGCAGCACCTCGAGCTGGGGCAGCACGAGTCCGTCGCCCAGCGACAGCGCCGCGACCCCGATGCCCGCGCCCAAGATCGTGTAGACGAGCACGATGAGCAGCATGGAGGAGCCCATCAGGCTGGGGGCCAGCTCGAGCTGCCGCGCCCGCGACATCAAGATGGCCGGCATGCCGACCTTGGCCGGGGCATAGCGGCCGAGCATGGAGGCCAAGAACAGCTCGAGGCCCCGCACGAAGGGGATCGAGCGGCCGACCATGCGTTGCACCAGCGATCGCCAGCCCAGCGCCTGGGCCAGGCTGACGAGGCCGATGGGGGCAATGGAGGCGATGACCCAGCCCAGATTCACCTCGACCGAGGGAGACTGCGCCCAGCGTTGGCCCAGATCCCACGCCGTGAGCCCGATGAAGGCCACCACGACCACGGCCAACCCGACCCGGAGGATTGCACCCGTTCCCTTCACGACCGCTCCGGTCCGAAGGGTAGCGGACCGCACACAGCGTCGTGTGCGCTCGGCCGAGACGGTGCCGCACGACGGCACTGTGGCCCCCCGTGTGTGGCCCCGCGCTCACCAAGGGCTTGCCTGGGAGCCCTTCGAGGGCTAGCGTCCGCCTCCGCCATGGACCTGTCCATCGTAGTTCCGATCTATAACGAAGAGGAGAGCATCCCCGAGCTCGTCTCCGAGATCCGGGGCGCGATGGCCGACACGGGTCTCGAGTACGAAGTCATCTGCGTGGATGATGGCTCGTCCGACGGCAGCGTCAAGCTGCTGTCCGAGCTGTCCGCGGAGGATCCCACCCTGCGGATCTGCGAGCTGCGGCGCAACTTCGGCCAGACGGCGGCCATGCAGGCCGGCTTCGACTCCGCGGTGGGCAAGGTCATCGTCAGCCTCGACGCCGACCTGCAAAACGACCCCAAAGACATCCCCAAGATGCTCGAGAAGCTCGAAGAGGGGGATGGCTACGACATGGTCGCGGGCTGGCGGGCGGATCGCGAGGACACCTTCCTCAACCGGCGGCTGCCCTCGATCATCGCCAACTGGATCATCGGGCGCACCACCAACGTTCGGCTGCACGACTACGGCTGCACGCTCAAGGCCACGCGCCGCGAGCTGATGCAGCAGATCGACCTGTACGGCGAGATGCACCGGTTCATCCCGGCCATCGCCTCGCTGGCGGGGGCTCGGATCTGCGAGATGCCGGTCAACCACCGGGCGCGCCGCTACGGCACCTCCAAGTACGGCATCGGTCGGACCCTGCGGGTGATCCTCGACCTCATCACCGTGCTGTTCCTCCAGCGCTATCTCGCGCGCCCGATGCAGGTCTTCGGCCTGTGGGGCCTGGTGCTGTCCTTCGTGGGCTTCGTCATCTGCGCGTCGCTGGCCTTCACCCGCATCGTCTACTCCAGCCCCCTCGCCGACCGCCCGCTGCTCACCATGGGCGTCCTGATGCTGCTGGCGGGCATTCAGCTGGTCTCGCTGGGGCTGGTGGCCGACCTTTTGACCCGCACCTATCACGAGGCCCAGCGGCGGCGGCCCTACTTCGTGCGCCACTGGATCGAAAAGGGCGAGTCCCGGCTCGTCGAAGAAGCGCCCCGAAACTCCTGAGGCTCGACATGGCACAACGTGGGATCACCGAGGGCCTCAACGACCACGAGGCCGCGCTGTCGGCCCATCAGCTGTCCGACTTTCGCTCGCTCAACCTGTTCCGCATGGTGGCCCAGCATGTCGTCCCGGGCACGGTGATGGACGTGGGCGCAGGCGGAGGCGGCATGGTGGCGTGGCTGCTGCGCCAGGGCTACGACGCCCGCGGGATCGACCTGTCGCCCTCCACGGCGGCTGCGGCCGCGCGCTTCCTCGAGTCCCTCGAGCTCCCCGCCGACCGGGTGCAGGCCATGGGCCTGTCCGAGCTCATCGAGCGCGGCGAGACCCACGACAACGTGCTGTCGATGGACTGCATCGAGCACATCGAGGACGATCGGACCGCGTTCCACCAGCTGGTGCAGCTGACCCGCCCGGGCGGTCGCATCATCGTGACCGTGCCCGCCCTGATGGCGCTTTACGGGGCCCGCGACGAGACCCAGGGCCACTACCGTCGCTACGAGCGCAAGATGCTCGAGGAGCTGGCGGCAAACGAGCCGATCCGCATCGACACCCTGCGCTACTGGAACCTGCTGGGGGTCGCGCCCACCTTCATCAACCAGCGGATCCTGGGCCGAGCGATCGACGAGTCGTTCCGCTACGGCAAACAGGGCCTGGTGCCGCGGCTGCTGCGGCGCGGTCTGGCCACGTGGTTCTCGCAGGTCGAAAACCGCATCGTGCCCCCGGTCGGCCTCACGCTGCTGATGACCGCGACCCGGCTCTGATCCCTCCGCCCGGGCACTCATGCGGAACCGCACGACATGCCCGTCACGGGGGCGTGCCCTTGCTGGGGCCCAAGCCTTGGGATACTGATCGGCGGTGACTTCGACGGTGCTCGTAACCGGCGCCGCCGGGTTCATTGGTAGCCATGTCGTCGACGCGCTGGTCGCCCGTGGGGACACCGTCGTCGGGTTGGACAACCTCAACGACTACTACGACCCGCAGCGCAAGCGACTGAACATCGCCGAGTCGCAGGCGCTGGCCGCCGAGGCCCCGGGATCGTACACGCTGGTCGAGGGGGACATCCGCGACCGCCCCCTGCTCGCTCGACTCTGGGCCGAGCACGGCATCGAGCGGGTGGCCCACCTGGCCGCGATGGCCGGCGTGCGGGCCTCGGTCGACGACCCGTACCTCTACTACGACGTCAACCAGACGGGCACGCTGAACCTGCTCGAGCAGGCGCGCCAAGGCGGGCTGAAGAACTTCGTGCTGGCCTCGACCTCGTCGGTCTACGCCAACACCGAGGTCATCCCGTTCATCGAGACGGACACCTGCGACCGCCCCCTGGCCCCCTACCCCGCGTCCAAGCGCTCGGCGGAGCTTTTGGGGCACGCCTATCACCACCTGCACGGCCTCGACTTCACCGCGGTGCGGCTGTTCACCGTGTACGGCCCGCGCGGACGGCCGGACATGATGGCCTACAAGCTGCTGGACAACATGTTCCACGGCCGTCAGGTGCCGCTTTACAACAAGGGCCAGATGCACCGTGACTGGACCTTCGTGACCGATACCGCCGCGGGCATCGTGGCCGCGCTCGATCGCCCCCTGGGCTACGAAATCATCAACCTCGGCTGCGCCGAGCCGGTACTGCTGGCCGACTTCGTCAAGAAGATCGAGGCCGCGGCCGGCCGCACCACCTCGCTGACCGACGCGCCCATGCAGGACGCCGACGTCTCCTATACCTACGCGAACATCGACAAGGCACGGTCCCTGCTCGGCTACGAGCCCACCGTGCGCGTCGATGCCGGGATCGCGGGGTTCTGGGACTGGTACCGCCAGGCGGTGCTCCAGGCCGGCTGAACGGGAGCGGGCCGCGATGCTGTTCAACTCCTGGGTCTTCCTCGCCTTCTTTGCTGCGACCTTCGCGGCCTATTGGGTCACGTCGCGGAAGCTGGTGCTGCAGAACCTGGTGCTGCTCATCGCCAGCTACGTGTTCTATGGCTGGTGGAACTGGAAGTTCCTGGGGCTCATCGTCCTGTCGACGGCCATCGACTACGTCGCCGGCCTGAAGATCGCGGACGAGGAGGACGACGCCAAGCGCAAGCGCTGGGTGGCGGTGTCGTGCGTCAGCAACCTCGGCATCCTGGCCGCGTTCAAGTACTTCGATTTCTTCTTGGGCAGCCTGGGCGAAGCGCTCGCCATGGTGGGCATGGAAGCGGCCATGCCCTCGCTCGAGTGGGTGCTGCCGGTCGGCATCAGCTTCTACACATTCCAGTCGATGAGCTACAGCATCGACGTCTACCGGGGCGAGACGAAGGCGAGCCGCAACCCGCTGGATTTCGCGGTCTACGTGGCCTTCTTCCCCCAGCTGGTGGCGGGACCCATCGAGCGGAGCAGCCGCTTCCTGCCCCAGGTGAGGCAGAAGCGAAGCATCACCACCGCCGGGCTCGAGGCGGGCCTGTTCCTGGTGCTGTGGGGCCTGTTCAAGAAGGTGGTCGTGGCCGACAACGCGGCGGTCATCGCCAACGCGGTGTTCGACGACGCGGCGAGCCACCAGGGCATGGAGCTGTGGCTCGGCGCCCTGGCCTTCACCATCCAGATCTACGGCGACTTCTCCGGCTACTCCGACATCGCGCGCGGCTTGGCCAAGACCATGGGCTTCGAGCTCATGGTCAACTTCAAGCTGCCCTATTTCGCGGTCAGCCCCAGCGACTTCTGGCGGCGCTGGCACGTGTCGCTGTCGAGCTGGCTACGCGACTACCTGTACATCCCGCTGGGGGGCAACCGCGGCGGCGCGGTCGGGACCTACCGCAACCTGTTCCTCACCATGCTGCTGGGCGGGCTGTGGCACGGGGCGGCCTGGCACTTCGTGCTGTGGGGGGCCTACCACGGCACGCTGCTCATCGTCTTCCGCCTCGCGGGCGCCGTGCGGGGGCCGTGGCTGCCCCGCAAGACGCTGTGGGCCGACCTGCTGCGCATGAGCGTGATGTTCCCGCTGACGGTCGGGGGCTGGGTGCTGTTCCGCGTGCAGACCATGGCCGACCTGCAGGCGTTCCTCGACGGGGCCTTCACCTCGACCGAGGCCGAGGTCGGGCTCACCGCCGTCATCCTGGCCGCCCTGTGGGCCCCCGTGCTGCTCATGCAGCTGGCCCAGGCCATCTCCGACGACCTACTCGTGGCCTTGCGCCTGCCCGTGCTGCTGCGCGGCGTGCTCTACGGCTTGTTCATCGCCTGCTGCGTCGCGTTTGCGACCGGCGAGAGCATCGAGTTCATCTACTTCCAGTTCTGAGCGACCACGACCATGCTCGAGCGAGGATACGAGGAACGAACGACCCCCGAGACCGGGCCCCTGCGGGTGCTGGTGGTCATCGTCGTCATGGCGCTGACCGTGCTCGCGGCGGAATGGGGCGTGGGGCGCTTCCTCGACACCAAGGGCACCAACCTCGGCTACGTCTACATCGCCCACAAGTGGCGGGTGCTGAGCAAGCTCGACGAGCCCGTCGACTGGGTGATGCTCGGCGACTCCTCGGGCTCGCAGGGCTTCGACCCCGCCGTACTCGAGGACCGGCTCGACAAGTCCGCCATCAACCTCGGCACCATCGGCAACTACGGGCTCTCCGACGACCTGTGGATGCTCGAGGAGTACATCGACCGCTTCGGCCCCCCGGAGAAGGTCCTGCTGATCCACGTCTATGACGTGTGGCATCGGCGGCTCAAGGCCAACCTCATCGGTCGAATCCCCCGCAAGTGGGTGCTGAGCGACGAGACGGCCGAGACCTACGACTTCGACGAAGAAGAGCGGCGCGACATCTTCCTCAACCGTTACGTGCGGCTGTTCGCAGAGCGGACCTCGCTGCGCAAGAGCATCGAGTACGCCTACCTGCGGATGGTCAGCGACGAGGAAGAGCTCGCCGAGATTCGCCGCAAAGACCGGGCGCTGCCCATCGAGGACCCGGAGCTGATGGACTCCGGCTTCGTGCGCATGTGCGGCGCGGCGACCAAGGCGCTCAAGCGCGACGCCCGGGGCCACATGCGCTTCGTTCGCAAGCGTCGCCCCCGGATCTCCAAGGACAACCAGGCCGCGCTCAAAGCCATCGCCGAGCTGGCGCGTGAGCACGAGTTCGAGGTCTACGTGGTCAACGGCCCCGTCTACGAGCGGCTGCGGATCAAGCCCGAGTTCAAGAAGTACTTCGACCGCCAGGTGAAGAACCTGCGTCGCTTCATCAAGGACTATCCCGAGGTCCACGTCGTCGACTCGGCCCTGGGCTTCGATGGCGACAAGCTACAAAACGTCGACCACATCACGTGCGAGGCGACCGACGAGTACACCCAGTGGGTGATCGATCGAGTCCTGGCCGTCGATGCCGGCGAAGAGTGAGATTCAAATGCGCGAACAACCGCCCGAGCTGTGGAAGCGCCTCGTCCTCACCGTGATCCTGCTGGGTCTCGGCGGCTTGTTCATCGGCGTGATGGAGAAGCACTACGCCATCGAGGACTGGCTGTTCTGGCGATACCTCCGCTACTGGGCGTGGTGCATCGTGATGTGCCTGGGCAGCCTGGGCACGGGCGACCTGGTGGTCACGCGCCTGGTGGGTCGGATCCGCGGCATCTATGCCCACACCTTCGTCAGCTTCTGCACGGGGCTGCTGATCTTCGGCCTGGCCCTGTTCGTGGGCGGCATCCTGCAGCTGTACGGCGCGATCCTGTTCTACGTTCTGCCCATGCTGATGCTGGGCATCGGCCTGCCGCGGCTGATGAAGATGAAGCGGCAGCTGCTGCCCCGGCTGCGGCGGCTGTCCCCGCTCGACGTCCGCGGCCTGTGGACGCTCGGGATCATCATCTTCGGCATGTACGCCTGGCTGATGATCTACGCCGGGGTGCTGACGCCAGACAACGTGATGTTCGACTCGCGATGGAAGCACCTGGCCATCGCCGAGAGCTTCGCGTCGCACGGCGGCATCTTCCGCTTCGATCAGGGCTGGATGTTCGCCTCGCGGCCGCACTTCGCCAGCTACCTGTACACCTGGGCGTTCATGCTGCCCGAGAGCGAGCTATTCGACCGCATCACCCTGTGCGGGCACATCGAGTTCGTGATCTTCGCCGCCACCACCATGGTGGGCGTCCCGGCCATGGTGCGCCGCATCGTACCGGACGCCGATCCCAAGACGGTGTGGGTGGCCCGGTTCCTGTTCCCGGGCATCTTCCTGTACGACTCCAACCTGAGCATCGGCGCCGATCATGTCGCCGCGGTGTTCGCCATCCCCATCTTCATCGTCACCCACGACGTGCTGCGCCGCCACTTCAACGTGCGCTACGCGGTGCTGCTGGGCATGATGAGCGCGGGCATCCTGCTCACCAAGGAAACCGCGGCCGCGGTCACCATCCCCAGCGCGGCGGTGGTGCTGCTGGTCGGCGCGGGCATGCAGGCGTGGAAGGCACGCGGCCAGTCGGGCCCGTTCTTCTCGCGCCACCGCTGGATCCCCGCGTTCTTGGCCATCGCCGTCGTCGGCCTGACCGTGTCGTCGCCGCTGTGGCTCAAGAACATCCTGTGGTACGGCGACCCGCTCTACCCCAACTTCTACAAGCACCTCGACCTGCAGCCCTGGAGCGCGGACTCCGACTACCTCATCACCTGGGGTTTTTACGACTACCAGTTCGCGCTGTGGAAAGACCCCGACGAGAACAAGCTGCTCGAGACGGCCAAGGTGCTGTTCACCTGGTCGTTCATCCCGCACGACTGGTCCTCGTTCCACGGCAAGCGCCCCGTCATCGGCTCGCTGCTGACGATGCTGCTGCCGGTCATGCTCTTTTGCCGGGGCACCAAGCGGCTGTGGATCGTCGCGGCCTGGATCCACATCGGCATCATCATGTGGTTCCGGGTGCTGCCCCAGGACCGCTACCTGCAGGTGCTCATGCCCTGGATGGCGGCCTGGACCGCAGCCGCCATCATCGTGGCCTGGCGCAGCCGAGTAAAAATCGCAGTGGTGGCCCTCGTCGCGGCCCAGATCGTCTGGGGCGGCGACGTGTACTTCCTGCACCGCAACATGCTGTCGCGGGTCACCAAGCTCTTTGCCGCCTCCCGCGATCCAAAGAAGATGGAGACGCGGCTGCGCACGCAAAAGCAGTTCGGCGACATCGGCAAGTACATGCCGGAAGGCTCGCGGCTCATCGTCCACGAGATTCATCCGCACCTGGGCACGGGCGTGCCCACCTACTCGGACTTCCAGACCTACCAGTTCGGGCTGAGCTACGGCCTCATGCACTCGCCGCGCGAGGTCTACGATGCCTACAAAGACCTCGGCATCACCCACCTGTTCTGGGTCCACCAAAAGAGCCGCTCGTGGGACACGGTGGCTGGCGACCTCATGTTCTTCGACATGGCGCTGCGCCTGACGGTCAAGCGCAAGAAGTTCAGCAACACCTGGGTGGCCGAGCTCCCGCCCGAGCCGCCCGAGGCTGAAGAGGACTTCGAAGACACGGTGGCGGTGCTGGGCTGCCGCGACAAGGGCTACCCCTCGGGGCTGTACCGCGTCCGCGACATGCACGTGCCGATCTTCGGGCCCGACGGACAAGACTTCCCCGAGCCTCGCCTGGCCGCCAGCAACAAGGCCGAAGCGATCGCGCTGACCAAGGCGGCGACCTTCGCCGTCATCGACCCCGCGTGCGGCAAGAACCTCGGTCGGCGTCTGCCCAAGGGCTTCCGCATGGCGGCCAAGCGCCGACGCATCCGCAAGCTCAAGAACCGCGGCTACCACCTGTACATCCGCCTCAAGGGGGAGCCCGAGCCGTGGCCCGAAGAAGGCGCGATCAAGGTCGATGCCCGCGACGAGCGACCGCGCGCCCGCGGCAAAGGCAAGGCGAAGGACGAGATGAAGCCGCGCGTCGACCGGCGCTCCAAGCCGGAAGGCGAAGACCCCACCAAGGACGACGTCGAGGCCGACACCCCGCCGGCCGAAGACGACAACGTCGGTGATCGCGACGCGCCCGAGCCCGCTCGCCGCGAAAAAGACCAAGACGACGAGGACGCGCGCGACACCGCCGAGGCCGCCAAGTCCGACGACGACGAGCCCGATGCAGCCGCCGGATCCGAGGGCGGCTGACCCCGCTCGGTCGACGCCTCTGTCTCGCCCTCCTACTCTGATCCCTCGCCGGGCCCCACAAAGTTCCCATGGCCTCCAACTACGGAAACAAGCAAAAGCACGAGAGCAACAACCCCATTCAGCGGGCGCTCATTCATCGCTTCAAGTCGCAGGCCATCACCCTGGTCAACCAGGTTCGTCCCGAGTCCATCCTCGAGGTCGGCTGCGGCGAGGGCTACATGCTCGACACGCTGAGCAAGGCCGGAGTCACGGCCTCGCTGACCGGCGTCGACTTCTCCGGGCCCGCCATCGACGACGCGCGTCAGCGCCTGGGAACCCGCGCCGTGCTCGAGCAGCGCGACGCCCGAGAGCTGGCCGCGGATGGCCGGGTCTTCGACCTGGTCATGATGCTCGAGGTCCTCGAGCACATCCCGGAGCCCGAGCAGATGCTGCCCATCCTCGAGCAGCTCACTTCGCGCTACCTGCTGCTGTCCGTGCCGTGGGAGCCGATGTTCCGCGGCCTGAACTTCATGCGAGGCAAGCACATCGGTGCCTGGGGTAACGACCCCGAGCACATCAACCACTGGGGCCGCCGCGGGTTCAAGCGCTTCGTGGAGCAACGCTTCCGCATCCTGGCCGCGCCCTACGTGGCCCCGTGGACGATGCTGCTGGCCGAGCGAACGAACTGAGTCTCCGATGACCGAGGCCGGCCGATCGTCGCCCCGCCCGCCGTGGGGCCCCGCCCTGCCCCGCGGGTGGCAGACGGCCTTCGACCTCGGCTCCGCCGGCCTCATGGCGGTCGTACTCGCGGTGGTGTTCGCCACCTTCCGCGACTACGGCGTCACCTGGGACGAGACCTGGCACCTCGTCTACGGCGACCACATCCTGTCGTGGTTCTCGACCGGCGGCGACGATACCTCGGCGCTCTGCTATCGCATCGACTACCTCTACGGCGGCGGCTTCGACCTGGCGGGCGCCCTGCTGCGTCGGCTCTCGCCGATGTCGGACTTCGAGACCATCCACCTGTTCGGAGCGCTCATCGGCGTGCTCGGGCTGTGGGGGGTCCACCGCCTGGGCAGCCGTCTCGCCGGGCCGGCCGCGGGCTTCATCGCCGTCGCCCTGCTGGCCACCACGCCCGTCTACTACGGGCACATGTTCGCCAACCCCAAGGACCTGCCCTTCGCGGTCGGCTACGTCTGGGCCCTCGATGCACTCGTCGAGCTCCTCCAGCATCAGCCACGCGTCCCGCGACGGGTGTGGATCCGCTTCGCCGTGTTGGCTGGCCTGGCCATGGGGGTCCGCATCGCGGGCATCCTGCTGCTGGTGTACCTGGGCTCGACGGTGGTGGGCCTGGCCTGGCTCCGAGCGCGACGCACCCGGAGCCTCGACGCCGGCATCGCCACCGCCCGCCGCCTCGGCCGTCCCGCCGCGCTGTCCATGCTCGGAGCGTGGGTGGTGATGCTCAGCACTTGGCCCTGGGCGCTGCTCGATCCCGTTCGTCGACCGTGGATGGCACTCGGCCGCATGAGCCGGTTCACCGTGCACACCCGCACCATGCCCTTCGCGGGGCAGGACATGCTCACTACCGAGCCGCGCTGGGACTACCTGCTGCACTACTTCGGCCTCAAGCTCCCGCTGCCCGTGCTCGTGCTCGTCGTGACCGGCATCGTGCTCATGGTGTGGGCGCTACGGCGTGCGGGCGGGCTCGATGGCATCAGCCGGGTGCGCCGCAACGTGGTGCTGGTAATGGGCGCGGCCATCCTCGCGCCCCCAGCCTATGCGGTCGTCGTGCAGTCGGTGGTCTATGACGGCCTGCGGCACTTTCTGTTCCTCGTGCCCCCCATCGTGGTCGTCGCGGCGGTGACGGCCGTGGTGCTGCCTCGCCTCGTCATGCGGGCTCGCGTCGCCGTGGTGGCCGTGCTCGCGCTGTCGCTGACCGGCATGCTCGCGCGCCAGGTCCAGGCGATGGTGCAGCTGCACCCCTACCAGTACATCTACTTCAACGAGCTGATCGGCGGCCTGCGGGGGGCCTCGGGCAACTACGACACCGACTACTACGGCGCGTCGTACAAAGAGGGCTTCCGCGCGCTGCAAGAACACCTGTGGGAGGTCGACCGCGAGCGGTTCCTCGATCGCCGCTACACGGTGGCCGGCTGCATCCCCGAGCTGGTCGCCCGCAACTACATCGAGGGCGGCCTGGTGTGGGTGGACAAGGCCGCCGACTACCCGCGCTTTTACTTGGGCTATACCCGGTCCGACTGCCACCTGCGCTTCGACGCCGCTCCCGAGACGCTCCGCGTCGAGCGGATGGACTCGGTGCTGCTGTTGGTCCGCGACCTCGAAAAGGGCCGCGAGAAGCTCCCCCCGCCCCTGCGCCCTCGCCCCTCCTCGCCCCCGGATTCATCACCATGAGCACCGAGTCATCGCCGACCGCGACGGATGCCCACGGCCGAGGTGCATTCGAACGGGCACGAGCCCACGGTCAGGCCGCGGCGTCGTTGCTCGACGACGCCGCCGTGCCCCCGTGGACCGCCGCCACTCACCTTCGCCGCGGGTGGTCGGCCCTCGTCGACGCCGCGGGGGCGGATGCCGATGATCCGGCGCAGGCTCTCGCCGCGGGCGCCGTGCCCTGGGTCGACGACCCCGAGCCCATCGCGGCCGCGCTGGCACGGGTCGACGACGATGGCCCCGCGGATGCAGCCACGCTGCTGCGGCTCAGCACGGCGCTGGGACGCGCGCTGGGGCGCGCCCAGGACGAACGCTTCGCCCCGACCCTCCGTCGCGATCGCCGACACCTTTGGCTGCGCCGCCTCGGCATGGCCGTGCTCGTGCTGATCCCCGTCGTCGTTGCGCTCGTCCTGACCGTGCCCGACTACCGCGAAGGCCCCTGGCGCGCGGCCTACTTCGACAACGTCGAGCTGACGGGCGACCCCGTGCTCGTGCGCCGCGACGGCGACATCAAGTACGACTGGAAGCGCCGCAGCCCCGACCCCGCGCTGCCCGACGATGGTTTCTCGATCCGCTGGGATACCTGCATGGAGCTGTCCGAAGACCTCGAGATCGCATTTCAGCTGATCTCCGACGACGGCTCGCGGCTATACGTCGACGGCGAAGAGGTCGTCGACAACTGGGGCCGACACGGCGAGCGCTCTCGCGGCGGCGAACGCCCGCTCGCGGCCGGCATGCACCATGTCCGCGTGGAGTACTTCGACGAGCGGCACGCCGCCTCCGTCGAACTCCGTGCCTCGCTGCGCGGAGAGCTACCCGACGCCCTGCCCGTGCGAATCCTCCACTATCCGGGGGACACGCTGGACGAGGACGACCCCTGCGCGGGCGTCGGAGACTAAAGCCTCTAGACGCGCCCGTGCTTTGGGGTAGTCTCTGCCGACCGTGAACGCGCCAGCCCACCGCCCTCCGGAGATCTCGATCGTGATCCCGGTCTACAACGAGGTCGACTCGTTGGGGCAGCTGCATGACGAGCTCACCGCAGCGCTGTCGGCCCTGGGCCGCCCCTACGAGCTGCTCTTCGTCGACGACGGCAGTACCGACGGCTCCTCCGCCCGGCTCGACGAGCTGACGGACATGGACTCGCACTGCCGCGTGGTTCACTTCCGCAAGAACTTCGGGAAGTCACCCGCCCTCAACGCCGCCTTCGAGCGCGTCGAGGGCCAGATCGTGATGACCCTCGACGCCGACCTCCAGGACGACCCCTCGATGATCCCCGAGTTCGTCGCGCGGATCGAAGCGGGGGCCGACCTCGTCTCGGGCTGGAAGCGTCGCCGCCACGACCCCCTCGACAAGACCGCGCCCTCCAAGATCTTCAACGCCGTCGTGCGTCGAGTCAGCGGTGTGCAGCTGATGGACTTCAACTGCGGCTACAAGGCGTACCGCATCGAGTGCATCCGCGAGCTGTCGGTCTACGGCGGGTTCCACCGCTTCCTGCCCGTGCTCGCGGGGTGGAAGGGCTTCTCCGTCGAGCAGCTGGTGGTGCAGCATCGCGCCCGCCAGCATGGCGTGTCGAAGTTCGGCATCGGCCGCTTCTTCGATGGCTTCCTCGACCTGCTCACCGTGCTCATGGTGACGCGCTACCGCACCCGCCCGCTGCACTTCTTCGGGGTGCTCGGGGCCGCCAGCGGTGGCGTGGGCTTCTTGCTGCTCGCGTACCTCACCGTGCTGTGGTTCATGGGCGAGCCCATCGGCAATCGCCCGCTGCTCACCTTGGGCGTGCTGCTGACGCTGTCGGCCGTGCAGTTCATCGGCATCGGCCTGGTGGGCGAGCTGCTCGTGCGCACCACCATCACGCCGCGCGAAGTGTTCTCCATTCGTGCCACCAAGGGCTTCTCCGAGGACATCATCGCGCCCGCGCGCCAGCTCGGCTCGGTCGGCTCCGAGGCCATGACCGCGCCCCAGCTGGCCGACCCCAGCGCAGCGGCGGCCGATTCCGCCGCCGTGTCGCCGGTCAGCAGCTCCGAATCCGCGCCGCTCGCCTCGTCGACCGGCGAGTGATTCGAAGCGGCCGCTGGCCCCTGTCCTGCCCGTCGAGCCTCACGATCGAGGGCGGCATCGCACTGGCACGATCGGTGTGCTCTACGTCCGTCGGTTTCGCTGGTTGACAGTGAGCAATGGCGTTTTCAGATCATTGACCGCGCCAGCAATGCAAGGAATACACGCCCCCGAGCGCTCCCCCCTTCCCGCGCTCGGAGACCCCCCAATGTTCCGCAAGACCCTCCTCATTGCCCTGCTCCCCGGCTCGTTGTTCGTCAGCTCGATGACCGCCTGCGACGTCGAGCCGCAGACCGACCTCGAGACCCGCGTCCAGACCGAAGACGTCACCGCCCGCAACGCCGAGCTCGACTACGGCACCTGCGTGACCGAGGACGCCAACTTCTGCGGCGGCCAGTCCGATCACGCCGATGGCTGCTGGTGCGACGACCAGTGCGAGCAATACGGCGACTGCTGCTTCGACAAGCCCACCAGCTGCGACGGCGTCGTCACCTGCCTCAGCGACGTCGCCTGCGGCGAGGGCCAGACCTGCAACACCGACGTCTGCATCCCCGCCTGCCCTCCGGGGGTGACCTGCATCCTCGGCTGCTTCGGGGCCTGCGAGGACGCGGGCGCCGACAGCTGCGCGGACAACTGCGGCGAGCAGGCCGCCGGCGGCTGCTGGTGTGACGACCTTTGCGAGCAGTACGGCGACTGCTGCGACGACATCGAGACCGCGTGCGCCGAGCCCGATCCCAACAGCTGCGAAGGCCACTGCGACGAGCAGGCCGACGGCGGCTGTTGGTGCGACGATCAGTGCGAGCAGTACGGCGACTGCTGCGACGACGTGGGCGAGTTCTGTGCTCCCGAGCCCGAGCCCCCCACCTGCGACGAGATCGTGGCCGACATCTTGGCCGAGCGCGCCGCCATCTCGAGCTGCACCGCCGACGCCGAGTGCGGCCAGGCGCTGACCGGCACCAGCTGCGGCTGCACCATGAACTGGGTCGCCCGCGCCGACGCGGACACGGACGACTTCTACGCGCTGCAAACCCTGGCCAACGAGCAAGGCTGCGCCTACGCCCCGATCACCACCTGCTCCTGCCCGCCCGTCGACGGCTTCATCTGCGACGAGGGCATCTGCAACTGGAACTACACGTTCTAGGTCGGCACACGAGCGATTCGAAACGCAAAGAGGGTCGAAGGCACGTCGCCTTCGACCCTCTTTTTCGTGCCCGCTGCTGGCCGCTAACTGTCGCCTTCGAGGAAGCGCTCGAGCAGCTTGGCGCTGACGTCGATGATGTCGTGCTCGGTGACGATGCCGACCAGCTTGCCGTCTTCGACCACGGGCAGCGAGCCGAACGAGCGGTCTCGCATGAGGTTGATCGCCTCCACCGTCGAGGTCTGCGGCGTCACCGTGACCGGGTCGCGCCGCATGATGTCCTTGACCGCGACCGGCTCCCGGTCGAGCCCCTGCCCACGCGCCACCAGCCGCAAGATGGCGCGGTGAGACACGATGCCGACGAGCAGGCCCTCGTCGTCCTCGACCGGCACCTGCCGGATCCGCTCCCAGTCCATCATGCTGGCGGCCAGGTCCACGATGTCCTCGGGTCGCACGGTCAGAAGCTCGGTGGTCATCATCTGCCCCACCGTTCGATAGGCCTCGCGCCAGTCGTCGTCCTTCTCGACGCTGCAGGGGCTCCAGGTATGGACCGGCTGGCCCCCGTTGCGCTGGTGCTCGAGCATCGCCTTGGTGATCCGACGATGGCGCTGGTCGAGAGAAGTCTTGGGCGCCATCTCGCTCAGCGAGCGCAGCGCCCAGGTCGAGCCCGTGTTCTGCGAGCGCACCCGCTCCTCCACGACGTCGAGGTAGCGATTGATGTCCGCCTCGTCGATCTGCGACAGCCGCAGCCCCTCGCGGGCCAAGGGCAGCAGCTTGTCGAGGATGAGCGCGCTCGCGGTCATCGTCTCGCCGCCGATCCAGCGGAACTGGGCGCCCAAACCGTGGCGCGCGGCCGCGAAGAAGTTGTTCTTCGCGTCGTCGAATTCCATCTCCTTGGAGATGTCGGGGTGCTCGGCCGTCATGCCGGACATCAGCCCGAAGTAGAAGGCCGCGTTGCCCATCTCGTCGATGATCGAGGGCCCCGCGGGCAGGACCCGGTTCTCGATGCGAAGGTGCGGCACTCCGTTCGACCAGCCGTAGCAAGCCCGGTTCCAGCGATAGACGGTGCCGTTGTGCAGCCGCAGCGCCTGCAGCGTGGGCACGCGCCCGGCCGCCAGCTCGGCGCGCGAGCTCTGGTACTCCTGCTGTCCCAGCACCACGCGGAACAACGCGATGTCCTCGCGGAAGATCTCGAGGACCGACTCGCGGACCCAGGACTCGCCGAAGCTCACCCGCGGGCGCAGGCCTCGGGTCTGGTGGTGGCTGCTGCGGGCGTCGACCGAGCGCTGGAACAGCGCCACGCGGGTCTCGTTCCACAGCCGTCGGCCGAGCAAGACCGGGGAGTTGACCGCCGCGGCCAGCACCGGGCCCGTGATCGCCTGCGCCACGTTGTACAGCCGCGCGAACTCCTTGGGCGCCACCTGGAAGTGGATCTGGAAGCTCGTGTTGCACGACTCCAGCATCACGTTGTCGTGGGTCGTCTCGAGCTCGTCGAGGCCCTTGATCGCGACGTGGAAGTCACCGCCCCGCAGCTTGCTCATCGCCTTGTTCAAGGCGAAGTAGCGCGGGTTCGGGGTCATGTTCTCGAGCCCCAGGTCCGACTTGCGCAGGGTCGGCAGGATGCCCACCAGCACCACGTCGGCGTCGCACTCCCCGGCCAGTTTCCTCGCCTTGCCGACCATCTCGACCAGCTCGGCCTCGAGCCGACTGAGGCAGTCGCCGCCGAAGGTCTGCGGCGAGAGGTTGGCCTCGAGGTTGTAGCGCGCCAGCTCGGTCGTGAGGCGGTCGTCGTTCGCTCGCTCGAGCACCTCGGTCGCAACGGGCGCAGGGCCCATCGTGCGGTCGATCAGGAACATCTCCTGCTCGGCGCCGATCCGGCGGATCCCGGTCTCGAACATCTCGCGTTCGAGCATCTCCTCGAGCGTATTGACGTCGTCCAGCAACGCCTTGACGAAGACTCGCTGGCTGATCTCGTCAGTTTGCTCGGTAACGTCTTGCTCGCCCATCGCGTGTCACAGCCCCGTTCCGCATTCGCGGGGACCGTAGCCCGCCACCCCGCGCGTGAGCAAGCGAGCGTCCGGTCTCCGACCAGGACCGAATCGGGGCCTGAGGCGCACTCAGAGCGCATCCAACAAACTTCTCGTCCGTGCCGCAGCAGTGACGGTCGCGGTACCCTGCGCGCCATGAAAACGGTCGTTCAGCGGGTCTCGCAGGCCGCGGTGCGGGTCGACGACGAGATTGTCGGTCGCATCGACCGCGGCGTGATGCTCCTGGTCGGGGTGCAACGCGGTGATACCGAGGCCGACGCGGTCGCAACCGCGCGCAAGATTGCCAGCCTGCGGATCTTTCCGGGTCGCACGCCGATGGACTTGGATCTGTCGCAGGTCGAGGGCGGCTGCTTGGTCGTAAGCCAGTTCACGCTCGCCGGCACCGTTCGCAAGGGGCGGCGCCCGAGCTTCGACTCCGCCATGGCGCCCGACGCCGCCGACGCGCTCTACCAGCGCGTGGCCCAGGAACTCCGCGACCTCGGCCTGCCGGTACAAACCGGTCGTTTCGGCGCTCACATGCACATCGAAATGACCTGCGACGGACCGGTAACCCTGCTGGTATTCACCCAGGACGGGAGCGTGTTATAGGCGGCCCGTCGGCATGGGCAGCCCCTCCTCCAACCGCCAAGATCGTCTGCTACGGCAGATCTCGCGGCTCAACCGAGAGCACGCCCTCGTCGAGCCCGGCGATCGCATCATGGTCGCCTGCTCCGGGGGCAAGGACTCGTGGGCGATGCTGCATCTATTGCGGGCTTACGAGCGCAAGCTGCCGTTTTCCGTCTCGCTCGTGGCCATGACCCTCGACCAGGGCCAACCCGGCTACGACCCCACGCCGCTGCAGCGCCACATGAAGGCGCACGACTTCGAGTTCCACCTCGAAGTCCAAGACACCTACTCGGTGGTGCTCGACAAGACCCCGGCGGGCAAGACCTACTGCTCTCGGTGCTCTCGCATGCGCCGCGGCATCCTGCATCGCGTCGCCGACGAGCTGGGCGCCAACAAGATCGCCTTGGGACACCACCGCGACGACCTGATCGAGACCCTGTTGCTCAATCAGATGTTCGCGGGACGACTGCGAGGCATGGCCGCCAAGCTGCCCGCCCCCGCCGACGGGCACGCCGTGATCCGCCCGCTGCTCGCCTGCGCCGAGGACGACCTGGCTGCGTACGCCAGCGACCTGCAGGTCCCCATCCTTCCCTGCAACCTGTGCGGCACCCAACCAGACAGCCGCCGCCAACAAGTGAAACGATGGATCTCGACCCTCGAGACCACCGTACCCAACCTTCGGGCCAATCTCGCCGCTGCCGCCGGCAACCTCGAGCCCGAGCATCTGCTCGACCCACGATGGGCCGCCGACGCGTCGTCCTCCCGTACATCGGATCCAACTGCCTCCGATGGCCTGGTGCGACTGCGTCGTTCGACCGATTCCGCCGTGGGCTGAGCATCGGGAGACGATGCTCGTGTTTTGTAAGGATCACTTCGAATCGCAATTTCTGCGCATAACAAAACTAATAAAACTTAGTTTTACTATCGATTCTCCTTCTGCTGCCAACCACCCCAAACAGACGTTTGACGCCTAAAACGAGGTCCATATTGATATATCTTTGCCAAAAGCAGGAAGACCATTACAATTTTTCAGGCTGAAATTTGGTGCAATGTAGATTACATTGATTGAGGCCATCCCCCGGCCTTACTCCTCACAACTCTCGCGGGTATCTCCCCACCCGCCATTAAGGTGACTCCTGCAATGCAACGTTTTCTCCCGACGTTCCTCTGCGTTGCCCTCGCAACCGGCCTCGCGGCCTGTGATCCCGAACCGGTGGGCCCGTCCACCGACGAAGAGCAGTCGCTCTTCGACTTCAACTTCCGGTCGACTCCGTCGCCTGCCATCCCCGGCTACCCCGGTGACGGCGACCTGACGATCATTCGGAACTCCAACGCCGGAGCCGGCGGTGGAGACATCATCGTCTTCGAGCACATCAACGTGCTCGACCAGAGTGGAAGTCGCGTCGTCGGCCTGACCAATGACGCCATCTACTCCGAGACCGGCGACACCGTGCTGTGCACGCGCTCCACCGAGGGCGCCTTCCACAAGCTCTCCGATGCCAACGGTACCGTGCTGTACTCCGCGGCGGGCCCGTGGGTCTTCGAGGGTGACGCGGACGTCGACGGCATGAACCCGGTCGAGGTCTACGAGACCCTCAGCGCCCAGCTGCTGGTCACCTTCACCGACGACGGCATCGTCGACGGCGTCAACGAAGACTCGGATCTGGTGGCCGAGTCGACCGAAGAACTCGACCTCGCCACGGGCATGCGCAAACTGGCGGTTGCGGCCATGCTCGAGGGCAACTGCGGCGGAGCTCCTCTCTCCAACTAGTCCCCCGGCCAGGCTCCGCTGCCCGCCCACTCCCCCGTGGGCGGGCCGGACCGGTGTCTTTGGCCTTCGACGCTCCACGCTGGCGGGCGGGTATCGGCCCCGCTCACCACGACCGAGCGTCGCCTAACGCCTAGCACTAGTGCTGGCGAAGCCAGCGCTCGAGATCCGACAGCTCGTCGGAGTCCGGCTCGGTGAGCAGCGCTTGCCGGGCATCGCGAACGATCTGGACCGCCTCGGCTCGCGTGGAGGTGTCGTTCCACAGCAAGTCGGCCAGGGTGATCCGAAGCGGCACCGACAACGCCATAGGCGTCGGTTTCAATGCCGCCTGCAGGGCTTGGATCGCGTCGTCCGGGCGCTCGAGCTCGAGGTACTGCTGCGCCAGCTCACGCAGGGCCTCGACCGCCTCTTTGTCGACCTGATCGTCGCTGGCCGACAGATCCCAGGTCGCCTTGCAGTGCTCGATGGCGGTCTGCGCCCGCCGCCGCTCTCGCTCGAGCTCACACAGATTCGAGTGCACCGTGGCCAGCTGCTCGTCGGGCAGCGCACCGCTCCCGGCCGCTTCGGCCGCATCGAGGGCCGCGCGCAGGCTCTTGTAGGCCTCCAGCTGGTGCTTGGCCGCCCGTTCCGGCTTCTTCTCGCTCTCGGCCGTCTTGGCCCGACTGCGCTGCAACCACCCGAGCGAGTTGTAGGTGTTCACGATGGTGAGCAGGTCGGGATCCCGCTGGGCCTTCACGATCGCCAAGACGTCGCGGTAGCGCTTCTCGGCGCGCTGCGGGTCCTCTTTGCTCTCCGTCTGCGCCAGCCCGATCATCGCGTTGAGCGTGCGTCGGTGGCCATGGGGCAGCGAGCGGCTGAGGATCTCGACCGCGCGCTGGTACTCCTTGTTGGCCGTCTCGGTGTCGCCGTCCATCTTGGCCAGACCGCCGAGGTTGATGCGAATGCTGCCGAGCCACGGGTGATGGGAGCCGTAGACGCGCTCGACCGTCTTGGCCGCTTCGTTGAGGTAGTGGCGGGCGTCCGGCAGCAGCCGCAGCTGGGCGTACTCGATGCCGAGGTTACTCTGGACGGCCGCGACCTTGGCGTGGTGCTGCCCCAGCGCCCCTTCGTAGCCCTTGAGCGCCCGCACCATGGCAGTGAGCGCCTCTTCGTGGCGACCGCTCTTGGACAGCACCGTACCGACCGCGCTGTCGAGCGCAGCCTCGACCCGAGGCTCGGCGGCGCGAGACGCTGCGATGCGAGCCGGCAGCTCGAGGGCGAGCGCGGCGTCGAAGTGGCGCATGCGCTGCCCTTCGAGAATGATGAGCATCGACCACGCCTTGGCCTCGAGGGTGGGCTGCTCGGTCGCCGCGGCCAGCTCGATCGCCTCGACCATGAAGGTGCGCACGCCCGCGACGTCGTCGGTGACCTGCTCCCACTGCGCCCGGGCATGGACCACCGCCGCGCGGGCGAGCAGCGGCCGATGGTCGAGGTCCCGGGCCATCCGCAGGGCGTTCTTGGCGTGCTCGAGCGCGGGCTCGGGCTTGCCCGCCGCCCCCATCGCCTTGGCCTGGGCCAGCAACGCTTCGATCTCGTCGGCGAGCTCCCGGCGGGCGGGGTCCTCGAGGCCCTGGCCCTGCCCGATGGTGAGCGTGCGGCAGGGATCGAGCGAATCGAGGCTCTGCACCGCGTTGACGGCCGATTCGACCACGCGAGCGTCCGCGGTGGCGAACACCTCCACCACCGCTCCCATCTCGCCGCGCCGCCGGTCGAGGCAGGCCATGCGCACGTCCATGAGCTCGGCCGATTGCTCGCCGTGGACGCTGGTGGCCCGACACACGTCGGTATGCAGCTGCGCCCAGGCGTTGGCTCGAGCATCGAGCTCGTCTTCGACCCGGATCCAGGCATCCGCCGCGTACGGGCGATCGATGGCGCCGAAGGCTTGCTTGACCTCGGCCTTGCGATCCTCGCCCCAGATCGCCTCCATGTGCGAGTCGGCGCCCTTACACAGCTCGACGTCGGAGCTGAAGCCCTGCACGACGCCGTAGGCTCCGATGCCCAGCAGCATGGCACCGCCGGCCGCAAACGCGATTCGGCGGCGACGTCGGGCGGGGTCGGCCTGCAGCGCCTCGATGAGGTCGTCGACCGACTCGAAGCGATGCTCGGGCCGCGGCTGGAGCGTGCGCAGGACGATGCGATGCACCCAGCCGGGCACGACGGTGTCGCGCGGCGGGTCGTTGACCTTGCCCTCGGTGACTCGATCGATGAGCTCGTCGCGCGAGTCGTCGGGGAACGGCAAGTAGCCATACAGCGCCTCGAACAGCGCGACGCCGAAACTGAACTGATCGGTCTGAGACCCGACCGGCATGCCCAGGAACTGCTCGGGGGCCATATACGCGGGCGTGCCCACCGTACGCCCGACCTGCGTCAGCTTGGCGTCTTGGGTGGAGCGCAGGACGTCGAACAGACCGCCCTGCTCTCGCATCTCGGTGGGATCGATGGTCGCCTCGGGCTCGGCGTCGCCCTCGTCGAACTTGTCGTCTTGGTCGCGGCTCTTGGCCAGACCGAAGTCGACCACGTGCACCCGCCCGTCCTTGCCGATGAGGACGTTGGCCGGCTTGAAGTCGCGGTGAATGATCCCGGCCGCATGCGCGGCGGCTAGGCCTCGCGCCGCGTCGATGAACACCGCGATGACCTCTCGCCAGCTCCGCTCGCCGCGGATGACCCACTGATCGAGCGAAGCGCCATCGACGTACTCCATGGCCATGTAGATCTGGCCTTCGTACAGGTCGACATCGAGGACGGTGATGATGTTGGGATGCGACAGCTTGGCCAGCGACTTGGCCTCGCGCACCAGCCGAGCTCGCCCCGTGGACAGTCGCCCGTCGCTGTCGTTCTTGCGCCGACGCAGCAGCTTGAGCGCGACCTTGCGATCGAGCTTGGGATCCCACGCCGTGCAGACCACGCCCATCCCACCGACCCCGAGCACATCGAGAACGGTGTAGCGCCCGATCTTGGTGGGCATCGTCGGCGACGTGGTGGTCTCCGGTTCGATGACGTCCGGGGGATAGTCCACCGTCGGTCGATCGACCTGGTACTGGGCCAGACGCACGATCTCGCCGCTCGATCGCCGCTCCACCACTTGGGGATCAGTATCGAGGATGGGAGGGCCCCTCGTCGACATCAAACCGCAAGGGACTCCCCGACCGCGTTTTGCGCTCCACTCAGAAGCCCACGCGACGCATCACGAAGCGGGGCAGCCAGCGGATCACCAACATCACTAGAGCCCAGATCCCGGGGGCGTAGACCACCGGTTGCGACCGATCGATGGCTCGGAGCGCCCGAGCGGCGACCGGGTCCGGGTCGGCAGCGAAGGGGGGCTCGGGAAGTCCCGCCGTCATCGCGGTCCGCACGAAGCCGGGCTTGATGCACACGGTGCGCAGCCCCCGGCTGTGCTCGCGGTGGTCGAGGCCCTCGAGGTAGCTCGACAGCCCGGCCTTGCTCGCCCCGTACAGCACCACCGGTTTGCGCCCGCGTTCGCCCGCGACCGACGAAAACACGCACAGCACTCCTCCCCCGCTGGCGATGAGGCGGTTTTTGGCGTGCTCGCAGAACACCACCGTGTGAGCGAAGTTCACCGTCAGGACGCGTCGGGTCAGCTCGAGATCACCCTCCAGCGTGGCCTGGGGCGCAAACATGCCCGCGGTGACGACCACCGCATCCAGGCCGCCCAGCGCCTCTTCGGCGGCGTGGAGGGCGGGCTCGAAGCTGTCCGGGTCTTCGAGATCGCAGGGAGCAAAGCCCACCGTCGATCCGCTGCCGCCGCGGACCTCGAGGTCGGCTGCGCTTCGGGCCAGGTCCTCGGGGTTGCGTCCCAGCAGGAACACCGTATCGCCGCGCGCGACCATGGCCCGCGCCATCGATCGCCCGATCCCCTTGGTCGCCCCCAGTAGCGCCGCCTTCATGGCCGCGGAGCATAGCGTGACGACGCGCTACACGTTGGGCAGCGCGCGACGGGCCACCTCGAGCGCGGCCTCGGCCAGATCGGGGGCCTTGGGCGGCGCCCCCAGGGGGAAGCCCACCGAGATCGTCAGGCCTTTGTCGCCCTTGATCACCTGCAAGATCGCCATGCGGCTGGACTTGGCCTGGAAGAATGCCGCGTCGCCGATGTCCGGGATCGACTCCTTGTTGCCCATGAGCATGCGGATCGGCATGGCGGGGACGAGGTCGACGGTGATGTTCCCGGTCGGGCTCTTGCTCGTATACGAGTAGCCCTCGCCGCGCGTGTCCATCTCGAGGGTGAGGCCGAGGATGTCTTGCGCGTCTTCGAGGCTGAGCAGGACCTTGGGGCCGCCCGCGGGAGGATCGGCCTTGGCGGGCGCCTCTGCCTTGGCCTCGGGCTCGATTGCTGCCCCACCGTCGGCTTTGGTTTTGGTTTCGCCGCCAGCCTTGGCGCCGGCCTTCGGCTCGTCTTTGTTGGCCTTGGCCTCGTCGGTCTTGGCGTCCTTCGGTGTTTCCTCCTTCGCCTTCGAGTCGCAGGCGACGAGGCTACCGAGCAGCAGGGCAAAGACGAGCGGTCGACGGATCAACATGGGGCGTTCCTCGACCGCATCCTCGCACGGGTCGACCCCCACGAGGCGAGTCACAATGGGCCTTCGCGGCCCCCACCATCGCGGTGATCAGTGCGGCGTCTGGCGCAGCATGGCGGCCGGAGCTCCCGGCGGCTGATCGTTGGCGAAGTGCAGCGTCCGCGTGGGGAATGCGATCTCCAGCCCCAGCTTCTGCGTCGCGTCCATCACCGCGAGCAGGAACTCCTGGCGAATCTGCATGTACTCCGCCCAATTGGTGGTCTTGGTGAAGAAGTAGCAGAACACGTTCAGGCTCGACTCGGCCATCTCGTGGAAGTTCACCAGGTAAAAGTCGTGGTGGAAGCGGTCGTCGCCTTCGATGATGTCGCGAATGGCCTGCACCGCGGCCCGCATCTGGTCGGAGGTGGTGTCGTAGCTCAGGCCCACCTCGAGCTTGATCCGCCGCTTCTGCATGCGAGACCAGTTCTGGATGGCGGTGACCGTCATCTGCGAGTTGGGCACGGTGATGAGGCTGTTGGCGAAGGTCCGGATCCGCGTGGTGCGAATGTCGACCTCTTCGACCGTGCCCTCGACGTCACCGATCTCGACCCAGTCCCCGATCTGGAAGGGACGGTCGACGAAGATCACCAGCGAGCCGAAGAAGTTGGCCACCGTGTCCTTCGAGGCGAAGGCCAGCGCGGCACCACCGATACCCAGACCAGCGAGCAGCGAGCCCACGGGATAGCCCATGTTCTGCAGGACCATCACCGTGCCGATGATGACCAGCGAGGCCTTGGCCGTCTTGCGGACGATGGGGACGAGCTGATCGTCGAAGGTGTCTTCGGTGCCCGACGCCCGCTTGGCCCACAGCGCGGTGGCCTCTCCGATGACGCGCACGCCGAGCCAGGTCGCCAGCCCGATGGTGGCGGCCTGGTACAGGTCGGCGAACAGCTGCGTGAGGTCGAAGACCTCGATGTCTCGCAGCGGTAGGACGCTCAGCCCGATCCAGACGCCGCCGAGTCGCAGCGCCCAGACGATGGGGTCGGATGCAGCCTCGACGGCGGCCCGTCGCAGGTTCGAATCGGTCAGGCCGGCAAGCGTGCGCTTGAGCAGCGCGTTGGCGACCCGGCCCGCGATCATCCCGACGGTGACCGCGAGCAGGGCCAGCCCGATGTCACCGAGGATCGTGCTGCTCGGGGACAGACCCAGCCATTCGTTGAGCGTATCCATGGGCCGGGGACCATAGCGCCCCCGGGGTGGCCCCGGCTACTCGCCCACGACGGTCAGGCGACGCGTGCTGCGAGGCACGCCCTCGGGCCCGCGCTCGAAGAAGAACTGGGGCTCGCCGAAGGCGGGCACCAGGTCGTCGAGCCACGTGGCCTCTGGATCGTACTTGGCGAAGAAGGGGCGCCGAACCCACGAGGGGTCGCGAGCCTGGAGGAACTGCAGAACCAGGACCTGCTCGCCCCGGACCTCGGCCACGCCGTCGACCATCACCTTGCCCGGCAGCGCGGACATGGAGGGGCCACGCACGGTGCGAGCCAGGCCGGAGACCTGGCGGTACGCGTCGCGGAAGATGTCCCAGGCACGGACCAGCGGGGTCTCGAAGTACTGCTTGGGACCCGTGTCGCGCTCCACGAACATGTAATACGGGATGGCCCCGAGCTTGACCCCGGTACGCCACAGCTCGGCCCACGCGTTCGCGTCGTCGTTGACGTGGCGAATGAGCGGCGATTGCATGCGGATCTCGGCCCCCGTGGAGCGAATCCGGCGAATCGCCTCTTGGGCCATCGGCGTCTTGATCTCGGTGGGGTGGTTGTAGTGCCCCATGATCGCCAGGTGGCGACCCGAGTTCACGACCTGCTCGAAGAGACGAAGCAGGTCGTCGGCATCGGGATCGGTAACGTAGCGCTGCGGCCAGTAGGCCACCGACTTGGTCCCCAGGCGGATGTCCTGCACGTGCGCCAGGTCGTCGGTGAGCAACGGCTCGATGTAGTTGCGCATGTTCTTGGTGCGCATCACGAGCGGGTCACCGCCCGTGATCAGGACATCGCTGACCTCGGGGTGGACCGAGAGGTAGTCGACGAGGTCCTGCGTCTCCTGGGACTGGAACTTGACGTCGTCGAGGCCCACGAACTGCGCCCAGCGGAAGCAGAACGAGCAGTACGCGTGGCAGGTCTGCCCCTGGCTCGGGAAGAACAGCACCGTCTCGCGATACTTGTGCTGCATGCCGGCCAGCGGACGGCCGTCGAGCTTGGGCACGTTGTGCGTCATCTGACCCGCGGGATGCGGGTTGAGACGGCGACGGATCCGATCGGCGGCTTCTTTGATCTCACCCTTGGGCGCATCCGCGCGGACCAGACGCGCCATGGTGGCGTAGTCGTCCGGTGTGAGCATCCCCGGCTGCACGAAGGTCAACTGGTAGATGGGGTCGTCGGGGACCCGATCCCAGTCGATGAGTTCGCGCATCACGTACTCGTTCGTGCGAAACGGGAGCACGGTCGAAACGACCGAAATCGCTTCTTGGAGCTCTTTGGGGATCCGGTTCCACTGCGGCGTACGGGCGATGCTCGCTCGCGTGATGGCGCGATACCGCTGTGGTTCTTCGAGATCTTTGGCAATGGGGTGCAATCGAGGCCTGCCTTCGTTTGGGCCTGCCGCGACGATCGTCGCGGTCGGTGACGACTGCGTGCGCGTCAATGGGGGGTCGACACGTCGCAGACAGAAACTCGCCCGGAGTACGGACGAAGAGGCGGCTCCGAGCGCAGCGCCAATGGCGCAGCGCTTCAAAGCAAGATGGAGCGCACCTCGCGGATGGAGTTAGCAATGAGCGGCGAAGTTGCCGCCCCGACCCATCCAAGCGCGGGGAGGATCGGCCAATTCCCCGCAAAAATCAAGGCTGTCCCCTGTGTAGGGACATTCGCAGGGCGGCATGCCATGGACTGCGGTTGGACCACGTTCATTCCAATCGCGGTTGCAGCGCATCCCGAGGGAGTCGAGCATGCACCGCATGTCCTCGGCCCCTCGTGTCTTGGTGGTCTCTGGTTCGGCCCGAGCACAAAGCCCTCTGCGCGCCGTGGTCGAGCACGTGTGCGACACGGTGCACGGCATCGGTGCGCAGCTGCGAGTGCACGACCTCACCCAGCTGGCCCTGCCGCTCATGGCCTACCAAGATCCGAAGCAGGCCGCGCTACCCCAGGTGCAGCAAGTGCGGACCGACGCGGCATGGGCCCAAGGTTTCGTGCTCGTCACGCCCGAGTATCACGGCAACATGAGCGGCGCGCTCAAGAACTGGTTCGACTTCCTGTACCTCGAGCTGGCGGGCAAGTTCGGCGGCGTGGTGGCGGTGACCGGAGGCGGTGGCGGTGACATGTCGCTCACCGCGGTGCGCAACTGCTTCAACTGGTGCCACGGCTTCACCCTGCCCTACCACGCGGCGGCGCGGCCCCCCGACTTCACCGACGGGCGCTTGGAGTCGGCGCAGCTGCGCGACCGCATCGATCGCATCGTGCACGACGTGTGTCGCTACGCCCCGGTGGTCGGCGGAACCTTCGAACAAGCGCGCTCCGAAGGCTCCGGGGTGCAAAGCGGCGTCGCCGGGCTGCACCACGGCGACTGAGCTCGGCCGCCAACTGGCTACGACCGTGTCTAGAGGTCTTCGAGCGCGACCGAGGTGCACTCGGGCGGGGCGGTGACCGGGTTGCACTGCGCCGGGTTGCCGTCGGGCAGATCGAGCCAGTACTCGCGATCGGCGACGGGCGCCGCGTAGTCGTCCTTGAGCATGTGGATGCCCGCGTCGACGGCCTCCTGGCGCTGGGCGAAGCAGTCGTCGTCGCTCTCGTCCGCGGCACAGATGTTGGAGGCGATGATCATGTTCTGCGCGTGCGCATCGGCCAGCTCGCCCGACCCGGCGCCCATCTTGGCGATGGCGGCAATCGGCGTGTCGAACTCGCCTCCGCCCACGCGCACGAACATCGCCCGCCCGGCCAGGGTCGTGTAGCCCTCGGAGTAAATCTCACCGTGCTCGCCGTCGAGGATGGTGACCAAGACCGTGCCCCGCACCTCGCCGAGCGTGGGCCAGCCCTCGGTCACCAGGCGCTCGCGGATCGAGTCGTACTCGCCCTGCACGTCATCGGGGGTGAGCAGCTGATCGGGCGGGAACACGCCGTTGACGATGTCGTCGAGACGGTTGAGCTGTTGCGGGCTGCTCATGTCGATGCCGCCCGTGTCGTCCTTCACCTCGACCCACACCACCACGGGCAGGTGCAGCGGGTGCTCGTCCGACCACTCCTTGATGCCCTGCAGACACTCTTGGAAGGTCTCGCAGGTGGTCTCCTGGTCGATCCCGAGGATGTGATAGACGGTGATCGTATCGTCGACGTTGCGGTGCACGTCGATCTCGAAGGTCCGCACCCCGTGCGCGTCCAGCTGCTCGGGCAAGGGGTCGTGGCTGTACTCGTGGCTGGGGTGGAACGGGATCAGCGGCTCGACGTGATAGCTGTTGTGCGTGCCCTTGGACTGCACGTGATTCATGCGCAGCACGTCGTCGAGCGGGGGCCCCTGCCCCGGTCCGGTGGAGTCGCTGCCGCTGTCGTCCGATTCGCCATCGCCCGAGTCCCCCGTGTCGTCGGCGACGCCCGTGTCATCGGTGGCGGGGGGTGGTGAGACCTCGGGCCCCTCGGTGGTCGAGTCGCCCGTCGCTCCCGTGCCTTCGGAGTCCGAGTCCTGGGCTTCGGTCGGCGGCTCCGTGCCGCATCCCCAAAGCCCCAACGACAACGACAACCCGAGACACGCGACCCGACCGCGGAAAACCATGCACGCATCATACGCGCATCGTTCATGCGTCAGGGACGTGTCATGGCCGCACGGGGCACCGAGAAGGCGCACACCGTGTCGGACTGCAATTGTCGCCGATGGCCGCCCGAGCTACGGGAAGCTCATGAACACGCTGACCGCGTTCGCGCCCGCCGCGGCCACGACGACGTCGGGGCTTCCATCACCGTCGAGATCGGCCACGTCGAGCGCCAGCGGGTTGAGCGGCACCAGGTACACGCCCAGCGCACCGTAGACGCCTTCGGTCTCGAGCCCGTACACGGCCATCTCCGCCGTCTCGCGCCGCACCACGAGGATCTCGGGCACGCCGTCGGCGGTCATGTCGGCCAGGGCCACCCCGTAGGGCTCGCGGCCGACGAAGTGCTGCTGCAGGTCCTGGAAGCCGCCCTTGCCGTCGCCGTGCAGCAGCCCGACCTCGTTGTCGTCGAAGTTGGCGGTGAGCAGGTCGGTGATCCCGTCGCCGTTGGC
This sequence comes from Myxococcota bacterium, assembly GCA_039028615.1. Lineage (GTDB taxonomy): Bacteria > Myxococcota_A > Polyangia > Nannocystales > Nannocystaceae > Paraliomyxa. Next base: position 206,037 of record JBCCHT010000013.1, on the reverse strand, counting down.
ATCCCCCGCGATGATGGCTCGAGGACTCGCCCCCACCACGATGCGCTCCTCTTCGGACAACGTGCCGGAGCCCGTGCCGTGCAGCACCGAGATGGTGTCCTCGGCTTGGTTGGCGACCGCGACGTCGAGCACCTCGTCGCCGTCGATGTCGGCGATGACCAAGTCATAGGGTTCGGGGCCCACCGGGTAGACCTCGGCCTCGCCGAAGCCCCCTTTGCCGTCGCCGCGGCGCACGGTGATGTCGCCCGAGATTTCGCTGGCCGCGACGAAGTCGCCCCAGCCATCGTCGTCGAGGTCGGCGATTTCCACCGCACGGGGACCCGAAGCGGCACCGACGGGCATCTGCATGGAGAAGCCGCCCTTGCCGTCCCCGTAGTAGACCGCGACGTACTCGGTGCCCGGATTGGCTCCCGCGAGATCGAGGATGTCGTCTTGATCGAAGTGCCCGACGGCCACACCACGAGTGCCCGAGCCCCCGAGCAGCAGCGTCGGATCGGCGAACCCGCCCTTGCCGTCGCCCAGCATGATCGAGTGCCCGTTGGCCCCGACGGCCGCGGTCACGATGTCCAGCACGCCGTCGCCCTGCAGGTCGGCGATGACGACATCCGACGGCACCATGTCCACCGCGAAGTCGACCGCGTCGAACAAGCACAGCTCGTCGACCTCGATCATTCCGTTGCCGCAGGTCGTTCCCGGCGGGCCGGTCTCCGACGACTCGGCGTCTTCGCCCGTGGTCGTGGCGACCGGTCCCCCACCGGTCGACGTGTCCGCGGCACTCGGAGCGGTCGTCTGTTCGCCCTCCGTCGTGTCATCGTCGGTCGGCGTCGCCATGCCGCCATCGTCCCCGCAGCCGTGACTCATGGCCACGGCGAACATCATTCCGAGAGGCAAGACCCCAATCGTCCTCATCGCGCGCACTCTACCTCCCTCACGCGGCGCGCACCGCTCGAATCAACCGCGAAGGGTCGGTTTGGCATCGAGCGCGTCGAGGACGAAACTCCAAAGGTCCGTCCACTCTTCGATCTTCTTGGCCGTGGGTTTACCCGCACCGTGCCCCGCCTTTGTATCGATGCGGATCATCACGGGATCGTCGCCCGCTTGGGCGTGCTGGAGCGCGGCCGCGAACTTGTAGCTATGACCCGGCACGACCCGATCATCGTGATCGGCGGTGTAGACCATGGTGGACGGATAGGACGTACCTTTGCGCAGGTTGTGGTACGGCGAGTAGGCGTGCAGCGCCTTGAACTCGGCGGCGTTTTGCGGGGACCCGTAGTCCGACTCCCACGCCCAGCCGATGGTGAACTTGTTGAAGCGCAGCATGTCCATGACCCCCACGCCGGGGATCGCTGCACCAAAGAGATCGGGCTGCTGCGTAATGACGGCCCCGACCAACAGCCCGCCGTTGCTGCGCCCGCCGACCGCGAGCTTGTCGTGCGAGGTGTAGCCCTCCTTCACCAGCCACTTCGCGGCCGAGATGAAGTCGTCGAACACGTTCTGTTTTTGCAGCTTGGTGCCCGCCTGGTGCCACTGCTCGCCGAATTCGCCCCCGCCGCGCAGGTTGGCCACCGCATAGATGCCCCCCATCTCCATCCACACCAGGTCGGGCACGGAAAAGCGCGGGGTGATGGCGATGTCGAAGCCCCCGTAGCCGTACAGATAGGTCGGGGTGTCGGCGCTCGGCTTCACGTCCTTGTGCCGGGAGATGAACATCGGGATCTTGGTGCCGTCGAGGCTCTCGTAGAACACCTGCTCGGTCACGAAGTCGGCGGGGTCGAAGTCGACCTTGGGCTCGCGGAACACCTCGCTCTTTCCCGAGCGGAGATCGAGGCGATAGATGGAGCCGGGGGTGGCGAAGCCGGAGTACGAGTAGAAGGTCTCGGTCGCGGCCTGCTTTCCGCCGAAGCCGGCCACGCTGCCCAGGCCGGGCAGCTCGATCTGCCCCATGGACTTGCCCGATAGATCGAAGCGTTCCACGCGGGCGCGGGCGTTCTCAAGATACGAGAGTACCAAGCTCTTGCCCACGTATGAGGCCGAGCGCAGGGTGTCGCTGGACTCCGGCACCACCTCGCGCTCACGCTTGCCCGCCGGCTTGCGGGTGTCGATGGCGATGATGCGCCCCCGGGGCGCCCCGTCGTCGGTACGGAAGAAGAACTCGGGGCCGCGGTTGCCCAGAAACGCGTAGCCGGCCTTGAAATCGGGCAGCAGCTCGACCGTCTTGGCCTTGCCCTTGGCCGCGGTGCCCTTGGGGATCCGCTGGTAGAACACGCTGACCTTGGGGTCGGTGCCGATCCGGACGCGAATGACGAGGTAACGGCCGTCCTCGGTCACCTGCGCGCCATAGCCCCATTCTTCGTGATCGGGGCGCGAGTACACGAGCACGTCGTCGGCCTGAGGCGTGCCGACCACGTGGTAGTAGAGCTTCTGGCCGCGATTGAGGTCCTCGAGCTCGTCCCCGGACTTCGGCGCGTCGTAGCGCGCGTAATAAAAGCCCTTGTTGTCCTTGGTCCACGCGACCCCGGAGAACTTGATCCAGTCGAGCCGGTCCTCGAGGTCCTTGCCCGTGGCGACGTTGCGGATGCGCCAGGTCTGCCAGTCCGAGCCCGAGGCCGACACGCCGTAGGCCATGAGCTCGCCGTCGTGGGAAAATCCGGATCCGGCGAGCGCGACCGTGCCGTCCTCGGACAGACCATTGGGATCGAGCAGGACCTTGGGCGCGTCGCCCAGGCGCTCGAGGGTGTAGAGCACCGATTGGTTCTGCAGCCCGTCGTTGCGGCTCACCACGTAGCGCTTGCCGTGGCGACGCGGCACGCCCCAGCGCTCGTAGTCCCACAGCGAGGTCATGCGCTGACGAATGGAATCGCGGGACTCGAGGGTGGAAAGATGGCCGAACGTGATCTCGTTTTGGGCGGCGATCCACGCTCCGGTCTTCTCGCTGTCGAGGTCCTCGAGCCACCGGTACGGATCGGCCACCTCGACCCCGTGGTAGTCGTCGACCACATCGACGCGCTCGGCATCGGGGTACTGGAAGCCAGCGGTGGACTCCGAAGTGTCGGTGGCGGTGGCGGCGTGGGTCGGTGCGGGGTCGGGCGTCTGCGTCGGCTCGGCGCCCTTGTTCGGCCCACACGCGAGCCCCGCGAGCACCACCAACATCCCTGCCGTCTCGAGCCAGCGCTTGGTCATCGCCGGCCGTTGTAGCGCCGCGTGGACCATCGCGACAAGCCGCCACCGCGCCGCAATTGCGGCGCCAGAGCCGAAACCTCAGGTCTGTGGCGACGACGCGAGCGTGGCGAAGTCCACGACCGAATCCTCGGCCGGGATCCGGGTGATGTCGAAGTCGGCCACCAGTGCGCGCGCCTCCACCCGCTGCACCGCGGGACCCACGAGCCCCAGCGACTGGGCCAGCACCGCGACCACCCGCTGCGGATCGGTGCCCTGCTCCCGCAGCCGCGTGATGTCCGGCGCCCCGTCGCGCTTGCCGAGCTTGTGCCCGCCCTCTCCCACCACCAGTGGCACGTGGGCGTAGGCCGGCGTGGGCAGCCCCAGCGTGCGTTGCAAGGCGATCTGCCGCGCCGTGCTGTCGAGCAAGTCGGCGCCGCGCAACACGTGGGTGATGCCCATCGCCGCGTCGTCGACCACGACCGCCAGCTGATACGCCCATGCCCCATCGGTACGCCGCAGCACGAAGTCGCCGACGTCTCGGGTCAGATCCTGACGCTGGGCCCCGTACACCGCATCCGTCCACGCGATGACCTCGTCGGGCGGCGTCCAACGGATCGCCCGCGGTCGCTCCGGGTGCGTCACCCCACCGCGGCACGTCCCCGGGTACACCGGCTCGCGACCGTGGGGTGCGAAGGTGGCTTCACGGAGTTCACGGCGGGTGCAGGTGCACTCGAATGTCGCGAGCGATTCCAGGGCCGCCCGGTACTGCTCGGTCCGCTCCGATTGCCGGTAGGGTCCCGTGTCTCCGCCCGCATCTGGACCTTCGTCCCAGTGCAGGCCCAGCCAGCGCAAATCCGCCAGCTGATCGCGCTCGTAGTCTGCGCGACATCGACCGGGGTCCAGGTCCTCGACTCGCATCACGAAGCGGCCGCCCATCGATCGCGTCCACAGCCACGCAAGAAGCGCCGAACGGGCGTTTCCGAGGTGCAGACGCCCACTCGGTGTGGGGGCATAGCGGCCGCGGAACGAGGTCACGGAGGCCATGGCACCGCAACTGCGGAAGCACTGCAAATCCTGCTCGGCGATCGACGTCGGGCGGTCCCCCAATGCCCGATTCGTGCCGTGTGGACGATCACTCGATATTGGTGGCGTCAACCGGGCGAGTACGCCAAAGTCCGACCGTAACGTGGCGGACCGATTCGACATCTCGCAGCGGAAGAAGGACCACTTGGCGCTCTGCGCGGGTCCCAATGTGGCGTTTCGTGAAAAGACCACGCTGCTCGAAGAGGTCGAGCTCGTGCACTGCGCGTTGCCCGAAATGCACGCGGACGAGGTCGACAGCTCGACCCCGCTGCTGGGCAAGACGCTGAAGGCTCCGGTCATCGTCGCGGCCATGACCGGCGGCACCGACATCGCGGCCAAGATCAACTGCGACCTGGCCCGCGCCGCCGACGAGCTCGGGCTCGGCTTCGGGCTCGGCTCGCAGCGCGCCATGTTCGAGCGACCGAACACCGCCTGGACCTTCCAGGTCCGCGAGGCCGCGCCCAACGTGTTGCTGCTCGGCAACCTGGGCATGGTGCAGGCCCGCGTCATGACCACCGCGCAGATCGAAGACCTGTGCGGCAACGTCGGCGCCGACGCCCTGTGCATTCACCTCAACCCGGCCATGGAAATCGTGCAGCCGGGAGGCGACCGCGACTTCAAGGGCGGGCTCGACGTGCTGTCGCGCCTCGTCGAAGAGCTTTCGATCCCCATCGTCGCCAAGGAGACCGGCTGCGGCCTGTCCCGCGCCATGGGGCAGCGCATCGCCAAGACGGGCGTGAAGGCAGTCGACACCAGCGGGGCCGGCGGGACCAGCTGGGTCGCGGTCGAAGAGCACCGCGCCGTCGATCCCGACTGGAAGGCCGTCGCCAACGAGCTGTGGGACTGGGGCATCCCCACCGCGGCCTCGGTGCTGCAGCTGCAGGGCCTGGGCATGGACATCATCGCCACCGGTGGCGTGCGAACCGGTCTCGAGGCGGCCCGGGCCGTCGCGCTCGGTGCCACCGCCAGCGGTATGGCGGCGCAGGTGCTCAAGGCCCACAAGGCCGGCGGCTACGAGGGCGCCAAGCAGTTCCTCCAGCGCGTCATCATGACCGTCCGCAGCGTCATGATGCTCACCGGGTCCCGCACCGTCGACGAGTTCCGCCAGGTGCCCAAGATCCTCGGCCCGCGGCTCGCCGCGTGGCGCCCGACCGAATCGAACACCCCCTAGCCGACGGAGAAACGGGTCCCCGTGGAGCTTCGCCTGCATCCCCGCGCCGTTGCTCACGGCAAGACGATCGTCCTCGGCGAGCACTCGGTGGTCTACGGCTTTCCGGCTCTGGCCGCCGCTCTGCCCGATGCGCTCACCCTGACGGCCAGGCCCCGCGACGATCGCCAGGCCCCGAGCGTGCTGCGTTTCCCGGCGTGGAGCCTCGACCTCGAGCTGCGGGTCGAGTCGGAGCACCCGGTGGCCCGCGCCTGCCTCGAGGTCTTGGGTCACTGCGACGGTCCGGTCACGGGCTGGATCATCGAGGGCGACAGCAAGCTCCCGCCCGGGGCCGGACTCGGATCTTCCGCCGCGCTCACGGTGGCGCTGGCCCGCCTGGTGCTGGGGCCCGACGCCGACGCAGAGCCCGTCGTGGCCGGGTCGATGGCGGGCGAGCGGGTATTCCACGGCGAGCCCTCGGGCATCGATTCCGAGGTCGCGGCGCGCGGCGGCATGCTGCGATTTGTTCGTGGGCAAGCCCCCACGGTCGTCGCCCTCACCCAGCCGGTGCCGTTCATCGTGGTGCCCAGTCGGGTCGAGCGCCGCACCGACGAACAGGTCGCCAAGGTCCGCTCTCGCTACGAACGCCTGCCCTCGCTGACCCGTCCGCTGCTCGAGACGCTCGGGCGCTCGGTCGACGAAGGCATCGAAGCCCTATTGAGCGGTGACCACCAGCGGCTCGGAGAGATCATGCAGATCGCTCACGAAGTCCTGTCCGCGTTCGCCATCTCCTGCCCTCCCCTCGACGCACTGTGCTCCACCGCACTACGTCACGGAGCCCTTGGTGCAAAGCTCACCGGCGCCGGCGGAGGGGGCTGCATCCTGGTCCTTCCCGGGCCCAAGCCCGGTCCTCTCGTCGACGCGTTCGTGGCCGACGGTTACGAACCCCTGCTCGTGGAGCTCACCCCATGAAGCCCGTCCGCGCCACCGCGTGCTCCAACATTGCCCTGGTCAAGTATTGGGGCAAGCGAACCGGAGTCACGCCTGCGCTCAATCTTCCCGCCGTCGGCTCGCTGTCGATGACCCTCGATGCGCTGCGAACCGAGACCGACCTGGCGCCGGCCGACGCCGACCAGTTCGAACTCGATGGTGAGCCCGTCGCCGACGAGCAAGCGACCAAGGTGTGGCGACACCTCGACCGCGTCTGGCGAGCCGCCGGTCGCGAGGGCGCTCGCCCGCGCTGCCTGGTGCGCTCGCATAACCACTTCCCCACCGCAGCGGGCCTGGCCAGCTCGGCGTCGGGCTTCGCCGCGCTCACCATGGCCGCGGCCGGAGCCTACGAGGCCGACCTGTCCGCCGCGGTGCTGTCATCGCTGGCCCGGCAGGGCTCGGGCAGCGCGGCGCGATCGATCTTCGGCGGCTTCGTGCGCCTGGACCGAGGCACGGCCGACGACGGCAGCGATTGTCGCGCGCGGCCCATCGCCAATGCTCAGCACTGGCCGCTCGAGCTGCTCGTGGTGCAGACCACCGCCGGCCGCAAGCCGCTCGGGTCGACCAGCGGCATGGAGCGCTGCCGCGAGACGTCACCCTACTACCCGGCATGGGTCGACACCTCCGAGGCCGATCTCGACGCCGCCGAGGCGGCCCTGAAGGCGCGCGACCTGCCCGCGCTCGGTCGCGTGGTCGAGCACAGCTGCTTCAAGATGCACGCCAGCATGATGGCCACCGACCCCCCCATCCTCTACTGGAATCCGACCACCGTCGGGGTCATCCACGAGGTGTGGCGGGCCCGTGCCGACGGACAGATGGGCTACGTGACCATCGACGCCGGACCGCACGTCAAAGTGCTCTGCGAGCCCTCGCAGACGGCCGCCCTGCGGGAGCGCCTGTCCGAGGTGCCCGGGGTCCTGGGCGTGCTGGTGGCCGCTCCCGGCCCGGATGCCGCCGTCTCGCCGCTGCCCACCCAAGGAGGTCAGGCATGAGCGTCTCCGTCTCCGCTCCCGGCAAGGCCTTCCTCATCGGCGAGTACGCCGTGCTCGAAGGGGCGCCCTCCATCGTCACTGCGGTCGACGTCCGGGCCATCGCCCACGCGCCGCGAGGCGACGCCCGCCCGCAGATAAGCTCCGTGGTGCAGTGTGCCCACCGACGGGTCACCGCGTACCTCCAAGAGGTCGGCCAGGAGTATCCCTACGTCGACACCGGTCGCTTCTACCTGGGGTCGCGCAAGCTGGGTCTGGGCTCGAGCGCAGCGGTCACCGCCGCGGTCGTCGGCTATCACCTCGCCGCCAACGGGCTCGATCCACGCGACCCCGCCATCCAGCAGGATGCGCTGGCCATCGCCATTGCGGCCCACTCCGAGGCCCAAGGTGGCGGCGGCAGTGGAGGCGACGTGGCGGCGGCCGTACTCGGCGGCACGCTGCACTTCGAGCAGGGCAAGGCCACCCCGGTCACCCCCCTGCCCGGCCTGCACCTGGGCTTCGTGGACTCCGGTTACGCCGCGATCACCAGCGACCTCGTGCGTCGCGTCCGTGATGGCGAAAAGGCCCACCCCGAGCAGTACGCCGCGGCCATGGAGGTCCTGGCGAACGCCTCGCGCAAGTTCATCGAGGCCTACGTGCTCGGCCAGGACGAAGATGCCGAGGCAATCCAGGGCGAGGTGCTCGACCAGCGCTTCGCCAAGATCCGCGAAGCCACCGCGTCGCACAACAAAGGCCTCCACATGCTGCAGGCCATGGCCGGGGCCAGCTTCGTGACGCCCGAGATCAACACGATCATCGAGCAGGCCGAAGCGCTGGGTCTGGCCGCCAAGCCCAGCGGCGCCAGCGGTGGCGATCTGGTCGTCGTGCTGGCCACCGACCGCTCCGCCCTCGATCGTCTGGGCGAGCGACTGCGTCGCGAACACGGGCTGGTGCTCCGCAGCGACCTGGTCGCCGGGGTCGAAGGGCTCCGCGCCGAGGACCGCCTGCCCACCAACTCGCGGCTGGCCGGGTTCTTCAAGCTCAGCGTCGAGCAACGACGCGAGGCCGTCTCCGCCAGCACCGGGCTCGCCGCCGAGCGCCTGGCCGAGCTCGACGCGGGCAGCTTCGACGTCGCCCGGGCCAACCACATGATCGAGAACGTGGTCGGCACGCTCGAGCTGCCGCTGGCCATCGCCACCAACTTCCGCATCAACGGTCGCGATTTCCTCGTGCCCATGTGCGTCGAAGAGGCCTCGGTGGTCGCGGCGGCCTCCAACGCCGCGAAGATGATCCGGGCCGGCGGTGGGTTCTCGGCCGACTCCGATCCTCCCTGGATGATCGCCCAGATCCAGCTCGTGCCCGTCGACGGCGGCCCCGCGGATGCCGAGACGGCGGCCACCGCCGTACGCGAGGCCGCGGACGCGCTGGTGCAGCTGGCCGACACCGCCCACCCCCGCCTCATCATTCGGGGCGGTGGCGCCCGGGAGATCGAGGTCCGCGTGGTCGACCCCGCGATGATCGTCGTGCACGTGCTCGTCGATTGCCGCGATGCCATGGGCGCCAACCTGCTCAACACCGTCGCCGAGACGGTCGCTCCCGAGCTCGAAGCGCTCACCGGGTGGCAGGCGGGCCTGCGGATCCTCAGCAATCTCTCCGATCGACGCTGCGCCCACGTGTCCGCGCGGGTCGCGCCCGAGGCGCTGGCGGGCAAGGGCTTCTCCGGGCCGCAGGTCGTCGATGGCATCGTCTCCGCCTCCCGCTTCGCCGAGCTCGACCCCTACCGGGCCACCACCCACAACAAGGGGATCATGAACGGCGTCGACGCGGTGGTGATGGCCACGGGCAACGACTGGCGCGCCATGGAGGCCAGCGCCCACGCCTACGCCGCCCGCAGCGGCCAGTACGGCCCGCTCGCCGTGTGGCGCAAGGACGAGGACGGCCACCTGTGCGGCACCATGAGCCTGCCCGCCGCCATCGGCGTGGTCGGGGGCGCGACGCGGACCCATCCCGTCGCTCGCCTCTCGCTCGAGATCCTCGGCTGCGACAGCGCGGCCGAGCTCGGTCAGGTCATGGCCGCGGCTGGCCTGGCCTCCAACCTCGCCGCCCTGCGAGCCCTCGCCACCGAGGGCATCCAACGCGGCCATATGTCCCTGCATGCCCGCTCCGTCGCTCTCGGGGCCGGAGCCACGGGACACGAAGTCGAAGCGCTGGCCCGCGCCCTCGTCGAAGACGGCGAGATCAAGGCCGGTCGCGCCACGCAGCTCCTCGCAGAGCTGCGGGCCAAAGACCCCTCCTGAGCCTATCTATTTTCCCTCACGAAGGAGCCCTGTCATGGTCAACGCCACCGAACCTCGCTTGTACTGCGTGCCCACCCGGCCGGCGGCCGACGACGAGAGCGATCGGTTCAACCCCCCCGACGGGGCCCCTCCCGGGCCGTGGACCAAGACCAATGCGTATCGCTGGTGCGAGCGCATGGCCTCGACCCACTACGAGAACTTCCCCGTCGCCTCGAAGTTCCTGCCCGCGCACCTGCGGCCGCATATCGCCGCGGTCTATGCCTTCGCGCGCTCGGCCGACGACTTCGCCGATGAGCCACGCTTCGAAGGTCGCCGCCGCGAAGCCCTCGACGCCTGGGAGCAGCTGCTCGAGGCCTGCTTCCACCGCGACGTCCAGCACCCGGTCTTCCTCGCCCTGCGCGACACGGTGCGCCGCCACAACATCCCCATCGGTCCGCTCAAGGCGCTGCTCACCGCCTTCCGCATGGACCTGACCAAGCACCGCTATACCGGGTTCCGCGAGGTCCTCCACTACTGCTCGTACTCGGCCAACCCGGTGGGGCAGCTGGTGCTCTTCGTGCACGGTCACCGCGATCCGGCGCTGCACCGCTTCAGCGACGAAATCTGCAGCGCCCTGCAGATCGCCAACTTCCTGCAGGACCTGTCGGTCGACATCCCCCGCGGGCGCATCTACCTCCCCGAGGAGGACTTGGTGCACTTCGGGGTCTCCCACGAGGACCTGCTGGCGGGGCGCTCCACCGCCGAGTTCCAGGAACTCATGCGCTTTTCCGTCTCGCGGGTGCGCTCGATGTTCTACCGGGGTCGTCCGCTGATTCGTCGGGTGTCCCCCGGGCTGTCGATGGAGCTCGAGGCCACGTGGCGGGGCGGCATGGCGGTGCTGCAGCGCATCGAGGACCTCGACTTCCAGACCCTCGGCCATCGCCCCACCCTCGAGAAGCGGGACATGGCCGGCATCGCGGTCCGCTCGCTGTTCTCGTTCGGTCGCCGCTTGTGGCGAGGAGAGGCCTGAGGTCATGAACGAAGCGACCGCCAACCCAGCCCAGGCCACCAGCGAAGCGGAGCCCGCCCCCACCGGGGTGTCCGGCCTGCTGCGCCGCATGACCGAGCGCTCCTCGTCGAACTTCAAGTTCGCGTTCCTGTTCCTGGGGCCCGAGCGCGCCGAGGGACTCGGCATGGTCTACGAGTTCTGCCGCGTCGTGGACGACATCGTCGACGAGCGCGAGCCCGGGCCGGCCGGCGATGCCCTCGCTCGCCGCCAGCTGTCCGAGTGGAGCGCCGAGGTCTCGCGGATCTACGGCGACGCCTACGTCGAGAACGACCCGCCGCGCACCGACCTCGGCCGCGGGCTACGACGCACCAACCGCTTGTTCGAATACCCGCGCGAGGCCTTCGACGAGATCATCGCCGGGGTGGCCATGGACCTCGAGCGCGACCGCTACGAGGACCTCGAGGCGCTGCGCCTTTATTGCTACCGCGTCGCGTCGTGCGTGGGGTTCCTGTGCGTCGCGCTGTTCGGTGACCAGAGCGAGGCCGCCCGCCGCTACGCCGAGCACCTCGGCCTGGCCCTGCAGTACACCAACATCCTGCGCGACGTGGCCGAAGACGCCGTCCGGGGCCGCATCTACCTGCCGCAAGACCTGCTGCATCGCCACGGGCTGACCGACGAAGACATCGTCCAGCAGCGCTACGATCATCGCTTCGTGGCCATGGCCAGCGATTTCGCCGATGCGGCCGAGCGCGAGTACCGACGGGCCTGGAACGCCCTGAGCGAGGCGGACGGGCGAGCCCTGCTGCCGGCCGAGATCATGGGCCGCACCTACTATCGGATCCTCCAGGAGATCCGAACCCGGAACTTCAACGTGTTCACGCGTCGGGCCGCCCTGCGTCGCCGCGACAAGCTCAAGGTGGCCGCGCTGGCCATCGCCCGTACCGGGCTTCCCTGGTAGCGCCATGGACGGTCCCACCGACACGTCCTTCCGCCAGGGCAACCGCGGGGGCCAGGACGAACAAGCGCCGCCCGTGGTGGTGGTCGGAGCCGGCTTCGCCGGACTCAGTGCCGCCATCCGCCTGGTCGGCAGTGGTCGCCGCGTGATCGTGGTCGAGGCGACCGGTGGCGGTGGCGGACGCTCGCGCTCGTTCACCCACTCTGCCTCCGGCCTCGAGCTCGACAACGGCCAGCACCTGCTGATGGGGTGCTACCGCGAGACGCTCGCGTTTTTGCGGGCCATCGGCAAGGACGACAGCATCGAGTTCCAGCGCAACCTCGCGGTCGACATGGTGCGCCCGGGGGGTGGTCGCGTGCGCCTGCGCTGCCCAGCCCTGCCCGCCCCCTTCCACCTCGCGGCCGGGCTGGCCTCGATGCGCGGCCTGGGCCTGCTGCACAAGGCGTCCGCGCTGCGGGCCGGCGTCATGCTGCGCGGCGAGGTCCAGCGCCCCGACGACAACGAGACCTGCGACGCCTGGCTGACGCGCCTGGGGCAGACCCAGGGCATCCGCAGCGCCTTCTGGGACCCGCTCATCTGGGCCGTGCTCAACGACGACCCGCTGGTGGCCTCGGCCGCGATGCTGGTCGCGGTGATCGAGCGGGCCTTCCTCGGCACCCGCGACGACTCTCGGCTCGGCGTGCCCCGCCTGCCGCTTTCACGCCTGTACGTCGACGATGCGCTCGATCTGCTGCGGCGCCGCGGCGTCGAGCTGCGCATGGGCCAGCCGATGCGCGCCATCGAGACCGACGACCGCGGGGTCTGTGGCATCGTGCTTCGTTCCGGCGAGCGCATCGCCACCCGCACGGTGGTGAGCACGGTGCCGCCCCAGCCCTTGCTCGACGCCCTGCCCGACTCGGCCCGGCGTCACCCCATCTTCCAAGACGTCGCCCGGCTGACCACCTCGCCCATCATCAACGTGTGGATGATGCTCGACCGGTCGCCCTTCATCGACGCGCCCTTCGTGGGGCTCATCAGCAGCCCGCTGCACTGGCTGTTCGACCGCAGCCGCATCGAAGGTCAGGTCGGCGGCGACACGCTGCTCAACTGCACGATCTCGGGCGCCCGCGGGATGGTCGACGACCGCCCCTCGACGCTCCTGGAGATGGCCAAGGCCGAGCTGGCGCGCTTCTTCCCCGATCGCCCGGTGCAGCTGCGAGGCCACAAGATCATCAAGGAGCGCAGAGCCACCATCGGGCACGCCGCGGGCACCTACCAGTGGCGTCCGCCCACGCGCAGCCCGGTGCCGGGCCTGCTGCTCGGCGGCGACTGGGTCCGCACGGGCTTGCCCGCGACCATCGAGTCGGCGTGTCAGAGCGGCCACGATGCCGCGGCGGCGGTGATCGAAGACTCCGCGCGCCAAGAGGCGTTCGGGCTCTAACCGCGCTCAGCGTCGGCCGCCGAGCTTCACGGTGGCCGAGCGCTTGCGGTTGCCGACCCCGGGGTCGTCGCCCAGCGGTCCGCTCACCACCTCGAGCTCGATCGGCGAGTCGCCGACGGACACGAGCGGGGTGCCGGCCTCGGCCACCGCTCGGCGCACGATCGCCAGCCCCTGCACCCCGTCGTCGACGGAGGCCCAGGTCGTCCAGCGCCCGCTGTTGGGCTTGTCCGCGGTGCCAATGGCCACGGCCTCGGTGGGCGCGGCCGCGGCTTTGACCCGCACCATCACCCGGTTGACCTGCCCCCGCGCATGGATCCGCGCCAGGGGTTCCTGCCCAAGGAAGCAGCCCTTGTCGTAGCTCACCGCGTAGACGAACCCGATCTCGGGCGGGAAGAAGTCGGCCTCGATCTCCTGCCCCCACGCCGGCGACGCGGAGGCGACGCGGTGCGCATTCCACCCTTCGACCCCGGCGTCTTCATGCGCGGCCAGCAGTCCTCGAAGCTCCGCGTCGTCGCCCACGAGCAAGCGGCCCGGCGCGGGGTGTCGGGTGACGTAGCCCGCCTGCCCCTCGATGGCCGGCGGCGCCTCGCTGTCGGTCGACCATGCCAGCGCGAGCCCGACCGAGCCCTGCGACTCGACCTCGACCTCGTCCATGATGATGTGCTTGTCGAAGTGCTGCGCGATGTCGTCGCCCAGCGACTCGGGCACGAGCACGAAGACCTCTTCCTCGCTCGCCCCCGCGAGCAGCACCACCTCGGTGACCAGCTTGCCCTTGACCGTACACAAGGCCCCGGCCAAGGCCTGGCCTTCGCGAAGGCTCTCGACGTCCGCGGTCAGGGTCCCTTGAAGGAATCGCCGGGTATCCGGGCCGTGCAGCCGCAAGCGAGCGCGGGACTGGCCGGGGATCTCGTGAAGCAGGGCGTAGCGGACCGTCACGGAGCACACGATGACAATCCCGATCCGGGCGCGCAAGCGATGAGATCCGCGTCGCTTGATCCCCTGCTGCCTCCGCGGTAACCCATCTTCGTATGCCGCATCGTCTGCGCTCGTGCGCCGCCACGGCTCGCCTCGCGGCCTTGGTGGCAACGGTCTCGTTGCTGGGCACCTCCGTGCACGCAGCGCCCGAGGTCGGCCCGACCGAGCCCGCCGCCACCGCCGAGCCCGACCCTCCCAAGCCCGCCCCGCGACCGGCCGAGGATGTGCCCCAACCCACAGCGGCCACCCCCGACCCCGCGCAGGTCGAGGGCCTCGCGCGCGGCTCCGCGTTTGCGCTCCCCGCCGCCGACCGGCTCGACCCCTACGGCCCGCGCCCGGCCGGGGTCCCGCGGCTCAGCCACGACCAGATCCTCCGCTACGCGCTGACCAACCCGCTCATCGATGCCGCCGACGCCAAGGTCGACGCCATGAAGGCGCAGGTCCGCAAGGCGAAGTTCCTGTGGTTGCCCATCATCGAGACGGTCACCACGCTGTCGCCGGGGGCCAACGTCGAGTGCGACGACCTGCGGGTCTCCCTCGACGGCACGGGGGCCGTGGGCGCGCCGAGCTACGACGACTTCCAGTTCCAGTGGTGCCGCTCCGGGGCCGACCCCAACCTCGACCTCAACACCGTGCAGGGCTACTTCACCCAGCTCGGCCGGGCGGGTGTGCGGGTGGCCTTCGACGCCAAGGCGGTCTTTCCCATCTTCACCTTCGGCAAGATCCGCAACGCCAAGCGGCTCGCCAAGGCGGGGCTGGCCCTGGCCGAGCTCGAGAAGCTCCAGACCCAGCAAGAAACGATCAAGCTCGTCTTGCAGGCCCACACCACGCTCATGCTGGCGCGCGAGAGCCAGGTGATCCTCCGTGATGCCAAAGAGGTCGTCGACAAGGCCCTGGCGCGCGTCGAGGGCGACCTGGGCGGGGGCGGAGACGAAGAGGACTGGGACGCCGATCCCGACGACACCAACCCCGATCGCGACCCCAACGACCTGCTGCGCGTGCAGCTGGCCGAGGTCGAGGTCGAGGGGCTCATGCGCGAAGCGCTGCGGGCCGAGGCACTGGCCCTGGCGGCGTTGTGGGACCTCGCGGGCAGTGCCGCGCCCGCGGGCTTCGACGTCCGCGAGGACCACCTGGAGCCCTTCGTGCTCGAGGGCGGCCGCAAGTCGCTCGAGGAGTACAAGCGCATTGCCATTCGCGAGCGACCCGAGGCCCACATGGCCCGCGCGGGAGTCGAGGCTCGCGAGGCCCAAGAAAAACTCGCCCGCGCGGCGTTCCTGCCCGATCTCGGCCTCGCCGTGGGCGTCGGCTTTGCGTTCTCGAACGCGGTCGACCGCGAGATGAACCAGATCTACTACCAGGACAACTTCAACTACTCGCGAGTCACCGCTGCGCTCGCGCTGCGTTGGCGCTGGGACTTTCACAACAGCGCCTTCGACCTGCAAAAGGCCCGCGCCGAGCTGCGCATGCAGGAGTACCAGCGCGAGGCCGCCGAGCTGTACCTCGGCCAAGACGTGACCATCGCGTACCAAGACGTCGTCGAGGCCGACCACCGCATCGACCTGGCGCGCCGGGCCACCGAGCTCAACTGGCAGCTGGTGATCTCCCTCGAGCAGCGCGACACCGTCAGCGACGGCGGCAACACCAACGAGCTGCTGCGAATCCTCAAAAACTGGTACCAGAAACGCTTCGAGGAGGCGGAAGCGATTCATGCGCACAACGAAGCGGTGGCTCGTCTCGCGCGCGCGACCGGGACTCCGCTCATCGCGCGATCCCCGGCAGCGCCCCAGAAACCCAAAACAGCGTCTTCTTCGGCCTCGGCCGGGTCTGCGCCGTGATCACGGGCACTCGGGTATGCTCCGGCTCCGTGAATACTGCGCAGGGAGGGGCCGTCAGATGCCCCGAGTCGCCGCTTCGTAGCCGACTCCCCCGCACGCCGGTTTTCAGAAAGCTCATCGACATGCGCAAGACCATCGCCGCTCTTTCCCTCAGCTGCGCGCTGCTGATGCCCTCCATCGCTCTGGCCGAAGGTGGCGCGGGCGCGCTCCAGGCCTTCGAGACTTCCCACGGCGAGGTCACGACCCTGGTCGACGCCAACGCCGACAGCTCCGCCGTCCAGGCCAAGGTCGATGGATTGCTCGACTACGACTGGATCGCCAAGGCCGCGCTGGGCGGCCCCAAGAAGTACGACGAGCGCTGCGCCGAGCGCTGCGACGAGTTCAAGGCCCTGCTCACCCAGCTGATCCGCAAGAACTACCTCAAGCGCATCGACGCCAAGGATCGCGGCAAGGTCGAGTACATCGAAGAGCACGTCCGCAAAAAAGCCACCAAGGTCGACACCCGCGTCACCTTCACCGACAAGCAAGGTGAGGTCAAAGTCGTCGAGATCGACTACGTGATGCACAAGGTCGACGGCCACTGGCACGTGCGCGACATCATCACCGAGGGCGTCAGCCTCGCGAAGAACTACAAGTACGAGATCAACAAGCTGTACAAAAAGGGCGGGATGGACGAAGTCATCACCACCCTGAACAAGAAGCTCGCTGACCTCGACGCCGACGAAGGCTGAGACCGCCTCGTTTGCTCCTCCTCCGGCCTCGCGCCAGGGGCTGCTACCATCGCCACGTGCGGGCAGCAGCAAGCCCCCGGCCCGAGGCCGAGTCGATCCACGGCCTGAGATTCAGGCCGTGGCGACGCGTGCTCGGCCCGAGCCTGCTCGCCACGCTCGCGCTCGGCTGCGGTGCCGACCCGATCGAAACCGAAGGCGAGTTTGGTCGCGCCATGGCCTTGGCCTCGGGCGACCAGTCTCCCCTGCCCCGCCTCGCCTTCGTGGACGACGGGTGCTCGGGACTCTCCGGGGGCTGCGACGCCTCGGGCGATCGCGCCTGCCAGATGATGCTGGTGGACTCGCTCGCCACCCTCAGCGCCATTCGTGATCCCGACGCCACCGGCTCGCGCATCGAAGCCGCCGACTGCCTCGAGGTGCGCCCCGCCGCCCGCCTGCTCGCCGAGGACGTCAGCGACGAGGACCGAGCGGCCGCGGTGACGCGGTTTCGCTTCCGCAATTTGCCGCTGGTGCGCGCCCCCGATCAGGAAGGCTGGTCGTGGACGGCAGGCAACCAACGGCAGACGGTCGAGCCCGGCGGGATCATGGGCGGCAACCTGCTGCGCAACTTTGCCGTCGCCATTCGAACGCCCGTGCCGCCGCGCCCCGACGAAGACCCGGCCACGGTCACGCTGTACACCGAGTTTCCGGGCAGCGAAGCCATCTTGGCCGACCAGGGCCGCGCCTTCCTCCCCTTGCAGTTTCCCGGCAGCTTGCTCGGCCGAGAGCTCACCGATCGATGCCTGGTCGACGAAGGCGAGTGCGAAGTCGACGGTTTCGACTTCAGCACCAGCGCCAACGAGATTCCCCTGCAGAGCTCGCGCATGGTGATGGACGCCTGCGTCGCGATTCCCCCGTGCGGTCTGGCCTATGCCCCCTCGACCGACGACCCCTTTGGTGCGGGTCGTTGCGGCCTACGGAGCGGGCCGGAGGCGGCCATCTCGGAGGTCTGCACCGACGCCACCGACCCCACGCTCGGCGGTGAGTCGGCCAGCCTCGTGGTGGCCACGGGCGTGCCCGGGCTCGTGCTTTTCTCCGACAGCGCGACCCGAATGTTCGGCGACCCCAGCACCCTCGAGGAGTGCCCCGAGACCTTGAGTCCATTGACCGAGGTCGACAGCGAGCTTCGGGTCTGTCGCATCGGCACCGACGATGGCGTGCTGCACTTCGCCGGCTGGCCCTCGGCCGGCGAAGACACCCCGCTCACGCGGCTGCGGGTGCGGAGCCTCGCCCTGGTGCCAGGGGCCACCCGGAGCCAAGCCGACGAACCCTGCCTGCGCGCCCAGGATCGCCGCGACGCCCTCGCCCTCCAGTGCGTTCGATACACGCGGGCCGCCAGCAGCGGCGGCGACGACATCCGCACCACCTCGCCGCCCTACTCCTCGCAGCGCGACGACGATGACGGCGAAAATCACGCCAACGACCCCAGCGGCACCTCGCTGGCCGTCCTCGGTGAGGGAACTCTTCAGCCGAACGCGTCCGGGCCGCGCCCCGCTCGGTGGATTCCCACCACGATCATGCCCGCCGACCACCCGCTCGTGCTCGCCCTGCGCCGGGACGTCAATCCCAGCGCGCTCGAGCCCGATGGCCTCCTGGGCACAGCGCTGCTGGCCGGCACCGATACCGTCCTGGACTACACGGATCTCAATCCCTCGCTGCGTGTGGCCTGCCTGGACCCTCACGAGGGCCGCTGCCAGGTCATGCCCATTTGCCGCGAGGATCTGCGCCCCGCATGCTGTCATGGGCTCCCTCGGGCCCTGCTCGACGAGATGATCCGGACCCTCGACGACGACACCTGCTGTGGTGCGCTATCCGCGAGAGATCTTGCGGAGTTGCAGGACGCCGGCCATTGTGTGGGAGCTTCTGCTCCGTGAGTTCCGCGCAGGGCTAACGATCCGCCACCTCATCCCGTTGACTCCATCGAAGCCGTCTTTCGCACGCACTGGCCCCCCATGGAATTGCTCAGCAGCCTCTCCCTCCCCGGTCTTCTCGCCTCGATGGAACCCGACTTCGCGGGCGGCGGCTTGGGGGCCTACGCCTGGGCTTTTGCCTATGGCGTGCTCGTCGACCTGACGCCCTGCGTCTTTCCGCTCATCCCCGTCACCGTCGCCGTGTTCGGGGCCGAGAACGTCCCGCGGGCGCGCGCGCTGTTTCTCGCCACGTCCTACGTGCTGGGCATGGCCACGCTGTACACCTCGCTCGGCATCGTCGTCGCACTGACGGGTGGCGCCTTCGGAGCGTGGCTGGCCAACCCCTACGTCGTCGTGCCCATCGCCCTGTTGCTCGTGGCCCTGTCCGCGAGCATGTTCGGCGCCTTCGACCTGCAGCTGCCCACCAGCATTCAGGGCAAGCTCAACTCGGTGGGGGGTACCGGGCCCTTGGGTGCGTTCTTGATGGGCTTGGTCTCCGGCTTCATCTCGGCGCCCTGCACCGGGCCCGTGCTGCTGTCGCTGCTGGCCGTCATCGCCAAGGCCTCGGCCGAGGGCAGCGGCATCTTCTACGGCGGCTCGCTGCTGTTCGTCTACGCGCTGGGCATGGGCACCCTGTTCTTCGCGGTGGCCCTGGGCGCGAGCCTGTTCCGCCCGGGCGCGTGGATGGAGTACATCAAGAGTTTCTTCGGCGTGATGCTCATCGTCATGGCGCTGTGGTTCCTGCGTCCGCTGTCGACCGCGCTCGAGAACTTCATCCTCGACCCCAGCTGGGGCTTCTGGGTCGCGCTCACCGTCGTGCTCGCGGGCGTGGGCCTGGGTGCCATTCACCTGTCCTTCCACGGCCCCGCGGGCGAACGCTTCCGCAAGGCCATCGCGGTGGCGCTCACCGTCTTCGGCTCGATCGTCGCGGTCAACAACCTCGTCTACGTGCCGCCCGCCGACTGGAACCGGGTCACCACCATCGCCGAGCTCGAGACCCAGATCCAGCAGGCCGAGACCGACGGCAAGCCCATCCTCATCGACTTTGCCGCCAGCTGGTGCCTGCCCTGCAAAGAGATGGAGCTGGCCACCTTCCACGACGAGGCGGTCGAGCCCATCCTCTCCACGCGCTTCCACCTCATCAAGGTCGACGTCACCGAGGGCACCGACGACCACGGCACCATGCAAGATGCCTTTGGTAGCGCCACCCTGCCCAGCGTGCTCGTCTACCCCAAGGACGTAAAGCTCAGCGGCCACTTCGAGGCCCTGCGCGAGGGCGAGGCCATGCCCGCCGCGCCCGTGCACTTCAAGACCTTCGTCGACGCCGAGGTCTTCCTCGAGCAGGTCGATCCCATCGAGTAGCCGGCCACACTCGGCCTCTGCTCGCTCAATCTCCCGCGCCGCGTCCGACGGCGTGGGAGATTTTTGTTGGGCCTACAGCAGCTTTTCGAGGCGAGCGCGGTCGAAGCCCACGATGAGCTGACCGCCCACGTCGATGATGGGCACGCTGCCCGTCTTCACGCCCTGCGTCTTCGCCTTGGCCTGCAGCTCCGCCGCCGCGCTGCGGTCTTTTTCGATGTCCTTGGCCTCGTAGTCGACGCCCTTGCGCTTCAGGTACGACTCGACCTTCTTGCAGACGCCACACCACGCCGTCTTGTAGACGATGACCCCGTCGGCCACGGCGACCTGCTCGGGCGCCTCGAGCCCCTCGGGCAGCGCCACCTCGCTGCTGCGCCCCTGGCCCAGCGCCAGCTCTTCGAACAGGTCGCGGGGAACCGTGCGGAGGCGAAAGCGGCCGTCCTCTTCGGGCTCGCGCAGGTTCGTGACCCAGACGGTGCCCGCCGGGGCACGGGGTCCCTCGAGCAGCGATACGCGGACCAGGCCACGCGCCTCCTCGGGGACGTCCTCGACCTTGCCCTTGTCGGAGAAGGCCCCGCGGTCGCCCGCAAAGGTCAGCACCGCGGGCGCAGCGCCCGGCTCGAGGAAGGCCTCGGATTCGGCTTCGGGGGCCGCCTTGGGATCGCTGGGAGCCGCAGTCCGCTCGGGTGCGGGCGGGCGCTCGGGCTCACAGGCCACGCCCCAAACGACCGCCCCCGCCAGGAGCCAACCGCTCATCGTGCGTGCACGCATGGGCATCGGGCGCGGAGTATACGGTAGTCCTCGACCCTGAGGTATACCCGCCGCATTCGCCATGGCGCGATTCTCCTCGACCCCACGGGCGGCCGGTCGCCCCGTCTTCGCCCTCCTCCGCGCCGCCGCGGTGTTGGTGGGGATCGGGTTCGTGCTCATCGCGTTGTCGTACTCCGGCTACCTCAGCTACACCGAGCTCGAAGCCCCTCAGGTCGAGGTCCCGCGCTACGAGTTCGAGGTCGACCCCACCGGTCGCCGCCTCAACTACGGCCGCTCCTGGCTCGACCGCGACGGACGCCTGTGGCGCCTGCACCTCGAGGGCTCGCCGGTCGAGCTCGGCGACGCCCGCGGCCGGCTCACCGAGCGCCTCTTCCGCCAGCTCGACGATCGCGTCCGCGACATGCTCGAGCGACGCTACGCCGCCTGGCTCGAACAATGGACCGCCGCCATGGTGCTGCGCTGGGACTATCGCGGCGCCGATCGATACCTCGACGAAGAACATCGGCAGGAGCTGGCCGCCATGGCCGAAGCCCTCCCCGCCGACGAGGACGACCGGATCAGCAGCTACCACCGCATGTTCCTGTACCAGTGCGTGTACGGGCTCGGGCAGCGCCTCGACGACGTCCTGCTCGGTGGCACGATGTTCGCCGCCGCCCCCAAGCGCACCTCCACGGGCGAGCCGGGCAACCTCATCATCGGCCGCACCCTGAGCTTCGACCTCGGCCGCGACTTCGAGGCCGACCGCCTGGTGACCTTCCATCATCCCGACGGTCGCTACCCCTTCGCCTCCGTGGGGTGGTCCGGCCTCATGGGCGTCGTCACCGGGATCAATGCGCGGGGCATCTTCGTCGCCTTGGATCCGGCGCGCACCGACGATCCGCCCGAGGAAGGCGCTCCCCTGCCCCTGGTGCTCCGCACCGTGCTCGAGCAGGCCGACACCCTCGACCGCGCCGTCGAGATCATTCGCGAGGCCGAGCTGCGCAGCTCGGGCATCGTGCTCATCGGCGACGGCATGCGGCGCAAGGCGCTGGTGCTCGAGGCGGCGCCGCGGGACCGGGAGAACCGTCGTGTGGTGCGGGGCGAGGACGAGAACATCGTCTGGGCGACCGACCACATGGTGGACGAGGCGTTCGAGAGCGACCTGCAGAACGACTGGGTGCGGCGCTACACCTCGTCGGGCTATCGCTACGACCGGCTCGAGGAGCTGCTGACCACGGGGGAGCCCATCGACGCGAACCGGGCGGTGGCCGTGCTTCGAGACCGGCGGGGCAAGGGCGAGCAGGAGCTCGGGCTGGGCAATCGCAACGCGCTCGAGAACATGGCCACGACGCACTCGGTGGTGGTCGATGCGACGGCGATGGTCATGTGGGTGGCCGAGGGGCCCTCGACGCTGGGGCGCTTTCAGGCGATCGACCTTTCCCGCACGCTGGGGCGCAACGATGGGCCTTCAGCGCCGCTCGATGACCTCCCGGCGGATCCGCTGCTCTACAGTGAGGAGTATCGGGACTATCAGGAGGCGATCGATGCGATTGACCATGCACGGGTGATGCTGGGGCGGGGGTTGCCGGAGCGGGCGCGGTGGTCGGCTCAGGTGGCGTTGGCGTTGGCGCCGGATCTCGGGCAGTTGCATCGATTGCTTGGGGATATCGAGCGGGAGCTGGGGAATCCGGAGCAGGCTCGGGTGCACTATCGGCGGTACTTGGAGTTGGTGCCGGGGAGGCGGCGGGAGCAGGTTCGGGTTGAGGGGATTTTGGCGGAGCTCGAGAGTTGAGGTCTGCTGGCGGTTCTTGCTGAGGCACGTGGTGGAATGTGGTCGAGTGACGGGCTCGTCTGTTTGAGGTGGAAACGGCGTCGTTGTTCGTCGTGGCTTTGCTTTAGGCCTTCGCGGGGTGCTGCTCTTGGGTCGGAGGGAGGCGCGGGGCTGGCTTGGGTGATGGGTTGGAGTGCTTTGCGAGCGGTTGAGGATGTTCGAACGGGAGACTCGCCTGTTGACGGCTGGAACCCTCCCCGGACGTGCTCGGCGGCCGAGACACGCGAGTGTTTCTCGAAGGTAGTCGGCGGCCGCCTCCGCGCGACCGGGCCCCCTCCATCCTACGCGGCTTCGCTTCAGCCCTCCCCGGGGCTTCGGCTTCCGTTCGAGGGGAGGTGCGGATGTGGGTTGGGTGGTGGGTTGGAGTGTTGAACGGAGGGCTCGCGTGCCTACTCCGAGTCGTGGCTGGAAGCCTTCGCGAGTGTGCTCTTGGTGAGTTCGCGGGGAGGCTCTCTGGGGGCACTGTCACGGGGGCAGGGTTTGCCAGGAACCGAGTTCTGCTAGTCGTACGGTGCCCTCCGGGTCGGTTACGGCGACTTGGAGATGTCCGGACGAACTGCCAGTGGAGAAGGCCGCCTGTATGCGGAGGTTGTTTGAGACCGACCAGGTGTCGGGTTCGATTTCCGTCACGGACAGGGTCCCGTGCAGTGACGCGAAGGGGGTGTCGACAGCCAGGCTCGGGTCGGAGGGGGCGCCCGTTTGGGGATCGGCGTCGACAATGAGCGATGAGGTCCATGCCTCCGCCAATGTTCCGTCCGATGCGGTCAACGACACGACGACTTCGATGGTCAATCGGTCCGGACATGTCACTGCGACTTCATTGACCTGCCCTTCCGGCTCGACCAATTCCTGATCGAGGAAAATCATCGAGCCGCCTTCGTAGGTGACCTCGAGCGTCATCGGCGAAGTCGACGCCTCGGTACTCAACCCGAGTTCAACCCCCTCCCCGCCCCCGGACCAAACGAGTTCCCCCTCCATCGTTCCCGAGACGCGGTCGAGCACATCGCGCGGGCTGACTGCCAGCGGAGTCTGCTCATCGAGTTCGACGACGACTTCCTCCGGTTCGCAATAAGGCGACTGCGGCATCAGATTTGGTGGTCCCTCGGACCCGCACCCACTCACCCCAACAACGACGCTCACCACGACCACCGCCCCATCCCGAATCCCAACCACCGTCATCGACGTTAGCACGGCGCCGCCCCCTACACCGGCGCTCCTCGCAGAGGTCTCAATCCAAACTGCCTCATTCCCGAGTTCCGACCGGCTCCCCACCCACGACGCCCCAAAAATTCAACGACGCCCCCCGAGCACCTCATGACACAACCGCCCGCTCGGGAGCCAGTGCCGCGGGGAGGGCTGAAGCGAAGCCGAGTAGGATGGAGGGGGCCCGGTCGCGCGGAGGCGGCCGCCGACTACCTTCGAGAAACACCCAGTTGCAACGGCCGCCGAGCACGTCCGGGGAGGGTTCCAGCCGTCAACAGGCGAGCCCGCTGTTCGAACACTCCGCAAGCGCACCTCCAAGTCCCCCCTCCTCCACCAGGCACCGACCTCTTCAACCCCCCACGTAAAACCAGCCCCACCCAAGCAGGACCCACACCACCGTTCGAACGGGACTTCGAGTTCGGGGAGGGCTGAAGCGAAGCCGCGCAGGATGGAGGGGGCCCGGTCGCGCGGAGGCGGCCGCCGACTACCTTCGAGAAACACCCAGTTGCAACGGCCGCCGAGCACGTCCGGGGAGGGTTCCAGCCGTCAACAGGCAAGCCTCCCGTTCGAACATTCTCGACCCTTCGCCAAGCATTCCAAGCCATCGCCAAACTAAATCTCGCACCTCTGCCCGAACATTCTCGCCCCTCCGCTAAGCGAAAAAACGCCCCGCAACCACACCCTACGCCCTGCACATTTGCTCCCCAGCCCCGCCTTCGCCCAAGGTTTTCGCCCCCCACCAACAGGACGAATCCCCCCCGACCCGCTACCCTAACGCC
Source organism: Myxococcota bacterium (assembly GCA_039028615.1). Taxonomy (GTDB): domain Bacteria; phylum Myxococcota_A; class Polyangia; order Nannocystales; family Nannocystaceae; genus Paraliomyxa. The sequence goes on along the minus strand of JBCCHT010000013.1, from coordinate 181,621 downwards.
GATGAGTTCCGCCGATCGATGCCTCATGCTCACCGCAATGCTGGCTGGAATCGGCAGCTGCACGCCCCCCACGGCCGAGACCAAGGAGGTCGATGAATGCGCCGCAGTGCGAAGGCAGGGTCCCCCCTCCACCCGTCGCGAGAACGTCGTCGACCGAATGCATGGGGTCGACGTCGCGGACCCCTATCGATGGCTCGAGGAGGTGGATGAACCCGAGGTCCAGGCGTGGATGGACGCGCAGGACCAGTATGCCCGAGCCGACCTGAGCGCACTCCCCCGTCGACAACAGCTGGCGCAGCAGCTACGCGCACTGATCGACGTGGACTCGATTTCAGTGCCCGTCCATCGCGGCTCGCGGTTGTTCTTCGCCCGCCGCTCCGCCGGCCACGACCATGCGGTGTGGTACGTGCGGGAGGACGACGGGCGCGAGCGGGTCGTGCTCGATCCGCTGCAGCTGGACTCGCACGGTCGAATCAGCGTGCGTGCGTTCGTGCCGAGCCCCGATGGTCGCCTGGTGGCGTACCTACGGAGCTTCGATGGGGCCGACGCGGCCGAGCTACGCATTCGAGAGGTCGATACGGGGCGTGATCGAGCAGATCGGATCGCGGGGGCACGCTATGCGGCAGCGGCTTGGGCGGCCGATGGACGGTCGTTTGCGTATACGGGGCTGCCCGATGACCCGTCGATCCCCGCGCCCGAGCTGCCCCGACACGCCGAGGTTCGGGTTCATGTGCTCGGGACTCCAGTGTCGCAGGACGAGGTCATCTACGGGCCCTTGGGTGACGCCGCGACGTTCGTCGGGGTCGAGTCGCTCGACGAGGGGCGCACGTGGGCGCTTCACGTGCAGCACGGGTGGTCGGCGACGGATGTGTATCTGCGCGAGGCAACGACCGAGGCGGTCCCGTGGCGCCCCCTGTTCGTCGGGCACGATGCGCTGGCGTCGGTGTCGAGCCATGAGGGGCGCTACTTCGTCCTCACCGACCACGATGCGCCCCGGTTTCGGGTGGTCGAGGTCGACCCCGACCAACCGAGCCCGGAGCACTGGCGAACGGTGGTGGCACAGCAAGACGGCACGCTGGAATCGGCCGGGGTATTCGGCGGACGGCTGCTGCTTCGCTACTTGAAGAAGGCGAGCTCTTCGCTGGAGATTCGCGAGCTGTCCGGGGCCGCGGTGCACGAGGTCGACTTCGACGGGTTCACCAGCATTTCGGCCATCTCGGGGCGAGCGGAATCGGATGTGGTGTACGTGCACCACGGGGCGATGAACCGCGCGCCACAGGTGGGGTCGCTGTCGATGGACAGCGGGACGCTGAGGACCTGGGAGGCGATCGATGTGCCGGTCGACGAGCACCTCGAGCTTCATCAGGTCAGCGTGGAGTCGCGGGACGGCACGCCGGTCAGCATGTTCGTGCTGCATCGCGACGATGTGGTTTTGGACGGCAACCGCCCCACCATACTGACGGGCTACGGGGGCTTCGGGGTGTCGCTGCAGCCGAGCTTCTCGGCCACGGCGGCGGTGTGGGCCGGCCGCGGCGGGGTGTGGGCGATGCCCAACCTGCGCGGCGGAGGTGAGTACGGCGAGGCGTGGCACGACGCAGGGCGACGGGCGAACAAGCAGAACACGTTCGACGATTTCATCGCGGCGGCGGAGTACCTGCAGGCCGAGGGCTATACGCAGGCGTCACGGCTGGCGATTCGTGGGGGCTCCAACGGCGGGCTGCTGGTGGGCGCGGTGTCGACTCAGCGACCCGAGCTGTTCGGGGCGGTGGTGTGCGCGGTGCCGCTGCTCGACATGATTCGCTTCCATCGCTTCGGCAGCGGGCCGACGTGGATCGGAGAGTACGGGTCGGCGGAGGATCCGGAGCAGTTCGGGTGGCTGTGGGGCTACTCGCCGCTGCACAAGGTCCGGCCGCAGAGGCACTATCCCGCGCTGCTGATGCTCTCGGCGGACAACGACGACCGCGTGGACCCGATGCACGCGCGCAAGTACGTGGCGGCGATGCAGCACGCGGGGGCCGATGCGCTGCTTCGCATCGAACGAGGGGCAGGCCACGGTGGCTCGCCCCGCGTGGGCGACCGCATCGACGCCGAGGTCGATACGCTGGCGTTCGTGCTCGATCGCCTCGACGCGGGGCCCAACGCTCCCTGAGGGGCGATTTCAGGACGAGGAGGGGTTCGAGGACTCGGCCAGCTCCTCGAAGAGCATGAGGGTGACCGCGGCCCCGACGTAGGCGACCTTGAAGCTGGTCTCGCCTTCTTTGGGGACCCATACGCGACGGGTGGCGACGCGCACGTCGGCGGCGGCGACATCACCCTCCTGGCGGATGAGATAGCCGCGAGATTGACTGTGGCCGCTGCCGTGCGCCGAGACGATGGGCATCTCGTTGTCGCCCTGCTGCAGCCGCCCGGAGGCGTTGCGGGTGCCACGAGCCACGATGATGACCTTCCACGCGGCAGAGGCATCGGAGGGGTTGAGGTCACAGGTCATCTGCTCGCCGTCGCTGACGGTGAAGCCAGCGATGGCGCTCGAGCCCGAGCTCAGCTCGCAGCGCACCTGCAGAATGGTGCCGCTGTGGTTTACCTGAAACGAGAAGTCGCGCTGCTTCTGATTGCCCGAGACGGGGCCGATGGAAATCCCCCCGGACTTCTCCCATCCTCGCCGAATCTCGCGGACTTCGTAGGCCCCGACGTTCCACGACTTGCGGTCGAGCTTGACGACGGGGATTTCCTCGGTCTTCTCGGCGAGTCCGGGAGACACGGCGAAGGGGTACGAGCACGCGGCGGCAGCCAGTCCGAGGACGGCAGCGCAGCTGATACGGGCGAAGGATCGAAGAGTGGGCATGCGGGACCTCGTGCCGAGCCGGCGACGCCCAGCTCGGTGCATACCCCGACGCCCCCCTCTTCAACGTATTCACGTTCAATAGGACAAAGTTCGACGCCCTGTGAATACGGGCACACAGAGGCAGGCTACTGGCACTGCGTCGCCGAGAGGATCACGCGAGGCTCCGAGCCGGGCTCTCGAGTCAATTCGTACTCGGCTTCGATCCGCTCGGGGCTCCACGCGATCGATGCGAGGTGGAATTCGTCGATTTCACCGTGGAACATCGCCTGGTCGGGATCATCGGGCCCGGTGCCGATGGTGACCGGCACGGAGTGCGACTCGAACACGGCGGCTTCCAGCGGCAGGAGCCCGGTGAACGTGGCGTCGAGCTGGCCGTCGACGTACAGGTCCTTTTGATGGACGTCCCCCTCCGCGGCCTGGAAGACCGCGGCCACGTGGTGCCAGTTGGCGAGCACCTGGTGCTCGACCACGGGCACGCTGCCCACCAACAGATGGTTGCTGTTGAAGTTGACCGAGGGGTCGCACTCGGTGGGATCGAAGGAAATCCCGTCGCAGTGGGTGAAGAACGAGGTGGCGGTCGGGGGCTGCGAGTCGAAGGCACCCTCGGAATCGAACACGGACAGCGCCCACGTACCGTCGCCTCGGCCAACGACGTTCTTGAAGGGGCTGGGCGCGGCGATGTCGGGATACGGGCGGATCCAGGCGCTGACGGTGAACTCGCCCGCGGCGATGATCGCATCGTCGATGGCCTGGGAGTTGGTCAGTTCGACCCGGCGGTTGATCAGGATGTCCTCGAAGTGAATCGAAGATCCGAGGACGCCGGGGATGAAGAACAGGTCGCCCGCGACCTTGGGCGCGCCCCCGGGCGTGCCCCCGGAGCCCTCGAGGTCATCGGCGAAGTGCATGACCGAGTGCAGCGACAGCGAGGCGGGCCAGACGTCTCCCGTGGGCGGAGCCGCGTCGCCGCCGTAGTAGAGCCACACGTCATTGGCGCCGGCCTGGAGGGTGGGCAGGCGAACCCATACGAGCGCGCCCTCCCCTGCCTCCCAGCGCTCGACCTCGTGCGACAGCAGCTGGCCCGCCCCGTCGACGAAGCGCAGGTCGTCGGCCGGATCGGAGAACTCGGCGCAGGCCAGCTCGAAGTCTTCGTCCAGGCGGATGGCCACGACCGCATCGTCGAGCGGCCCCGCGAGCGGTGAGAGGACCTCGATGCGACGACGATAGGCCCAGCCCGCGTCCCACCACGGCTCGGCCGAGGCGGGGGTGCAGCCCATGTCCGGCAGCTCGCAGACCGGCCGACCGCCGCTCGAGGACGACTCGTCGGTGCTGCCGGTCTCGTCGGTGCCTCCGGTGGTGCTCGGGTCGGGGTCGGTCGTGGTGCTCGAGTCGACGGCCCCAGTCGAGGTCGTGTCCGCGCTCGTCTCGGGCCCCGCCCCCGTCGATGACGAGGAGGCGACGCCGGAGTCGGTGGTGTCGGCCGTGCCCCCGGCTCCGGTCTGGGGGAGCACGGGCTTGGGCGTGGGGCATCCCAGCGCCAGCAGCAGCAAGGACGTCGCGCCCGCGCGCGCGTGGCTCAGCGACACAGGACGTCCTCCTCCCCGATGGCCACGTGCTCGTTGACGACGGTGGCGTAGTCGGCCGCGATCTCGGCCGCGCTGCGGGCCCGGGCCTCGAAGCGGACCTCGTCGAGGTCCCCCTGCCAGCGATTGGCCGCGCTGATGTTGTGGCCGAGGCGAACTGGTTGATCGTCCTCGGGGAGCAGGAACCCGAACACTTCCTGCGGCGTTGCGGCCTCGATCCCATCGATGTAGATGCGGATTCGGACGTCGGGGATGTACTCGATGGGCAACGGCACCGGCTCGTCGATGATCTCGACGGTCGTGGCGACGTGATGCCATTGGTTGTCGTCGACCGCGACGTTGGAGACGAGGTTGGCGTTGCCGGCCATGTCGATCGGCGCCCCCGTGCAGGCGGTCTGGATCGGGTTGCAGTCGTAGCCGAAGGTGATGCGCTCGTCGAGCTTTGGCGCGTCGGGGAAGCTGCTGGCCTGCAGCCGCCAGGTGTCGTCGCCCTTGGCCACCAGCCCGCCCCAGGGGTACTCGGCCAGCGAAGCGGCCCGCATCCACAGGCTGATGGTGAACTCCATGACCGCGGGCTCGTAGGGCGAGACGCCCAGGTCGTAGTCTTGGTGGCCGTCGAAGATGACCTCGTGCAGCTGCTCGGGGTCGAAGCGCCGCGCGACGCCGATCCGGGGGCCACACTTGCCGTCGCAGACCTCCGGCTCCCAGTTGGAGCGACCGGTGTGGTCCTCGGCCGAGTCCTCGAGGTCGGTGCCCAGGTGATGCACGCTGATGTGTCCGCTCCAGACCGCTTCGGCGCCATCGGGGGCCTCGGCCTGCGGATTGCCGTAGTACATCCAGACCGGCATCGAGCCCGCCGCCGGGTCGAGCTCGGAAATCGACAACCACACCGCCAGGTTCCCGTCGGAATCGACGTCGTCGATTTCGTAGGACACCTCGACGTCGCCTTCGGCCCGGAAGCGCAGGTCGGCGCCGGATCGCTCCGACCACGAGGGGCCGAGCCCCTCCGAGTCGAGCCGGAGCAGCACGGGCAAGTCGGTGACGGCCGCGTCGAAGACCGTGGTGTCGATCTCGAGCAGGCGTCGGCGAGTCCACTCGGTCCGCCACCACCCCCCGTCGTCTTGGCTCACGCAGTCGCCCCCGCTGCTGCCCGAGTCGGCGGCCACGGTGGTCTCGGTCGTGTCCGAGGGGTCCGTGTCGCCGCGGGTGGTCGAGGTCGGCCCCGTGCTCATCGCAGACGGCTCGGTCCCCGCCGTCGGCGGCCCTCCCGAGGACCCGGAGACCGCGATCTCGTAGGTGCTGGGGCCACATGCCAGCCCCGCCACCAACAGCGGCGCGAGCAGGACCCTCATCGACGGGCGAGACGGGTGCAGATTCATGGCCGGAACTCCAGGTTGAGGGTCCGAAGCTGGTTGGAGGCGGGGAAGCGCCCCTTGGCGACCGCTTCGATGACGCACTTGCCCAGGGCGGAGCGATCGTGGGGCGCGAGCGCTCGGGGCATGAGCACTTCCCCCGCGGTGCCGACGGTGAGCTTGACCTTCACCGAGCCCCCGGTGGCCAGCGATCGACAGCGGCGGCGAATGGAGCCGCGGATTCGCTTCACCGCACTGCGCTGACGGCAGGCGATCGAGGTGCATTTTTTGGCTGGGGTGGGCTCGACCGGTGGAGCCTCGCCCGTCTCCGTGCTCGCGTCGGGCTCGGGGTTTGGGGCGCCCGTGCTCGAGTCGGCGGTGGCTTCCCCTCCGCTGGATCCCTCCCCCGCCGCCTCGACGGCGCCCGTGCTGCCCGCGACGTCTGCTGCTGCCGCATGGGCCGATGCGCCGGGCTCATCGGGCCCAGGCTCGACCGGCGTAGCCGAAGCGGGTGCGGGCTCCGTCTTCGGCTCGGCCGCGGCATCGGTGCTCAGCATTCGGGTCACCCCGATGGCCAGCAGCACGGCCACGACAAAAAACGCCACCAGCGGCCACCGTGAACGCCGAGAGCTGTCCTCGGGCGAGATCGCGGCCGTCTCGAGCTCGGTGGACGAGAGCGCCTCGGTGAGCACCTCCGACGGCGGTCGCAGGCCGCTCGGGAGCGGCACGCTGTGCTGGTACAGGTCGGTCTTCTGCGGCGTCGGGCGAGGTGCGACCGGAACGGGGGCGGACACGGCTGGCGCGCTCGCCTTGGGCAGCGCGGGGATGGGCCCGGCCATCATGCCCTCGTCGTCGATGGCGTCGAGCCGCTCCAGCATGGCGCTGGCATCCACGTAGCGGTCCTCGGTCTGCTTGGCGAGCGAGTGCAGGATGAACGCGTCGATGGCCGGCGTGAGCGTGTCGTTGTACTCGGAGGGCCGCGGCGGCTGGTCGTTGATGTGCCGCAGCAGGACCTGGAAGGTATTGGCCGCGGTGAAGGGCACGGTGCCCGTCAGCAGTTCGAAGGCCACCACGCCCACCGCGTACAGGTCGGTGCGATGGCAGGCTCGCTCGCCTCGCGCGACCTCGGGGCCCATGTACGCCGCCGTACCGAGCAGCTCGGAGGTGCCGGTCAGCGCCTGGGCATCGCGTCCCGTGTCCTGGACCTTGGCGATGCCGAAGTCCAACACCTTGATCCACTCGTTGCCGAACTCGTCCGGCTCGTCGAGCAGCATGATGTTGGCGGGCTTGATGTCGCGGTGGATGATGCTCTGCTCGTGGGCGGCCGCCAGCGCGCTCAGGACCTGGCGCAGCAACACCTTGGCGCGCGGCCAGGACAGGCTCTGCTCGCGCTTGAGCACCGAGGACAGGTCCTTGCCCCGTAAAAGCTCCATGACGTAGTACGCCGAGCCGTCGGTGAAGTCGCCGAAGTCGATGATGTCGACGACGTTGCGGTGCTTGATGGCGGAGGCGGCCCGGGCCTCACGGACGAAGCGCTTGAGGCTGTTGTCCTCCTCGCCGCCTTCGCTGTCGGCCCGGCCCGCCTGGAGCACCTTGAGCGCGACCCGCTTCTCCAGCTTGATCTGCTCGACCTCGTACACCGCCCCCATGCCGCCGCGCCCGATCTCGCGGAGCACCCGGTAGCGGCCATCGATGACGAGGCCATCGTTGAGCCGACCGGGATAGACTTCGAGACGGGAGGAAGAGCTCACGCGCGTCCTCGTTCAAAAGCGGAGCCGAAGCCCCATCGTGGCCGAACCCCGCCCCATCGCCACGCGGGGCGAGAGGCGAGCCCGGGCTCCGGGGGCCGAGCGACGACCGCTGCGGGCCAAGATGATGCTGCCGACGACGATGCCGGTCACGCCGACGCCGATGGCCGCCCCGCCGACCCCCATCAGGATGACCCCGCGCCGCGTCTCGGTCTCGACGTAGGTCTGCAGGGCCGAGGTCGCCGTGTCCTGGTCGCGGGCGCTCAATGCGGTGAACTGGGGGCTTTGGAGGACCTCGGTGCGGTAGTCCTGGGCCGCGCCCCGGACGGGCACGCCCACCGCCACCGACACGATGCCGCCGATGGTGCTGGCCAGGCCGAGGCCGGTCAGCGCGATGCCCACGTCCCGGCGCGAGTGATCGGGCTCTGGTTCGGGTTCGGGCTCCGGCTCGGCCTCGATCTGGGGCTCGGGCTCCGGTTCCGGTTCGGAGGCGGGCTCCGGCTCCGGTTCCGGTTCGGGCTCGGTCGGCGGCACCACCACCGGGTCCGGGGGTTTTTCGGCGATCCGAGCCTCCGCCCACTCGAGCTCCTTGCGGATGGCGTCCGGCACCGGTTGCCCCATCGCCGTCCATTCCGCCACCACGGCGTCGAGCAGGGCCTTGGACTCGACCGCGAACGTGTAGTCGTCGTCCGAGGCATCGAAGGCACTGCGGTAGGCCTTGGCCGACGCCAGGACCGTCTGCAGCGCCACGTCGGTGCCCCGGTACTGGTTGGAGTTGGAGGTCATCGCGTACGCGTCGGCGTAGCGACGCGCGGCGTCGGCGTAGCGCCCGGCGTGCTCATGCGCGTCGGCCTCCGAAATGACGGTGCCGAGGTTCTCGGGCGCCTGCGCAGCCGGGCCGGTGGCATCGGCGGTGCGCGTCGCAGCAGCCGCCCCGCTGGCCGTGACCAGCGAGATCGACAGCCCCACCGCGACGGCGCTGCACCTGCGCGACATGCTGGCCAGGGTCCCCTACCCGCTCGCTCTTTGTCCAGCGCCCGCACGGGCCCCAACACCCCGAAGGGACCGCCTCGGGACCTGCGCCCGGCGGCCTGGCCCCCCGGTTTTCCCGCCGTTTTGCCCGGGCGTCTGCGCCTTTTTCGGGCTCATGCCGACGCGAGCAGTTCGAGATAGCGACGGACCACCGTACCGAGGCCGTCGAACACCGCCTCGGCCATGATCGCGTGGCCGATCGACACCTCGTCGAGGTGCGGCAGGTCGCGAAAGAGCACGAGGTTGTCGAGGTCGAGGTCGTGTCCGGCGTTGATCCCCAGCCCGAGTTCATGGGCCAACCGCGCCGCCTCTCGGAACCGCTCCATCGACGCTCGTGCCGCGTCCGCCCCGAGCCGACACGCAGCGGCGTAGGGCTCGGTGTACAGCTCGATCCGGTCGGCCCCCATGCCCGCGGCCCAGCGCACGGCGTCGGCCTTGGCGTCGATGAACACGCTGACGCGCATGCCCGCCGCTTGGGCGTCGGCGATGATCTGGCCCAGTTCGGCCCGCGGCGTATCCGCGGGCCATCCCGCCTCGCTGGTGACCTCGCCGGGCCGGACCGGCACCAATGTGAGCTGATGCGGCTTCACCTCGTGCGCGAGCGCCAGCAGGTCGGGGCGCGGATCGCCTTCGATGTTGAACTCCACCGTGTCGCGCAGCGGGGCCAGCTGCCCGGCCACGAGCCGCACGTCGGCGGGGGTGATGTGCCGCTGGTCCTCGCGCGGATGGACGGTGATGCCGGGCGCGCCCGCGTCGAGACACACCCGCAGGGCCCGCTCCATGCTGGGGACGCCCGAATACTCCGCGTGGTCCTCGGGCGGGATGCGGGAATTCCGCAGAGTCGCGATCTTGTTGATGTTGACGCTGAGGCGGACCATTTGTGGGGCATCTAGCCGACCAGGGGCTTGATTCCAAGCCACGCATCGGCGAAAAACCGCTCCATGGGCAAGGGAGACAACCGCCGCACCCTCAAGATGCTCCGTCGCAAGCGCCAGCGCCGTCTCAAGGAGCGCATGGCTCGACGGGCCGAGCAGGCCCGTCGCGACCGCGCCGGCCAGAGCTAGGCCTCGCGCGACGCGGGCTCGCCTCTTCGAGCTCGCGCGGTCATGGCGTTTTCATCGCCATGACTCGGTGGAGCGACCAACAACCCTTCATGCCGGGTCGGGCGGGTCTTCGGACTCGCCCGTCTCTGCCTCTTGGTTGTCGCCCGACGAACCTTGGCGACGCTCGGCGAGTCGACGCGCGGCCCGGCCCTCCCAGCCGCGATCGCTGGGCTCGACGTAAGGCGTGAACGACTCGGCCTCGCGACGACGCACGATGGCATCGGGCAGATAGCTGACGTGCTGGTCGTCGACGCCGCTGCCGAGGTCGTGCGGATAGCGATAGCCCACGCCGTACTGCACGTCCTTCATCAGGTCGGTGACCGCGTTGCGAATGACCAGCGGCACGGGCAGCGCCCCGTAACGTTTCACGTCCTTGCGCGCCGCGGCATAGGCCCGCAGCGCCGAGTTGCTCTTGGGCGCGAGCGCCATGAACTGCGTGGCTTGGCTCAGGTGCAGCACCGCTTCGGGCATGCCGACCATGTGCACCGCTTCGGCCGCGGCCCGAGCCACCACCAGCGCCTGCGGCTCGGCGTTGCCGATGTCTTCGCTCGCGAAGATGACCAGGCGCCGCGCCATGAAGCGCAGGTCCTCGCCCGACTCGACCATGCGCGCGAGCCAGTACATCGAGGCGTCGGCATCGCTCGCCCGCATGCTCTTGATGAAGGCGGAGATGACGTTGTAGTGCTCTTCGCCATCCTTGTCGTAGCGAAGCGGCTGACCGCCGAGCGCTTCGGCTGCGAGCTCGCGGGTCAGTTTGGTCTCGCCTGGGGGCAGCAGGTCGACCACGGCCTCGAGAGCGGACAAGGCTCGGCGCGCATCACCGCTGGCGGTGTTGCCGATGGCCGCGAGCAAGCCGTCGTCGATCTCGATGTCGGCGCGACCGAGTCCGCGCTCGGTATCCGTCAGCGCCCGACGCAGCAGCGTGACCAGGTCGCCGATCTCGAGGGGCCGCAGCTGGAACACCCGAGCCCGCGACAGCAACGCCGCGTTGACCTCGAAGCTGGGGTTTTCCGTGGTGGCCCCCACGAGCCGACAGATGCCCGCTTCGACGTGAGGCAACAGCGCATCCTGCTGGGCGCGGTTGAAGCGGTGGATCTCGTCGACGAACAACACCGTGGTTCGTGATTCGTGACGTCGACGATCGCGGGCTCGCTCGACGACGGCCCGAATGTCTCGCACCCCCGCGCTCACGGCGGACAGCACCTCGAACGCGGCTCCGTGCCGGCCCGCGAGCAGGCGCGCCAGCGTCGTTTTTCCCGTTCCGGGAGACCCCCACAAGATCATGCTCGGGATGCGGCCGCCCTCGATTTGTCGACGCAGCAGCCTCCCCGGGCCCAGCAAATGCCGTTGGCCCACCATCTCCTCGAGCGAGCGGGGCCGCATCCGCTCGGCCAACGGGGTCAGGGCGGGGTCGGATGCCGCACGTTCCTCGAACATGTCGAGCGGGTGTGCATCGCGGGGCACGGTGGTAGCCTAGTAACGAATGATCGGACGCCGCGCCACCGCCCCCCGGGCAAGGGGAGGTCTGCGGTCCGTGTTTGCGCGCACGACCGCCAAACCGGGCCTGGCCGCGCTGTGCCTGCTCGGGCTCGCCGCCGCCTGCGGAGCCCCCAACCCGCGGATCCTCGACGCCACCGAGGAGGCCCGGGGCATGCACTCCGAGCAGCTGTCCGCCGACAAGAGCGAACAGGAAAAGATCGAGGCGTTGATCGCCGCCGTGCGTCGCAGCGAGCACACCTTCGTGCACGACGACATCGAGCGCGACGGAGCCGCAACCGCCGACAAGCTACAGCTACTGCTCGAGCGCGACCCCGACGGAGTGCAGAGCGCCCGCGAGTTCATCGAGCGCATCGCCGCGCCCATGCGCAACGACGAGCCCGCCGACCGCGTCGTCATCTCCGAAGAGGAATCGGTGCTCGCGGCCAGCTGGTACCAGTCGCGGCTCGCCGAGCTCGAGGGGCGCCCGGCTCCGCCCGCCGACCCCGAGGCGCTGCGTCAGGCCGAGGAACACGCCCGACGGCTGAGCATCCTCGAGGCCCTGCGCATCGTGGAAGGCAGCGAGCTCCGCTTCGTCTCGCCGCCTCGCAAGGTGCTGCCCAAGCCGGTCAAGAAGCCGACCAAGACGGTCGCCAAGCGCAAGCCCAAGCGCAAGGAGTACACCGGCCCGCAGTTCGCCGACATGCTCCGCAAGAAGTGGGAGTTCCTCGGCAAGGACATCGAGGACATCGACTCCTTCATCGAAGAGATTGCCTCCGATTCCTTCGCCAGCATGGTCCGCTATCGCGTGATCCATGGCGACGGCAAAGAGGAAGACTTCGCCAAGTGGCTGCGCGGCCAGCTCGACGAGCGTCACGGCCGAGTCGCGCAGGGTGGTGCGCCATGAACCCGGTCGATCGCCGCAGCATCATTTTGGGGGCGGTCCTCGGCCTGCTGGGCGTGGCCGCAGGAGCCTTCGGAGCGCACGGCCTGCGCGATGCGGTCACCGCCCGTGACCTCGAGATCTGGCAGACGGGCGCGCACTACCAGCAGCTCCACGCCGTGTTGCTCGTGGCGCTGGGTCTGTGGGCCCGCGGCTCGAGCCGCGCGCTCGGGGTCGCGGCCACGCTGCTGCCCGTGGGCATCGTCATCTTCAGCGGCACGCTGTACCTGATGGTGCTCGGCGGGCCGCGATGGCTGGGTGCCATCACGCCGCTGGGTGGGCTGTGCTTCATGGCGGGCTGGGCTGCGATCGGCGTGTATGCGCTGGGGGCCCGGCGTTCGTCTTCTTCCACTTCCTGACGACGATGCGAATGATCCACGGTCGGCTTCGGACATGGGTGCTGGCGATCGTGCCAGCGGGGCTTTGGGCGTGTGACGGCAAGCCGCCCGCGAGCAAGGACGAGGCGCCCGCCAAGACCGCCCCCGCGAAGGCGGACACACCCGCGACAAAGGGCCCCCAAGAGCCTTCACCGGGCAAAGAAACGCCGCCCAAGCCGGCCGACGAAGGCGAGCCCACGCCCCCTGCCAAGGCGGCCGCAGTGCTCCCTGCCCTGCCCTCGGGCGCGCCCAACCTCGAGCTGGTGGTGATGCACGAAGGCGAGCTGCTCAGCTCGCAGATGAAGAAGCTGACCAAGCTGCACAAGCGCCTCGAAGCCGAGCTCGGGGCGACGCCGCTGGTGTTCGAGCCCTCGGTGCAAAGCCGCCCCGACGTGGAGCCTCCGGCCCCGCCTGAAGGAACGAGAGCGCTCACCGATGCCCGACGCAACGCGCTCGAGCGCTGGCTCGGTGGCGACGCCGAAGTTCGCGCGAAGATGCTGGCCGATCCGGCCTGGACCAAGGACGCTGTCGACCCCTCCGCCGAGTCCGGTGCGGGCTCCACCCTGGTGCTGTGGTTCACCGCGCCGCGGGAGCTTTCGTCCGGCAAGCGACGGGGCAAGGGCGTGCAGGTCATGGCCCTGCTGCGACGCGACGAAGCCGGCCTGCACGAGGTCATGCACTCCCAGGTGCGCGGCGGTGGACCGGGCAGTCCCTTCCCGCTGAAGGCCCGAGGCGAAGGCGTGCCCGACTTCGCCGAGACTTTGGTGCCGCTGGTGAACACGAGGAGCCCATGAGCCTGCCCTTCCGACTCGCGCCCGCCCTCGCCTGCGGTCTCGGCCTCGCCGGGGCGCTCATGCTCGGCCCCACGCCGCCCGCCCACGCGGGCGCCCGCGCCTTGGGCGTCGTGGTGGTGGACGTCAGCGAAGGCCGCGACGCCGAGCCCCCCCGCACCTGCGCCCCGCTGGTCCGCCGCACCTTCGGCCGCGACGAGAACGTGGTCTATGCCTCGCTGTCGGCCAAGAAGCTCGATCGCCTGCTGCCCCGCCCCGTGGGCACGGCCTGGCGCACGGCGGAAAACCGTCAGTTCTCCGAGCTTTCGTCCTGGGACCCCAGCCGCTGGAACGCGGGGCCCAAGGGCAAGCGCACCGACGAGTACGGCTCGACCGACACCGTGGTGTTCGTCGACTGCGACCCTGAAGCGCGTCGACTCGAGCTGGTCGGCTACAACCTCGGCGGACGCTCCACCGTCCACGTCACGCTGCACGACGCTCCGCTCGAGGCGCTGGCTCTCGTAGGCACCCAGCGGGTGCTCGCCGTGGCCTGGAACGAGTTCTCGCCGTAGCGGCTCGGGCTCGGGAATTGAAGAGGGCGGCCATGCAGCCACGCTGCACGCCGCCCTCGGTGCGACCGGTCGCGCTCAGGCGCGTCGGCGACGACCCATCAGCAGCACGCCCAGGCCGAGCAGGCCGGCCCAGGACCAGCGGGTCGGCTCGGGCTCGTCGATGCGACAGCCACCCGTGCTTCCGCCACCGCCTCCGTCGCCGCCGTCGAGGCCGACGGTCGGGCCCGTGGCTCCGTCGTCGCCATCCTCGGCCGCGGTCCCGCCCGGGTTGTCACCGTCGGTCGCTCCGCCTTCTTCCCCGCTCTCGTCGAGGCCACCGCCCTCTTGGTTGCCGCCGACGCTGCCGCTGCCCTCGACCACCTCGATGGTGATGGTGCGGCTGTCGTAGCCACCGTAGGCGTCGAGCGCCTCGATCTGGAACGAGTAGGTGCCGATCGGGGCCTGGGACAGGGTGAGGAAGTCCCAGTTGATCTCGCTGGCGGTGAAGCTGACGCCCGGGTTGAAGTCGGTCGTGCACACGCCGTTGGTGCAGCGGGTGTACTCGTCGGTGCCCTCGGGAAGCCCCTCGAGCCACGTCCACTTCACCGCGACCATGTTCGAGTTTTCGTCGATGGAGGCGGTGATGGTGAACTCCTCCTCGGTGCCGATGACCGCCCCGTCGCCGGGGAAGACCGAGATGATCTCGGGCGGGCTGTCGTCCACCGCGACCGGACCGAACACGCCGAGCATCTCGGCGAAGGAGTTCTGCTGCTCACCCGCGCCCGCGGGGCAGTACAGCTCGTGGATGTAGCCGCAGGCCGTGTTGCCGTCGCCCGTGGCGTGGCTGATGTCCATGCAGTTGTCGACGAAGCTCTTGTTCCCGCCGTTGTTGAACGGGTAGAGGATGTCGTTGGGGTTGTCGGTGTGCTCGAGGCCCCAGTTGTGCGCCGTCTCCTGGCCCGCCGTCTCGGCCATGCCGTTGCACGACTGCGGGAAGTTGAGCGACACGTGGTTCCGCTTGAGGCCGTCACAAGCCACGTTGGCCACACCGCAGGCGCCCTGCAGGCCCACCTGGTTGGCCGAGCCACCGATGACCGTCATCGTGTACGGAATCCAGTCGGGGGGGCGCGAGCTGGTCATGACCAGGTCGAAGGGCTCGTAGTAGCTGCGCAGCTGCTGGAACTCGGCCGCGGCCTGGGCCCCGAAGGGCGCGAAGGTGACCTCGGCGTCGACCAGCGGGGAGCAGTTGAGCGCCGAGTGGGCCGAGTCCCCGTTGCCGCAGTTCGGACGCAGGGTGACCCCGTCCATCGCCACGTACACCACGCCGGGCGCGGCCTCGTAGTTCATGGCCGGCACGGGCGGGACGTCGAGCCCCTCGAGCATGTCCTCGTCGAAGCTGTCGCGGGTCAGCAGCTGGTTGCCCTGCCAGTGCGGCTCGATCTTTTCCCACTCCTGGCGAACCTGCTTGCCGTACCACTGCTCGACCAGCGGCTTGCTCAGCTCGTCCTCGAGCTCGAGCGCCCAGGGAGCGTCCGGGTTGATCGGGTGCGTCGGGACCTCGGCGGCAACGGCCGTGCCGCTCGCTAACGCGAGGAGAGAAACTACTGAAGTGGACAGAGCTGTATGGCGCATCACGGTACGACCCCGGGCAGAGAACCCGTTCGAGCGTACAGATACCTACCAAGCGCGTCTAGTCGGCAATTCCTTATGTTTCGACTCTCGCGCCCTCGCCGGCGTGACCGTGCTCGCGGGATCGAAGCTCGATTCGACGATTCCGCCGAGCGCCCTAGAGCACGACCCCGACGAACCTACTGGAACGACGACGCGCCGACGGAGCCGCGGGCGAGGCGCCCAGGATCGACGCCGAGGGACCGCAGCGCTTCGGCCCACATGTCCTCGGGCTCGGCTTCGAACACCCAACGCGGATGAACGCCGTACCCGGTGGGGTCGCCCGCCGTATTGATGGGCACGGGCATCCAGCTGCCCGCTGCAATCTCGCCCTCGAGCTGGGAGGTGGCCCACCCGGCATAGCCGAGCAGGAACAGCACCTCGCTGCCCTCGGCCCCCACGACGTGGTTGCCGGCTCGGGTCACCGGCTCCAGCGAGGTGGTGAGCCAGACGCCGGGCAGCACCTCGTCGGCGGTGGAGTCCCACTGGGCTTGGTCGTGGAGGATCCAGCCCCGCATGGGCTCCACGGGCCCACCCAGGCGTACCGTGGCCTCCTCGTCGCCCTCCCACTGGAGGTCGAGCCCCCGCGCGACATCAGCCACGGTGTTGGGCAGCGGGTTGTTGAGCACCAGGCCCAGCGCGCCGTCCTCGTTGTGCTCCAGCAACAACACCACCGAGCGACGGAAGTTGGGATCGAGCAGCTGCGGCACCGCGACGAGCAGGTGACCGCCCAGCTGCGAGCTGTCCATGGTGATCACGCTGAAGCTCCGTTGGGACGCGGCGGCATCGCTACACAGTATGAGGTCGACCGACCCGTCATGCACGGTAGCGCGGCGCGCGGAGGAGAGAAGAACCCCCGCTTCGGGCGCCCTGCTCGGGCTCCCGAAGCGGGCAGTACCAGAGGCCGGACTCGAACCGGCATGGAGTCACCCCCGGCGGATTTTGAGTCCGCTGCGTCTACCAATTTCGCCACTCTGGCGTGGGAGGAGGGCATTAGCACGAGCCTCAGCCGGGATCAACGCCGCGGACCTCGACGTCGCCGCGCGGGCTGCTCAGCTCGATCCGGATGGAGCCATTGCCGTTGCGGCGAGCGAACTGGCCCGAGGTCACCGTCGTAATGCTCGGCGTCCGCACGGAAATGCGCCCGTTGGTTCGGATCTCGAGATCGATGTCGGCATCGCTGGCCAGGGTGACGGTGATGTCCCCCTGCCCGGTGGACACCAACAGGTCGCGGGGCGCACCGGTCTGGGTGACCTCCACGTGCCCCGAGCCCGTGCCGAGATCGGCGTGCCCTGGCGTCTGAACGTCCAGGTTGCCCTGCCCCGTGCGCACGGCCAGGCCTTCGTCGGCCCCTCGGATCTCCACGTCTCCGATCTCGGCGTCCACGATCACGGTGGCCTCGGTGCCGCGGACGGAGACGTCGCCGACCCCCGTGCGCAGATCGAGATGGCGATCGTCGGGCAGGCGCAGCTCGCCCATCTCGAGATCGACGATGCCCACCACCGAAAGCGGCACGTCGGCCCGCAACAGCGCGTAGCCATCGGCGCGTTCGAAGCGCAGCACGGGCGTGGCGGCCTGGTCCCGGGCGTCGGCGCGAGTGCCCGCCACCGACAGCCACGAGCCGTCGTACGAAAGCACGGGCGGACACGCCTCCACATCGTCGGCGGCACACGCCAGCACGGTCAGCGGCGTGTCGGGCAGCTCGATTCGAAGCTCGTCGGTGGTGTCGAGCGCATGCTCGCCCGTGAACGGTGCCTCGCCGCGGAAGCCCAGGGCACAGCCCACGGTGGCCACCAAAAGCGCGAACGCGTGGAGTTTCCCGCAGCGG
Source organism: Myxococcota bacterium (assembly GCA_039028615.1). Taxonomy (GTDB): domain Bacteria; phylum Myxococcota_A; class Polyangia; order Nannocystales; family Nannocystaceae; genus Paraliomyxa. Next base: position 164,351 of record JBCCHT010000013.1, on the reverse strand, counting down.
CGCATCAGAAATACACCCCCACGTTGGCCCCGAGTTCGAAGGTCGCCGCGTAGCGGGGCAGCACGCGGCCCCGGGCGAAGCGGCGCGGCAGCAGCGGCAGGCTCACCCGCGGCATGAGCCCGAGCGACCAGCGGTCGAGCAGGAACAAGCGGGCGTCGAAGTGCACGTAGGGCACGATGGTGTAGGCCCGCTCGCTCTCGGTGGCGAAGGAGTCGGGGCCCTCGGCCAGCGGCACGGGCAGGTCGTCGGCGCGGGTGCCCTGGAACAAGGCGCCGCCGCCCACCGCCAGCCACACCCGGCGGCGATCGAAGAAGCGATAGGCGGTCCGCACCCCCGCCTGCACGGTGAGCGACTGCCGATTACGCGAGTACTTGATGCTCGCGTCCGACAGCCCAAAGGTCACCCGCGGCACGAGCTGCCCCATCAGCGCCAGCGACCAGTCGGAGTACAGGTCGTAGGCGGGCTGCCCGGGGGCGAAGGCCACGGTGGTGAAGCGCGAGACCTCGAAGGCCATCTGGTGGCGCCGCCAGGGCTTGGGACCGCGGCGATCGACCGCCTGCGCGTGGGCGTCGAGGATCTGGCCGATGTACAGCAAGCCCGCGGCGGAGACGAGACCGGTGAAGCCGGCCAGGCGCGTCACTTCTTCGGGGGCGCCGCGTCCCGGGTCCCCGGGGGTCGCCCCTTCGGCGGGGTCGCGGGCGGCCCACAGCGCCACCGTGCCCAGCACCATGCCCAGCGTGCCCGTGAACACGGCCAATCCACGTCCCGGCTGCCCGTTGAGCGCCTGACCGCCGCCCGGGGCGACCGCCGACAGCAGCGGCGAGGCCCAGCGTTTCCAGCGACGGCGGCGAACGAGCTCGACCTCGCGCTCGGCCTCGGGCGTGACGGGGCCGAGCCGCCCGGTGGTCACCGCGGGTTGATTCTTCGGCGTCTCGACCGGCGTCGGCGCGGCGTGTTCGGCCTCGGGCACGGCCCACGCTTCGGGAAGCTCGACGCCCTGGACCTGCCCCGCCTCGACCTCGAGCTCACCGACCTTGCGATCGTCGGCGTCGTGCAGCGCGTAGCTGCCCGCGGGGAGCTCCACCATCACGCGCCGTCCGAGGGAGACCTGGGCCACCGCGTTGCCCGAGGCGTCGCGCACGGTGACCGTGCCCCGATGGTCGGGCGGAAACACCAGGCGGCCGGTCTGCGTCCCCTGGCTGGGGGCCGCGTCGTAGTGCGCCACGGCAGTGGAGACCGCCGGTTGGGCCAAGATGCCCGCAATGGCCCAGTGCAGGGTCACCCTTGGCTTATAGGCGGCCGCGCGTGGGCGGGGCAAGGGGCTGCTGCAGGCCCGCCTCGACCGGATCCGTGCCCCGGGCCATCGCCCAGCTCATATGTGGACTGGCGTGGGCCAGTCCGAGCTGCCCAGTTGGGGTCAGCAGGATGATCCCACAGGTGGCGGTCGCGTCGCCCATCGGCTCTGCGGCGACTTCGGCACACACCTGCGCCGCCGCCTCGCGAGGGTCCATGCCCTGGGCGCTCCGTTGCAGGACGGCAAACGAGGCGACGTGACTCATGATGGCCTCCCCCACCCCGGTGGCACAGGCGGCGCCCAGCGTCTTCGAGGCGAAGAAGCCGGGGCCCACCAGGGGGCTGTCGCCGACGCGGCCCGGGGTCTTGAGCAATACGCCGCCCGTGGAGCAGCCGACACACAGGTGCCCCTGCGCGTCGATGGCCACCGCGCCCACGGTGTCGGCTTGACCGACGCTCTGCCCCACCCCGTCGCGCGCGGCCTCGAAGCGGGCTTGGGCCTTGGCGGTCCACATCGCGTCACGAGAGAAGGTGCCCACGCCGTGCTGCCGGGCAAAATCGACCGCGCCCGGACCGGCGAGCAAGTGATGCGGGCAGTGCTCCATCACCGCCTGGGCCACCACGATCGCATCCGCCAGGTCGGGTACCGCGGCGATGGCCCCCATGGCCCCGTCGCGCGAGCGCATGAGGCTGGCGTCGACCTCGAACTGACCGCGCGCGTTCATGCAGGCGCCACGCCCCGCGTTGGTGACCTCGACGTCTTCGAGCACGCGCACCGCGGCTACGACCGCCGCTTCGCAGCCTCGACCGGCCTGCAGCTGCTCGCGCCCTGCTTCGGCGGCCGCCTGCACGCCCGCGACCACGGCCTCGTGAAACTCGTCGGCCACGAGCCCGGCCCCGCCGTGCACGACGATGGTGGGAACGACCTTGTCGCTGGACATCGGCGCCTCCGTTCAGCCGTAGGGACGGACGCAGGGCAGCCCCACCGCCCGATGACCGCGTCGCTCGGTGGCCTTCATGCGCCGAGCCTCGCGACGCTCCCCGTGGTCGTGCCCCAGAAGATGTGCCACCCCGTGGATGCTCAGCGAGGTCGCCTCGTCGAGCCAGCCCTGCGTTCCGGGACGGGTCGCCTGCCGGGTCACCGCCTCGCGGTTGAGCACCAACTCTCCCAAGCCCGGGGCGAACTCGTCCTCGCCCGGAATGGCCTCGCCCGCGGGAAACGAGAGGATGTCGGTGGCCTCGGCGACCCCGAAGTGCGTCTCTTTGAGCGCGGTCATCTCTCCGTCGCCCACGATGCGCAGGGTCAGCCCCTCGAGCTCCTCGTTGTCACATCCCATCGCCCGGGCCGCCTTGCGCAGGCGCCGGGCCAGCTGCCGCACCACCGCGCGGTCGGGCCATCGATCCTTGTCGGGCGACACGTCGATTCTGGGGTTCATCAGGGCTTGCTTTCGTAGAGCTTGGCCTCGATGAACAAGGCCAGGACTTGCGGGTCGATCTTGCCCGCCTTCTGCTCGGCGCTCAGGATGTCGAGCGCCAGCGGCACGGGGACCGCCTTCTTGTACGGGCGATCGGCAGCGGTGAGCGCATCGAAGATGTCGGCCACCGTCATCATGCGGGCCTGCAAGGGGATGTCGGGCTCGGGCAGGCGCGACGGGTAGCCGCTGCCGTCGAGGTACTCGTGGTGCTTGGCCGCGATCTCGGGGACCTTGGCCAGGCTCGCCGTCCACGGGATGCGCACCAAGAAGTCGTAGGTGTGGGTGACGTGGTGCTGGATCTCGATCCGCTCCGCATCGGTGAGGCTGCCGCGGCGAATGAGCAGCGCGTCGAGTTCATCGCCTTGCAGCAGCGCGTGCTGATGGCCCGCCGCGTCGCAGAACTCGTGCCCCGCGATGACGGCCAGCTGCGACGACACGTCGGTGGGCAGCACGGTGGGCTCGTTGGCCTCGGTGATGACGTCCATCATCCGTGCCAGCTCGCGCACGCGGGCTTCGTGCTCGCGATCGATGGCCGGGTCCTCGGGTCGCCCCCCGCGATGGCAGGCCAACAGCTCGCGCAAGCGCTGGACCTCGAGCGCGGTCCGCATGTGGGCGAAGCGCGACTGAACTTGCTCGAGCTGGGCCGGATAGAGCTTCTTGGCCTTGACCAAGACCTCCTCGCGCACGCCGACCTTGCCGAAATCGTGCAGCAGGCCCGCGTACTCGATCTCCCGCAGCTGCTCGGGGGAGAAACGAATGTCCGCGTAGGGCCCGTTCACCGTGCGGTCCGCGGTGCGGGCCAGCGCCACCGTGAGGTCGGCGACCCGCTGGCTATGACCGCTCGTGGTCGGGTCTCGCTGCTCGATGGCATGCACGCTCGCCCGCACGAAGCCCTCGAACAGCGACTGGATCTCGGCGTGCAAGCGGGCGTTTTCCAGCGCCACCGCGGCCTGAGCGGCCAGCGATGCGCACAGCCGCTCGTCTTCGGCGGAGAACGGACGCACGCGCTCCTCGAAGTCCTTGGGGTCGCGCAGCGGGGCCGTGCCGAGCTTGGCGTTGATGAGCTGGATGACCGCGAGCACCCGTCCGCCGGGGTTGATCATCGGCGCGGTGATCATCGAGCGGGTCTGGTAGCCGAAGCGCTGGTCGAAGCTGCGGTCGTGCTGGCTCTCGGCCTCGTAGAGGTCGGCGCTACGGATGGCCTTACGGCTCAGCACGCACGCACCCACGATCGAGCCCTCGTCCACGGGCATCGTGCGCGAGCTGAACACGTCGGCCTCGACCGAGTCGTTGATCGCGAACTCGAAGCTCAGGCGCTCGCCCTTGTCGTCGACGAGGTAGATCGAGCCTGCGTCGGCCCCGGTGATCGAGCGCGCGTGCTGGAGGATGAGCTGGAGCACTCGCGCCGGGTCTCGCTCGGCGTTGAGCGCCATGCCCACGTCGAGCAGCTGATCGGTCACCCGAGCGCGCGCAAAGGTCTCGGCCGATTCCAGCGCCGACTCGAGCACCCGCACCAAGACCTCTTCGGCGCAGGGCAGCCCCAAAAGCCGCACCCGCGGATCGTCGAGTTCTTGCAGGGCCGACGCCAGCTGCCCGCGCTCGCCCACGACCAGCAGGTGATCGAAGCGCTCGGGTCGAGGCCGGCCCGGAGGGACGATGGTCACCGACGCTCGGCTCCGCGCGACCTCGATCGAGTCGTCGGTCGCGGCGTGGATGCGCCACGTGGAACCCGTGCGCTTGCCGAGCAACCACTCGCGGACTTGCGCGATGCTCTCGAGACCGGGCCGGTTCCCCGTCGTCACGCGCCGGAGTATAGCGGCCAGCGGCCGCGGGAGTTCATCCCCCTTTGTTCTTGCGGCGCCGACGACGGCCCCGCTTGTGCTCGTCGGTGGTCCGCCCGCGACTGCCGTCGTCCGCGAACGGAGGCGGCAATAGCGGCTCGTGGAACCCGCTGCTGCTGTGCTGCTGGAGCTCGATCTCCGACAACAACAGCGCCGGACAGCGTCCGCTCACCGGAATGGAGCCACTCTCCGCGTAGCAGTGGCCGCGGTCGGAACCGGTGGACCCGCCGAACGCCACCACCCGCTGCAGGGCGGCCAACGGCGTCCCAATGAGCTCTACGTCGCGAACGCGGCGACGTTTCCGGCTCTCCACGTCGAGGATGAAGACCTCGGCCGGCTCCCCCTTGAAGACCTGGAAATCGTAGGCGCCGGTCGAGGTCTCACCGCCGTGGATCCGGCTGATGATCATCGCCTCGGTGCGCCCCTGCGCCTTGGCCAGCTCCACCAAACGCTCTTCCAGTGCCTCCCACGTCAAGGACTCCTCGGGCCGGCCTTCGACCACCAAGTGAGCCATCCGCGACATCGGGGCCGAGATCCCCTCGTGGCGCCCGTGGCCGTTGGAGCGACCGCTGTGCCGGGTCGGCGTGCGCCCGTGCAAAAACCCTCGCAGCTTGCCGTCCGCGACCAACCGCGCCCGCTGGGCGGGAACGCCCTCGTCGTCGACGCGATAGCCCCCCCACACCGGAGTCCCGTCGTCCAGCGTCGCGGTGGGGTCGTCGTACACATCGAGCCCGGCGGGCAGGATGGTCTCGCCCAGCTTGTGAGCAAAGGTTCGGGTCTCGCCGCGGGCCACCAGGCGATCGCCTTCGAGTCGGTGGCCCAGCGCCTCGTGAAAGAGCGTGCTCGCGGCCTGCCCCGCCAGCAGTGCGGGACCGATGAACGCCCCGGGGGAACCGGCCTTGCGCAGCGCGGCCAGGTCGGCCAGCACCTGCTCGACCATCGCGGTCAGTCCCGCCGCATCGGGCACCGCCTCCACGCTCCGGGCGTAGACCGAGCGCGCGGCATCCACATAGACGCCATCGTCGGTGAGGATCCAGCCGCCCACGTCGAGCTGCGCGTAGAAGTTCTCGGTGATGACCCGTGTGCCCTCGGTCGAGGCCATCCACCGCTGCACGCGGTTGACGCTGAGGCTGATGGTGGGGTCATGGAACTCGGGGTGCTTCAAGAAGGCCCGCGAAGCCTCGCAGAGCATCGACTCCCACGCCTCGCGCGGTAGCGGGTCGTCGTGCAGCGTCTCGCGGTGCTCGAGCGGGGGCTCGGGGGTCAGCGCCTCGACCTCGTCGCGCAGGTACTCGCTGACCATCGCCTTTTTGTGGTCGTAGTAGTCCTCGAGCGCCTCGTCGAACTTGACCTGGCCCAGCTTCCACAGCGACACCTGCAGCGCGACCGGATCGAGATCGTCGGGGGCAGCGACCCAGTCGGCGCTCTCGCGGTCGTGGGCGTCGACGTCGAGCCCCGCGTCCATCACGTTGTCGAAGCGCTTGTCACCGACCCGCACCTCGCAATAGGTGCGCGCGCGCTGGGCCTGCCGCGAGCGGACGAGCGAGCCGTAGGCCGCCCCCAGACGCAGCTTCTGCAGCCGACGCATCGAGTAGCTCATGAAGTACGGCCGAGGGTTTCCCGGCACGTCGTAGCCCTCCATCGATCGGGCCAGCTCGCGCACCATGACGTCGAGCACGGGATCGGGGTCGCTCGGGGGAGCAGCGTTGGCCTTGGGGCGACGGGACATGAAAGCGGTGGGCCTGTTCGGGCGAAGGTCGGTTTGGGGCCTGCCCTCGCGGAGTACGAGTGGCGGCGGGCCGAGGAGCCTAACCCCACCCGGGGCCGCCCGCGATGCGCCTCCGGCGAGTCGCTCAATGCGTCGGGATCACGCGATTTTTCGCCGTGTCGGTGGGCTCACGCGGCCTGCCCCTCGCTCCCCGAGCCCCCGAGACCCGGCGGTACGCCGCGACGAGCAAACCACGGGCCGTCGTCGACGGCACTTTGCGAGACTCCAGACACGACCCGCGTAGCGATCGGTCTGCGCCCGGTGCCGGCCCAGAACCGACCGTCGCATGAGCGCAACGATGCTGGGACGCGAGCGACCACGCCCCCGTCGTAACCGCCCCGGAGCATGGAGCGTCTCGAAACCCGGAGCAGCCCATGGCCACCATCAAGACCGTCCTCATCACCGGAGCGAACGCGGGCCTCGGCAAAGAAGCCGCACGCCAGCTCGCGCTCGACCCCTCGATCACCAAGATCTATCTCGGCGCCCGTAACGAGCAGCGAGCACGCGAGGCCAAGCGGAGCCTCGAGGACGCGACCGGCCGCTCGATCTTCGAGCTACTCATCTTCGATCTCAACGACCTCGAGTCGGCCCGGGCGGCCGCGGAGGTCCTCCCCGAGCCCGTGGACGCGGTGCTCCTGAACGCGGGCGGGGCCGGAGGCCCCAACGCCATGAGCACCACCGCCGACGGCGTGCTCGAGCTGTTCGCGTTCAACGTGCTCGGCCACGTCGCGCTGACCGAAGCGCTCCTGCACAAGGGCAAGGTCTCCTCGACCGTCCTGTTTGCGGGCACCGAGGCCACCCGCGGCGTGCCCTATATGCGCATCCCGGCCCCCGACCTGCGCTCGTCCTCGGAGCAGGAGTTCGCCTCCATCGTCAACGGCTCGTGGTTCGACGGCCTCGATGCGATGGCCGCGTACGGCGTGGTGAAGTACGTGGGCACGATGTGGATGTCGGCCATGGCCCGGCGTCACCCCCAGCTGCGCTTCGTGACCGTCAGCCCCGGGGCCACCCGCGGGACCAACGGGCCCGACCAGCTCCCCGCCGCCTTGCGCTTTCTCTACAAGTACGTGGCGTTCCCCATGCTCACCGCCTTCGGCCGTGCGCACGGGATCGACGTGGGGGCGCGGCGCTACCTCGAGGTGCTCGCCGATCCGAGCACGTACAAGAGCGGCGGGTTCTATGCGAGCGCGGGCAACACCACCAGCGGCCCGCTCGTCGAGCAAACGCCCCTATTCGAGGACCTCGGCAACGAGGCCTTCCAGGACAACGCGTACGCGGCGGTGCAGCGCTTCGTCGGCACCACCCCCGTGCGCGACGGGGCCCGCGAAGCGGCACGCCGCGGCTGAACGGCGTCAGCGTGTCTCGGGATGGCGAGCGGGCGCATGCTCGGCCTCGCGCCGCCGCTTGCCGTCACCGTTGTCGTGCGCGGCGCGGTGGCCATTGGACCGACGCCGCGCGTCGTCTTCGTCGTAGGCCTCGATGATCGCCTGCACCAGCGGGTGGCGCATGACGTCGGTCTTGGTGAAGCGGCAGATCGAGACCGCGTCGACGTTGCGCAGCAACCGGAGCGCGTGTGAAAGACCGCTGCGCTGCCCCGAGCCGAGGTCGACCTGCGAGGGGTCGCCCGTGACCACCGCCTTGGTATTGGCGCCGATCCGGGTCAGGAACATCTTCATCTGCTCCCGGGTGGTGTTCTGCGCCTCGTCGAGGATGACGAACGCATCGTTGAGCGTCCGGCCGCGCATGTAGGCCAGCGGGGCAATCTCGAGGACCCGCTGCTCGAGCATCCGCATGACCTTCTCGGGCGCGAACATCTCGTACAGCGCGTCGTATAGCGGCCGCAGATAGGGGCTGATCTTGTCCTCGAGCGTGCCGGGCAAGAACCCGAGACGCTCGCCCGCTTCGATGGCGGGGCGGGACAGGATGATGCGGCGGACCTGCTTGTCGGCCAGGGCCCGGGCCGCCATGGCGACGGCCAGGTAGGTCTTGCCAGTACCGGCCGGGCCTACGCCGAAGCTCAGCGTATGGGTCCGCATGGCGCTGACGTAGCGCTTTTGGGCCAGGCTTCGCGGCATGATGCCGCGGCCGTCGGCGGGTCGGACCAAGATGACGTCCTGGAAGACCTCGCGGAGCTCGACGTCGGCGCTGTGGCGCAGCACCTCGAGCGCACGACCGACGTCGCTGGCCTCCACGGGGTGACCGGCGCGCGCCAGCCCGTACAGTTGGCGAAGGAGTCGAGCGACCAGCGGCGCCTCGGGGCCGTCGACCATGACCTCGCTGCCGCGGACATGGAGCTTGGTTCCCGTGTCTCGCTCCAGGGTCGCGGCCGCTCCGTCGGGGCCTACGACCGCCTGGAGCATGAGCTGCAGAGGGTCTCGCTCGTCGAAGGTGAGCTTTTCGTGGGCAGACAAATCGGGGGGCTTCGGGACGCCGCACAAAGGCCCGCGTCCGCCCTTCGACGGTAGCACGCTCCATCCGCGCATTGAACGCTCGTTGGGGCTCATTGCCCCAGCGACGCCGTGGTAGAAGCCGCCCGTCATGACCGACGCGCCCCGCTCCGCTCCGCCGTCGACGGCCGCTTCCACGCCCGAGGTGACCGTGCCCGATTATCGTGAGGCGGGCCTTCGCGACGGCATGGACGGGCTCCGCGACCTGATGGACCGGCTGCTCGATCCCGAACACGGCTGTCCCTGGGACAAGGCCCAGACCCTCGACACCCTGCGCCCCTATTTGCTCGAGGAGGCGCATGAAGTTCTCGAGGCGATGCACGACCCTGGCGCCCATCGCACCGAGCTGGGCGATCTCTTGTTCCAGGTGGTGTTCCAGTCGGCGCTGCGGGAGCGACAGGGGCACTTCGATCTCGAGGGCGTCATCGAGGCGATTCGCTCCAAGATGCTGCGCCGACACCCCCACGTGTTCGGCACCGAGGAACAGCGCGCACTCTCCGCGGACGAGGTCGCGCGCCAATGGGCGGCGATCAAGGAGGCCGAGCGCGGCAGCGACGGTCCGGCCGATCCCCTGGGCGGCGTGCCCAAGGGACTGCCCGCGCTGCAACGCGCGTGGCGACTGCAAGACAAGGCGGCCCACATCGGCTTCGACTGGCCGACGATCGACGGCGCGCTGGCCAAGGTGCGCGAAGAGTGGGACGAGCTCGAGCAGGCCCGCGCCGAAGGGACGCCGGAGCAGGTGGCCGAGGAGTTCGGCGATCTCCTGTTCGTCATGGTTCGCGTGGGACAAAAGCTGGGCATCGAAGCCGAGGACGCGCTGCGCTCGGCCAACGCCAAGTTCGAGCGACGTTTTGCGGGCGTCATGCAGCGTTGCCACGAGAAGTCGATCGATCCTTCGACGGCGGGTCTCGAGGTCCTCGACGGCTTCTGGAACGAAGCCAAGGCGCAGGAGCGGCAGTCCACGCCGCCGTCGCCGGGGTCTGAAGACGACACTTAGACCCGACCGGGTCGATTGACCCGACAACGAGAGAATCAGCGGCCACTTTTGGGCGTCGAAACGGTCACCCCAACGGTGGCCGCAGGCAGTTTCATCACCTAACTTGAGTAATGAGGCCTGTCACGCGGTGGGCCCGTTCACCCCAAGTTCATTCGATGACCGCGCTGCCCCATACCCTTCGGCTCGACCACGCGTATCGCGACGTGGGCGCCGACGCCCGGGCCCGCCCTCATCTCGAAGCCGCCGCCGATGCCTTGGCGATGGCGTTGCTGTGTCTCGAGGACACCAACGACAACGGCGACCGACGCTGGCGCGCCAACCAGGCCCGCAGCCTCATCGCCGAAGCGGTCACCTCGTTGTCCCGCGCCCGGATCTACAACCCTCGGATCCGCACCTTGGCCCTGCCCTTCGTCATGGCCACCGAGCCCCGGCCCGACGCCGAGCTGTCGCGGCTCAACCACATCGCCACTCGACTTTTGTTTCAGAATCACCAGCACTTACCCGCAAGGCTTCAAGCAAAGCCTTTAGCCCCGGAAGAGGAAGCACAGCTCGCCGTGGTCATTGCGGGGCTGGCTCGCAACGCTCGCATCGCTCGCATCGCGCGGCACCGCTGGGCCCTCGCTGCGCTCGGTATGGCGGCCGCGGGACCGCTGCTGGGCACCCCGGTCATCGGCGCGGTGGCAGCCGTCGGCACGCTGGTCGCGGGCCTGTGGCGCAACAACCAAGCCGACGACGACGGGCGCTAGTCGCCTCTGTCGCCACCGGGTGTCGTGATGGCGGGCGCACGATGCTCGTCGATCATCGATCGCACGCAACGACGCCCCGACCTCGCTGATGCGAAGCGGGCTCGTCGATCGCGAGGCGTCGTGCTCGGCTAGGACGCGGGCGGAGACGGACGCTCGGGTCCGGCATGCGTGAAGTCGACCACCAGCAGCTTGTAGCCGGCGTTGCTGTCGATGATGCGGACCGAGGGACTCGCCGTGCGCTTGAGGTGGATCGTGGCCACCGTGTCGCGGCCCTTGTGGCGGACCTTGACCTCGCGGACGGGCGTCTTGAAGTAGCGCAGATCCAGGCGTCGGCGGTTGTTCTTGACGTTGACCCGCGTGTTGCGAATCCGAAGCTTGAGCACGAGCCCGTTCTTGGAGGTGTTCAGCTCGTGGGCGGCTTCGGCCGAGAGCTGGAAGAACACCCGAGAGCCGGTCTCGGTGCGCTCGAAGCCGGTCCACGTCATTTTGGCCGGCGTCTGGCCGAGCTTCTTCGCCGGGAGCGGCGGGACGTGGTTGCCCTGAAGCGAGACCCCCGAATAGAAGCCGACGGGATTCGGCGCGGCGAGAGTCGGATCGTTGGCCCGCACGTAGCGGGGCTTGAGCGACGACGACTTCGAGTAGCCCCACGTATGCGAGAGATCCTGGGGCGGAGGCGGCGGCTCGAGCTCGGTCTGGGGGCCGTCGACTCCCGGGGGCGGCTGGTTGCCGCTCGGAGGCGGCGGGGCGGTGGGCGGCGGAGGCGTGGGGCTCGGCGACGGGCTCCGAGCGGTCCCGCCCGTGGACCCCGGCTGCGTGGGCAAGAACGGATTCGCGCTCGAGTTGCCCGGCGGCGGCGGAGTGTTGTTCCGCGCATTCGGAGGCGGAGGGGTGGACGGGGCCGCCTCGGCATCGGGAATGGCACTACCCAGGCCGAGGCCGAGCGCCAACAACGAGACGGCATTCATCCGAGATCCCATCGCTGCACAGAATAGCCGGGCGCGCGGGGCTTATCCAAAGATCCGCCGCATCGCGCCCGCGCTCTCGGGCCGCGCCGCGCCCTACCCGGTCGGGCGCGGATCGCTCGGCTCCGGCGGGCGGTCCGCTCCGCGGGCCCAGCCACGAAGGCTGCCGACGACGCGGTGCGAGCCGCACACGAGCACCGTCTCGCCTCGCGCCAGGTGTGCCGCGATGCCATCGACGAGGGCCGGATCGAGCGCGGCCTCGAAGCGCCGCGGCCAGTGCTCCGACGGCAGCGAGGGCGGCACATCGGTGGGCGTGGGGTTCACCCACCAGCGCTGCTGCCCCAACTCGGCCAGGGTCTCGACCATCGCGGCGGCGTCCTTGTCCGCCTGGCAGCCGAACACCACCAAGCCCGGCATCGCCACCGCGCCTTGCCGCACCGCGTCGACCATCGCTCGAATGCCGGCCGGGTTGTGGGCCACGTCGAAGACCAGCGTGCCGCCGCCGGTCGCCATGGGCTCGAGCCGACCGGGCCAGGTCACCCCGTCGAGGTCGGCCGCGGTCAGCGTGGGCTCGAAGACCTGCGCGGTCGCCAGCGCCACCGCGGCGTTGGCCCGCTGATGCACGCCGGGTAGCCCCCGCGGCGCCTCGGGCAGCGGCGACACCCAGTGGAGCTCACTGCCCACCTCGGTCGCTCGCCGCTCCAACACGGCCGCCGCCTCGGGGTCTTGGGCCGCACTGAACGTCGGCACCCCCCGTCGCAGCACGGCCGCTTTTTCCGTCGCGATGGCGGTGAGCGTCGAGCCGAGCATGGCCTCGTGGTCCCGCGCGATCGAAGCCACCGCCACCGCCCGTGCATCCACGACGCGGGTGGCATCCAGGCGCCCCCCGAGGCCGGCCTCCACGATCGCGATGTCGACCGGGGCCTGGGCCATCAGGTCCAGCGCGGCCAGGGTGAGCACCTCGAAGAATGACAGCGGCCGCTCCAGCGAGAGCCCGGGCTCGGTGGCCAGCACGCGATCGACATGCCGCTCGAGTCGCTCGTCGGAGACCGGCTCGCCGTCGAGCCGCACCCGCTCACCCACGCGGTGCAGGTGCGGGCTGGTGTACAGCCCCGTGCGCCAGCCCCGGCTTCGTAGGGCGTGCTCCATCAGCGCGGCCGTGGAGCCCTTGCCGTTGGTGCCCACGATGTGGATGGCCGGGGTCCCCTGCCCCGGTCGCCCCAAGGCCTCGAAGACCCCTTGAACGATCGACAGCCCCAGCCGCACGCCAAACGTGCGGCGGGCAAACAGCGCCTCCCAAGCGGCCGTGTCGCTCACGGAGCGTGGCTCACGGCGCGCGCTCGATTGGAGCCTGGCCGGTCGAGGTCGAGCTGCTCGGCTCGTCGGGCCTCGGCGGACGCGGAGGCGCGCCCTGGAGCAGCCGCAGCAGCGTGCCCAGCTGCTCGACCATCTCGAGCCGGGGCACGATGCGGTCGAGCATGCCGTGCTCGAGCAGGAACTCGGCCCGCTGGAAGCCCTTCGGCAGGTCCTGGCCGATGGTCTGCTGGATGACGCGAGGTCCGGCGAAGCCGACCAGCGCCTTGGGCTCGGCGATGATGATGTCACCGAGCATCGAGAAGCTCGCCGCCACGCCACCCGTGGTGGGGTGCAGGACCACGGAGATATAGGGCAGCCCCTTGTCGCGCAGGCGACCGCGGGCGGCCGAGGTCTTGGCCATCTGCATCAAGGAGAGCACGCCCTCCTGCATGCGGGCGCCGCCCGAGGCCGAGAACACGATGGCGGGGCGCTCGTGCTCGAGAGCTCGCTCGAACACCCGGGTGCACTTTTCCCCCACCACCGAGCCCATGGAGCCGCCCATGAACTCGAAGGCGAAGAAGCCCGCGCTGACCGGAACCCCGTCGATGTCGCCCAGGCCGGACACGAAGGCATCGGCCGGGCCGGCGTTGCGATGGGCTTTGACCAAGCGCTCCGCGTAGGGCTTGGAGTCCACGAACTCCAGGGGGTCGCCCGAGCGCAGATCCTCGTCGAGGACCTCCCAAGTGCCCTCGTCGATGGTCGCCGCGATTCGCTCCGCGGTCGGCATCGGCGCGTGGTGTTGGCACACCGGGCAGACTCGGAGGTTGGCGATGAGTTCCTGGGTGTAGGTGATTTCACCGCAGGACTCGCACTTGGACCACAATCCCTTGGGAACCGAGGTCTTGGACTTGGTCGCGTCCTTCTCGAGGGCGTCTTTTTTGCGTCGCCACCAGGCCATGTTCGAGGCGGGTTCTAGCCCAAATCGGCGGCCATGGGCAGGGCGCGAGACGCGGGCCACCAGAAGCGTGGACGGCGGCCCCCGGGGCCTGCTATTGGGCCCAAGCCCAACTGGCGAACCGCCCAAAGCGGCGGAAGCTCGGCCGTTCGCGGCCGGTGTGAAGCCGTTGACGCGGCAGGAGACACGGCGAACATGGCGGACGAGGACGAGGGCCTTTCCTACCGAGACGCAGGGGTCGACATCGAGGCCGGAAACGAGGCCGTACGGCGGATCTCGGCCATGGTCGCCAAGACCCGGCGACCAGAGCAGGTCTCGGACATCGGCGGCTTCGCCGGGATGATGGGCCTGCCCCCGGGCATGAAGGAGCCGCTGCTGGTCTCCTGCACGGACGGGGTCGGCACCAAGCTGCTCGTGTCGATCGCCACCGATCGCCACGACACGGTCGGGATCGACCTGGTGGCGATGAGCGTGAACGACCTGCTCGTGTGCGGGGCCAAGCCCTTGTTCTTGCTGGATTACATCGCCTGCGACCAGCTCCGCCCCCACCGCATCGAGGCCCTGGTGGCCGGGATCGTCGAGGGGTGCCAGCAGTCGAGCTGCGCCCTGCTGGGCGGCGAGACGGCCGAGCTCCCCGGCATGTACGCCGAAGACCACTATGATCTGGCCGCCTTCGCGGTGGGCGTGGTCGAGCGTTCGGCCGTGTTGGGCCCCGAGCGCGTGCGCGAAGGCGACATCGTGCTCGCCCTGCCCTCCTCCGGGCTGCACTCCAACGGCTACAGCCTGGCCCGCAAGGCGCTGCTCGACCCCAAGCACGCCGGCCTGAGCTTCGACGACCCGCTGCCGGGCGCAAACGGCCAGTCGGTGGCCGACGCCTTGCTCGTGCCCACGCGGATCTACGCCCGGGCCTTTGCCGCCATCACCGGTCTGCCCGGCAGCCCGCTGCACGCGGCGGCTCACATCACGGGCGGCGGGCTGATCGAGAACCCGCCGCGCGTGCTGCCCGACGCCATGGGCATGGAGCTGGATCTCCGCGAGATCGAACGACCGCCGATCTTTGGCGCCATTGCCGCTCAGGGCGTCGATGAGGACGAGATGCGGCGCACCTTCAACTGCGGCATCGGGATGCTGCTCGCCGTCGACCCCGATGGAATCGACGCGGTGGAAGCCGCGTTGCAGTCCGTCGACGAGCCCAGCCACCGGGTGGGCCGCGTGGTCTCGCGTGGGGCCGATGCCCCCGCCGTGACCTTCATTTCCTGAAGCCGGATCGTTCATTGGCGCAGACCACCAACCACTACGACCTCGTCGTCATCGGCCAAGACGTGGCCGGGTTGGTGGCGGCCGCCCTGGTGGCGCGCCGCAACAAGCGGGTGCTGGTCATGCCGCACGGGCCGGCCGAGGGCAGCGTGCGCCTGGGCAACCTGGTGATGCCGCTGGACACCGCGCCCGTGGTTCACATGGGCACGCCGGCCGTGCATCGCGTGTTTCAAGAGCTGGGGCTGTGGCAGCAGATTCGCCGCGACCACGGGCTCATCGACGGCATGGTGCACTGGGTGCTGCCCGGCCAGCGCCTCGACGTGCAGCCGCCCCTGGGTCGCTTCGCCCAAGAGACGGCGCGAGAGTGGCCCGACGACCCGGTGAGCGAGGCCTGGGCCCTGCGCGACCGCTGGATCTCCGCCACCGACGACATGCTCGACCAACTGCTCACCAGCGACAACGCGCTGGTGGCCGATGGGTTCTGGAGCCGTCGCTTCCTGTCCCGCGTCGAGAGCCAGCTGCCCGCCCGCGACGTCGACGAGCTCGAGCCGCTGGCCACCGACCACCCGCTGCGCGACGCCACGCGGGCCATCGAGCCCTGGCTGCAGCACCTGAGCCCGGTACAGCTCGGCAAGGCGGCGCGCCTGCGGCTGGCCGGGTTGTGGGCCCGGGGCCCGGGCGACGTGCCCAAGGGGCTCCCCCAGATCCGCAAGGCCCTGCTCCAGCGTATCGAGCTGCACTCGGGCGAGATCAAGCCCGACCTACGGGTCGCCGAGCTTCGCATCAAGCGCGGCAAGGTGGTGGGCCTGAGCTTGCTGGGCAAGCGCGACCACTACGGCTGCGGCCACATGATCGTGGCCACCGAGCCCCGCCGCCTGGTCGAGGGGATGCTCGCGCCCGAGTACATTCCCAAGCCGCTGGCCACCACCGCGCAGGCGATCATGCCCGTGGCCTATCGGTTCGTGATGCACGCGGAGATCGACGAGCGGGGGCTGTCTCCCGCCTTGGCCGGCACCGCCATCTGCGTGCCCGCGCCCGACCATCCCATCACGCCCGCCGACTCGGCCTCCCGTGCCACCTGGGCCGCCCACGGCGTGGGCCACACCTATCTGCGCATGAGCCCGGGCTCGCGGGAGGGACACCGTCGCCTGTCCATCACCCGCATCATCGCGCCGCGCGAGGACCTGTCCACGCTGCGCGAGCGCATCCTCGAGGAGCTCGATGCCCGCGGGGTGCTGCCCTTCTGCCGCGAGCACCTGAGCCTGCTGCACTCGCCCCACGACGGTCGCGAAGCGGAAAACGGTCGCGGCCGCCCCCGCTCCGACCTGCCGCCCGGCACCGCCATGCAGTTGCCGATGACCGCCATCTACGGGGTCGACGGTGAACCCAGCCTGGGGGTCGGCGTGCTGCCCCACGGCTCGGGCATCAAGAACCTGCACTTCGCCGGTCGCCTCACCCTGCCCGGCCTCGGGCTCGAGGGGGAGTTCGCCGCCGGCACCATCGCGGCGGGCATGGTGGCCGCGCCCGCGAAGTCGCCGTTTTCGCGGTCACCGCTGCTCAGCCGCGCCTGAGCCCGGCGTCAGCCGATCGCTTTTTTCACCTTGCCGAGCAGGTCGTCGAGCTGGAACGGCTTGGTGACGTAGTACCGGGCGCCGAGGTTGATGCCCGCGATCATCGTCTTGGGATCGTTGTTCGCGGTCAGGAACACGATGGGAATCGGCTGCGTGGCCTGGTTGCCCTTGATCGCCTTGACGAAGGTCATCCCGTCGAGCCGCGGCATCATGATGTCGACGATGATGAGGTCCGGCCGCGTGCTCTCGAGCCGCGTCAGGCCGTCGAGGCCGTCATCGCAGGTCTCGACGTCGTAGCCTTTGGCGCGCAGCGATTTCGACAGCAGGGTGCGTACGGACGCGTCGTCCTCGATGACCAAGATCTTCTTCGCGTTGCCCGTCACGTCGACTCAGAGTCTCCCGGATTGGACCCCGACCATCGCACAACCGCGGGCAGTCCGTCACCCCGCCCGAGCCACCGGATCGAGGGTCTCTACGGCGGCCTCCTCGGCGACGGACGCCGTTGCAGGGTGCGGTACATCCATTGCGTCCACGCGGGTGATCCCCCCATTGCGCCACTGTCGCAGCTCGACTTCGACCAGCCGACCACTCTCGCGATCGCGCCTCACCACGAGGTGGGATCCATCGAGCCAGCTGCCGCTGTTGGCATAGATGACGTCCCCTTGCCGCTCGAGCTCGCCGCGGTGGCTATGGCCCATCAAGACCAGCGGCACCTGGGTCACATGGCCCACGCCCGCCGCCACTTCGGCCATGTCCCGCGCGACATCGCGAGGCTTGCGGGCGCGTTGGATCCAGGTCACGAGGCAGGCGGTCATCGCCAAACCGCCGAGCAAGCCCCACAGCGCCGAGGCGCCGAACAGCACCGCCACGAGCATCAAGATGGGCGTGGGCAAGAAGATGGACAGCAAGTAGTCCAGCGCGGTCACGGTGAGAAAGCCGCCCACGGTGGTCACGCTGGGCGGCGGGGCCATGTTCTCCAGCGCGGTCAGGGCACTCATCTGGAGCCCCGCGTTGGCGGCCACTTTGGCCATGCGCTCGTCGTGGGTCCGCTGGGCGGCCTCGTCGACCCGACCGGTCGCCGCCCACCACTGCAGAACCCGCCCCATCATGCGCAGATACAGCAGCACCACCCGCACGAGGAACCGCCAGCCCCGAGCCAGCGCCCAGCGGACATAGTCCATGCCCGAGAACTTGTCGGCGACGTCGTAGTCGATCTCGGGCGTCAGGTTGGAGAAGTGCCGCGTGGCGACCTCGGCCACCGTCTGCACCAAGGCTCCGCCCCGCGTGGGCGAAAGCGCGGCCGGAGTGGCACACGAGGCGTCGAACTTGTGCCCGTGTTCGATCCAGGCGCCGCCCTCCTCGCGCAGAAACCACCGCACGAAGCGGATGCGACCCGGGGGCATCGCATCGAGCCGCACCATGCCCGTCCGGGTCGCGCTGGCGTCTCCGTCGTCGTCATCGTCGTCCATGGCCCCCTCGAGGCGCTCGACCAGCGCCTCGCGAACGCCCGCGTACAGCAGCTCCGCGTCGTGATTGCCCGCCACGAACACGATGCCCGAGCCCGACTTGAGGTAGCGGGCCAGCGCATCCTCGACGCGGGGATGGGCATCGAACACGGCATGCAGCTGGCGGACGGCCAGCGACTCGCCCGTCTCCCCCGCGTGATCGGGTAGATCCACGTTCCAGAAGTCGATGAAATCCCCGTTGATGATCAGCTGCCACTGGCCGCCGCGGAGGTAGTGATCCACGAAGCGCGGGAAGCTCTCTTCGATGCGCGACGCCAGGTGCACCCACTCGCCTCGCATGCGAGGCCGCAGGTGCGATCCCAGGTGCAAATCGCTGATCAGCAGGAGGTCCGGCACAGGTGGTTCATCGTACTTGGCGCATGCTGCGCGGTCACGCCATGGTCGGCAATCTCTTTCACAGTAGCTCCACTGCCAGTTCGGCGCTAGCTGCGAGCGAGCGCCGATTCGCGGAACAAACCCGGGCCAGAGCCTCTGACCTATGGTATAGGCCCGGAAGTCGCACTGCCTACCGGTCGGTCAGGACGCGACTGGGGACCGCCCATGATCAAGCAGATCGCATTTGCTCTCTTCGTTCTCGCCGCTCACGTGCTGTTCATCTACAACGTGTCGCGGTTTGCGCGGGTCGCCATGCTCGGCCGGCCCTCCGGCCTGAAAGAGACCTGGTGCGATCGAATCGGCAGCTTGTTCAAGTTCTTCTTCGGCCAGCGCAAGGTCATGGAGGAGAAGCGCAGCTACCACCACCTGGCGATCTACTGGGGCTTCCTCGTCCTGACCGTCGCCACGACGGAGATGATCATCGGCGGGCTCCTCGGCCACTGGTTCACGCTGGGCACGGTCCTGGGCGACACGATCTACTTCGGGGTTCGCATGGCGATCGACGTGATGAACGCGGTGGTGTTCGTCGCCATCTCCTACGCGCTCATTCGCCGCCTGTTCATCAAGCCCGACTTCGTGCCGGCCAACCTCGACGCGATGCTCATCCTCGGGGCGATCACCACGCTGGTGCTGACCCACTACGGGCACCACGCCTGGGGCATGGCAGCCCGCGGCGCGGTCGACCCCGCCATGCCGGTCGCCAGCACCATTGGTCAGGTCTTGGGGATCTTCTCGGTCGATGCCAGCGGAGCGGTCACCGCCAGCTACGCCGCCAAGTGGTCGAACATCGCCAGTGAGGCCCACTGGTGGGGCCACATGACGGTCATCCTCGGCTTTTTGAACTACCTGCCGTGGTCCAAGCACATCCACGTGCTGGGCTCGGGCCCCAACATCCTGCTCCGCGACCAGGGGCAGCGCATGGTGATGCCCAAGCTGCAGCTGTTCGACGGCGAGGCCGACGACCCCGATGCCGAGCCCCTCATGGAGAACTGGGGCGTGGGCAAGGTGGAGGACTTCACCTGGAAGAGCCTGCTCGACAACTACTCGTGCACCGAGTGTGCCCGCTGCACCACCTACTGCCCCGCGTTCGCGACCGAGAAGCCGCTGTCGCCGATGCACCTGGTGCACGACCTCAAAGACGAGATGAAAGAGCGCGGCTTCAAGATCGTCGACATCCAGAACCTGACCAAGAAAATCGGCGTGTCGACCGACATCCCCGCGCCGGGCATCGAGCCCCTGCCCCCCGAGGAGGACACCCCGGAGTTCGAGGCCGCGGAAAAGCGCGAGCAGGCCTGGGAAGCCGCCAAGGGCGACGCCGCGGCCAAGCCGATGGTCGACCAGGTCGAGCAGATCAAAGAAGAACTCGCTGCCATGGAGCCGCTGGTCGGCGGGCGGGTCAAGGACGAGACCCTGTGGGCCTGCACCACCTGCGGTGCCTGCCAGGAGGTCTGCCCCGTCTTCATCGACCACCCCCTCAAGATCGTCCAGATGCGCACGCACATCGTGCTCAACGACGAGAGCGGGCGGACCCCGGGCGAGCTGGTCAACACCTTCGGCAACATCGAAAACTCCGGCAACCCCTGGGGCCTGCCGCAGAGCGACCGCATGCAGTGGGCCAGCGACCTTTCGGTGCCCACCATCGAGGACAAGCCCGAGGCCGAGTACCTGCTCTTCGTGGGCTGTGCGGGCAGCTATAGCGACATCAGCAAGAAGACCACCCGCGCGCTCGTGCGCTGCCTCGACGCAGCCGGGGTCGACTACGCGGTGCTCGGCGAGGACGAGCCCTGCACGGGCGACACGCTACGCCGCGGCGGCAACGAGATGGCGTTCCAGATGCTCGCGCAGATGAACGTCGAGATGATGAACGAGGCGGGGGTCAAGAAGATCATCGCCAGCTGCCCGCACTGCTTCCACACCCTGGCCAACGAGTACCCGCAGTTCGGCGGCAAGTACGAGGTCATCCACCACGCCAAGCTCATCTCCCACCTGGTGGATAGCGGCAAGCTCAAGGTCGACTCGCCGCTGCAGCGCAAGCTGACCTACCACGACAGCTGCTACCTCGGCCGCTGGAACAACGTGTACGACGAGCCTCGCAATGCCCTCGCCGCCGTCAACGGCAGCGCTCCCATCGAGCTCGACCGCAACCGTCGCCACGGCTTCTGCTGCGGCGCGGGTGGTGCTCGCATGTGGATGGAGGAAGAGCCCGAAAAGCGCGTCAACGTCAATCGGGCCAAGGAAGTGGTCGATGCCAACGTCGACACCGTCGCGGTGGCCTGCCCCTTCTGCAAGACCATGCTCAGCGACGGCGTGAAGCACTTCGACAAAGACGAGGACATCGAGGTCCTCGACATCGCCGAGCTCGTGGCGGCGGGCTTGCCCGCCCCGGCCAAGGGCACCGAAGGCCCCACCGACGACGCCGACGCGGCGCAGTGAGGAACGGCGCCCCATGTCGATGCAGCAGCAGATCTACGACAAGCTCGTGGACGCCCTGGCGCCCGCCGCCCTCGAGGTGATCAACGAGAGCCACATGCACAGCGGGCCGGCGACCGAGAGCCACTTCAAGGTCCTCATCGTCGCCGACGGCTTCGATGGTGTGCCGCTCGTGCGCCGCCACCGCAAAATCAACGCGGCCCTGGCCGACGAACTCGCGGGCAGCGTGCACGCACTGTCGATCCACGCCTATACCCGCAAGCAATGGTCCGACCGGGGGGAGCAGATCCCCGACTCACCGCCATGTCGTGGCGGCAGCAAGTCCTAGCGTCGAGCTGGCCCACTCGAATTTCGTCACCCGCGTCGACAATCGAGCCACGGATGGGCCGCGCAGGGCCATCCGACGGCCGGCCATGGTACGTTCATGGCTAGATGCGACTGTATTGCGGGACATGCTTGCTGCTTCCATTGATGGCGTGTCAGCTCAACGCGGATGGGGCGGGCACAGCCGCGGCCAATACCGTGGGCGACCCGGTCGGCAGTACTTCGGACGGAGCGACTTCGAGCGCGACCAGCATGGGGATGGCCACGAGCGACACCCCCGGCAATGACGGTTCCTCCACTGCCCCCGCAGGCACGGGTAACGACGACGACCCCCCGCCCGCGACCACCGATCCCGACACGGGCCCCGGCGAAGACACCACCGTGGGCACCGGAGACGATCCAGGGGCCGCCGCCCTCGAGATTTCCGACGGCTCGGTCTTCGATTTCGGCAACGTGCCGATCCAGCAGCAAGAACTCCACGTGTTCACCGTGACCAACGGTGGCGACGGGACGGCGACGGGCATGTCGGGCTCGACCACGGGCGCCGACTTCGACTTCAACGGGGGCAGCTACCCCGGCAACGGAGGCTCGTGTGGCGAGACCCTCGATCCGGGGGAGGAGTGCACGCTGGAGGTTCGCTTCAGCCCGCAGGATCTGGGCCTTTACGACGGCATGGTCGCCGTGTCCTACGACGCGGCCAGCGACGCCGAGCGGCCCCTCAGCGGCGGCGGACAGGGCCAGAGCGGCAACTTGCTGGCCAACCCCGGCGGGGAGGACGGAGGCGAGCCCCCGCTGAGTTGGACCGCGGTGGTCGGGGGCTGGACCACGGGAGGCTGGCTCACCCCGCAGGAAGGCTCGAACTTCATCGTGGCCGCCGGGGGCCCCAACAACGAAGCGTTCCGGCTACGACAGGACGTGGCCGCCGACGCGTGGGCGGCCACCATCGATGCGGGGGCCATGCGCTTTGCCTTCAGCGGCTTCGCTCGCTCGCTCGAATTCAACAACGACGAGATCCGCTTCCGCATCTTCTACCGCGACGGCGGCGGAGCGAACCTCGAGACGTGGACCATGGACTGGACGTCGACGAACGCGTGGACGCAATTCGACGAGTCCCGGATCGTCCCCGCGGGCACCCGCACCATTCGTGTCGAGGCCAACTGCCGCAAGGCGGCCGGCAGCTTCTGCGACGGCTACTTCGACGCCCTGGACCTGCGGGCCCAGTACCCGTAGGCGACGCCCCGAGGCCAATTGCGAAGCCGCCGCGGGTCACGACGGGCCCGACGGCGGCAACGATGAGACGAGCTGAGGCGACTAGCCGCCCCGGTCGTGGGCCAAGGTCTTGCGGCCGTCCTCGAAGAAGACGTTCATCTTGCCCTGGCCGGTGATGATCTCGACCACGCCCTCGCCGAACTTGCGGTGCTGCACGCGATCACCCGGCTGGTAGCGATCGTTCATGTTGTAGGGCCGAATCGGCCGCGAAAGATCGGGCTCGGTCAGCGGCTCGTCGTAGGGCGACTTCTTCGCCTTCTTCTTCGCCGTCTTCTTCCGAGTCGTCTTCTTCTTGGTGGCGGTGGAGCTCGACGCGGCGCGGCGGCGCGGGGCGGCATCGACCCGGGCCTCACCCTCGGGGGGCTTGTAGCGGTGATAGGCCATGCATTGCTTGCATTGGACCTTCATGATCTTGCCCGTCTCGACGGCTACGATGACGTGCCAGACCTCGCCACACTTGCGACAGACTGCTTCGACGTCTTTTCCGACTGCGACCTGCATGGTTCGGGCGCACGATGATACCTGCCCCTGGCCCAAAGACCAGGGCAAGCGCGACAAATCCGTGCGTGAGGCTCGTCCGTGTTCAGACGGCGGCCCGTCCCCTCGCCCACAGTCGCCTACCATCCGAACCGCGGCCGCTCGCTCCGCCGCGGCACCGTGAGCACCCGGCCGCTACAGGCCGAGTTCGTCCAGAGAGCTGGCGTTGCTCCGCACCTGGGCCTTGCCGCGGCGACTGCTGGTCGGCGCGGCCTCGGAGGCCGCCTCCTCGAAGCCCTTCTGCGCTTGCTCGAGCGTGCTGAGCTGACGCTCGAAGTCCTGGTCGAGCAGGGGCTGATCCGCCTTCTTCGCCTTGTTGCGGCTGGCCCGACGGCGCTTCTGAATGCGACCGGTGCTGCTGCCCAGCGTGCGTCGGGCCCCTTCGATGTCGCCCTCGTTGAACAGCTCGTTGGCGCGACGCAGCGCGGCGCCGGTCTCGGCCCGCGCCAGCCGGGCCTCGACGATCGGATCGAGGGGATCGGCCTTCGCCGGATCGTCGGTGCGCTGGGCGATGAGCGAGCCCTCGCAAAGACCGGGGCGAGACCGGGTGAGGTCTTCGTAGCGCATCTTCACCTCGGCCACGGGCAGGTCGCCCGACTGACCGCGAGGGACCCTCACCCGCATGAGCAGGGTCTTGGTGTCCCCCATCGCGAAGGCACCAAAGGGCACAAAGACTCGGTTGCCATCGCGGGTGAAGCTGCGGTCGAGCACCTCGAGGACCTCCACGCCCGGCGCCAGGTCGACCTCGACCTCGGCCCGGTTGGCTACCGTGCGGACCAGACTGTCGAGCTCTTCGTCGAAGATGCGAGGTAGCCCGGCCTCGTTCTCCACGAAGTAGTGGCGGCCGTTGGAGCTTTGGGCCACCGCGAACATGACTCGCTCGTTGTAGTCGACGTCGACGCCGATGGAGCTGATGGCGACCTCGCGGCTGCGGGCCTTCTCGGCCAGGGTGCGGAAGCCCGGCACGTCGCGAATGCCCGAGTTGGCCTCGCCGTCGCTGAGCAGCAGCATGCGGGAGACCCCGGGGCGCTGGCCCATGGTGTCGAGGCCGGTCTCGATGCCGCAGGAGATGCAGGTATGGCCGCGGGCCTCGACGCCACGCAACGAGAACAGCACGCTCTCGCGGGTGCGGCGGTCGAGCACGGTGGCCGGGACCACCACCGAGGTGTCGGTGTTGTAGGTGACGACGCTGACCGTGTCGCCATCGCGAAGGCGGCGAATCATGCCCCGTGCGGCGGACAGAGCATTGTCGAGGCGTCGACCCTCCATCGAGCGGGAGCGATCGATGACGATGGAGAGGTTGACCGGGGCTGGCGTCGAGGCCAGCTCCTCGGCGGCCGCGGCCACGTTGAGCATCAGGAAGGTCTCGTTGTCGCGGGCGCCATCGACGGTGGGATGACCCAGGCGCCCCTCGAGCATGAGGGTCGAGCCCGAGGTGAAGGTCGCGCCGTCGGAGCCCCCCACGAGATCGGCGAGCAAGCTGCCCCCTCCGCCGCCCCCGGTGGAGGGCCGGACCGCCGCGGCAGCCGTTTGCGGGGCCGGAGAACCCGATTGGCCGCCCGTCGGCGGGGTCAGGGCCCACACGCTCATACTGGTGAGGGCCATCCCCAAGGTGGAGAGCAACGCGACGGTCCCGAGCTTCATGGTGACGACTCCCTTGCGCAACAAACGCGCCCGGAGGTCGATACGCACGACGAGCACCGTCGATCTGACGGGCCTGCGACACCAAGCGTTTGCGCATTTTACGCCAGCTGGAGGCACGGCGTCGACCGGACTTCGGGGCCCGTCAAAGCGACGGCGCGCGGCCGCGTCGGACCCCTGCCGCTTCCAGAAAGGCCCAAGGCGCCTTGGAGCCGATCATGACCAGCAGCGTGTCCCAGGGCAGCTCGACGGGCCCGTCCGCGTGGCTGAGGGTCACGGCGTCTTCGGTCACCGCCTGGACCTCGGTGCCCAGGCGTAGGTCGATGCGCTCCGCTGCCACCAGGCGCTGGACCTGCTCGATGTTGCGCCCCTTGCCGCGGCGGAAGTCGTCGCCCCGATACGAGATCGTGACGGTGGTGCCGGGCTGTCGCGCCAGCGCCACCGCGGCCTCCATGGCCACGTCACCGAGCCCCACCACCACCACCCGCTGGCCGGCGAAGCTGCGGGCGTCGGCCATGCTGTAGTGCACCCGGGACGCCACCGCCTCGGGGATGGACACGGCGAGCTTGCGCGGCGTCCCGCGGCGGCCGAGCGCGAGGATCACCCGACGCGCTCGCCACTGCCGTGGGCCCTCGTGGGTGCTGGCCTCGATCTCGAACGAGGGATGCTCGCCGGGCCGCGCATCGATGGAGACCACGCGGGTGTGCTCGTGGATGGCCAGCCCGCGGGCGCGAATGATGCGGCGCCACTGCCCCAGCAGCTCTTCTTTGGTCGACTCGCGCAGCCACAGATCGCCCTCGAGCGGCAGCCCCAGGGGCTGATCGAACACGAGCTTGCCGCGCGGGAACGACTGGATGCTCTCGGCCACGCTGCCCTGCTCGAGGGTGGCGTACTTCAGGTTGGCTTCGGTCGCGGCCAAGGACGCGCTGAGCCCGGCCGGGCCCGAGCCCACGATCAGCAGGTCGAGCCGCTCCGCATCGCCGGACCGGGGCTCGCCGCGGAGGCTCTCGATCGCGGCCGCGGCCGCCTGCGAGCCCTGGTTGATCGCGTTGCGGATGAGCGGCAGCCCGGTGAGGTCGCCGGCCACGAAGACCCCAGGCGTGTCGATGGACTGGAGGTGCTCGTCGACGCGGGGGCGGTCTTCGATGGGCTCGCCATCGGTGATCACCAGCGAGCCGTTGGGGCAGCGTTGCTCGCACAGGGTCAGCCCGCAGCAATCGTCGGGGCGCACGACGTGGGCCACGAAGCTGCGGACCTCGAGCACGTCGTAGGGGCAGGCATCGACGCAGGCGTGGCAGCCAATGCACGTCGTGGTGTCGATCTGCGGGAGTCGGCGGATCTTGGGGGGCTCGACCGGGGTGGTCGTGGTGGAGGTTGTCCGGCGCCCGAACCACCGAGCCCCGATCCGCACCATGCCCCAGGACAGCAGACCGACGCCGCCTGCGAGCAAGAGCCACCACCAGGAGCCGGGGCCTTCGCGTTTCGGTGGGGGCAGCACGGGCACTCGGGCGACCGCCTCGCGGGCGACCGCCCACAGCCGGGAGCGCTCGTAGACCGCTTCGCCCCCGGAAAACGCGTCGGTGGCAAAGGCTCGATGTTCGTCGAAGCACACGGTGGGGCGCGCCTCCCCGAGTTGCTCGTCGGACCCGATGGCGCAGCGCCCCATCGGATCGAGCGGGGCGTTGGTGCGATGGCAGCGGGCGCAACGAGCCAAGGGCACCACGGGCACGCGCTGTTCCTTCGCCAGCTCGCTGGGCCCCGGCAGGTCCGGGACGCGCTGCTCGGACCCCGGGCCATAGCGCCACACGGCGCCCTCGGGCGTGAACGCCACGCCGCCGTTGTCGACATGGACCGCATGGCAGTCGTAGCAGCGTAGGGTGCCTGCCTGCGCCAGGCGTCGATGACCCGGTCGCACCGAGGGGTGCGGACCATGGCACCCGACGCACTGGTCCACGATCGGTTGTTCGTCCACGTGGCAGCTCGCACAGCTCAGCTGCGCCGCGACGTGGGGGCGAGACAAGGGCCCCGGAGATCGACTGCGCACCGGATCGACGCTGCCCACCACCGCCGCCACGATGGCCAACGCTGCGCCCACGGCCGCCACCAACACGCCACGGAAGCGCAGCACGTCGCTCGTGTGCTCGGCCCGAGGCGCGGTCCGACGCCGCCCTACGCTGGACGCGGGCGCCGAGAACATGCCCTCGGAGGGCGGCGACGGCTCGCTCACGGTCCCCCCAGCATCAGCGCCACATGGACACCGAGCAAAGCCAAGGCCACCGCCGACACCACGATGTGCAGCGGCAGCCATCCCCGCAGACCCGCCGTCAACCCGCGACGCAAGGGCAGTGCCCGCAGCTGCACCGCGATGGTCACCAGCTCGTCCAGGCCGCCGAGGCGGGCATCGCCCCTGCCCTGCCGCATGGTGTCGATGCGAACGGTCAGGCGTGCTCGCTCCTCGGCCAGGCTTCGCCCCGAGGCGAGCAGCCGCAAGGGTCCCAGCGGGGCGCGGGCATAGGGCACCAGCACCCGGCTGGCGATCGTCTTGACCAGGTCGTCGCGACCGCTGGCCCGCACGAAGAGTCGATCGAGCAGGGCTTGGCGCTCGGCCTTCAGATCCTCGGGGAGGTCACCGCGGCGCTCCAGCCGAGCGAGGCGACGGGGCACCACGCGATAGACCACGGCACCGAAGATCCCGAGCACCGAGACCGCCCAAAAGGCGACCACGAGGCTTCCCGCGGGGTTGTTGGGCACCCGGAGGCCGGCGTGCCCGAGCACCGCAGCCATGGTGAGCATGCCGAGCACCGCGTGCAGGCTGAGCCAGCCGCGAACCTTGGAGCGAGGCACGGGGCGCGTCTCGGTCTGGCCCTCGGACTGCGCGGCCAGGCGACGCGCGGCGCTGGTCTTGCGCCGACGCTTCATCCACAGGCCCGAGATGCGCTTGGGCGCGGCGTAGGAGAGCAAACCGAGCATGCCGACCGCCGCCACGATTCCTGCGACGAGCCCCTGGTCTTGCCCGGGGACCCAGGTGCCGACCTGCTGCAGCCGCAGCCCGGTCGCGCCGAGACCGAGGCCGACCACGACACCGAGGCCCCGCACCACCCCGTGCACCCGCGCCCGGCCGGCCATCGCGGGAGTGTCGTCCGACGCCGACGCCCCCGTGCCCAGCACCGCGGCCACCTCGGCCACGTCGCGGCTCGGGTCGAGTCGCACCAGCGAGCCCGTGGGACAGGCCTGCACGCACCCGGGCGCCTCGTAGCCGCGACACAGATCGCACTTGGTCGCCAGCTCGGCCGACAACGCCTCGACCGGATCCTCGCGACGTGGTGCCGTGGGCCGTGGCGCCATGCGGATGTTCTCCCAGGGGCACGCCTTGGCACAGTTGCCGCATCCCGTGCACAGCGCGTCGCGAATGAAGACCTCCCCCTCGAGGTCACGACCGATCGCGCCCGTGGGGCAGTCGATCATGCACACCGGGTTCTTGCAGTGCTGGCAGGAGTTGGGCACCAGCAGGCTGTGCAACGCGTCCCCGCCCTCCCCCATCGGCGTGAGGATCTTGTCTCCCCGCCGCACCAAACGAGACACGCCATACAGCGACTCGCAGGTCCACGCGCAGTGGCCACAACGCACGCAGGATTCCTGGTCGATGACCAGCAGCGAGCGGGCCATCTGCATGCGGTACAGGTCCTTGAACACGTGTTGGGTCGAGCGCGCCGCCGCACCGCCCACCGCCTCCACCTGCCGCTGCTCGCGAGCCTGGGCGATACGCCGCATCGCATCGACCAGGCCCGGATTGCGGTCGACGAGGCTACGAAGCACCGATGCGGGCAAGCGCAGCAACCGGGTCTCCCCCATCGCCACCGCCGCGGCGGATCGCGTGTCGCCCGACAGCGATTCCTGGTCGCCGAAGCCGTCGCCCCGGGTCAGGTAGGCCTGCACGTGGATCTTGTCGTCGGTCTCCGTCTGGAGCTGCACCAACCCGTCCACCACCAGCCACAGGCCATCGGCGGGGTCTCCCTGGGCGTAGATGATGGCGCCGCGCGAGCGCGTCTCGGGCACGACGGCATCGATCACCCGATCGAGCTCGGCCTCGGCCAGCGTGCGGGTGGCCGCCATCGTGCGCAGAAGGTCTCCCGTGGCGTTGCGCCGCAGCCTTCGCAGCTCTCGCTCGGCCAGGGGCGCGCCTCCACTGCGCCCCACCCCGCGCAGAAACAAGGCCGCGGGCAGCTCGGCCACGCGCGTCGCGTCCTCGGTCCAGGCCTGCCCCCGCCGCGAGCCTGCGCCGCCGAGCGCCTCCTCGCCGAAGGTATCGCCCCCTCTCGCGGTGCGCAGTCGCGACACCGCCTCGTCGCCACGCCGCTGGGCCCGAAGCTCCACGCTGCCCTCGAGCACCACGTACAGGGCGTCGGCCGGATCGCGCTCGGTGAAGATCCGATGCCCCGGCGGCAGGTCTCGGATCCGACCGGCCGCGCTCAGGGCTCGTCGGGCCGGATCGTCGAGCGCCCGCAATACGGGCGCCCGCCAGACCTCGGACCAAGCGTCGTTCATGGAAGGGTCACGCGCACCCGATTCAGCTCGACCACTTCGAGCCGTTCGAGCATATCGTGGGTCACCAGGGGCCCGCTGGGTCGGTTGCCTCGCGCGTCTTGAATCGCCTCGTAGTCGGCGAACGCTCGCACCAGAAACGGAGGGAAGGCCCGGAACATCAGCCGCGCATCGACGGTGAACGGACCCGAGGCGCCGTTGGTGGGAAGCTCGTAGGCGTAGCGCAGCGGCACGCCCGGCGGCGCCGAGCGGGTGTCGATGATCGCATCCGGGCCCCGCGTGCCTCCGCGGGTGGCATCGAGAGCGCCGACCGGGAAGTAAATCTCGAACAACGCTTCGTCACCCACGAGGTTCGAGCCGCACTCCCCCGTATCGAGGTCGTATTGGCCGTCGGCAAAGCGATCGGCGCGGAAGTTGCCCTGCCCCGGCAAGGGCTGGCAGCGCCCGGACGCGTCGATCCGCCCGATGCAGGTCACACAGCGCAAGAACCCGTTTTGCAGGTTGATGAGGCCCTTGCCGCGGAACCGCGAGCCGCCCAGGCGGGGCGAGGGGCTCCACTGCGGCACGTCGGGCCCGTCGCGAACGTCGGCCCCGAACACGCCTTGCGGCTGGCCCTGGGCATCGACCAAGCGATCATCGACGTTGACGCGCACGAACTGCTTGTCGTGCAGGTCCTCGTCGCCGCGATCGACCCGCCCCACTTCGTAGACGAGCCGTCCCTCGGCGTCGGTCACCCTCAGGTGCACCCAGATCTCGCGCTCCTGGGAGAAGCCGGCCGGGACCCGGTGCCCGGCGTTTTCGTTCTCGAGCTCGACGGGGATGGTGAGCAGCCCCCCACGAGCCTCGGCCCCGCGCACCTCGAAGCGGAAGGTTCGGCCCAGCAGGATGTCGCGTCGCGGGCTGAGCCCCCGCGGCACGCCGGTCTCGTCGAGGCGCGGGTCTTCGATCAGCTCCTCGACCATGCCGGGAGTCAGCGGAGCATCGACGCCCGAGAAGTAGTGGGTGGTGATCGTCGCCTCGTCGGACGCGATGGAGGCCCGGCCCTTGGGGTAGTCGCCGGGCTGTCGCGACTCGAAGTGGGTTCCGGGCGGGCACGCCCGCAACAGCGCAGTGGCGCCGGGATCGATGAACGATGCCCCGAGGCCGTCGCCATCGGGCACGCACAGGCCCGGGAATTCGCTCATGTGGCAATCCTGGCAGGACGCGGGCTGCCGCCCCGCCCGGCGCTCGGCCGTGGCCCAGGCGTCCCACTCCGAGTAGGCATTGCGCAGGCGCTTGAAGTGCTCGCCCCGATCGCGCGCCCCCACGACGTCGGTCCCGAACAGGCGCACGTCGTGGCACGCCCCGCAGAACTCGCTGCGACGCAGGTACTCCCGGGTCTCGGGCGGCGTGCGTCGATGGGCCCCTCCGGGCACACGGTCGTCATCGCCCGGCCCGGCGATCAGCACCCCAGGGTCGAGCGAGTAGCCGCTGTTGGCGATGCCGAAGAGCCCGCGTCGGTCCTCCGGTCGCGACGAAAACCGATCGCCCGTGATGAACGAGACCCAGCCCGGGTTGCCCTCGTAGCGCCCCAGTTCTTCGTCGCCCGGGCGCACCGGACCGTGCGTGGTGTGGCAGACGGCGCAGGAGATGCCCTCCATCGCCGAATCGGGCAGCAGGTCACGAAGCGGACGACGACTGGCAGAGTTGCGCGCGCGGCCGTCCCACGCGGGCATGACCGGTTTGAGGTTCTCGCCCGCGGCGTGGCAGTTGACGCACCACAGCTCGCCGCCGGAACCGGTGATGGCCCGCCCTTCGTTGGGCTCGCGACAGGCGGTGCGCGGGTCCACGCTCCGCAGCGCGCCCGCGCCCTCGGGGCAATCGAAGCTACGACCGACCTGCTCTTGGATCAGGATCTCGAGCGCCTGGAACATCGGGCTGCGCGCGGCATGAGCCATGACCGACTGACTCCACTGCGCGACCTGGCGCGGGTGACAGGCGGCGCAATCGTCCGCGGAGGTCTGGTCCAGCGTCAGCGGGGCAGCGTCTCCCACCTGGGGTGGCGGGGCGGCCGGGGCCGGCGGTTCGACGAACGTGCTCATGCCCAGCGCGAGCGCAGCCCCACCGACCAGCGGAGCCACGATGCCGACGCGTCGCCACCAGCGATCGCCACGGTGGCCGGCCGACGCCGCACGCGGAGGACTGGGCGTCGCCGGTTTCTTGGCTCGAACGACCGCCACGGGAGCCTGGGTGACGTTCGGCGTACGCGGGCGCTCGGGCGGGCTGGCGGCTGGCGGCGACTCGAGCGACTCGAGGCGCTGCGCGACCGCCTTCGCCGACGCGGGCCGACCGGACACCTGCGGCTCGAGCAGCTGCAGACAAAGCGACTGCAACCCCGGCGGCACCTCGCGTGCGACCTCGTCGGGGAACGGCGCCGCCCCCTGCTGGGCTTGCTGCTGCAGCCCACGGCGCAGCCCCTGCCCAGAAAACGGATGATGCCCACACAGCGCGCGGTACAGCACCAGGCCCACCACGTAGCGATTCGCGGCGTTGTCCCACGGCTCGCCGTTGGCCTGCTCGGGCGGCACCCAACGCGAGAGCCCGGGGCTGCCCGTCGTCTCCGCGGCCGTGTCTCCACACAGCGACCGCAGCATCGCGTCGGCCCGCAACACGACGTCCTCGCCCGCTTCGTCGAGCACGACCTCGGCCGGATCCAGCGGCCCGGGGAACAACGCCCGGGCTTCGCACCACTGCAGGCGCTCGACCACCGCGACGACCACCGATCGAACCTCGGCCCACGCATGCGGTCCTTCGCGAAGCCAGGCGTCGAGTCGCTGCGCCGCCGCGGGTCGCCACTGCCAGGCGCCCTGCTGGTCGACGCCGGATTTCGTGAACCCCCCGAGCCCCTCCCAGGCCCCGATCCGAACCACCGCCGGGTCTGCCGGGTCGGACCACCGCCATAGCTCCGAGCCATCGACGAGGGTCGAGCACGAAGCCCGCCCGACGTCTCGCCGCTCTTTCACTGCCTGGGCGGGCGCAGTCTCTTCTGAGGTCGAGGAGTTGGACGGGTCCGTCACGACTGGCTCACCGCCCGGGCTGGGCCACCGCCGTGACCGCGCTGGAGTCGATCGGCGCGCCCGAGGCCTCGCCCGTGCGCACGAGATAGGTGACCAGCCCCGCCATCGCCGAGAGCACCACGATGATGACCAGCGCCATGGAGCCCGAGATTTGCCTCGGTCCGCTGGCGCGCTCGATGAGGCCGATGGTGTCCGCCGCCGCCACCGGGGGCCGGGCCACGGGCGAGGGGGTGCTGCCTGCCCCCGCCTCGGCCGGCGAAGGTAGATCGGTATCGACGGCCGCGCGCCCCGAGGACGACGCGCGGGCCCCCGAGCTCGATGGCGACTTCGACGTGCTGCCGCCCGCCGGTATGCCCACGCCCAGATCCAGCTCGGCCGCGGCGAAGGGCTCGAGCGTCTCGATCACATCGTCGGCCGACTCCGGCCGATCCTTCGGGTCCTTTTGCAGCAACGCAAACACCAAGCGCTCGACACCTCGCGGCAAGCCCTTGCGGACATCATCGGGCAAGGGCGGCGGCGGCTCGGTGCACTGCAGGTTGAGCAGCTCTCGCGGCGAGGCGGAGCAAAACGGCGGCTGCCCGCTGAGCAGCTCGTAGAACACCAGCCCCAGCGCATACAGGTCGGTGGCGGGCCCGATCTCGCCCGCGTCGATCTGCTCCGGGCTCATGTACTGCAAGGTGCCCACCGACTGCGTGGTGCCCTTGCGCATGGCCTCGAGCACCTTGGCGATGCCGAAGTCCATCACCTTGACCCGCCCGTCGGGCAGCACGATGACATTTTCGGGCTTGAGGTCGCGATGCACGATGGGCGGCGCCTGGCGATGGGCCGCGCCCAGACCGGCGGCGATCTGCACCACGATGGCGGCCGCCTCGGTCCACGAGATCCGCCCGCGATCCGACAGCACCTGCCGCAAGGTGGGCCCTTCGAGGTACTCGAGCGCCATCACCAGGTCGCCGTCGACCTCGGTACAGGCCAGGCACCGCACCACGTTGGCGTGGTCGAGATGCGCCAAGATCGTCATCTCGTTGAGGAACAGCCGGCGGCCGTCCTCGTTGCGGGCCAGCTCGGGTCGCAGCACCTTCAGCGCGACCTTGCGCTTCGAAAGCCGCTCCTCCGCCTCATAGACCTTCCCCATCCCACCCTCACCGATGAGACGAGACACCAGGTATTCGCCAATACGCTCCATCGCCGAGGCCCCCTAACGAACGGCGACTCGAATCGAGCTAATCGCGGTCTGCGCACGCCGCACGCAGTCCGTATGATCGACCCAAAGGTTTGGGATCGCGAGCGTTTTTCGTCAGGCGGCCCGGATCTGGTCATGCAGCCAGGCCATGGCCTCGGGCTGCTCGAGATCCTCCACGACCAGGTCGGCTCCCGTGGCTCGGAGCGCGTCGGCGTCGTAGTAGGAGGTGGCGACGGCCATGCAGCGGGCCCCGATGGCATGCGCCGCGGCGACGTCCTTGGGCGTATCGCCGATGACCAGGACCGCGCACTCGGACTCGGAGCGCTGCAACGCGGCCGCCCCTCGGCGTGCGCCCGCCCGCAACAGCTCGGCCCGCAGGTGGTGGTCGGACCCGAAGCCGCCGAACCCGAAGCGCTCATCGAGCCCGGCCGCCCGCAGCTTGGCCCGTGCCCCGGCCTCCACGTTGCCCGTGCCGATCCCGATGGCGACGTCGGTCATGGGCTCCAGCCGATCGAGCATCGCGAGCACCCCAGGCAGCACGACGGGCGGAGCCGCCTCGAGCTGCGGAGGCAGGCGCTCGAGATAGGCCTCGATGACGGCGTCGATCCGGCGGTCGTCCACCGCCTGCCCCATCGCCTCCAGCCCCTCGCGCACGATCGCGGGGTCCGTGCCGCCCGCGAAGCGGATCGACGCCAAGCCGTGGCTGCTGCCGATCACCGCGGCAAAGCCCTCTTCCATGGCTCGACGCCCCGCTCCCTTGGCGGTGAGCAGGGTTCCGTCGATATCGAACAGGACGACGGTCGCACCGGTCATCTTCGCGTCCATCCTTGCAGGTGTCCCGTTGTCAGTAGGCAACCGCGGCTCCGCCGTCGCGCTCGACGTCGGCCACCGCCACGAAGCCCTTGGTCTTCGGGTCGACCTCGATGCAGTTGGCGTGGCCCATGCCCCCGCGGGTGCGGAGGCCGTGCCCCTTGCCCTGCAGCCCGGTCTCCACCGCGTCGTCGAGGCGATCCTCGGCCCAGATCTGGTCCGGCTTCCACTGGTGATGCACGCGGGGCGAGGCGATGGCCTGATCGAGGGTGAGGTCGTAGTCGATCATCCCGCGAATGATGGTGGCCACGGTGGTGGTGATGGTCGGGCCGCCCGGCGTACCGACCACCGCCCGAAGCTCGCCCTCGTGCACGACGATGGTGGGGGTCATCGAGCTGAGCATGCGCTTACCCGGCTCGATCTTGTTGGGCTCCCCCTGGACCAGGCCGAAGATGTTGGCCGAGCCCGGCTTGACCGAGAAGTCGTCCATCTCGTTGTTGAGCAGCACGCCCGTGCCCGGCACCACGAACTTCGCCCCGAAGCCGAGGTTGAGCGTGTACGTGTTCGAGACCGCGTTGCCCTGGCCGTCGACGACGGAAAAGTGCGTCGTCTCTTCGGACTCGCGCCCCACGGGCAGCCCGGCCCCGACCTCGTCCGAGGGCGTCGCCTTGTTCGGATCGATGTCCGACATGCGCTTGGCGACGTACTTGGTGTCGAGCAGCGAGTCCATGGGCAGCTCGACGAAGCCCGGGTCGCCCAGCAGCATGTTGCGGTCGGCATAGGTGCGGCGCATGGCCTCGGTGAACAGGTGCACCTCGTCGAGCCCGCGCCAGGGGTGCTGCTGCAGGTTCATCGACTCCGACGCGGCCAGCAGCTGCCGCAGTACGATGCCGCCCGCGGAGGGCGGAGGCATCGTGATCACTTGGTGGCCGCGATAGTCGAACGCGATCGGCTCGCGCTCTTCCGCGTCGTAGGCCTTGAGGTCCGCGGCCTTCCAGATGCCGCCCGCCTTGCTGACCTCGGCCGCCATCCGCTCGGCCAGCGGCCCCTCGTAAAACGCCCGGGGACCGCCGTCGGCGATGGCCTGCAGGGTCTGTGCGAGCTCGGGTTGGACCCAGGTGTCTCCCTCCGCGTACTCGGTGCCGTCGGCCTTGAGGTAGTACGCCGCGGAGTCCTTGAAGCCCGCCTTGATCATGCGCCCCGAGCCGGACGACAGGTCCTTGGCGTGGAACGAATCGAGGGTGTGCCCGTCCTTGGCCAAGCGCACCGCGGGCTCGACCAAGTCCTTCCAGGGCAGCGTACCGAAGCGCTCGTGGGCCTTGGCCAGGCCGGCCACCGTGCCCGGAATGCCGGCCGCCTTGGGCCCCAGCAAGCGCTCGTTGCTCGGCTCGCCCTTGGCGTCGAGGTACATGTCGCGCGACGCAGCCCCGGGCGCTTCCTCCCGGTAGTCGATCGCCGCCGTCTTGCCGTCGGCCAAGCGCACCACCAGGAAGCCACCGCCGCCCAAGTTGCCCGCCGACGGATGCGTCACCGCCAGGGCAAACCCCACGGCCACCGCCGCATCGACGGCGTTGCCTCCCTTTTTCAGGACCTCCACGCCGATCCGAGACGCGTTGGCCTCGGCGCTGGAGACGGCTCCTTGTGTGCCCACCGCGACGCGGGGCGGCTCGGCCTCGACGGCGGGCATGCTGCGCGCACCGTCGGCGACGGCGGGGTCGTCGACCTTCTTCGAATCCGCAGCGGCCGGAGCTTGCTTGCCGCCGTCCTCCTGGCCCGACGGCGCGCCGCCTCGGCACGCGGGAACCGAAGCCAGTCCGATCGTCGCCAACGCCACCAGGAGCGAGCGACGGCCACGAGAAGCGCGATCTGCGGTTTTCACGCGAGTCGACATGGCGGCAGGGTACCGCTAGTGGATCGACCGGCAAACGGGCCCGAAACCAAGGCCGGAGTTTTCACACCCAATAACGCTTGACACTGCCTTCGGCTTTGCGCATCTTCCGGCACCCAGACGCAACGACGAACGACCTGGTCGGGGATCGTTCAATGGTAGGACGACTGGTTCTGGTCCAGTTAATCAAGGTTCGAATCCTTGTCCCCGAACCACACGGCCCCATCGTCCAGCGGTTAGGACGCTGGGTTCTCATCCCAGAAACCGGGGTTCGATTCCCCGTGGGGTCACCAAACGAGAGGCTCACCGCACCAAGCGGTGGGCCTCTCGCCTTTTCGAATCCAATCGCGATCTCGAGGCCGACACGGCCGGCGATCACCCCGCCGAGATCGAACCAAAAAAGAAACGCCGCAGCGGGAAGCTGCGGCGTCGTCAGAGGCTCCGTTAGGGCTCGGGCTCACCCCACCCGGTCGAGGTCCAGTCGACCGGGGGCGCGCGGGAGAGACTCGAGCCCCGCCATGTCCACAAACTCAGACGCCGGGAACCCGACGTCTTTCCGAGAAAAAGTGACCAGACGCTCATTTTGGTGGGGGTTTGAGGGCAAATACAGGATATTTGCCTACGCTTCCGCACCCGTTTTCTGGGGTCTGGAGACGACGCCTGGTAAGCTCTTCGGGTTCTGTCGTCGATGACCGACGCTGCATACGAGCGCCTTTCCTCCGAGGACCTGGGTTTGCCGCCCGGGGCACGCATGCCGGTGCGCTTCACCCCCGGCCGCGTCTGGTCCCCGTTGGTGATCAGCTTCCCGCATGTCGGGTTGGCGTGGCCGCACGATCTCCCGCCGAAGCCTCAGGCCGACTTCCCGCGGAACTCGGACTACGACGTACATACACTGTACGATTCATGCCCACATTTCGGTGCATCGGTCACCGCGATCTACAGCCGGCTCGTGGCAGATCTCAACCGTGCGGCCGACGATGTTTCTCGTCGGATCGTTCCCGACCACCCCGCGCCTCGGCCTCGCAAGAGTCCCGGCGTGGTCCCGACCCGCGAGGAGCCCGAGGCCGATCGTGACGCCGGTCGACCCGGGCGCGGGGTCGTGTGGGCCGCGGCCATCGGCAACGTCCGACTACTGAACGGGCCCCTTCCCTACGCCCGCTTTCGCGAACGGATCGAACGCTTCCATGCGCCGTACTTGAAGGCCCTCGAAATCTTGCTCGAGCGTCGTCGCAAGCGCTTCGGCTTCGCCGTGCTGCTGGACGCCCACAGCATGCCCAGCTCGGTCGGCGTCGACCTGGTGCTCGGCACTCTCGCTGGCCAGGCCTGCGATCGCCGGTTCGAGCAAACCGCAATGAACGCCCTCGAAAAGGGCCAGGGCCACGATTCGTCGCTGCGCGTAACGCTCAACGACCCGTATCTCGGGGGCGAGCTGGTGCGTCGTTTCGGCAGACCAGCCGAGGGCCTGCATGCGTTACAACTCGAGGTGAGCCGGGCGCTGTACATGGACGAGCGCCGCTATCGGCTCTACGCAACTCCACCTTCCAACCCCGGAACAAAGCGTGCCAAGGACCGTGCTACGTACGGCGAACGAGGGGTTTCCCTGGGTGCTTCGACCGCTGAACATGCCACGCCTCACCGGGCTCCAATCACTCCCGACCCGCGCCGGGCTCGCCGACTGGTCGAGCTTCGGCAACGAGTCGAAGCCTTGGTCCGGTCGCTTGCGAGCCTCGGCTCGGACCACGATCGAGGCACCACCGACCCTTCGCCGCGGGCAATGCCCTCGGTGCGCTAGGACTGTGTTTCCCTTGTCCGACGAAAGACCGAAAAGGTACACTCCGCCCGCGGTGACGCCCGGAGGAAAGGACGCTAGGCCGTGAGTAATTCTCGACAAGGCCAGAACGCCGACGCATTCGACGACTTGCTGGGTCAGCTGGTCGACGAACTCGCGATGACCCCGACCATGCCCGAGGAACCGGAGGAGCCCGAAGCTCCTGTACCGGTTCCCGGCGGTACCGTGATGGCGCCGGCTCCGGCCGACCCCGCGGCCGCTGCTGCTGCCGCTGGTGCAGCAGGCGGTGCAGCTGCTCAACAGGCAGCGCAATACCAACAGCCTCCCCCCCAACAAAAGAGCTCCACCGCGGGCCTCGCGTTGGGGATCGGTGGCGGTATCGTCGTGCTCGGCGGCGTGGTTGCCGCCATGGTGATGTTCGGCGGGGATGATCCCAAGCCCGAGCCGGAAAAACCGGCCGCGGCTGCCCAAGACACCAAGACGGAAGAGGCTCCGGCCGAGCCGCCCGCGCCCACGCCAGGTGCGACTCCGGCTGCCCCCGGTACGCCGGGCGCTCCGGGTGCCGCCGTCGCGGCTCCGGGTGCTGCCCCTGGTGCCGCACCGGGTGCTCCGGGTGCTGCTCCTGGTGCCGCAGCGGCTCCGGGTGCTCCGGGGGCCGCTCCTGGTGCAGCGCCGGGGACCGCCGCCGCTCCCGGCACGGCCGCTCCGGGTACCGCCCCAGGTACGGCTGCGCCCGGCACCGCGGATCCGGCCGCCCCTGCGGCCACTCCGACGCAAGCGCCCAAGACCAAGCCCAAGAAGAAAAAGAAGAAGAAAAAGAAAAAGAAGAAGACCGCGACGGCCAACCCGTTTGGCTAGCGTTCTGTTCGCGGTCGGGAACCTCTCGGGTTTCCGACCGTGCAGCATGAGGCGAAAATCCTTCGCTCCGCCCTTTGTCCCACGAGCTCATGACCACTCTTCACGGTTTCCTCGCCCTCGCCCTGTCCTCGTCGTTGGCGCTGGCCCCCTTGCCCGCGCTCGCTTCGAACCTCGTCCAGGACCCCTCGACGATGTCCGACGAGGACAAGATGAACATGGCCAAGCAGCTCTACGGCGAGGGTGATGCCGCGCTCAACAACGGCGACGCCGCCACGGCGCTCGCCAAGTTCGAGGACGCGTACAACAACTACGCGCCGTCCCTTCACATCTTCAATCACAACATCGGCCTGGCGGCGCTCGAGCTCGGTGATTGTGTGAAGGCCAAGACCTCCTTCCAGCGATTCCTCGACCTCGTGTCCGATCACCCGGCGCGTTCGCAGGCGCAGGAGAAGCTCCTGGAGATCGAGCGGTCCAAGTGCGACGAGCAGCAGGCGGCCACGCCCGAGCCCGCCGCCGTGGTCGAGTCGGCTCCGGTCTCCGCCGAGCACGACAACCAAGACGCGCCCGAGCTGACAAGCCGTCGCTCCGAGCGCGAGGACGCCATCGAAGACGAGATCGAAGAGGACGACGCGAAGCGAGCGAGCGGCAAGCTCATCGCGGGTGCAGCCCTCACCGCGGTCGGTGTCGCCGGCCTCATCGGTGGTGGTGTCAGCCTGGGCATCGCCAGCAAGCGCGCCAACGATCTGGCCGCCCTCGCGTCGCCGGGTGCCACCGGCTTCCCCGAGGGTGACTACAGCAACGACGACGTCGCCAACCTCGACCGCAACGGGCTGCCCGCGGCCAACACCGCCAGCATCGCCCTGTTCATCGGTGGTGGTGTCCTGGCCGTCGTGGGCGCGACGCTCATCGTGCTCGACGTTCGCGACAAGAAGGCGGGCGACAAGAACGCGCGCGCCAAGGGCCCGCGCCTGACCAGCGTCGGCCCCACGTTCATGCGTGGCGGCGGCGGAGCAGGGGCCACCCTGCGCTTTTAGGCGCCGATGGGCGCAGGAGCGACGATCGAGCAAAGCCGGGCTCTCATCGAGACCCGGCTTTCGCATGAGCGGGGTACGCTCGGGCTCGACCGAGGGGCGCCGCCCGTGTGCATGGTCTACCCGAGCCCCTATCGGGTGGGCATGTCGAGCCTGGGCTTTCAGACCCTGTATCGGCAGCTCAACGAAGAGGGCCCCGGCGCCCATCGGGCCTTCTTGCCCGACGAGTGGGAGGCGGCCGCCCTGCCCTGGCCGCAGCCGCGGATTCCCATCCTCAGCTACGAGGGGCGCCGCGCCGTCTCCAGCTATCCGATCCTCGCGGTCTCCGTCGCGTACGAACTCGAGATCAGCGGGCTCATTCGCCTGCTCGAAGGCTCGGGTATCCCAGTGCTCGCGGCCGAGCGAGGCCCTCGTGATCCGATCATCGTGGCCGGCGGCCCGGTGACGACCACCAACCCCAGCTTGCTGCTGCCCTTCGTCGACGTGCTGATCTTCGGCGAGGGCGAGGAGCTGCTGCCCGCGGCCATCGACAAGCTGCTGTCCGCGGGCAGCCGCGAGGCGGGCATCGACGACGCATCGTCTCTGCCCCACACCATCAAGGGCGAGGTGAGCCCGGGGCTGTGGGAGCCACTGCCGCTCATGGCCAAGGTCGACAAGTCGTACCTGCCCGCCTACTCGGCCATCACCACGCCGAATACCGAGCTCGCCGACATGTTCCTCGTCGAGCCGGAGCGCGGCTGTTCACGGCGCTGCACCTTCTGCGTGATGCGGGGCGCGACCACGGGCGGCATGCGACTGCTGGACATGGAGCTGGCCCTGTCCAAGGTGCCCGATCACGCCAAGCGCGTCGGACTCGTGGGGGCGGCGGTCACCGACCACCCTCGCTTGGCACAGCTGGTCTCGCGCATCGTCGACGACGGCCGGGGGATCGGGGTGTCGAGCCTTCGCGCCGACCGGCTCAACCCCGAGCTGCTCGAGCAGCTCGCCCGCGGTGGCTACCGACAGATCACGGTGGCCTCCGACGGCATCAGCGAGCGGCTGCGGACCATGCTGCATCGCAAGGTGCACGCCAACGACCTGCGCCGCGCCGCCCGACTGGTGGCCGACCACGGGGGTTATCGCGGGCTGAAGGTCTACGAGATGATTGGGGTGCCCGGCGAGACCGACGACGACGTCGACGAGCTCATCGACTTCGCCCTCGAGCTGGCCAGCATCACTCGACTCACCCTCACGTTCTCCACGTTGGTGGCCAAGCGCAACACGCCGCTCGATGGTCAGCCCTTCGTGGGCGTCAAGCCGGCCGATGCCAAGCTTCGCCGGATCCGTCGCGGGCTCAAGGGCAAGGTGGAGATCCGGCCCCAGTCGCCGCGGTGGGCTCATGTCGAGTACCTGCTCGCCCAGCGCGGGCCCGAGGCGGGCCACGCTGCCCTCGAGGCCGTGCACGCGGGCGGTCGCTATCGAGACTGGGTGCGGGCATTCGAGAAACGGCCCGCCACCGAGCGCCCGCTGGTCTACGGCGACGAAGCCCGGCGAGCCCGCCGTCGCGGGGCGGCGGCGCTCATCGACGATCGCCCCAAGCTGCCGTTGCTCTAAAACCCGCGCTGATTCGAGAAGCCGCTCAGTGCGGCGGTGCTGCGCCGTCGCCCAGCTTGGCCCGCAGCTGCGCGTGGTGGGCTCCGATGCGACGCACCGTGGCGTAGTGCAGCGGCGTCATGCGTCGGGCGGCCTCGAGCATGCGGCCGGGTTGCGCCACGCGAGCGCTGTCGCTGCGCATCATCACCACCGCGAGCCAGCCGTGCACGACGAGCAAGCTCATGGTGGCCACCACGGGCGCGGAACGAAGCCGGGTCTCGGGCTCTGCGGCACCTCGACGCGAGCCCCAGGCCCACAGCGCGACACCACCGAGGTAGACGACGGCGACGCCGGCCCCCACCACCAACGCCACCGCGACCGGGAGGCTGCGCTGCGCCCAGGCCTTGCTCCACGCGGCGCCATCGAAGGGCCGCTGCAGCGCGGCCACGTACTCGGTGCTCGTCATGATCCCGCCCGTGGTGGCATCGGGATCGAGCCACGCCGAGGCCAGCAGCAGCACGGTGGGCAGGCACAGCAGACCCGCGATCGCGGCCAAGGCCCACCCGTAGCCGCGGCGTCGGACCTCGTCCACGAATCCGATGGCGGCCGGCAACAGCAGCGGCAGCACGTCGACGAGCTTGCGCGGGCCAAAGGACACGCCGCCCGCCCAGGTGCGCGTGCCGAGCACGGTGCGGGGCTCGATGGCCCGCATGCCCCCGTCCAGCCAGATCTGCACGAGCACCAGCCCCACGATGAGCCAGGCCCCGCGCTGCCGACGAACGACGGCCCAGCCCAGCGCCACTGCGGCCAACCCCAGCACGGGGCACCACGGCAGCACGCCATGATGGGTCGAGGTCAAAAAGTACGTGGTGTGATGGCTGACCGAGCCGCCGTACTCGCCCAGCTGCTCGCCGTACATCCACAGCTGCGTCCGCAGGTGCGCCGCGGGCCACAACCCGAAGACCATGCCCGAGACCGCGATCCGGCGCCAGCGGTCGGGGCCGTCCCACGCGTCGTGCACCACGAGCAGCCAGATCGGGGCGAGCTGCGGGCGCACGTACGTGGCCAGGCCAGCCAGGCACGCGAGCGCGACGGTGCGCGCCATGGGTGGCCCGAGTGAGCGCTTCCACCAGACGCCGATGAACGCCAGACACACCGCCGCGCCCCACAAATGAGGCCGTAGCGGAGATTCGGCGGCGTAGTAGGCCAAGGGGGTCCCCACGACGAACACCGCAGCCACGCCCAGGCCCGCGCGGCGGGCCGCGGCCGTCTCGGGGTCGGACTGGCCCGCGGTCGCGAAGCGAGCGACGAACACCGTCATCCCGGCCAGGACGAGCATCGCCCACGCCCGCACGCCCAGCACCGCCACCACCCCGAGCGGATCGTCCCGGCCGATCCCCAGGCCGGCCAGGACCTTGGACGCGGCCACGCCGAGGGCGTAGCCAGGCGCCTGGAGCCAAGTCGCGCCGGCCGGCCAGTGGTTGGACACCAGCCCCTCGTCCGTGACGAACGCGAACAGCGGAGACATGCGCAGCTTGGCGTAGTCGTCGTCGAAGAGCAGATCGGCGTCGACGAACAATGCGTGCAAATGCGCGAGCATCCCCGCCGAGTCGGCCTGGTCCCGCGGGATGTTCCACCAGGGCGCCGCAAACGCGACGATCCCCAGTCCCACCAGCA
Organism: Myxococcota bacterium; assembly: GCA_039028615.1. Classification (GTDB taxonomy): domain Bacteria; phylum Myxococcota_A; class Polyangia; order Nannocystales; family Nannocystaceae; genus Paraliomyxa. The sequence continues at coordinate 121,235 of JBCCHT010000013.1, read as the reverse complement.
GGACCGGCCACCGGAACACGGCGCCCCGCGAGGACGTATGGGAGACAACGCCCGTGATGACGATGGTAGCGTGCCTCCCATGAGCGTGCTCGGCCCCATGCTCCTGGCCCAATCCGTGGCCGCCTTCGCGGGTGTCGAGCCGCCTGCGCCCCCGCAGGACGTCGAGATCCAGCCTTCGGAGACGGTGTACGTCGAGGCCCGCTACGGCGAGACGGTCATTCGCGGCCGGCCCTGGGTGCCCCGCAAGCGCATCGCCACCGTGTCCAAGGGCACGCGCTTGGTCGTGCGCGGCGAGGTCGAGAGTCGCGACGACAAAGGCTGCAGCGGCAAGCCCTGGTACGCGGTGTGGCCCTTCGGCTTCGTGTGCTCCAAGCACGTGCGCGCCTCCGAGCTGCCCCCCGAGACCGAGCCCGCCCTGCCCGTGCCCGAGGGACGTCGGTTGCCCCACGCCTACGCGATGGTCCGCGCCGACGACACGCCCAGCTACGCCAGCATCGAAGATGCCGAGCTCGAGCAACCCGAGGGCAACCTGACCAAGGGCATGAGCCTGGTAGTCGCCCGCAGCGTGGACATCGGCGATCGCCGCTTCGTGCAGACGGCGGCGGGCAAGCTCGTGCCCCGCGACGGCGTGGGCTTCATGGGCCAGGGGTCGGCCTGGGGCGGCGTGGACATCGACGCCCATCGCCCCGGCGCCCTGTTTGCCTGGGTACGCAAGAAGAAGACCCCGGTCCGCGCCGCGCCGGATCGCGGGGCCGAGGTCGTGCGCACCGTAGACCTGCGCGAGCGCGTGCCCCTATTCGAGGCCGATAGCGAGTCCATCCGCCCGCTGTGGTGGCGCGTGGGCGAGGGCGAGTGGATCGAGGCCGACGCTCTCAACGAGGTGCACATCACCGAGCCCCCCAAGGGCGTGCTCTCCGAGTTCCGCACCACGACCACGGGCAGCACGCAGTGGTTCGACGTCGACGTGGGCGAGCAAGTGCTCGTGGCCTATCTCGGCTCGACCCCCCAGTTCGCCACCCTGATCTCGAGCGGCCGCGGCTCCCCCACCCCGCTGGGCAACTACCCGGTGTGGGCCAAGGTGGCGAGCATGGACATGGGCAACCAAGACTACGAGGACAAGCCCTACATGGTGCAGGGCGTGCCGTGGGTGTTGCTCTTCCAGGGGCACAACGCGCTGCACGGCGCCTACTGGCACGATCGATTCGGCAACCGCAAGAGCCACGGCTGCGTGAACCTGGCGCCCCAGGACGCGCGCTGGGCCTTCGAGTGGGCGAGCGTGATGATGCCGCGGGGATGGACCGGCTACCTGCCGTCCGATCTCGACCGCAGCCCGGTGGTGCACGTGCGCGACTCGAGCCGCCCGCATGGCGCGACCTTCACCCAGCAGCGCCCGGTGGGGCCGCCCGATCTCGAGGCGGAGCGCCTGAAGACCGAAGCGGCCGAACGCCGCCGAGCCGCCGAGGCCGAGGAGCAAGGCTGGGTGGAGCAAGGCGCGGGTGAGAGTCCCCTCCGCGAGGACGGCGTCGTGCCCCGCATCGAAGCCCCGTCTCTGTGAGCCATCGCGGGCGTGACCCGGGCCCTGGCCCGTGGTGCTTGTCGGGCCGCGCGGGCCGTGCGTACCCTGCTGCCCGCATGCTCGTGAAACGCCTCGCGCTGGCCCTCTCGTTCGCCGTAGCCGCGCCGTTGGGGTGCAGCCCCTCGACCGAGGTCAAGCGCGTCAAGACCCCGCGCGAAGGGGTGAGCTTGGCCTACGACCTGCCCGTGGGTCAGGGCTACGAGGGCAAGCTGCACGTGGGCAACACCCGCGCCATCGATGGCCTCGACGCCCCGCTGAGCCAGACCGCCACCTGCGACGTGAACATGGTGGTGCTGGGTCCGGTGGCCGAGGGCACGGAGATTCGCACCACCTTCACCAGCATCGACCTCGACTGGGACCTGCCGCCGTCGGCGACCTACTCGTCGGCCGAGCTGCTCGAGCTCGCCCACGATCGCCTGCGCGGCATGCAGGTGCGCTTCGTCGTCCGCCCCGACGGACGGCTGCACGCGATGCCGGCCCTGCCCCCCGATGCGCCGCCCGAGCTCGTCGAGGTGATCGAGACGCTCCTGCTGGGGCTCGAGGCGTTCTTCGTCCCCCTGCCCTCCACGCCGATGACGCGACGCGACGACGTGTGGAGCCAGAGCTTCTCGCACGAGACGGCCAGCGGCCTGCGCCAGGAGATGGACCACGAGCTGACGTTGCAGGGGCAGTACCAGCTCCGCGACGAGGACCAGCGATTTTCGCGGCTGATGGTCGAGCAGCGACGCCGCGAGCAGCGGGCCTCGGCGCAGGGGCCCATCGTGGTCGAGCGAGAGATTCGCTCGCTGCTGATGTTCGCCACCGAGGGCTATCCCGCGGAGCTCGATCGCGAGACGCGAGAGTTCGACCCGGAGCGCGGCATCACCTTCCGCAAGACGCGGGCCGAGTGGTCGCGCTTCCGTGGTCTGGTACCCGAGCTCATCGCGCCCGTGACCGGAGACGTGCAGGTCATCAAGGACCCCTGCAACCCCGACTACGTGGGGCCGGAGGAGTGCGCGACCGAGGAAGTTGCGCCGGAACCCGAGCCCGAGCCCGAGCCCGAACCCGAGGCGGCCACGGACGGTGAAGAGCCCGCGGAGAGCACCGAGCAGGCACCGCCCGCCGCCGACGCGACCGAAGCCGCCGCCGAAGAGCCCGAGCCCTCCTGAGTGCACTCAGAGGCTCTGCGCTTCGGCCACCAGCGTCAGGGTGCGGCGGTCTCCGTCGTGCTCGATCTGAAGCTCGAGATCGTCGCCGATGCGGAGGTTCTGCGGTGACATCAAGCGCGCGGCGTTGAGCGCCTGGATCCGCACCACGCTCGTGCCGTCGACGGCGAGAATCTCGTCGCCCGGCACCAGCCCCTGCAACGCCGCGGGACCGTAGGGCGTCACGCGAGTGATCCACAGCCGCTGGGTCTTGTCGAAGACCGCCCGCTCCTCGTCGTGCTCGGACCGCGGCGCGCGGGGGCGATCGGCGTAGGTGGCCACGCGTACCTGCAGGCCCACCGTGCCGCGCTCCTCGGGGTCGATGTGACTGGGTGCGACGCCGCTGACCGTCCCCAGGTCGTGGGTCTCTTCGGGATCGATGTCGTAGTCGGCCTGCGCCACGACACCGCCGAGGCCGGCCGCGTCACGGTCGAAGAAGAACAGCTGTCCCTGGCCGGGAGGAACACCGTCGATCTCGAAGCGCCCGTCTTCGTCGGTCTTGGGCCCGTCTCCCGTGAAGACCCCGACCACCGAGTGGGTACCCGAGCCGCCGTCGCCCACCACCGAGATGGCCAGGTCCGGCACGGGGTCACCGGTCGCGGCATCGATCACGACCCCGCGCAGCGTGCCCCACCCGCCGATCTCGACGGTGACCGGGCTCGGGGGGCCCGGTAGGACATCGACCTCGACGTGGGCGGTCCCGTCGGCGCTGCCGACGATCAGTTCGTAGTCCCCGACATCGAGCCGCTCGATGGAGAATCGGCCCTCGGCGTCGAAGATTTGCTGGCGCCGCGGGCTCGGCCCTCGCAGCTCCAACGAGTACTCGCGGACCGGCTCCCCCCCGAAGCTGACGACCCCGCTCAGACCGGCCAGCGGCGAAAGATCGATGCGGACCTCGGAGCCCAGCCCCACGTCGTCGACGAAGCCGCGGGCACCATCGGTGTGGGCCTCGGCCCGGAGCCGGTAGGTGCCGTTGCGAAGGCCATCGACCTCGAAGCGCCCCGCCTCGTCGGTCAGCACGGGCGACTCGGCGAAGCCCTGTAGCTCCCACTGCCGCAGGTCCCGTTCCTGGTCGGCGTTGGGCGTCGGCAGCGGCGAGAGCTGCTCGAAGAACTCGCGGGCGGAGTCGTTGCGCACGGCGGTGACCCACGCATCGGCGACCGGCTGCCCCTCGGCCCCGAACACCACCCCCGCGATCCGTCCGTCGCGGGCCTCGACCACCAGCGAGATCCCCTCGCGACGCTCCGCCTCGGACACCGTGACCGAGATGGGCGCCTTGGGCTTGGCCGGATCGGCCGGCTGCGCCCACTCGAGCACCTGCCCCCGAGTCGCGGAGACGCTGACCTCGTACTCCCCGGCATCGAGGCCCTTGCGCACGAAGTTGCCGCTCTCGTCGGTGGTGGCGATGAGCCCCAGCGCTCCGGCCCCGTTGATGTCGAACGAGTAGCTGGTGCCGGCCGCGGCATCGCGACGACGAAACGAGACCTCGAGACCGGCGGCGGCCATCCCCGCCGCATCGATGACCTGCCCGCGAACGCTCGCGCGGGGCTGCAGCTCGATCACCAAGCCGTCGACGTCGAGGTCGCCCACGTCGACCGAGATTTCCCCGCGGCTGCCATCGTCCGCCTCGGCCACGAGGGTCATCGAGCCGGCCGCCACGGGATGCAAGTCGAAGGTGCCGTCGGAGCCGCTGCGGGCGCGCACCAGCGCGTTGCTCAGCGTCTCCATCATGGTGCCGATGGAGACGTCCTCGGTGTCGACGGCGACGCTCAGCTGCGCGGCGCCGGGCGGCGAGACCCGGCCGCGCACGTGCACACCGCCGTCCATGATGACCAACACGTCGGTGACGTCCTGGTCTTCGACCGTCGCGCTCGCGCCCAGCACGTTGGGCAGGGAGTCCTCGCCGATGGCCGCCACCGTGTAGCGCCCGGGCAAGACCCCGAAGACCTCGAAATACCCATCGGGTGCACTCGGGGCGGCGGCCACATAGAGGCGCGCCGGGTCCACGGAGTACGCCCCCACCAGCACCCCTTCGAGCCCGCGTTCTTCGTCGCCGCGCGGCACCACGAAGCCGGAGATGTTCAGGGCGTCGTCGACGATGATCTCGATGTCGGCGACCTGCTCGGCCACCCCGAGCACGACCTCCACCGGCTGCCGCGTGGTGTAGCCGCGAGCCACCGCCGCCAGCCGCACGACGCCGGAGCCGAGGCCCTGCAAGGCAAAGCGGCCCTGCTCATCGGTGGTGACCTGGCCGTCTCCCGTGCCCTGCACCAGCGGACCGCCGTCGCGCTCCTGGTGCGGGCTGACGATGGCCCCCACCACCGGCTTGCCCGTCGCGCGCGCGATGACCCGCCCTTCGATCGATCCGGCGGGAATGATCTGCAGCGCCAGCGAGCGCGGACCCCCGTCGACGTGCACCGATTCCTTCGCCGCCACGTAGTCCGGGTGATAGGTCGTCAGCTGATAGACGCCGTCGGGCAGCTGGACGTGAAAGCGACCGTCGTCGTCGGTCACCGCCCCGAGCGCGGGCCGGTCGAAGTTGAACGGGCTGCCCTCGTCCAGCCGGGTGACGCGAACGAGGACGTCTTCCACCGGGCCGCCGCCGATATCGGAGAGGGTGCCCCGCACCTCGTGGCCGCCGGGAACGAGCCGGAGGTCGAAGCCGGGGTTGTCCTGCCCCGCGACCAAGGTGACGTCGCTACGCGTGGCCGGCAGGTAGCCGCGACCGGTCGCCGAAAGCGAGTAGCGCCCGGGCGGCAGTGTGCTCAGCGACCACTGCCCCTCGGCGTCCGTCCGTGCTCGCAGCGGCCGCGAGGGCTCGCCGGCTTCGATCGCCCGCGCGACTTGGTCGAGCCCCTTGGGCGTCAGCAGCACCACCGCACCGCGCAGGGGCGCGTCGGTCTTCGCGTCGCGGACTTGCCCCGAGGCTCCGGCCGGCGATGCATCGAATGCTCCGCCGCTCCGCGCCTGCTTCTTGCGCGCCACGATGGCATCGCGATCGATGGTCTCGACCGGCTCGGCCGTGCTCTCGCGCTCGGCCTGCTCGCCGCCGCGCCCCGACAGCATCCACCACAGCCCCGCCGCGAGCGCGAGCACGACGAGGAACAGGAGAATGCGCGGCTTCATGGCGAGGACACGCCGATGGAACCGGTCGCGACGCGGCGCGTCAAGAGCTGGCGCGTTGACCCGCTGCTGGCTCGGTGCGGTGACGCGGCACTCGCTTGGAGATCCCACACATGATCTCGTACGGGATCAATGAGGCCCACTCCGCCAGCGTGTGCACGTCGAGTTCTTGGCCGCCCTGGCGCCCCATCAAGGTGACGCGCTCGCCCGCCCGCACGTCGGGCAGGTCGGTGACGTCGAGCATGCACACGTCCATGGTGATGTTGCCGAGCACGCGGCATCGATGCCCGCGCACCAGCATCTGCGCGTGACCGGACATCGAGCGCGGGTAGCCGTCGGCGTACCCGACCGGCACCACCGCCACCCGAGCATCGCGCTCGAGCTGGTGACGACCGCCGTAGGAGATGCGAGCGCCCGCCTCCAGCCGCCGCACCGCCAGCACCCGGCTGACCACCTGCATGGCGAGGCGAAGCCCGTCGAGCTCGACCTCGCGCCCCGAGGCCGCGCCATAGAGCGCAATGCCGGGCCGCACCATGTCGTAGCGGGCGTTGGGGAAGCGCACCATGGCCGCGCTGTTGCTGGCGTGGCGCAGCGTGGGGTGAAGCCCCCGCGCCGAGATGGTGTCGAGGCACGCGTTGAAGCTGGCCAGCTGCCGCGCGTTGCTCAGGTCGTCGTCGGGATCGTCGGCGCAGGCGAAGTGGGTCATGACCCCCTCGAGCACCAAGTGCCGTCCTGCCTCCGAGCGGAACCAGTCGAGCACGCCCCCGAGGTCTTCGGGCAGCACCCCGAGCCGCGACATCCCCGTGTCGATCTTCAGGTGCACGGACAAGGGTCGCGCCCCCGCCCGGCGCACCGCGGCCGCGAGCATCTGCAGGTGCTCACGGGACCACACCACTGGGGTCAGCTTGCGATGCACGATGACGTCCTGGGAGCCCGGCACCACGCCGCCCAGCACCACCACCGGGGCATGCACCCCGCCCTCGCGCAGCTCCACGCCCTCTTCGACCAAGCTCACCGCCAAGCCCCAGGCCCCGTGCTCCACGAAGGTCTGGGCGGCATCGATGGCCCCGTGCCCGTAGGCGTCGGCCTTGACCACCGCCAGCACCCGACAGCCGGGCCCCACGTGCGAGCGCACGCGCGTGAGGTTGTGGGCGAGCGCAGCGTGATCGATGCGCGCGTACGTGGGCCGAACCTCGACCAGAGGCTCGGCATGGGGTGCACCTACGACGGCTTGCAGCGGGCTCATCGGGACCTGCGTTCCGCCCATTGGCGGGCTTATAGCACGCACCCCGACGGTCTCGGCCTGCGCATCATTCCCATGGAGCAACCAAAAGCGAAGGGCCCCGAGATGATCTCGGAGCCCTCGTGGGTCGGCTCGGTCGCGGTGGCGTCCTCGTGCCCTTCGGGTGTCACCGCCCGCGTGTGGCCGGCCCGCGGCGTCAGGCGGCGGCGACTTCGGGCTCGGCCACCTCGCTGCTGAGCAGGCTCTCGTCGAGCACCATGCGGCGACCGCTGGAGCTCACCAGGCCGTTGCGGGCCATGGCGGACAGCGTGCGAGAGACCGTCTCGCGGCAGGAGCCGACCATGCGCGCCAGCTCGGACTGGGTGGGCACGGGGGCGAGGATCCAGCCGCTGGCAGCGGGTGCCCGACGGCCCTGGCGACGCACGAGGCGGACGAGAGTCCGGCGCAGGCGCTCTTCGACGTCGTGCAGAGCCAGGCTGCTGGCCACGTTCTCGATGTCGCGGAGCTTGTCGCTGAGCAGGCGCACCAGGCGGACCATGGTCTCGGGCTCGCGGCGAACGTGGGCCGAGATGATCTCGGCGGGCACGCGCAGCAGCTCGACCGGCGTAGCGGCGACGGCCGAGGTCGACATGCCGGACTGGTCGAAGGCACAGCTCTCGCCCAGGACATCGCCGGGGCCGAGCGTGGAGAGGATGAGGTCACGGCCTCCGTCGCCCATGCGCACCAGGTTCACGCGGCCGCGGAGCACGACGTAAAGACCATCCGGCACGTGGCCTTCGCCGATCAGCACGGTGCTGGCAGCCTTGCGGAAGCGCACGGCTGACTTGGCGAGGGCTTCGATCTCCTGGGGTCGAGCGGCAGTGAACGGCTCTACGCAGGAGAGCACGTCGGGCACGGGCATTCGCTCGAGCGGGATCATCGGGCGGCGGGCGTCGGCGGCGATGGGCATGTCGACCCATAAAGCAGGAGTCGTGCCATACAGCACACTTTGCGACGCCGACGGAATATACTGAGATCATTTAGAAATTCTCTAGGTTACGTTTGTATCCAGCGGAGATCGCATGTTGTGAAAAAACCACACTGAGTGGCCTCAGCCACGGTGACCGTGGTGATTTGCCTCGGAGCGGGCCGCGCCGACCTCGCGCCGCGCCCGCTCCGCAGGTGCTGGACGACCCGGGAAGCCAAGCGGTATGTCCGGCTCGATGCTCCAAATCGTCGTCAACGGCGAGGCTCGCGCGGTCGAATCCGGCACCACGGTGGCGGGTCTGGTGACCGCCCTGGGCCTCCAACGCGAGCACGTCGCGGTCGAACGCAACCGCGAGATCGTCCCCCGAGCCGAGCACGAGGCTCGCTCGCTGGCGGACGGCGACGTCTTGGAGATCGTGACCTTCGTGGGTGGAGGCTGACCGATGGCAACTGAGCAAACGAGCGACGACACCTGGACCCTCGCCGGACGCACCCTTCGCTCGCGACTCATCGTGGGCACGGGCAAGTACCGGGACGCCGAGCAAACCAAGGCCTGCCTCGAGCGCAGCGGCGCCGAGATCGTCACCGTGGCCCTGCGTCGCGTGGACCTGTCGGCCAAGGACAACCTGCTGTCGTGGATCGATCGCGATCGCTACACGCTGCTGCCCAACACGGCCGGCTGCTACACCGCCGACGAGGCGGTCCGCACCCTGCGACTGGCCCGCGAGCTCGGCATCGCCGACATCGTGAAGCTCGAGGTCATCGGCGATCCCAAGACGCTGCTGCCCGACAACGAGCAGACCCTGGCCGCGGCCAAGATCCTGATCGACGAGGGCTTCGAGGTGCTGCCTTACGTCTCCGCCGACCCCATCGTGTGCCGCAAGCTCCAGGACATGGGCTGCTCGGCGGTCATGCCCCTGGCCGCGCCCATCGGCAGCGGCATGGGCATCCGCAACCCGCACAACATCGGCTTCATCGTCGAGCAGGCCACCGTGCCTGTCATCGTCGACGCCGGGGTGGGCACGGCCAGCGACGCGGCCAAGGCGATGGAGCTGGGCATCGACGGCGTGCTGATGAACACCGCCATCGCCCAAGCCAAGGAGCCAGAGCGGATGGCCGACGCCATGCGCATGGGCATCATCGCGGGGCGTCAGGCCTACCTCGCCGGGCGCATGCCAATTCGCGCCCACGCCAACGCGTCGAGCCCCACTGGCGGCCTCATCGAGTGAGCGCGGGGCGACCGGGCTTCCGGCTGCTGGCGATCACCCCTCCGCACGGCGCGGTGGACGAAGGCCTCGTCGAGGCCTGGGCGCCCGCGCGTGCCGTGGGCCTGGCCGTGTTGCTGCGGGATCCCGGGGCGAGCCCTGCCGCGCTGGTCGAGCCGAGCCATCGCCTCACCCCGCTGAGGCTCGCCTGTGAACGCGCGGGGATTCCGTGCCTGCTGTCCGTCGACGCAGGTGCGCGGGAGGACCTCGAGCCCGCGCTGGGGGCCGCGGGCATCGTCGGCGTACAGCTGCGGGGCGACCCCAGCGAAGCCGCAGTCGCGGCCGCGCGCAGTGTCCTGGGACCACGGCGACGACTCGGCCGCTCGTGCCACGGCACGCCTCGATCTGGTGGACCCGAGGTCGACTACTCGGTGCTCGCCCCCATCTTCACGCCGCAGACGGGCCCCTCGGGCGACCGCCCGCCCAAGGTGGCGGTCGGCCTGGAGCCGCTGCGAGCATTCGCGGCCCGGGAGCCCCACGTGTTCGCCCTCGGAGGCATCACCGGCCAGACGGCGCCCGCGTGCCTGCAGGCGGGCGCCTGGGGACTCGCCGCCATCCGCAGTTTCTTTGGCCCCCGCCGCGAGGTCGTCGACAATGTGGGCCGCTGGGTCCGAGCGATGACCGAGCCGGCCCACGATGCTGCGTCGACGCCCTGATCAGGAGGAACCCCTACCCCGCCGAGGCCACTCGGGTCGGAGCTGGTCGACACGCCTGGCCTGGATGACCCTGGTGGGAGGAATCGCGCTCATCGCGACGCGCGTCAGCCTGGCCACCGTGGTCCAGATCCACGGCGACGGCATGGCCCCCACCCTGCTCGACGGCGAGCACGTGATGCTCGTGCGCGGCAGCTGGAGCGTGGAGCGAGGCGACGTGGTCGTCTACGAGCCCGGAGCCGCCGCTCCGCTGGCGCCCGCCTCCCCCGAGCCCGTCGAGGGCGACGACCCCGACGCCGACAACCACGACGGCGACGAGCTGCCCGACGTGCGCCAGGAGCCCGGTCGAGACCTGCGCAACACCGCGGTCATCGATCCCGAGGATCTCGAGGACAACTGGCAGAAGGTCCAGGACCGCAGCGACGGCCTCGCCACCTACGAAGCCCCCGTGCTCCGCGTGGGCCGAGTGCTGGCGGTCCCGGGGCAGCGCGTGGCCTTCCATGTGCCCGGAGCGGTGCTCGGCATCGCGATCGAAGGGCAGCCGCTGACCCACAAGAGCGCCGAGCCCCTACGCCTGGCCCTGCACGACGTGGACGACCCCGAGGGCCCCGCCGGGCCGCCGCGCATGCGCTCGGTGGCCTACGAGAGCACCGAGGAGCGCCGTTACCAGGTCCTCGTGCCCCTCGACGCCCCCTCGGACCCCTGGCTCGGCCTGGGCTTGCCCCCCGCCGAGGCCGGCCCCGTCGAGCTCGAGGCCCCCGGCTTCCTGGTGGTCGCCGACAACCGGGACGACGGCGCGTGTTGCGACTCTCGCGCCATCGGCTGGGTCCCCGCGGACGCGATCCGAGGCAAGGTCCTCGTGCGCTTGGTGGGCAATTCCGCCGCCGCGCCCGATCTCGACCCCGGCGCCCGCGGATTGCAGTGGAAGCCGTGAACCGATGGTCTTGACGGCGCCGCACGGAGCGTCGTATCAAGCGCCGCCTCGCCATCTTAGCTCAGTTGGTAGAGCAGCTGATTCGTAATCAGCAGGTCAGCGGTTCGACTCCGCTAGATGGCTCCAACAAGAACCCCGCTTCGGCGGGGTTCTGTGATCCTGGGGTTCGGTGTACCGCCACCCTGCCACCGCTACGAGCATGGCTACGCATCCCAAGCACGCTGGGATCCCGACCGGTGTGGGACACTTGCGATGAAGGAGCCTGTTCATGGACGAGAACCAGTCCACCGTCGCGACTGACCCAGACCCTGCGCTCGAGAAGCTGCGGCTCGAAATCTCAGAACTCAAGGAGCGGCAAGCACGACCCTGGACGGTCCGACTCACGGTCCCAGTGCTCATAGCGTCGCTCGCTGGCTCGTTCTCAGCTTGGCTATTTAGCGATTCTCTGTCTGATCAGACACTCGCCGACATCCGAAAATCGGTCCTCGCCTCGTACTTCACGGTCGACAACAATACGACCGGAAAACGACGCCAGATTCTCGACTTCGTGGACCAAGTCCTGGTCGACGACGCGCGGCTCAAAGCTTGGGTCAGCCGTGAACGGGCTGCAATGGAGAAGACCGAGCAACACGTCAAGGCCGAGATGGAAGAGATCGACCGAGAACTCGGCGGCATCGATACACAGCTGCAACAGTTGTTGGGAAGCGACCCCGCACTCCAAAAAGCCTGGGATCGACACCTCGAGTGTAGAGAACCCGAGCAATCCCCGCGAGACTTCGAAAACAGGGCGATTTCAACCAGCCCTCCTTCGTTGCGCCAGGTCGGGTCGGTTTCCCAAGGTGATGCTAACGTCCAAGAAACGGGACACCAGGACCATTCGAGTGCCCTCAATCCACCCAGCCGAACCCCAAACACCGCCCAGAAAGTAGATCAGCTACGGAAGCTCTCCGAGAAGAAGAAAGAGCTGAAGAAGAGGAGGAAGCGACAGCTTTCCACGGTTGGTCCGTTCGGCTGAAGCGAGGGGCTGGGAGCGACAGGACGCAAGCTCCTATTTCGAGGGCCGCTGGGGCTCAGGTCGGCGCGAACACGACGAGTTTGCTGAGCCGCTCGATGTACGCGGTGCGCTCGCTGTCGCGGCCCAGCTCGAGGGTGGTGACCGCCACCCTCCCCGGCCGATAGACGGTGTCGGGGCCGCCCTCGCACGGCACGAGGTACTCGCTGATGGCCGAGACGGCGTACTGCTGCCCGTCGTCTTCGCCGAGGTACATCATGATGTGCCCGGGCATGTACAGCAGCACCACGCCGCGCTGGGCCGCCTGGCGCAGAGCCTCGATCTTGCCCTGCTCGGAAAGCTCGGAGACGTCGATGTTGTCGGTGCCGAGCTTGCCCTGCACCCCGGAGTGACGGGCGAGCTGGAGGCCGAAGGTGCTCATGACGTCCCGCATGAGCCGAGAACAGTCGCGGTGCCCGGCCCGGCCGCCCCAGCCGTACGGGGTGTCCTGCTCGGATAGCGCGAGCGACCAGGCGTGGCGACGGGTCAGCGGCAGCGCCCCTTCGGAGGCCCCCGGGGACAGACGCACGGTGTCCTCGACGAGCCCGGTGGTGGTGGGCACGAGGATCTTTCGGACATCGTCCTGACGCCCCACGATGGGCACGCTGGTGCCCAGGCGGAGCCTTCGCCCGCCCTCGGTGCGCTGGTCGTCGTCGGTGGGGACCAGGCGCGGGCCGTCGAGCAACTGCTGGAGATGCTTGCCAGGCAAGGTCGGGGTGAGCTGCGGTGCGTGCAGCCAGCCCGTGGTGTGACCGGAGTGCACGTAGACCCAGGATTCATCGGGGCTGCGCTGCAGGACCCGGATGATCTCGCCCGGATGCAGGCTGGCGCAGCGGTTGCGGTCGAAGTCGAGGTCGATGGGCGTTTTGTAGAGGCCGTCGTCGAGCGCGACGCACCAGACGCTGGCCTCTTCGACGACCATGCGGAGCTCGTCGACCCGCTGGGCGTCGCGGGTGATCTGCTCGGCCCGCGCGAAGCTGCCCGCGGTGCCCTCGACGTAGCGCCCGTCCTCGACGCGGCCCCGGATCCAGGCCATGCGCTCGTCGAGGTCCTCGGCGATCTCGGCCGGATCGGACAGCGCCGGATCGAGCGGGTCGTGCCACGCCCCTTCGACCTCGGAGAAACGGGTGTTCAGCTCCGCGATGGCGGTGGCGGGGACGAGCACCTCGTCGGCCTTGTCCGGAGTCAGCTTCGCCAGCCAGAACTCGACGTCGCGATGTTCTTCGCGGGTGCCGGGTGCTCGCTCGACATCGATCGGCTCGGTGGGGCACTCGGCCGCGGGCTTGGCCTCGCCGTGAGCGGCAGCCTGCGCCGTGGTGTCCCGGGGTGGCGTGGCCTCGCTGCCCGCCGGACCGCCACAGGCCACGCCGAGCGCGAGGGCGAGGCCCGAGATCATCCGGGGCCGCCGTGCGCCAGTCGTCGTTGCCCTCGATGCTGCGCCGTCCGCCACGGCCCCTTGCACGCCCCACGGCCCGCTTCGATTCCCGCGCCTCACGAGGGGCCTCCCTGGCCTGCTCGCTTGGGAACGAGCGTCGCGCGGTATTTGGCGGAGCCGTCGCCCTTGAACACGGCCTTCCAGACGAACTGCCGCCCGTCTTCGGTCTCGAACTCGCAACGATGCTCGGCGCCCGCGGAGGCGACCCACAGCCTGCCCTCGCAGTCGATGGTCTCGACCGGGTAGCCCTGGTTGCCGAGTTCCTTGGTGATCTCGGGCACCAGCCGCTCGGTGACGAGGGCGGCGAAACGCGGCCGGAGTTCGACGTTCCCCTCGTCGTCGGTCACCGTCGCCACGATCGGCACCGTCATCGTGCCCAACCGGGCCTCGCAGACCACATGGGCATCACGGGCCTTTTCGAGCCCTGGGGGGCACGAAACGCCGCTCGGCTCGATGCCGCGCTCGCTCAGGTACGCGCGAACCTCCTGCTCCAGGGCCTCGCGTGACATCGTGGAGGTACAGCCTACGAGCGCGGCCACGCCCATCGTCGCCACCGCATGCGCCCCTCGTCGTTGCCTCCGTCCACGCATGAGATACCCCCTCCGGTCTACCATGACCCAACCGACCCCCCGCCGGATCCTCACGCAAACGGTGGTGGTCGCATCGTCGGGCCTGTCGCAAGTATCCTGGCGGTGACGATGGACGCTCCGTTTGCATTCCCCTCGCCGGGGGAGACGTTCGAGGACTTCGAGATCCTCGAAGAAGTGGGGCGCGGCTCGTTCGCTCGCGTCTACAAAGTGCGGAGCCCCGAGCGCCCCGAGCCGGTCGCGATGAAACTGACCGCGCTGCCCAACATGTCGGTGGACCTGGTGCAGCGGGCCATCCGCGAGATCGCGGTGCTCCGCGCCCTGTCGAGCCCGCACGTGGTGAAGCTGCACGGCTCGAGCATCGGCGAGGGCTACTTCTACCTCGTCATGGAGTTCTTGCAGGGGCGACAGCTCGACCACCTGCACGACATCGATCAGCCCATGCAGGTCTCCCATGCGGTCGAGACCTTGCTGCAGGTGTGCGTGGGCCTGGCCGGGGCGCATGCCAAGGGCGTGGTCCATCGCGACATCAAGCCCGCCAACATCTGGGTGCAACCCGATGGGCTGATCAAGCTGCTGGACTTCGGCCTCGCGCGGGCATGGGGCGTGCCCTGGGTCTACGGTCGCAACGCCACCGCGGCCCGCACCGTGGTCGGCACGCCGCACTACTGCCAGCCGGAGCAGCTGCATACCCATCAGCTCACGCCGGCCAGCGACATCTACAGCCTCGCCACGATCTTGTACGAGCTGCTGTCGGGGCACGCGGTGCTGTTCGAGGACCGTCGCGTCAGCGAGGTGATTCGAGCCCTGCACGACAACCCGCTCGGGTGGCTCGACGCCCACGCGACGCAAGAGGTGGTGCCCATCACCCGCTATCCCGGCTGCGGCGGCCTGCCCGAGTCGCTGCTCGAGCTGCTGACCCGCGCCCTCGACAAGGATCCGATGAACCGCCCGCAGCTGGCGGGGGAAGTGGCGTCCGCGCTCGGCGACATCCTGCACCACGACCTGGGGGCGAGCCCCGCGGCCACCGTCGAGATCCAGACGGGCGGCACCAGCCGCCACGTGCCGCTCATCCCCGGGCGCCGACGCGTGGGTGCAGGCGAGATTTGTGCGGTGCAGGTGACCGGCGGCGACCTGCTCGACGTGCACGCCATGCTCGACTGGAGCGGCTTTCCGCGGCGCGCCGTCATCCGCCCGGCCGCTCCCGGCGCGCCCATCACCATCAACGGACACAAGGTCGATCAGGTCGCCCGCGTGCCCAACGGCGCGGAGCTCATCGTCGGCGGCATCGTGATGCGGGTGCACTATCCCGACCGCCGCGGCGGCTGACGCGAGCGTCGCTAGTCCTCGGAGACCACCTCGATCTCGACCGTCTTGGCTCCCGCTCGACGCCGGGCCGGCAGGTCGATGGACGACTCGACGCTGAGGTCTTGCAGCCGCTGCCGGAGCGCCTCGGCCCGAGCCGGCAACGCGGACAAGCGCAGACGCACCGCGTACGCCGAGTCCTTGGCACGCGACGGCAATCCCTGCAGCCAGGCCAGGGTGGAGCTGGCGTCATCCGCATGGCTGAGCTCGACCGCCCGACGAGCTCGCGCCACGACGCCGGGGGCCTGCAGGGCCAAGCGCAGCACGTGCTTGCCGGCGGAGCGCGAGCGCGAGCGCACCGATCGCAGCGTGTCGCCCAACGTGAACAGCTCGTGCACCAGGCGGTGGCCGCGTTCGGGGACCATCGCGTAGGGATCGAAGGTCGAGCCGAGCTCCTCGAGGCACAGGGCGGCCACAGTGCGGAGCTGCGTCGTGGACCAACCGACCTCGGCGGCGCGGGCGGGCAGAGCCTCGATGAGCGCCTCGGCGCCCTGCAGTGCCTTCTCGGCCCAGGCAAAGCTGTCGTCGATGCAGTCGAGCAGGTCCAGCGCCTGCCCCGTCGGCCCGAGGCGTCGGTCCGGTCCGCGCAGCGGCTCGGAGGAGATCTCGACCTCGGCCGCAGCAGCGAGCGCCGAGCGCATCCACTTGCGGGGGATCCGTAGCGTGTCGGCGTCCTCGTTGATCATCGACTCCATCGCCCCCCTGCCCTCGCAAGCTCCGTGCCGAAGGAGGGTGATGTGGGTAACAGTGCGGAGTGGTAGCCGCCCAAGCCCACGTCAGACGTCGCCGAGCGGCGTTTGGAGGCCGACGTGACCGAACGCGTCCCCACCCCGAGGCTTCACTTTGTCCCGTAGTTCACCGGGGCTCTTCGCCCCAGTCAGGCAAGTCGCCCGACCGCCGTGGCGATTCGCGACTCCAGGTGGGCCGTGGAGTTACACCGACCACTGGCCCGGCGGTGGCAGCCGAAGCGACAAGCAGCTGAGTGCACCGTCACCGCGGTGGAACTCACCGAGCGGAACCTCGACCACCGTGAAACCTTCGGCGCACAACCAGGCGGCCGTGCGGGGAGCGTCAGCGGAGACGAGGACCCGATCGCCGAAGCACAGCACATTGGCGCCGGCCGGCTCTGGAACCTCGTGCACGGTGAGACCCAGATCACTGAGCACCGCGGGCGGCAAGGCGGTGGCGTCGACCACGACGCGCCGATCGTCGAGGGCGGAGCACACGGACTTGAGGTGAAGGGATGCATCCGGCACGGCGACCGGCACCACTTCGAGCCCGACCTCGGACGCCAGCGCCCGCAGTTGCTCGATACCAGTGTCATTGGTACGCGCCGAACGACCGACGAATAACCGGTCCCCCATGCGCATCACGTCGCCGCCATCGAGGGTGCCTGGGGCCTCGAGGTGCTGCACGGCGAGATGCCCCGCCAACGCGGTTTCCAAGCTCGGAAGCTCGGCCCGACGAGCCTGCGCACCGGGCCGGGTCATCACGACCCGGTCGCCGAGCACAACGGCACCATCCTCCACGAAACAAGCATCCGGGAGCGGTTCGGCCGGCGGCACGACCTCGACGTCGATCCCCGCGTCATGCAGCGCCGCAACATAGCCTTGGTGCTGGACGACGGCTGCGCGTGGATCCGGATCACCTCCACCATGAGAGCGAAGACACCGTGCATACGCCTTCGTGGGTGCGCGCACCCAGACACGCTCCGGGGTCACGGGATGGGACGATCTTGTCATCGTACGCCCGACGATACCAAGGGACGAGCGCCGCGCCTTGTCTGGACTGCGATCTCGATTTCACGATGCGCTTCCGAATCGTTCCACGAGCCTGTCGGACGCACGCCGACACTGCCCCTACTGCCCCACCCCACCGTGCCTGAAACCGGGCCTAGACCGGGGGGTCTAGGGCCCGATGGTGCTACCCTGATTTGAGGCGCAGACGCGTCGCGACGGATGGGCCAAGACCCCTACACAACAACGCAGCGCTCCTCCGCAGGTGCACGACGAGCCGCGAACACGCGGCAGAGCAGCGGCCGCCACAACGCCGCCCTGCTCGTGGTCCTGGTGGGCCCCGACACCGGCCGTAGGGTCGTCGTGGGCGATGGGGTCATCGTGGGCCGGGACGTCGACGGACGCGGACTCATCCTGGACGAGGGCGTGTCTCGACGCCATATGCGGGTGTCTCGGCAAGCCGACGGAACCCACCTCGTCGAGGACCTCGGCAGCCGCAACGGGACCTACGTCAACGGCCAACGCGTCGAAGCGGCGCCGCTGCAGTCGGGCGACAAGATCGCGGTGGGGTCGGGCACGATCTTGTTGTTCACCCGCAACGATCGCTACGAAGAGCAGGTCGTCCGCGCCCAGAAGATGCAAGCGCTCGGGCAGCTGGCCGGCGGGGTGGCGCACGACTTCAACAACCTCGTGCTCGCGATCCTCGGCAACGTCGACTACCTCAAGGCGCGCGACGGGTCGCCCGACGACGTCGACGAGTGCCTGTCGGAAATCGAGACCGCCGCCCGCCGGGCCGCGCAGCTGACCCGGCAATTGTTGTCGTTCACCCGCAAGCGCGACGCCGTGCTCGAGCCCGTCGACGTCCCCGCCCTGGTCGACGAGGCGGCCGCCTTGTTGCGGCGCACCCTGCCCCGCACGGTCGACATTCGCTGCGAGATCGACGTCGACCTCAGCGTCATGGGCGACTCGGCGTTGCTGCTGCAAGTGCTGCTCAACGCGGGGATCAACGCCGGGCAGGCGATGCCGGGCGGGGGCCAGCTCATCATCCGCGCGCAGCAATCGGCCATGCACTCCGACCCCCTCCCCGTGGGGCTGGGTCCGGGCCGCTACCTTCGCATCGACCTCGAAGACAACGGCCTCGGCATGGACGTCGAGACGGCCGAGCGCGCGTTCCAGCCGTTCTTTTCCACCAAGCCCGAGGGCGAGGGCACCGGGCTCGGGCTCAGCACGGCCCAGAGCGTCGTACGTGACCACGGGGGCGAGATCACCATCGACAGCGAGGTCGATCAGGGCACCTGCGTCTCGGTCTACCTCCCCACCGTTCGTCCCAGCCGCCCCGTCCCCGCCGCCACCGAGGCCTCGCTGACCCAGCTGGCGGGCTCCGTGCTGGTCATCGACGAAGAAGGTCTGGTGCGCTCCACCGCCCGCCGATTGCTGCGACGCTTCGGGCTGGACGTGGAGGTCGCCGCCGATGCGGACGAAGCCACGGAGATCGTCGAGAGCTCCACCACCATGCCCAACGTGGTCTTGGTGGGCGACAACCTGCCCGGCACCTCCATCGAGTCGGTGGTGCCCCTGCTCCGCCAGCTCGTGCCCGACGCTCAGATCCTCGTGTCCTCGAGCCGCGTCGAACCGGAGCACACCACCGCGCTCGAGCGCATGGGCGTGCTGTCGGTGCTGCGCAAGCCGTGGGGGGCTCGCAAGCTGTGGAGCAAGGTGTGGCTGGCCCTCAACCGGGCCCGCGACTGACTCGCGTCGCGCCCTCGCGGCCAGTGCCCCGACGTTGTGACCGATTGCCGCGACGGCGGTCGAATTGTCGTCCATGAACCCGAGGGTCGGGTGCTAATGAAAAGAAGCAGCCCCCCCGGCAGTTCTTCATCGTGGCCACGACGTCCCCATCGAGCCATCGGCATCGTTGCGCCCTGGCGCTCATCGGCGTGCTCGGAGTCGCCTGCGCGCCCGAGTATCGCTACGAGACCGAGCAGGTTCGCGTCGCCCTCACGGACGACTTCGACGCGGGGTTTTGTGCGGGCGACATGCAGTTCCTGCAAAACCAAGTCGATCGTGTGGAGGAACGGCTCGGCCTCCAGATGCGCTCCCCCGTCGACGTGGTCCTGTACCTCGGCGACCCGGAAGGATGCTCCGGCACGGCCGCGGGGTGCTACCAGCCGGGGCGCCACCGCATCAGCTCCAACGTCATCGCCATCAACCACGAGCTGGTCCATGCGGTGACCTGGAACGCCAAGCGGATTCGCGGTGACACGTTCTTCTCCGAAGGCATCGCCGAGGCCCTCGAGTCCTCCGAACGGTTCCCGAGGCGGGTATCCCTCCCGAGCGAAAACCTCGGTCGTCTCCAATCCTCCAACGTCAGCTACCCGGTCGCCGGGCACTTCACCCGGTGGCTCCTCGAAGAACACGGCCCGGCCGCAATCATGTCGCTGCTCGACGGCGCCGATTTTTCCGCGGTGTACGGCGAGTCGATCCTGACCGCCGAGGAGCGCTGGCTCGAGACGGCGCCGTGGTTCTACCCCCGCATCGACCCCTGCCCGCATGCGCCCTTGCACCCGAGCGAGGATGGCTGGCACGAGACCATCACCCTCGACTGCAGCGCCGACGACACCTTCTCGTACGGCTTCGAGCAACTCTCTTCGTGCCGAAGCTTCGACATCCCGGAAGAAGGCCTCTATCTCCTCGAGTCCGAGCTTCCCGGGTTCTTCTCCCGCTGCAACCCCGACATCATCCAGGATCCTCTCGAGCCCGATCCCGACGCCGTACCCGTCACCTCCCAAGTGGGCATCCCGATCGACTCCTTCCTGGCGGGCGAACGCGAGGTCTTCTTTCG
Organism: Myxococcota bacterium; assembly: GCA_039028615.1. Lineage (GTDB taxonomy): Bacteria > Myxococcota_A > Polyangia > Nannocystales > Nannocystaceae > Paraliomyxa. The sequence goes on along the minus strand of JBCCHT010000013.1, from coordinate 101,275 downwards.
GGCGGGGCCCCATTGGGTTTGCGTCCGGCACGTCGGCGACCAAGAGTCCTTCACCGCCGACCTCGACCTGAGTCCCACCTCCACCACCATCGCGAGGCCCTACTGATGCGACGGTCCGCGCTGGCCCTGCTGCTCCTCGTGGCGTGCGACCAAGCGCGTGCGCCGTACCTGATGGGTGAAGGCGACCCTTGCCACACGGAGTTCGCGGGCTGCCTCGACGACGACCGCATCCAGCGATGCGTCGACCGCAAGTGGGAGCGAACGTCCTGCAGTGAGCTGTGCGGGGTGAAATGGGAGTTCGCCGTGGGCGCCTGGTGTCAGCGGAACATCTTCGGCAGCGCCGATTGCTACTGCGAGTATGCGGCGCCCTTCGCCTGTACCCCCGGGGAGTTCCGGTGCCAGGACGACCAGACCCTCTTGGCGTGCAACGGCCAACAGCGCTGGGAAACACACCCGTGCGAGGCCGTGTGTCGCGACATCGGGCCCTCGCTCGGGTGCCGCCCCGCCGTCTCGCTCGCCGATGCTCCCCCCGAGGGCATTCCCCCCGAAGAGCAATACGACGCGGCCTGCCACTGCGGACAATGACCTCGCCGCCCCCCCATCGTGCCAGTGCCACGGCTCATGGCGGTCGTAGTCGATCCGCTCGACCATGCCGCCCCGCGGCCCGACCGAGGGTGACGATCTACCCGACACGGCCATCAAATCGGCGTTACGGCCCTTTTTCCCCGCCAAGTCCCCGTGCAAAGGCGTTGGGTGCAGCGCATGAAACGCGGTAGCGTCTGGCTCCATGCTCGACTGCTTCGCCGCCCGACCCAATGCGCGCACGGTCCCGATTCGCGCTCTGACGACCTCTGCCTATCGCGCCTGGCTGAAGAAACAGTCCAAACTGACCCAGGGCTGGCTCAAGAGCACCGATTTCAAGGCAGAGACGGGGAGGCTCGCGCTGATCCCTGCCCGCGATGGCTCGATCGCCGTCGCCGTGCTCGGACTGGGCCGTACGCCCAAGTTCTGGACCTTTGCCGGGGTTCGAGAGCGACTCCCCAAAGGCCGCTATCGCTACGACGCTCTCGCCCCCGAGCTGGCCGATACCGCGGCGCTGGCGTGGGCGCTGTCGAGCTACCGCTTCACCCGCTACTACGACGCCCCGAGCAAGAGCGCGCCGAAGCTGGTGTTCCCCGACGATTGTGATCGCGCGACGGTCGAGCGCACCTACGAAGCGATCGCCCTGGGTCGAGATCTCATCAACACCCCCGCGTCGGACCTGGGCCCCGAGCAGCTCGCGGCCGCGGTCGAGACCTTGGGCGAGCAGCATGGCGCCGAGGTCACGGTCATCGCGGGGGATGCCCTGCTCGAGGAGGGCTACCCCACGATTCATGCGGTCGGCCGCGCCGCGACCAACGGACCTCGCCTCGCCGACCTGCGCTGGGGCGATCCCGAGGCCCCCAAGCTGACCCTGGTCGGCAAGGGGGTGTGCTTCGACAGCGGCGGCCTCGATCTCAAGAGCGCCACCGGCATGAAGCTCATGAAAAAGGACATGGGAGGCGCCGCCTCGGTGCTCGCCCTCGCCCACATGATCATGGGCGCGAACCTGCCCGTGCGGCTGCGCGTGCTCATCCCTACCGTGGAAAACTCGGTGGCGGGCAACGCCTATCGGCCCGGCGACGTGCTCACCACCCGCGCCGGGATCACGGTCGAGGTCGGCAATACGGACGCGGAAGGCCGGCTCATCATGTGCGACGCGATCGCCGAAGCGGTCACCGAGGAGCCCGACCTGCTCATCGATTTCGCCACCCTGACCGGGGCGGCCCGGATCGCGCTGGGCACCGAGCTGCCCGCCCTATTCTCCACCGACGACGACTTCGCCGACGCAGTGCTCGGCGCGGGCAAGCGGCGCACCGATCCCTTGTGGCGCATGCCCCTGCACGAGGACTATCGGCGCCACCTCGACAGCCGGATCGCCGACATCAACAACATCGCCAGCGTCAGCCAAGGCGGCGCGATCACGGCCGCGTTGTTCCTCAAGGAGTTCGTCCCCGACGGCCAGCGCTGGGCTCACGTCGACACGATGGGCTGGAACAGCGGCAACCGTCCGGGTCGACCCAATGGCGGCGAGGTCTTCGGCGTGCGCGCGTTCTTCGACGCAATCAAAGAAACGCTCCTTACGCCCGATACCGAAAGCGAAGACGCGGACGCCAAGAGCTGATCCGACGCTGGAGCCATCCCGTAGTCCCCGCGAGCCATTTCGCGGGGACATGAGTGAAACTTCACCACATTTTCCCACGTTTGCACCGGAAGTCTCACCGTCTCCGGTGTCCAAGGTAGCGGGCCCGGTCTATGCGCACGCGCAGCGCGCCCCCCTGCCTCGAGGAGTCCCACGCCATGTCCCATCGTATCCCCTCTTCCGCAACACTCGTTGGTGCCGCACTCAGCCTGGGCCTGTTTAGCGCCTGTGGAGGCGATGGCGACGGCCGCGACGGTAGCGGAGACGGCGGGGGCATTCAGAGCGCGGGTCTCGACGATGGTGCCACCGATGCCGTCGACACCGACGGCGAGAGTCAGGGCGGGACCGAGCAGGACTCCCTCGACGGCGGCTCGGCGGGCGACGACAACGACGGCGGCCTTCCCAAGTTCGACGTGGGCCCGCCCGACGGCGAGCTCCCCTGCGGCGGGGCCGGCCAGGGCGTGGGTGGCCAGGACTTCTCGTACATCTGGATCGCCAACAGCCCCGAGGGCACGATTTCCAAGATCAACACCCAGACCCTCGTCGAAGAGGGCCGCTACCAGACGCGCGACACCTTCGGTAACCCGTCGCGAACCTCGGTGGCGCTTTCTGGGCACATGGCGGTGGCCAACCGCTCCGGCGGCATCACCAAGTTCTACGCCTACGACTGCCCCGACCCGGTCAACACCTCGACCGGGCCCGGCGACGTCTACCCCTTCGGCTCCGACGGCTGCATGGCGTGGTCCACCAACCTCGCCTACAACTCGCAGCGGCCCATCGCCTGGACCCCGGGCGTGTTCAACGAGGCCAACTGCCAGTGGGAGCAGGAGTACGTGTGGACCTCCGGCTACAACGGGGGCACCAGCGTCGACGTGCTGCGCCTCGACGGCGACACTGGCATGGTCGTGGACATGGTCACCGTCAACGGCACCAACGCCGACTCCTTCGGGGCCTACGGCGGCGCCTCCGACAGCCAGGGCAACTTCTGGTTCTCGCAGCTCGGCACCGGCCGCCTGGTGCGAGTGCCCATCGACAACCCCGCCGCCTACGAGATCTGGCCGATGCCGATCTCCGGCTACGGCATGGCGGTCGACAACATGGACCGCGCGTGGATCTGTGGCGGCGGCGGTGTAGCGCGCTTCAACTACGCCACGGGGACCTTCGACACCCAAGGCACGGGCAACACGGGCGGCAGCGCCACCGGGTGCATGGCCGACGCGACCCACATCTGGCTCGCGGGCTCCAGCAACGTGCGCGGGGTGAACCTCAACACGATGGGCCTCGACTACAACTGGCCGATCCCGAGCAGCATCCACGGCACGAGCATCGACTTCGAGGGCTATGTCTGGGGCGCCTCGCGAGACACCCGGGCCTATCGCGTCGACCCCCTGACCGGCACGGTGGACACGGTGGAGGGCCTCAACAGCCCCTACACCTACTCCGACATGACCGGCTTCGGCCTCGCCAACTCGGTGGGCCCGCAGGGCTAGCCGCACGGGCCCCGGGCCCGCCCGTTTCGACCCGAGCGACGATCATCGCTCGGGTCGAGTCGTTTCGAAGGACTCGGTCGGGCGAGGTATCTTCGGGAGGCCCATGGAGCGCGCCAAGGTCTACGTCCTGCCCGCCATCGCTGCGTTCATCTTGATCGCCTACTACGTCTGGCAGGCGACCAGCACTCCGGCGCCCGAGCCGAGCCCGGAAACGAAGTCTCCCAAGCCGGCTGCGTCCGCCCCCGCGAAGGCCGGAGCCGAAGCGCCCGCGCCTACCGAAAAAGACGCGGAATGACCCGCGACGAGCGGCGGTGACGTGCTTTGATGCCGGGGCCATGCTGCTCCCCTGCCTCATCACCATGGCCGCGCTCGCGGTCGTGCTCTGGGCCGAGGCTCGCGAGCACGGCCCGCTGATTCGCATCGCCAAGCCGATCGCCTCCACCGGCTTCATCCTGGCCGCGCTGTCGATGGACGCGCTCGACAGCGCGTATGGGACCGCGGTGCTGTGCGCCCTGGTGCTGTCGTGGGTCGGCGATGTCTGCCTGCTCTCGCGACGTCAGGGCTGGTTCCTGGCGGGGCTGGGTGCGTTCTTGTTCGGACATGTCGCGTTCGGGGTCGCCTTTTGGGTGCACGGCACTGCGTCCGCGTGGTTTCTCGGCACGGCGCTGGCGTTGCTCGCCCCGGCCCTCGTGGTCCGGCACTGGCTCACGCCGCACGTGCCCAGCGGGATGCGGAAGCCGGTCGACGCGTACATCATGGTGATCACGGTGATGGTCGCGCTGGCCGTGGCCGCGACCGCGCAGGGCGGAACCGTGTGGATCGCAATCGGAGCGGTCGCGTTCTATCTGTCGGACCTGTCGGTGGCTCGAGACCGCTTCGTGCGGCGCGAGTACAGCAATCGCCTGTGGGGCCTGCCGCTGTACTACGTCGCGCAGCTGATTCTCGCCGCGACGATCGGCGCCTGACCGACACGGGACGAAACGCGTCAGCGGGCCATCCGTGACGGGCCAGAACGCTGACGAGCGGGCTTCGTACACCGCGACGACGAGGACTCGCTCGCCGCAGGCCCCGCTGCCGATCGGGTCGAGTTCAGCCGCCCGCGCCCGGCTCGGGCACGCTCGGCTTGGGATCGGGCTTGGCCGGCTCCGGCTTGGGCTCGGGCTTGGCTGGCTCCGGCTTGACCGGTTCCGGCTTCGCGGGCTCCGGCTTCGGGTCGGGCTTGACCGGCTCGGGCTTCACGGGCTCCGGCTTGGTCGGCTCCGCCGGCTCGGCGGGCGGCGGCGGGTCTCCACCACCGTCTCCGGCGGGAGTCGGACGCGGGCGCGGGCGTCGACGACGACGTCGACGACTGCGACCGGTCGGCTCCGGCTCGGCCGGCTGCGCGACTTCTTCTTCGATCGGCTCGACCTCTTCGGGAACGGCTTCGCCCGTCTCGGCCTCGCCCGTGGACCCGTCGTCCGAGGAGCCCTCGTCGGAGCCGCCGTCGGTGCCCGAGCTACCCCCCGTGCCCGAACCACCCGCTGCGGCCGCGCGACCTTCCTCGATCTTGGCCATGGCCGGCGCGAGGTCGGGATGCGCTCCGTCGAGCGCCTTCAGGGCGTCGTGGGCTTGCCCGGCGGCATCCCAGTCTTCGCTGGCCACCGCCTCGCTCAGGCGCTTGGCCGCCTCATCGATGGCCGGGTCGGGCTTCGGCTCGGGTGCGGGCTCGGCCACGGGCGGCGTCTTGCCCTTGGCGTCGGGCTTTGCGTCGCCCGAGGTGACCCCCATCTCCACTCGAATCGCGGCTCCGGCCACGCCCGCTCCCACGTAGAGGAACGCGGACAGGCCCGCCAAGATGCCGGCGGCTCGGGCCGAGCGGTCACCGACCTTGGCCACGACAAACAGCATCAGCGCCAACCCGAGCCCCCCCAAGGTGGCCCAGATGACATAGGTGAGCACGGCGTCGAGTTCGTTGGGTGCCATGGTGGACCCGCAGCATAGCCTAAGCAGGCCATGGGCCACCAACGAAGGGACCCGTTCAGTGCGGTCCGAAGATCTTCTCTCCGCCCTCGAGTGCGACCGGCACTGCGTTGTCCGCAGGAGGCACGGGACAGTTGTAGTGCTCGCTATAGGCGCACCAGGGGTTGGTGAGGCGATTGAAGTCGAGGACGGCCGGACCGCTGCTCGGCACCACGACCTGTAGATAACGTCCCACGGGATACGAGTCCGTCCCCGAGGTTTCATCGGTGAGCGGCACCAACAGCGGCTGTCCCGGCTCACCAGAACCATAGCCGACGAGCCGAATCGGCTTGCCCTGCACCTTCGCCTCGAACACCCCGGCCCGCTCAAACGCCTTCGTCAGGCCCCGCGTGGTCGAAAGCTCGACGCTCGCCCCCGCGGGATCGGGCTCGAAACGGGCAGGCACGATGAAGCTCGCGTCGGCGGAAAACCACGGCACGCCTTTGTACGCGACCCGGGCCGGGGCCTTCGGATCGTGCGCCACGACCCGCAAGGTGCCCGACTGGGGGCTCGTCTCGAGGATGAAGCGGCCGAGCGAGAGCGTCTTGCGTTCCGTCAGCGCCAGCGGCTCGGGACCGCAGCCGGTCAGGCAGCGTGCGCCCGCGTCGGTCACCTCGAGGCGAAGCGTGGGCCCCTCCCCGCCCGTGTCGGTCACCAGGGTGCCGTCGACGACCCCGAGCGTCAGCGAGTCGCCCGGGCTGACGTAGTGCGAGGCAATCGCGGACAGCGGACTGCTCTGGGCCCCGATCGCCGCATCGTGCTCGCGCTGGAAGGCCATCGACTCTTCCGTGGTCCACCCCGCAGGGAGCTGGGGCTCACCGCATGCGGCGGTCGACAGCATCGCCACCAGGGCGCCGCCGACTCGCCCCCGCGTCACGAGCTCGCTCCGTCCTGCTTGCGAAACTCGACGCATAGGTTGTTGGCCGGCATCTGCACCACCGACGCGAGCGTCAGTCCGTGCGGCTTCGCCTCGCGCTCGATCTCGCTGAGCTCCCGGACTCCCCACGTCGCATTGCGGCTCCGCAGAGACTGGTCGAACGCCACGTTGCTCGGAGCGGTCTGCCCGTCGACGTAGTACGGACCGTAGAGCAGCAGCGGCGCCCCGTTCCCGAGGACCTGGCCCGCGCCCGCCAGCAGCCCGAGCGTCGCGTCCCACGGTGCGATGTGGATCATGTTGATGCACACGATGGCGTCGGCTTCGGTGACCGGCCAAGGCCAGCGCGTCGCATCGAGGTCCAGCGGCGCCGCGACGTTGCTCAACCCTTCGTGCTCGGTCCACGCCGCGATGCTCTCGCGGGCGGCGAGCTCCGGGTCGGTGGGTTGCCAGCGCAGGCCGGGCAGCGCCGCGGCAAAGGTCACGGCGTGCTCCCCGGAGCCCGAGGCCAGCTCGAGCACCAGGCCCTGGGGCGGCAAACAGCCGCGCAGGACCTCCAAAATCACCTCTCGGTTGCGAGACGTCGCCGGATATCGCAGTCGCTTGGGCACCGAGGCGGAGTCTACCCGGACGAACGCCACGACCGGTAACCCCTGGGGCACTTCGGGCGTAGTTCGAGTCGAGACCTATGCTGCGCACCATCGCAATCACTTCGTCGTTGTTCGCCGTCTTGGCGCTGCCCGTGGCCTGTGGAGGTGAGGACGTGAAGCTCGCCCCCAAGGCCGAACAGCTGGAGGAGGCCCAGCCCAAGAGCGCCGCGGCCATGGAGTGGATGGTCCAAAGCGGCGGGTCCAAGGTCGGCTTCGAGATGCAGGCCCCGTTCGAGCGCCAAGAAGGCAGCGTCCCCGACTCGGCCCTGTCCGGCTCGCTGCACATCGACCTGCACGACCTGACCCAGAGCACGGGGCTCATCGCGGTCGACATCAGCGACCTCGAGATCTTCATGCAGAAGGCCGAAGAGGCGGGCAAGTACGGTGAGCGCGAGAAATCCGAGCTACAGAACGAGCACATGCAGGACTGGCTCGAGATCGGCGACGACGCTCCGGCCGATCAGCTCGCCAAGAACCGCCGCGTACAGTTCTCGTTGCAGGAAGTGGTCGAGGCTTCGGCTTCCCCCGCGTCGCTGTCGGGCGCCGAACGCAAGGTCGAGCTGACGGTCAAGGGCGAGTTCCTGCTCCATCAGCACAAAGTGGAAAAGACGGTCGATCTCTCCGCGACCTTCCACTACGACGGCGACCGTCCCACCCGGGTGGACGTGAAGACCCGCTCGCCCTTCGCCGTGGCCCTGCCCGAGCACGATGTCCGTCCGCGGACCGGTTTCGGAGCGCTGGCCAAGAAGACGCTCGGCGCACTGTCCGACAAGGTCGGCGAAGAAGCCCAGGTGAGCCTGTCGTTCAGCGCCTCGCCCAAGGCCTCGTGAACGCCCCTTGCTCCCGGCGAGCCACGGCTCGATGATGGAGCCACGATGACTGCCGCCTCTACCGTGGGTGTGGGCCTGGGCCTGCGCTGGGCCTTCCTCGACGAGGTCGCCGATGGGCAGTGTCCAGAGTCGATCGGCTTTTTCGAGGTCTCGCCCGAGAACTACATGCGCCGCGGGGGCTCGATCCCCGGCGCCCTCGATCGAGTCGCCGAGCGGTTCCCCATCCTCACCCACGGCTTGATGATGAACGTGGGCGGCACGACGCCGCTGGACCCCACGTACCTCGCCGAGCTGCGGCGCTTCATCGGGCGCATGGGCAGCCCCTTCCACAGCGATCACCTGTGCTGGAGCGGCAGCGACGGCGCAATCCTCCACGACCTGCTGCCGCTGCCGCACGACGAGCAGACCATCGTCCGTTGTGTCGACCAGATCGGCCGCATCCAGGATGCGCTCGGCTGCCGGTTCGCGGTCGAGAACATCTCGTACTACCTGGTGCCCGCGGGGCAGATGCCGGAGGCCCAGCTCATCGGGGAGATCCTCGAGCGAGCGGACTGCGGGATGCTGCTCGACGTCAACAACGTCGCCGTCAATGCGCACAACCACGGCTTCGACCCCGTGGAGTTCTTGCAGGCGCTGCCGCTTTCACGGGTGGTGCAGCTGCACGTCGCGGGCGGAGCCCGGCGGCCTCACCTCGACGATCTGCTCATCGACACGCACGGCACCGACGTCAACGAGCAGGTGCAGTCATTGATGGCCTGGGTCATCGAACGCACGGGGCCGCTTCCCGTCGTCTACGAGCGGGACCACGACATTCCGCCGCTGCCCGAGCTCGGACGCCAGGTCGCCGCGCTGAAAGAAGTCTACGACCAGGCGGTCACTCGCCATCGAGACTCGGCCACGCCTGCGCCGCGAGGGCCCGAGCGGGTGGAGGTGCCGGGAATTGCATCGCTGGCGGGTGTTCAGCGCGGGCTGTCGCGCATCATCGTGGACGAGGACGGCGACGAAGGACTGCGGGCCGACCCCGCCGGGTGGCTGACGAACCAGGGCGTGGTCTCGCCCGACGAGGACGCCATGGCCCGCGTGGGGGCGCAGCGGCTGCTCGTCTATCGCAAGCTCGTGCGTGGTGGCTTGGAGTCGGTCACCCGAGCATTCGTGCCGCGGACCCTGGCCCGCCTCGGCGAAGACGGGTTCACACTAGCGCTGCGACGGTGGCTTCACCACGCGCCCCCGAGCTCGCGGTACCTTCGTGATGTCCCGAACGAGTTCGTGCAATGGGCCGAAGCGGCGTGGGCCGAGGATCCGCAGGTGCCCGGCTACCTCATCGACCTCGCTCGCCTGGAGATCATCGAGTCGGAGATCGATGCCGCCTACGACCCGCCGCCGCCGCCCGACATGAGCACGCAGCTGGTGCTCGATCGACCGCTGGTGTGGAACGGTGCGGTTCGCATCGCGCAGTTCGACCACGCCGTACAGACTCTGTCCGAAGACGAGGACGATCGAACCGTGCCCGTGGCCGAGCCGACGCAGCTGCTGGTCTATCGCGACGAGGACGACGAGGTCCGCACCTTGGCGCTGAGCCCCCTCGCGGCCGAGGTCCTGCGACGCTTGGTCGACGAGGGCGCGACCGTGCAGGCGGCAATCGAGGCGGGCACCACCGCCGCGGGCGAGACGATGGACCAGACAGTGCTCGGCCGCATTGCGGCGCTCCTCGCCGATCTGGCCGAGCGCGGGGTCTTGCGCGGGGTCCAGCCCGCCGCGTGACGGAGGCTCTCGTTTCCGTACCGCCCGCGGGCAGCCTGCGGTGTACTCTGCGCCGCGATGACCGACGCCGCTCCCACTCCCGAGCAGATCCGTCAGGCTCGTGCCCGCCTGGGCACCGCGGTGCAAACCACGCCCGTGTGGTCCTGGGAGGGCCCCCGCCTGCGCGAGCGCTTCGGCGCCGCGGGTGAGGTCGTGCTCAAGGTCGAGGCTCTGCAGGCCACGGGGAGCTTCAAGGCCCGCGCCGCGCTGCTGCACTTGATGGACCTCGACGCCGATCACCGTGCGCGCGGCGTGACGGCCGTGAGTGCGGGCAACCACGCCATGGCCGTGGCCTTTGCCGCGGGACAGCAAGACAGCACGGCGAAGGTGGTCATGCCGCGATCGGCCGACCCCGCTCGCATCGCCCGGTGCCGTCGCTTGGGCGCCGAGGTGGTGCTGGTCGACGATGTGCATCGCGCCTTTGAAGAAGCGAAACGTATCGAGTCCGAGGAAGGCCGGACCTTCGTGCATCCGTTCGAGGGCTACACGGTGGCTCTGGGCACGGCGACGGTGGGCCTCGAGCTGGTCGAGCAAGCGCCAGGACTGGACGCGGTCATCGTGCCCATCGGCGGCGGCGGGCTGGCGGCAGGCATTGCCGCGGCGGTCAAGCAGTGCTCGCCGGACACCGCCGTCTATGGGGTGGAGCCCACGGGCGCCGACTCGATGCACCGCAGCTTCGCCGCCGGGAAGCCGGAGTCGATCGACAAAGTGCAGACCATCGCCAACAGCCTGGGGGCACCGTACGCCGCCGACTACAGCTTTGGTCTGTGTCGTCGCTACCTGGACGAGCTGGTCAAGGTCGACGACGACGAGCTGCGCGGAGCGATGGCGCTGCTGTTCGAGGAAATGAAGCTCGCGGTCGAGCCGGCCGGGGCCGCCACGACGGCCGCGCTGCTCGGTCCGCTCCGCGAGAGGTTGGCCGGCAAGCGCGTGGGTCTGATCGTCTGCGGGGCCAACGTCGAGCCGCGCGCCTTCGCCGAGCATGTCGTGGCCGGTCAGGCATGGCTCGAACGCTCAACGGGCTGAGTCGGAAGCCGTAACAAAAAGTGCCAGTGATCGACTGGCACTTTTCGTTTCACCTGAAGTGGCCCATCCGCGGACCGGGGTGACGGCCCACCAGTGGGCCACTTTGAGCGTTGCCCTCGCCAAGCGACTGGAATCACTCGTCGGACATTGTGGAACGGCTTCCGCAACGTGTGGTCCCATGCCCTCCGTCCTTCACCAACTGCTCGTCGAGCTCTTTGGTGAGGCACCCCGTGAGTTGCTCGGAAGTGTGACGAAAGACTTGGGTCTTCCCGAGATTTCCACGCTGCAATTCACCCGAGGTGCCGCCTCGTTCAGTCGACAGATCGAGCTCGATGCGGACCTCGTGCTTCTCGTCCAATGTCCTCGAAACGGCCCCCAATGCGTACTCATCGTCGAGATTCAGCTTTCCATCGATCGAGACAAGGCACGGTCGTGGCCCGCGTATCAGGCCGAAGCGCATCACCGATATCGCTGCCCTGCATTCCTGGTCGTCGTGGCTCTCGATCCCAAAGTTGCCACATGGGCATCTGGTCCCTTTTGTACCGGGCAGACTGCCCTTCGGCCGATCGTCATCGGACCTGGCGACGTCCCCTTGATCACTCAATTCGACGCTCGCACGAGCGTGGAAATGACGCTACTTTCAGGACTCACCCATCGAGGTGATCCGGAGGCCCGGACTATCGGGCAGGTGCTGCGACGATTGTTGACCGAGCGGGAGCCTCCACGGGCTGGCGTCTACTGGGACGTCTTTTTGAGAACGATCGACCAAACGACGAGGAACGAACTCATGCTGGGATTTGATTGGTACACCCCCCAAAGCGAGTGGGCGAAGCGGCTGTATGCCGAAGGCAATCTCAACGGTGAACGACATGCGCTGCAGTGCCTGCTCAACGCACGGAGGCTCGACCTGACGGAGGAACAACGGGCTCGGCTCGATGCCTGCTCCTCGAGTTCACAGCTTCGGCTGTGGATCCGCCGCGCGGCTACGGCCGAGGCACTCGATCAGGTGTTCTCGGCCTGACGCCTCCCGAGCCCCGAGCCGGTGGGGTCGTGCGCCGCCGTCGACGACCCGCGATGACGGCCGCGGCTCGGGCCCCTCGGCTCAATAGTTGTCGACGAGGCCTTCGATGGCCTTGCCCTCGCCGCAGTGCTCCTCGAGCACGCGCAGAGCCTTGTCGTCGGTCATGTCCGGGTAGAAGCCTCGCTGGCTCTCGAGCACGTCTTCTTCTGGCTCCTGGTCGCCGTCCTCCCCCTCGGCGAGCGTCTGCACGAAGAGGTTGGGGCCCTCGTCGCAGCGGCCGTAGCAGGAGTAGCAGCGAACGCCGACGCGCCCGGTCAGCTTGGGATTGTCGGCGATGGCCTTCTCGAGGCGCTCGACGAGCGCGTCGCTGTCGTGGGTGACCCCACAGCTGGGACCGTCGCAAACGTGGATCTGATAGCGCGCCATGGACGGCAAGGAGGATAGGCCGACCCACGGCCCCGGCAAAAGCGGCGCAGATCACCGTTCAACCCGCCGTGGAACGCATGTGAGACGGCTCCGTCGGTTTCTTGGTGGGCCCGTACTCAGCCGTTAGCGTGCGAGCCGTGGACGGTATGCCGCGATCCCGACGAGTCCGCTCCCCAGGGTCGCGCGCGACGACCCCGGCGGCCGGCCCCCGTTGTTCCTGCGATCTGCTCCTGCAGCTTGCTGGGCGTTCTCCTGTGCGAGAGATGCTCATCAGTCAGGGGGTGGATCCCTCGCGGCTACTCGAGACCCAGGCCCAGCTGCATGCGGAGCTGGCGGCGGAACCCGCGGATTGGCACCTGCGTCTGGCCCAGCGCGGCGCATCGTCGTCCGATCTCGAGCAGCTGCTGGCCATCGTGCGCAGCGCGGACAGCCACGGTTATCAACTGCTGGAGCGGCTCGGCGTGCGCTGTGCGTCGCTTCGGCGGGCGATCATCGACCGCTTGCGAGATCCGCAGCCCGTGGGCCCTCGCGCCGCGGGTGAACGCCCTCGCCGGACCCCGAAGGCCCGCCCAACGGGCGAACCCGCGCCGAGCAACCGGGCCTGGCGCAGCCGCCGACAACGCGCGAGCCAGTCGGCGCCGCCCGAAGAGCCCAACCTCCCGGAGGTCTCGGCCGCCGAGGAGGACGTTGCTGCGCCAGTCGGTCGCCGCCGCGCCCCCCTGCCGACGTCGGCCGAGCCGACCCCGGCACCCGCCCCTGTGGCGGTGCCCGATCGCAGCACGAGCCACGAACACACGCTCCAGTCGGTCAACCGCAGCACCTTGCCGCCGCTGCACGGCCGCGAGTCGGTCCTCGCCCAGCTCGCCGACGCGATGCTGCGCCATGCTCCACGGCCGCCCGTACTCGTGGGCGCCCCGGGCAGCGGCCGTAGCTTGGTCGCTCGACACCTCGCACGAGTCATCGACGCCCCGGTGTTCGTGCTGCACGCGACCGCGTATGACGACGAGGAAGCCCTCGGTCACGACCTCGATGCCATCGCCAAGGCGGGTGGCGTCGCGATCGTCGACGATCTGGATCGCGTGCCGTCGGACGCCGTGCCGCCGTTCTTCTCCGCGCTCGCCCGCGCCTGGAGCCGTCGCGAGCCTCCCGTCCTGACCGTCGCGTCTCCCGAGAGTCACGCCCGCCTGGATCTGTGGCTGCCGGGCGGTGCGGCGTCGGTCGATCGAATCACGCTTCCTCCCCTGCCCCGCGGTGAACTCGCGGATGCCCTGGCCGCGGCCGCCCCGGCCGTGCTCGAAGCCCACGGCCTGCCCCTGGCTCCCGACGCCAAGCTCGGCGAGCTGGGACGCCTCGCCGAGCGCTACCTGACCGGTCTCGCCATGCCCGGCCGGGCGCTCGACCTGCTGGATTTGGCGTGCGCTCGAGCCACCCGAGAGCGCCGGGCCGAGGTCGACCGCTCGCTGTGGATCGACATCGTCAGCGAGCGAAGCGGCCTGCCTCCCGCGCGCATCGAGGCCCAAGGCGACCAGCTGCTGCTCGAGCTCGAGCAACGCCTGTGCGCCCGCGTGGTGGGGCACGACCACGTCACGTCCACCCTCTCGCGGCTCATCCGACGCAACCGCGCCGGGTTCGGCAGCCGCCGACCGGTGCTGTCGACCCTCCTGCTCGGCCCCAGCGGCGTGGGCAAGACCGAGATCGCCAAGGCCCTCGGTGAAGCGCTCTACGAGCGCAACGACGCCCTGGTGCGCCTGGACATGAGCGAGTACGCCGAGTCCCATGCCGTCGCACGCGTCGTCGGAGCGCCTCCGGGATACGTGGGGCACGAGCAAGGCGGAGCCCTGACCGATCCCCTGCGCCACCGTCCGCACTGCGTGGTGTTGCTCGACGAGATCGAAAAGGCTCACCGCGAGGTGCACCAGCTGCTGCTGCAGGTGCTCGACGAAGGCCGGCTCACCGACGGTCGCGGCCGCACCGTGGACTTCCACCACGCGGTGATCGTCATGACGTCGAACCTGGGAGCGGACTGCGTGCTGCCCCACGACGCCTCGAAGCTCGACGAGTCCGAGGTCCTCGCCACCGCCCGCGCAGCGTTCCCGGTCGAGCTGTGGAACCGCATCGAGGCGCCGTTGGTCTTGCAGCCGCTGGACGAGGCCCAGATGCTCAAGATCTGCCGCCGCCTCGCGAACGACTCCAGCGAACGCTTGCTGCGCGAGCGAGGCATCCGCTACGCGTTGTCCGACGACGCCTGCACCCACCTCGTGCGCCTCGCCGGTCGTGACCCCGCCCTGGGGGCCCGCCCGCTGCGACACCTGCTGACCCGCGAGGTCGAGTCGCTCGTCGCCGAGGCGGTACTCCGCGGTCGACTCCGCGCGGGTTCACGCGCCGAGGTCGAGCTGCAGAGCGGACGCCTCGTGCTCGCCTGACGGGCGGCGTTACTTGGGCATCGAATGGGCTCGCACGATCCCCGCGAGCCGCTCGCTGAGCGTGCGATACAGCTGGGCGGTGTCCTCGTCCAAAGCAGCGACGTGGGCTCGCACCGCCGCCTCGTCGCCCCGCGAAACCGGCCCCGTGATGCCCGCGGGCACGCCCTGCGCCAACAAGTTCTCGAGCGAGCTCCGCAGCAGTGTCGCCAGCGCCCCCTGGACCGCCCCGGGTTCGTGCCCCTGCCCCTGCAAAACGTCACGGGCCGCGACGTAGGGCACCGCGAGATGGTTGGCCGCCAGCGCACACGCGGCGTGATAGGCCCGGCGACGCGCATCGTCGAAGCCCTGGAGATCGAGCCACGGCTGTCCCCCGACCCACGCCTTCGCCACCTCGACCGCAGCGGGATCGCCCTCGAGACCGAACGCAGCCTCACCCAGGCGCGACGGCCACGGCCGCTCGCTCCGTAGGCTACAGATCGGGTGCAAGGTGCCGACGGGATGACCCCGCTCGGCCACGGGTGCCAACACTTCGGCCGCCCGTCGGGCCCCCGCGCCATGCAGCACGGGCACCGTGGTCGGCAGCTCGGCCGCCGCCAGCGCCTTCGCCACCGAGACGATGGCGGGATCGGCCGCTAGTACCCAAATCGCGGCGGGCATCTCGTCGGGGAGCCTCCCCTCGTTAACCAGGGCTCGCGCCGCGACCCGCACCACGCGATGGCCTAGCGCCCGTAGCCAGGGCTCGGCGTGCGAGGTGACGTGCCCGCGCCCCACCAGCCACACCGGTGCCTCGGTGCTGCGCCGCAAGAACGCCCGCACGGGGGCGGGCACGTTGGCCTCGAGCCCCGCCTCGGCCTGTTCACCGCCCTCCCGCAGCCACGCCCGCACCTGCGTGCTGCTGACCTCGGGGAGCGCGCAGACGTTGGCCGGAGCGTGCCCCGCTCGTGGCACCACGATGGGGCGAAATCGGCGCTCGATCTCCTCCCAGCGGTGCCAACGATGCACCTCGGAGACGATGTCGGTGCCGATCACCAACCGCACGTCCATCTCCGGGTACTCCTGCTCGACGGCATCGAGCATGCGGATCGTGTAGCTCGGGCCCCCGTGCTGCTGAAACAGCCGAGCCTCGATGTCGGTGACCTCGACGCCCTCACCCATCGTGCTCATCGCGGCCCGCACCAACGCGATGCGCTCCTCGAAGGGCGACAGGTCCTTCCCCAGCGGATGATCGGCGCACGGCACCACCAGTACTCGCTGCGCCAACCCGCGTAGCCGGAGGTAGGCGGGCACCAGGGCGTGACCGAGGTGAGGCGGGTCGAAGGCCCCCCCAAACACGCCGAGGACGGGCGGTGACGGACGTTGGCCGCTCATGCTGCGACCAACCTAGCGCGAGGCCAACGGGCACGCGATCTCGGCGGCGACTTCGAGAGCGCAACTCGGAACGCACTCGGACCGCCGCCGTGTAACGGGGGTGAAACGCGGATCGCCTGTGATTCACGTCCCGGATCGGTTCGTTCCCAGGCCTCGGTGAGACAATCATCACCGACGCATAAACCCATCGCGATCCACCGATCACGTGAACTAAATGCGTTCCAGTCGAACAAAGCGGCAACCCCGCCCGGCCGATTCGCGTCCAAGGGGCACGTGTTCGGCCGACCACGCACCGCAATCTCAGCCCCGTGCGCGGCGTTGACACACGCCCGGTGCTGTATCTATTGTGCCGCGCTGGAAAGCCCCTTTATGGTCGCGCACGAAGCCGCTTTGACGCGCTCGCGATCGACTCCAGCGCACGCTTCCTTCCGACGCGTTCAATCGCCACCTCCGGGGGAGACCAGGCCTTGAGCAAACCCAAGAAACCAGGAACCGATCTGGCCGCCCTCAAGGCGCGCCTCGCCAAGAAGACCAAGAGCGCGGATGCACCCGCTGCCGAGGTCCCGGCCCCCGGACAAGTAGCGGCCCCCGCTGCTCCCGCTCCGGAAGTGCCGGCCCCCGGACAGGTCGCCGCTCCGGAGGTGCCCGCCCCCGGTGAGGTCGCCGCGCCCGCTGCCGCTGCCCCCGAGGTTCCGCCTCCGGGTCAAGTCGCCGCGCCCGACGTCCCGCCTCCGGGTGAGGTCGCCGCGCCCGTGCCCGAGGTTCCGCCTCCGGGTCAGGTCGCCGCGCCCGACGTCCCGCCTCCGGGTCAGCCGGTCGAGGCCGCCGTGCAAGCGGCCGCCCACGCCGAGCAGCACTATCAGGCGCCCGCGGCCCCCGCTCCCACCCAGACCGACGACAACCCGTTCGGCGCGGGCGGTGGCATGGGTGGCTTCGATCCCGACGCCGGCCTCATCGACGGCGGCCCCGAGATCAAGCCGCGCGGCGGCAAGGGCATCGTGATCTTCGCGGCGCTCATCGCTGCGGGTATCGGCGGAGTGGGCGGGTGGCTGGGCCACACCATCAACTCCAAGCAAGGGCAGATCGACCAGGGCAAGGCCAAGGGCAAGGTCATGGTCGACCAGGTCGGCAAGATCAGCGAGGCCCGCAAGACGGTCAGCCTAGGCATGGAAGACCTCAAAAAAGAGGTCGCCCAAGACCCGGCCGCCGCGGCCGACAAGGTCTCGGGCCTCATGTCGAAGGCCTTCGACAAGCAGCCGCAGATCAGCGAGCTGTTCGGCTGGCAGCTCGCCTCGGTCGACCCGCAGGGCGTCAAGGCGACCTTCCAGCTCTACGAGCAGGTCACCGATCTCCAAAACGACCTCGGCCTCATGGCCAAGGTGCTGCACGGCTACGGCAAGGTGATGAAGGTCGGCGGTCCGTCGCTGTACGGCGTGACCTTCGGCCCCAAGGGCGCGCAGCTGGTCGCCGTGAGCGACAGCCTGTGTGGTGCTCCTCCGGCCGAGGGCGACAAGCCTCCCGCCGAGGGCGAAGCGCCCAAGCTCAAGCCCTGTGGCGCCGAGGCGGCCAAGGCCATCGCGTACAAGGTCAACGACCTGAGCGGTGAGCCCAAGGTCATGATGCGCGGCATGGGCCCCGGCCAAGTCGTGCTACTGCTCGCCGAGGGCAAGGTCTACGAGTACGCCATCGGCATCGAGCAAGGGAACAACGCCGCCAACTTCTACAAGATGGCCCTGGGCCGAGTCGAAGAGAGCCTCGCGGAGATGGACAAGTCCGAGGAGAAGGCTCTGACCGCGCTCAAGAAGTACGCCGACGATCCCAACGTCGATGGAAGCGGCGGAGACGGCTAAGCCCACCCGGGTTTGGGTTAAGAACCCCGCGAGAGCCGGCCTCATTGGCTGGCTCTTTCGCTATGTGGTGTTCGCCCTCGTGGGGCTGTTCTGGGTCCTGGTGCTCGCCGGGGTCTCGACCTACCGCCACTTCGCCACCGACCTGCCGCAGGTCAGCTCGATCGAGAGCTACGCGTCGCTCGCCCCCGGGGTCACCCGGGTCTACGCCAGCAGCGGCGCCATGCTGGTCGAGGTGGCCCGGGAGCACCGTGCCTACGCGGGGTACGACGAGATCCCCACGCAGCTCATCGAGGCATTCATGGCCGCCGAGGACCGCCGCTTCTTCGAGCACGGCGGCCTCGACTACCGCGGCCTCGCGCGGGCGGTGGTGGCCAACTTCCGGTCGGGCACCATCGCGCAGGGCGGCTCCACCATCACCCAGCAGGTCGCCAAGGGCTACCTGACGCGCGAGCAGACCATCACCCGCAAGCTTCGCGAGGCGATCTTGTCGGTGCGCATGGAGTCGCGGCTCGACAAGTCGCAGATCCTCGAGGTCTACCTCAACAAGATCTTCCTCGGGCACGGCGCCTACGGGGTGGCCACCGCGGCCAGTCGCTACTTCGGCAAGGAGCTCGCCGACCTGAGCCTGGCCGAGTGCGCCATGATTGCCGGCCTGGCGCGCGCCCCCAGCCGCTACAGCCCCTTCGCGAGCATGGAGCGGGCCGAGCGTCGCCGGGGTGTCGTGCTGCAAGACATGGTCGAGGCCGGCTACATCGACGCCGAGCAGCGCGATGCCGCCGACGCGGAGCCCATCGTGCTGGCCGACGATGCGCCCGACCCCTTCCGCGAGCGCGCGCCCTACTACGGCGAGCAGGCCCGGCGCGAGGTCATCGACGCCCTGGGCGAAGAGTCGGTGCTCACCGATGGCCTCCAGATCGAGACCCCGGTGCAGCTGGCGCTGCAGCACCACGCCGCCGCCTCGGTGGACCGCGGCGTCCGCAAGCTCGACGGGCGCCAGGGCTGGCGCGGGCCCGAGGCCAACCTGCGCACCGAGTCCCAGCGCGAGGCGTTCCGCCAGCGCCTCCGTGACCACTACGGCCCCACCCCGCTGGAGGACTCGAGCCGCTACGTGCTCGCCCTGGTCACCGAGGTCAACAAGTTCAACGCCTGGGTCGAGGTCGGCGACGCGCAGGGCATCGTGCCGCTGCGCCACATGAGCTGGGCCTCCCGCTACGACCGCAACACGGGGCGCAACGGGGTCGAGCTGCACGACGTCCGCAATGCGCTCGAGGCCGGCGACGTGGTGTGGATCCAGCGGGTCGAAAACCCCCGCAGCACGCCGCCCGACCCCGAGCGACCCGACCTCATCGTCTCGCGCCTCAGCCAGAGCCCGCGCACCGAGGCCGCGCTGTACACCACCGATCACCAGACCGGCTACGTCGTCGCCATGCAGGGCGGCTGGGACTACGATCACTCGCAGTTCAACCGCACGACGCAGGCCTGTCGGCAGCCCGGCAGCGTGTTCAAGGCCATTTACTACGGCCTCGCCCTCGACACGCCGCGCTTCGCCATGGACTCGATGCTCGAGGACAAGGCGTACGAGCCCGACCCCGGCGAAGAGTGGAACCCGCAGAACATCCACGGCACCTTGTCCGGCCGGATCCTGCTGCGCAACGCGTTCATCCACTCGCTCAACCTGCCCTCGATTCGGCTGTTCAAGCAGCTGGGCGCGGCCAACGTGGTGACCTGGGCGCGACGGCTGGGGCTGACCACCGAGCTCATCGCCGACAAGGCGCTGTCGCTCGGGGCCTCGTGCGTGCGCATGGACGAGCTGACTCGAGCCTTCGGCATCTTCGTGCGCGGGGGCCAGAGCTGGCAGCCCCGCTACGTGCGTCGGGTGACCGACAAGCGCGGCGTGGTCGTGCTCGACCATCGCCACCCCTACGACGAGTCCATGGACGTCGCCGGGCGCCTCGACGCCATGGGGCGCCTGGCCACCGCCGACGCCCCCACCCAGCTCGTGGACGAGCGCACGGCGTTCCTCATCACCCGCATGATGCGAGACGTGGTGACCTCGGGCATCGGCCGGCGCGCGCAGAAGATCGGCCTGCCCGCGGGGGGCAAGAGCGGCACCGCGTCCAAGGCCAAGAACACCACCGACACCTGGTTCCTCGGCTTCACCGGTCGCTACGTCACCGCCGCCTGGATGGGCGACGACGAGTACGAGCGCTCGATGGGCGACGAAGAGGCCAGCTACACCACCGCCACCCCGCTGTGGACCAACTTCATGACCGAGGTGGTGTTCGGGGTGCCCCACCCCACCCACCTGCCGGTCGAGCGCCCGCCCGGCATTCGTTCGAAGTCGGTGGAGTTCGAGACCGGGCTCGAGCAGCGCTCGGCGGTGCTCTACTTCCGCCACTGAGGGCGGCACACCGACTCAGCCCGGCGGGCGGCCCCAGGTGTCCAACCAGGGCGCCGCCTCGGCCATCGCAGTGGGGCACGAGCCCTGCATCATCACGAAGCCCTCGCGCAATCGGACCATCGTGCGGGCCTTCCACAGCCGGACCGGGCGCACGAGGCCCGGCAGCTGCCCCGGGGTCAGCGCCGTGGCATCGATGCGCCTCGCCAGCGCCCGCAGCCGGTCGTCGAAGATGTCGTCTCCGGCGATCGCCAGCCGCCCCACGTACTCCATGGTGGGCAGCTGGGCGTGAATGGTGGTCGTGCTGCTCACCAATGCCGCGATGCCCTCACGCAACGCGTTCACCTCGGAGCCGTCGGGCAAGAACACCCCGTAGGTGGGCCGCAGCACCAGCGTGCCCCGGCCGAAGCGCCCGCGCCCCGTCTGGTGGAAGCACCGCATGCGGACGTGGCTCACCCGGCCCTTGGCCGGCGGCAGCGGCTCGTCCATGCCCTCGATGCGATAAAGCAAGATGGCCCCCCACAGCCGCTGCCACTTGCTGACGTTGCGCAGGTCGAGTTTTTGGTCGGCGGTCAGCACCCGCAGCCCCTGCTTGCGATCGCCGACGTCCTCGAGCGCCGTAATCTCCGACAACCTCGCCTCGCGAACCGCCCGCAGCGACGGCTTGAACGACAGCCGTCGGTTGGTCAGGCGGTAGGCTCCCGAGCGGAGCCAGGGCACGGCGGCGATGAGGGCCATCAGCGGGCCCAAGACGAGCGATGGCACCCAGTCCTGCGTGGTCAGGGTGCCGAAGATCAGGATGCCGATGGGCGTCAGCACGCTGAAGATGGCGAAGCCCCCGAAGATCACGCTCCAGATGTACTTGGCGAAGCCTCCGTAGCCTCCTCGCAGCAGCACGTACTCGCCCGGCTCCAGGGGCGCAAAGGGGTCCGCGGCGGCGCTCATGCGCGGTCGAGCTTCTCATACGACGACGCCCCGCGACATGAAGCCACGGGGCGCGCCTGAGCAACGAAGGTCGGCGGGGCTTAGAGGCCGTCGCCGCCGCTGTCGTCACACTCGACGATCTCGCCGTCGTTGTCGTAGCAGACGTCGGAGCCACCGAGCACGTCACCGACCACACCGCCGATGTCCTCGTCGCGACCGACGTTGGGCAGGCGCTCGCCGACCGAGTCCTCGGTGCCCTGATCGATGACCGCCAGGCCGATGACGCCGTGCACGGCGGTCATGTCGAAGGAGCGGACGATGTCACCGTCGGACGACTTCCACTCGAAGAAGCGCACCAGCGGGGCGGCCGTCTCCGGGTCCTGCTTGACGCGCTCGTCGGGGCTGATGCCGAACCACTTCTTGAACTTCTCCTCGACGACGTCGGCGTAGGGCTTGCCGGGCCAGCTCTCGGGGCTGTAGGCGTAGAAGATCTTCCACAGCTCGCCGTCCTTGAAGAAGTAGAACTTCCGCAGGTTGGGGTTGGCCTTCACCCACAGCATTTCCTCCTCGGAGTCGTCCTCGTACTCGTACTGGATGAGCGAGACGCCCCAGCGGTGCTTGGAGGCCGACTTGAAGCGGGTGTGGTTGGCCTTGAGGCTCTTGACCTGGTCGGACCGCCAGGTGCGGGCGTTGTCCTGGGCCATCGCGTCGCCGCCGGCCGACTCTTGGCGCTTGTCGTACTCGGCGTCGATCTCGCGCGACAGCAGCTTGAAGACGTCGCGGGTGTTCATGCCCCAGCGGAAGTCGCCCTTGAGGGTGCGGGCGCCATAGGACGCGCTCACCTTGGGCTTGGGGTCGGTCATGCCGCACTTGCGCTTCTTGCCCTTGCCCTTGCACTTCTTGACCGGCTTGGCGCGCTTGGGGAGGTCGGCGAGCTTCTCGACCTCGACCTCGGAGCCATCGTCGGCGAACTCGTCGTCCTCGTCGTCAAAGCCCCCCAGGTCCTCGTCGTCGATGCTCGAGCCATCATCCTCGAATGAACCGACGAGGTTGCTGCCCTGGTCCGGGTTGACGGTGTTTCCCCCCTTGCCACAGCCCCCGAAGAGGGCGAGCGCGAGGGCCATGGTCGTACACGATAGAGTCCGCATGGTCGTCATCACGATCGGTGCGACGCTAACACACCCAGTCCGACATTGTCAGGGCGGCACCCGGGCCCACGGGGATTCTGCCACCGCGATCCAGTCGGGCGTCGGGGCCGATCGCGGGCGCCGAGATCCGGTGATGTTTGGAGGTCCGTCGGGACTACGCGATCGTCGGACCCAGTGGATCCGGCGAGCCCGATCCCCGGGGCGCAGGGCATCCCCGACTCGGCTCAGCCGCCGTGCAGACGCTCGAGGATGGCCCGCAGCTGGTCATGAGCCTGGCGTGGCGACAGGTCGTCGGCATCGAGATCGGCGAGCGTCTCGAGCACCTCCTGCACCGCCGGGTCGTCCGAGCGGGGACCGCCGCTGGGCTCGATGGGGGCCGAAGGCGTGAACAGGTCCATCTGCGGCGCTCCCCCGGCGTGGGGGTTGGCCTCGAGCCGTCCGAGGATCCGGTCGGCGCGTCGCAGCACCCGAGCCGGGAGCCCGGCCAAGCGCCCCACCTGGATGCCGTAGCTGCGACCCGCCGGGCCGGGCTGCACCTGGTGCAGGAACACGATGCGCCCGCGCTGCTCGTGCACGGTGACGTGGATGTTGCGGACCCCGGCCAGGCTGTTCTCCAGCGCACACAGCTCGTGATAGTGGGTCGCGAACATGGTGCGGCAGCCGACCTGATCGTGCAGGTACTCGGTGATGGCCCACGCCAGCGCGAGGCCGTCGAAGGTCGCCGTGCCGCGGCCGATCTCGTCCAGCAGCACCAGGCTGCGCTCGCTGGCGTGCGAGAGGATCTGCGCCGTCTCCCGCATCTCGACCATGAACGTCGAGTCGCCACGCCCGAGGTCGTCGGCCGCCCCCACGCGGGTGAACACCCGGTCGGCCAGCCCCACGGTGGCACTGACCGCGGGCACGAAGCTGCCCATGTGCGCCAAGATGGCGATGAGCGCCACCTGGCGCATCACCGTGCTCTTGCCGCCCATGTTGGGTCCGGTGATGAGCTGCACGCGGGCATCGTCGACGCCCACCGAGCCGCCCTGCGCCCGCAGCCGGGTATCGTTGGGCACGAAGCGCCCCGCCCCGAGCATGCGCTCGACCACCGGGTGGCGGCCCTGCTCGATCTCGAGGATGGGGTTTTCGACGATGGTCGGTCGGCAGAAGTCGTGACGCGAGGCGACCTCGGCCAGCCCCGTGAGCACGTCGACCACCGCCAGGCGCTCGCCCACTCGGCCCAAGCGCTCGCCCTGGTCGCTCACCCGCTTGCGGATGGCGAGGAACAGCTCCTGCTCGCGCGCCAGCGCCTGGGCCTGGGCCCCCAGCACCTTGGACTCGTAGCCCGCCAGCTCCTCGGTGACGTAGCGCTCGGCGCTGGCCAGCGTCTGCTTGCGGACATAGTCGTCCGGCACCCGCGACAGGTGAGCCTTGGGCACCTCGAGGAAGTAGCCGAACACCCGGTTGTGCTGGACCTTGAGCGTGGGAATGCTGGTCCGCTCGCGCTCGCGGGTCTCGATGGCCGCCAGAGCCTCGCGTCCGCCGTCTCGCAGGGCTCGCTGCTCGTCGAGGGCTTTGTCGGCCCCCGTGCGAATGATGCCGCCGTCGCGAGCATGGGCCGGAGGGTCGTCGACCAGGGTCCCGGCCAGGTCGGCGTGCAGATCCGTGAGCAGGTCCTCGCCCAGGTCGAGCAAGGCGGGCAGCGTGCCGTCGGTGCGGCGCTCGGCCAGCTCACCCACCAGGCTGGCGAGGTTCGGCAGGGCCTCCAGTGACAGGCGCAGGTTGCCCAGCTCCCGCGGCGTCACCGTGCCCAGGCGAGCGCGCGCGGCCAGCCGTACGATGTCGCGGACGTCCTTGAGCCGCGATTGCAGCTGCTCCCGCAGCCCGGGCTCCTGCAGCAGCGCCTCGATGCCGTCGGCGCGGGCCCGGATGGTCTCGATGTCTCGCGAGGGCGCCCCGAGCCAGGACCGCAGCGTGCGTGCCCCCATCGCGGTGCGGGTCTCGTCGATGGACCACAAAAGCGAGCCCTTGCGCGAGCCGTCGCGCAGCGTCCGAAACAGCTCGAGGTTGCGGACCGAGGCCTCGTCGAGCACCAGGTGCGAGGAGGGCACGTGCCGACGCACGCGATGCAGCAGCAGCGTCTGCCCCGGCTGCGTCGCCTCGGCGTAGGCCAGCGCCGCAGCCCCGGCCGCTGCCGCCCGCGGCCCCAGCTTGGCCCCCGCCTCTTTGGCCAGCGCCTGCACCCGCTTGAGCTCCAGCTTGGACGGCCCCTCGAGGATCGACTCCAGCCGCGGCGGCTCGGGGCCCATCGCGGTGTTCAGCCAGGGGTGAATCGCGGGGGCGGCCAGCACCTCGCGCGGGTCGAATCGCGCAAGCTCCGCGCTTGCGGTCGTACCCGAGTCCGCGTCGATGATGACGAACTCGCCCGCGGAGATGTCGAGCATGGCCAGGCTGCAGCCGCCCGGCATCTTGTCCTCGTCGGCCACCACCGCGGCGAGGAAGTTGGGCTCGCCCGAGCGCAGGTGCTCCTCGTCGACCAGCGCGCCCGGGGTCACCACCCGCACGACCTCGCGTCGGACGATCTTGGGGCCCTTGCGCTTGCGCGCCTGCTCGGGCGTCTCCATCTGCTCGCAGATGGCGACCTTCATCCCGCGCTCGACCAGCGTACGAAGGTATCCCCCGAGCGCGTGGTGCGGGATGCCGGCCATGGGCACCGCGTTCTCGACTCCCTTGTCGCGGGAGGTCAGCGCGATGTCGAGGACCGGCGCAGCCACGACCGCGTCCTCGAAGAACATCTCGTAGAAGTCCCCCATCCGAAACATCAAGATCGAGTCCGGGTAGCGGGACTTGATCTCGAGGAACTGCTTCATCACCGGCGTGTCCGCCGAGGTGTGAGGAGCCGCCATTTCGGCGGTTCTAGCAGGATCGAAGGAGGGTCGGGCAAGCGGTTGGAATCACCGCGTTTTCAAGCGTCGGCCCGACCGTAGGTGCGACGCAGGTAGGCCGCGATGTCCCCCGACTCGAACATGTCCGTGCCCGAGTTGGGGTCGTGCAGCCAGGGCACCATCATCCGGCCCGAGCGCTCGCGGAAGGCGGCTCGAGCGGCGCTGCGCTTGCCGACGTTGATGAGTCGGTACGGAAGCTCGAGCTCGCACAGCGCCTCGCGAGCGATGCGGCAGTACGGCGAGGCCTCGAAGCTGTACAGCTCGAGCGGCTCGACCGGAGCGACCGAGGCCCGGCGAAACACCCCGCCCGGCGTGCGGACCACGGAGGCGAGCGACCCGAGGGGCAACGAGATGTCACTGTGCAACCACCACGGCGCGGAGCGATTGCCGTAGGTCTCGTACAGGTACCGGATGATGTCGCTCGACTCGTACATGCCGATGCCCGCGTTGGGGTCGACCAGGTACGGGAACATCTCGCGACCGCCCTCCTGCACGACCTTGGGTCGGTAGACCTCGCCGCCCTTGGGGCACGGGTAGACGACGACCGGCAGGTCGAGCATGGTCAGCGCCTCGCGAACCTTGCGACAAAACGGGCATCCCTCGAACTCGTACAGCTCCAGCGGCTGCTCGGGGCGTCGAGTCCCCGCGTGCACCGCGAACATCCCCGCGCCCAGACGCAGCACGGAGGCCATCCAAGAGGTGGTGACGTCGATGGTTCGGGGCAGGGCCATGGCAGGCACGCTAGCAGCCGTCACGGCCGGGCGTCGCCCGTGGGCAGTCGCGGGTCGACCTCGGGGGCGGCCGGCGCGGGCTCGGGCGCGGCGGTGACCTCGTAGACGCCGTCCGGAGCGATGCTGTGGGCCACCGAGCGCTCGATCTGGGCCTCGGCGTCCTGTCGCAGCGTGGCCTCCTCGTTCATGCGCCGGGACTCGGCGTGGACGGCGGCGAGCAAGCCGGACTTGCGACGGTAGTTGACGTGCGCGTCGAGGTCGCGACGTTTGAAGGCCGTCTCCCGCTCGAGCAGCTCGCGGCGCTCGGCGATGCGACGGGCGTGGATGCGTCGCGCGTCGTCGGGCGAGTCGAGCACATGCGGCACCAACACCACCAGCAGGTTGGTCTTGCGGCGGATCCGGTCGTGCTTCTTGAACAGCCAGCCCAAAAGCGGGATGGCCCCCAGCCCCGGCACCCGTCGCTCGGCGATTTCTTCCTTTTCCTGGACCAGGCCGCCCAGCACCACGGGCTGCCCGTCGCGAGCGATGACCTCCTCGAGCTCGAGTCGTCGCTTGTTCGTGGTGGGACCGCCCTCGGCGTTCGGGTTATCGACCTCCTGGTTTTCGATCATGATGTCGAGGGTCAGCGCCCCGCCCTCCCCCACGTGCGGCGTGACCTCCAGCTTCAGCGCGATGTCCTCGCGCGTGTACTGGGTCGTGGTCACCGGGTTGATGCCGTTGACGGTATTGGAACCGACCGGCACGGGAATCTTCTGGCCGACCTCCATGCGGGCGGTCTTGTTGTCGGAGGTGTAAAGGTGCGGATCGGACACGAGGTTGACGTCTTTGTTGGTCTCCAGCGCCTGAATGACCACGCCGAACGACGGCAGGTCCTGGCCGAGCCCGAAGATGTCCGAACCCGGCAAGGCCGGCCCAATGACCCCCGCGGCCAGCCCCGTCAGGATGCTGGTGTCGAGCACGGCCGAGTTGAGGTTGCCGGGCGAGCTGCCCACGAAGCCCAGCGTGCCGTCGTCCCTGGCGCTGCCGTAGTGCGCCGAGGCATCGGTACCGAAGCTGTGCTCGGTCGAAAGCTCGAGGATGAACGCCTCGATGTAGACGAGCCGCCGCTCGACGTCCAACGCCTCCACCACCCGGCGCAAGGCGAGAAAGTCGTGGGTCGAGGCCATCACCACCAGCGAGCGCGTCGACGGGTCGGCGGTGATGTGGATTTCGCCCCCGATGGATACTCCTCCGGGGGCTGGGGCCGCGTTCGCCCCCGGCTTCCCCTGGCCCCCCGCTCCGCCTTTCGTGGGGAGATTGCCCAGCACCTGGGCGATTTCCTCGGGGTCGGCGTGCTTGAGCGGGAGCACGAACAGCGTGCCGCCGTCGTCGGGCACGGGCACGTCCAGGCGCTCGATGAAGCGCCGCACGGTGGGGAACCCAGCCCGCGGCGCGGTGATGAGCAACGTCCGCGTCCGAGCGTCGATGGAGATGCCCGTGACCCGGGCCTCGTCCACGCCCACACTGCCCGTGGACCCCCGCGACGACGATGCGGGCGGGGACTTGGCCTTGCCCTTGGTCTTGGTCTTGCCCTTGGACGAGCTCGCGCCGCTGGATGGCCCCGACTTGTCCATGAACACCTCGCCCACGATGCGGGCGATTTCCTCGGGCTCGGCGTGCCGCAGCGGCATCATGAAGATCGCATCCCGTTCCCCTGGGGCCACGTCGACCTCGCGGACGACCTTCAACATGCGGTCGATGCTGGTGCCCGTGTCGGTGATGATGATGAGGTCACCGACGGCGGTCACCGTGCCGCGCTCGCCCTTGAGGTGCTCGATGACCGACACCACGTCGCCGACCCGTCCCTCGTGCGGGCGATACAGCTGAGTCACGAAGCGGTCCTGCACGGGCGCCGACTGCCCCGGCCGATACACGGGCACGACCTCGCGAGACGCGGTCTTGGATTCGACGATCTTGAGGTAGCGCCCCGACTCCTCCACGGTGAGCCCCATCGTCTCCAATGCGGCGTAGAAGGCCGCGTAGGCCTGTTGCATGGTGACCGGCTCGGGTGAGACCACGGTAACCTTGCCGTCGCGCACGGCCGGGCTCCAGATGAACTTCGTGCAGCTGACGCTGCTCATCCACCGGACCAGGTCGACCAGTCGTGCCTCGCGATCGAGCGTGATCCGAAACTTGGCGTGGGGCGATTGCTTCTTGCAGGTGTCGCGCGGCTCGACGGGTGACAGCGGCTCCGACGACGGGGGCTCCGGTCGATCGGCAGCAGGTGCCGCATGGGCGACGGCCGGGGTGAGGGCCGCCAACACGGAACACGAACGAAGCCAGTGACCGAAGTTCATGCCCCGATCCAAAGCAACGGCCGGGCCCACGCGACGCGGTCAATCGAAACAGGCAGTTAGCTCGCACACCGGCCCGTGACCCAGGCAAATCGGCAGCCCCGCGGCCCCCGGACCCGACGTCGTGTCATGACGAGATGTCAAACGAACGGCCCGTGCCAGATCGACCGCAACCGCGCGAGAAAAGCGTGCTCAGGCCTCGCCGAGGTCGATGAACGCCTGCCCCGTGTCGCGCACGGTCTCGCGCACGGGGCGGTAGTCGATGCCCAGCACCTTGAGCGACTTACCGTTGTCGAGCCGGGTGACCGCGTCGAGGTTCTTGCGCAAGAACGACCAGGTGATGCGCTTGTCGAACAGCGCTACCACGTACATCAGCGGGTTGGGCATGGCGAAGCGCGGGACCTTCTTGCCGGGGAAGTCCTCGCGGAGCATCGCAGACAGCTCCGGCAGGATCTTGCGCTGGTTGTTGATGATGAAGCGTCCCGCGGCGTCCGGTCGCTGCAGGGCCCGCACGTGGGCCAGCGCCACATCTCGAACGTCGACCAAGTTGAACGCCAGCTTGGGCGTCATGGGGAACTTGCCCGTCAGCAGGTCGCGCATCACCGCCGGGCTCGAGCGTCCATGCACCTTGGCCAGCACGGGGCCCAAGACCCAGCTGGGGTTGATGGTGACCAGCTCGAAGCGATGGTCGGCGGGCTGCTCGTCCACGAACGTCCACGCCGCGCGCTCGGCCTCGGTCTTCGAGAGCGGATAGGGATTGACGTCGACCCGCGCCGACTCGTTCCAGTGCTCCTCGGTGAAGTAGACCTCGTCCTGGACCTCTTCGTCGATGATGGCCGCGACCGAGGAGGTCACCACCACCCGATGGGCCTCCCCCGCCTTGGCGACCGAGCCGAGCACGTTGAGCGTGCCTTGCACGGCCACGTCCACGATCTCGCGCTGCGGGTCGTCGGCGGCCAGGCGCACGCTGGAGGCGGTGTGGCAGACGAAGGGACAGCCGGCGACCGCCTCGTCGAACGCCCCCGGCTGCATGAGGTCACCCGCCACCAGCTCGAGCTGTCCGCCCGTCTCCGTCTCGATCGCCCGCAGGTGCGCCGTCTTGGCCTCGTCGCTGGGGTTCCGCACCGTGCCCCGCACGCGATAGCCCTGCCGCAGAAGCTCGGCCACGATGTGGCTGGCGATGAAACCAGACGCTCCGGTGACGCAGACGAGGTCTCCGGGCTGGGCGGTACGGGACGAGTCGGCCATGCGGTGCAGCGTCGCGCCTGCGCCCCGGGTTGTCCAGGCGGGCGGCGAGGGCCGAGCACGGCCTCAGTCGTCCGCGGGAGGCAGCACGACCTCGGACACCGGGATCTTCGCGAGCTTGGCGACCAAGTCGCGGGCATCCTGGCTCCCGTGGCCGAGAGTGACCACGAACTTCCCGCCGCTGATGCGCTCGTTCATCTGCGGCGCGGACAGGACTTGGTGGTCGAGCATGATGGCGATCTTGCGCCCCACCATGCGCCCGCTGAGCTCGTCGAGGCGCTTGCCGTCCGCCTCGGTGAGCTCGACCATCATCTCGGGCGCCCCGCCGTACTTCGAGCGGCGGACCCGACCGGTGGCATCGTGGATCTGAAAGCCGTCGTCGGTGCGGATGAGGTGCAGGCGCCACCCCTTGTGCATCGGCTGCGTGAGCGTGGGTTGGCCGACCGGCTCGGTCTTCTCGTAGGCGACGCGGTAGCCGGGCGGCAGGTCGTGCTCGAGGGTCCGCGCCCACTCGTGCAGCGTGCCGATTTCATCGGCCTCGAACACGGCCTCCTCGGCTCCCGTGTCGACCCGAGGACGCGGGAGCAGGCGCGCCCGCACGGCATCGGGCACGGGCCCTTTGGCGATCCGGTGCGCAATCTCGGAATCGTCGGCCAGGGGGCGTAGCTCGATGCGGCCCCGCAAGGGTACGGGCGCCGAAGAGTCCTCGGCGTCGGCCGATGGCGACTCGGACTTCGGGGGCGGCCGCGGCTCGTCACCCTTGGCGTCGGGCGAGCGTCCGCCGCAGGCCGACAGCGAGGCTCCCAGCACCCACGGTATCCAGCGCGAGCCAATCACCCACCCAGGCTACCGCGACCACGACCGACACGACAGCCGGACCGCCCTTGCCTTCACTCGTCGAGCCCCGCGAAGTAGGCCTGCAGGTCTTCCAGACAGTTGTCGTATTCGTCCCCGAGCACCTGGGCGGGGAGGCCCGGACCGTCGTTCCCGCTCAAGTACAGCGCCTCGAGCACGGGCAAGACCACCAGCACCCGCGCGCCTTCGGCCCCGACCCGGTTGTTGAACAGGTTCAGCTCGACGAGCTCGTGAAGCGTCCTCAACGCCCGCGCCCCTTTGTCCCCCACCCGGTTGTTGCCGAGCTCCAGCTGGGTGAGCGTGGAAAGCCGGCCCAACACCCGCGCCGTGTCGTCTCCGATCGCATTGTCGGCGAGAAATAGCGTCTTGAGTTTCGACAGCCCGCCCAACGCCGCCGCGCCCTCATCTCCAATTCCGTTGCCGTCCAGGTACAGATCGCGGAGTTGGGACAGCCCGCCCAGCGCACGCGCGCCTTCGTCTCCGATCCGGTTGTAGTGGAGATACAGCGTGTCCAGCGTCGACAACCCGGCCAACGCTCGCGCCCCTTCGGCTCGAATCTGGTTGTCGCCCAGCCCCAGCGAGGTGAGGTTCGGCAGCGCCCCCAAAGCCCGCGCCCCGGCGTCGCCGATCCGGTTGTTCGTGAGGTCCAGGGTCCGCAGCTCCGACAGCGTGCCCAAGACTCGGGCCCCTTCGTCTCCGATCGCGTTGTCGCCGAGGTACAGCGTCCGGAGGGCGGACAGGTTTCGCCACCATCGCACGCCGTCGTCCCCGACCCCGTTGTCGTCCAGGTGCAGCGCGGTGAGCTTCGACAACCCACTCAGCGCTCGCGCGCCTTCGTCTCCGAGGATGTTGTCCCCCAGCTTCAACGTGTCGAGCTTCGACAGCTGCCCCAGCGCTCGAGCCCCCGCGGCGCGCACCCGATTGCGATCGAGGTAGAGCGTGTCGAGCTTCGACAGGACCCCCAGCCCTCGCGCCCCCTCGTCTCCGATCCCGTTGTCGGACAGACCCAGCTCGCGCAGCTGCAGCAGCTCGCCCAACGCTCGCGCCCCATCGTCCCCGATCCTGCTCTTGTAGAGGTACAGCGTGCGCAATTCGGAAAGCCGCGCCAACGCCTGGGTTCCTTCGTCGCCCACCTCGTTGTAGCTGATGTGCAGCGCCCGCAGGTTCGACAGTTCCGCCAGCCCTTGCGCCCCCGCGGCTCCGATCCCGTTGTCCGTCGCGTCCAACGTCTCGAGGTTCGACAACGCTCCCAACGCTCGAGCGGCCTCGTCTCCCAGCTCGTTGTAGGAGACATGGAGCTCGGTGAGTGCCTCCAGTTCCGCCAGGGCGCACACGCCTTCGACTCCGATCCCATTGTTGCTCAGCTCCAGCATCGACAGCTTCGACAGCGGCCAAAGCGAACGCACTCCTTCGTCGCCGAGCCGGTTGCCCGTGACCTCGAGGGTCGTCAGGTTCGAAAACCCCGCCAGCACCCGGGCCCCCTCGGGCCCGATCTGGTTGCGCCGAAGCTTCAGCGAAGTGAGATTCGAAAGCCCTCGTAGCGTCCCCACGTCCTCGTCGGTGATGCCGTGCCCCCACAGGTTCAGGGAGGTGAGGCTCGACAGCTTCCCGATGGCCCGAACCTGCTCTGCGGAGAGCGACAGCGGAAGGACGAAGACCCGCTCGTGATCGTCCGAAGGCCAGGTCCAGGTCTCCACCGTCATCGTCAGCGACGGCCACTGCTCCCGCCGCGCCCGCTCGAGGACCCCGTCCACCTCGTCGAGCTCGATCTCGACCGGCTCGTGGCCCTCCCCCTGCTCGTCGTCCCCGTCGCCCAACGTCCCCAGTGTGACACGTAAAACCAATGAAAAAGCCCGGCGGTCATCGACCAGCCGGGCTTTCGGGCGAACGTCTCGTTCGGCTCAGTGCCGCACGACGTAGGCGATGACCTTCTCCTGCGCCTCGAAGTCCTGCTTCGCGGCGAGCCCATCGGCCCAGGTGTCGAAGGTGCCGAGCCGCACCCGATGCCAGATGCGTCCCTTGACCTCGTGCGCCTCCACGCGGACCTGGTGTCCGTTGGCGCGGAGCTTGGCGGCGAACGCCTCGGCCTCTTCGCCGCGCGAGAACGCCTTCATCTGCAGGGTGAACTTCTTGCCCGTGGCCTTGGGCGCGGCGGGGGCCTTGTTGCTACCGCTGGCCAGGGTCGCGCCGTGCGGCACCTCGGGCGAGGCGACCGGCACCTTCTTGGGCGCGGGCTTCACCTCTTCGGTGCCCTCGGCCTTCGCGGCCTTGGCTGCCTCGGCGGCGGCCTTCTTCTCGGCCTTGACCTCGTCCTCGTCGCGCGGGGGCTCGGAGGGGTCACGGGTCGGCGGAACCTCGGCGGTCGCCGAGTCGCTCAGGCCCTCTTTGAAGCTCAGCGGCTCCGCCGGGGTCTGCTCCATCCCGAGCAGGGCGAGGCTCTTTTCGCCGGACAGGGCGGCGACCTCCCCCTCGGGATTCCACTCCACGCGACGCCCGACCATGACGCCGAGCGCAAACACGAAGCAGCCGACCACCGACAGCCCGAAGAACAAGAAGAAAATCTGGCGGTTGTCGAGCGACAGCTCGACCTTGTCCTTCCATTTATGCATCTCACGCATGGCTGCTCGTCTTTCTGGAGATCTCTTTTGGAGATACGCCAACGGAGGCGATCCCCCAAAAAAACGGGCCTCTGCGTTACTGCACGATGCGGAGGGCGGGCGCCGGGTCTCGCAGGGGCGGCAGCGTCTTCGCCTCGGGCACGTCGCCCGCGGGGTTGGTGCCGCGCCGCAAAATCTCGGTGGTGGGCGGGTAGTGCAGGTCCCAGTCCTCGGTCTTCACGACCTCGCCGCCCTGGTAGAGCTTTCGGATGCGCTTGAGGGTGTAGCCCCGCATCCCTCGCTGGGCGACGGTCTCCGTGCCCTCGCGCAGGCGGTCGTCGTCGCGCCACACCGTGCTGTAGGGCTTGCGCTCGGTCAGCTCGCGCTCGAAGGCGACCTGATAGGGGCGCCGCGGTCCCAGGACCTCCGCCCGCACCTTCCCCTGGCTGACCGTCATGTGCAGCACGATGGGAAAGTCGAAGTCGTTGCGCAGCTTCATGTCGATGTCGGGGAACACGACGGTGGAGTCGAGGCCCATGTCGACGTAGGAGCTGGGGCGGCTGTGGGGGCGCGCCCGCACGACCTCGAGGCCGGAGAAAAACCCGGCGCCGAACAGGGTGGAGCTGACCTGGCAGATGCCGCCACCCATGGTGTCCACGAGCTGGCCCGCCGCGATGCCGGTCGCATAGCGATAGCCCGCTTCGGCGCTGCGGGGACCCACGATGTCGTTGAAGGAAAACACCTCACCGGGCAGCAGAACCGTGCCGTCGATGGCCGCCGCGCCCGCCTTGAGGTTGTGGGTGCGGTCGTTGTCGGTGGAGCTGTACGGCGTGTCGAAGCTGCCGAGCACGATGCTGACGTTCAGCTCGTCGGCCAGGTCGGCCAGCGGGTCCTCGGCGGGGTCTTTGTCTTGCACCACCAGGTCGATGCGATCGGTGCCCTCGGCCAGGCCGACGGCGACGGCGGACAACGAGTCGAAGGCGAGCAAGGCGGAGCCCGTGCTGGCGGGGACGATCTTGCGCCGCTCCAGATCGATGCGCGTAGGCAGCGAAGGCCGGTCCACCTGGGGCGCCAGGGCCAGAAGCTCGGTCAACGCGGGGCCGTCGACGAAGCGGTAGCCGATCGGCAGGTCGATCTCTCCTCGAGAGGCCCGCACGCGGTCGCGCAGGTCGACCCACGGGTCCCCGCTGCGGCCCACGGCCAGGGCATTGGCGATGGAGGCGTCGGCGACCGGGTTGGCCCCCAGGGCCCGCGCCGAGGTCTCCACCTGAGCCTCGCCCGCCGACAGCGTCAGCGGCCGATCCAGCGCCTCGGTCCCGAGCGAGTGCGCTTGGTCGCTGAGCGCCTCGGCCTGCAGCCCGCCGACCGACTGCCCGGCGAGCTTGACCCCCGGCACCACCGTGGGCGCCTCCAGGGCGGCGGCTCGCGTATCGGCCAGCAGAAGCAGCGCCATGGCCATGCCGCTGGCCATGCCCACGCTCTCGGCCGCGATCCAGACCCGGCGCAAGAACCCCTGCCCGCGCACCGAGGACTCCGGCGCATCGTGCACGGGGATCGAAACCTCGGGGGGCCCCTCCGTGTCCGGCGTGGCCGTGCGGGAGCCTTCGGAAGTGGACTCGGACCCGGGATGCGCAGAGACGTCGGGCATGCTGCCGAGCACCGTAGGAACACCTGCGCGCGAGAAGCCAGAAATCGGCGGTTTCGGGGACGGCGCGGAACCCTCGCCCCCCGCAGTGGTCGTGGTTTTTCGGTATGAGTGGAGCCATGTCCGACCCCCGCCCTGCCCCTGCGGCCTCCAATCCCGTCCGGCGGGGACGTGCGCTTCGCGCAAAGCTCGTGTCGCTGACCTTGCTCGCCAACATGGCCGGCTTCGTCGTCGCCATCTTCGTGGCCCGGTCCATGCGGGCGGGTCGGGTCGAGGCCGGCTCCGAGAGCCTGTGGATGTTCGGCTACTACGCGGCCATGTTCGTGGTCGCGCTGTTCGATGCCTTCCTCATCGACGAACTGCTCTTCCACGGCGCCTTCCGTCGCACCTATCTCGAGGGCAGGTCCGAAAAGCAGATCGAGCGCAGCGGCGACGACATGGAGCTGGTCGCCTCGTTCAAGGGCGGCGGCGTCCGCTTCCCCATGGTGGTGGTGCTGTCCGGGGCGGTCACCTACTTCCTGTTCAACCTCGTCAACGACGACTTCGATACGTACCAGCGCACCATCGGCAACAACCTCGCCGACCTGCGCTACGACGACCCCGAGCTCCAGCGGTCCGCGGTGGCCAAGCTGTCCATCCAGCGGGCCAAGCCGGTGCTGCCCGCCCTGACCGCGGCGCTCAAGAGCGAGGGCCCGGCCGCGCCCTGGGCCGCGTGGGCGCTGGGCCGCTTTCACGACTTGCCCGTCAAGCGCCCGGTGGTCGTGCCTCTGGTGGCCGCCGCCCGCTCCGAGAACCCCGAGATTCGTCGCGAGGCGCTGGTGGCCCTGGGCCGGCTCCAGCATCGCCCCATGGCGCCGTACATCCACACCGAGATTCAGGCGCAGATCGACGCGGGTGAGACGGTCGACCCCCGGTTGCTGTACGCCTTGGGCTCGATCCAGGTCACCAGCTCGGTGCCCATCCTCGAAGGGCTGCTGCACGCCGCCGACGAGCCCACCCAGCGCCTCGCCGCCTGGGCTCTCGCGCAGCACCGAGACCAGCGCGAGGGTCGGGTCGTGGTCGACGTGCTCGAAAAGCGCCTGCCCTCCGCCTCGCTCGATGTCCGCTGCGCCATCGTGCACGCGCTGGGCATCCTCGCCGATGAGCGCTCCAACGCCGCGCTGATGCGGGCCTACGACGATGCCACCCCCGACGAGTGGGTCTACGTCTGTCCCCGCGTCACCATGGCCATGCGCCCCGACGGAGGCGACGACGAGATCTTGTTGCTTCGCCCCGAGCGGAAGTTCGGCATGAAGGTCATCATGTCCATGGGCCAGATGCGGGCCACCACCAAGGACGTCCGCGATCTCGTCGAGCCCTGGCTGGTGGCCCTGTCCGCCGACCAAGGGGCGCCCTACGAGGTGCAGGCCGGTAGCGCATCGTTGCTCTCGGGCATCCGGGGCGGTCGCAACGACGGCAACATGAAGTCGGTGGACGAAGCCTTCGGCAAAGACGAGCCGCAGTAGCCCAATCGTCGGCGCACAATCGCCCAGTCACCGCTGGGAGCCCATGCGACCGGGGCCATTCGGCAGTCAGGGCAAAGCTGGTATCGTGCCGCCGTGGAGATCCTTGCCCGGGGCACCCCACTCGAAACCGATGAGGTCCAGGCCCCCGGCGTGCGCGAGTCCACGCCGATCATCATCGAGCGCGGGCTCGGCGAGTGCCCCCATGGCTTTTGGTACGAAGCGCGCCAGGACGACGTCCCGCTGCTCGTAACGGTGCTCGACCCCATTTTGGTGGCCCAGCCCGACCTCCGCCATCAGCTTCAGCGAGACATCGATCTGGGGCGCCACACCAAGCATCGCAACCTGCTGCCCAGCTACGGCATGGGCACGGCGGGCGTGAAGGTGTTCACCGCCGAGGCCTGGCCCCAGGGCGGCACCGTCCGCGAGTTCGCCCGGGAGCGACGCAAACGCGGACAAGACCTCGACGAAGAGGGGGCGTACTCGCTCATCGCCCACATCTGCAACGGGCTGGGGGCGCTGCACGAGCAGCTGGTGCACGGCTACATCACCGCCGATACCGTGCACGTCTCCGACGAGGGGCGCGTGCTGCTGGGCGCCGTGGGCATCGGCCGCTCGCTGCCTCGTACGCGGGGGTTCAGCCGCTTTCGCTACGGCGGCTTGTTGCCCAACATCGCGCCCGAGCAGGTCCTGTCGCCGCCGCAGCTGAGCATGGCCACCGATGTCTTCGGCGTGGCGGCGTTGTTCATCGAGCTGGTCACGGGGCAATCGCTGGTCGAGGCGGGACAGCCCGTGCGCGACCTCGGGCTCACCGGATCCGAGGCGCTCATCGATTGCCTCGAGCAGGCCACCGACCCCGACCCCGACCAGCGCCATCCCGACATCACCGCCTTCAAGACCGAGCTCCGAGACGCGCTGCGTTCGGTCGGCATCCGCACCGTGACCCGGCCGCCGGGGCAGCTCGACGAGGAGTTCCGCGCGGGTCTGGCCGCGGCCGCCTCGGCCCCCCCTCCTCCGCCCCCGGCCGAGGACGAGTTCGCGGGCTGGGAAGACCTGGCCGCGCCGGCCGAAGGCGTGCCCGTCGAGCTGCCCGAGGCTCCCGAGCACGGCTCGCTCGAGGCCGCCATTCCGCCGCCACCCGACTTCACCGGGGCCATGCCCGACGTGCCCGCCTACGGCACCACGCCGCCGGCCATGCCGGCGCAAGGGGGCGGCTACCCTCCCTACCCTCCGCCTCCGGGCTACCCGGGACAGGCTCCCCCTCCCGGTTACCCCGGCGCCCCTCCCGGCTACCCCCCCGGTTACCCGCCGTATCCGCCCGCTGGCTATCCCTATGGCAGCGCGCCGCCTCCCGGCTACCCCGGCGCCCCTCCCGGCTATCCGCCGCCCGAAGGAGGCCCCCTCGCGGGGTATCCCGGCTACCCCGGACCCGAGGGAGCCCCTCCCGCGGGCTTTGAGGGCGGTCCACCGTCGGGCTACCCCGGCGCCGAGGGAGGCCCGCCTCCAGGCTATCCCGGGGGTCCTCCCGGCTATCCGCCACCGCCGGGCTATCCCAGCGCCGAAGGAGCGCCTCCCGGCTACCCCGGAGGTCCACCGACCGGCTACCCGGGGGCGCCTCCCACCGGCTATCCCGGCGCTCCCCCGACCGGCTACCCCGGCTCGCCCGGCTCGCCCGGCACCGCGCCTCCGGGGGCGGGCCCCGGCTTCGGCGGACCTCGAAACACGCCGCCCCCCACCCCGGCCGTCGGCGGTCACACGCCCGACCCGGACGCCGCCCGCCGGGACATGGACGAGCTCGACCGCGCCACGCGGCGGATCGCGGATGTCGACGCCGACTCGGCCCTGCACGAGTACACCGAGAACGTCGGCGATGGTGACTCCCGCTTCGGCTTCGAGGACGACGACGAAGCCGAGCTCCTCGAAGAGGACATGCTCGAGGAGGAAGACGGAGGCAAGCGCCACAGCAGCGGCTCCATGCTCGGCCTCGAGGTCGGCGAGTTCGAGGAGACGGCCCAGCGCCTCGCCACCATCGATGGCGAGGAAGCCGACCAAGACCCCGCCAGCGGCCCCACCGAGAGCGGCACGTTCTTCGGCAGCTTCTCCGACGACCCCGTCGACCCCGACGGCAGCGAAGCCGAGGACGCGGAGCAGCATCGCTACTACGTCACGCGTGACGGCAAGGAGTACGGGCCCTACGGGATGGAGTCCCTCGCCAAGATGATCCGCTCCGGTCGCCTGCGCAGCGTGGACCTGCTGCGCCAGGAAGAGACGAACAAGGAGCTGATGGCGGTCGACATCCGCGTCCTGCGAGTCGCCTGCGAGGATCGGCGCGCCATCGAGGACGCCGAGCGTCAGGCCAAGCGCGGCACTTCGTCCGCCTCGGCCCCGGCCCCCGCCGCCAACGCGGCCCCGAGCAAGGGTCGCGGTTCTTCGGTGGCCATCGTCGTCGTGGCGCTGGCCGCTGCCGCCGGCGTGGCCGGCTGGATGGTTCTGGGCGCGTGAGCAGCTCATCGACACACCGTGGCCGTCGGCGCGGCGGCCTGGCCTTGGCGCTGTGCATCGGCCTGGGCGTACCCGTCACCGCGTCGGCCGCTCCACGCTGGCCCACCTGGCCCACCGAGATTCACCGCGTGGCCGCCCCGCTCATGCGAGACGCCCGCGGCGAGCACGTGTTCGGCGAGCGTCAGCGCGTCACCGCCATCCAGCAGCTCGACCAGTTCGCCACCGGGGCCATCGAGCCCTCGGTCCTGCACGCTCTGGACGACGGCTCCGCCCAGGTGCGTCGCGAGGCCCTGCGCCTGTGCTTCGAACGCGAAATCTCGGCCTGCATCCCCCACGCGGCCGCGATGTGGTCACGCGGAGGTCAAGCCACCGTTCGGGTCGCCGCGCTCAAGGTCCTCGCCCTCGACCTCGGGCCCACCCAGGCCGCCATCCTCATCGAGGCCCTGCGCGACCCGGCCGAGGTCATCCGCGCCCAGGCGGCCGACTTCCTGGGCACCGCCCCGCTCGGCCCCAAGGTTCGCCCGCAGGTGCGCACCGCGTTGTTGGCCAAGCTCGCCGACGTCTCCGCGCTGGTGCGACGCCGGGCCGTGCTCAGCCTGGGCTTGCTGGGGCCCGGCGACGGCACCTTGTCCATCGCCCGCCTGCTCAGCGACCCCGAGCCCACCGTCCGAGCCGCCGCCGCCCAAGCGCTGGGTCATCGCCGCGACCCGACCGCGGTCCCGGCCCTGCGCCGGGCCATCGCCACGCCCAACGAGGCCTCGGTCGCGACCGAGCTCCTCGAGGCGCTGGCCATGCAGCCCGATCCCAGCGTCGAGACCGACCTGCTGACGCTGCTCGACAACCCGCCGCCCGGGCTCAACGAGATGCAGATCGCGGACACCATCGGTCGACGTGCCGACCCGGGCCCCGAGCTCATCGAAGGACTGGTCGCGCGCCTCGACGAGCCGCCTCGCCGCGAAGCCGCCCTGCAGGCCCTATTGCTCTTCGGCGAGGACGCCCGCGCCGCCCTCGAAGACGCGCTCGCCCGCGGACTCGCGCCGCCCATCGAGGTCGAGGTCCAGCTGCTCGTCTCCGCCCTGAACCCGGCCGCCGTGCCCTCGCTGCTGCCCTCCCCCTGGCCCGGCGACGACGATCGACCCGCCTGGCGCCAGCGCATGCGCGAGGGCGACCGACTCGCCCGACTGCGAGCGGGCTGGACCCTGGCGCAGCGCGACCCCGCCTGGCGGGTGCCCATGGCCGTCGCGGAAGTGGCTCGGCCCGGGGTCATCGCCAGCCGCCGCAGCTGGGTGCTGAGCCTGGCCGCCAGCCCCGATGGCTGGAGCACCGAGCGCGATGCCGAGGCCCGCGCGCGCCTCGAGGGCTGGGCTCGCGATCGCACCATCGCGACCGCGGACCGCTGCCTCGCCATCGCGGCCTTGGGCGCGCGCACGCCCGAGCGTCGCGATGCCCGGCGGTGGGCCGAGCTCGCCACCGACCCCCACGAGCAGATCAGAGCGTGTGTCGCCCTCGCCTTGGGCCGCCACGGCGACACCGAGCGCCTGGCTGCGCTGCTGGTCGACCCCCGCGGCACCGTCCGCACGAACGCCGCCGTGGGGCTGGCGTTCGTGGACGCCAAGGACATCGACCGCACCACCCGGGCTCGCCTGGCCCTGCTCGCGCTGGAGGACTCGGATCCCGCCGTCCGAGCCGCGGCCGCGTTCGCCCGGGAGCATCGAGACTCGAACCCGAGCGCGACCACCCGCCCCGGCTTGTTCTTGCGCCGCGCCCCCAGCTTTCCCTGGGCCGACCCCCCGAGCGAAGTCGAAGTGCAGCTCGATGGATGGCGGCTGTGGGTACCCACGGTGGGGCATGGCGCGTGGCGCTGGGCGCTGGTTCCCGGTTTCGCCCGCGGCGAGGGCAGCCCCGAGATCGAGACCCTGCCCGCCCGCGATCCCGCCCCCTAGACACAAAAAGACGCCGTCTCCGCGCCGTCTGGAGTGTTTGCGACAATAAAGTGCAACCACAGGTGCGTATTGCAATCAAACACGACACCTGGACAGGCGTCATGGGTCAACTCCGCGAGATCAAAGACTTTTCCGCTTCGGTCACCTTCTTGCTCCTTAGGGGGGCATGACCGCCGCCGCCCCCGACTTCACCGCGCTCGTCGAACCCCACATGCCCCGCCTGTTCCGCCTGGGTATGCGGATGACGCGACAGCCGAGCGAGGCCTCGGACTTGGTGCAGGAAGCTCTGTGCCGCGCCTGGGCCAACTGGGACCGCTTCGACCAGGGCGGAAGCGTCGGCGCCTACCTGGCGCGCATCGTGGTCAACACGTTCATCTCTCGGCATCGCCACGCTCGGGTGGTCAATGCCGCGGCCGCTCGCAGCGACTTGGTGGAGCACCTGTTCGACCGCCGCCGCATGCAAGAAGCCAACGCCCCAGAGGGGTCCTGGCATTCCGATTCGCTGTCCGACGAAGTCCACGAGGCCCTCGACGCCCTACCCGCGCACTACCGCGAGGTGGTGGAGCTGGTGGACCTCAAGGGGCTCGCCTACAAGGAGGCCGCCGAGGCTCTCGACATCCCGCTCGGCACCGTCATGAGCCGACTGCATCGTGCCCGTCGCCTCATGCGCAACAGCCTCACCGAGTACGCCAACACCATGGGCTACGGCTCTTCGGTGGCGGCCGCCGCCTGAAGCCAACCACTCCCCCCGCGTTGAAGGAGACCTCGCGTGCCCACGGCGCGCGAGGTCTTTTCGCGTGGCCCCTCGCGCTTGACGGCCTGCCGCACGCGCGGGATCGTTCGTTCCCGCTGGCTTGCCGTGAAGCACTCCAAACTCGCGCTGTCCCTCGCCGTTGCCCTGACCTCGAGCCTGCCCCTGGCGTGCGGCTCGGGTGACGACGCGTCCCCCTTCGGCCGCAACGCCGGCTCCCCCGTCGGTAAGCCGGCCCCGACCCTCGCCGGCAAGACCATCGACGGCGAGCGCGTGGCGCTGTCCGATCTTCGCGGGCAGGTCGTGCTGATCAACGTCTGGGCCACGTGGTGCAAGCCCTGCAACAAGGAGCTGCCCGAGCTGGCCCGGCTGCACGACGACCTCAACCCCAAGGGCTTTTCCGTCCTGGGCGTCAGCGTCGACAAGCGTCAGATGCTGCAGCAAGTCCACGTCCGCGTGCGTCAGCACGGGCTGCACTACCCCATGCTCTTCGACCCCGAGGGCTTGGCGCTGTCGGACTGGAAGATCACGGGGTACCCGACCTCCATCCTCATCGGACGCAAGGGCAACATCCTGTGGCGTCGCAACGGGATGATTCACCCCAACGATCCCGAGCTGACCAAGCAGATCGAGTCGGCGCTGGCCGAGGCTCAGACCTAACGCCCCGAGGCAACCAAGAAGAAACCGCCGCCCCGGAGTCCGGGAGCGGCGGTTTTTCGTTGGCGACGGGTAACGCTCAGGTCGGCTCGGGCGCGGGGAAGCCGGGCCCCGAAGCGACCTTGTCGTCCTTCTTGCCCGCGTCGTCCTTGGCGTCGTCGACGGAGATGACGGGCGGGACCACGTCGACCTCGATCGCGGGCAGCGGCGTGCCGTCGATGGCCGCGGTGACCTCGGCCAGCCCCAGCGACTCGCGCTCGATGAGCGCCGTGGCCAGACGCTGCAGGGCGTCGTTGTGCGTGGTGAGGATGTCCTTGGCCCGGTTGTACTGGGTGATGACGATGTCCTTGACCTCGCGGTCGATCGCCTGCGCAGTGGACTCGGAGTAAGTCTTGGGCCGCGCGATGTCCCGACCGAGGAAGGGCTCGCCGTCGTTCTTGTTGTAGGCGATGGGCCCGAGCGCGTCGCTCATGCCCCACTCGCACACCATCTTGCGGGCGAGGTTGGTCGCGACCTCGATGTCGTTGCTCGCCCCGGTGGTCTGCTGCCCCCCGAGCGCGAGTTCCTCGGCGATGCGCCCGCCCATGAGGATGGAGATGCGCGCCTCGGCGTAGCGACGATCGAGGTTGTG
The DNA here is from genome assembly GCA_039028615.1 of Myxococcota bacterium. GTDB lineage: Bacteria > Myxococcota_A > Polyangia > Nannocystales > Nannocystaceae > Paraliomyxa. The sequence continues at coordinate 58,512 of JBCCHT010000013.1, read as the reverse complement.
GCGGTCGCCCTCGGGCAGCTGCTGCGTGACGCCGAGCGCCTGACCGCGCGGGATGATGGTGACCTTGTGGATGGGGTCGACGTAGTCGCCCGGCAGCTTCATCGCCACCAGGGTGTGCCCCGCCTCGTGCCACGCCGTCGTCTGCTTCTCCGAGTCGGAGATCATGACGCTCTTGCGCTCGGCCCCCATGAGGACCTTGTCCTTGGCGCGCTCGAAGTCGGAGTGACCGACGCGGTCGCGACCACGGCGAGCGGCCATCAGCGCGGCCTCGTTGACCAGGTTCTCGAGGTCGGCCCCGGAGAAGCCCGGCGTGCCGCGAGCGACGGTGGAAAGCTCCACGCCCTCGTCGAGCGGGACCTTGCGGACGTGCACGTCGAGGATGGCCTCGCGCCCGCGCACATCGGGCAGCCCGACGACGATGCGGCGATCGAAGCGACCGGGGCGAAGCAGCGCCGGGTCGAGCACGTCGGGACGGTTGGTGGCGGCCACGAGGATGACGCCCTCGTTGCTCTCGAAGCCGTCCATCTCGACCAGCAGCTGGTTGAGGGTCTGCTCGCGCTCGTCGTGACCGCCGCCCAGGCCAGCGCCACGATGGCGGCCGACGGCGTCGATCTCGTCGATGAAGATGATGCAGGGGGCGTTCTTCTTGCCCTGCTCGAAGAGGTCGCGGACGCGGCTGGCACCGACACCCACGAACATCTCGACGAAGTCCGAGCCGGAGATGCTGAAGAACGAGACGCCGGCCTCACCCGCGATGGCGCGCGCGAGCAGGGTCTTACCCGTGCCCGGAGGGCCCATGAGCAGCACGCCCTTGGGGATGCGCCCGCCGACCCGCATGTACTTCCGGGTGTCGCGGAGGAAGTCGATGATCTCCTCGACCTCTTCGCGCGCCTCGTCGATGCCGGCGACGTCCTTGAAGGTGACCTTGCCGTGGTGCTCGGTGAGCAACCGGGCCCGGGCCTTGCCGAAGCTCATCGCCTTGCCGCCACCCGCCTGCATCTGGCGCATGAACATGATCATGATGATCACGATCAGGATCATGGGCAGCCACATGATGGCGAACTGCAGCAGGCTGCTGTCCTCCTCGGGCTCGACGCTGTACTGGATCTCCTTGAAGTCCAGCTTCTCGTAGAGCTTCTCCGTGACCGGGCCGATGACCTCGACGGTCTTGTCGTCGCGCTTGTAGCTGATGTCGACGTGACTGGGATGAACCTCGATCTCCAGGTGGGTATCGGAGGCCTTGAGCTCGTCGAGTTCCTTGACGAACTTCGAGTAGCTCTGCTGCGTGGTCTGCTGGCTCGAGTTGAACAGATTGGCGAGCGCTAGGACCGCCACAATGAGGCCCAACCAGACCAAAAGCGTCTTTGTTTGCTGTTTCACGCGCGTTTACCGGCAGCGGGGAGCATAGCCCTGGGTCTCTAGAGGGTCAATGGTTGACCGCGGGGTGCGCAGTCCGTGGAGGGCTCGATCCACAGGCGCCCCGAAGCAATGCACAAGCGAAGGTGAGGATGAAGATCCCACGACCGGGCAGGACCCGGGGAAGCGAGCGCGTCGTCGATCGACGCGAGGGTACGGGCGGCCAGCGCATCGTCCGGCGCCCCCGCGGCTCGACAGACCCGCCGAACGAACCGTGTTCGTACTGCAACGGGTAGCCCCTCCATTCCTTCGGTCGACCACCAGGCCCCCGAGGTTACGGACGCCTTCGGGCCAGGGGGGGGCCCGGCGTGAGCTTGGCCCATGGATGGCTCGGCGCCGGATCCGTCGATTCCCGGGGTCCGATCCGCCTCGGATCGCCGCTGCGTCCACTCCGTCTCCACCCACTGGGCGAGCGCATCGTCGGCCTGACGGGCATGCGCGGCCGCCCGAGCCAACGCCCCTTCCACCTTGGGGTTGAGCGCACGCAGCACGGGCAAGACCTCGTGCCGAACCTTCACCCGGGGATGCCGAGGATCGACGTTCGTCGGATCGTCCACGAAGGTCAGCTCCATGCGGGTGGCGAGCTCGCGGGTCTGGACGCGGTCGAGATCGAGCAGCGGCCGCCAGCGTGCCATCGTCGCCGGATCGGTGGGGTCCGCGGAATCCAGCTCGGCCATCGCCGCCAAGCCCTCGAGCCCCGCCCCGCGGCTGAGGTGCAGCAGCATGGTCTCCGCTTGATCGGTGGCGGTGTGCCCCAGCGCGACAACCGAAGCCCCGTGCGTTCGGGCCTGCTCGGCGAGCGCCTCGCGTCGGGCCTCGCGGGCGCGCGCGGCCAACCCCGACCCGGTCGTGAGCTGAAGGCGGGTGGAGGCGAAGGGCAGCCCGCACGACTCGGCCAGCGCCTGCACCAGCCGTCCTTCGTCCGCGGACTCGGGGCGCAGCCCGTGGTCCACGTGCCCCACCGACAGCACGAGCCCCTCGCGTTCGGCCAGCAGGTGCAGCAGACCCACCAACGTCACCGAGTCGGGGCCGCCCGAGCACGCCACGTGCACCCGCCGCCGCCATGGCGACGCGGACTCCCACGGGCCCAGCGCGCCGAGTCGGCGTCGTACGAAACCCAGCGCGTGGGCGATGCTCGGGTGTCGAGGTGGCACGTCGAGCCCCCTTGAGATAGTACCTCACGCCTCGTGGCCGGCCCGCATTCCCCCACCCTCCTCGACGCCGACGACCTGCGGGCCCTCGACGACGATCCGCTGGTCCTCGAAGCGCGGGAGGACGCCCCCGTGCTCATCCCCGCGTTGGCCCCTGCGACCTTCGTGCGGATCGCCCGACGCCTGCGGGACGAAAAGCGCCTCGACATCCTGCTGCCCCACGCCACGCCCGAGCAGCTCACCAGCTTGATGGATCTCGACGGCTGGGTCCGCGACCGCATCGACATTCGCCGCGCTCGGGTCTGGCTGCATGCCATTGCCGAGTTCGGGACCGGCGATCGCCCCCGCGGCGCGCTGGCGGACCTCATGTACGAGATGGACCCCGAGTTTTGGACGGTGGCCCTGGCCGCGGGCACGATGGTCGCAGACATCGCCCCCGACCAAGACGATTCCCGCGACCAGATCTTCGCCTCGATGGGCTCGCTGCACACCTGGGAGACGCCCGACGGCTACTTCATCGTGGGCGTGCCCGACGACGAGCTCGGCCGCAGCACCCTACAGACCATCTCGCGCGTATTCGAGGACGACCTGGGCGAAGGCCGCAAGCTATGCCTTTCCATCCAGGCCCTGATGACCGCCGAAGCCGAGGAAGACCTGCTGCGCTTCCGCAACGGTCGGCTCGCCGAGCTCGGGTTCGTGGAGTGGGAGCAAGCCATGCTGCTGCTGCGTCCGCTCGACCATCGGGTCGCCGCCACGCAGGAAGCCATGGACTTCCGCCACCTCAGCGACGTCGAAGGGCTCGAGCCCGCCATGCGCTGGCGCGGGCCCGAGCTGCTGCGCCGGGTCATGATGCGGCTCGAGCCGGCCGAGCACGGGCTGCGCACGCGCGAGTTCTTGCTGCTGGTCGCCGAGATGATGTCCGCCCAGCGCTTCGACGCCGGGGACGAGAAGCTGCAAGAGCGGGCGATCGATCAGACCCAGGCCACCATCTCGCTGGGTCTGGAGCTGCTCGGTCGCGAGGCACCCAAGGACACGGAGACCGAGGTCTTCCTCGCCGAGCGCGTCGCGGCCATCGGCCTGCGCTCGGTGTTCCGCGTCGGCTACGGCGGGCTCGACAAGGTGCGGTCGGCCGCCATGGCCCTGCACAAGAGCGGCCGCGTCTCGTTGGGCAGCCCCGGCTCCCTGCTCGATCGCCCCTGGGGTCCCACCATCGCCACTCTGTGCCAGCTCTTCCCCGAGCTTCCCCTCGAAAAGGGCAAGGGCACCCGCCCCCTGACCGGGCTGCCCGACGTGGCCCGAGCCACCATCAAGGTCGCCGAGGCCGGGGCCCTGGCTCAGCTGTGCTTCGACCCCGATGGTTTCGGCATCGACCCCGTGTGGCTCGATCGCATCGACGAGCCCGAGCGGCTGTGCATGGGCGACCTGCTGCGCACCGCACTGGTGCACGCGCGACTGCCCGGGGCCGGCCCCACCATGGCACCGCTCACCGCCGACGACCTCGCCTGGGCCGCCGACAACCTGCTCGATGCCCGCCAGCTCGTGGGCGCCATCGGTCGCGAGTTCGCCGAGCGCTGCGCCGCGCTGGGCATCGGCGAGCATCAGCAAGCGCTGGCCGACAACGTCCTGATGCGCCTGCACATGGAGCTCAACGGCCTCGAACGCGACCTCGACGGCAGCGTCGACCTGACGCGGACCACCGGGCTGCTCACCGTGCAGCAAGTCGGCATGTGGCTGCGGATGCGGCACGGCGACGCGCCCAACTAGCCGCACCGCGTCGCCTCAGCTCGCCTGGGGTTCGACGATTTGGGCCATGAAGAGCACCACCTGGCTCTGCGGGTCCCAGATGAACAGGAGGAAGGGGCGATCGAAGTGCAATCGGATCGTCTCGGGCTCCTTGTGCTTCACGGGGATATGACCGAAGACCTTCGCGGTGGTGACGGCCGCGGCCTTGGTCCCCAGGGCGTCGACCTCGATGCGTACGAGCTGGCGTAGGGCCTCGACGGTGAGGCCCGGTTCGGCGCTGGCCCCACCGTAGTCGGTGTCGAGCCCGAAGATCGGCGCCGGGGCGAGACGCGCGAGGGATTCGCCGAGGGTGACGTCGCACTCGAGCGCGAACGAAGGCAGGTGCACCTCGACGCGGTGCTCTTCCAACTGAGCGAGAAGGTCGTCGGTGGGGGTCGCCCGGGCGCGGGCAAACGCCTCGGGACCGGACCGCCGGGGACGGAGGACGATGGCCTCGAACGGAGTGTCGGCGTAGGGCAACGCAACGGCTTGGACGTCGTCGTTTTGTGCGTAGGGCAGCCGCTTGGTCAGCGTCGACATCGGGACTTCGAGTCGCCGGTCGAAGCCATCGAAGCGCCGTCGACCCGCCGGGTTCATGGGGTCGCGCCAGCGCGCGTCGAAACCCACCGCCGTGGTCGGCAACATCCGCACGGGTGCGGCCAGAGCCGAAGGGAGGACCGGCTCCGCGATGAGGCCGTGGGTGGATCTGGAGATCCAAGCGTTGATCGCCGCGGCACTGGGCTCCGCGTCTGCGAAGGGCAAGCGCATGACCTCGGTGAGCGGGCCCCTCACCTCGCGCATGAACGACTCGTGGAGCGGGTAGCCCTCGTCGATGGCGAGCAGGATGCCCGCGTGCAGGGCCGACGCCGTCACCCGCTTCGCTGCATCCGCGGGCCCGGCCGAGCCGAGTGCAGCGAAAGGCGCGTCGATGATGGGGCCCACCGCTCCCGTCACCCCGGTGAGTTCCGCGAGCGCCCGTGCCGTCTCCCCGCGGGCCGCCGCCTGCAGCACCACCAACATGAGCCACAGGGACACGGGGGACAGCGCGAGGTTGGCTCGCACGTCCATTTGCGGGTCAGTGAACAACGCCAGCGCGGTTCGCCGAATCGCGGTTTCGTCGAGGGAGAAGGAGGAGTCGGGCATGAAGGTCGTCGCGTCCGCCTATACGAACGTCGCGCAGGATGGCTGACACGACGACGAACGCAAGCCCGAATGGAGGCCGGATTTCGGACTTTGTCGCCGACTCGACCCGGGGTACGGAAGAGCCGAGTTTCGTCATCGAGCGGCGGGCAGGTTGTTCCAGCCGAGAGCGTCGAAGAGTCGGCGGAGTTCGTCGCCCACCGGAGCTTCGATGTGAAGCGGCTCGCCACCATGCGGGTGGGTCAGTTCGAGACGATGGGCGTGCAGCAGCAGGCGATGCACGCCGAAGTGCTCGCGGAAGAGCCGATTGTGCCGCCCCTCACCATGGCTGACGTCGCCCGCGATCGGATGACGAATGTGCGCCATGTGCTTGCGGAGCTGGCGAGACCGACCGGTGTGGGGCTGTAGCTCGACCAAGGAGTAGCGCGCCTGGGGATAGCGACCGACGGGGATCGGCAACTCCACGGTACCGAGACGCCGTAGGGTCGACTGCGCGGGCTTGGCCGTCTGCTGCTTGTCTTCCCGGAGGGCGTAGTCGATCTCGAGGTCCTCGGGCGCATAGCCCCGGACCACCGCGAGATAGCGTTTGTCCACCTGGCGCTCGGTGAGCTGACGACCGACGGCGGCGGCCGTGTCGGGATCGAGGGCAAAGAGCAGGACGCCCGAGGTGCCGCGGTCGAGACGATGCACGGGGTAGACCCACTGCCGCAGCTGATTGCGCAGGGTCTGCAGCGCCGGGCGATGGTCCTGGACCTGGTCGCTGCGATGCACGGCCATCCCGGAGGGCTTGCGCACCGCCACGAGGTGCTCATCCCGGAAGAGGATGTCCAGCGGGGTCGGCATCGTCGCTCGGGCTATACGTCGGCCGACACGGGTGAAGCAACCCGGCCTGCCGCGGTCAGATCGGCGCCACGACGCGATACACCGAGGACATGCCTCCGAGTGATGACGGGCTGGCGCTGCAGCGCGAGGCCTACGGACAGGCCGTCCCGGTCGCCGAGGGCTTTTGGCTGCTCGCCACGCGGCACCACGGCGCGGGGCTGTCCCGGTTCCCCGAGGCCAACAATCGCTCGTTCATCCTGCGGCTCACCGATGCGGGCACGGGGCGCCCGGGGCTCGTCGTGTTCAACGCCACCGACCCCGTGCAGGCGTTTCCCGCGGTGCGTCGCGTGTGCGCCGAGACCGGGCTCGACGTCCGCGAGGTCGTGTCGACCAGCGGAGGGCACCACGCCTATATGGGCGCCTGGCACGACGAGTTTCCGCAGGCGCAGCTCCGCGTCGGGGCGCGACGCGTCCCGCACACCACCCAAGGGCGAGAGCTGCTGGCCCGGCCGCGGGTCGACACCATGGATCCGGGCGATCCCCTGCCCCACTACGCCGCGCAACTCGAAGCGGTCACGTTCACCGAGTTCCTCGGGCCGCCCGAGTTCGCTTCGCCGCTCGCGGGCGGTGCCGACTCGCTGTGGGCCACCATCGTCGCCGCCCGGCGGCTGCTGTCGAGCACCGATCCCTACGACGAGCTATGGCTCTACCACCGGGCCACGGACACCGTGATCGGAGGAGAAAACCTCGCCCCCTCGTTCACGCCGCAGGCCCACGCCGCCCTGCCCTTCGTCGTCCGCCGCACCGTGAAGCTCGGGCGAGTCGCGGTGCATCGGAAGATGATCGACCCGGAGGCCATCGACCGCAGCTGGCGAGCCGTGCTGCGATGGCCGGGCCGGACGCTGCTGGGCATGCACGACAGCGTCGGCGGAGGTTTTCGCGGGGATGTGGCCTCGGCCCTCCGCGACGCGGCCCAGCGCCGAGGCCAGCTCATCGCGCGGGGCGACGACGCCTAGACCAGGCCATCGAGCATGTCGAGCAGGCGCCCGAGCACCACGTCGCCCCGCGCTCGCAGTCCGCTGTGCGGGTATTCATTGGTCACCCACGCACGCAGGTTGCCGATGGTTTTTGCCGTCTCGTCCGAGTACTCGCGCCCGACGTACATATCGTCGTCGTAGACCGCCGCCACGACGGGCACCTCGTTGCGAGCGAGCACCTCGGCGTCATACAGCTGCGGCCAGTCCTCCTTGTCCGCGAGCAGCTGGGCGGCTTCAGCGAGCGGCCGCAAGCGAGGCCATTGCTCGAGCATCCACGGGTAGATCATCTCCCCCGTCATGAGAAAGTGCTGAGGGTCGTCGAACTGGGGGAACTCGGCCCGAATGCGCTCAGCCGACCACCCCGTGGGGCCGCCTTGGGCATAGCAGGCCTCGTGGAGCACGGTGAACAGCGGGTTCGTGTCGTAGGGCAACGCGTGCTCGAAGCCCCGCAAGAACGTGTACGACAGCGAATCTCCGCCCGGCGTCCAGGCCTCTTCGAGCAGGTAGTGGACTTGTTCGTGGCCATCGTGAAAGCCGAGCAAGAGCCCCAGCTGCTGGAGCTTGGTGCGGGTGAGCGGACCGCCCTCGGGCAGGCGCACGTCGTTGGCCTCGAGATGCTCGGCGACGGCACGGAAGCGGGCTTGGTCCTCAGGATAGCGCGCGAAGTAGCGGCGATTTTGCTCGAGCACCCGGGGATAGGTGTGCCGATACACGTCGTCCGCGTGGGCGGTCAGCGAGGGAAGCCCGCCCGTGATGATCGCGGCCGCCAGCCCCTGCGGCGAGGCGCTCAAGTACCGCACCGAGCAGAAGCCCCCGAAGCTCTGGCCGAGCAGCGTCCATCGTTCGTCGCCGATCAACTTCCGCCGAATGAACTCGCAATCCCGCACGATGTTGTCGGCGCGGAAGTGGGCCAGGTAGGCCGCCAGGGTGTTCGGCGAGTCGAAGCGCTGCACCGACTCGACCGAGATCGGCGTGCTGCGTCCCGTGCCCCGCTGGTCGAGCAGCAACACGCGATGGGTCTGCACCGCGCGGCCGACCCAGCCGGAGGCTTCGGTGGGGCGCGGCGAGCCAAACCCGGGGCCACCTTGGAGGAACACCATCCACGGCAAACGCTCGTCGGCGCGCCGTGGGTCCACGACCTCGCGGGCGAAGACTCTGAGCGTCTCGCCCTTGGGCTGCTGGTAGTCGACGGGGACCTCGAACACGTGCTCGCGCACATCGAGGCCGGGAAGACGGTGAGGGATGGTCATCGCAGAAGGAACCCTTGTCGCAGTGGATCGCGCGGATCGATGATGAATTCGTGCTCGCCGGTGACGAACGCCGCCCCGCGCACCTCGGGCACGACGGCGGGTAGCCCCCCGACGGTGGTGGTCTCGAGCACCCGCACGTCGAAGCTCGTGCCCAAGATGCTCTCGATGGTCACCCACTGCCCGGTCGGCAGCTCGCCGCGGGCATGGTGGATGGCGACCCGCCCGGAGACCCCGGTGCCGGTCGGTGAACGGTCGAGCTCGCCCTCGGCAAAGACGCACGCGTTGCGGCTGTGCACCTCGGGACGGCTCGTATCGACGAAGATGGTGCCGTAGAGAAAGCCCAGATCGGCGTCGCCGTCCGGGTGCTGTGGCGCCCCTCGAGCCGCGATGGCCCGCTTGATTGCCCGGCCCGCCTCGATGACGGCATGGGCGTTGTCGGCCTGAAGCGACAGGCCGAGCGCGGTGGCATCGACATAGGCGTAGTAGGCACCGCCGAACGCGAGGTCGTAGCGCACGGTGCCCAACTGCGGCACCTCGACGGTGGCCTCCGGCTCCTGCACGAACGACGCGACGTTGCGGAAGGTGACGTCTTCGACCCGGCCTTCGTGGCGACGCGCGCGGGCGACCACCCGCCCCGCGGGCGTATCGATGCGCAGCACGTCGGGCTCGCGGGGCTTCACCAGCCCGCGATCGAGCACCACCGTGGTCAGGGCGATGATCCCGTGGCCGCACATCGTGCTGTAGCCCTCGTTGTGCAAAAAGAGCACGCCGAGATCACCGTCGGGCGTCGCGGGCGGGACGAGCAGCGCTCCGTACATGTCCGCGTGCCCCCTGGGCTCCCACATCAGCGCGCGACGCAGCGGCTCGCAGTTCTCCCGCGCCCAAGCGCGGCGCTGCAGGATGGTGTCGCCAGGTAAATCAGGCCAACCCGCGGTGATGATGCGAAGAGGTTCGCCCGCGGTGTGGGCATCGATGGTCCGAATGCGATTCATAGCGAGATCCGATGACCGAGGTCGGCCGCCTGGGCCGCCTCGAAGAACACGGCCGCGGCGGCCACGTCTTGCACGGCCAGCCCGACCGACTTGAACAGGGTGATTTCGTCGTTCGAGCGTCGCCCCGGGGCGTCGCCCGAGACCACACGCCCAAGCTCCGTCCACGCCTCGCTCGAGGTGACCCCGGCCTGCTCCGCGGCCATGAGGTCCCCGGCCTCCGCCCGGGCCGCGGCGCGCTGGTCGATGAAGACCGAGGCACGATGAACGGTGGTGACGTCGAGTTCACGCATGTCGAGCCGGAACGTGCCGACCGCGTTGATGTGGGTCCCCGGGGCCAGATCGGCGCCGTCGAGCACGGGCGTGCGGGAGGACGTGGCTACGCAGACGACGTCGGCGCCATCGATCGCCGCCTTGGCACCGGACGCGGGCACCAAGCGGGCGGAGACCCGAGGCTGCATGTGTTCGATGAACGTGGCGACTCGAGATGGGCGGGGACCGAAGACCCGGACCTCCGAGAGCTCGCGAACCGCCACGCTCCCGAGCAGCTGCGTGCGGGCCTGCGCCCCGCAGCCGATGAGGGCACCGATCTTCGCGTCGGGGCGCGCCAGCTTCGACGTCGCCAGACCCGAGGCCGCGCCCGTTCTCCAGGCGGTCAAGCGAGCGCCGTCGCACAGGCCGATGGGTGCGCCCGTGCGAGGGTCGAGCACCACCGCCAGGCCGATCGTCGTGGGCAGCCCCTGCGCCTGGTTGCCGCCGAACACCGAGACGACCTTGGTCACCAGGCCTTGTTCGGGCACCGAGGCTCCCATCACCAGCGTGGTTCCGCCCGGGCTCGACACCACCGCGCGCTCGGGGGCACTTACGACCCCTCGCGACAGCTCCGCGAAGGCATGACCGACCGCCTCGATCAGCGCTCGCATGTCGCCCACCGCATCGATGGCCTCGGCGTCGAGCACCCGTAGCGTCAAAGCCATGCGCATCGCTCCGACGGTGGACGGTCCCCTCGAACCGAACTGGAAATCACTCCCATATGCGCGTCGAACCGAGCGTAGAACCATTACGCTATAGCGTCAATATGATTCTGCCGTGGTCGTCAATCGGCGCCACATTCGCGATGGCGAAACCAAGAACGCCACCAATCGTCCATAACGTCTCATCATCAAGTTTTTGTTGACACAGAAAAACGCTATAGCGTAGCCATGCTCATCATGCGTCTTTCCACGATGGTTGGGTTGTCACTGTTCACCGCGGTCGCCGTTGCTTGTGGCGCGGACGATACGAATCCCGCCAATGGCAATGACGGGGGGCTCCCGCCGGGCTCGACGCCCGCGACCTCCACCTCGGGTGATGGAGCCTCCGGCGAGACCAGCCCCACCCCCGATCCTCAGGACAGCGGAGACGAGACCGCAGACCCGATGGACGACGGTGGGTTCGTGCCCAACCCCGACACCCCGCAGGCGATCCAGTGCGACGTCTGGGAGCAGGACTGCCCCGACGGGGAAAAGTGTGCCCACTACTCGATCGGCGCTCCCGGAGGCGACGGCAACCGCTGTGTGCCCGTGGTCGACAACCCCGGCCAAGAGGGTGACCTGTGCGACGGCAATCAGATCGGCGAGGGCATCGACGACTGCGACATCGGGCACTACTGCAGCTTCATCAACGACGAGGGTCAGGGCGTGTGCATCGCGATGTGCTCGGGATCCGAGGCCGCCCCCGAGTGCCCCGACGGTACCACCTGCGCCATCGACAACGACGGCACGCTGATCTCCTGCACCCAGGACTGCGATCCAGTCCTTCAGGACTGCGCGGCGGAGATCGCCATCTGTATGCCCGCCACCGGCTTCGATGGCTTCAACTGCGCCACCGGATGGGGCGACGGGGCGTTCTTGCAGGGCGACGCCTGCGAGTACTCCAACAGCTGTGCCGCGGGCTTGTTCTGCAACTACAACCCGGCTTCGCTGCCCGACTGCCAGGGCGGAACCGGCTGCTGCTCGCCCTACTGCGACATGACCCTCAACGCGCCCGACGGCACCAACCCCGGGTGCGCCGACATGGGCCCGGGCGTGCTGTGCAACTCGTGGTACGCCGGCGATCCTCCGCCGTCGCTCGAGCACGTGGGCGGCTGCTGGATCCCCGAGTAGCGCTCCGCTCTTCCACAGGCGGGGCCACGGCCGTGCCTCGCGAGACCATGGCTCCGCCGCGCTTGGGCTCGAGGCCGAGCATCCTGGAACTGGCTAACGCCGCGTCGGAGCACGCGGCGTTTACTTTTGTTCAGCGGCCTCGGCTTCCGCTTCTGCATCGATCCGAGCCAATGCCTCGCGAGCGGCGGCCCGTTCCGCTTGCTTGAGGCTGCGCCCCTGCCCTTGTCCCAGCACGGCCACGCGCCCGTCGGAAAAGCGCAGCTCGACGCGGGCCGACCAGCTCGGGTCGTCGGGTGGCGGAGGCTGACCGACGCGCACGTAGATGGGCGTGACGCGAAACTTGCCTTGGGCCCAGTGCTGCAATCGCGACTTGGGATCGAGGCCGTGCTCGGGCTTGAGGTCGACCAGGCGCTGCCCCGCGAGCCGTTCGAAGACTTCGGCCACGGCATCGAGCGCCGGACGCCCCGCCTCGCGGGCATCGAGGAAGATGGCGCCCAGCACCGCTTCGACCGCGTCGGCCAAGGTGCTCGGGTGGTCTCGCCCTCCCCGCTTGAGATCGCCGCGGCCGAGAAACAGCCACTCGCCCAGCTCGATGTCGCGGGCGGCCTGGGCCAAGCTCGGCTCGGAGACCAGCGCGGCGCGCAAGCGCGTCAGCTCGCCCTCGGCCAAGTCGGGGAACCGTCGCCACAACGCATCGGCGGCGATGAGCCCCAGCACCGCATCACCGAAGAACTCGAGGCACGCGTTGCTCGGCCAGCCCGCGTCGCGGTGCTCGTTGGCCCACGACCCCAACGTCAACGCCACCCGCAACAACGCCCGGTCGGCGAAGTCGTACTGCAAACGGGCCATGAGGCCGGTGAGCCCTCCCGGTGCAGGCGGCCCAGTATCGTCCGCGACCGGAGTCTCCGGGTCGGGCAAACCCGTCAAAACCTTGGGAAGACGCGTCATGACGTCTCGCCAGTATAGCGGGCCTGGTGGACGCGCGCTGGAGCCGCGACGTACCATTCGGGACGATGGCGCTGAGGCAGCACACCGACACGATTACCGACCTGTTGCTCGGCGCCGCCTATGCCGACAAACGGCTCGAAGGTGAAGAGCTGACCGCGATCCGCACGATGATCGCCCGCTTGGTCGGGACGGTGACCGTGCCCTCCCGCATCGAGGATCGCATCCGGGCCTTCAACCCCGCCAAGCACGACATCGCCGCCGCCACCGGCTCGCTGAAGGACCTCGGCGCGGACGACAAGAAGACGGTGATCGAGCTGGTCGCCTCGGTCAACGACTCCGACGACGAGCTCGACTTCGACGAGGACGCCTACCTGCGCAAGGTCGCCTCCGGCTTGGGCCTCAGCGACGACGAGATCGCCGGCCTCACCCTCGAGATCATCGAGAGCGGCAAGCAGGACGGCCTGCTCAAGGGGTGAGCGGCACTCGGGGGCGCTACTCGGTGGCCGCGATCCAGCCGCCGCCGCACACCCGATCACCGTCGTAGATCACCGCGGCCTGGCCACACGCCGCCGCGCCCACGGGCTCGTCGAACTCGACGACCGCTCGATCGGCTTCGATCGAGACGGTGGCCGGTGCGGGGGCGCTGCGGTGGCGCCATTGCACGGCGGCTCGCATCGATCCGCCCACGGGGGGCAGCGCCAGGTCTTGGAGTTCCTCGACGTACAGGCGGCGCGCCGTCGCTTGCTCGGCCGACCCCACCACCACCGTGCGTGACTCGGGGATGACCCGCAGCACGTAGCGCTTGTCGGTGCCGCGAATCTGCATGCCGCGACGCTGGCCGACCGTGACCCGGTGGATGCCCTGGTGCTCGCCGATTTCCTGGCCGCGACCGTCGACCACGGGACCAGGGGCGAGCGCATCGGTGGACAGGCCCAGTGCCGCCGCCCGACGCTCCACCACGACACCGTGGTCTCCCCCCGGCACGAAGCACAGCTCCTGGCTGTCGGGCGCCTGAGCATTGGGCAGGCCGAGGCGCTCCGCTTGCTCGCGGACCTCGTCCTTGGTCATGCCGCCGAGGGGAAAGCGAACCTGGGACAGGGCGTCCTTGCCCATCGCGAACAAGAAGTAGCTCTGGTCCTTGCGGGGATCGACGCCGCGGAGCAGCGCGCCGTCCTCGATGCGCGCGTAATGGCCGGTCACCAGCACGTCGGCCCCCAGCGCCTGCGCGCGGGTCAGCAGGGGCCCGAACTTGATGTGCTGGTTGCAGCGGGTGCACGGGTTCGGGGTTCGCCCCGCGACATAGTCCCGCACGAAGGGATCGATGACCTCGGCCTCGAAGTGCTCGCGCTCGTCGACGCTGTAGTGCGGAATACCGAGCACGCCGCATGCCCGGCGGGCCATGTCGACCTCGGCCGGAGAGCAGCAGCTGCCGCCTCGACCGCGGCGCTCGTCCTCGGACGCGTCGTACAGCCGCATGGTGATGCCGACCACGTCGTGGCCTTCGTCGACGATGCGGGCCGCGGCCATCGACGAGTCGACGCCCCCGGACATGGCGACCACGACTCTCATGATGCGCTCCGTACGGCCGTGCCGGCCTTGCGAATGCGAGGCAGGGCCTCGGCCAGGGCCGTCAGCACCGCGTCGATGTCCGCGTCGCTCGTGTTGGGACTGAGGGACATGCGAACGGCCTCGCGGGCGAGGGGCACCGACTGCCCCAGTGCGAGCAGCACGGGCGAGGGCTCCGGGAGCCCCGCGCTGCAGGCTGCCCCCGTCGAGACCGCGATTCCGGCCAGATCGAGGTTCATCATCACCAGCTCCCCTTCGGTTCCCTCGAAGCCGACATTGACCGTGTTTCCCGTGTGATGGTCTGGATCGCCGTGAATCCGGGCGCCCAGGGCCTGGAGCCCCCGCACCAGGCGAGAGCGGCGGGCGGCCATGTTCGCGTGGCGAGCGGGCTGCTCGGAGGCGGCGAGCGAGATGGCGTGGCCGAAGCCGTGCACGAGCAACGTGGCCTCGGTGCCCGGGCGTCGGCCTCGCTCCTGGGCCCCGCCGTGGCGCAGCGCCTGGAGCTTCAGGCCGCGGTCGTGCACCAAAGCCCCGGCCCCCGCCGGGCCTCCCAGCTTGTGGGCGGAGATACTGAGCAGGTCTACACCCCAGCCGCGGAAGGAAACCGGCAGCTTCCCTACCGCCTGAACGGCGTCGCAGTGGACTCGCACCTGTGGCGACGCCTCGCGGGCCGCCCGCGCGATGGCGGCGATGTCGTACGCATTGCCCAGCTCGTGGTTTGCCGCCGCCAGCGAGACAATGCCCAGGCGCGGCTCCGCGCCGAGCCGGGCGGCGACCATGTCGGGATCGATGCGACCCTGGGCGTCGACCTCGATGCGCTTCACCGGGTGCCCTTCGGCCGCCAGAACATCGATTGCGGCCGCTACAGACGGGTGTTCGAGCGCAGAGGTCAGCACCCCATGGGGCCGCCCCGCCTTCGCCAGCGCCCGCGCCACGCCCAAAATGGCGAGATTGTTGGCCTCCGTGCCGCCCGACGTGAACGTCACCCCCAGCGGCTCGGCTTCGACCGCCTGCGCCACCCGGCGACGCGCGGCCTCGACCACCTCCCGCGCCTGACGGCCTCGGCCGTGCTGGCTCGAGGGGTTGCCCAGGTCCTCCCGGGCCAGCAACTCCCCCATACTCGCCCGTACACGGGGGTCGAGCGGGGTGGTCGCGTTGTGGTCGAGATCGATCACGGCGGCTCCGTATAGCACGCCGATTGCATCGAAATTGACGAGAGATGCGCGTCCGATGAATGATCCACTCGCGTTGAGCAATCTGGCCACCATGATGCAGCGGGCGGGCCTGCTCCCCGAGGGGGAGTCGGTGCGCATTCGAGACTTCGCCTACGCCAATCGGGTGCCGCCCGTCGAGGTGATCATCCACCGTGGTCTGTCGAGTGAGGAGGACTTGGTCCGCTTCCTCCAGAGCAAGCTGATGATCCCCGAGGTCGAAGCCGACCTGCTCGATCAGCTCGAGCGCGAGACCTTGCGGCACCTGCCGATCGAGCTCGCTTGGTACCACGAGGTCCTGCCCGTGTCGGTCGACGACGTGGGCAACCTGACGCTGGCGATGGCCGATCCCACCGACCTCCGGGCGGTCGATGCCGTCGCCAATCACACCGGGGCATATCTCGTACGAGCGGTCGCGCCGCTGACCGCGTTGCGGCGTGCGCTCGAGCGGTACTACGGACCGCGACCCGCGAACCTGCCGATCGGTGCGGGGCAGGATGAGCCCGCGCCTGCCCCCGCGCCCGCCGTGAGTGATCCGCCCGCGTCGGAGACTCCGGCGCAGACTCGAGCTGCTCCGCCGCCAACACGACAGCGGTCGGCGACGCCCGTGCCGGTTGCCACCGTGCGGACCGACAGCGGGCGGCTCGTGGATGAGAATTTTCCTCCGCTGTCCCCCGCTGCGTTCGCGCGGGTGTTGCCGCGGTTGGTCGCGGCGGCGGACCGGGACGAGATTACGCGGGTGCTGCTCGACTTTCTCGCCGAGGGGTTCGACCGGGTGATCATGTTCGTGCATCTGCAAAAGCAGCTGCGGGGGCGGGATGCTCGGGGGGATGACCTGTTGCTCGAGGCGGTGACGCAGGTTCGGATTCCGACGACGGGGCCTTCGGCGTTTCGGGATGTGATCGAGCGCGGGGCGCCGTACTTTGGGCCGTGGCGGAATACGTCGAAGATCAATAAGGCGTTTGATCAGGCGATGGGGTCGATCACGGGGAATGTGCTCGTGCTGCCGGTTCGGTTGCGGGAGCGGGTGCCGCTGCTGGTGTATGCGTCGGGGACTCGGCATCCGGTGGATCCGCGGTCGTTGAATGAGCTGGTGGATGGGATTAGTCAGGCGTTGGAGCGGTTGATCTTTCGGCGGAAGTCGCAGGATCTGCCGCGCGTTGAAGGCTAGCGGGTGCCCGAGGGTCTTTGGGAGAGACCCGCCCGAGGGTCTTTTCGATCAATCGGTCCGATCTTCCCTGACCAACCGAGTTCGGTAACTCAGTGCGGTAGAGACCCGCCCGAGGGTCTTTTCGATCAATCGGTCCGATCTTCTCTGACCAACCGAGTTCGGTAACTCAGTGCGGCGGTCGGAGGTCTTGCAGCGCTCACGCTCGGCCGTGCCTCTGCAGATTCGACCTCCAATTCACCGGGGAGAGACCCGCCCGAGGGTCTTTTCGATCAATCGGTCCGATATTCTCTGACCAACCGAGTTCGGTAACTCAGTGCGGCGGTCGGAGGTCTTGCAGCGCTCACGCTCGGCCGTGCCTCTGCAGATTCGACCTCCAATTCACCGAAGAAATGCGCAGGCGCGGACTTCTATCCGCGGCGATCTCCAAAACAACCAGCACCGCTAGACGGGACCTGCCCGCCGACTGCAATTCACCACAATGAGTTCCAGCTACGGCGGCGACCGACCTGCGCCCACCAAGCCAACACGAACGTTCGACTCCACCCGTAGCTTGTAGGTCCCGAGCGGAAACTCGACGTTTCGCTCCCCGCGGTCAAACCGAAGCCGCGCCGCCCGATACTCCACCTGAAAACGCGCGTTCCGCTCGAGCGCCTCAATTCGCGCCCATCGACTCCGGCCTGCCACCCGGGGCCGGAGCCCTCTCCGCGGAGCCCGCGAACTCGGAGTGTCCGTCACCCGCTGTCGAAGGACTCGCTTCATCCCCAGGAACGCACCGCCCGCGGCTCGAATGCGACACGCGTTGTCCCCCTCCCGTTCCCGCACCGCGCGGCGTATCTCCGCACGAACCGTGCGGTCCTCTGCGCCCGGCCAGAGTTGCTTGGGCCGAGAGAGAATCACAGACGCCTGCGATGGCAGATCCGACGAAAAGAACCCGTCGGGCCGCGCGAAGTCGAGACAGCTTCCGTAGTCCAATCCCCAACTACACAAGCCGTCGTACTCCCTCACATACCGAACGAGGCCCGCCTCATTCGCGTTGCACAGGGTGTAGATGCACTTCGAGAGCACACTTTCCGCATCGCAAAGCACCGGTGCGCAGTACGGTTCCGACGACCACACCGCCTCCCACCGCCCGTACGATGAGTTCAGCGCCCGAGCGATCAGGCTGTTGAGGTCCCGCATGAACGCTGGCAGCTCACCACGAGGGTCAGTGACGACGAGATGGTAGTGGTTGCTCAGAAATATGAACTCGTGCAGTTCAACACTGTATTTCTCGCAAACGTAGCCCAAGCAATACCCCAGGATTGCCTTGGTCCGAGTGGTCGGCAGCAGCAGGAACATCCGGTACATCGTCCGCCGCTGAACCATCACCGTTTGCCCGTCAATGATCCTCCGCGCAGGTGTCACGGATCCGTTGTCGACCACGACGCCAGATCATTGCGTCGGCTGCTCCACGCTGTCCCGTCCGCGCCAGCCCGGCGGCCTTGCCTGGCCCGTTAGCACCACGTCATTTCCGGCGAATCAGTTCCCCTCGGGCCGGTCTCTCCCCCCTCAGCGGCCAAGCCCCACCGCCACCTTCACCCGCCCCAACACCTCAGCTGCAATCCCACGAGCCCGCTCCGCCCCCCGATCCAGCACCCCATCCAAATACCCCGGATCATCCATCAGCTCCTTCCACCGCGCCTGCACCGGCTCGATCGTCCCCAACACGACCTCAGCCACATCCTTCTTCAGATGCCCATACCCCTTCCCCGCAAACCGCCCCTCGATCGCCTCCTTCGACTCCCCCGAAAGCACCTCATATAGCGTCAACAAATTCCGAATCCCCGGACTAATCGCCGAGAAATCAACCTCCGTCCCCGAGTCCGTCACCGCCCGCATGATCGCCTTGCGAATCTGCTTCGGCGTATCGAGCATCCCGATCGCATGCCCCTTGACCTCGGCCCCGACGCTCTTGCTCATCTTCGACGTCGGATCATCCAGCCCCATGATCCGCGCCCCCGCCTTCGGGATCATCACATCGGGCACCGTCAACGTATCCCCGAATAGCTGATTGAAGCGCTGCGCCACATCCCGCGCGAGCTCGATGTGCTGCTTCTGATCCTGCCCGACCGGCACCTGGTCCGCGTCGTAGAGCACGATGTCCGCCGCCTGCAGCACGGGATACGTCAGCAACCCCGTGCCCACGCTCTCGCGCTTGTCGGACTTCGTCTTGAACTGCGTCATCCGGTACAGCCACCCCAGCGGCGTGACGCACCCGAGGATCCACCCCAGCTCGGCGTGCTGATGCACATCCGACTGCACGAAGATCGTAGAGACCTCCGGGTCGATGCCACACGCCAGATACAGCGCCGAAATCTCCCGGTTCTTCCGCTTCAGCACCTCGGGCTCGACGACCTCCGGGATCGTCAACGCGTGCAGGTCGACGACGCAGAACAAGCTGTCGAAGTCGGCCTGGTGCGCGCACCACTGACGAATCGCACCGATGTAGTTGCCGAGATGGATGTTACCGGTGGGCTGCACTCCAGAGAGAATGCGCGGCTTGGTCTTGGTGGCTGGCGTCGACATGGGCTCGTCGTGAAGGGGCTCGAACGATGGCACCGGGCCCGCGGAACCGTCAAGCAAGGCCCAGCGCAAAACTCCCACGCCCACTCCATCACGCAAACGAGCCCGGGGCTCGCACACAGCGAGCACCGGGCCCGAACCTTCACGGCGCCGACCTACACCCGACGGCGACGCATCGCGACGAGACCCAGCAACCCGAGCACGGCCAGGGAGGACCAGCCACCGCCTCGCGACGAGACGCTGCACAGCCCGACCGGCTTGCCGTCGGAATCCTCGGATCCACCGAAGGCATCCTCGAGTTCCTCGTCGATGTCGACGTCGATGTCCACGTCGACATCTACCTCCACGTAGACCCCACGGCCCTGCAGGGCATTGATGCAGTCGTCGATCCCGACGCCGGACATGACGTACTGCTCATCGCAGAACAGGGTGCCCTCGATGCCGCACGACGCACTGCACGCCTCCAGGGCACTGTCCTGGCAGCTCGCGAACCCAGTGGCCTGGCAGCCGATCTGACAGTCCAGGTTCACCCGCGCCCGACAGGATCCATGGCAGCACTCCTGGCAGGCGGTATTGCAATCGGCGTCGGGCGGTACGTCGGAACAGGCCTCCTCGCACTCCCCCGAGCAGGTCGCCTCGCAGCTGGCGAAGCACTGGCTGGGGTCCTCGGCATCGGCACACGATTCGTTGCAGGCGCCCTCGCACTCGAACATGCAGTTGTCGTTGCAGATGACCTGACCACCGTCGGCCCGACACGAATCTTCACACGCCTCTCGACACGGATCGCTGCACGTCACCGTCGAGTCGAGATCGCAGCCGGCCTGGCACGACGCCATCAGGTCGGCCGCGCAGACGTCGAGCACGGCGCCCACGTCACAGCTCGCGTTGCACCCCGCCGAGACCTCCACCTTGCACTGCGCTCCACGATCGACATGCACTCCATTGCACTCGGGAGCCCCAGCATTGGCCGGCGTCGCGAGACCCAACCAGGCCCACGCCACGACTGCACCACCAACCAACGCACGCACACTCTTCAATCCATCCATGACAACCTCCAACACCGCCGGGGTCCTCCCCGGCCAAACCAAGCTCGAATCCAACTAAGAACCGGAGCGTCGCCGCTCCACCCCGTTGGTCGCCCGAGCACACGGGTTGGATGCAACCGACGACCAAAAAAGTCGATTTCGATCGACGGTCCGTGATCTCGATTGCATGCCTGGGATTGCTGCATGACGCCGATGTCCGAACCCGCTGGAGACACTGCGACAGCGATGTCGCTATCGCCGTGTTCACCCGAACAAAGGCCCTGGCCCGGGCGCACCTGGTGGCACTTGCAACTACCCACCAGCGACCACGAAGACCGCTCCAGGGGCGTCTGCCATCCACCTCCGTGCGAGCGCCACTTCATCTGGTATGACGCAGTCGATGTTCGAGACCCCTGACCTGAGCGGACGAGTGGCCATCGTGACCGGCAGCAGCCGCGGCATCGGCAAGACCGTAGCCCTGGCGCTGGCTCGGGCCGGCTGTGACGTGTGCGTGGCCGCCAAGACGGTCGAGCCCCACCCCACCCTGCCCGGCACCATCCTCGAGACCCAAGCGGAGATCGAAGCCCTGGGCCGTCGCTCGATCGCGGTCCCGACCAACGTCCGCGAACCCGACCAAATCGAGACGATGGTGCGACGCACGGTCGAGGAGCTCGGCCGGGTCGACATCCTCATCAACAACGCGGGTGCCCTGTGGTGGAAGCACGTGGTCGACACGCCGGCCAAACGCTTCGACCTGGTGATGGACGTCAACGCCCGCGCGTCCTTCCTCGCCGCTCAGGCCTGCCTGCCCCACATGATCAAACAGGGCTGGGGCCACATCGTGATGATGTCGCCGCCGGTCGACCTGGGCATGGTGCCGGGCAAGGTGGCCTACTCGATCTCGAAGTTCGGCATGACGCTGCTCGCCCACGGCCTGGGGCACGAGGTCGCCAAGCACGGCGTGGCCGCCAACGCGCTATGGCCCGCCACCATGATCGAGTCGCAAGCGTCCATCGGCTTCGGCCTCGGCGGCCCGGCGCAGTGGCGCAAGCCCGAGATCCTGTCCGATGCCACCATGGCCATCCTGAGCCACGAGCCCCCCACCCTCACCGGACAGGCGCTGCTCGACGAGCAGATCCTGCGCAGGGTCGGCATCGAGGATTTCGATCCGTACCTGTGTGTGCCGGGGGGCAACCCCATCCGCATCGCGGGCGAAGGCTCTGTCTCCGCGAACTTCGGTACCGGAGCAGGCGGCCCGGGCAAGAGCTGACGCCTCACCCGACCGACCGGGAAACCCGGGCCGCGGCTCAGTACACCGCTTGCCCGGACCGGGCGCAGTGACCGAGATGGGCCTTGAGGTACTTGCTCGGCAGCTCGCGAGCGAGCTGGCCCCCCAGGCGCGCCGAGATACCGACGAGCTTGTCGAGGTCGACCCCAGTGTCCACGCCCATGCCGTGCAGCATGTACACGACGTCTTCGGTGGCGACGTTGCCCGAAGCCCCGGGTGCGTAGGGACAGCCCCCGAGGCCACCGACGGCGGAGTCGATGGTGCCGATGCCGAACTGCAGGGCCACGGTGATGTTGGCCAGCGCGGTGCCCCGGGTGTCGTGGAAGTGCACGGCGACCTGGGGCAGCTCGATACCCGAGCGCATGAGCCCGCGGAAGATGTACTCGACCTGGCGCGGCGTACCGACGCCGATGGTGTCACCGAGGCTGAGTTCGTACACGCCCATCTCGAGCAGGGCGTGGGAGACCTCGAGCACGTTGTCGAGCGAGACCTCGCCCTCGTAGGGGCAGCCGTAGACGCAGCTGACATAGCCGCGCACCTTCATGCCCCGCGACACCGCCTCGCCCACGACCCCCCGGTAGGTCTCGAGCGCTTCGGCGGTGCTCTTGTTGATGTTCTTGTGGTTGTGGGTCTCGGAGGCGGCCATGAACACGGCGACCTCCTCCATGCCGGCCCGCGTCGCCCCGTCGAGGCCGCGCATGTTGGGCACGAGGGCGGACAGGCGCACGCCGTCGCGGCGCTTGACCCGGCTGGCGACCTCCATGTGGTCGGCCATGGCGGGGATCCAGCGGGGGTTCACGAAGCTGGTGATCTCCACCCGCTCGAGCCCCGAGTCGATGAGTCCCTCGACCATCTCGATCTTGCGCTCGGTGGGCAGGATCTGCTTTTCGTTTTGCAGACCATCGCGCGGACCGACCTCGTAGACCGAGACGGCGGAGGGGGCCGCGACGAACAGGTCGTCGACGGGCGCGGTGGTCGCAGCACTGGTTTTGGTGTCGTTCACGGCGCCTCCAGACGCAGTCAGGACCGGGGGACCTTGGGCCGGGCGAGCTCGAAGGTCTCCCGGGTGCGAGCATACGACATCCCGCCCAGACGGCCGACCGACGCCAGCTCCGCGGGTTCGATGGGCAGCAGGTGGCCCTTGTCGTCGCGCCGGGCGAGGCCGGGCGCGAGCCAGAAGCACAGCACCTGCGCAATGATGAGCGTGGTCGAGGGGCCGCCGTGTTTGCCCTCACCGAGCGGGATGGCCTGCATCATGCGGCACTCCATCGCCGCGCGCGCACGGGCGACCCGGGGCGGTAAGACGAGCCGAGAGGGCTCGGACGCGAGCGGGGCTCCGTCCTGGGCGGCCATCTCCCACTCGTCGATCTCGGGCTCGAAGGTCCCCGAGGTGGTGTTCATGGGCTCGGCCAGCGGCTCGCAGACGTGGCTGATGGTCAGCTCACGCGTGTCGAGGATGTTCCGCAGCGTGTCCTTGGGCCGACCGTCGGGGCGATTGCCGATGGCGACGATGACGGTGGGCGGCGTCGAACAGACGGCCTGGAAGTAGCTGAAGGGAGCGAGGTTCGGCTTCCCGTGCCCGTCGACGGTCGACACCCAGGCGATCGGTCGCGGCGCAACGATGTCGGTCATCAACCGATAGGCATCGCGGGTGGACAGTGCGTCGGCGTCGAGTCGCTCGTGGACGGATTGGGTCTCGCTCACGCGACGCGACTATGCCGCGAGCCATCGCCCAAGACCATGCACCTCGCGACCTGTGCGCTGTGAGCTAGGAGTCGTGCACCGCGGAGATCATCAATAGCTCGCGCTGTGCAACGGCGTGCTCGGGGTTGCCGGCCAGCACCGCTTCGTAGTGTCGGCGGGCGGTGGCGAAGTCCCGCTCGACCGCGGCCTGGCGGGCCCGGACGATCTGCAGCAGGACCTCGAGCTCGTTCGAGGGCTGAAGCTGCAGGGCCTCTTGCAGCGGCTTGATCGCGTCCGCCCAGCTCCGGGCCTGGATGTGCTGCAACGCGACCTTCATCGGTGCGCTGTGGCCCGGTGCGGAGGGACGAGGGCTCCGCGGCTTGAGCTTGGGCACGGCATGCTCTCGGCGCTGGAGCTTGCGAGCGAGTCGCTCCCCGCGTTCGACCAGCCGCCCCACCCGGCGGCGTGCCCCCGCGCGGGCGGGCGTGGGCGTACCCTTGGCCGCCGTCTCGGGAGACGCCTCGTCGGCCGAGCGAGCGACGGGCTTGGCCGCCTCCTGCACCCCGGTGGTGGGCCGGCTTCGTCGGGCACTCGCGGCAGCCTTCGGGGTCCCCGCATCGGCAGCCTCCTGCACACCCGTGATCGGTCGCCGCTTCTTCGGCGCATCGGGCTTGGCCGCCTCCTGCACCCCGGTGATGGGGCGCTTCCGACGGGGCGCGGCGGCAGGCGTCGCGCTGGCCGATTCGTGCTCGCCCGTGCCCGCCACCTCACCGGCGGCAGCCGAGCGCACGACGGTCGCGACGGAGCCCACCGCTGCATCTTCGTGTCCGCCCACGGGGCGGGCTTCAGCCGGCTGGAACGCACGCTGAGCCTGACGGCGCGCCGCCGAGCTGGCGCGCTGATAGGCCTGCTCGATGCGGAGGAAGACCTCGGTCACCAGCGTACGAATCTCGGCCGGCGCGTCGCGATGAGCAATGCCCGGATGCCAACGCTCGGCGAGCCGTTCGAAGGCGACCCGAAGCTCGTCGAGATCGGCGGCCGATCCGACCCCGAGCAGCTCGAGGTCGCCACACTTCTTCATGGCGGCGAGTTCCGACCGAAGCTCGCGGAGCTGGCTCAGCTCGGCTTCGGAGAGCGTGAGCCGTAGACCGCCTCGTTGGCTCGGCGCACAGGTGAAGCCCAGCTCCTGCAGCGTAGGCCCTTCTTCGCGGGGCGTGGACGCGGCCTGCTCGGCGCGCTCGATGATGCGCTGCAGCGTTCGGCGGCTCTCGGCGGTGAGACCGACGAACTGAATGCCGAACCCGGGCGACGTCGCTCCCGAGGCTTCGACCACGTGCACGACGACGCCCTGGAAGTGCAGCGAGCCTGCTTCCTCCGGGAGCAACAGCTCGACCGAGACCTGAGACTCGAGCGAAGGCAACGCCTCGCTATGGATGAACATGCCGCCGCACGAGATGTCGCGCGTGTACAGCCGCACCAGCTCCGACCAGCTGTCGACCTTCACGAGGACCGGGTCGACCAGGGCCTTCCGCGGATCCTTGCGTTGCTCCGCTCCGGTCTTGGCCGTCTCGGGCGCAGCTTGGGACTCGACCGCCGGGGGCACGGCCTCCAGCACGGGCTCGGGTGCCACGTCGTTGGCGGGCACGGCATCGAACTCGGCCGTCACCGGGCGGGACGTCGCGGCCGCGGGAGCCTCGGGCTGCGGACTCGCCTCGAAGGGAATGAACGGCCCCAACAACTCGCGGAGTTCTTGGTCGTCGAGCGCCGCGAGCAGCTCGTCGGCTCGACCACGAGCCCATTGCAACGTGTCCTCGAGGACCTGCGGGGCGAGGCCGAGCTCGGCATCGATGATTGCCGGCGACTCGCAGCTCACGGAAGCGGTGCCCAGGATGGGCCCAGAGTTCGATGTGACGCTGTGGTTGACCAGCATGGGTTCCCCGAAGACCCGTGCCGTCCCTGTGTCGTGCCGGGCGGGTCACGAACGACGAGCGACGGATTCCATGGTCGAGGCCGATCCCTTCCCCAACCTTGGAACTGAGTCTACCGGCGGGATCAGGCAAAGTAAACCGAGTAAATGACACTACATTACACATGCTTTCGCACCTCGTCGCAGAGTGGGCCCAATGTGGATCGATGTGCGTCGCGGAGAGCCAAATCGCGCAGCCAACAACGTTCGAGTCGTCACGCGAGGATTCTGATCGACGCACGGCGCTCTCGAACCGCTCGGGGCCGACATCGGACCACCCGGCGCGGGACATGAGCGACCGATCCCGAGTCGGTCGCAGATCTCAACCCCAAAAGCGACGCGCCCGACGTCGGCAAAGCGCACTGGCAATGGGCCGTGAACCCCCGAGTTTTTCCTATCGGTTTTTCGGAGCGCGAACCCCAGTACCGGCACGGCGCCACGCCTCCCCCTTCGTGGCGCATCTGGACTCATGCACGCATCGTCGCTTTGCCCCCCACGTCTTCGTTCGCTCCTCGCCGCCACCACGCTCGTGCTCGCCGGGTGCCCGTCGCCCGAGGGTGACCCCCCGCCCGCCTCCGTCGACACGGAGGCTCCCACCGACACGTCGAGCACGGGGTCGGGCTCCGCGGATGTCGATGGCTCCGGGACCGACCCCGGCAGCAGCAGCGGCAGCGGATCGGACAGCACCGGTGTAGACGAACCCGCGACGCCTTCGGCCGGCTGCGGCACGCCGCCCACCGAGACGGGCACGGTGGAGCTGACGCTCGAGGTCGACGGCATCGATCGCGAGGTCTGGCTCAAGATCCCCGGCTCGTACACGGGCGAAGACCCCCTGCCGTTGTTCTTCAACTGGCACGGTGCGGGCAACTCGGCGATGCAGGCCACCACGTGGCTGGGCGTGCCGTCGCCGGGCGCATCGACGGCGCTGCACGTCTACCCGCAGGGGCTCGGCGATCCGGCGGGATGGAGCGACCAAGACCTGGCGTTGTTCGACACGCTGGCCCAGCACATGGCGGACGAGTACTGCGTGGACTTGGCCAAGCTCTACAGCATCGGCTACTCGGCGGGCGGCGGGTTCTCGAACTTCCTCGCCTGCCATCGCGGCCAATACCTCGCGGGCATGGCCCTGGTGGCCTTCGGCTTCGGCTACCCGGAAGACTACTTCGCGTCCATCGAGTGCCCCTCGGTACCGTCGCTTTTTCTGTACGGGCTCACCGACAGCTGGGCGGGGTATTCGGACGAGTCGCGAGACTGGCTGCTCGAGACCAACGGATGCACGGACGAGAGCACGCGGCTCGAGGACCCGAACCTACCCGAGACGATGGTCTGCGACGACTACAGCGACTGCGAGGATCCGGTGCGCATCTGCTACCACTTCGGCGGGCACGAATGGCCCAGCACACCCGCTCAGACGGTGATCTGGGGTTTCTTCGACCCCTAGGCGGCCCCCACGAACAACGCCCGGGACATGGCCCGGGCGTCGTTCGTTTCAAGTGTAGTCCAAAGCGCCCGTCCCCCCGACGAGCCCTCCGTGGCCGTGTCCCTATTCGATGAACCAGAGCTCTTCGTGCCAGGGCACGTGGAACTCACTGCCCTGTCCGGCGCCCGATAGCGCCATCGAAGCGGTGGTTTCGATGTCGGCGGCGATGGTCTCTACGGTCTCGGAGTCGAGGTTCTTCAGCGGCATCGCCATCGCCTTGCCGAAGGTGGGATGCAGCATGCCTTCGGACAGGTCGACGATCACTCGATGGCGCTCCCCGTCGAAGTCCACGTCTTCGGCCGGCACCGTGAGGGTCACGTAGTTCACGGGGCTGACGTCGAGGGTGACGAGCAGATCGGCGGGGGTTTCGGCCCCGATCTCGGACGCGCCGAAGCCGGCCTCTGCGGCATCGCCGGGCCCGATGGGCAAGTGGATCGGGAGCAGAGAGATGCCGATGGTGAGGTCGCGAATGGCCCAGCAGCTTCGCGGGAGGTTGCAGGTCGGGCAGTCGCAGTCCGGCGTCCCGAGCAAGTTCGGCGCGGTGCGTAGCTCCAGCTCGTCGCCGGGCTCCTCACCATCGAGGCATCCGGTCGCGGGCAGCACCATCGCCGCGCTCAGGGCCAACATCAGGGGATTGGATTTGAAGATCATAGGGCTCGTTTTCTCCGTTGGTTTGGGGGGTTGGATTGGGGGGATGAAGAAGGAAATCAGCGACCGAACACGCGCAACGAACTCCATGGCGGGGCCTTACGGTGGACCTCGAAGTACTCGGCCCATGCCACGCGAAGCGCATCGGAGAGATCGATGGAGGCGGGCCCCTGCCCTTCGTAGAGCCGAGGGCCGAGCGCGGCCGAAGTGCTGGCATCGAGCACTTCGGTGGACGCGATGACTTGCTCGGACCCCGCGAGCAAGAAGGCGTGGGCGAGACTCAGGCCACCGCTCCACCCGTGCAGGTCGGCGTGGCCCACCCGGCAGCCGAAGAGCACGACCCACGGGGGCACGCGGGGCAAGCCGAGTACGTCGTCCACCCCGAGGCGCGTGTCGTCGGCCAGCAGCAGGGCCGTGGTGCCGACATCGTCGAGTTCGGGCGTGGGGGCGTCGACGCCTTCCCGAATGCCGTGCCCGTAGTAGTGCAGCAACGCCACGGATGCCGAGTGTTCACGCAGCGCGGATCGATCGACGGCATCGGCCTCGATCCACTCGGCGTCCCAGCCCTGCTCGAGGAGCACGGCATCGACCTCGGCGTTGGCGGCCTCGTAGCGCCCCAGCGACCGCATGGGATCGACGTCGGCAAAGGCGACCACCGCCCGACGCTCGGCGAGCGAGCGTGGCGGGCCGGACTCGGCCAGATCGAGGCCGTAGACGACCGCGCGCTGGCCCGCCAGCGGGGTGCCTCGCCACCCGAGCTCATGGAAGGAGGTTCCGAAGGCAGCCTCGCTGGCCAGCACGCGCACCGACGACGCCTCGCTCAGCGCATCGGACCACGGATCCCACCAGTGGTCCGTGTTGTCGTCGAGAGTGGGTAGGCGTTCCATCGGCAAGACCCCCCGCACGCGGCCGTCGTGGATCTCGAAGATCCACCAACCATCACCACCGCGCGGGACGACGAGCAGGACCAACTCATCGTCGCGTCGATTCCAGGATCGGCGACAAATCGACGTTGGGTCTCGCACGACTTCACGAGCGAGCAGCTCGGCCGACGGAGAGGATCGCAGCGCGAACGCGTCGTGCATGGCCAGCGCGCGGGCTCGAGCCTTGCGAGCGACACAGGCCGCGTCGACGATGCGATCGTCGTCGACGAGGTGGTCGACCAGCCGCAGCGCGCTGCCGCGATGACTCGTGGTCCAGCGCTCGCGAATGGCCCCGGAGGTCACGTTGCGGGCCAGCTCGTCCACCACCGCCTCGGCCGCTTCGTAGGCCTCCCGAGCCGCCTCGTCATCGCCTTCGAGCCGGCCCAGCTCGGCGCGCAGCATGTTTACGCGCCAGCGAATCTCGGGCTCGAGACCGTCGACCACCAGGCGACGAGCGGACTCCAGCGCCTGGTGGGCGGTCACGAGGTCGTAGCGGGCCAGCGCGTCGAGCACTCGGAGTTCCTGGTACTGCCCCACGAACTTGCCGCTGAGCGTGGTGGGGTCGATCGCCCCGAGCCATCGGCCGAGTGCTTCGGTGTCGCCGTCGAGGGCAGCGCTCAGGCCCAGCTTGATCAGGTCGTGGTTCCGCGCCCGCACCGAGCCACAGATCTGGCCCGGCTCGTGGAGCGCGAGCGCTCGCAGCAAGACCTCGGTGGGGTCCCCCAGGTCGGCATCGCCACGACGACGCGCCAGTACGCGATAGGTGCCGATCTCCGAGTCGAGCAGCGCCCGGGTGCACACGTCGGCGTCCTGCTCGTCCAGTCGCCGCAGCGCCCGGCGAGCCTCTGCCCATCGACCCGTACGCACCAGGACCTCCACCCGGCGCTTGGCGGCGGGCCAGGCGAATTCCTTCAGCTGCACCCGAGGAGCGACCTGCTCGGACCGCTGCAGCCGGACGGCGGCCTCCTCGTAGTAGCCCCGGCGCAGCGCCAGCACCCCGAGGTAGTAGTCGAAGGCCGCGGCCCAGTACGTAGAGCGCTGACGGCAAGGCTCGTCCCACCGCGCCCATCGATCGGCGCGGTCCGACTTCCAGTCGAAGGTCGCCAGGTACACCCCGATGGAGGCGGCGTCGCACTGCTCGTTCCAGCGGCCCAGCGACGCAGCCAACGCCACGGTGCTCTCGAGGATGGGCTCGAGCCGGAACGACGACGCCTTGATGTCGCTGCCGTCGTAGAGCAGCGAACGTGCGCGACGGAGCCGGACCAGTCGCTCGAGCGGGGCTCGGTCGTCGAGGTCTTCGAGCAGCTCGTCCGCGACCGCTCGCCGCTCGATCCCCTCGTTGGGAGGCGTCCTGAGCGCAGAAAACTCGGACGGAGCCGCGACCACCTCGAGGCTCCACTGCACCGCGTCGTCTTCGTCGCGGAGCTCGAGCGAGCCCGAGCCGCTCGACGCCCACGACTCCGACCACGTGAAACGAGTGCCATCGTCCTGCGCCTGCGTGGAATCGGCGGCAAAGGGCTGCCCCTCGAAGGTCCAGCGCCAGCCCGAGAACGAGCCCGGCACCCACGCGTGGAAGGGCTTGGGCTCGCGCTCACAGCGGCCGCGATCGACCACGGCACACCCCGACCACAGGATGCGCTCCGGATCGACGGGGGGCGGCTCCACCAGCGCACCGACGTCCCCGCCGGACTCGCCGCCGACGAGCACATCGGGCTCGTCGCACCCCGCCAATGAAGCGAGTGCGAACAATCCCAGCCACCACCGCATCGTCCAGCCTCGCTCAGCGATCGACGATCTCGATCCTCGCATGGACTTCGATGCAGTCGTCCGTCGTCCGTGGGCAGCCGCCGGGCGGGCCGATCTCGACGCGGAGGGTCCAGGGACCCGGGCCGAGCACCGTGGCGATCGGCGCCCGGAACTCGAAGGCGCCGTCCTGGCCGCGCGTGGGCGTCACGTCGAGGAAGCGACGGCGACCGTCGGCCTCCGACACGGCGAAAAGCCGCGCTTCGGTCGCGGCCGAAGACGCCTCGATCGGCTGTGCACGCAGCAAGAAGTCGTCCCCGGGCCCATAGGCGCGCGGCGCTTCGTCGTCTTCGCCCAGCACCTTGGCGGTGCCGCCCAGCTCGATGCGATGGGGCACGAGCGTGATTCCAGAGTCGGAGCCCGGCGCCTGACCTCGCGGGACCCACAGCAGCACCGCCGCCGCGACGGCCAGCCCCACCGCCACGACGGCGGGCGCGCCCCAGCGGCGGCGCGCGGGCGGACGCAGCGGCACCACGGGCGACGCGGGGCGATGCTCTTGCAGGATCTTCTGCACGATCGCATCGCCGCGATCGTCTGGCAGCGGGCTCATCAGCGCGGTCAGCCGCTCGCGATCCTCGGCGGACTCGGTCGAAGCCTCGACCTCGTCGGTGTCCAGCTCACCGTTCGAAACGGCCCACCACGAGTCGGGCATCGTGCCCACCGCGTGTTCCTGCCGATCGAAGTCGGCCATCTGCTCGAGCATCCCCTCCAGCTCGTCTCGGCCTGGCTCAGTCATGATGCGGGGCCCCCTCCCCTTCGGTCCGCTGAATGTTCCCCAGGGTCTTGGCGGCCCTACGCTTGAAGCGTGCGCGCCACTGATAGACGGCGTCGCGGGTCATATCGTGGTCGCGCGCGATGTCTTCGGCGGCGCGTTGCTCGACGAAGAGCGCCTGATAGAGCTTGCGGCCCCGCTCCGTCTCCCGCTCGAGCAGCTGGTCACGGACCTGCCACAGCCACAGCTGATGCAGCAGCTCCGGCGGGCGCGGGTCGAGACCATCGAGCTGCTCGGGCTCGGCCGGGTCGTTGCGCCAAGGATTGCTGCGCTCGGTCCGAAACAGCTGGAGCACATGGAAGCGAACGACACGCTTGATGAAGCCTCGCAGCGACAGGCCCAGCTGCGGCTCCCATGCTCGGAGCACGCGTCCGCCGTTGGCGAAGAGCTTGACCATCACGTCCTGGGTCACGTCGTGTCGGAGGTCGGCCGCGTTGCGATCGTAGTGGGCACCGAAGGGGTACAGCTCCTGGCCGGCCGCGGTCGCGGTCATCGGCAGCAGGGTGCGGGCCAAGTGCTCGTATCGATCGCCGCCCACGTCGAGCGCGCGCGCGATCTCAGCCGGCGTCCACCCCGAGGGATCCGCCACCGAGCCATCGCCCGACGGAGGCCGGGCGCCCGAACGCATGCGCGTAGAGGACATCAGCGGCCCGGCTTGTACCGCACCGCGCGAACGCGCGGAGGGCCAGAGTGCTTGCACGCTCACCCCTTTGCGGTGAGGAGCGGGCAATCTGACGCATGGTTGACCGGTGTCATGCCGTATCTAGTGGCGGGGCTCACACGATGCTCCAACGAGCCCGGGCACCGATCTCCGCCGGGCCCGCCGCCTCTGCGCGATTTTGAGCCTCACCGCCGCGGGTGGCCTAGGGACCGGGCGGCATGTCCGGCCCGAAGAACGCCTCGGCCGTCCACGAAATCTGCTGCTCGCACTCCTCGGTGATCGTCGAGGAGCGGTTGTTGATCTGATAGGTGACCTGGCCGCCGAGCAGGCCTTCCTCTTCTTCCCCTTCGAAGATCACCGTCGGGCCGAGACGGAGCGCGTAGCGGCCCGGCGTGCGCTCGGAGCAGAGCACGTCGGTGTCACACAGCTCGTCTTCGACCAGGTCGGGCTGCACGGGCGCGTCCACGGGGACCCGCAAGCTGTTGTTGATGACGAACACGGGCTCGAACCCCTGCGTGACCGCCATGCCGACCCACTCGCAGTCTCCGTCGTCGTTCAGGGCCGGCCACAGCTCGACGAATCCGCAGCCGCTGAACTCCGGCGGGACCGAGTACGTGCCGTGGAAGTCGACGGTCCAGGGCTGAGCTTCGCAGCTGCAATTGCCTTCGCCGCAGTGTGTGAACCGGAGCTGCCCGCCGGCGCCGGCCTCCCAGAACGGTCCGTCGAAATAGTAGGAGCCCGTGCAGCCGGGAAGTACGGACTCGGGCGAAGGCGGGAGTCCGAACTCGTCGGTGATGTCGAGGTCGACCGGGTCGTAGCCCTTCGACTCGCACACGGCCACGCCGCTGTCGCTTTCGCTGTCGGAATCGGTGGGGTCCCCGGTATCGATTGCCCCTTCGGTCTCGCCCGCGCTGGGATCGGTGCTGTCGGCCTCGCCCTCGTCCTCGCCGGGGCGGCCCGTCACCTCTTCGCCGCCGCTGATGCCGCTGATGCCGCTGGTGATCGTGCCCCCGGCCTCGTCACCACCGCTCGATTCCTCGGCGGCCATGTACAGCGGGTTGTCGGTTTTGCATGCCCCCAGGGTGAGCGCGAGAACCCCTGCACCCATCAGGAACATTGAACGACCAGGAAAACGCGGGGTACGCAGAGCAACCACAGCCCGTTGAAGCTGACACCGATGGGTACGGCGAGCGACTTCGAGGTCGCAGATCCGGTGCCGCGCCCGCCTGAGGCCTCTCGGCCGGTCTCGGACAACGACCCGTCGGTTCTCGCGGAGGTCGCGCCGCCCGCCAACGGACCCCGTGGGCACTCGCTCGACGCCGAAGCGCCGCTCTGGAACCCACACCCGACTACACGGCGAGTTCTGCCGGTTCGGGGCTTCAGGCGCGGGCGCGCGAGACCTTGGTCTTCGCCTTGGACCTCGACTTCGACGCCTTGGTCTTCGTCTTCTTGGTTCGCGTCTTGGAGGCCTTGGACTTGGCTTTCGCCTTCGTCTTGGCGGCCTTCGTCTTCGTGGTCCGCGTCTTGGCCTTCGTCGCCTTGGCGGTGGTCTTGGCCGCCTTCTTCTTGGCCACGGGGCGACCCGCGACCATCGGCGCCAAGAACTGCCCCGTGTACGAGCCCTTCACCCGCGCCACTTCTTCCGGGGTGCCCTGGGCGACGATCTGGCCGCCATCGTCTCCGCCCTCGGGGCCGAGGTCGATGATCCAGTCGGCGCACTTGATGACGTCGAGGTTGTGCTCGATCACCACCACCGTGTTGCCGGCGTCGACCAGGCGCTGCAGCACGCCCAGCAGCTTGCGGATGTCCTCGAAGTGCAGCCCGGTGGTGGGCTCGTCGAGGATGTACAGGGTCTTGCCCGTGTGACGCTTGCCGAGCTCGCGGCTGAGCTTGACCCGCTGCGCCTCACCGCCGCTCATCGTGGGCGCCGTCTGGCCGATCTTGATGTAGCCGAGCCCGACCTGAACCAGCGTCTCGAGCACCCGCACGATGGGGCGATGGTTGGCGAACAGCTCGAGGCAGTCGGCGACCGAGGTCTCGAGGACCTCGGCGATGTTGAGGCCCTTGTAGCGCACGGCCAGCGTGGCGCTGTTGTAGCGCTTGCCCGCACACACCTCGCACGGCACGTACACGTCCGAGAGGAAGTGCATCTCCACCTTGACCACGCCGTCGCCCTGGCACGCCTCGCAGCGACCGCCCTTGACGTTGAACGAGAAGCGGCCCGGCTTGAAGCCACGCGTGCGCGACTCGGGGAGTTGGGCGAAGACCTGGCGAATGTGGTCGAAGACCTTGGTGTACGTGCCCGGGTTGGATCGCGGCGTCCGCCCGATGGGCCGCTGGTCGATGGCGATGACCTTGTCGAGCGCCTCGAGGCCCACGATCTTGTCGTGCGCGCCCACCTTCACCATGCTGCCGTGCAGCGACTTGGACAGGGAGGGGAGCAGGATGCCGTTGACGAGCGAGCTCTTGCCCGCGCCGCTGACCCCGGTCACCGCCACCAGCACGCCGAGCGGGAACTCGACGTCGACGCCCTTGAGGTTGTGCTCGGCCGCGCCCTTGACCACCACCCGCCCCTGCGGCTCGCGACGCTCGCCCTCGATGTCGATGGTCCGCTTGCCGCCCATGTACTGGCCGGTGAGGCTCTTGGTGTCGCGCTGGAGCTTGGCGGGCGTGCCCTCGAACACCACCTGGCCGCCCAGGTGCCCCGCCCCCGGACCGAAGTCGATGACGTGATCGGCGGCGCGGATGGTCTCCTCGTCGTGCTCGACCACCAGCACCGAGTTCCCCAGGTCGCGCAGGCGCTGGAGCGTGGCGATGAGCCGCTGGTTGTCGCGCTGGTGCAGGCCGATGCTCGGCTCGTCGAGCACGTACATGACCCCGGAAAGCTCGCTGCCCAGCTGGCTCGCGAGGCGAATCCGCTGCGCCTCGCCGCCGCTGAGGGTCGGCCCGGATCGATCGAGGGTGAGGTAGTTGAGCCCCACGTTGAGCAAGAAGCTCAGGCGGCTCTGGATCTCGCGGAGGACCCCTTCGGCGATCTGCTTGTGGCTGCCCTTGAGGGTGATGGCGTCGAAGTGATCGAAGGCGTGGCGCACCGTCATCGACGTGACGTCGGAGATGCCTTGCTCGGCCACCTGCACGGCGAGGCTCTCGGGGCGCAGCCTCAGGCCGTTGCAGGTCTCACAGGCGCACTCGGAGAAGAACTTCTTGTAGTGGTCGCGGGCGTTGTCGGAGCTGGCCTGCCGGAAGCGACGCATGAGGTTGTGGATGACCCCCTCGAAGCGCATGCCCCAGCTGCCGTGGCTGTCGGAGCCCTCTTGGCCCCACTGCACGCGGATCCGCTTGCCGCCCAGGCCGTAGAGCACCTGCTTTTGCTTCTTCTTGCCGAGCTTCTTCCACGGGACGTCGAGATCGACCTCGCAGGCCTTGGACATCGCCTCGATGATGCGGAAGGTCCAGCCCTCGCCGCGGTCGACGGCCGAGGCCCACGGCGCGATGGCCCCGTCGCGAATGGACAGCTCGTGGTCGGGCACGACGAGGTCGGGGTCGACCTCCATGCGCGAGCCCAGGCCGTTGCAGTCGGGGCACATGCCCAGCGGGCTGTTGAACGAGAAGCTCTGCGGCGACAGCTCGGGGAACGAGTGCCCGCAGCACGCCCGCGACTCGGAGAAGCGCAGCATCTCGCCGCCGCCCACGGGTAGCGCCCAGACCTCGCCCTTGCCCTCGCGCAGGCCCAGCTCGATGGCCTCGGCGATGCGGCCGCGATCGTCCCGGCGCACGGTGACGCGGTCGGCGACCAGCTCGATGTCGTGCTTGAACTTCTTGTCGAGCGTAGGCGGATCGTCGAGGCGATGGACCTCGCCGTCGACCCGCACCCGGAGGAAGCCGCGCCCCGCCAGCTCGGTGAACAGGTCGCGGAACTCGCCCTTGCGATGCACGACCAGCGGCGCCAACACCGTCAGCTTTTGGCCGTCGGAGCCCGCCATCACGTCGCGTACGATCTCTTCGGCGGTGGCGCCGTGGACCGGCTTGCCGCAAACGTGGCAGTACTGCGTGCCCACCCGGGCGTAGAGGACCCGCAGGTAGTCGTAGATCTCGGTGATGGTGCCGACGGTGGAGCGCGGGTTGTTGGAGGCGCTCTTCTGCTCGATGGCGATGGTCGGTGACAAGCCGCGCAGGTGCTCGACCTCCGGCCGATCGAGCTGCCCGAGGAACTGGCGCGCGTAGCTACTGAGGCTTTCAATGTAGCGGCGCTGACCCTCTGCGTAGAGCGTGTCGAACGCCAGGCTCGACTTGCCCGAGCCGCTGACCCCCGTGAACACGACCATCTGTCGCTTGGGAATCTCGATGCGATCGATGTCGAGGTTGTGCTGCTTGGCGCCGACGACCTCGATGAAATCGGGCTCGGCGGCGGCCTTCGTGGGACGACGAGGGCGGGAACGAGCGGCACCGCGGGCGGCGCCTCGAGGAGTGGACGTCGAGGACTCGGACACGATGATCTGCAACCCCGGGTGAAGGGCGGAGCCAGGCATTAGCACGCAGCGCGCGAAGTTGCACGTATGTTCAGCATCACTCCTGCCAAAGGGCCCCATTACTGCGGTAGACAGCGGTTCTGCGGCGCTTCATGCTGCCCTCCATGCGAGATCGCCATGTGCTGATCACCGGAGGCTCGGGGGGCCTCGGTACCGCCGTGACCGCCGTGTTGCTCGACCGTGGGGCCCGAGTCACCGTGCCCGTCTTCGACGACCGGCAGATCCAGTACTTGCGCGAGGCACTGGGCGATCGAGCCGACCAAGTGCAGACACCTCGAGCCGACCTCCGCGACGAGGCCAGCGTACAGGCGGTGCTCGATGGCATGGAGCGCGTCGACGTGGCCGTGCACCTGGTCGGCGGCTTCGCCATGGGCCCCACCGAGACCTTTGCCGTCGACGACCTGCGAGGGCAGCTCGAGCTCAACGTGGTCACCGCGTTCCTCGTGCTCAAGCACTCGCTGCGACGGATGAAGGAGCACGGCTACGGTCGCATCGTGACCGTGGGCTCGCGCGCGGCGGTGGAGCCTGCGGGGCAGCTCGCGGCCTACGGGGCGGCCAAAGCCGCCGTGATCGCGCTGACCAAGTCCATCGCCGAAGAGACGCGCGACCTCGACATCACCGCCAACTGTGTCCTGCCCTCGGTGATCGATACGCCCGCCAATCGCAAGGCCATGGGAGACGACGACGCGCACAAGTGGGTCACGCCGCAGCGCCTCGCCGAGTCCATCGCCTTCCTGGCCAGCGAAGCCGCAGGTGACCTGCGGGGCACCACCCTGCCCGTCTACGGTCGCGTCTAGGCGTTCGAGGGCCCGCCGCAGCGCGATCCTGACCTCGACGTCACGGGGTCGCACTTTGTCGTGAACCAAACCGCATGCTCGGCAACCGAACGAGCATGACCGGAGCCGATCGAACGCGACAACGAATCATGCTGGCCGCTCTGCTCGTTGCGGGGGTGGCCTGCGACGACATGGACGGCCGCAATGGCCCGGACGTCGTCGATCTCGAGGTCTGGGAAGCCGACCCGCTGGGGGCCGACCCCTCCGACGAAAAGGCGGACCTCAGTGCCGCGGAGCGGGCCTTCAGCGAGGGCACCATCATCACCGAAGGCACCCCGATCTACGCCTTCCAGTACACCAACGACCCGAGCCAACCCGTCGCGCTCACCGAGATCACCACGGGCTACAACTCGCGCCTGCCCTACGGAACGCCCGTCGGCGTGTTCGGCATCGACCGCGAGATGGGTCTGGTCCAGATCTCCGAGTGGGGTCACTTCGTTCGCATCTCCGACGTCGAGCCCAACGAGTCGCACCCGCGCTACCAGCCCTGGGACGCCATCGCCAACGCGCCGTCGCAGTGGACGGGCGTCGTCAGCCGTGACACCCCCGTGCACCATCACGTGGGCCTGAACGGCGCCACGCTCGACACCCCCCGCGCCGATACCCTGCGCGCGGGCGAGACCGTCGGCGTGTTCTCCTACGTCGCCCACGACGAGCACGGCACCTGGGCCATGGTGCGCTCGGCCGGCAACTTCCAGATCGTCGACGCGCGCGACCTCGTCATCGATGGCACGACCACCTTCGACGCCAACCGCTACGAGGACCGCATGCGCATCCTGGCGCTGCTGGAGGCCACGTACCCGTATCCCATCCCCGATACCGGTCACGCATGGACCGACGATCCCAACTACGGCATCGAGCTGCAGACCGAGTGGCAGTGGGCGTCGGGGCGGGCCTTCGAGGATGCCTCTGGTCGAGCCACGGGCTGGTGGGCCAACGCCAACTACACCCTCAGCGTGTGGCAGCTGGTCGCCCTGCAGGAGCGCGGCGAGTTCCCCGATGTCTACCTCGTGACGCCCGAGTCCGGCAGCCACGGCGGCTGGTCCAGCGAGGCGCGCTTCGAGATTACGCCCGAGGTCACCGCTTCCTGGCAGGAGTACTACGACCAGCGTCGCGACTATCAGCTCTACGGCTTCGGTGGAGCGACGCCCGAGCAAGCTGCCAAGCACCTCCAGCGATTGATGTGGGACCCGCATGTCGAGGCCATCACGCTGGGCCTGCACCGCAACGAGGACCTGCTCGCCACACTCCCCGCGGGCGAGCGCCAGTTCGCCGAGTCGTGGGGCTACACCGTCGTCGAGTACCTCGCCGCCGCGAACTTCCCGACCGGCGAAACGACGCTGGATTTCATTCAGGGCATCATGCTGCCCAATCGCCTGGTTCGCCCCACCGACTTCGCGGGGGCTTCAGAGCTGCCCCCCACCGTCATCCTCGGCATTCAGTCGATGCTCGCCCTGCACGAGTACGAGCAGCCGCGGGGCTATCCGCTGCTCCGCGTGTGGCGGCAGGCGGCGAACATCGCCGAGTCCCGCGGGCTCGACGAGGTCGCGTATCGGGGGCTACGGAATGCGATCGAGGGGATCGAGTCGGGGCAGACTCAGGCCGAGGCCTTCGTGGATGGGCTCATCGACCAGGTGCAGTGCGTCTTCCAGCTCAACCCGCCGCCCAACGGCGAGCTGTGCGACGTCCAGCGCGAAGACTGATTCGCCGCGACACGAACGGGCTCCGCCGCCATCGTTCGATGACGGCGGAGTCTTGCGTGGTTCGCCCTCCCCGCTACGGCGCGGCGTAGCGGGCAATCCACGCCCGCTGCATCCCCGGCTCCCCCGGCATGCCGTTCATCCCCGGCGTCCCCGTCCACCCCTCCACACCGACCAGGGAGATGACCCCGTCGTCGTCGATGGCCGACTCGATGACCGAGATCCACTCCGAACCTGAACCCAGCGGAGTCAGGGCCTCGGTCCAGGCGAGCGCCCCCTGCCCGTCGATGATCGCGAGCGTGTCCGTCCCTTCGTCATGCGCACTCAGCAGCACCTCACCGCTGGGCCCCAGGGCCATTTCCGGCCCATCGAAGGGCTCGGGCACGGCCGCGGTGATGTCGAAGCTCCACTGCTCGTTCCCCGCCAGATCGTAGCTGATGACCACGTCGTCCGAGTTTCGGATCACGGCCCGCGACCCCCGGACCTCGAGATCCACCACGGTATGCGCCAGCGGAATCTCCGCGACGATGGAGCCGGTCGCATCTCGCTGCTGCCACTGCGTACCCGGTACGTCGCGGTCGTATAGCGCGACATGCAGGAGCCCATCGTCGTACGCGATGAGAGCACGCCCCCGCGGAGCCTCCCCCATCGGCCACTGCTCGTCGATGCTGCCCATCGCGCCGACGTTGAGCAGCACGGGGCCGAGACCCGCGACCGCGCTGACCCAGGCCTCCCCTTGGTCGTCGCAGACGATCCGCGCAAAGTCCCCCACCGGGTTGGCCTCGCCGCCCGGGGGCACGAAGGGCGCCTCGGCCATCAGAGAACCGTCGGGCGCAAACTCGACGATACCGAAGGCTCCCGTCTTCGGGCCAGTCGCCAGCCCCCGCGTGACGGCATACACACGCCCGTCGGGGGTCTGGCACACATCGTGGAACATCCAGGTCCCATCGTGCTCGAGCTCGAGGTCGCGGCTCCCGGCGGAAGAATAACGATGCACGACCCCGGCCCCGTTATCGGTGCCCGGTTGCCCGCCTCCTCCGGCCACGACGACCTGGCCGTCGGCGAGGATGTCCAGGCCGACATAATAGGACTCGAAATCGGTCGAGTGCTCGAGGATGGAGAACCACTGAAGCGAGGGCGTCGCCACGGGAGCGGGCACGTCGGCATCGCCGTCGGCTCCATCACCGTCCGACTCGCCGTGAGCGTCGGTGAGGCCTCCCGTATCGCCCTGGTCGTCGGTCTCGCCAAAATCGGTGACGAGCACACACGCGGACAGTGTGAGCGGAAGGGACAATGACAGGGGCTTGAAGATACGCATGGTGTCGTTGCCCCTGCTGTTCCCCGTATGCGGTCCGAAATTGGTGTCCGCCTGGATATTTTTCTTCGAAGAGGTCGCGCTCGCCAACGAAGTTGAGCCCAACGGGCTCGAAAGCAGCCTCCAGACTGCTACGGTGCAGGAGGATGGCGGCTCCGCTGGCGATGGCCTTGATCGCGCTGAGCCCCGCCCAGTCCCCCACGCTGCACTGGAACGCCCCGAGTGAGGCGTGTCCGTCCCAGGCTCGGGTGTCCGCACGGCTGGACTCGTTGCTCGGTTCGCGCACCGTGGCACTGCGTGCTCGCGCGCAGGTTGTCCCCCACGGTACCGGCTGGCGAGGTCGACTTCGCATCACCTGGGACGGACAGACGGACGAGCGCGTCCTCGATGCGGCGGACTGCGAGGCGCTGGCGAATGCGATCACGCTACTGGTGGCGGTGATGGGCGATCCGATCGCCGTCTCGCACGCGGTCGAGCTGCCCGCGGTGGCGTCGACCCTGGTGCCTCCACCCCCGCTCGAGGTACAGGCGACCGCCACCGAACCGAGCGGCTCGGCCGATGCGGAGGCGGTGACTCACCCGGCCCCCAACCCCACGCGCAGACCTTCGCGCTTCGACCGCGGTGCGTCGCTTCAGGTCGCTGCCTGGGGGGACCTGGGGAGCCTCTCGCGGCTCTCGTTTGGCCCTTCGCTGGGCTTGGCCTGGAGGCGACCGCGGTGGCGCGCTCGACTCGAAGCCCTGTACCTACCACCGCAGCGCGTGCCGTCCACGGAGCCCGAGGCGGGTCGCGGCCGGGTGCAGGTGGTGGCCCTCCGAGCGGGCGCGTGTGTCCGGCTGGGCGTCCCTGCGGTCGAGGTCCCGCTGTGCGGGTTGACCGAGGCCGGCATGCTGGTGGCCACCCACTTCGGTCCCGATGCCGACCGTCGGGCGGGCGATCCCTGGGTCGCGGCGGGGGCCGGCACGGGTTTCATCGTGCGCTTCGCCCCCCGCTGGGCCGTGTTTTCGCGCCTCGAGGCCATGATCCCGCTGACTCCACGGCAGTATCGGCACGGCGACCTGCTCCTGTACCAAACCGCGCCCGTGACCGCCCGCGCGGCGCTGGGGATCGAATTTCGCTGGGGAGGCCAATTTTTCGCCGAGCCGGGGAAGGCCTCTAACGAGTGACCCCTGCCGACACCGCCAGCTACGACCTGGGCGACCTGCGGAGCTTCGAGCGGCTCTACCAAGACCACTTCGCCTACGTGTGGGCCGTGCTCAAGCGCTTGGGCGTGGATTCCATCGCCGATGCCCTTCAGGACGTGTTCATCACCGCCTATCGACGGCGCGACAGCTACGATCCGGCCCGGCCCGTGCGGCCGTGGCTGGTGGGCATCGCCCGACGGATCGCCTCGCGGACGCGACGAGGCCAGCAACGCCATGGCCGCAAGCGCGACGCCCTGGCGGCCATGGAAACGGTCGCGCCACCGCGCCACGTGCTTCAGGCGCGGGTCGAGGCGCGGCAGTTCCTCGTGCGCTTCGCCGCCGACCTCGACGAGCGTCACCGCGACGTGTTCGTGCTCGGGGAGCTCCACGGATGCACGGGGGCCGAGATCGCCCAGCATCTGGGCATCGGGGTCGACGCGGCCTATGGCCGGCTGCGAAAGGTACGAAAGCGGCTGGAGGTCGCCCTGCTCGAGACCCGACCCCGGGCCCAGCCGGAGCCCGCACGGCTGCAACGGGGCTTCGCGCTGCTGCTGCCTGCGCTCCGGGTGCCCGTGGCCGGCTCTTCGCTCATTCCCTCGGTGTCCGCCAAGGTATGGCTGGCCGCGGGCGGAATGCTCCTCGCGGGGGTGACCACGGCGATGCTCGCGAGCCCCTCTCCTTCATCGAGCGACGGGTCCCCGACGCCCATGGAGACGAACGAGTCCGCCCCGACCGTCGCGGTGGCCCGAGCTCGCTCCGCCACTCCACCGCCCACGGCCGAGCCCTCTGCCCCGTCGCCCGCAGTCACCACCACGGACGTTCAGCATCTCGCGGCCGATTCGGCGGCCCCGGTCCCGACCACGACGCGACCGCGTCCCAGCACGCCCCTCCAAGCCCAAGGCGCCGCCGCCGTCGGGACCACGGCGCAACCGCGCCCTCGTGCCCCGCTCGACGCCGACGATCTCGATGCCCAGACCCGCGCCCTCGCCCAGGCCCGCAAGGCCCTCGACGCCCGCCGACCCGACGACGCCCTGCGGTTGCTCGAGCACCATGCCCGCGACTACCCGCAAAGCCCGCTGAGCCAGGCCCGAGACGCCCTCCGCGTAGAAGTGCTGTGCACGCAGGGCAAGGGCCCGCAGGCGCGCGGCGAAGCGGCGGCGCTGCTGCGGCGGCACCCGAACTCCAACCTCGCCCGTCACGCCGCGACCCTCTGCCCCGTCGACGCGGGCGGGGGCCGAAACGGCTGAGCCGCGCTCAGCAGGTCGGACAGACGCAGGTCAGGTCGTGGTCGCTCCCCACCGGGGTCGGCACGCACTGAAAGAACGGCCGGTCGCACGCCGTGGGCATACACTCGCAGGTCGGCACCATGTCCACGCAGCCGGGATCGATGGGCTGGCACGTCAGCTGCGGGCCCCCGAGGTTCACCGCCGAGACGCAGGCCTCGTCGTCGTCGCACATCTCGCAGTCGAACACCGTGAAGCAGGCCTCGATGGGCACGCAGGCGCCGTCCCAGCACCCGGTCTCGTCGTCGACGAGCGGCACGAGGTCGGGCGGGCACTCGGGCGGGGGGAGATCGCAGCTGACCAGATCCGGATTGCAGCCGCATTCCTCACCCATGACGCACTCCGGCTCGGGCGGCGCGCCGCCGGTCGAGGATCCGCCCTCTTCCCCGGTGTCGAGGCCCGTGCCGCTGTCGGCCCCCTCGGTATCGCCGGAGTCGTCCGCGCCCCCGGTGCTGTCCCCCACGGGCGGGATGTCGAGCTTGCCCTCGTTGCTGTCGTCGCCGCTGCCGCTGGCGGTCACGGTGTCCGAGGTGTTGACGCTGCTGGTGGCGACGCCGTTGCCATCGTTACCGCTGGTGGAGCCCGCCTGCGTCCCGCCGGCGTCGGGGACGAGACCGTCGTCCGAGCACGCGCCGACCGTTGCCAGCAGCAAGGCCAGCACAGTCCGCGAGGATCGAGCCCAATCAAGATAATGCATGGCGGGAGGATAGCGCGCCCACGGGGGTTCGCGATTGCCGTATGCTCTGGCGCGCTACCCACGGCCCGGGTGGTGGAACTGGTAGACACGGGGGACTTAAAATCCCCTTCGCAAGAGTGCGGGTTCGAGTCCCGCCCCGGGCACCGACGGGCGATTCGCCCCCGACGCAGCGGAACTCCACGGACCGCGCGTGCGCGAATGCCTCGACGGGCGGTTTTTGCATGGCTGAACCAGGACCGGTCGACCACGAATCCGAGCCCGCGGAGTCCTGGGGATTGCACGCATGTGGCCGGGACGGTGACGTCGAAATCGAGCTGCTCGAGTCGGTGTCCCGCGCGAAGCCGACGTGGGAAGTCCAGCTCACCGTGGGCATGTTCGACGTGGGTTGCCGCATCGATTCTCCAGCAAATCTGCGGAGGTTGAGCGAATTCTTCGAGCAGACGTTTCGGAACCCGAAGCACCGCGCGACCGCCCGTGCCGACGGCACCTGGCGGTACGCCGACGAGCGAGCGTTCGAGCTGGGCACGACCGACGGCCGGCCGCTGTCCATCATCAAAGACGGCAAGTACGACGACCGGTACTTCGTCGTGCTCGGGGTGGAGCGGAACTACCTCCGGTTCACCCCGACGCTCGAGCAGACGCTGAGCCTGATGCGGGCAACTCGCCAGCTGGTCGCGGAGCTCGAGATCTAGCGCGAGCGGGCCCTCGGATCCGTCCTGGGTCCAAGAAAAACGAGCGCTACGGGAATGCGCGCCGGCTTCGCCGCGTACGCCCGCCGATTCCTTGCACCGCTTCGAGGGGCGATGGTACGGATGCCGAACCTCGCTCGGCCTAGGACGATGCGCGCGATCCAGCGGTCCATAACGTCTGCCCCCTCCCTTGCCGGAGACGCACGGGCAGACCGCTTGACCACCTTGCTGGAGCGCCAGGAGTTGTTCTTGCGCGGGACCCGGTCGCCCCACCGTCTCGAGACGGCGGCGCTGGCCGAGGCCGACACGGCGTGGTTCGGCGTGGGCGTGACCACGGCGGGTGCCCTCAGCCGCGGTCTGCCGCTCGACGTGCTGGGTCTGGTCTATGCCCAAGAGATGGTCCGCCGCGCCCTCGGGTGGTCGAGCAGTCTCATCTTGGTGGCCGACAGCAACGCCCAGGCCTCGGGCCAAGACGCCCTCGCCGTGCGCCGCAAGGCCGTGCAGGTCGAGCGCCGCCTCAACGAGGTCATCGAGTGCCTGGGCTTCCCGGTCGACGTGTGCCTCAGCTCCACGCTCGGGCGCCGCGATCTGCCGGGGCTACAGCGCCTCGACGGGCTGCCCCCGTACGTCGCCCATCAGCTGGCGCAGACCGAACGACTCCGTCGCCAAGGCGCCGGCCTGAAGATCGGCTGGGCCTGGCCGGGCGCGTTCCAGGACGAGCGCTACTTCGACGACCTGCACGCGCGGGAGTACGGCGAGCGCATCGCCAGCGTGTACATCACGGGCGGCAGCACGCTGAGCCCTCGCCGCCCCCGGGCCTGTCCTTATCTGTGCGGCACGCCGGAGGCCCGACTGCTGCTCGAGCCCACCGAGCCCCTGAGCGCCAAGCTGGCCCGGGCCCCTCGCATCGCCCGACAGCGCTACGAGCGTCTGCTCGGCAAGCTGAGCCGCGCCCACTGCCGGCTCACCGGGGCGCCCCGCGAGCGCAGCGGAGCGGCGGTTCTTCAACGATTGCTCGACGAGCTGCCATGCGCCCGCTGACCTCGGCCTCGATTGCGCTCGCCCTGCTGACCGGGCTGGTGCCGGGCTGCGACTCCGCCCCCGAAGACGAGGACGGCAGCGAAGAGCCCCGGAGCGGCGGCGCCGAAGCGGCCGAGGGCCAGCCTGTTGCTGCTGCCGCGGACGACGGTCCCACCCACGCCGCGACCGCGCGCACCGGGGTGCACCCGCGCGAGGCCACCGAGTCCGACGTCCTGCACCTGAGCCGGCCGCCGATGCGGGC
The DNA here is from genome assembly GCA_039028615.1 of Myxococcota bacterium. Lineage (GTDB taxonomy): Bacteria > Myxococcota_A > Polyangia > Nannocystales > Nannocystaceae > Paraliomyxa. The sequence continues at coordinate 13,562 of JBCCHT010000013.1, read as the reverse complement.
GCTGAAGGACGTCCCCGCCTACCAGGTGACCGCGGGCGAGACCGACTACCGTATCGCCCAGGCCTTCCAGTTCGATTCGCCCGTGTTCCACTACCCCAATGCGGCGCGCCGCATCTCGGGGCTGGTGCGCCGCAACACGCGGCTCGCGGTCGACCGCTACGTGCCCGGCGATGGCTGTAGCCGCAGCTGGTACGCGCTCGAGGGCGGCGGCTACGTGTGCTCTGCCGATGGGTTCAGCGTCTCCACCGACCCCGCGCCGCTGCGCGAGTCGCTGCAAGTGGGGGTCCCGCAGATGGACCAGCCCCTGCCCTATCGCTACGCCAAGGTGAACGTGCCTGCGCCGCTTTATTGGCGCATGCCCACCGAGTCCGAGCTGGCCTCGGGCTCCACCGAGCCCATTCGCGCGCAGGCCCAGGGCATCCACTTCGTGGCGATCGATCAGTCGACCGAGGTCGGCGACACCAAGATCAACCGTACCGTGCGCGGCTTCTACGTCCGCGAGCAGGACCTGACGATCAAGCCGGAGCCCACGATGCACGGCGAGCTGGTCGACGGCGCCGATGCGCTGCCCCTGGCCTTCGTGCACGTCGACGAGGCCGCGCTGCTCGACCCCGAAACGGGCAAGACCCGCGGCACGGCCGAGAAATTCTCCCGCTTCGCCATCGAGTCGGTGCGCGAAGACGACGGACAGACCCTGGTCATCGCCAAAGACGGCTTTGCCGTAGCCCGGGACCAGGTTCGCATCGCCCGGGTGCGGCCTCGCCCCGAGGAAGTCCCCGCGGGCGACAAGTGGATCGACATCGACCTTCGCCAGCAGCTGTTGGTGGCCTACGAGGGCGATCAGCCCGTGCTCGCGACCCTGGTGTCGTCGGGCATCGAAGGCTACGAGCCACCGCTGGGGGTGTTCCGCATCCACAAGAAGTACACCACGGTGACCATGTCGGGCCCCGACCCGGACAAGGGCACCTATGAGGTCGAGCAGGTCCCGTGGACGATGTACTACTGGGGCTCGTTCGCGCTGCATGGCGCCTATTGGCACGACACCTTCGGCAATGTGCGCAGCCACGGCTGCACCAACATCCCGCCCGCCGACGCGCGCTGGCTGTTTCACTGGGCCGACCCCGCCGTGCCCACCGGGTGGCACGCCCAGGTGGGGATCAAGGGCCCGTGGGTGCACTTCAGCCGGGGCTTTGCCGTCGATCCGGAGCTGTCGCGGTGAGCACGACGGTCGGCCCCGAGACACGGGCCGGCCCGGTGCCATCCAGGTCGCGATAGACCTCCACGCCTTCCCAGCCCGCCTCGACCAGGGCCACGCGCAACAGCGGCAGCCCCATCAACGCCACCTGGCGGCGCTCGACCCAGTCGGCAACCCCGACCCCGTCGATGTCCACGCCGATGGCATCGCGGTAGGTGGCGACGCCGTCGTGTGTGTCGAGGTCGAGCCGAGGGATCTGGGAGACCTGCGCGCGGTGATACAGCTCGGTCCGCACGGGCGGCTGACCTCCCGCGTGGAGCACCGCCAGAGAATTGGGTCCCTCGACCACCAGGAGCCCGCCTGGGCGCACCGCGGTGCGTAGGCGTCGGGCGGCCGCCACCCGAGCCTCGTGCGTCAGGCGGGACCACAGCGCCCCCTCGAAGGCGATGGCCAGGTCGTAGCGTCCGTCGTCCTCGAGCGCTTCGATGCCCTCGGTGTGCACCTGCACCACCGAGCGGACACGCGCACTGACCCGCTGCGCGGCCTTGGCGTAGTCAGCGTCGGGGCACAGCGCCGTGACCTGCCAGCCCCGCGCGGCCAGCCCGGGCAATCGCCGCCCTGTGCCTGCCTCGGCGTCGAGCACCGTCGCCTCGTCGGCCAGGCCGTGGCGCCCCGCCGCGAAGCGAATGAACTCCAGCTCCCGATCCGGCGCGGTCTCGAACAACCGACGCGCCCAGGCCCGGCGCCGCCCCTCGTCCAGCCACGGAGACATCGCCGCCTCGAGCGTCACCTGCGTCCGAATGCTCTGCGCCCACGCGAGCCGCTGGTGCGTCGCAGTGGCCGTGGTGGGCTTGAACCCCAGCCGCTCGAACAACGCCCGCGCGGGATTGGCCGCGTGCACCTCCACCTCCACCCCACACTCGAGCTGTTGCGCCCGCAGCAGCACATCGTGGACCAGGCGCGTGCCCAACCCCCGGCCCTGCCACTGCGGCCACAGCTCGACCGCATGCACCACGACCGGGCTCTCGTCCCAGGCCACCGAGAGCATGCCCACCGTCTCGCCATCGACCTCGACCCGCTGCATGTCCTGCGTGGCGAAGGCTCGGGTGAAGGCCACCCGCTGCTGCGCCTCGTTCCAGCTCTCCCCGCCCTGCTCCACGAATCCGCGATGGCTCTGTCGATGCAGCGCCCACAGCTGGTCGAAGTCGGAGGACTCGGCGGGTACGAAGCGGTGGATCATCGCGGGACGGTGGGTACGGGCAAGTCGATGGAAAAGCGCAGGAACGGCCGCCCGCGAGGGTTGGTGTAGGCCACGGGCACCACATCGGTCACCGCGCGGGCCACCCGTACTGACGGCGCATTGGCCTCGTCGACGAGCAGATGCACCCGCCGAGCCCCGGTATGCTCGGCGACGAACCGCAACATCAGGCGCACCGCCCGGCTCACGTAGCCCCGCCCCCGATGGGCCGGATGCGACGAATACGACAGGTTCGCGTCCCCGGCTGGCAGCTCCTCGTTCGCCAGGTCGCAGCCCACGAAGGCCACATGACGGTCCTCGGCTGTATCGACGGAAAACGCCCACTTCGGCCCCGAGCCAAAGTCGTCGCGCGTGGACTGCAGCCAGCGCTGGGTGTGGGCGCGCTGCTCGTCCGGCGTCATCGCCTCCCAGGCCTCGCGCTCGCCCGGCAGCCACAGCCAGTCGATCTGCTCGTCGTCCTTCGCGGCCAGGTCGATCTCGAGGTCCGCCGGGTCCTGCCGCCGAATCGACACCACCCCATCGCCGTAGGTCAGCGGCGGAATCGCTCGACTCAAGTAGTAGTTCTTGCCCTGCTCGCGCTGGTTGCCGAACCGAGCGCGAATCGCCACCCCGACCGAGGCCACGTTCTCACGCTCGATGAGCACGCTGGCAGTGCGGGCCTGGCCCTCCACCGCGATGCGATGCATCAGCAACATCACCGCCCGCGTCGCGAGTCCCTGCCCCCGATACGGCGCAAACACGTTGTAGCCGACATTGACCTCGTCGGGCCCGAGCCAGTGATGGTCCTCGCCCGCGTCGTAGTCGACCCACCCGATGACCTCTTCGCCCCGGGTGATGCATGCCGTCGGCTGGGGATGGTCGCCACCCTTGCCGAACCATCGCCGAAACTCGTCGTCGCGCCCCTGCAAGAGCCGCGCAGCATCACCCTCTCGCGGGGGTCGGATGACGATCACGCCGTCGGTGACCCGCCACGGATCGACGGTGGAAGCAGAGCCGCTCATCGAGCGCAGAATCCTCGCACATCGCGAGTCTCCCTGCCCGGCCGCCCTCGAGGGGAATCAGACCACGAAATCGAAGCCGGCCTGCGCCACGCCCTGCGCTCCCTCGGTGAGCTTCATGATGAGCGAGCGTCGAATGAAGGGGTCGGCCCGGTTGTACGGATCGCCCGCGAAATACAGCTGCGTGGTCAAGACCGGCCGCCCTGGCGCCCGCACCTTCACGTGAATGTGCGCCGGCCGATAGGTATCGCCGTTGAGATAGCGCCCCGGCACGATGGTATCGAGCCGGTATCGGCCCGCGTCGTCGCTATCGAGCTGCCCCCGGTAGGCGAAGCCGCGATGGTCGTACGCCCCCTCGTGGTCGGCGTGCCAGATCTCCAGCCGCGCCCCTCGAATCGGCCGACACTCACGATCCAGTACCCGCCCACGGATCGTCACCGCTTGTCCCGGGGCATCGGCACGACTCAGCACGCAGTGCCCCTGCCCCGACACCTCGCACACGGGCGCATCGGGGCGGAAGAACGGCCCCTCGATGTTGTCTTCGGTCACCCCGCACGAGGCCGGCTCGACCTCGGCCGCGCCACCGTACGGCGCATCGACCGGGATCAGCTCCTGCTCGGGCGGCTCCGGGAGGCTCGTGGTGGCTTGCTCGGTGGGGCGGTTGCGTCCACAGCCCACCAGCACCAGGCCGGCCGCGGTCGTGCGAAGGAACTGACGGCGCGCCAGCAACGAGCGCAGCGAGGGATGAGGCGTTGAATCTGCCATTCGGGGACCCAACGCGGCTCGACAGCGACCGGCGCAGACTTTTTCGAGGAAAATCGCGTTACCCTCGGGCCGTGAGCGCCACCCCCTTGGCCGACCTCTTCGTCGCACGAGGGGGCCCCGCCGACACCGAGGCCACGGCCCTCCAACATCGCCTGCAGCGACTGCTCGAGGACGCGGCCGTGCCCGATCTGGCCGAGCCGCTCGTCATCGAGGTGGCCCGACGCGCCGCCGCGGGCGAGCCGTGGCCCAGCGACACCGCCTCCGCGCAGGAACTCGGCCTCGCGTGCGCCTGTGCGGCGGGCCGCGCCGCTGCGCTCCGCGAGCTCGACGAGCACTACATGGGCATCGTGGCCACCGCGACCGCGCACATGCGCCTGGACGCCGCGGCCGTCGACGAAGTGCGCCAGCAGGTCCGCCAAAAGCTGTTGGTCCCCGACTCCGAGGGGGCCATCAAGCTCGTGCGCTACGCCGGTCGGGGCAAGCTCCGGGGGCTGGTCAAGGTCGTGGCCGTCCGCACCGCGCTCGACCGGCTCCGCCGCGACAAAGCCGACCCCGCCGGGGGCAAGTCCACGGGCGACGAGGACTTCGAGCGCCTCGCCTCCCCGGCCGAAGATCCCGAACTCCACTTTCTCAAGGCCCACTATCGCGAGGCCTTCCGCACCGCCTTCGCCCGGGCCGTGTCTCAGCTCGACCGCCGCGATCGCAACATCCTGCGGCTGCATCAGCTCGGCGGCATGACCCTCGAAGACCTGGCCCGCATGTACGGCCAGCACCGCTCCACCATCGTGCGGACCTTGGCCCGCGTTCGGAAGCAGCTGTTCTCCGCCACCCGCGAGGCGCTGCGGGAGGACCTGAAGCTGAGCCGAGACGAATTCGACAGCGTCATGGTCCTCATCCGCAGCCGCCTCGAGGTCGGCCTCTCCCGACTGCTCCAAACGGCTATGCCTGAGCCTGACCCCGACGCGGACGAACCTTCCCCGCCCAGCTGAGCGCCCAACCCCCGTCGGCGCGGTGCAGCTTCATGGTCTGGCGGTAGTCCTTGCCGTCTTGCCCCTTCAGCTTCAGGCGCACGTAGGCCACATCCCCGTCCATTCGCACCCTCGAGTTCTCGATCCACAGCGTGTCGTCCCCATGGGCGTAGTGCTGCCAGTGCGCCTGGTTTCGAGCCATGTCCTTCGGCGTGCGCGGTCCGTAGGGGCCGCAGGCCTCGGCGGTGGTGGGCAGCATCGGTGCGCTCACGGCCAGGGCGCCGACGGCCATGGTGCAGATGAGAGCCAAGCGGGTGAGGAGAGTGTTCCGTCGCATCACCCCCTCAACGCGGCCCACCGGGCACAGGCGCAGGTTTTTTTCGCCTCGAGGCGAAAAAAGTCGTCAATGCAAGAATGCGGGCAGCCAGGGGGGTCTACGCGGCGTTTGTTGACCCGCGGCCAGGCGCTCGCGCTGCTGCGGCGACAGTTCCTGGTGCGCCGCGCCGACCTTGCCCTGGCGAATGAAGCTGCGGGGAGCGATCCCGCGCTCGTGCAGCAGCGCCGAGGCATGGTCGAAGCGCCCCTCCAGTTCCTTCATGCGGCTCAGGCTCGCCCCCTCGACCGCGGCGGCGATGCGCTCCGGCTCGGTGGGCAGCCCCCCGAACTGTGCCACCCGGGTCAGCTCCGCCGTCGGGTCGGCCCGCAGCGCCTCGTAGCGGATGCACAGCACCCGCGGCGTCTCGGCCAGCGCCCGCCAGGCCGCCACGTGGCTCCACCACGATCCGTACTGCACTCGCCCGGCCACGAAGCGCTCGAGGAAGTCGTCGAACGTGCCCGCAAACCCCAGGTAGTCGCGATACAGCCGAAAATACGACAGCGCCACGTCCCCCGGGCCGCGCTCGATGTAGACGCAGCGCCCACCCTCTGGCAGCCACATCGGCAGCAGGTGGGTCTTGAAGATCCGCGGCGAGGGCAGCCGCTCGAGGTCCTCGGCCGTCATGCTGCCCACTGCCAACGACCGTTCGAACCAGGGGCATACGTCATTGATGTGGCGAAACGGTTGGTCGCCGCGCGCCAGCTGGTGGAGGAGGAACTGCATCCACGTCGTGCCCGAGCGGGGATAGGTCGCGACGTACAGGTCGTCGGGCCGCGGCCGGAACAACACCCGTCCCTGCACGAAGGCCGCGGTCCGTCGCAGATCGCCCAGCCCCGCCTCGATTCGGTCGATGGAAGCGATCCCCAACCCGAGGGTCCTTCCCAGCGCTCGTCGCCACATCGGCGGCTGCGACGCTGGCATGGTTGGCAACTCTGGGGCAAATGACGGGTCCGTCACGCGGTTCGCGTTTGGGCGTAGACGGATCCCCCTGGCTCGTGACACTCAATTGACCGTGAAGCGGCTCGTCGTACGCTCGGGTTCATTGTTCATCGCGTCGCTGACGCTGCTCGCCTTGTCGGGCTCGTCGCGTGCGGCCGACGCCGACGAGCGCCCGGAGACCTGGGACATGACCCAGCCGGAGCTGGAAGAGATTGGCCTCGGCCAGTCCCGCGGCGAGCCCCGGCCCGTGCCCGACCACTACCCGCGGCGCAACCTGACCACACCGCCCTCCGAGGGGGGCAACCCGCCGCCCAAGATCATCTTCGTCAACTTCGACGGCGCCATGCTGACCATGGGCGCCGACGATGCGAAGAACAACACCACCCAGATCGGCGAGCTCGCGGGCACCTTTGCCCCCTACGGCGTCGGCGACAAGCGCACGGCCGTCATGCAGGCCACCCGCAACGACTGGGCCGCCTACAACATGGACGTCGTCGACACCCGCCCCGCCAGCGGCGAGTACACGATGAACATGACCGGCCCCACCAACCCCTTCGGGGGCGGCGTGCTGGGCATCGCACCCATCGACTGCGGCAACTTCCAGACCCACAGCAACATCACCTACGCCTTCCACGACCTCAACGACGGCTTCGATGCGGCGACCACCGCCACCACCATCGGCCAGGAGGTCGCGCACTCCTACGGCCTCGAGCACGTCGACGAGCCGGGAGACATCCTCAACCCGTTCAACGCGGGCGGTGACCCCTCGTTCATCGACGAGTGCCTGCCGCTTTCGGGCGGCGCCTCCTGCCCCGACCAGCACCTGCTGCACTGCCCCGACGGCACCGGTCAGAACTCCCACCAGGAGCTGCTGACCATGTTCGGGCCCGCCATCCCGGACACCGACGGCCCCATCATCACCGTCACCGCGCCGCTGACCGGCACCACCTACCAAGACGGCGACGGCTTCACCGTCCTGGCCGAGATCATCGACGACAGCCTCATCGACGAGGCCACCCTGTACGCCAACGGCTCGCTGCTCCAGATCGACACCACCGACCCCTGGGGCTGGCAGATCATGGACCTGAGCCCGGGCCTTTATGCCCTCGAGATCGTCGCGGTCGACGAGTACGGCAACGAGGGGCTCAGCTCGCCCGTGTCGATCCTGATCGAGGGTGACGCCTCGGCGGCGACCGGAAGCCTCGACGAGAGCGGTGGCGCGGGCAGTGCCACCATGGGCGGCGGAGGAGGCACGCTCGGGGGCATGGGCTCCGGCAGCGGCGACGTCGATACCGAGTCCGCGGGTCTGGTCCCCGGCACGCCCGGCGGCTGCGGCTGCACCCAGCAGGGCAGCGACGCGCCCTACGGCTTCGCCATCGGCCTGCTGCTGCTCGCCTTCCGTCGCCGCCGCAGCTAGCGACGACCCGGCCGCCCCGAGCCGTTACGGCTCAGCCGGCCTCCAGCAGCGTCACCAATCCGTCGAGGCACCCGAGCCAGCCGTGCTCGTGCTGGTCTCGCGCGGGCTCGGTCGCGATGCGTTCGTGCACGATCGAGACCTCGGTGCCACCCTCGCACACCTCGAAGCGCACCGTCACCCGCTCGGCACTGCCGCCCGGGCCGAGCCGCCACGAGTACACCAGGGTATGCGGCGGCTCGATCACCTCGAACTCCCCTTCGATGCGCAGCACCTCTCCGCTGGGGAGCCGGTTGTCGAGGTGGTAGTGCCCGCCCACCCGCAGGTCGACGGCGGCATCGCTGCACTCGACCCCCTGCGGCCCCCACCACTGCTTCAGCATCGCGGGGGTCGTCCAGGCCTCGAATAGTCGCGCCGCGCTCGCGCGAATCGTCCGCCGTACGGTCAACGTGATCGAGTCGGTCATGGTTCGTCCTCTTCCTGCTCGGCGTAGCGAGCCAGCGAATCCAGGGTGTCCGTCCAGAACTGGCGATAGGGATCGAGCCACGCCGCGACCTGTTGCAGCGGCGCGGCACCGAGCGAGCATCGATGCAACCGACCGTCGACCGTGCGCACCACCAGGCCCGCCCGCTCGAGCACCTTGATGTGCTTGGACACCGCGGGCAGCGACATCGAAAACGGGGCCGCGAGCTCGGACACCGTGCCCGGTCGCTCGGCGAGGGCAGCCAGCAGCCGTCGCCGTGTTCGATCGGCGAGCGCATGAAAGACGCGGTCGTGCTGCTGCTCCGGGTCGTCCGAATCTCCTGCCGGTTTTCTCCTTGCCACCCCTGATGCCTCGGTGTATCTCAACGTTAAACCAAACGGTTAAATATTTCAAACGGCCATGAGCACCCCAATTCACCAAGAGATCCCCTTTGCCGCCACCCCCGAGCAGGTCTACCGGGCGCTCACCGACGCGACCGAGCACGCCGCGTTCACTGGGGCGCCCGCCACCATCAGCCCCGAAGAAGGCGGCGCCTGCTCGTGGCACGGCGGCTACGTCACGGGCCGCAACATCGAGCTGCTGCCCGGCGAGCGCATCGTCCAGGTCTGGCGCGCCCAGAACTGGGAGCCCGGCGTCTACTCGGTCATTCGCTACCGCTTCGAGGCACGCGACGGCGGCACGCTCGTGCACTTCGACCAGGCGGGGCACCCCGAGGGCACCCAGCAGCACCTCGAGGTCGGCTGGCACCAGAAGTACTGGCGACCGCTCGAGGCCTACTTCGCCAAGGCCTAGCGAGCCCGCTCACGCGCTAAATGCCCTCCATCGAGGCGCCAGGGACCGATTGGGCCCGGGTTGTCGCCCCGCCACCCCTGTGGTGTCGTTGCGCCTCTTCCGGGGCCCATGACCGACCAACGCACCATCGATCCCTCGACTCTGCCCAAGCACTTCGACGCCCCCGCGGCCGAGCAGCGCTGGGACGAGACCTGGCAAGAGCGCGGCCTGTATCACTACGACCCCTCGCGTCCGCGCGAGGAGACCTTCGTCGTCGACACGCCGCCGCCCACCGTCTCGGGCTCGCTGCACGTCGGCCACGTGTTCAGCTACACGCACACCGACCTGGTCGTTCGTTACCAGCGCATGACGGGGAAGAACATCTTCTACCCCATGGGCTGGGACGACAACGGCCTGCCCACCGAGCGCCGGGTCCAAAACTACTATCACATCCGCTGCGACCCGAGCCTGCCCTACGAAGAGGGCCTCACCTTCGAAGCCGCCTCGGCCAAGGTCCGCAAGAAGCGGCCGCGCCTCGTCTCGCGCCCCAACTTCGTCGAGGCCTGCCAGCAGCTCACGCGCGAGGACGAAAAGGCCTTCCTCGCCCTGTGGCGTCGCCTGGGCGTGTCCGTCGACTGGCGTCAGGAGTACGCCACCATCGACGACCACTGCCGCGAGATTGCCCAGCGTTCGTTCCTCGACCTGCACCAAAAGGGCATGCTCTACAACTCCGACGCCCCCACCCTGTGGGACGTCGACTTCCAGACCGCCGTCGCGCAGGCCGAGCTCGAAGACCGCGAGCTCGACAGCACCTTCAACGACGTCGCCTTCGGCGTGGAGGGTAGCGACGAGGAGTTCGTCATCTCCACCACGCGGCCCGAGCTGCTGCCCGCCTGCGTGGGCGTGGCCTGCCACCCCGAGGACGAGCGCTACGCCCACCTCGTGGGCAAGCGCGCCGTCACCCCGCTGTTCCGCGTGCCCGTGCCCATCTTCACCAGCGATCTGGTCGAGAAGGACAAGGGGACCGGCATCCTGATGATCTGCACCTTCGGCGACCAGACCGACGTCATCTGGTGGCGCGAGCAGAAGCTCGCCCTGCGGCAGATCATCGGGCTCAAGGGGCGGCTTCTGCCCGTCAGCTACGGCACCGAGGGCTGGGAGAGCCTCAACGCCGACGCCGCCAACGAGGCCTACGCCGCGCTCGAGGGCCTGCGCCCGGTTCAGGCGCGAGAGAAGGTCTTGGAGCTGCTCGGGGAGGCCAGCGCCGCCGCGACCGGCAGCGAGGTGCCCCTGCGGGCCCAGAAGAAGATCAAGCACGCCGTGAAGTTCTTCGAGAAGGGCGACCGCCCCCTCGAGCTCGTCCCCACGCGGCAGTGGTTCTGTCGCCTGCTCGACCGCAAGCAAGACCTGCTGAACAAGGGCGACGAGATCAAGTGGCACCCCGACTTCATGGGGCACCGCTACCGCGTGTGGACCGAGAACCTCGGCCTCGACTGGTGCATCAGCCGTCAGCGCTACTTCGGCGTCTCCTTCCCCGTCTGGTACGCCCTCAACGGTGAAGGCCAGCCCAACTACGACGAGCCCCTGCTCGCCGGCGTCGACACCCTCCCCGTCGACCCCACCGTCACCCCGCCCGCGGGTTACGAGGAGTCGCAGCGCGGCCAGCCGAACGGGTTCATGGCCGAGACCGACGTCTTCGACACCTGGTTCACCAGCTCGATGACCCCGCAGATTTCGTCGCACTGGCAGATGAACGGCGAGCGCCACAAAGCGCTCTTCCCCGCCGACATCCGCCCGCAGAGCCACGAAATCATTCGGACCTGGGCCTTCTACACCATCGCCAAGGCCATGGCCCACGAGGACGTCGTGCCCTGGAAGCACGTGCTCATCTCCGGTTGGATCCTCGATCCCGACCGCAAGAAGATGTCCAAGTCCAAGGGCAACGTCATCGTCCCCACCGAGCTGCTCGACAAGTACACCTCCGATGGCGTGCGCTACTGGACGGCCAATGCTCGGCTCGGGGTCGATACTGCCTTCGACGAGAAGATGCTCTCGATGGGCAAGCGGCTCGTCACCAAGCTCTTCAACGCCAGCAAGTTCGTGCTCGCGCAAGAAGGGCCCGTCAAGCCCATCACCAACGAGCTCGACCGGGGCTTCTGCCACGAGCTGCTCGCGGTGGTGAAGGAGGCCACGGCCTCGTACGAGGAGTTCGAGTTCTCCCCTGCCCTGCGGGCCACGGAGAGCTTCTTCTGGGCGCGGTTTACCGACAGCTACCTCGAGCTCATCAAGGCGCGCGCGCGCAACGAGGAGGACCCTGAGGGGCGTGGGTCGGCCATCGCGGCGCTGCGGCTCGGGCTGCAGGTCTTGCTGCGGTTGTTCGCGCCCGTGCTGCCGTACATCACCGAGGAGGTTTGGTCGTGGATCTTCGCCGAAGAGACCGGTCAGGCCAGCATCCACGGCGCCGCGTGGCCCAGCGAGACGGATTTTGCTGCCGTGGAGGCTCCCGCCGACCCGGGTGGGTTTGGGATCGCCGTCTCGGCGCTCACGGCCATCAACCGGGCCAAGACCAGCGCGGGGGTTGGTGTCGGGCGTGGCATCGTCACCATGGTGCTGCATGCCCGGCAGGCCGACCACGACCGGCTCGCGCCTGTGCTGGGTGATGTGCTCGCCGCGGGGCGGGTGCAGGCGCATACGCTGCAGGCCAATGAGGAGCTTGCCGAGGGTGAGTTCGAGTTGAGCGACGTCGAGATTGCGCCCAAGCCTCCCAAGCCGCCGAAGCCCGCCAAGGGCTGAGGAACGCCGCTCGCTTGGAGCTTTGTGGAGCCCCGCCCCTTTCGGGCGGGGCTTTGTCGTTCGAAGCGCTCGGGTAAATCTGACACCGAGGGACTACACGTCGCAGGCTCTGCGACTTCGAGATCTTGGCCACAACCTGTGCGACGGACTGCAACCGCGGAATCGAGGCTCCGTCTGGATTAGTGACAGTCCACGGACGAAGGAGCATTCGCGTGAAACGTCTACGCCCGATCTTTTTGCTGATCACCCTCGGACTCGGCGTTGGGGGGTACTTCATGAGCACCGCCGGCTGGGACTCGCTGATGAAGGTCAAGGGGGCCGCGTGGTTCGGGACCGAGGTCGAGGCCACCGTGCACGACGCGGCGAACTATCGCGAGATTTCCTGGACGCCCGGGGTCGAGAACTCGCATGGGTCTCGGGATCATGTGCGGCTGAAGTACTCGTTCGAGGTGGATGGGCAGACGTATCAGTATCCGTACGAGGATGGGTTCGTGGAGGTGAAGCCCGAGCAGGTGAAGCCGACGATCGCGGTGACGTACTGGGATCGGGATCCGAAGCGGAATCATCCGGTCGGCAAGGACTACAAATTTGGGGATCAGATGACGGGGTTCGTGTTCGGGCTGTTGATTTCGTTGACGGCGCTGTTGATGGCGATTTCGTGGGTTCGTGGGTTGGTACGGCCGGCGGCGGTGGCTGAGCAGGCGGGTTGAGGGGTTCGAGCCTCGATGCACCCGACGACGCAGCGGTACGGGTAGCGGTGGGCTCGCAGCGCCAAAAAGGCGCTGCGAGCCTTCACGAGCACGGATGCTCGCACGTGGAAGCGTCCCTTCGGTCCGCTCCCACGGCTCATTGCCGAAGACCGATTTGCCTCTCGACAGACACCCGGACCGGGTGGTCTTCGGGCAGTTGCTGAAGGAGCCGAACGACGGTCGCGAGGACTTGCCGGGCTTCTTCCTCTTGGCCCGTCATGGCGAGCGTGGCGACATAGACGGGACCGGCCTGAACCGCGTCGAGCAGTGAGTTGTGCTCAAGCGCCCCATCCCACCCGTCTTGGGCCAGCGGTAGCGCGTCGTGGGGGCGTTGCTGTTGCACGAGAAGCTCGGCAAGCACGACGAGTGTCAAAATGCTCGCGGGAGTGCGGCGCGAGCCAAACGCTCGCTCCTCGATAGCGAGGACCTCACGGAACGCTCGTTCCGCCTCCTCGTACCTATCCAGACGAACGAGAACGTTGGCCAGCCCATGAAGTGAACTCGCCACCGAGCCGTGCTCCCGTAATCCGTACACACGCTCCTGGGTGGAGATGGACTCCTCGTACACCTCCTTCGCCTCCTCGTACCTCCCCAGATGCTCGAGAACGTTAGCCAGCCCATGCAGCGATGCCGCCACATCGCCGTGCTCCCGTGTCCCGTACACCCCCTCCTTGATGGAGATGGACTCCTTGTACACTTCCTTCGCCTCCTCGTAGCTCCCCAGACTATCGAGGACGTTGGCCAGCCCATGCAGCGATGCCGCCACATCGCCGTGCCCCCGTGTCCCGTACACCCCCTCCTGGATGGAGATGGACTCCTCGTACACCTCCTTCGCCTCCTCGTACCTCCCCA
>JBCCHT010000012.1:0-258464 GCA_039028615.1 Myxococcota bacterium | reverse complement strand
TTGAAGTCAGACGTAGCTTCGCGCGGTCGCTTCCAATGCCGGCCCGCTGGCAACGCTCGAGCCAAAGATCGGAAGCGAAAACCACGAGTTCAGCGGGGCCCCCGAGCCACCGACACAACCCCCGAATGACCGACGACGTCCACCCGAGGCGAACCCCCCTGGCGCGCCACCAACCCCACCACCCACGCACTCTGGATCGGTCTCAGTGGCGGTGTACAGAGGGAGCCGCTCGCCGGGCCGAGGGTGCCGTGCGCGCGCAGTTTGCCGTGCCTCGCCCACACCCCCCGAGGTCAACCATCGGGGCACGAGGTCGTACGCTGCCCCTAGGGCATCGCGTCAACTGTTTGAGCACGGACGGCACCCTCGGCCCGGCGAACAGGCGACCCCTGCGGACCGGCACGCCAAACCTTCCCCACACCCCGAGCGCTCAACCCAGATATCCTCGCGCCTCCGCAAAGAAGAAACGGAGCCTGGGTCCACACCGCAACCAATGAAGAAAGGGAGCCCAGGCACCCCCGGACTCCCCCTCTCGATTCTCCGTGCGAGACCGACTCAGGCCTGCTCGCCACGAGCCCGCCGAGCCGCGTAGCTGGCCGCCCCCTGCAGGGCAGCCCGGTCGTTCATCACGATGCTCAGCCCAATGGACTCCAGCAACGGACGCATGCGCCCCTTCGCCTGGAACCGCTCGATGAAGTCCGACTCGGGCAAAAGCGGCGCCAGCTTGGGCGCGATGCCACCTCCGAGGTACATGCCGCTGACCGCCAGCACCTTGAGGGCCAAGTTGCCCGCCTCCGCGCCGTACAGCGCCAGGAACTTCATCACCGCCCGGTACGCCAGCGACCCCTTGCCCGAGGCCGCCGCCTTGGAAATCTCCGCCGCCGGATCGCTACCGTTGGCGATGGCATCGGCCAGGGCCTTGTCCTCCGCACCCGGATCGACGCTCAGGTAGTACTCGTAGATGTTGACCAAGCCCGGCCCGGACACGCAGCGCTCCCAGCTGACGTGAGGCCCGAACTTGGCCCGCAAAAAGCGGTGCAGATCGATCTCTTCGTCGTCGCGCGGGGCGAAGTCGGTGTGGCCGCCCTCGCAGGCGAAGGGGCGGTGGCGCTGGCCATCCCACACGAGCCCGGCCTCGCCGAGACCGGTGCCGGCCGAGAGCAGGCCCGCGTTACCGCTGACGCCCGAGCCGGGTCGTAGCTCGCGGAAATCGGCGTCCGACAGCGTCTCCAGACCGTGGGCGTTGGCCTCGAGGTCGTTGAGCAGGAAGACGGAGTCGATGCCCAGGTTGCGCTCGAGCTCGTCGGCGTCGACGTTCCAGGGCAGGTTGGTGACCTGCGCCCGTCGGCCCTGCACGGGCCCCGGCACGCCGAAGCACGCGTTGCGGACCTCGATCTTGTGCTCGGAAATGAAGTCGCGGGCGATGTCGGCCAGCGTGTCGTAGCGCTTGCTGTCGTAGGTGGCTTGAATGTCGCGGCGCACCGTACGGCCTTCGACCTCGCACAAGGCGAGGCGGGCGTTGGTGCCTCCGATGTCCCCGGACAGGATCTTCATGGTCCGGTGTCCTCCTCCACGGCCGCAGTGATGGCCGCGTCGAGTGCAGCCAGTCCGGCTGCAATGTCAGAACCCAGGTGAACGCGGAGGGCTCGGCGCTGGCGACTGACCAGGACCTCGAAGTCTCCGCGGGCTTGGGCGGTCTTCACCACCCCGAAACTGTAGCGCTGCCCCGGCACGGGCAGGTCGACGGCGTCGTCACACGTGACCTGCAAGAACACGCCGTTGCCCGGGCCGCCCTTGTAGGCCTGGCCGGTCGAGTGCAGGAAGCGGGGGCCGAAGCCCAGGCACGTGGCCGCGCCGCGACGCTTGAGCACCCGCGCGCGCATGCGCTGGAGCATCCGCGTGTTCTCGTCGTTCATGGGCAGGAACGCGAGCAGGGCGAAGTAGTCGCGCAGCTGGATGCGTGCCAAGTGTGCCCGCAGGAGGCCGACGAGGTCGCCGTCTTTGCCGGCCGCGTCTCGCAGCGCGCTGGCGTTGGCCTCGTCGGTGTGCAGGGCCATGCCGTCCTGCTCGAGGATGGGCGTCTCGGCCGGGAAGGCCCCGTCGCGCTCGTAGGCCTCCATCATGGCCCGCGCCTCGACCTTGGCCGACTCGACGTCGGGCTGGTCGAAGGGGTTGATGTTCATCAGGGCGCCCGCGACCGCGGTGGCGACCTCCCAGCGGAACATCTCCTGGCTCAGGGCGTGGATGTCGTCGAGCTCGATGTGCACCACGGGGTGCCCGGCCGCCTCGATCGCCGCCATGGCGCGGTCCTGAGCCGCGTCGGGGGTGGAGCGCAGGCGCAGGTACACGAAGAGCCGGTCGTCGCCGTACTGAGCGGGGGGGCGCAAGGGCTCGCCTTCGAGCGGGATGATCGCCTTGCCCAGCTTGCCGGTCGACTCGGCCACGAGCTGCTCGAGCCAGGCCCCGAACAGCGCCACGCGAGGCGAGGCCACCAGGGTGAGCTTGTCGCGGCCCGCGTTGGCGGCCGCACCGAGCACGATGCCCAGCTGCACGCCGGGGTTTTCCTCGGCCACCTCGCTGCGGCAGGCGTCGACCATGAGCGCGGCCTCGTCGAGGAAGCCGGTCGCGTCCATGCCCATGGCGGCCGCGGGCACGATGCCGAAGTGCGAGAAGGCGGAGAAGCGTCCGCCGATCTCGGGCACGCCGGAGAGGATGCGCAGGAAGCCCTCGTCCTTGGCGAGCTGCTCGAGCTTGGAGCCGGGATCGGTGATGGCGATGAAGTGCCGCCCCGCCTCGCCCTCGCCGCGCTCCTTCTTCATGCGGGTGAGGAAGTGCTGGAGGATGACCTTGGGCTCGAGCGTGCTGCCCGACTTGCTGGAGACGATGAACAGCGTGGTCTCGAGCGGGACCGAGGCCTCGATGGCGGCGATCTGCCCGGGGTCGGTGGAGTCGACGATGGCCAGCTGCGGCGAGCCCTTGGGCACGAAGGCACCGAAGGTCTGGGCAAGGACGTCGGGGCCCAGGCTCGAGCCGCCCATGCCGATGAGCAGGGCATGGGTGAAGCCGCGGCCGCGCACCATGCCCGAAAGCTCGGCGAACAGGTCGTGACGCTCACGCTGGGCGTCGACGATGTCGAGCCAGCCCAGCCAGCGGTCCTCCCCGGAGTCGGTCCACAGCGTGGGATCCTTGCGCCAGAGTCGACCGGTGTTGCCCGCCGCGTCCCAGGCTTTCATGGCCTCGGCGACCTTCTCGGTCAGGGCGGGCGGCAGGGTGGAGCCGGTACGGTCGAGCCGGGGCCCCCGCTGGCGTCGCTGCATCTGCGCGATGGTGGCCATGAGGGCATCGATGGCGTCCTCGAACAGGGCCACGCCGCGGGCGAGCAGCAGGTCGGTGACCTCGTCGAGCGACACGCCGACCTCCTCGAGGTCGCGAATCGATCGGGCCGCCTGCTCGGCGCCGTCGAGCAGCGCGGGGGTCGGGTTGCCGTGGTCGCAGAAGGCCTCGAAGGTCTTGGGCGGCACCGTGTTGACGGTGTCGGGACCGACCAGCTCGTCGACGTACTTCACGTCGCTGTACGCGGCATTCTTGGTGCCCGTGCTCGCCCACAGGAGGCGCTGGGGTTGGGCACCTTTGTCGACCAGGGCCTTCCAGCGCTCGGACGTGGAGATCTCCTGGTAGATCGCGTAGGCGAGCTTGGCGTTCGCCACCGCGGCCACGCCGAGCAGCCCGTCGATGCGGCGGTGCGCGGCCTCGTCGTCGGTGGCGGCTCGCAGGGCGTTCAGGCGCCCGTCGACCTCGCTGTCGATGCGACTGACGAAGAAGCTGGCCACGCTGGCCACGTGCCCGACCGGATCACCCGCGGCGGCGCGGCGCTCGAGCCCGGTCACGTAGGCCCAGGCGATCGCCCGGTAGTCCTCGCGCGCGAAGATCAGGGTGACGTTGACGTTGATGCCCTCGGCGATGAGCTGCTCGATCGCGGCGCGGCCCGGAGGCGTGCCCGGCACCTTGATCATCAGGTTGGGTCGGTCGACCGCCTGCCACAGACGCCGGGCTTCCTCGATGGTGCCCTCGGCGTCGAAGGCCAGGCTGGGCGAGACCTCGAGGCTGACGTAGCCGTCGAGGCCTTTGGTCTCGTCGTAGACCGGGCGCAGGGCGTCGGCGGCCTCTTGGATGTCGACCACCGCGAGGCGCTCGAAGATCTGCTTGGCGTCGAGCTCGGCGTCGGCGATGAACTCACCGAGGACGTCGTCGTAGTCGTCGCTACCCGTAATTGCCTTCTGGAAGATCGCGGGGTTCGAGGTCATGCCTCGCAGGCCCTGCTCCTTCACGAGGCGCGACAGCTCGCCACTGCGAGTCATGCCTCTGCGGATGTAGTCGAGCCAGATCGATTGGCCCTGCGTCGCCAGCTTCTCGAGAGGGGTCATGGGCTCATCTCCTGGGGGCTGCGGTCGGGCAGCGTCCGGCCAGCCATCCGTTTGCACTGCTATAGAAAAAGGCGCCGGATCGGGCAAGAGCCGGCGAAAACTCTCATTCGTCGGGGTCCGGCGGCCAAAGGGAGCGAAGTGGCCGTAGCACCCGAAGGGGCGTCAGGGACTGCCAACAGGCGATTAGGACCAGGAGGTAGACCACCAGCATGGCCAGCGGGCCACCCACTGCCACCAGGGGCCCCTGCGACGACAGCCCGAACGCCAAGGGAATCACCACCACGAACATGGGGGCGTTGAACGGCACGGAGACGGTCGCGCCGATGACGGCGTTGCGAGCGACGGTCCCGCGCAATTCGGGATCGAGCATGCGCAGCAGGGCGAGTCCGGTAGAGACCGTACCGGTGCCCATGCCGAACAGCACCAGCGTGTGACCGAAGGGTGACTCGGGGAACGCCCGGCGAGCCAGCCACAGGCAGCCCAGCAGCGTGAGCCCGCCCGCCATCACCGTCATCAACAGGACCGGCACCAACCAGGTTTGCAGCACGTCGAGGCTCACCGCCGAGATCGCGCCCGCGGTGGTGATGTCGACGGCGACGACGGAGATGCGCGCGAGCATGTCGTCGCGGAAGGGGCCCTCTCGCTTCGTGCGGCGGGCGGCGTAGCGCAGGCCGATCGCGAACAGCGAGCCGAAGATGAAGTGCATCGCGTAGGCGGTGTTGCTCAGCTTTGCGCCCGGAGGCAGCAGCGACACGATGCCCTCGATGAACACGAACACGAGCAGGTAGACGCAGCCCACCATGATGAGCTGAGTCGACAGCGGCTCGAGGCTGGCGTCCGCCTGTGCGTCGGTCGACGCGGAGGCGGTCTCGGCCGCTTCCTCTTCGGACATCTGCAGCGGACCGATGAGCCCCTTGCGGCGGGCGATGGCCACCATGGGGATGCCGAGCACGATGCAGTACAAGAAGCCGAGGGTGGCGAAGATGAGCCCGAGCTGAACCCCGTCCTGCATGCCCGAGTCTTCCCAGCCCTTGCCCAGCGTGAGGGCCTGACCCGGACCCTGCTGGAAGCCCTCGGTGACGAGGAAGCCGAAGCCGGAGTGCACCGAGTCGTCGAAGGTCAGCCACACCGCGACGAACAACAGCCCCAAGATCGCCTGGAGCACGCCGATGGAGGCATTGGCCACGGCCAGCGATCGGGCCGAGCCGGGTCGCTCCGTCTTGGGCGTGGCCTGCAGCCCCACCGCGATGAAGATCACCGCGAACGCGTGATAGACGATGAGCTCCATCGCCTCGATGTCGGTGGGCAGGACCCCCAGCGCGCTGGGCCCGAGCAACAGACCGATGAGGCCGGCGACGATGGCATTGGGCAGGGCCAGCCGACGCAGGACGCCGACCGAGCGGATCAGCACCATCGCGATCCCGAGGACGAAGGCCAGGATCAGAAGGTCGACGACGATCCCGGAGTCCCAAAAACGCACGAACGCGAGCGTATCAGCGCGGGTGCCGGGCTGGCGAGGTTGGCCCGATCACTCGACGGGGAAGGTCTCGTGGGTCGTGACCTGCTCGCGTAGCCACGCGCGGGCGCCCTCGGGGTCGCTGAAGAACTCGGCGATCACATGGCCCGGCTTGAGCAGCTGCAGGGCGGTCATCACCAGCTTGGCGATCATCCGCTGGCTGAAGCTCTCGGTCACCACGGCGACGAACATGTTGGGCAGCATCGAGAAGCGCTCGGCGCCGAGTCGACGAGCTTCGGGCGTGACGCTGGTCGTCTGCTGCATGCCCAGCTGCAGGCCCATGAAGGGCTGCTTCCAAACCTTCGGTTCGAACTCGTCGATGAGCAGGGCCAGCTCCGCCTGGTCGATGTCACCGAACAGCTCCAGCTCGACGACGCAGGGCTCCACGAATTCGATGGTGCTCGGCTTTTGTTCGCTCATCGGATGGTGTTTCCTGCGCGGCGTCGTCCGTCCCTTTGCGCGGGGGACACGGCACGTTGGTTCTACGAGTCGAGTTTCAGCGGACGTAAGGGAGCGAACCACACAAGTTGATACGGCTCAAGCGAGCACCACGCGTGATCGCGCGGCTCACGGAGGAACGCTCGAGCGTCGCGGGAAGAGCGCTAAACCGCGCGCTTTCGCGTGGTGAACCTCCATCGGCGCAACCCGCCAACACCGGCCATATCGGGTCCGCCCTGCTATCCTCCCGGCGCCAATGAGTACGCCCTTCAAAGTCGACATCGACGATGTGGAATTCGTGTTCTTCGACCAGCTGAAGGGCCACGAGCGCCTCGCAGAGCTGGAGCCTTACGCCGAGCTGGATCGAGACACCTACGCGGCGACCTTTCGCGAGATCAAGCGCCTGACCGAGGAGGTCCTGCACCCCATCGACGGCCCCGGCGATCGCCAGGGCTGTACGCTCGAGGACGGCAAGGTCACCACGCCCGACGGCTACGGCAACGCGTGGACCCAAATGGCCGAGGGCGGCTGGATCGCGCCGTCCGCCCCGCCCGAGCTCGGCGGCGTGGGCATGCCCCGCGCGGTCAGCATGGTCTGCAACGACCTGTTCACCGCGGGGTGCTGCGCCTTCATGATGTATCCCGGCCTGACCGCGGCCGCGGCCCGCGTCATCGCGGCCTTCGCTCAGCCCCGCTTCCAGGAGCTGGTGGCCACCAAGATGTTCACCGGCGAGTGGGCGGGCACGATGTGCCTGACCGAGGCCGGCGCCGGCTCTTCGGTGGGCGACAACCGCTGCAAGGCGGTGCCCTCCAAGGACGAGGAGGGCGTGTTCCTGCTCGAGGGCGAGAAGATCTTCATCAGCGGTGGTGACAGCGATCTGGCCGACAACATCATGCACCTGGTGCTGGCTCGGACGCCGGACTCGCCCGAGGGCACCAAGGGCCTGAGCCTGTTCCTCGTGCCCAAGTACGAGTTCGACGAAGAGGGCAACACGGGCGCCCGCAACGGGGCCAAGGTCGTCGGCCTCGAGCACAAGATGGGCATCAACGGCTCTGCCACCTGCGTGCTGGCGCTCGGCGCCGAGGGCCCGTGCAAGGGCTGGCTCGTGGGCAAGGAGCGTCAGGGCATCACGGTCATGTTCCACATGATGAACGAGGCCCGCATCGGCGTGGCCGGCCAGGCCTCCGCGACGTCGAACAACGCCTACCAGTATGCGGTGCAGTACGCGACCGAGCGCGTGCAGGGCACCTCGCTCATGCGCACCCGCGACGGCGAGGCCCGCCGCGTGCCCATCGTTCGTCACCCCGACGTGCGTCGCATGCTCATGACCCTACAGGTCGTCGCCGCGACCACCCGCGCCGCCTGCTACCGCGTGGCCATGGACGAGGATCTCGCGGCCTCCACCAAGGACGAGAAGCTCGCCAAGCGCCTGCGCCGACGCATGGACCTGCTGATCCCGGTGCTCAAGGCTCACTGCACCGACCTGTCGTTCGAGATGGCCTCGATGGCGGTCCAGGTCTACGGCGGCTACGGCTTCACCCAGGAGTTCCCGGTCGAGCAGCTCGTCCGCGACTCCAAGATCCAGGCGATCTACGAGGGCACCAACGGCATCCAGGCCATGGACCTGCTCGGTCGCAAGATGCGGGTCGACAGCGGCGCGCTGTTCATGGAGTGGATGGCCGACGCTCAGGCCGTGCTCCAGGCCGCGGGCAAAGAGGGCTTCGGTGACCAGTGTGGCGCCATCAACCGCTGCATCGGCCAGCTCGGCGCCTCTGCCATGCACCTGGGCAAGCTCGCCAGCGATCGCGAGATCGACACCGCGTTCCTGCAGGCGGTGCCCTTCCTCAAGACCTTCGGCTACACGCTGCTGGCCATGGAGGCGCTCGATCAGGCGCGCGTGGCCAAGAAGCTCATCGCCGAGCACGGCGACAAGCCGCTGTGGCGCCGCAAGGTCCTCGGGCTGGACTTCTACGTCAATCACCTGCTGCCGCAGGCGGTGGCGTGGGCCAAGGTCGTGCAGTCGGGCGACGTTTCCGCGCTCGACGAGCAGATCTTCGCCTGAGCGGGGGCCATTCCGAGGCGCGGCGGGGCTAACCCCCGTCGCCGCCTGAACTCGAGCTCGAGCCTCCGCTCGAGCTCGAGCCGCTCTCGGACCCCGACGAATCGGTGCCGCCGTCGGTCGTGCCCTCGTCCGCCGAGGCGACATGGCAGACCCCGTCTTTGCCGCAGCTCCCCTCGCAGCAGCTGGCATCGTCGGAGCACCACAACGCGATGGCCCCAACTGGGACGCACTCGGCCTGGCAGACGAACGCTTCGTCGGCCGGGACGGGATCGCCGACCGAGAACGGGGCCGCGCAGAAGCCATCGGCGGGGCACGTGCAATCGAGTCGGCACTGACAGGGCTCGGTGGCGGCCGTCGACTCGCCTGCGCCCGTCGTGGTGCCGGATGCAGCGCCGCCATCTGCGGGCGGAGGCGGAGTCATGCCGACGTTCGTCGTTCCGTCGTCTCCGCAGCCGGGCAGCAGCCCCAGCCCGAGACAGGCCGACAGGCATGCGATCGCAGTGCGCGCTCGATTCATCGGGCCCACCATAGTCGAGGCCAAATGTCGGTTGCTGACCGTATATTGGAACAGGGGCATGTGCGCGCACGTGCGAGGTCTGCGAGGGTGAGGATGTCGGGTGTTGGGGAGGATGGGCGCGCTATGCTTGCATCCGTGACCAATGGGCCCGGTCCGAGCGCGACCGATAGGTCCCGAGCCTTTCGCGAGCGTGCGCGGCTCGAGGCCGATCGCTACGGGCCGGACCCGTGGATCTTCGTTCGCGAGCTGCTGCAGAACTCGCGCGACGCGGGCGCGAACGCCGTGGCGTTCACCGTGGGAGAGAACACGGGCCCCGACGGGGTGACCGAGTGGGTCGCGTGTCACGACGACGGCGAGGGCATGACCTTCGAGCACGCCCGCCGCTACCTCTTTGCGCTGTACGCCTCGAGCAAGGAAGACCGCAAGAACCAAGCCGGCAAGTTCGGCGTGGGCTTCTGGTCGATTCTGCGCTTCGACCCCAAGTCGATCATCATTCGTTCGCGCCCGCGCAGCGGGGCTCCGTGGGCGGTACGCCTCGACGGCACGCTCGAGCACGCGGAGCATGTCGATCCGCCCGAGCGACCCGGCACCGAGATCATGCTCGAGCGGCCGCGTCGTGATGGTCGGCTCGAACACCGGATCTACGACGCCGTCTGGCAGAGCGCGCGGTACCTGCATCGCCGCGACTCGACCGACGAGGCGCTGCCCATCACCATCAACGGCCGGGCCGCCAACGCCGAGTTCGCCCTCGAAGCGCCGAGCGCCTCGTTCCGCCGCCGCTCGGTGCGGGGCGTGGTGGGCCTGGGCCGGGCGCCGCGGGTGGAGCTGTTCTGCCGCGGCCTGCGGGTGCGCTCGGCGGCGTGCCTCGAAGATCTGGTCGCGCCCGCCGGTCGCCACACGGCGCGGATCCGGGTGCAGTTCCCCGAGCTTCCCGCTGGCCTCGCGCCGCAGGCACTGCTCGAGAGCGAGGCGCTCGAGGTCATGCTCTCGCGCTCCGATGCTCGCGACGGCCGGGCGCTGGCTCGCCTGGTCAAGCTGGCCCAGCGCGAGCTCGAGCGCCTGGTCGAGCGCCAGCTGTCCTTCGCGCGGCCCTTGCCCTGGTATCGCCGCGGCATCGAGCACATGCGGTCGCGGCTGCGCGAGTCGTTGGCCTGGCGCACGCTGACCGGCTCGGCCATCGGGGCCGCCGCGGCGGTGCTGCTGTCGCTGGGGCTGTGGGGCAGTCGGGGTCTCGACGCGCCCGCCGAGGCCGACGCCACCGCCCCCATCGCGGTGGGCGTGGCGGCCAAGACCGAGGGGGCCATGGCCCCGCGCAGCTACGAGGATCTCGGCCATCGCTACCGCGGGCCTCGGGTCGACGTGCTGGCTCCCAGCGCGGCCGAGCCCATCCAGCTGAGCTACGAGCCCTCGGCCACGCGGCTGCACTTCGCCGCGCTGACCTTTCCTTCGCTGCGTGACGACGGGGCGCCCGATCACGAGGCCGAGGTGCGCATCGCGGGCCTGTACCGCGGGGCCGAGTGCGTGCGCGACTGCTTCGACGTCTCGTTGCCCACGCGGGGTCGCGGGGTCGTTCGCCTGCCCGTGCCCACCGGGCATCGCTTGGTCGGCGGCAGCCTCACCCTCGACGGGCAGCGCATCGAGGTGTTCTCCACCGAGCACGGGCACCCGGCCCTCGACCTGGGCGCGGGGGCCGAAGGGGCGCTGCGTTACCAGACCACGCTGGCGGCCGATCCCGGCGTGCCGCCGCCGCCCCAGGTGGTCTCGCAGCTGCCCGCGGAGCTGAAGCGAAAGACTCGCGACCTGCGGCAGCTGCCGGTCAACGAGCGCGTGGGCAAGCTGCTCGGCTACGTGCGGGCGCAGGTCGCTTACGACCGCTCGCCCGAGATGTCGCTGCGTCACACCGAGGCGCTCGAGCGCGGGCAGGGGTTCATCGATCGCACCCTCGAGCTGGGCAAGGGCGATTGCGACGTGCAAAACGGCCTGCTCGTGGCGCTCTTGCAGGCGGCGAACGTGCCCGCCCGGCTGGCGGTGGGTTATCTCGGGGTCGAAGGGCAGGCGCTGCCCTGGCTCCACGCATGGGTCGAGTACCGCGACGAGCGGGGCTTTTGGCACATCGCCGATGCGAGCGAGCGCCCGGCTGTGGCCGCGCCTCGGGTGGCGGCGCGGCCACCCACGAATCCGGCGACCCCCGGAGGCAAGGCCCCGAGCGATCGCCCCTCCGACGGTGGCGTCGCGGCGGGCGTCGGCGTCGATCCGGCATCGCCCACCCGACCCCCACCGGGCGCCGCGGCCCCGGCCGGGGCCGCGCCCGCGGTGGCGCCTCGCCCCGAGCCGGGCGCAGGCCCCGAGGAAGTCGCGGCGGCCTCGTCCTCGGCGAGCGAGTCCCGGGCGTGGCCCTCGTGGGCGTTCTCGGGCGTGGCCGGGCTGCTGTTGCTCGGCGTGATCCTCTCGATCGCGGGACGACGCACGCGGCGGGCCTTCAAGCTCGACGACAGCGCCGATCTGTCGCGGCTGCTCCAGGGCGTGTTGCAGCAGCCGGGGGCCTTCGGCGCGATGTCGGCTCTGCTGTACCGCCCCTTGGTGCCCGTGCTCGACGGCGGTGCCATCTCCTTGCAGCGGGCGCGGGAGCTGGCGGCCAAGGGCAAGCTGTATCGCACCTCGGCGCGGCCGCCTCTGGCCACGCGGGCGAGCCGGGCGGGCGCGGTGGTGCTCGATGCTCGCAGCCCCGAAGGCGACACCGTGGCCGATGCCCTGGGCGCCATCGATCTCGACTTGTGGCACACTCGCATCGAAGCCTCCTGCCGCACCCAGCTCATCGATGACGTCAATCGCCAGCTACGGCGGGGGGGCGAGCGTTGGTCGGTGCGGCTCGCTCCCGAGATCAGCGGTCGCGTGGCCACCCTCGAGCTGGCCGGCCTCAAGGCGCGCATCCCCGGGGTGCACGGCAGCCGCATCGTGCTCGTCGACAACCGCAGCCCGTGGGTCATCGAGGCCGAGACGCTGCATGGGGTCAGCCCGAACGCCGCCACCTTCTCCGTGCTCGATCGCCTCGCCGAGCAGCTCGACCTCCCCGAAGATCGCCGAGCGGCCCTGCTCTCCGAAGGGGCCCGCGCGGCCCTCCTCGAGTCCTTTCCGTCCTCATCGTGAATTCCGAGATTTCCTCCCTGATCGACGTCGGCGGCCTGCTGACCATCGACGTGGCCTCCGAGCTCCGCAAGCTCTCGCTCGCGCAGCTGCAGGGGCCGTGGCAGCTGCCCTCCGAGCTCGTCCGTCGGGCGCTGCGTGACGGGGCGAGCCAAGTCGAGGTCGACTTGGCGCGACACCGGGCCGAGGTCCGCGACAACGGCCGGGGCGTGCCCGAGACCCACCTCGAGTGGACGGGCGTGTTGCTCGACGATCGCCGCAGCAACGAGGAGCGGCACGCGGCCCTGACCGCGCTCGAGGCCACGGGCGAGCTGGTGTTGTTGATGCTCGCCGGGCTCGAGCCGCGCACGCTCCAGATTCGCTCCGCTCGCGGCGGCCGGGTGGTGTGCCTGGCGTACCAGCAGGGGCGCACCCCCTGGATGACCGTCGATGCCACCCCGGAGAGCGATTCCACGGTGGTCGTGGTGCAGCACGGCGAGCTCGAGCGACGCCGCGCCGCCGAGTGGCTCTCGGGCGCCGCCCGCTTCGCCCCCGCATCGGTGGTCGTCGATGGCGAGCCGGTCAACGTGGGCTTCGTGGGCTCGCTGGGCGTACAGGACCTCGAAGAGCCGCTCCGCGGGCGCGTGGCCATCCCCATGGAAGGGGATACCGCCCACGCGTGGCTGCTCGAGCATGGCCTGGTCACGGGGCACGTGGCGGTGCCCGACTCTCCGTGCTTCGAGGCGGCGGTCGAGCTGGGCGAAGTGGCGCGCACCGAGCTCAGCGCGGCCCGCCTGCGCGAGGCCGTGCAGCCCCACGTGGAGACCCTGGTCCGCCAAGCGGTCGGTGCCCTGGCCCATGTGGCGCGAGACGTCGGCGGCTACAACGAGGCGGCCCGTCATCGCCTCGCGCAGCTCACCCTGCGGGCCATGCGACGGCGCATGCTCATGCCCACCTTGGGGCGTGTGCCCGTGTTTCGGGTCGTCGACTCCAGCGGCGAGCGCACCGTGGACATGATGGCGCTGCGATCCGAGGTGCTCGGCAAGGGCCCCGAGCGGGTGCTGATGGCGCTGTATCCGAATCAGCGGCCCGAGCACTACGCCCTGGGTGACGGGCTGGTGCTCATCGCCGACGAGGCCGAGCGGGCGCTGCTCTCCGAGCTGTTCAACCTGCGCTTTCAGCTGCCCGAGCTGCGCGACGACGCCCATGGGATTCTGGCGGCCTGGCGTCGGGCGGTGCACGGCATGTCGAGGGGCGGGGCGCGGCTGCTCGATCTGCTGCGGCACCCGTTGCGGCGAGCGCCCGTGCCCGAAGATCGGCTCGGCCCCGACGAGCGCGAGTTCCTGCATGCCCTGCGCAGTCACGCCGTGGGAGGCCATCGCGTGGTGTCGTCGGTGCAGATGTGCGAAGGCGATGGGGCACCGCGGCGCACGGCCGAGTCTCCGCCCGGCCTCTTGCTGCCGCGGAGCAACCCCACCGTGCGCGCCTGCGTGCAGGCGGTGGCCGCCGATCCGGCCTGGGTCTATCCCGCCTGGTTGGCGCTGCTCGATGGCCACGCCCTGCCGCCGCGGGGCACCCGGCAGCGCTGGGTCGCCCGCGATCCCAGCGCGGGCTGACGTCGGGCCGCTCACTCGGATTCGCGTTACGTTGCTCCGCGCCGCGGTACGAGGTTCAGCCGCGTCCTTCGAAGGCTCGTACCGAGCCTCATCGGATTGGGTACCCTGCTCGATGGAGTGGGGAACGGGTGACGGAGGCGAAGATGCCGGGGTCTACGATCGCGGAGCCGGCCGGTGTCGAGCCGACCGACGTCGAGATGGCCTCCGTGCCCACGCCGGAGCTGCCCGAGCCGATGCACCCGATCAGCAAGGCGTCGATCCGGGCTTCGCTGTTCAAGCGCTCGCCGCAGCCGCAGATCGGTCGCTATCGGGTGCGTGGGCCCTTGGGGCGCGGCGGCATGGCTCGGGTCGTGCGGGCGTACGATGACAAGCTCGATCGAGAGGTCGCCCTCAAGTTCCTCCACCGCGATCTCGAGTCGGGCCACGGTGTTCGCCTGCTCCGAGAGGCGCAGGCGCTGGCGCGCCTGTCCCACCCCAATGTCGTCCAGGTCTTCGAGGTCGGGGAGATCGACGGGGCCACCTTCATCGCGATGGAGCTGCTCGACGGCCAGACCTTGGATCGTTGGCGGCGGGAGCCCCGGTCGTGGGCCGCGTGCGTCGAGGTCTATCGCCAGGCCGGGCAGGGCCTCGCCGCCGCGCACCGACGAGGGCTGATCCACCGCGACTTCAAGCCATCGAACTGCATCATCGACGACGCCGGGCGAGTGCGTGTCCTCGACTTCGGCCTGGTGCGGCGCGCGGGCATCGACGAGGCGGAGACCCTCGACGACGGGAGCACCGAGGGGGTGGGGGCGGTCGCGGAGAGTGCTCTCGAGTCTCGCTTGACCACGACCGGCCTGGTCCTCGGCACCGTCGCGTACATGGCCCCCGAGCAGGCGCGGGCGCAGGTGGCCGACGAGTACAGCGATCAGTTCTCGCTGTGTGCTTCGCTCTACGAGGCGGTCTATGGCGAGGCGCCCTTCGAGGGTGAGAGCGCCGTCGAGCGCCTGGCCAGCCTCGAGCGTGGCGTGGTGCGCTCGCCGACCTCGGACCAGGACGTGCCCGCCTGGCTCCGTGCCGTGCTCCTGCGGGGTCTGTCGCACGCCCCGGCGGAGCGCTTTCCCTCCATGGACGCGCTGCTCGAGGCGCTGGCCGACGATCCGGCCGTGGCTCGGCGTCGGCGTCTGCGGCTGCTCGCGCTGGTGGTCACCGTCGCCGTCCTCGCCACCGTCGCGGTCTTGGCCGGCCTGCGCATGCGGGAGGCGTACGTGGAGCGTCAGCGGGAGGCGGACGCGGTGGCGGAGCTCCAGCAGCTCGAGCGCCGGATCGCGCAGGCGCGTGAGCAGGGGGATCACCCGCTCGCGCGTCGGTTGTTCGAGGCCTTCGTGTCCCGGACCGACCTCCAGGGCACGGGCGTCATCGGGCGCGCGTGGGCGAGCGAGGCGGGGCGGCGGCATGGGGACGAGGACGTCGACGGAGCCAAGGACGCCTACGCGCGCGCGTACATGCGGGCCGGTCGGGCCGAGCTCGAGGCCGAGGTCCTGGTGGGGTTGGCCCAGGTCTTTCACGGGTTGCTCGACTGGCATGCCTTGGGGGAGGTGCTGGCGCTCATCGAGCGGCGACACGAGGCCACGCTCGCGGAGCCGGCCGTCGCGGAGCTGCAGCTGGATTCGTTGCTGCAGCGCCGAGATTTCGCGGGGGCGCGAGCCTGGCTCGAGCGCACGGGAGCCACGGGTGACCCCCGCATTGGTGCGCTGCGGGCCTTCGAAGAAGGGCAGCCGCTGCCCTTTCCGGTCGAGGTCTTGCTGCTGCCCTTCGATCTCGAGGGGGATGGTCGGGACGAGCTGTTCGTGCTCGAGACCAAAAGCGGCGTCGCGCGGGTGGTCGAGCAGAGCCCCGAGTTCCCCGAGATCGCGCGCTACGAGCTGGGAGTCGACGGTGCCGAGGTCGTCTCGCTCGGGCAGGGCCGGCCGGGGATGATCGTGGTCTCCAATGACGAGCGCGACACGTCGCGGCTGCTCACCCTTCGTCGCGACGGGTCGTGGACCGAGGAAGTTCGCTGGCCCGACGGTGGGGCACAGAGCGTCGCCGCGGGGGACCTGGATGGCGACGGCCGGCCGGAAATCTACGTGGGCAGCGGACCGCCGAGTCGTCGCATCGTCGTGCTCGAGCCCGACCCGAGCGGTCGCTGGCAGTGGCAGGCCCCGGTCTCGGAGGCCGAGGCCTCGCGCTCGGACACGCTGGCGATGACCATCGTCGACGCCGATCGCGATGGTACGCCCGAGCTGTTCGTCGGCACGGGCGGCTGGCAGTCCTACGACGTGCGGGTCTTTCATCGCCGTGGCGACGCGCTGCGCCTGCGGTCGCGCGACCACCTGGGCCTCATCAGCGACCTCGTGCCGATTGCGACCGGAAGCGACGAGACTCGGATCCTCGCCGCCAAGCTCGATGAACTGGCGAATACGGTGGTGTTCCCCGAGGAGCGCCCGTTCGGGGAGCCCAGCGGAATCTACGTGCTGGATTTCGCGGACGAAGCACTGCGACGAGCCAGCACCCTCTCGATGCCCGATCCGCGCTACGAGCCGATCCGCAAGGCGAGCAAGCCGGCTGCAATGTCGAACCTGCTGGTCGCGGACTTCAACGGAGATGGGCTTCAGGACATCTGTGCTCGGATGACGCGGGGTCGACTGGGGATGATCGTGCTGCTCCAGGCTGCAGACGAGACCTTCGTGCCCATGGTGCTCGGTCGGATGGTCCCGATGCAGAGGGTCGAGGTCGATGACGACGAGACGCCCGAGCTCATCGCGCTCGTCATCGGCGAGTCGGACACTTCGCTGTGGCTAGTCGGACACGGGGATGAGGCGTTGCCGCTGCGTGAGGTCCGTCCGGCAGCCGCGCTCTCCGGCGAGCCCGTCACGCCACCCCAGCCGGCGCCCGAGTGGGCTCGCGCCGAAGAGCTGGTGGCGATGGGGCTGTTCGTGGAAGCGGCGAACTCGTTCGAGGAGATCGCGGCCGGGACGCCCGAAGGCCGCGTTCATGCCTGGCTGCGGGCGGCCCAGCTCTACGCGCAGTCCAACGAGTACGAGCGGGCCCTGACGCTCTACGAGCGCGTGGGAGCCCAGCCCGAGCACGCCGTCGCGGGCCTACGGGGAGCGCTCGAGACCAACCTCCGACTCGGGGAGTACGCGGCCGTCGCTCGCATCGCACAGGCGCTGCTCGAGCAGCCCTCGCTCGACCCCGAGCAACGAGACTCGGTGGCACGTCTGCTCGATCAGACCTCGGCCGTCACGCGCGGTGATGCGACGGTGGAGATTCGCCAGGACCGGCCGCTGCCGGACGCGCTGGAGGTGCATCAACCCCTGGCGCTGCGTCGTGACCCCGCATCGGGCTCGTTGGAGATCGCTGGTGCCCGACCCGGGCTCATCGCGTCGATCCCGGTGGTCTGGGCGGGCGGTTTGCTGACCCTCGACCTCGACTGGCACATCGAGCTGATGGAGTGGAGCGCGTCGATCGAGGTCCGGCTGGTCCCCGAGGGAGGCGGCCCGCCCGTCATGAGCATGGTCGCGAGATCGCAAGGCGGTGCGGATCGGGTGGAGACGACCCTTCGGTGCTACGTGTGGGGCACGGACGCCGAGCATCCCCGGCCTCCGGTGTCGCTCATCGAGCCGCTCGAGCGGGAGCCCGGGGCGAGCGCGCACCAACGGCAGCGAGGCTCGTTGTTCCCCGAGCTCCACGAGCGTCACTGCGTCCTCTTCGACCCCGACGGACCGATTCCCCCCAACACGGTGCATCGGCTGCCGCATGCACACTATCCGCCGCCGGGGGCGTATCGCCTGGAGATCCGAGCGATGCAGGAAGCGGCGGCCTGGGGCGCGGTGAGGATCGACCGACTCACGCTGTCGGGGGCCCAGGTCCGTGACGTCGGCGAGCAGCCTTCGGACGCGGCAATGGCCGCCCGTGCCTTCGCGCAGACCGACTATCGTGCCGCCGACGAGATCTTCGCGCGGTTGGGCGACTCCCCGGCCGTCACCGAGCCGCGGATCCACAGCGCGGTGCACCGAGGGCGGCTCGATGAAGCGAGCGAGCAGTTACGGGCCCTGGCCATCGATTTCGAGAGCAACGCGGCGACCTTCACCACGCTGTTGCGGCTCCGCCCAGCGGTGTACGGGCCCTTGCTCCGCTCGATCCTCGGCCCGCGCTTTCCCGAAGCGGCGCATCGTGCATGGGAGGTCGCGATCCGCCACCACCTCGACGATCCTCGGGTTCAGCGCGAGCTCGTCGCTCTGCCCTTCGACCTGGAGCCCCACGAGGTCGATGACGCGCGCCCGGTCGATCCGTCGTTTCACCTGTTGATGGCGCGGGCCCGCGTGCATCTGCGCAGTCGTCGGCTCGACGCCGCGAGCCACGATCTGGAGGCGGCTGCGGCCCTGGTCGAGCGCTTGCCGGCCGCGAAGAGCAGCTCCGCTCGTACCGAGCTGGCGCTGGAGATGGCCGCGGTCGCGGTGGCCGACGGCCGGCCAGCAGACGCCTCGACCTTGGTGCAGCGCGCGATGGAACGCAGCCCGCGTCCGCTCTACCTCGCCGATCGCATCGCCGCCGACCCTCGGCTCGCGCCGCTGCATGACGACTGACGCCCGCTACTCGAAGCAGCGGTCCAGCCCGCAGTCGAGCTGGATGTCGGTGGGGCTGCGGCGCTCGGTGAAGAACATCACCTCGTCGATCGAGCCGGGGAACGACAGTACGTCGCTGATGTCGTTGGCGATGCCTCCGATCCCGCCCGCCCGCCACAGAGGCTCCCGGAGCACGGGGGCGGGGGAGTAGTCGTCGCCGGCGAGCTGACCGTTGACGAAGAGCGCACACTCGGTGCTCCCGTCGCCTTGCTCGTCCCAGACGAACGCGACGTGGGTCCACTCGTCGTACATGATCGTGGGACCGGTGGCCCAGCACCCCGCGCCCGCGCCTTCGCCCGCGGTGGTGATCCAGCCCTCCCATTCGAAGCCGATGGAGAACTTGCCGCGGGCGGCGTGGATGTGGACCTCGGGCTCGAAGCCGAAGCCGTTGCCCGACTCGTCGGCGAAGTGCACGGCGGGCACGAGGCAGAACTCGCTCGCGCAGGCCAACGCCGGGTTCTCGATGCGCAGCCACGCCGCCAGCGTTCCTTGGCGCAGCACGTCGCCCGGCTGGGTGCCGAGCGCCGAGAGCATGTCGTGCACGCGAAGCAGCCGGGTGCCGAAGCCGAAGCCCCGCGCCTCGCGGAACGCCCCGTCGATGACTTGGGCGGGCGTGGTCGAACCAGGGGCCGCCGGGTTGCCGTAGTGCGAGTCGTCGGCGACGTACTCTTCGTCGCCATCGAGCCGATACCACGCGAACAGCGAGGGCGACTTGGTGTCACATCGAAGCCGCCCCGGGAACACGCGCGGGTCGTCGTCGTCGCAGTCGCCGCCCTGCTCGACATAGCCCTGGGGCGGGTCGCAGGTCTCGAGCGCATCGGCGTCGCTGCCCCATCCGTCCTCGTCGAAGTCGGCGAAGTACGTGGGGCAGGGGCCCTCGCTCAGGTTTGGCCCGGAGTCTTCCGTATCGAGCGAGCCGCTGTCCGAGACCGGCGGGCTCTGGGTGTCGACGGGCGGCGAAGACGAGGTGACGCCGTCGCTGCCCATGCCGCTGGTGACCGGTGGGGTGCCGTCGGTGGTCGTGGGCACGGCCCCAGCGTCGTAGCTGGGGTTTTCGCGCGCGCAGCCGCCGAGCACGAGGCAAAGAGCGACGGGCCACCCAACACGCATGGCTCCATCGTAGCCCAAATCACCACCAGATTTTGCCGATGAGCTGCTCGGCTTCGGGCACGCCGCCTTGCAGCACGAGATAGCCGTCGAAGGGCTCGCCCTCGGTCATCTCGCCGGCCAGCGTGGTGGTCATGAGCGTGCGAACCTCGTCCGGCTCGTCGGGATGCAGGCCCAGCGCCCAGCCGAGCTTGATGTAGGCGACCTCGGGCAGCATGTTGGCCAGCGGCACCACGCCCAGCCCCAAGATCTCGCGGCCGGTCTCGTACACGTTCATCTGCACGAAGCCCCACAGCGTCTGCAGCGTCATGTACACGTGCACGCCCGCGTCGCGGGCCCGCTCGAGCGCGGGATAGACCTTCTTGTTCACGTGCCCCAGGCCCGTGCCCGCGATGACGATGCCGCGGTAGCCACACTGCACCAACGCGTCGATCACGTCGGGCTGCATGTTCGGGTAGTAATAAAGGAGCGTGACCTTGTCGTCGAAGGCGACGCGCACGTTGGCCTTGCGGTCGTCGCGACGGGGCCGAATGTTGGTGGCGATGGGCTCGATGGCCCCGTCCTCCTGCACCATCGCCAGCGGGATGTCGCCCAGCGTGCGGAAGGTGCTGCGGTACGAGCTGTGCATCTTCCGAACCCGCGTGCCGCGGTGCAGCAGGTTGTAGCGGTCGGAGGTGGGCCCGAACATGCAGACCATCGTCTCCGCGTAGGGCCCGGTGGCGGCGGCCGTGGTCGCGGCGATCAGGTTGCGCGCGGCATCGGAGGAGGGCCGGTCGGAGGAGCGCTGGCTGCCCACCATCACGATGGGGATGGGCGAGTCGTGGACCATGAACGACAGCGCCGCGGCGGTGTGGTGCATGGTGTCGGTGCCGTGGCCCACCACGACGCCGTCGTAGCCGGCCTCGATGGCCTCGCCGACCCGGGTGGCGAGCGTGAGGTACTCGTCCTTGCCCATGTTCTCGGAGAAGACGCCGAAGAGCTTCTCCGTCTCGAGGTTGCAGATGTCGGCCAGCTCGGGGACCGAGCCGTACAGCTCGCCCGGGCTGAACGCGGGGATGACCGCGCCCGTGCGGTAGTCGAGCCGCGAGGCGATGGTGCCCCCGGTGCCGAAGAGCATGACCTTGGGCTTGCCCGGATCGCTGGGGAAGGGCTCCTCGGGGATCTTGTACTCCGCCTTGCGGTAGCCGACCTTGCGCAGCTCGATCACCGTGTCGTGGCGAATCCCGATGTTGTAGCCGCTGACCAGCTTCAGCACGAGGTGGTCGGCGTCGGCCGTCTCCGAGCGCGGCAGCACCAGGCCCTCGAAGTCGCCCTGCGTGGTGTGGGCCTCGATCTCGGACCAGACGGTCACGCCGAAGCGCTGCATCACGCCGAGCATCGGCTCGCGATAGCCCTTGAAGTCCTCGTTGGCGTCGGTCATTGGTTCGGGCCTCCGAGGGCGGCGACGAGCTTTTCGCGGACGATGTCGGGGGACAGGCGCCCGAGCACGACGGGCATCACCTGGCCGAAGGCCCAGCGCAGGCGGGCCTCGGCGGAGGAAAAGCGCATGGTGGCCAGGCGCGGCTGCAGCTCGTCGATGGCGCGCTGCAGGTCGCCGAGCGCGTCTTTGCCCTCGAGGCGGCGGGCCACGATCGCGGCGGGCTCGGTCTGGGTGTCGCGCAGCAGCGCGTCGAAGACCGCGTCGTAGGCCTCGGCTCGCAGCGCTTCGGAGTCCACCGCGTCGACCAGCGGGCGCAGGCGCTCGGCCTTGGGCGTGGGGCGGGACCCGATCTCACGCCACCATGCCACCACCCGGCACTCCAGCGCGGAGGCGAGGCGGCGGCGACCGACCTCGGTGGTGGGGGCGAGCGCGTCGAAGAGCCCGGCGAGCTCGAGGTCCATCAGCGCCTGCGCGGCCCGACGGGTGAGCCCGCCCGCGATGTAGCGCTGCTCTCGATCGTGGGGGCGCTCGGGCGGATCGGCATCGATCTCGGCCAGCCATGTGTCGGGCACGGGCCAGGGCGGAGTATCGGTGTCCGGGTACATGCGCTCCGGTCCGGGCAGGATGCGCTCGAACCCGGTCGTGCCGTTGCCGTGCGCCTGGCGGGTCTCCGAGGGCACGCCGATGAGGGCCTCGCGACTACGGCCGACGATCTCCTCCACGGCCGTCTCGACGTCCGCCTCGGGGCCCCAGACCACCACCACTGCATCGCCCGACTCCGCGCGCAGGGCCGCGCGAAGCTGCTGCCACTCGGAGTCGCGCAGCATGCCGTCGTCGGCGTCGGAGTGGGTCATGAAGGGGCGTGCGGTCAGGCAGGCGATGACTCGCAAGCGCTCGGAGATTTCGTGGTCGAAGCAGCGGCCCGGCTGCGTGCGGTGGCTGAGCATCCCCGCGAACCCGGGCAGGCGCACGGCGGCGATCATGTCGCTGCGCTCGCGCGCCTCGCAGAGCGGCGTGGCCGGGGACGCGCGGAGCAACGAGCGAGCGTCGATGGCCAGGGGGCTGTCCCAAGGCGGATCGAGCTTCGTCAGCTCGAGCATCGGCTCGGTCACGCCGCGGCGCCGCAGCTCGGCCCGGATACGCAGCAGCTCGAGGTGGCGATAGGCCTCGATGTGGACCAGCCGCGGCAGCACCTTGTGCTGGCAGACCCCCTTGATCTCCACCCGGCGGCTGCCCGCGATCGACACGTTGACGTCCTGCCGAGCCGAGCCGGGGCCCCGACGGACGCGACCGGTGGCGCGGGCGACCCGGGCCAGCAGGCGCCCGCCCGTCAATACGTCGCGCGGGGTGAGCAGGTCGGGCTCGGTGACCGTCTCCGTCAGCGGCATGCCGAGGCGATCGGTGCGGAACACGACGCGGTGCCCCTGGTCGGAGACCTCGCGGCACGAGTCTTCTTCGAGCGTCAGCTGGCGAATTCGCAGCACGCGGTCGGAGCCGAGCTCGCTGTCCGGGAAGGGCAGCGAGCCCGCGAGCGCCACCATGGCCGTGCGCTGGAAGCCGGTGGGGATCGAGCCGTCGAGGTATTGCTTGCGCATCACCTGCAGCTCGGAGACGCGATCGAGCCCGTACAGGCTCGCCACCTCGAGCGCGTAGCGAACGGCCTCGTCGTCGATGGGAAAGGGCGGGGTGTCGTCGATCTCGTAGGTGCAGACCGTACGGCGATCGAGCAGGTACACGATCTCCTTGCGGGTCCGAAACTCCATCAACGCGGTACCGTCGTACTCGCCCAGCTCGCTCAGCGTGGGCCGCATGTGGCGGAGCACCTCGGCGTCGACGCGGTCGGTACGGACGCCTGCGGGGCAGCGACAGAACAGCTTGCCGCGGGTATCGAGCTGCTGATGCACCTCGAGCCCGCACATGAACCCCAGGATTTCGTAGTCCCGAGGCGTCATCTCCTCGAGCGTGCGGACCGGGAAGTCCAGCGGCGGATCGGTCCGCGGGTTGAGGTCGATGTCGGCGGGAGGCGATGCCTTAGGGCGATGACGGGGCACGGCGATACGAGGTCCGCAATGTACAGCATCCCTCGTTGCCGTAGATCACCCACGGATCCGCGTTTCCTCGCACCGTGTCACGCCTTTGCGGTGCGATCGACGAGCGCACGAAACAACGCCCCGTCACGACGTTGGGCCCGGGTTACCCCCCGATAACGGACCGCTACGACGTCGCGACGGGGCGACACTCAGCGAAGAAGAACGATCGCGTCACCGAAGCCCACCCCACCAAGGCGAACACCGTGCCGTGACGCGACTGGAAGCACTGTACCATGACTGTGAAATATTGGTAGTTCATATTAATATATAATCGTTGCATTCTAGTTCGCAGTCGAGCGCCCGAGACTCGCGCAATCGAGCACAACGGCACCCGAGCGCCACCTGAATGCTCTTTCGGCCATGATTGGGCCGATCCGACCCGACCCTCTCCGGTATCATCTGAAGATAAGTGAACCCCTTACAAGAGCTGGCGGAATATGAGGAACCCGACGAGCCGGGGGGCTTCGAACAGAGGGGTCGGCCCTCGCCTCATCGCTGGCGCTTGGTCGATGGGGTGCTCGCTTCGCTGACGCTGCCCGGCACCGTGCCGGAGCAGACCTGGCGTAGCTACTTGGACGTGCTCGCGGAGCGCAGGCCCAAGCACTGTCTGCTCTTGAGCGTGGGAGCGGTCACGATCGACGCCGGCCAACGCCGACGCTTCACGAACGCGGCGATGCGGGCGCGTTCGGCTTCGGTGGTGTTGACCGACAATCGAATCACGCGAGGGTGGGCGATGGCGGTCGCATGGTTCGGTGCGAAGCTCGATGCCTATGCCTGGCAAGACCTACCGCAGGCCCTCGACTCGCTCGAGGTCGGTGGGGCCACGCGGCGGCGACTGTACGAAACGGCGCTGAGCTTTCACGAGGCCGAGTCACATCTCGAGCGCTGAGCGGGCAACCGGTGGCCGTCTGTCGGGTCATCGCGTTCCGTCGGACGCCGTGAGCGCCTGGCCATGCTCCAGATCACACCGCGAGCCGCTCGTAGAGCCATCGTGCGCCGCGTTTGTCTGGTCTCGGACCTGACGCCATACTCCAGCCCATGCCGGCCCGTTTTCTTGGCTTTCGTTTGCTCGTGGTCGCCGGAGCCATGTCCTTTGCTTGCAACGTCGACACCGAAGACGTTGCCACGACCTTCGCCGATCCCACCTCCGATCCGGACTCGATGGGGTCGAACTCCAGCGCCGAAGCGACGGGCGACGATGCCCCGGAAGACTCGGAGACCCAGGTCGCGACCGGTGACGTCGAGACCTCGGGGGGTGCGACGGGTGACCCCGCCGACGAGCAGCCCGAAGACGGCATGTACTCCGAGTGCTTGACCAATACCGATTGCATCGGGCTGACCAGCTGCGTCCTCGTCGGTGGCGCGTCGACCGGGTTCTGCACCAGCGCGGGCTGCAAGGCTCCCGCGAGTGACTGCGCCGCCAACCCGGGAGCCACGGCCACCGCCGCCCCGGCGTGCGTCGAAGATGCCACCGGGGCCCAGGTCTGCGCGCTGGCCTGCTCGATGGACGCCACCTGCCCCCTGGGCATGGAGTGCCTGGCGCTCGGCGAGGCCATGGTCTGCGTCTGAACGCGGGGCGCGAAGCGACGGCGTACGGCTGATAGAGTGGAGTCATGCACTCCGCTCGGCTTGTCGCGTCGATGTTCGTGATGTTCGTGGTCGCCGGGTGCGAGTCGCACTACGCCGAGCTTCGAAGCGGTGAGTATGCAGTGGTGCCGCCGCCCGACGAGGGCGACACGAAGACCGAGGCGGGCGGTAACGCGAAGGGCGACGCCAAAGCCGAAGCGGGCAGTGAAGCGAAGGCCGACGCCGTGCCCGTGCCTGCGGTCACGGTGAAGATTGACCGCGAGGCCACGAGCATCACGGTGACCGTCGACGGCACGGCCACCACCAGCAAGTACACTCCGCGACCCCGCGAGCAGTGGCCCATGGGCTGCCCCATGAACATGAGCTCCTACCGCGAGGAGCTGGCCGACATCGAAGGGCCGCTGACCATCGGTGCCATGACCCTCGAAAAGCCCACGCTGCTGGCGCGGTGCCCCGATGGAGCCCACGTGATGCTCACCGAAGCGCAGGAGTACACGGGCCACGACCGGCCGTGCCCGCCGGAGTCCTGCATCGAGTTCGCGAACCAAAAGTGAGGCCCGACTCGTCCAGCGAGCCGGGCCGTCACCTGCGTGCTGCCGCTCAGTTGTCCTGAGCGCCGGCCTGGATCCAGTCGCGGAGCGTGGCCACCAGCTCGGGGTTGGACAGCTCGGGCGAGTTGAGCGGCATGTGGCTCACCGGGTTGCCCGCGTCGTCGGTGGGGTTGCAGTACGCCACCCGCTGATACAGCCAGCTGCCTTCGGGGTCGCCCGGAGCGATCAGCGGCAGGCTCGTCGCCCCCGTGACCTCGTGCTCGAGCAGCGTGGTGTGGAGGTTGTCGGCGGCCAGGTCGAGCCCCGCCGAGGCGTTGGCGCCCGAGTGACACGAGGAGAACTGGCAGGTGGAGACGAACAGCGTCTCTCGCAGCCGAGTGAGCGTCGCCTCTCCGGCCGGGGCGGCGTCGGCGGGCGTGTCCTTGCACTCGTCTACGGGTGGCAAGCCGTCGTCGCCGGGGTCCGAGGGCGGGATGTACAGCGGGGCGGTGAGCTCGTCGTCTTCGGGCAGGGTCTGCGCGGCGTTCTTTTGCAGGCCGAGCACGTCACAGCTGGACTCGTTGAGCAGGATCTCGCCGTCGGTGCCCACGATCTCGTTGTTGTACGCCGAGCCGTCCATGATCACGCGCGAATCGGCGAGCCCGAGCATCACGCACATCTCTTGGTCGCCGATACCCCAGCCGACTTGCTGATCGGTCCAGTTGTTGAAGCCGCAGGTGAAGGTGAAGCCCTCGGCGCCGGTCAGGTCGATGGGCTCGGGGTAGGGGCGGCCCGATGCGTCGGCGTTGAAGCCATCGAGGCGGAACACGCTCTCCCCGTCTTGCGGACCCCCGGAGATGGTGAGGTCGAAGAAGTTGCCCAGGTAGTGGTAGTGCGGCAGCACGTAGTAGAGCTTCAGATCGATGGGGCGAGCCGCAGCCGTCTCGTAGGCGTCGGCCAGGTTGCAGCTGGCCGTGAAGCGAGCCTCGGTGAAGCCCGGGATCTGGAGATCGAAGTACGTGAGCCGGAACGGAGCTGCGACCACATCGACCTCCGACGGGTGGATGATGTCCAGGCCCATGCGCAGCTCGGTGGCGTAGTCGCCGTTGGCCAGGTTGAGCAGGTGGCCGCCCGCGATGATCTTGTGGCGGGGCGGCGCCTTGATGACCACACCCGGCGGCAGTTCCATGCGCTCGTATCGAGACTGCGTCGACTGAGCGGTGAGCACCGTGCCCTGGATCGCGGCGTCGAGCTCGGTGAAGCCGCGGTCCGAGCAGTCGAAGAACCCGTCCTCACCCTCGTATAGATCGTCGGGCACCACGAACCAGTTGGAGTGGTGGTAGCCGCCCTGGTTGGCCAGCGTGACCGCCTGGATGTAGATGGGCCGCTCGTTGTTCAGCGTCCACTGGATGCAGGGCTGAATCTCTTCGTGCGGGCTGAGCACGTACTCGCCGAAGCTGTGGACGACCTCGGCCCGGTTCGGGTCGTCCTCGCCCGTGCTGCCGCTGTCGTCGACCGTGCTCCCGCTCGAGTCGTTCTCGTCGTCGTTGGTCTCGGTGGCGACGCCCGTGTCCTGGGCGGGTGCAGGGTCGGTGGTGTCCTTGCAGCCGGTCAGAGCCAGCGCTCCGCCGAAGGTCACGACCAACCTCGGGTTCCAACTCGTTTTCCGCATCACAGCCGGACCAGAGTAACGCTCACGGCGAGAAACTTCCATCGTTGGCCCGCCCCAGCGCACCATGCGGCCACGCGCTTGGGCAACTTGCACAATCGAACACGAGACCGGCCGTACCCTCACCCGCTCGCGAGGGAGCTTCGTGGCATTTGCGTTGGACGCCACAGCCGCCGATCCTCGGAGGGATGGTCACCGTCGATCGGCTCGTCTCGACCGCCCGCCAAGGGTCCCATTTCGGCCTGGTGCGCACCGGCATGGTGTCGTCGCTGGTGCTGGGGTTCGGTTGCCCCAGCGACGACGGAGGGGGAGCTCAGGGCTCCACGGGCTCCGACACCACCGCCGCCGAGACTGCGGCGTCCACGAGCTCGTCCTCGGGCGGGACCAGCAGCAGCAGCGGCATGGCGACCGGGGCCGACACGACCGCTGGCGAGAGCACGGGCGAGGTGCCCTTGCCCGCTCGCGTGGCCGTGACCGCCGATTGGAAGGCCCGGAGCCTGTCCGTCATCGATCTCGATGCGCTCGCCTCCGGGGCTCGGACCCGCGACGAGATCGTCGCTCGCACCCTCGACCTCTCCGAGTACGCTCCTGGCCCGCTGCAGGTGGAACTCGTACCCGGGTCGACTCGGGCCGTCGTCAGCATCTCGCCTGGGTTCTTCGCGGGCTTCGTCGGCAACCTCATCGATGCCGGCGACGTGGAGCAAGACGGAACGCTGCTCGTCGTCGACCTCGAGACCGAAGAGGTCACCGAGATCGCGACCATGCACGTGCCCATGGGGATTGCCATCACCCCCGACGGCACGCGGGCCTTCACCGCCAACTACGGGCTCGACGATCCTGCGGGCAGCACCCTGTCGGTCATCGATCTCGAGACCAATACCGTGCTCGACGAGGTCGAGGTCGGCGTACGGCCGGAGCAGGTCAGCCTCGACTCCGAGGGCAACGTCGGCCTGCTCAACGTCGTCGATACCGGGGCCATCCGTGCCTTCGAGGTCGGCGACCCGGCCGGGACCTTGTCGCCGCCGCTCGAGATCGGCTCCGACCCTTCGGACGTGGCCTTCATCCCCGGCACCACCTTCGCCGTCGCCACCAATTCGCTCAACCCCTCCAACTACGTCGTGCTCGACGTCAGCGATCCCGCTGCGCTCGTCCAGGTCGTCGAGGGCCCCGCCGCGCTCGGGAGCTTCTACGCCGTCGCCAGCATCCCCGGCACCGACGACGTCCTGCTGACCTCCACCGACTTCATCACCACCACCCTATGGCGCGAGACCATCGGTGAAGACGGCACTCCGATCGACGGGTGGCAGATCATCACCAAGGGCACCAGCTTCCCGCTCGGCGTGGCGCTCAGCGTGGCCGATGAGCTGGCGTTCGTGCCTCTACCCGGCACCAACGAACTACAGGTCGCGAGCCTCGACGGGAAGGAGTCGGTGGTGATCCCCTGGCAAGACGAGGTCGGCCCCAGCTACGTCGCCGTCGCCGACTGACGACCCTCGGGCGGGTCACCCTTCGGCGGGCGGAGCCGCCGTCGTCGATCCGGCGCCGAAGAACTCGAGGTCGGGTGGGGCGACGGGGAAGGGGATGACGGTGGTGGTGACGCTGCCGCCGTCGAACTCGATCTCGAAGAGCACGCCTTCGCGGGCGAAGCCGTAGGCACGGCCGGCCCAGAA
Organism: Myxococcota bacterium; assembly: GCA_039028615.1. Classification (GTDB taxonomy): domain Bacteria; phylum Myxococcota_A; class Polyangia; order Nannocystales; family Nannocystaceae; genus Paraliomyxa. The sequence goes on along the minus strand of JBCCHT010000012.1, from coordinate 230,049 downwards.
GGCGAGGCCGAAGACCTGGGTGTAGGGCAGGGGCCCGAAGTTCTGCAGGACGGCGCCGTTCGACGGGTCGATCTCGATGATGCAGTCGCCCGCGTCGCAGCCCGGTCCGACCACGGTGAGGAAGCTGCCGCCGCCGATGACGGAGACCATGTCGCCGCTGGATTCGAGGCCGTCGGTCAAGGTGCCGAGGGGGGTGATCTGGCCGGTCTGCTCGTCGATGCGGATGTACTCGTCGTCGACGAAGCCCACGAGGGCCTCGCGATCGGGGTCGACGGTGCCGGCGGGGACGAAGGACAGGGAGGTGGGGTAGCTGCCCTCGGCGATCATGGTGCAGTCCCCGGTGAGGCGATCGATGGACCACAGGGAGCCGAAGGCGGTGCCGAACATCTGCGAGTCCGCGTCGAGGGCGATGTCGATGATCGAGGCGGTGCAGCCGTCGAAGGGACCGACGCTGGTGACTTCGTTGGTGTCGACGTCGAGGCGGTACAGCTCGCTGCCGCTGTGCCCGAAGACCTCGGCGACTTCGGGGGGCGTGCTGCCGATGTCCCCGGGGCCGACGTCGAGCACGAGGCCGGAGCCGTCGTCGCTCGAGGAGCCGCCCATGGTGCCGTCGACGGACGGGTTCACGCCGGTCGTGGGTGAGCTACCGGAGCCGTTGTCCGTCGCTGCGGCCGATGTGGCCGAGGAGCCCCCGAACGTCGACTCGGGATCTTCGGGCGACGTCGCGACGCAGCCGGCCGCGAGGGTCGAGAACACGATTCCCCAGGGCCGTAAGGAAGACAAAGGCATGCGCGAAAGTGTAGCAACGAGGGCTTGCTCCAGCGTCCCGCGAGCGACCGGAAGGATTCGGGTCGATCACGGTCGGCGGCGCCCGAAAATGGCACCGAGTCGTGACGTGTTCTCGACCATGGGCGGGCGGCATTGGTGTGTGCAGTGACGCGTGGAGGGGGACGCCGATCGCCGGAACGATGAGTCGTCGACGGAAACGCCGTTGCTCGTTTGGACTCGAGTCGGGCGGCCGGTCGTCGGGCGGCCCCGGGAGCACCGAGGTAGGAGGTTTCCCGAGTGGAATGCACACGAAGCGGTAGGCGTACGGAAGGCAATCTCGACGCTACACTCCCGACCGCGCAACACCAGCGCCCCTTTGTCCCATGAACATCGACTTCAAGAAATTCCTCGCCGCGGCCACGCTGATGAGCAACGCGACCGGTTGCATCATTCTCACCGACGACGGCGAGACGAACGAGAGCGACAACGCCTCCACCAACAACGCGACGTCCGACGGCGATACCGATGCGGGCGAAGGCACGGCGGCGACCACCGATCCCGCGGCCACGGGGGATACGGGAGCGGCAACCGGCGACAGCGGTGCGGCCACCGATACCGGCGGTGACGAGACGGCCGGCGACGAGACGGCGTCCAAGCCCTTCGTGTGCGAGGACGGCTCCGAGCTTTCGGGCGAGCAGATCTGCGACGGCGTGCCCGACTGCGAAGGCGGCGAGGACGAGGCCCAAGAGGGCTGCGGCTTCACCTGCGACGACGGCACCATCATCCCCGAGGACTGGGTCTGCGACGAAGGGGCGGACTGCCCCAACGGCGAGGACGAGGCCGACGAGCAGTGCATCTGGGTCTGCGACGACGGCATGGAGATCCCCATCTCGTGGGTCTGCGACAACGAGGAAGACTGCAAGGACGGCAGCGACGAAGCCTCGTGCCGCTAACGCTTCACTGAACCCGAGGTCGTTCGGATCCCTCAGCCCTCGGCGGTGATCCGGAGGACCTCTTCACGATCGGAGAAGGGGCGGTCTTCGGTGCCGACCCGCTGCATCTGCTCGTGACCCCGGCCGGCGACGACGACGACGTCTCCGGCCTTCGCCATTTCGATCGCGTGCGCGATGGCCTGGCGACGGTCGAGGATGATCTCGAAGGGCGCGCCGCCGTCGATCCCACGAAAACCCGCGGCGACCATGTCGGCGATGACGGCCGGGTCTTCGCGGCGCGGGTTGTCGTTGGTGATGATGGCGTGGTCGCAGCCCTGGGCGACGGCGGCACCCATGGGGCCGCGCTTTTTCACCATGGCGCCCCCGCCCGCGCCGAAGACGACGATGACCCGATCGCTGGCGATGCGGCGCGCCGTGGCACAGGTGCGCTCGAGGGCATCGGGAGTGTGGGCGTAGTCGACGACGACCACCGGGTCGCGGGAGGCGACCTCGAAGCGACCGGGCACGACCTCGCACTCGGCCAGGCCGCGGGCGATGGCGTCGGGACTGATGCCGGTGGCATGGCAGGCCAGGGCCGCGGCGAGGGCATTTTCGGCGAAGACCTCGCCGACCATGCGCGTACGCAGCGTGCCGCCCAGGGCATCGGCGAGCTCACTGGGCGCGAGCGTGGCGACGGTGCCCTCGGCGGTCACCGAGACCTCGGTCGCGGCGAGGTCGGCCGGAGCGAGGGCGGGGCCGCGCGAGGGCACGTGGAACCGCAGCCGCCGTACGTCCTCGGGCGTGGCGCGGTCGATGAACATCGCGTACTGGTCGGCCGCGTTGAGGATCATCGGGCACCCCGGACCCAGGTGCAGGAACAACTGGGCCTTCGCCGCCAGGTAGTCCTCCCAGGTGCCGTGGGTCTTGAGGTGATCGGGCGACAGGTTGGTGAAGACCCCCAGGTCGAAGCGCCACTTCTGGGCGTAGCCGATCTTCAGCCCGTAGCTGGTGGTCTCGATGACGATGTCGCGGCAGCCCTCGTCCTTGCTGCGCTCGATGAGGGCGGTGAACTCGTCGAAGGTCTTGCCCTTGACCTGCTCTTCCCCGTTGATGAACGCACCCGTGGTGCCGACGGTCAGGACCTTGCGGCCCGCGGCGTGCAAGCACGCGCTGATGAAGGCGCACGTGGACGTCTTGCCGTTGGTCCCGGTGACGCCGTAGGTGAACAGCGGGTCCGCCCAGGGGAACGCCGCGGGGACCGGTCGGTTGGGGGAGGCCACGAGGCCCAAGCGTAGTACGACTTCAGCGGGCCTGGGCGACCAGCTTCTCGAGTCGATCGCAGGCCTGCTCGAGCACCTCCTTCGGGGGCCCGAAGGAGAACCGCGTATAGGAGTGGAAGCGCGAGACCTGCTGGCTACGCCGCTTGCCCGGGTTCACGTCGAAGAACACGCCGGGGACGGTGATGACCTTCTCCTCGAGCGCCTGCTTGAACAGGCCCATGCCGTCGTGCAGCGGGGCGGGGAGCTTGGAGAGGTTGCCCCACACGTAGAAGGTGCCCTCGGGCGGACGATCGAGCTCGACCCCGATCTCGGCGAGGCGGTTGATGAACCACGTCCGCTTGCGACGGAAGCACTCGTGGATGGCCCGGGTCTCGGCCTCGACGACGGAGGGCTCGAGCAGGTCGACCGCGGCGCGCTGGAGCGGCCGGCTGCCGCCACCATCGAGGAACGAGCCGGCCGAGGTCACCGCTTCGATGACCTTCTTGGGACCCACCGTCCACGCCACGCGCCAGCCGGGGTAGCGCCAGTTCTTGGTCAGCCCGTCGACGAGCACGACCGGGTCTCGGTTGACGTCTTCGACGTAGCGGGCCGCGCTCTCGACCGGCAGGTCCCCGGGGACGTGGCTCCACACGTAGTGCGAGTAGAACTCGTCCATCAGCAGGGTGCAGTCGAGCTCCCGCGCCACCGAGACCCACCCGGCCAGCTCGTCGCCGGAGATGAGCTTGCCCGTGGGGTTGCAGGGGTTGGAGATCAGCAGGGCGGCCAGGCCACGGCCGGCGACCTCGCGCCGAAGGTCCTCGGGGCGGAAGCTGTAGCCGCGCTCGGGCTCGAGCAGGATGGGGATGGCGGTGAAGGCCCGGAAGATGTCGAGCAGCTCTTCGTAGGCGGTGTAGTCGGGCAGGAAGTGCCCCAGGTTGACGCGCCCGAGGGAGGCGGCGGCTCGGGTCAGCCCCGCTCGCCCGCCGCTGCTGATCGCGACGTTCTCCGCCGTGTACTGCGACGGCATGCCCTTGCGGTAGAGCCGGTTGTACATGGCCGCGACCGCCTCGCGGAGCTCGTCGATGCCGCCCACCGGGGCGTAGTCGCGGTCGCGCGGGTCGATGGTCACGCCTTCGACCCGCGGCGGGGCGCCTTCGATGAGCCCGGTCTCGGGCTGGCCCTGGCCGAGGTTGCACCACTGCGGGTCTTCGCCCGAGTAGCCACGCCGAACCGCTTCGGTGGTGACGAAGATGACCCCGGTACGAGGGACAGAGCGAAATGCGGTGGCGCCGTCGGCCTTCACGGCGCGGGAGGGTAGCGGATCTCGAACCGAGGTGCTGCGGGGGGCGGAACGCGCGGGCAGAGGGATCGGAAGCGACCGGTAAATGGACGGCGACACTCGTGAAACGCCCGGGCGGGAGACCCGCGGGGCAGGGAAGGGCTAGGCCCGCGCGCGTCGACGCCGTCGACCTCGGCTGCGTTTTCGCGACCACTGCGAGCCGTGCGGCTCGGCCCGGTACCCCATCGCCTGCAGCATGCCGTGCAGGGTCTTGCGGCGGACGCCCAGCCACGCGCCGAGCTCCCGCGGGAGCTCGAAGGGCCCCGGTCCCAACGCTCGCAGGGCGGCGTGGGCTCGCTCGAGCTGATCGACGCGGACGACTCGACCGGCCACCACCACGAAGCCCAGCAACAGGTAGTCGCGGGTCTGGACGTCGTCATTGGCGGGCATGGAGACGGCCCCCTGGGCGGGGATGGCCACCGAGCGTCCCGTCCAGGCCTGCAGCAGCGCTCGACGCCGTCGCAGGGTCGGCCCCCGAATGAGCGCGGGCAGGTACACGGCGCTGCGTCCCAGCTCGATGCCCGCGGCGGCGAGTCGCTCCCGATCCGCGGCCGGCAACCCGCCCAGCTGAGCCGATGCGTCGCCCCGGGCGATCGTGCCGAGGCCCTGCTCGAGCTGATAGACCAAGCCCCGGGCTTCCGCACCGAGCGTGGTCTCGTGTTCGAGGGCGCGCAGCGGTCCGAGCAAGGCATCGACCAGGTCTCGCGCCCAGGCCTGCAGGCGTCGCTCGATCCTCCGTTGCGCCCCCGCGCCCAAATGCTCGAGCTGCTGCAATCGCACGCTGGGTTGCAGCAGCGCGGCCCCCCGCTCGAGCCGCCCGACGATCTCCTCTTGGTAGTGCACCACGCCGCCCTCGTCGACGGAGAACGCTTCGAACTCGGCATCGACCAGGTCCTGCACCCACTTGGCCCGCGCCTCTTCGTCGGGCGTCTCGTGGCCGGGCGCATCGGGCACGGCCAGGTCGGCCAGGGCGCGGAAGGGGCTATCGCGGGCTTGCTCCGGCGCGACGGGGATGGCTCGCGGGCGTCGCCGTGGCTTGGATGCCACCGAGTGTCGAGGTCCCGCGCTGACGCGGTCGACGAAGCGCGCGGTGAGCCGGTCGTGCAGGGCATCGCTGTGGCGGTTTTCGATCTGCCGCGTGCGCTCTTGCCAATGCGTGGCGTTGGGCACCCACTGCTCGTGCTGCGTCACGTAGGTCCAGGTCCGCACGAACGCGATGCGGGTCATCAGCGTGTCGATGTCGCCCTCGATGTCGTCGAGTCGCTCGATCCGCTGCCGCATCCAGGCCTCGTCGAGACGCCCGGCCGGGCTGGCGAGTTGCTCGTAGATCGCGGCCAGCAGCTGCACGTGGCTGTCGACGAGCAGCTTGCGGTAGTCGGGGATGCGGCACACCTCCCACAGAAGCTCGACCGCGGCCGGGCCCTTGGCGCGCAGGCGGACGGCGTCGAGGCGAACGAGACGGACCAGGGCTTCGTAGTCGTCGGCGCGCTCGATCAGCCGCAGGCTCCGTCGCTGCGGGCGTTGGCGCAAGGACTCGAGCAGGCCGTCGACGGAGCCGAAATCGAGGTCGCTGTTGCGCCATACGAGCCGATGCAGCGGCGGAAAGCGGTGGCGCTCGACGGCCTCGACCACCCGCGGCGGCAGACCGGTGAGCGGGCGCAGGGTGCCGAAGCCTCCGTCGTGGGTGAAGCGCCCCGCTCGGCCCGCGATCTGGGCCAGCTCGGCCAGCTCGAGCGGTCGGTGCTCGCGACCATCGAACTTGCCCAGCGAGGCGAACACCACCCGGTCGACGTCCATGTTGAGGCCCATGCCGATCGCATCGGTGGCGACCAGGTGCTGGACCTCGCCCGCCTGGTACATCGCGACCTGAGCGTTGCGGGTGCGAGGCGACAGCGCCCCGAGCACGACGGCCGTGCCCCCGTGTTGTTGGCGGAGGGCCTCGGCGATCTCGTAGACGCTCTCGGCCGAGAACGCGACCACGGCCGTGCGCGCGGGCAGGCTGCTCAGGCCGTGGGTACCCGTGTAGGTGAGCCGCGAGAGCCGTGGAGCGGTCTCGATGGAGGCGGTGGGCAGAAGCTCGTCGAGCAGCGGAGCGATGGTGTCCGCGCCGAGGAACCACGTCTCGTGACGACCGCGGGCGTGCAGTAGGCGCTCGGTGAAGGTGTGGCCTCGCTGGTGATGGGCGGCGAGCTGGATCTCGTCGACGGCGAGGAAGTCGACCTCGATCTGGGGCATCGACTCCACGGTGCAGACCCAGTAGCGGGGCCGCGGCGGCACGCGCTTTTCTTCCCCGGTGACGAGGGCGACCTGCTGCTCGCCGAGCGTGGCGCTGATGCGGTCGTAGACCTCGCGGGCGAGCAGGCGCAGCGGCAGGCCGATCATCCCGCTGCGGTGCCGCAGCATTCGCTCGATGGCGCGGTGGGTCTTGCCCGTGTTGGTCGGCCCCAGCAGCGCGGTGATGCCCGTGCCCGGGGGCTCGGCACCGATCCCGGGAAGGCGCATCGGGCTCAGTATGTCATGGCCGGGCGTTCGGGTCGGAGCTGGCCGGCCGCATGGTCCCCTCGGATGGGGCTTGGTAGACTCCGCAGCTGCATGGCCCTGGCGCCTCGGCTCGCCGCGGGCTCGATCTTCGCCCGCGATTTCAAGATCGTCGACTTGCTCGCCGAAGGGGGCATGGGTGCGGTCTACCGGGTGGAGCAGCTCAGCACTCGCAAGCCGCGAGCGCTGAAGCTGGTGACCACGCGGCTGGCCTCCGATCCCAAGGGGCGGCAGCGCTTCGTCCGGGAGGCCACGGTGGGCGCGTCGATCGACAGCGAGCACGTGGTCGAGGTGATCGGCGCGGGCATCGACGAGGGCTCGGGTCGCCCGTGGCTGGCGATGGAGCTGCTCGACGGGGCGGACCTGGGCGCGGTGCAGCTGCACCAGGGCGCGCTGCAGCCGGGGCAGCTGCGCGAAGTGATAGGGCAGCTGTGCCATGGCTTGGCTGCGGCCCACCGCGCGGGCGTGGTGCATCGCGACCTCAAGCCGGCCAACGTGTTCGTGGCTCGCTCGCGACGCGCCGGGGTGCCCTTCACCATCAAGATCCTCGACTTCGGCATCGCCAAGGTGGTGCAGGAGTCGGGCTCGAGGCAGGAGACGGACACGGTGGGCTCGCCGCTGTGGATGGCCCCCGAGCAGCTCAACGCCGAGCAACCCCGACCGGCGACCGACGTGTGGGCGCTGGGGTTGCTGGGGTTTTGGGCCCTGACCGGCAAGCACTACTGGCGCTCGGCCCATGCCACCAGCAGCACGGTGCAGGCGCTGTTCGTCGAGCAGCTGTTCAAGCCCATCGAGCCGCCTTCGGTGCGGATGGAAGAGTGGGACGACGAGTCGGTGCTGCCCGAGGGCTTCGATGCTTGGTTTCTGCGCTGCCTCGATCGCGATCCGCAGCGACGCTACGTCGACGCGGAGGCGGCGTCCGAAGCTCTGATGGCGCTGCTGCCCGTGGACGACCAGGCGGCGAGTACGCTGCTGCCGCGCGAGACCTTGCCGCCGAGCGTGGGCCGGAGCTCGCCGTCGGCCGCCGCGGAAGCAACCACCAGCGAGACGACGGTGCGCACCGATCCCACGGGGTGGAATGCCAGCGCGTTCGTGCCTGCGGAGGCGATCGCCGCCGCTCGCTCGGAGCACGAGGGCGAAGCGACCCGGGCCGACGGGGGCGTGCTGGGGGCCGATCTCTCGCGGGGACCCGTGCCCGGGATGCATCAGCCCGGCCCGCCGCGAACCGGCGCGTCTCCCTTGGTGATCGCGGGCGTCGTGGCCCTGGCCGTCGCGGCGGTGGGGGTCGGCGTCTGGCTCAATCGCAGTGAGCCCGCCGAGGTCGCACGCCCGCAGCCGCCCCCGAAGATCCAGCTGCCGCCGGACGTGGAGATTCCGGCTGCATCCAAAGAGGCCGAGACCGGGGAGGCGAACGCAGGCTCGGAGTCCGCGGAGTCGGGCACGCCCCCGAAGGTCGCCGTCGTCCCCGAAGACCTCGCGTTGGCTCGGGTGGTGCCGCTACGCACCCAGCTCAATCGCAAGGCCCACGCCATCGAATTTCTGGGCTGGAGCGCCGCCGGCCATCGCTTTGCGCTGCGGGCCGAGTACCGCGACCCGCGGAGCGAGCAGCCCAACGAACTCACTCTGGTGCAGGTGCACGACGCACTGACCGGCACCATGATCGAGTCGTTCTTGTGGGACCGAACGACCGGGGCGTCGTCTCGGCGCTTCAGCAAGCTCGGCAAGGCGGCGGCGGAGGCCAAGCCCCGGACGGTGTGGAAGGAGCGGCGCGAGGAGCTGGGCATCGCCAAGCAGGCGCCGCGCCGCACCTCACCCGCGGGCGGCTCGTTGCGCATCGCACCCGTGCCGTCGCCCGAGGGCAGTGCGCTGACCATGCCTTCGTCTCGGCGCGGCGTCGCGTTTCACTGGGCCGGCTTCGAGGCGGCCACCGAAGCCGCAGACCTGCGCATGCCCGTGCTCAACCTCGAGTACGAGCAGGGCGAGCAGGTGTGGCCGCTCGCCGAGCTCGCGGCGCCCTGGTCTGCCTCGGAGGTCCTGGCCCGCCCTCGAGCCGAAGGCGAAGCGCCCGCGGTGACGGGTCGGGTGTTGGCCCATTGGTCGCCGCAGGGACGGCGGGCGGTGCTGCTGTTCGAGACTGATGCGCGCCCCGACGGCGATACACCGCTGACTCGACGCACTTGGACCCTGCGCACGGCGGGTCCCCAGGTTCGCATCCTCGAGGCAGGGGCGGGGCAGCGGCGGGCCCGAGAAGCTGCGCTCGCCCTGGAGGCGGCGGGGCTGCCCGTCACGGAAATCTCGCTGCGCGAGCCGGAGGCCGCCGTCTCCGAGCTTCGCGTCGCGCGGGGGCACGCCCGCGCCCGGAGGGTGGCCGAGACCGCCGCGTCCACGCTACCGCAGCTGCCCGCGGCCAAGACCCAGCGCATCCGCGGCGGCTACGAAGTCGTGATCGTGCTCGGTCAAGACGCGGCCCAATGAACGACGGCCAGGCCTCGCCCGAAGGCGAAGACCTGGCCGCAGGTCGGTGCCGAGCGACAGCTCAGTCGCGTCGACGACGAAGCGCGCCCAGACCGAGCAGGCCCAGCGCCATCCAGCCGAAGCCGCTACCGTTGGGGTCCTGGGTGCAGGAGCAGCCGCTGCCGCCGTCGTCACCCGCCCCGGCGGTCTCGGTCTCGGTCTCGGTGCTGCCCGAGCCGGTGCCGTCCGAGCCGGCGTTGCTGCCGTTGCCCGTCGCCGACATGGTCTCGGTGGGGTCGCTGCCGCCGATCGTGTCGTCGACACCCCCGCCACCGGTGGACTCGTCGCCGGTCTCGCCCGGCGGCTCACCGCCGATGTCGTAGGTCTGGGTCTCCGAGCAGCCGAGGTTGGCGTTGCGATCCTCGGCGCAGACCTGGAACTCCACCGGGCCCTCGTCGGCGCCCGGGAGCGCCACGCGGAAGACGTCTCCGCCCATGAACCAGGCGTCGACCGGGGTGGCGTCGCCGTCGGGATCGACGACCGCGAACGCGCGATCGAGCCGCGGCCCCTCGTCGGTCACCGTGCGGTCGCTGACCGCGAAGCGCACGATGGCCTCGACGCCCGCGGGCACCATGCCCGGGTCTTCGACGTCGATGATGACCGGCGCGATCGAGTCCTCGGGCAGCAGGTCGTTGGCGATGTAGACCTGGTTGTGGGTGTCGGGCGGGTTGCCCTCGCCCTGCGCGGTGACCAGATCGAAGCGACCGTCGCCGTCGAGATCGCCGAACTCGCCCCACAGCGTGTTGTCGTCGGGCTGCGGGAACATGCCCTGGACGAAGGTGAAGTTGCCGCTGCCGTCGTTGACGAGGAAGCGCTCGGTGGAGCTCAGCGAGAGCACCACGCCGTCGAAGTCACCGTCGTTGTCGATGTCGGCACAGATGACGCCGTTGTCGTCGGCGGCGGGGTTACCCGTGACTCGGGCGGCGGTCTCGTCGGTGAAGTTGCCCGCGCCGTCGTTGATCTGCAGCTGCTCGGTGAAGCCACCGCCGATGTTGTCGACCCACAGGTCGAGGTCACCGTCGCCGTCCACGTCGCACGGCGCCATGTTGTAGTGGAAGTTCATCGTGGCGGGAGGCGCCAGCGAGCCGCCCGCGGTGAACACACCCTCGCCGTCGTTGAGCCACAGGGCTCCGATGCCGTTGGCGTGGGCATTGACGACGAGGTCGAGGTCGAAGTCGCGGTCGACATCGAGGAACTCCACGTCGTCGATGTCGATGCCGGAGATCGAGTCGGGGATCGCGGCCATCGCCTCGGTGAACACGCCCATGCCATCGTTGATGTACAGGCGGCCGAAGGGAGGCCCGCTGCTGGCGTAGGCATCGGCGGCAAAGATGTCGAGGTCGCCGTCGTTGTCGACGTCGCCCATGCGCGCGGCCGCACCCGCGGGATAGTCGGCGGGGAGGCGAGCGTCGGCCTCGTCGGCGAAGGCTCCGCTGCCGTCGTTGATGAACAGCACGTGCGCGTCACCGTTGCCCTGGCTGCCATAGATATCGGGCGAGCCGTCACCGTCCACATCACCGATCGCGATCTGTCGCAGGTTGCCGGCATAGTTGCCGACCGCATTGGCCGAGTCGTCGGTCAGGTTGCCGCTGCCGTCGTTGGTGTAGACGAGCAAGGGCTCGGGCGCGTTGCCGCCCCCGAAGAAGTCGGCGTAGTTGGCCATCACCACATCGAGGTCGCCGTCACCGTCGATATCGGTCACGCGCAGGTGGTTGGTGAAGCAGCCGTTGCCGCCGCAGGGCTGGGGATCGAACGCGTCGGCAATCCGGTCGAAGCTGGCTCCACCGGCGTGGGCCGGCGCCGGGAGCGTAAGCCCGGTGAGTGCAGTGATTATGGCTAGGGCGTGTCGAGTCACGGAGGACATCCTCTCAAGGGGGGTGGCGGTACATGGCCGGGAATTGCGCTGACCTTCAGCGCGAACTCAGCGCCGGTACCGTTCAAGAGTCGGCGGGCGGATCGGACTCGACAGGAACCCCTGTCTGAGGCAATACTGCGACTTCGATTCCGCAAGGTAACGAAGCTGATGAATCGCACATTGTTCATTACGGTCATCGCTGCGCTCGGGCTCGGGTGTGGGACAGTCGACAACAACCAGGGCAACGAGGACTCGCCCGCGGCAGCGACCGACGACGCGGCGGAGAGCACCGGAGCGGCGACGCCCCCGGAGTCGATGACGTCCGAGACGGGCGCCATGAGCCAGGGTGGTAGCGGCTCGAGCGACGGCGCGGACGAAGAGACCGGTGCCGGCTTCTTGCAGATGCCCGACGGTGGTGGCCCCGAGGTCGAGTGCGACGTCTGGGAGCAAGACTGCCCCGACGGTGAAAAGTGCATGCCGTGGGCGAACGATGGCGGCAGCGCGTGGAATGCCACCCGGTGCTCGCCCGTCGCCGACAACCCGGGCCAGGTGGGCGATACCTGCATGGTCGAGGGCAGCGGCGTGGCCGGGATCGACGACTGTGACGTGGGCAGCATGTGCTACTACGTCGACGGAGAGACCAACATCGGCACGTGCGTGAGCTTCTGTGAAGGCTCGCCCGAGACCCCGATCTGTGAGCCCGGCTTCCTGTGCTCCATCTCCAACAACGGCGTCTTGATCCTCTGCCGCGCGACCTGTGACCCGCTGCTGCAGGACTGCCAAGACGGCGCGGCCTGCCTGGGCGCCGCCGGTAGCGACGGCTTCGTATGCATCGTCGATGCATCGGGCGAGATGGGGGCCCCCGGCGATCCCTGCGAGTTCCTCAACGCCTGCGACCCCGGCCTGTTCTGCGCGAACGCCGATGCGGTGCCCGACTGCCAGGGCTCCGGCGGCTGCTGCAGCGAGTTCTGCGACGTGACCGAGCCCGACCCCGACGCGGGTTGCTCGCTCCCGGGCCAGATGTGCGACACCTGGTTCGAGGAGGGCGCCTCCCCGCCCGGACTCGAGCACGTGGGCGCCTGCATCCTGCCGGCGTGATCCACTGAAACCCTGGGGCCAAGCCGAGAGGATCGAAACTCCCCTCCCGGCCCCAGGGTCGAATGCTCGGATTGCCGTACGATCCACGCATGAGCAAGACGCGGCGACGCCTCGTCACTGTCTTCACCGTCATCGGCATGATCACCACGGGGTTCATGCTCCTGGGGGTGATGGCGGTGACGTGTACGTGCGTGACTCGTGACGAAGTCGCGCCCAAGACCGTGCTCGAGTTGCACCTCGACCGACGGCTGGGCGTGGAAGGAGCCGAAGATCCCCTCGCCTCGGTGCTCGGGGCGGGTGGTCCCACGGCCCAGCAAGTCCTGGCTGCGCTGCACCGAGCCGCCGACGACGATCGTGTCGTGGGCGTAGTCGCGCACATCGACGGCACCTCCCACGGCATGGCGGTGGTCGAGGAGCTGCGCGAAGCGGTGCTGGCGTTCCGGGCCACGGGCAAGCCGGCCATCGCGTTCTCGGAGACCTTCGGTGAGCTCGGGCCCGGCAACCAGGGTTACTACCTGGCGACCGCGTTCGACGAGATCCACCTGCAGCCCACGGGAGGCCTCGGCCTCACCGGGCTGCGGAGCGAGCGGATGTACCTGCGAGGGGCCTTCGACAAGCTCGACATCGAGCCCGAAGGCGGCCAGCGCTCGGAGTACAAGTCGGCCTACGATCGCTACACCGCGCGCCGCATGAGCGATGCCGACCGCGAGCAGACGACGGTGCTGCTCGCCGACATGCACGAGCAGCTCGTGGCCGCGCTGGCGCCCCGCTTCGACGACGACGCCCAGCGGGCCCGCGAGGTGATCGAGCAGGGTCCGTACTTGGCCGGTGAAGCGAAGGAACTCGGCCTGGTCGACAGCCTCAGCTATCGCGACGGCATGCTGTCGCGGCTCGAGGAGCAGGTCGGCGAAGATGCCGAGCGCCTGTACGCCGGGCCCTACCTCGAGCGGGCGGGCGGGCCCTGGGACGAGGGCCAGGTCATCGCGGTGATCTACGGCGCGGGCGGGATCTCCCGCGGCCCCAGTGCCTTCGATCCCATCGAGGGCTACTCGATCCTCGGGGCGGAGACGATCATCGCTGCCTTCGAGGCCGCCATCGACGACCCGGAGGTCGAGGCGATCGTGTTCCGCGTCGACAGCCCGGGCGGCTCGGCCGTGGCCTCGGACGCCATCTGGCGGGTCACCCAGCGCGCCAAGGAAGCGGGCAAGCCGGTCATCATCAGCATGGGCAACTATGCGGCCTCGGGCGGCTACTACGTCTCGGCCGGCGCCACCAAGATCGTCGCCCTGCCGTCCACGCTCACCGGGTCCATCGGCGTGCTGTCGGTCAAGATGGTCACGCGGGGGATCTGGAACAAGCTGGGGGTCACCTACGACTCGGTCCAGACCTCGAACAACGCCGCGTTCTGGACGGCCAACGAGGGCTACGACGCCGAGGGTCGGGCGCGGCTCGACGCGTGGCTCGACCAGGTCTACGCCGACTTCAAGCAGCGCGTGGCCGAAGGGCGGGGGCTCACGCCCGAGCAGGTCGAGGAACTGGCGCGCGGCCGCGTGTGGTCGGGCAAGCGCGCCAAGGAGCTCGGCCTCGTCGACGAGCTGGGCGGCATGACCAAGGCCATCGAGCTGGCCCGGGCCGCGGCAGAGATCGACGAAGACGCCAGCATCGAGCTGCGTCGCTTCCCGCAGAGCAAGAGCCTGGTCGAGCGCCTGCTGGGCGGGGGCCCGAGCAACAGCGACAAGGTGGCCGCCCGTGTGCGGGTGGACGCCGGCCTCGAGCAGTGGCGCCGCGTGGCGGCCAGCGTGCGCGCGATCCAGATGGGCAGCGGCGACGCCGGCGTGCTCACGGTGAGCCCGCTGACCGTCGAGTAGCCGGCAGGCTCAGCCCTCTTCGTTGGAGCCGGGCTCGAAGGACGACTGCTGGGTCGCGGGCGCAGCCGCGACGTCGCCTTGCTCCGAGCCGCCTTCGACCGCGGGCAGGGGCCGGGTCACCTGGGCCTCGAAGTTCACGTCCTGGATGCGAATGAGCCCCGAGCCCTCGAGCTCGCGCCGCTCGAGGTGAGCGTCGCGGAAGTACAGGGCGTACTGGGCGATGCCCGAGTGCACGCGCAGCCAGGCGTCTAGGCTGGGCTGGTAGCGCGGGTCGGCCACCTGCACCATCGCCTCGAGGATGCTGGTGTAGTCGTCGGGCACGGACAGGCGCTGCTCGTAGATCGACAGCAGCTCGGGCACCCGCTGCTCGGAGTGCTCCATGAGCAGGCGCCACTGCTCCGCGGAAAACTCGACGCTGCCCTCGGCGTGGTCGCCGGCCAAGCGGGCGAGCGCGGCGAAGTCTCCGGCTTGCATCAACGAGCGCAGGTGCGGCTCGAGCAAGGGGTAGACCTCGGGGCGAATGGCGACCAGCTCGTGTACGGGCTCGGCCCACAGCCAGTCGTCGGACTCCTCGATGATCACCACGCCGACCAGGTCGACCCCCACGGGGAGAGCATCGGTGAGCTCGGCCAGCCCGAAGGAGATGGGGCGCCACGCTTCTTTGCGCTGCTCGTTGCGGAGGAAGTCGACGAACTCGGCCAGCTCGTCGGGGCTCACCGCCATTCGAGCGATGCGCTTTTCGATGTCGACCTCTTGGAAGAAATCGGAGAGCGCAGCGAACAGGACTCGCCACTCGCCGCTCAGCAGCTCGACTTCGAGGTCGTGCTCGGCGAGCAGGTGCAGCAGCTGATCGCGATCACCGTCGCGAAGCTGCTGGAGGACCTGGGTCTCGATCTCTCGATAGACCTCGGAGGGGATTTGGTACGCGCGGCAGCGCACGGCCGCCAGGCTAACCGAAAGCCCGTGCGACGACCACTGCCGGCCTTCGGCGAGGCCCCTTTCGACGACTCGTGCCGCCTGGCAATGCCCTCAACGGGCCTTGGGGGGATGAAAACGCAACACCATCAGCGCAGCTCCCGCGGGGAGCCCGTTCGCGCCTTCGACCTCGGCTTGGAAGGCTTTGACGAGACAGTCGGCCGCTTTGCCGGCCGGGTCGCCTTCGACCTTCTCGATCGCTCCGGCCTCGGTCGCGGAAAAGCGCAGGGCGATGGTTGCGACTCCGGCCAGCACTCCTTCGGTCGCGCACGTGTTCGCGATGCGATGGCTGATCCCGGGTGCACCGCTTCCGGTCATGAACGCGTCGGCGAGAGCGGGCGGGTCCGAGCCGAGGTCGGCGCTTTCGAGCACGCTCTTGTCGGCTGGCATCTTCCAGTTGTGAACGAGCGCGGGATCACCCTCGCGACCCTTGGCTCGCTTACCGGGTCGAGGCGCGGGTTGGTCCGAGCCACCACACCCGAGGGTCGAGGTGAGCAACAAACACGGCAGGGCGAAAGCGGCGAAGGGGCGGAGCACGGTCGAACGGTTCATCGAAAAAAACTCGGGCCGGAAAAAGTTCGACCCCGGGGTGCGGTGCACCACGGGGTCGAGCTCATACGAATGCTTGCAGCCTAGGGCTTGCCAGCCATGTCGACGCAGGTCACGTTGCCGGCGCCGTCGGGGGTGCACTCGTACATCTTGCGCAGGGCGCCGAACAGGAAGGCATCCTGGCGCTGCACGTAGATCTTGCCGTTGGGGTGAACGACCATCTCGCCGTAGGCACAGCCGGCGGCGGGGAGGGCCATGAGGGCACAAAGAAGAGCAGCGGTCTTACGCATTGTTCTTGTCCGTTTCGCGGTGAGTCATGGCGACCAACGAGTGGTCGCCGAGCTGACTAGGGCTTGCCCGCCATGTCCACGCAGGTGACGTTGCCGGCACCGTCGGGGGTGCACTCGTACATCTTGCGCAGGGCGCCGAACAGGAAGCTGTCTTGGCGCTGGACGTAGATCTTGCCGTTGGGGTGGACGACCATGTCGCCGTAGGCGCAGCCAACAGCGGGGAGGGCCATGAGGGCGCACAGAAGAGCAGCGGTCTTTCGCATTATCGGTTTCCTCGCGGGAGTAGGTGGTGGGTTGGGCCGGGACGAAAACGTCTCGACCGCAGGCACGGAACTTATGCCAAACGCGACGAATCGGGGTCAAACGGATCCCGAATTTTCCGTGAATTCGAATGGCCTGAATTTGGGCCGCTAGCACCGTGCGCGACCTCATCTGCTCCAGATTGAATACGGAAATTCGGGTCGGGGAAACCAGCGGTCCGCTTCATTCTGATCGCACGGAACACGGGTTTGCAATGCATCGGTCAGGCGGCCGGAAACCGTTGCGCGGCGTGGATCACTGTGGAACCTTCGTTTGAGGACTACACTCTGCCGCGCGCACGTGTCTGCACGGTCGCTGTCACCTTAGCGACGAGCCAGCGGCCGACGAGATCCTTCACCCGTTACTGACCAAGGACCCGGATCGGCATGGCGATGATCCAGCTCAGCCAGGACCCCAAGATCGCAGAACAGCAGATCGAGGCGGTCATCTTCTACCTAACGGCCTGCGGCTATATCGACTCGGAGTTCGACCTCCGCGAAAAAGCCTTCGTGCGGTCGTTCCTTCGCAAGCTGGTCACGGCCCGCGTCGACGCTCAGGGCGAGCTGTCGGCCGAGGTTCGCTTCGAGCAGATCGAGCGGCAGCACGAGCACTACGTCGAGCGCTTCCAGCAGATCGACTACGACGTCCGTTCGCTGTTCACGGAGGCGGTGGCGGAAGGCGAGGACCCGCAGGGCTTCGTGCTCAGCAAGCTGCATCTGCGCTGCTACGAGATGTTTCGGGCGTTGACCTCGGACAACCGCGAGGCGCTGCTCGGCATCGTCGACGACTTCATCGGGGCCGACGGGGTGGTGCACCCGGCCGAGGTCCGCTTCCGCAACGACCTGGCCGCGCTGCTCGGCGCCGAGGTGCGCTTCGAAGAAGTGTCCGGGTCCGATGCCAAGCTCGAGATCCAAAAGCCGGCCGAGCTCCGCTCCAAGCAGCAGGACCATCCTTTCTTCGCCGGGTTCGAGCACCACTACTCGGCCGATCCCGACCTCATCCGCAAGCAGATCGACGCCGACCTTCGCTTGCTCGAGGAGGTGGAGGCCAACTGGGACGCGCGTCGCGAGGCGAGCCAGGGGGTGCTCGCGGGCAAGCAGTCGATCGAGGACTTCACCGAGCCGGGTGATCACCTCGACGGGCATGTGCACGTCGTTTCACGCCCCAAGGATTTCGAACTCATCGTTCTAGGAGATCTACACGGCTGCTACAGCTGCCTCAAAGCGGCCGTGATGCAGGCCGACTTCATGAACAAGGTCCGCAACTATCGGGCGGACCCCGAGAACAACCCCGAGCCGCGGCTGGTTCTGCTGGGCGACTACATCGATCGCGGGCGCTTTGCCTTCAACGGCGTGCTGCGAGCGGTGCTCAAGCTCTATATGACGGTGCCCGAGCACGTGGTCGTGCTCCGCGGAAACCACGAGTACTACATCGAGTACAACGGGCGGATCTACGGCGGCGTGAAGCCGGCCGACACCATCAACAGCCTCTCGCAGGTGCTGCCCGGCGAGGTCTTCGAGCGCTACTTGGCCTTCTTCGAGAGAATGCCCAACAGCCTGCTCTACGACAACTTGCTGTTCGTGCATGGCGGCATCCCCCGCGACGCCCTGCTGCGCGAGCGCTGGAAGGGCCTCGAGTCGCTCAACGACCCGGACATCCGCTTCCAGATGCTGTGGAGCGACCCCAGCCGCGCCGAGGTGATCCCCGACGAGCTGCAGAAGTCGAGTGCCCGCTTCCCCTTCGGCCGCCAGCAGTTCCGGCGCTTCATGTCGGACATCGGGTGCGCGCTCATGGTGCGCGGCCACGAGAAGGTCAACGCCGGGTTCCGCGACATGTACCCGCGTGACGACATCCGCCTACTCACGGTCTTCTCCGCGGGCGGCGTCGAGAACGACGACGTGCCCGAGGACAGCAACTACCGCGACGTCCGCCCCATGGCCCTGACCATCGCCCGCAAGGGGGGTGAAACCACGGTCACGCCTTGGGCCATCGACTACCGCAGCTACCAGAGCGCCGAGCTCAATCGGTTCTTCGCCACCGACCCGTCGCTCGTCGCATCGTGATGTGAGCGCCCCCACGGCGCCGAAGGGCTGGCACGTCGCCTGTGGTGCGGCTGCTCGCTTGCCGGCGCCGGGTGGGCTCGCGATCATCGGTGGCCGGTCGGGGGACGAACGGTTGGGGCAAGACGAATGCGAATACTGGTCACGGGGGCAGCAGGGCAGGTCGGACTCGACCTCATTGCAGATCTACGCACGCGCGGGCACGAGGTTCACGGCAGTGACGTCGTGGCGCGACCGGGGGAGCGGGCTTTGGCGCCCGAGGTCCCGTGGCACGAGCTCGACGTCTTGAACGAAGACGCGGTGCAGGGGCTCATCCGCGAGCTTCGGATCGAGCGGGTCTATCACCTCGCCGCGATCCTCAGCGCTCGCGGAGAGGCCAACCCGCAGCGTACCTATGCCGTCAACCAGCACGGCACCTGGAACGTGCTCGAGGCCTGTCGTCAGCACGGGGTGGAGCAGGTCGTGTTCACCAGCACCATCGCGGTGTACGGCCCCGGCTTGCCCGCGCGCGTCGGCGACGACGTACCCTTGCACCCGACCACCATGTACGGGGTCACCAAGGTCGCGGGCGAGCTGCTCGGCGAGTACTACCACCGTCGCTACGGCCTCGACTTTCGCGGGGTTCGTTTCCCCGGCCTCATCAGCGCGTCGCTGCCCGGCGGAGGCACGAGTGACTACGCCCTCTATATGTATGTCGACGGGATCCGGCGCGGCGGCTACGAAGCGTTCTGTCGCCCCGACACGCGCATTCCTTTGATGTACATGCCCGACGGGGTGCGGGCGCTGGCCGAGCTGCCCGACGCGCCCCGCGAAGGGCTGCACCGCTGCGTCTACAACATCGCTGCGTTCAGCCCCACCGCCCAGGAGATCGCCGAAAGCGTGGCGCGGGCGATCGACGGCGTGGAGATCGGGTTCATGCCCGACCTCGCGCGCCAGGCCATCTTGGATTCCTGGCCCGACGAACTCGACGACGGCCGTGCCCGCGCCGACTGGGGCTGGAAACCGAACTTCGATCTCGACGGCATGACCGCCGACCTGATCCCTCGGATCCGCCAGCTCGTGCGCGACGATCCAGAGTGGATGAACTCCAAGTAATCGAGGCCTAGCGCCCCCGAGAAGGGGAGGACCGGCTCGGGTACAATGCCGCATGGCTTGGACTCGAGGATGGTGGCTGGGCGCGTTGGCGCTGGTCGTTGGTGCGTGCCCCGACGGCGACTCGTCCCCCGCCAACATGAGCGCCCCCGGGGCGGTCGATACCGGTGACGCCACCACGAGCCCCGACGTGTCGCTCGACAGCGGGCCGGCCGACGACAGCGGCGGCTGTGTGCCCGGCAACCAGGGCTGTGCGTGCCTCGAGGGCGCCTGCATCGGCGGCCTGTTCTGCGTCGAAGACGAGTGCGCCTTGGGCCCGCAGGTCGAGGTCGACGAGGGCCGCGAGGTCATCGCGGGCCTGGTGGTGCCGGTCAGCGCGGATGTCATGGCCGAAGAGTTCTCGTGGACGCAGGCGGGCGGCCCGACCGTCGAGATCCTCGGTGCCACGACGCTCGAGATCGCGGTGGTGCTGCCGACGGACATCGCCGCGGGCGAGGTGGTCACCCTGCGCCTCACCGCGCTGCGCAACTCCGTGACCGTCGAGGCCGACGTCGAGCTGACGATCATCGACGAGACCTTCGAAGACTTCCTGTCCGGGGTCGAGGACCCCGCCGAACTCGGGACCCCGGACGGCATCGACTTCGACGCAGCCGGCATGTGGGTCGTCTCGAACGAGGGCTTCGTCTCGCTCTTCGATGGCGAGGGCACGCTCCTCCAGAGCTACCCGATGTCGGGTGCGCCCGCGGGCGCCAACTTCAGCGGCGAGAACCTGATCATCGCCAATCGCGAGGTCGGCTCGCCTCGCGTCGATCAGCTCAACTCGGTCAGCGGCAACGTGAGCAACCTGTTCAGCCTCGACGCCGAAGGCCCAGGCGAGGTCGAGCTGCCGCTGCCCGACACCAGCGGCAACGTGTATGTCTCCACCGGAGTCGGCGGCCGTGTGCTGCGCTGGGATGCGAAGCGCACGACCACCTCCGAGTTCCTCAGCGAGACCGACGTGCTCGATCCGGGGGCCATGGCCTTCGGCCCCGAGGGCAACGCCATCTACGTGGGCGGCTCGGGCATGGTCTGGCGCGTGCCCCTGCTCGAAGGCGGTATGGCGGGTGAGCCCGAGACCTACCTCGAGCTCGATGCCACCTGCCGCGTCGAGGGGCTCGTGTTCGACGAGGGCAGCAGCCTTTGGGTGGGCTGCCCCGACACCGAGACCCTGGTCTTGGCGCGCTACTCCGCCGAAGGGCCCACCGAGGTCCGCCGCAGCTGGTCGGCGCCCGCGGCCGGGCGCTCGCGCTTCAACAACCTCCACTTCGGCCGCGGCCAGGTCGAGGGGCGCTGGCTGTACTGGACGAACCTGGCCGATGGCTCGGTGGGACGGCTGGTGGTCGGGGTCAGCGAGCTCGACGCGCCGCTGGCGAATTGACCCAGCATCCCGATTTGGTTTGTAACGATCGGGGCGCTCGGCGCAAGGGGTGGGTGATGGTCGACCTTCGCCTTGCGTTCGCTGCGGTATTGCTCTCGATTCCCCTGGCGGGCTGTGACGACGATGACGGCGGTCCGCTCGTCGCGACCGTCTCCAACGACGAATGCGTGTCCGGGCGGCGCTGGGTCGGAGGCAACGAGGGGTCCCCGCAGATGCACCCCGGGGGCGATTGCATCGCCTGCCATGCCACCAACGGCGGCCCCGAGTTCCTGATCGCGGGCACCGTCTACGAGCTGTTCGCGGAGCCCAACGAGTGCTTCGGCTTCGAGGGCGCCACGGTCGAGATCGTCGACGCCAACGGGCGTGAGATCAGCCTGCCGACCAACGAGGCCGGTAACTTCTACCTCGCGGCGAACGATGGTCCTGTTGCAATGCCGTACCGGGCCTCCGTCGTTGTCAACGGCGCCACTCGACTGATGAACACCATGCAAGTCAATGGGAGCTGTTCGTCGTGTCACACGGCCACCGGAGCTTCCGGGGCGCCTGGTCGCATCGTGATTCCATAGCGGTGTTCCCGGTCCCGTACCGGTTCGGCGATGTCTGGGGGCAGTATCGTCGAACTCTCCCTCTTCACCGGTCGGGACCGGGCCACCCTTTTTCGTGAGGCCAGACTAGGCGGGTCTGCTCACGTTCCATAGCTGAACCATTTGCGGGCAGCGCTGCGTCCGGGGTTGATACCCTTCGCCCGGACGGAGACGACAGACCATGTTCAGCCAGGCCAAGGAGCACTACGCCGCCATCCTCAAAGAGATCCGTGACGCGGGCCTGTACAAGGACGAACGCATCATCGCGTCGCCCCAGGGCGCGACCATCAAGGTCGGCGATGGCGAGGTCCTCAACTTCTGCGCCAACAACTACCTCGGCCTGAGCGGTCACTCGTTGGTGATCGACGCGGCCCATGCCGCGCTCGACCAGCGAGGCTACGGCCTGTCGAGCGTGCGCTTCATCTGCGGCACCCAAGATCGCCACAAGGAGCTCGAGGGGAAGATCTCCTCGTTCCTGGGCACGGACGACACCATCCTCTACAGCTCGTGCTTCGACGCCAACGGCGGGCTCTTCGAGACGCTGCTCGGCCCCGAGGACGCGGTGGTCTCCGATGCGCTCAACCACGCGTCGATCATCGACGGCATTCGCCTGTGCAAGGCGCAGCGGCACCGCTACAAGCACGACGACCTCGAAGACCTCGAGAACATCCTGAAGCAAACCAAGGAGTCGGCGCGGCTGACGATGATCGCCACCGACGGCGTGTTCAGCATGGACGGCGACATCGCCCGGCTCGAGCCCATCTGCGACCTGGCTGACAAATACGGGGCCATGGTCATGGTCGACGACAGCCACGCCACTGGCTTCGTGGGCAAGACCGGTCGCGGCACGCACGAGCACTGCGGCGTGATGGAGCGAATCGACGTCATCACCTCCACGCTGGGCAAGGCCCTGGGCGGTGCGTCGGGCGGCTTCACCAGCGGACGCAAGGAGATCATCGAGGTCCTGCGCAATCGCTCGCGGCCCTACCTGTTCAGCAACACGCTGGCGCCGCCCATCGTGGCCGGCAGCCTCGCCGTGCTCGATGTGCTGAGCCAGAGCACGGAGCTTCGCGACACCCTCGAGCGCAACACCATGCGCTTCCGCGAGGGCATGAGCGCGGTCGGCTTCGACATTCGCCCCGGCGTGCACGCCATCGTGCCCATCATGCTCGGGGAGGCCCGCCTCGCCGTCGACTTCGCCTCCAAGCTGCTGGCCGAGGGCATCTACGTCATTGGCTTCAGCTACCCGGTGGTGCCCAAGGGCCAGGCGCGGATTCGGGTCCAGCTATCGGCGGCACACTCCGACGCCGACGTCGATCGAGCCATCGCCGCCTTCGAGAAGATCGGCCGCGAGCTCGGCGTCATCAAGAGCTGAGCCGCGGCACAGCCGGCGAAGCCCGGCGGGCGCAGCGGCGGCCTGAGGTGGCTCCAGCGACGTTCTGGAGCGCTTTGGGGCCGCCGTCGTCGCGTGGGGAGGACGGGTGGAAGACCCTTGGGTGGATCCCCTTGGGTGTTCTCCCGGGCTCCAGACGCACCGAAGCCGCGCGATCGGGCGACCGCACGGCTACTGGTGGACCCCCTCGGGGGTAAACCCTCGGTCGGTGTCAGACGTGCTCGTCGATGGCCACGTAAGCCACGGCGATAACGAAAGCACAAGCCATCAAGGCGAGGGTAATAGTGATCGGAGATACCATCATCGGACATCTATTTGGACGCGAAGGGGAGTCGAAAGGTTCACTGCGTCTTCATTGCAGAGTGCGGGCCAGCACATTCATCGTTGGATTCAAACGCGCCAAATCCCACGGGTGTTGCAGCCTTCAACACTTCCGGTGACGGGAGTTGCCACTCGCCTCGCGCCAGCGCGACAACGCGCCGCACCGCGGGCAGACAAAGTGTCAGAAAACGGGCTCAGCGATACAGGCGCCCGGGGGTCTGCAGCTGGGTCTCGACCCGGTGCAGCTCGCCGATGATCCGCTGGATCCGCTGGTCCATGGAGCCGCCCGGGCCTCGCACGTTGCGGCGGTCGAAGGACCAGCCCTCCTGGCTCAAGGCGTTGCGGACGGGCTCGGAGCTCAGGCCCAGGTCCTGGAGGGTGGCGGTCTCCGTGGGGGGCAGGCGATCGACGCTCTGGAGCCACTCGTTGAGCTGCCGAGTGACGTTGATCAACATGTTGTCGAAGCCGTGCAGGTCCTCGACGCTGGTGGTGTCCAGGTCGCCCGTGAGAAGCTCGCGGATCTGTCGCACGGGCGCCTCGAGGCTGATTCGCAGCAGGCGGGTGTCCTCGGCCAGGCGCGCCAGGGGGCGGCTGAGGTGCTCGACCTGGAGCGGCACCTCCTCGCGTGACTCGATGAGGTAGCGCTGGCTCTCCCGACCGGTGCGGACCATGCGGAAGATGCCGTAGGTGGCCCAGCCAGCCACGATGAGGAACAGGTAGCCCATGCGGCCCGGGGTCCCCGAGCATAGCCCGGGGCAGCGGGATCCGCGAAGCCCGGAAGCGAGCAGGCGGCAAAAACGACGAAGGCCGGGGACACCCGTGGGTGCCGCCCGGCCCGGCGTCGTCGGCGAAAGCGCTCAGCTGAACAGCGGCACGACCTCGTTCTCGATGGGGAACATCGCGGCGAGCTCGGAGTTCTCGAGCCCGGCGAGCTGGCGCATGGCCTGGCAGACATGGCCCGGCTCGAGGTTCGAGCCGCTGGGGTCTTCGGCCAGGGTGCTGAGGTTGACGGCGTTGGCCTGGTGGCGCTCGGTGCTCGAGCCGATGACCTTGTTCCCGGGGATGCCCGAGCCCATGAACATCATGGAGCTGATGGGCCAGTGGTCCTTGCCGTTGCCGCCGTTGTAGCCCGGCGTGCGGCCGAAGTCGGAGCCCACCGCCACGATGACGCGATCGGCGACACCGTGGGCCTCGGCCTCTTCCCACAGCACGTCCAGGCCCTCGGTGAGCTGCTGGAGGTTGGGGAAGTGGTTGTCGTCGTGGTTGCCGTGGGTGTCGAAGCCGCCGATGCTGAGGTTGGCGGACACACACACGCCGGCTCGGAACGCGGCCAGGGCCAGCTGGGCCTGCTCGCCGATGCGGTTGTCGGAGAAGGTCTCCGGCAGGAACTCGGTGAGGCGGCGCAGCTCGTTGGAGCCCGAGCGCGAGGTGAACAGGGTCGACATCGAGTGCCGGATGCGAGGCAGGCCCTGGTTCTCGAGCAGGGCGACCTCGCGGTCCTGCTGCGCCTTGAGCATCAGCTCCTGGGCGCGCTCGCTGTGGAAGGTCGAGGTCTCGTCACCCGGGTTCATGCGGGCGGGGTATGCCAGCCGCTCGAGCACGTTGACGTTGCCCGAGCGCGTACGAGCCACGAGCCCGGCCGTCTCGGAGTAGGCCCCGAAGGTCATGAAGGCCAGCGGTTGCTGGACTCCGAACGCGGCGGCAAAGAACGCGGCCATCGAGGGGTAGCCCTCGGAGAGCCGACCACTCCACGTGTGTCGGTTGCCCGCCTCATGCCCGTTGGTGCGCATGTCGATGCCGTTCACCACCAAAGTACGGTCGTAGTACTTCTGGAAGAAGGCGTTGTTGCCCGCCACCGGGGCGTAGCGGATGTTGCCCGCCTCCTCGATGTCGGCGGCGAGGTAGTTGTTCATCCGCTCCGGGTCGTCTTCGTAGGCCGCGCCCTTGGGGTCACAGAGGCTGGTGGGGTCCCACCCGCCCGCGGCGTTGACGAAGAGGAAGAGCTTGCCCTCGTAGGGCGCGTAGCTGCTGCGCGGTGGCTCCTTGAGGCCTCGCTCGCCGTAGACGACGGGCGAGACCACGGAAAGGCCGGCAGCGGAGGAGAGCTTGAGGAAGTCTCGGCGGTCCATGATGACGTTTTCCTTTTCGTTCCTCGGCGCTTACTCGTGCAGGAAGCGGTAGTCGGAGAGTAGGTAGGCGGTGACGGCCATCCACGCGCGGACGGTGTAGCCCTCGTCGTTCACCACTTGGCGTTCCTCGGGAAGCGGCATGCCGGTCCAGAAGTCGGTCGTGGCCTGGCAGGCGCCCGGGAGGTTGGCCGGGTAGCCGCCCTCTTCGGCGGGCAGGCCGACCTTGGCGTGGCCGTCCTTCCAGACCTCGAGGAACAGCTCGTAGCTGCGGTTGACCTCGGGGTCGTTCAGGTCGACGAACTCGCCCAGCAGGCGGTGGTGGAGGTACTGGATGTTGGCTCGGATGGCTCCGGCCGAGCCGTTGACCTCGAAGCCGTTGGCGTCCTCGGGCTCGTAGCTGAGCTCGACGAAGGGGAACATCGCCCGCTCCGACGGGTCCTTGGCGAAGTCTCCGGCGACCGTCCAGCAGGCCATCTCGTTGGCCATGCGGGAGGCCACGTTGGCCATGATGCCGTTGGGCTCGGTGATGCGCTCGGTGACGTCATCGGAGTTGATGCCGCCGTAGAAGATCAAGTACTCGGCGTCGGTGAGCAGCAGGTCGGTGCCGCCGTTTCGCCAGGGCTGACCGGTCATCGCCTCGATCTTGCGGTGCAGCTGCTCGGGCGTGAGCAGTCGGCCCGTACCCACGTCGGACAGCTCGGCGGCCCGCTCCGGGGTGAGGTCTTCGGCATTGTGGGCGCGGTAGTAGGGAGACTTGATGATCTCCTTGACGACCGTCTTGAGGTTGTAATCGTCCTCGACGAACTTGTCGGCGATCTCCTGGAAGACCTTGGACTGCACGTCGAAGCCGCGGATGTGCTGGAGGTAGAACTCGTCGGTCGGGTCCGAGGGCTCGCGCAGCGGCTCCTGCCCCGACAGGCCGCGGAACATGATGTGAACCGGGGCGACGGTGAAGCGGGGGTCGCTCGCGATCTGCTCGGCGAGCCACTGGGTGGCGCGACCGTTCTCCGAGGGCGGCATGACCACGTCGCCGAAGCCGGGCTGCCGCATCTCCGGGTACCAGCCCTCGTCACGCGGCGCGTAGCGACCCTCGATGCTCCAGTTCTGCAGGGCGCCCGCCACCGGGTCGATGACCGCGTGGCACACGGAGCAGTTGGGGTTGTTGAGGGTGGGGTTGAGGATGTCCGAGCCCGTCGCGTCGATGGGACGCTCGCCCAGGCGCAGCACGTCGGTGGCCAGGAAGAACTCGAAGACCTTGCGCGCCCGGTGCCGGTTGCGGTTGGTGTCCGTGGTGGGCAGCCGGGTCATGATGATCGTGTTGGTCAACACGCCGGCGTGGGGGATGCCCGGGATCTGGACGGGAACGAACTCTCCGTAGTCGCCCGTCTCGAACTGGGCGCTGACCCCGTAGCTCTGCGCCGAGTACGAGTTCACCATCGTGTAGTCGGCGGTGAGGACCTCGGTGAAGGGCAGGTCGTTGCGGACGACGTGGGCGACCAGCTGGAGCGACTCGCGAGCGAGGGCCCGGTTGGAGAAGCTCTCGGCGAGCGCGGCCTCTTCGTCGGGCAGCTCGTCGTACCAGTAGACGTTGGGGTAGATCTGGTTGTCGTTCTCGTCCGTGAGCCCGGCCAACAGGTCGAGCGCCCGCGTGGTGGGGTAGTAGCGGTCGGTGAGGAACGAGTCGTTGAAGATCTCGATGACGCGGTCGAGGAAGCGCTCGTCGGTCATCATGTCGTCGAGCACGGTGTCGAGGGCCTCGAACCCGCCGTCGCGGACCAGCTGCTCCTCTTCGACCGTGGGCAGGCGCCCCACCAGGGCCAGGCTGGCCTTGCGCAGGGTGGCGACCTCGTCGAGCAGCTCGACGCCGTCGAAGAACTCCTCGGTGACGTCGGTCTCTTCGCAGGTGACCGGGTTGTCGATGCGCTCGATCATCTCCTGGAAGGCGGCATATTCCTCGCTGTCGGTTCGGAACTGCTCGCCACCGAAGTGGTCGACTGCGTTGCTCGGCTTGGCGAGGATCCAGGGGACCCCGTCGTACTCGAGCTTGGCCATCTGCTCGAACACCTTGAGGTTCTGCTCGAGGTAGTCGGGGCCCGACTCGGAGCCGCGCAGGATGAAGCTCGTGTTGCTCGCCTCGCCGACGTCGTTGTGGCAGCTGATGCAGCGCACGGTCAGCGTGGGGGCATAGATCTTCTCCTGGAAGAACTGCTCGTTCGACAGGCAGTCGCCGTCGTTTTCGTCGGCGTTGCCGCACGAGGCGGTCGCCATGAGGCCGAGCGTGACGGCAATGGTGCCGAGTCCCAGCGTTCGTTTGTTCCTGCGCAACTTCATCGTTCTGACACTCCCCAGGAGTCGGAGAGACCACACCGGTGCGGTGCGTCTCACAGCGAACAACATCGAGTCCCGACCCGCGATCGGGTCGAGGGCATCCTAGGGGGCAGCGTCCGATCATTCAATGTGCGCCGATGTGCGCAAATGGCTTCAGCGTGGAGCTAGCGGGTGTTTTGAGCGATTCTAGAAAATCGGAGAATCGTTGCGATGGGGCTTGCCGAACCCAAGGCCACATAGCCACAGGTCTGGGTGTCACAGGCCTCGGCGGAAGACGCAATTGTTCGCATCTCGCCGTAGGAGCGGGAATCGGGCCGAGTCATTCCGCTCGATTCACGGGGTGGGGTGTGCCAGCCGATTTCCGTGAGGACGCGAACCCCCTGTGGAGCACACCAATATTTCACCGCGATCGTGAGCGGAGAAAATTGGCCCTACGTGCGGATTTTTTGAGCGTGAGCGCAGATCTGTAGATCTGGGTCCGCTCGATTGGTGGCCGCAGTCACGGGGTGTTCGGAAGCGTCGGGGAAAGTCCCGGGGGCGCGGTCGGGGCGGCGACGAAACTGACCGATTCATCGATCGTGATCGCACCCCGACCACGGAGTCGTGACGGTGACGAGCGCCTCAGTCGCAGGCGGGGTGCTCGATCCACAGCTGCGGGTTGGCGTACTGCCCCCGGGTGCCCGCCGCGAAGATGTGCATGTCGTAGCTGTCGCCCGCCACCAGGCCCAGGGGCCCCGCGAAGTCGTCGAGCTCGAGAATGGTCCGACTGTCGCCGAAGTTCTTGTTCAAGAAGCCGCCCGACTCGTGCACGAGCTGGTGATCGATGAACACGAACAGGTCCGCCTTGGAGGCGAAGCGCAGGCGCTGACCGGGCTGATACTCGAAGTCGCCGACGATCTCCGCGGTGTAGGTCGTGTTGACCGGGGTGGCCACGCCGTGGAGGTTGAAGGTGAGCTCCTCGTTGCCGTAGCCGAAGTCGCCGGGGATCAGCGGGCCCGCGGCATACAGCCCGCCCGAGCTGCGGAAGAAGCCGGCGGTGCCCTGGCGGCTGCGCACGAAGGTGTCGGGCGAGGGCACGGTGGTGAAGCTGTCGGCCGAGTCTCGCCACCAGTCGTCGAAGCTGGCGGCGGTGGTGTAGGGCAGCGTGTCCTCGGGCCAGATGAGCTGCGGCTTCCACTCGTCGTCCACGAGCACCAGGTCGGGCGCGACCACGCCGGTCAGCGCACCTCGGGCCGCCTCCTTGACCGGGTCACCGTCCGCGAGCGCGGTCCAGGCCAGCTGAATCGGCTCGAAGTCGGGATGGGTGCGCGAGAAGTCGCGCACGGTGACGGTGGGAGGGTTGGCGCACTGCACCGGGGGCTGGCGCTCGATGAGCGCCTCCCCGTCGGCGCCGTAGAACACGACCCAGACGGTGGCGGTCAGGCCTCCGCCGGGGGGCCAGGTGTTGCCCGCGAAGCCGTTGGTCATCACCACGTCGTTGGGGCCCTCGAGATCGACCGCGTCGGTGATGTCGACCTGCCAGCGCTCCACGGGGCCGCCGGGGCACCACGAGCCGCGGTCGAAGAACCAGGTGCCGAACTGCCCCGCGGTGACGCCCTCGCGGGTCCGCTCGGCACACTCGTAGCCGCTCTGGTTCATGACGAAGGTGTGCTGGAAGCTCTGGCCGTTGATGGCGATGTCGTGCTCGTGCGAGCAGAACTCGGCGCAACCGTTGCCCGCCTGGTTGCCGCCGCCCTGGACCCGGGCGTCGAGCATCACGCGGACGGTACCCGGCGGCGGGGTGAACGAGTAGCTGGGGAACGAGTCGTTGTGGGTGGCGTCGAAGCTCGCCACGCCCAGGTCGGTGAGGTGCCGCGCCGCGCCGATATGCTCGCTGGGCTCGGGCTCACCGTCGTCGAAGAAGTGGAACTCCACCGTGCCCACGAAGTCGCCGCGGTTGGTACGGAGCCAGCGAGTGCCGCCCTGCTTGAACCAAGGCAGGCCGTGCGAGACGTCCTCGTATAGCCACACGCCGGAGTGATAGCCCGTGATGTAGCGATACAGCTGGTTGTACTCGTCGCTGGTGCACTCGTCCTCGGCCTCGCAGAGGCTGATCTTGTGGCCCACGTCCCAGGCGGGGCACAGCCCGAAGTGCACGGGGAAGCGGGCTCCCTCGCCGCAGGTCTCCTTGACCACGATCTCCATGCGGTCGTAGCGGGCCATCTCCTCGGCGGAGGGCAGCTCGATCGCCAGCCGCCCCTCGTCGGTCTGGTCGAAGCCCTCGGTGACCCACGGGACGATGAGCACGTCGGGATCGCGGGCCTCGGCCTCGAGCTTGTCCTCGGTGCGGCGCTCGTAGTTGAACCAATGGGCGCCGAACTTCGCCATCTCGATGGCGGGCGTGAAGTCGCCGTTGAAGGCGTTGTAGCTGCCCGCGTCGCGCAGCCGCTGGCGGGAGTCGATGACGAAGTACTGGGTGTTGACCGCGTCGGTGGCGTCGAAGAGCGGCACTCCGGCGGTGGTCTGGGTCACGTAGCGGAAGCGCTCGGTCCACTCCTCGTAGACCTCGGGGCCCTGCGCCTCGAGGTACGCCTCGATGTCCGCTCCGATCTGGCTGACGTCGTTGGTGGGGTCGAGCCCGCGGGAGTAGATGAGATAGGTGTTGTTCGGTGCGCTACCCTCGACCAGGTCCGCGACGTCTTGCACGGTGAACTGCGCGTTGAAGGGCAGCAGGGTGACGACCGAGCAGTCGCCCCACTGATCCGAGAGCGTCCACGGCCCGCGCAGCGTCTCGAGGGTGAAGTCGGGTGTGACCTCGCCCCAGTCGAAGGCGGTGCCCTCGGGAGAAAAGGCGGTTTCTTCGAATCCCGCGAAGGTGCAGCCGACCGTCTTGGGATCCGGCTCGTCGCCAGTACTGTCGTCGGTGCTCGGATCCTCGCCCGTCGTGCCCGTCTCGTCCGCGCTCGGGGGCGTGGCCGCGGTGGAGCCGTCGCTGGTGGTGCCGCCCGTACTACTGCTGCCGCCATCGCTCGGGGTCACGGGGTCGTCCCCGCAAGCGAGCATGAGCATGGGGACCGTGAGCAACAGTGACTTATGCATGCCTAGACTCCGTCGGTTCATGAGCAGGGTACCGGTCGATGCGTAAGATGTGCACCGCCGGTTCGATCCGTCACTTTTTCGAAAAGCCGGCAGAAACTGCCGATTCGCTGCAGTTGTGGCCGGTTTTGTTGTCGGGCGATGGTCAGCCGGTGCCGCTGCTGCTGCCACCACCGCCGGTCGTGCCATCGGTGGTGCCCATCATCCCGTCGCTGCTCATGCCTCCGCCGTCGCTGGTGCTGTCGCCACCGTCGGTGCTGTCGGTCGCGGGCGGCGGGGTGTCATCGGGCTCGCACTGTCCGGCCTCGTCGTTGCAGACCTCACCCTCGCCGCAGCCCGGATCGCAGGTGCCTCCGCAGCTGTCGGGTCCGCAGAGTCGGCCGTCGCATTGCGGGGCGCAGACGCACTCGAGTCCTTCGGCTTGGAAGCCCTCGTCGCACTCGCAGACCGCAGAGCCGCCTTGCGGGACGCAGGTGCCCACGCCCGAGCAGGTCTCGTTGAAGCACGAGCCGGTGTCGAAGCTGAAGAAGCCCGCGTGATAGGCCACCTCTTCGTTGCCCACCACCAAGCCCACGGTGACGGGGGTCTCCATCTTGCCGCTGAGGAAGGGCTCGATATCGAAGGAGACCAGCGAGGTGGTGGTGCGAACGGTGCCCGTGAATGAGCCCTCGGTGCAGTCGCCCGCGAGCGAGCCACCGTTGATGTTGAGCAGCCGGAACCCGCACTCGCCCTCGCCCGTGCCGTTGAGCGGTTTGTCGTAGGCTTCGTCCGTGTCGTAGATGGTCAGCACCACCGCCAGATCGGGGGTGTCGCTGACCTCCAAGGACAGGCGCACGGTGTCGCGAAGGGTCGTGCCCGCGTCGTCGGGGCGCAGCCCCAGGCTCGGCTCCTGCACCACCACGCGAGGCATCGTCTCCTCTTCGATAGTGCTCGCCACCGCCCCCGCAAACTCGTTGATGTAGGCCGTGTCGCCGTGCGTGGCCACGGGGAGGCCGTCTTGCTGAACGAGCACGGCGGGCTCGTCGCGGCTGTTGGTGAAGGTCAGCGCAGCCGGCTGTCGCAAGATCAGACCTTCGGGGTGGATCGAGATGACCGCGCCCGCTTGGCGGTAGCCCGGTGCCGTCAGCGTGTTGATCTCGGCGCGGCGAAGCTCGATCTCCGTCTCCGCCGTCAGTGCACCCGCGGGGATGTCCAGGACCACACTGCCCCCGGCGACCTCACCTCCCTCGGGCCCGATCAGCGCTCGCGCAAAGACATCATCCTCCCCCTCGTCGCTGCTCGGACACCCGACGAGCAGCCCGAGCACCGCGGCAAGACCAGCCGCGACTCCACCTCGTTGCATCACCCAGAAAATGTACACCCATCCGCAACGCGGCATCGAACGCGGTTCGGAGCGTTCGTTCGTCTGGTGAGCCCCACGACACGACGCGCACGCTGAGGGAATCCCTGGGGAGGGCGAAGTTCGTCGGACTTGGGACCGAGCGGTGACACGGTGTGACGTCGATCGCTCGTCGCCGCGCGACGCCGGGTCGGTTTTTGCCGCAGGACCGACCGGGGATTGCGACGACGAGGCGTGTTCGCAGAAGGCCGCCAACGACCCTCTACCTGGGCGTAGCGGCTGGTTTACCGGAAAGCGACAACGACCGGCGAGGCTCCTTGCTACAACGATCTCCGCTTGTGTCCTCCTGGCGAACCTTCCATGGCTGCCGAGCCCGACGATCCACACGTCCAACGACAACGTGTGCGTTGGTGTGACGACTCCCACCACGACCACGTCGACGACATCGCCCGCGAAGAACCCCTGGAAATTCGCATTGGCGGCGTGTCGGTGGCGGTAGTCATGCGTACGCCTGGTCATGACGAGGAGCTGGCGCTCGGGTTCCTGGCCACCGAGGGCGTGGTCGATGAACCGGGGGCGATCCAGAGCGTGCGGCACTGCACCGTGGTCGATGATCCGGCGGCCGAGAACAACGTGATCCAAGCGACGCTGTCGCCCGACGTCGAGGTCGATCTCGCCCGACTCCGACGCAACCTCTATGCGAGCAGCAGCTGTGGTCTGTGCGGCAAGGTCACCATCGATCAGGTCATGACGCGGTGCGAGCCGATGCACGACGACTTTCGCGTGTCCGTGTCGCGGCTATACGAGCTGCCCGCGAAGCTTCGCGAGGCGCAGGCGGTGTTCAGTCGCACGGGAGGCCTGCACGCGGCGGGCCTGTTTTCGCTGGAGGGCGAGCCGCTGGTCGTGCGCGAAGACGTCGGGCGTCACAACGCGGTCGACAAGGTCGTGGGCTGGGCGTTGCGACAGGGGCGGCTGCCGCTGCGGGATCACGTGCTGATGGTCTCGGGGCGCGTGTCCTATGAGCTCGCGCTCAAGGCCGTCGCGGCGGGCTTGCCCGTGATCGCGGCCGTCTCCGCGCCGTCCTCGTTGGCGATCGACCTGGCCACGCGCGCCGGCCTGACGCTGGTGGCCTTCGTGCGGGACCAGACCCTCAACGTCTACGCGGGGGCGCAGCGGGTGGTCGGGCCCTCGTAGGGCGAGCGCTCAGCAGGTGAGGTTCGGGTTTTCGTAGCCGTCGTAGTTCTGCTCGCCATCGCGGGGGACGACGCACTTGAAGTCCTTTTCGATCAGCAGCGACAGCGAGCGGTCGTCGCCCAGCGATTGCTCTGCCCGCAGGCTGATCTCGTCCCCGTCCGCCCACGCGTGGGCCACCGACTCGGGTAGGTGCACCGCGACCTCGCGATCGGTGAGCACGGCCGAGATTCGCTGAGTCTCGGGCACCACGACCAGCGCGTAGGTGAGGCGTTGCTCCGGCCCGGGCCCGAAGTGGACGGCGGCCTCGACCCGACCGGTGGCGCGTAGCTGCTCGACCTCGCTCTTGGGGAGGCGCAGACGCAGAGAGTCATCGAGGATTCGGAGCTTCATGGGGAGCCCGGACGGTAGCATCCGGGCTCGTCCCGAGCACCTCGACGCGGGGCGGCGGTTGAGCAATGCTGCGGAGCACGATGTCGATGCGAACCGGGCTCGTCGTGCTTGCTGGGGGTCGGTCTCAGCGCATGGGTCGCGACAAGGCGTGGCTCGAGCTGCGCGGGCGACCGCTGGTGGTGCACGTGGTGCAGGCGGGGCTCGACGCCGGGCTCGAGGTGGTGGTGATCGGCTCGCCCCAGCGTGCGCTGCCGAGCTTCCCCGCGCCGGCCGTCCGGGTCGACGACCCCGCAGAGCGCGCCTTCGATGGGCCCTTGCGCGGTTTCTCGGTCGGTCTCGATCACTGTGCGTCGCGAGGTCTCGAGTTGGCGTGTACGGCGGCCTGCGACTCGCCGTGGATGAACGCCGCCCACCTGCACTTCATGATCGAGCAGCTCGTCGGCAATCCCGATGCCGCCGCGGTGGTGCCGGCCCAGCCGGGGTCATCGGACGGTCGTGCCCGGCTTCATCCCCTGTGCGCGGCCTTGCGGGTTTCCCCGGCCAAAGCCGCGGTCCATCGTTTGCTGGAGTCGGGGCAGCGTTCTGCCCGATCTTTGTTCGAGACCCTGGACGCCCTTCGGATCGACGTGGACGCGTTGCCGCAGCCGCGCGTCGTGCAGGGCTGCAATACCCCCGAGCAGTGGGCGCAGACTCTGAAAACATGGCCGGGTCATGACGCGGTGCATGCCGTAGAATGAAGACCTCGCCGATGTCGCAGACGCCGAGCCCCACTTCTTTGCGATTCGCTCCAGAGCTCATCCCCTGGAACGACGACTTCGTCACGCACCGCTACGTGCAGCTCGACGAAGTCCGCCTGCACGTGGTCGAAGCCGGCGAGGGGCCCCTGGTCATCCTGCTGCATGGCTTCCCCGAGTTCTGGTACTCGTGGCGCTTCCAGATCCCGGTGTTGGTGCGTGCAGGCTATCGTGTAGTCGCGCCCGACATGCGCGGCTACAACCTGTCCGACAAACCCAGCGGCGTCCGGGCCTACCGAATCGAGCGACTCACGGCCGACATCGCCCAGCTCGTCGAGCGCCTCGGGGAGACCCGGGCCGCGGTGGTCGGTCACGACTGGGGCGGCCTGGTCGGATGGTGGTTCGCCATGCGTCACCCCGACCGGCTCTCTCGGCTCTCGGTGCTCAACTGCCCCCATCCGCAGTTCCAGATGCAGATGATGCGCAGCCGCACCCAGGTCAAGAAGAGCTCGTACATGCTGCTCATGCAGCTGCCCCTGCTGCCCGAGCGACGCATGACCAAAAACGGCGGCGCGCTGCTGCGAAGGGTGTATCGGCACGAGCCGGAGCGCGAGGGGGCGTTCTCCGAGGCGGACATCGATCGCTACGTGCAGGCGCTGTCCGGGGGCTCCACCACCGCCGCGCTCAACTACTACCGGGCGCTGCTGTGGCGCAGCCCCTTCGCCCTCAAGCGTGCACTGCGGCCCATCCCGAGGCCGGTGCAGGTGATCTGGGGCGCACGCGATCGGCACATCGGGCAGGAGTTCTCGCGGCCGTCCGAGGCCTTTGCACCCGACTTCCGCTACGACGTGATCGACGACGCGAGCCACTGGGTGCAGATCGACCGACCCGCCAAGGTCAACGCGCGGCTCAAGGAGTTCTTGTACCCGCTCGGTCCGTCGCGGATGGACTGACACACCACGCTAGCCCGACTGCTGCATGGAGGCGAGCAGGCGAGCGTGCGCCACGTCCCAGGTGAACGAGCCTTCGACCCGGGCTCGTCCGGCGGCGCCGAGGGCCTCGCAGCGGGCGGGGTCGCCGAGCAGATCGCACAGCGCCTCGGCGAGCTGCTCGGGACTGCCCGGCTCGACCAGCAGCCCGGTCTCCCCCTCGACCACCGCGTCGGGGATGCCTCCGCTGCGGGCTCCGATGACCGGCTTGCCGCACGCGTTGGCCTCGAGGAACACGATGCCGAAGCCCTCGACGTTGGGCGGCTCGTGCCGCGAGGCGGTCACGAAGACGTCGCAGAGGTTGAAGGTGGCGACGAGCTGGTCTTCGGGCACGTGCTCTTCGAAACGCACGTGGTCGGCCACGCCGTGCTCTTGGACCAATGCCTCGAGTCGGGCGCGATCGGGGCCGCGGCCGACGATGAGGTAGATCGCCTCGGGCACGCGCTCGATGACCGCGGGGAGGGCCATGATGACGGTGTCGATGCCCTTACGAGGGTCGAGGCGCCCCACCGTCATCACCACACGGCGATCGGCGAGGCCTCGCTCGCTCCGCAATGCGGAGACGTCCATGGGCACGAAGCGCTGCGGATCGGTGCCGTTGCCCACGACGGTGATGCGCTCAGGGGAGACGCCGAGCTGCTCCACCAGGCCCGCGGTGTAGTGGCTGACGGGGAAGACCCGGTTGGCCCGACGGAGCATGCGCTCGCGCAGGCGATCGTACTTGCGCTGCGCCGCGCGGAGCTTGGACAGCGGAGCAAAGAGCAGCTCCCGACCGTGGGCGGCGGCGAAGATGCGCTGGGGGCCGCCGAACTCGGCCGCGGTGGTGGAGGCCACCATGGTCTGCCACTGGGCATGCAGCACGGTATCGAAGCGACGCTTGCGACCGGCCGCGATGAGCGTGGGCACGGCCGCCAAGGGCACGGTATTCGAGGTGCCCCGCACGCGATGCACGGTGAAGGGCAGCTCGCGGTCGACCTCGGCGGAGCCCGGGACGTCGGGCGCGACCACGGCGAAGTCGCGGCACGAGCTGGCGAAGCGCCGCGCGAGCTCGTGGGACCAGGTCTGGATCCCCCCGACGTGCGGAGGAAAATCCTGCGTGACCAGTAGGAGTTTCATCGCGGCTCAGCCGTCGGCGAGGCCGGGCGGCAGCGCCCAGCCGCCGCGCTTGTGGAGGTCGACCATGACCTTGCGCCAGGCGACGGCGTGCGCGGCCGGGGTGGCGTTGGCGAGGCTCCAGCGTCGCGGGTTGTACTGGCGAGAAGTGAGCCCGTCGAGGAACTGGCGGACGCAGGTCTCGAGCCGGTCGCGGGGGCCGTAGACCTCCTCGGCGTCGACGATGGAGACGTCGAGGTCTTCGCCGTCCTGCATGAGCCCGACCCGGGTGAACAGGCAGGGCAGGTCCATGGCCATGGCCTCGTTGCAGACGATCGAGTTGCCCTCGTAGCGGCTGAGGTGCAGGAACGCGGCGGCCTTGCGCATGCGATCGGGGACCTCGGCCGCGGTGCAGTTGAGCGACTCGAAGCGCCACTGCGGCAGCGCCCGGACCAGGTGCTCGAACAAGGCCTTGCCCTTGTGCTCGGAGCGGCCATCGTGCAGCACCAGCGTGCTGCCCTCGTTGTCGAGCCGGCCGTCGAAGCGATCGATGTCGACCTGGTGGTAGACGACGTGGTCGGCGGCGTTGCCCTGGAGGTGCTCGAAGGTTCGGCTGATCCAGCGGGCGCAGGCCACCCATATGGTATTGGGGCGGCTGGCGGCCTTGGCCTGAGCCTTGGCGAGCTTCTTGTCGGTGCGGGTCTTGGTGAGCGTGGCCTTGACCGCGGCCACGCCGTGCTGGAACCCGATGACCGGGTAGGGCTGCGGCCAGTCGGCCACGAGCTGGTTGTCGCAGATCACGGGCAGCTTCCGTCGCATGACGTCGGCGAAGTCCGTGGTCTTGGGCGTCAGGAACTCGACCTCTTCGAAGACGATGCCCAGGTTGCGCGCGAAGGTCTCGACGCCGCCCGTGGTGGTTCGTGGGTCGAAGCGCCCGTAGTGCGCAACCTTGAGTGGGATCTTCATGGGGGGAAGCGCCGAGACCGTATCAGAGCGGCGCGGCGGGACAAGCGGTGGCGGCGGAAGGGGCGTGTGATTCCCTTGGTTTGGGTCCGAACGCACATTGGGACCCCGGTCGGGCCACGAACTCGGGTATCGTGGTGGGCATGACTTATGTGCGCTTGACTTGGATGAGCCTGTGTTTGGTCGTGAGCGGCGGTTGCGGACCGTCGATCGTGCTGTCGGATGAAGGTGGAGATTCGTCGGGTGAAGGCGGGACCTCGAGTGCGTCCGGGCCCTCGACGCAACCGATGCCCACCACCGCCGGGACCACGGGCCAGGCGAGCGTCGACGACAGCGGCGATGCGGTGACTTCCTCGCCTCCTCCCCCGCCACCGCCGGTCCCCGTCCCCGACGCGGGTGCCGACGAAGGGCCCACCTGCGTGGGACCGCTCGAGGTCGGCGCGGCCTGTGCAGACAACGAGGAGTGCTGTTCCGGCATGTGCTTCGTGGTCGGCCCCCTGGGCGGGGTGTGCTCCGAGTGCCTGGACGACGACGATTGCGACCTCGGCTGCAGCGTGCCCAATCCCCTCGAGGGCGTCCCCGCCGTGTGCACCGACGGGGGCATCGGGGCCGGCTGCAACACGTCGGACGCGTGCAGCGACGGCCTGCTGTGCAACGGCATCATCGAGGTCCCGGGCATCCTCGACAACAGCACGTGCGGCCAGTGCATCACCGACTCCGACTGCGCCCCGGGGCTCGAGTGCGCACCGCAGTATGACCTCGGGGTGCTGGGTGGATTCTGGCACTGCGTCGCCCCCGATTCGCAGCCGCTGCTGGGCGGCTGCAACGGCCCGGAAGAGTGCGCCTCGGACCTGTGCGTGCCCGCCGACATCATGGGCATTCCCGTCCTGGAGGTTTGCTCCGAGTGTGCCGACAACGGCGACTGCAACGGGGGTAGCTGCAACATCCCCGAGGTGGTGGTCCAGGGGACGGCCCTCAGTCTCGAGGGCGGCTTCTGTGGCTAGCTAGCCGCGCCGATCCTCTTCGATCATCTGCTCGAAGAGGGTCGCGAGGTGAGCGGCGTGGGAGGCCCAGGTACGGTCTTCGAGCACGCGCTGATGCCCGGCCCGTGCCGCTTCGCGGGCGGCCTCCGGGTTGTCGGCCACATGCTCGATGGCCTGGGCCAGGGCGGCGGGATCGCGGCGCGGCACCATGGTCAGGTGGTCGGGATCGCGGAACAGCGCCTCGATGTTGCCCGCCTTGATGGTGATCGTGGGCTTGGCCATGGCGAGGTACTCGAACACCTTGAGGGGATCGAGCGCAAAGCCCTCGCGGGCGGACAGCGGGTGGCGATCGGGGTCGAAGGGGGCGACGCAGCAGTCGGCGGCGGCCAGCAGCCGCGGCACGTCGTCGTAGGGCACGCGCCCGGTGAACACGAAACGATCGCGGAGCCCTCGCTCGGCCACTGCGGCCTCGGTCTCTTCGCGGCGACGGCCATCCCCGATCAGCAAGTACCGCACGGGGCGATCGCGGAGCCGCTCGGCGGCCTGCACCAGGTAGCGCAGGCCGTGCCAGTCCTGGAAGGAGCCCGTGTAGCCGACGACCGTCTGGTCCTGTTCGAACCCGAACTGCGCGCGGGCGGGGGCACCGTCGAGGTCCGCCCGGAAGTGGTCGGTGTTGGCGCCCCAGCTGACCTTCACCCCCTTGTGGCGGTGCGCGGCGGGGATGAGCTCGAGGTTGGTGGCGATGATGCGACGCGCGTGGGCCAGCGACAGCGGGCTGTAGTGCTCGTCGAGCACCATGGTGAGCATGGGGATCTTCAGGATGCGGCTGAGCATCATGCCCAGGCCGTTCGAAGACCCGCGCTCGTAGATCACGTCGGGCGCGAAGCGACGCGCCGCCCGGAGGGCCTTGGGCAGGTAGGCCACCGACAGCGCGTGCTTGAGGCCGAGCGGCGGGTGCTTGCCGTAAAACGACACGCCGACCACGTTGTCGCCGCTCGAGCCGTTGCGGCACAACAGCAGCGTGGGTCCGTGGCGCCCCAGGTTGCGGTGCAGCTCGCTGACGTGCGTCGACCCGCCGTGCGAGTCGGGCACCTTGATGTGAGTGGCAACGACCAGGATCCGCATGTGGATACCGGCTCGTCAGCGACGGATGAGCGAGACTTCACGTCCGCTGGGCGAGACGCTGAAGACCGAGTATCCGGCGTCGTTGAGCTTGGCGATCGCGTCCCGGGTGCGAGCCACGGGAATCGACTTGAACTGGTGGTGGAACTCGATGAGCAGCTGACCCACGTCGGTGCCGCGAGCGAGCAGGTCGTCGATGACCTCGTACTCGCTGCCTTCGATGTCGAGCTTGAGCACGTCGAGGCGGGTGTGCCCGAGCTCTTCCATCACGGTGGAGAGCTTGCGGATGGGCACGGTGATGCTGCTGCCGGAGGTCTTGGGCCGCTCGAGCAGGGTATGCGAGATGTGCTCGGGGTTCTCCGGCGGGTTGAAGGCCAGCTCGCCGTCCTCGGCACCCAAGCCGATCTCGTGCAGCTCGAACTGCGGCGGCAGGTTTTGCTCCTTCACCCAGGCGATCGAGCGCGGGGTGGGATCGAAGCCGTGGACCTGGGCCCCGACGCGCTCGATGAGCTCGAGGTCGAACGAGATGTCCTCGCCCAAGCCGACCGAGTACACCACGCTGCTGGCGTCGAGCGGCGGCAGCGACACGCAGTGCCCCCCGTATTCCGTGCCGAGCACTTCCCGGGGCACATCGACCTGCGGGGAGACGTCGAGTTCCAGCCCGAGCAGGCGACGAAGGCGAAAAGTGACGGAGGAGGGGTGCGAGGGCACGGCGGTGCTTTCCGAAGGCGTTAATCGGTCGCACGGGCGCCCCGGTCAAGGCGTGGTGCTTCGCGTGGCCTTCCGTGTGTGATTTCAAGGCGATACGGGGCTCGCTCGGCGCGGCGCAGCCCCGTGCTGCGAGCGCCCGAAGCAAGAACGCGGGTCGGTAGCCGGTCGCCGACGCCCTGCATGCCGCCGGAGCGTCGAACCGTCGTCCGACCGACCGTGAGCACACTCTTCATCGATGTGGCCTGCGATTCGATGAAGGGAATGCGTTGGTGATGACCATTACGGAGCCGGGGAGCAGCGACATCTTCGTGGTCGCTCCTGCGACCAGTGGTGTGGAGTGGCGGCCGCCGGCGATGCCCATGGTGGCGTGGGATCGCGTGGGCGTGCTGGTGTTCAACTTTACGGTGTGGATCGTGGTGCTGGTGTGGCTGCTGTAGCCGAAAACGGTGTCTGTTTGGATCGCATCGTCCGCCCGCGGCCACTTCGTCTCTTCATGGGGGCACGCCAATGAACGCTGGCTTCACTGAGCTCTTCGTCATGCGCCCCGAGCACCTTCGGGGCCTTCGTCGGCCGCGGGTGCGGCCACTCCTCGATACCTTGGTGGCCGAGCTTCGGCGCTCGTTCCCCGAGGAGCTGGTGGCGCTCGACGAGGACGAACTCCGCGATGAGGTCGAAGAGGGCGCGCTCCGGGCGGTGGGCTATGGCTTGGTGACCTTTCGAGATCTCGCGCGGTTCCTCAATCTACTGGTGGTCTACGGCTGGAACTGCGACCTCGAGCGACCATGGATGGCGGCGTTGTTGAGCGACGGCGAGGTCCCGTTGCCCAGCGCGAGGCTCGATCGGCTGGTGAGGGCTTCGATCGAGCGACTGCGGAGCGAGCACGCCAACGCGCAGGCTCGACAGCGGCACGCCGCGGCGGCGGAGGGCGGTGCAAGGCGGTGAGCCATGAACGCGCGCTTCGTCTGGAAGGGGGTGCTCGCTGGCCGAGCGTCTTGGCGTATCCCTATCCGGGAGAGGAGACCGAGCCCGAACCAGTCGTGTCGGACATGGCGGCGCGATTGGCTGCGGCCGACACCGCGACGGGGGGCGCTGCGAACGGATGCATCGCGGGGGATGTCGAGGGGTGCGGCGATCCGCGACGGCGGGCGATCGAGGTGCGGCTATGCGACCAACACGAGCACCCGGTGGCGGGGGCGACGGTGGAGCTGCGCAACGGCGACGGGAAGTCGCTGCTCGGGCGGACGGACGTGCGCGGTGACCTGCGCTTCGAGGGGCTCGAGCCCGGGAGCTACGCGCTGAGCCTGCCTGATGTGGATGCCGAACGATGGACGCTCGAGGACAGCGAGAGGATGGAAGACGCGGAGGCGAGCAGCCGGGCCAAAGCCGAGTGGAGCGAGCCGCCCCCGACCACGGGCCCGACGCAGTACGAGGTCCAGCCGGGCGAGGGCCTGAGCGAGATCGCCGCTCGCCATGGCTTCGGCTGCGAGCGACTCTGGGAGGCCAACGCCGCGCTGAGGCAGCAGCGGCCGCACCCCAACGTGCTCGCGCCGGGGGACGTGGTGGAGATCCCCGCCCTGCAGGTCGAGCCACAGCGCGTGGAAGCGGGCAGTCGGGTCCGAGTGCGTCGGTTCGTGGAAACACCGATGCTGCAGCTGCGCTTCCTCGACGGGGCCGGGGAGGCACGCGCGGACGTGCCGTATTTGCTCACCCTGCACGGCTCGGGCGGAGGCCAGGTTCGTGACGGTCGGCTCGACGCCGACGGGCAGCTCGACGAGCCCATGCTCATCGACACCGAGCGCGTCACCCTCGAGCTGGGCGCCGAATCCGAAACCGAGCGCTACGAGCTGCTCGTCAATCACCTGGATCCGCTCGATCGCGTGAGCGGCGTCCAAGCCCGGCTGCGCTCGCTGGGCTTGCTCGTCCACGACGAAGACGAACAGGGCGAGCTCGGACCCCGCACGGTTCGGGCGTTGCGTGACCTCCAACGCGAGGCGGGCATCCCGGAGACGGGCGCACTCGACGACGCCACGGTGGATGCCCTCGAGGAGCTGCATTTGTGCTGACCGAAGCCGAACACGCCATACCCATCACCCTCCGTCGCTGCGTGCCTCCCGGAGGCCCGACCGGAGGCGGTTACGAGGTCGTCATCGAAGGGCAGGGCTTCGAGCCCGGGCTGACGGTGAAGGTCGGCCATCGTCCGGCGACGGTGGTGAGGGTCGAGCCCGAGTCGCTGACGGTCACGGTTGGGCCGAGCATGCCGGGCACGGTGGCGGTGGTGCTCACCCGGCCCGACGGGAGCGTGGCGACCTTGCCCGAGGGCTTCGAGTATCACGCGCCGCGGCTCGATGCGGTCGCGCCGACTTCGGCCTCGGCCGGGGCCGAGCAGGTCGTGCTGATCACGGGCGACTACTTCGCGCCGGGATGCCGGGTCTACTTCGACGGCGCGCAGTCGTCCCACGAGGTCTGGGACAGCCCCACCGACGTGCGGGCCATGCTGCCCATCGACCTGGTCGGCAAGGTGGACGTGCGGATTCAGAACCCGGATGGCGTCTACGGTGACCTCCCGCAGGGCTTCGAGTTCCACCCCCCGACGATCACCAAGCTCAGCGCGACGCGAGGGCCCACCGCGGGCGGGACCCGGCTGACGATCACGGGCACCCACTTCAACGGCAAGACCTGGGTCGAGTTCGGGGGCGTCAACGTCACCGACATCGAGCGCCTGAGCACCACCCAGCTGCGGGTTCGCATCCCCCCGGGTCCCGAAGGTCCCGTCTCGGTGGCGGTGGGGAACTCGAACGTCGCCTTCGACGAACTCCCCGATGCCTACACCTATCACGCGCCTCGCATCGACGCGCTGATGCCCAAGCACGGCATCGTGGCCGGGGGCACCACGGTGCGCATCGAAGGCGAGTACTTCGAGCGCGCCAAGTACCCCAAGGTCGAGTTCGGCACCGTGCCCGCCAAGCGGATGTTCATGCACCGCAAGCTGCTCTACGTCCGAGCGCCCCCCGGCGTGGGCCCGGGCACGGTCGACGTCAAGGTGACCGGCTCCGATGGCCAAAGCGCGGTGCTCCCCGGCTGCTTCACGTACGGAGAGAAGGCCACGATGGGCACGGACGAGGTCGATTTCCTCATGGACGGGGAGCAGTACTTCGGCGAGCTGCGGACCCAGATGATGGCCGTCGCCGCCGCCCAGCCCGGGCCTCACACCTATGTGCGCCTGGCCTACTGGATGATCAACGCTTCGGTCTATCTCGGCGACCGGACGCACTACGGTAACGCGCAGGAGACGTTGGTGGAGCACGTGGCCCGCGTGATCATGGCCGGGCACGACGTCGACATCATCGTCTGGTATCCGAATTTCAAGGACCGCTTCAAGGAGGGGCACCACGCCCAGGAGCACGCGCGCTTGGCCGATGCGCTGATGGTCAAGGATGCGATCGCGGCCACGGCCGCCGCGGCCAAGCCTCCTCCCGACCCGCTGCCGGGGCGAGTCCGGGTCTATCTCGAGCGCTACGAAGGCGTCACCGGATCGAGCAATCACGAGAAGATCGCCATCTTCTCCGTCGGCGGCCAGCGTACGGCGATCGTGGGGGGCTTCAACCTCGCCAACTACTACTGGGACTGCTGTGACCACCGTCGCCACATGAACGATCCTCAGAAGAAGAACGGATGGCACGACACCGCGGTCCGGGTGGTGGGTCCGGGTACGGATGCCATCGAGGCGGAGTGGATGCGGCGGTGGAATCGGGCGGTGGCCATGCAGGCGGCCACCATCCCCACCGCTCGGCTCACCCGTCAGGTGCGTACGCGCTACGTGGGGGCGGGCAGTCGCAGCACCCTGCGCGCGGCCGCGGTGCGGATCGAGCCCAACGACACCCCGCAGACGGTCACCACGCCGACGACGACCACCGCCATTCGGCTGACCCGCTCCACCACGCTGTTCCGCCACCGCGACCTACGCGACGAGATCCTCGCGCGCATCTCCGCCGCCAAGCACTACATCTACATGGAGAACAACCAGTTCACGGACCCGGAGATCGTCCGTGCGCTGTACCAGGCCTGGCAGGCCAACCCGGCGCTGCGGATCCGCATCCTCACCAACATCGGGACCCCGGGGGGCTTTGGTCTCATGACCAGGCGTTCGTGGCTGCAGCTCATCTTGCGGATGCCTCCGCCGATCTGCCAGCGCGTGTTCTACATGTCCAAGAGCAACCCCAACGAGCAGCGCGACGTGGACCGGGTGGGGGCATCGGTCTGGAACGTGATCGACTCCTACGACGGCTCGACGGGCGCTACGCTCCAACCTCACCAGCGCTGGCTGCTGGGCGACGGGCTCGAGATCACGAAGGAGAACGGGCGGGGCACCAAGACGGTGCCGTTCACCCGCATCACCGCCGTCGAGGGGACGTTTCATTTCTACACTCCGGTGCGCTTCGGGGCGCCGCCCCACGTGGGCCTCGACCAGCCGACCATCCACTCCAAGCTGGCGATCTTCGACGACGAGTACCTCGTGTGCGGGACCTCGAATTGGACCTATCGCAGCATGCAGTACGACGGCGAGATCGCGACCTTCAACCACTGTCCGGTCTCGGGAGCACCCTCCCTGGTGACGGAGGCTCGCGATCGACTGCTCGCCCACTACGATGAAGTTTCGCCGATCTGGATGAGCCGCGAGGGCGACAACTT
Source organism: Myxococcota bacterium (assembly GCA_039028615.1). Taxonomy (GTDB): domain Bacteria; phylum Myxococcota_A; class Polyangia; order Nannocystales; family Nannocystaceae; genus Paraliomyxa. The sequence continues at coordinate 185,159 of JBCCHT010000012.1, read as the reverse complement.
CGTCGAAGTCGCCCACCACAACCTCGAGGGCATTGGCGGGGCGTGGACGGTGCCCCACGGGCGTTTCATCCTGGTTCCTCTGTTTCACCCGCGTGGCAACAACCTGGGCACGGTGCGCGAAGTGCCCGGTCTGACCGAGATGCCCAGCTACCAGTGGATATAGAAACCGGTATGCTTACGCGGTGACCGATGGCGAGGATCCGAGGCTCGAGGCGACGGCCTCGGGCTTGGGCGGTCCTCAGGAACTCGACGACGAGCTGCGCAACGCGTTCGAGGCCAGCCGCTACCCGGGCAGCTCCATCGACCGCTACCAGATCCTGCAGGAGCTCGGCGCAGGTGGGTTCGGGGTGGTGTGGCGTGCTTGGGATCCTCGACTCGAGCGGACCATCGCCATCAAGCTGCTCCACGATCGCATCGGACAGGACGAGCGGGCAGCGCAGAGGCTACGGCGCGAGGCGATGGCCGCGGCGAGCGTGTCCCACCCGAACGTGGTCTCGATCTACGACGTCGGCGTACACGAGCAGCGGGTGTTCATCGCCATGGAGCTGGTGGAGGGGGGCACGTTGTCGCGGTGGGCCAAGGGGGAGCCCCCGCTGCCGGAGATCCTCGAGGTCTTCGAGCAAGTCGCGGCCGGCCTGGCCGCGGTCCACGAGGCGGGCTTCATTCATCGCGATCTCAAGCCGGGCAACCTCATGCGGCAACCCTCCGGCCGGGTGCTGGTCATGGACTTCGGGCTCGCCCGCATCTCCAACCGCGAGGACGACCTGAGCCCGAGGCTCGGCGTCAATCTGGATGAACTCGGTGAGCACGAGCTGGATGGGCGCTCTTCGCTGACGAGCGATGGCGTGGTGATGGGCTCGCCGCCCTACATGGCCCCCGAGCAGCTGACCACGGGCGAGGTGGGGCCGCGCAGCGACCAGTACGCGTTTTGTGTCGCGCTGTACGAGCTATTGATGGGGCGTCGGCCGCATGTCGACAAGAACCTGCGGTGGTTGGCTCGGGCCAAGCTGCGCCAACCGATCGATTTCGGCAACGGTCGCTTTCGCCTGCCGCGGCGGCTGATCGAGCTTCTGCGCGTCGGCATGGCCCCCGAGGCGGCCAAGCGCCACCCGACGATGGACGTGGTGCGTGACGAGCTACGGCGGATCCGCGCCCGACTTCCCTGGCGCCGACGTTTGCTCGGGGCGGGCGTCGCACTGACGGTGGTGGCGGGCATCAGCTTCGTCGGCCTCGACGCGAGGACCCAACGGCGCTGCGATCTTCGCGACGCGAGTACGGCCGCGATGTGGAACGATGAAGCGCGGGCGCAGGTCCGAGACGGGTTTTCGCAGTCCGGGCTCACCTATGCGGCCGATACCGCGTCGCGGGTCGTTCCCATGGTCGACGAGCGGACGCGACGATGGGAGCAAGCCTACGAAGCCGTGTGCACCGGGCACGCTCAGGCGGACGATGCGGCGCCTGGGCTCGAGCGCCAGCTGCGATGCCTGAACCGAGCCCGCTCGCGGATGGCGGAGACCTTGGGACGGTTTCGCGAGGCAGACGTGGGCACGATCCGCAGCGCCATCGAGCAGGTCTCGTCGTGGCCCGATGTCGCGCGGTGTGAAGATGCAGAGCGGCTTCGCGATGGTGCGCCGCGGGATCCGAGCCAGGAGTACCTGGCCCTCGAATCTCGGGTCGAAGCGTGGATGGAAAAGAGCATGGACACCGAGGAGCAGGGCGCATCCGAGGGGTCCATCGAGGCGGCTCGCAAGGCGCTGGAGCTGGCGCAGAGCGGTGACCATCCCACGCTCCAGGCCCGTGCCCGGCTCCGGCTCGGGCAGGCGTTCCTCGGGGCGGGCAAACCCCGGGAAGCCCGGGAACACCTGTCCGAGGCGGCCTACCAGGCCCAGCGCCACGGAGCGCACCACACCGCGGCCACGGCTGCGATCGCGTTGGTGTTCGTGGCGGGCACCGATCTCGACGACACCCCGGCCGCGGAGCAATGGGCCCGGCATGCCGAGGCCTCGCTCGCCGAGCTGACGGATTCACGGTCGCTGCGGGCCAAGCTCGAGGGCAACCTGGCGGTGGTCTACGCGGTCAACGACGACATCGAGCGGGCGCTTCCCCACTTTCAGCGCTCGCTCGACGAGACCATCGAGGCCGACGGCCCCGCGAGCTTGAGCGCGGGCGTGTGCCACTTCAACCTGAGCCTCTGCTACCAGGGCCTGAACAAGCTCGACGATGCCGCATCGCATCTGCAGCGAGCGATGGAGCTGCTCGACGTCGCGGTGGGTCGCCAGCACCCGCGCTATGCTCAGGTCGAGTCCGCGTATGCGCTCCTGCTGATGTTTCAGGGCAACAACGGGCTGGCGCTCGACGAGATGAACGGGGCGATGGAGGTCCTGCGCGAGACGGTCGGCGAGGGGCATCCGACCTTCGCTCGCTCGCAGGGCACCCGGGCGGCGATCTTGGTGCAGCTCGGTCGCCTGAGCGAGGCCGAGCGCGACTTCACCCAGGCGCTCGAGGCCTATGCCCCGGTCATGGGGGAGGAGCATCCCGACTACGCGATGCTGCTGGGCGATCGCGGCGACGTGTACCGGCGTCAGGGCGATGCCGAGCGGGCGCTGGTCCAGGTGCAGCGAGGGCTGCGGATCCTCGAGCGAGGAACGGAGTCGAACGTCAAGACGGTGCGGCGTCTGCTGGCCTACAAGGTGTGGGCATTGCTCGACCTGGGCCGCCTCGAGGAAGCGGCCGAGACGCTCGAAGCAGTCGAGGAGACGCTCGACGAGGGCGTCGGTACGGCGCCGACCGGGGATGCCCCCGTACACCGACTGCGGGGCGCACTCCTGCAACGCACGGGGAAGCTCGACGAGGCCCACGATGAACTCGAGCGAGGGCTGCGTCGGGCCGAGAAGGAGTGGGGACGGGAGCATCGCAACCTCATCGAGCTGCTCCTCGAGCTGGGGATCGTCGAGCTCGAGTCCGGGCGAGTGGACGAGGCGGCGACGCACCTCGAGCGGGCGCTGGCCCTCACCGAGGGAGGCAACAGCGGCCTGGTCCTTCGCGGCCGCGCCCTGTTCGGGGTCGCCCGCGTGCACGAAGCTCGAGACAACTCGGCCCATGCGGCCCAGCTCGCTCGCCAGGCCCTGGATGCCCTGCTACGGGGCGTGGATCGACACTCGGAGGATGTCGCGGCCATCGACCGGTGGCTCGAGGCCATTGCTGGCCACTGAGGGCCCGTCGTCGCGCTCGTTCCACCACTCCACGGACGCCAGGGCCGCCTCGGTGCCACGCTGCGACAGCTCGCGCAGGGCCGGCCGAGCGACTCGGCGCGCGTGCTCGATCTGGCCTTCGTCCCACAGCACGGCGGCGCGATGCAGCGTGGCCTGCCAGCGCATGACCGTCTCGGCCCGATGCTCGCGCATCATCGCCTCTGCGTCGGCCAGCACTTCGTGCGCCTCCTCGAGCTTGCCGCCGTCGTGCAGCGCTCGCCCCAGGGTCAGCAGATACTTGGCGCTGCCCGGATAGTCCCGCGAGGTGTAGCGGTACACGACCTCGAGGGCCCGACGCTGGAGCCGAATCGAGCGTTGGTGGTCGCCCTCGAGCCGCGCGAGTTCTCCCTGCATGCGATACGACGCGGAGAAATCCCGGGTGCCCTCGGGGTGGAGCTTGGTGAGGATCTGGTGGCTCATGTCGACGCGCTCGCGCGCTCGCTCGATGTGCCCCGCCTCCAGATCGAGCTCCGCCAGCATCAACGCGGGCATGGCCACCGCCTCGTGGTCGGGGCCCCGGGCGGCGCGAGAGATCGAGTACGCGCGCTCGAGGTAGCGTCGGGCCTTCGTGCTCTCGCCCTCGAAGCGGCTGACGAACGCGAGGTTGAAATAGACTTCGTTGAGCCGGGGGTGGTCGGCCCCGAGCAGCTCCTTGCCCGCCGCGAGGGCGCGCTCGAGCTGGACCTTGGCCTTGGCGTAGTACCCGAGCTGGATGCAGGCGACGGCGAGGTCGTTGGGTACTCCCACGCGTTCGAAGGGGCGGATCCCGGCCGCCCGCACGCGCTCGCCGTACTCGCGGAGCAGCGGCACGGCCTCGGCGTATCTCGTCTCGAAAAAAAGCCGAGAGATGTGGTTGCGCATGGCATCGAGCCGCGCCTCGGAATCGGCCGGCAATCGCTGGGCGCGAGCCATCGCCACCTGGTCCCAGGTGCGGCCCGTGTCCTGCCGACCGTTGTAGAACCCCACGACTCTGCTGAGGTTGGCGGCGGTACGGACCACGATCTCGTCGTCGTCGGCCTGCACGGCGAACTCATAGGCTTGCTCGAGCATGGCGTGGGCGCGCTCGGTGTCGCCGAGATCGCGAGCGGTCATGCCTCCCACGTCGAGCACGCGGGCACGAATGCCGGGGCTCGATTGTTCCGAGCGTTCGACCAGCCCGCCGAGCATGGCATCGGCCTCGCGGAAGCGGCCCGCTTCTCGGGTGATCTCGGTGCGGGCGAGCTCGGTGAGAATCTCCGCCTCGGAGGCCGTGCGGGCTTGCGGGTCGAGCACGTCCGCCTCGCAGCCGTCGATCCCGGGCAGCGAAGCCACGGCCATGGGGGCGGAGGTCACCAACGCGGCATCGGCCGTCTGCAGCAGCTGCACCAGCGAGGTCATGGCGGCGAGGCTGCGATGGAGGCACGCGGCTTGGCGCAGGCTGAGCTCGGTGCTCATCATGTCCATCGCATCGCAGTGCTCACGGGCCCCCTGCTGCCACTGGGCTCCATAGCCATCGAGCGCGACGATGGTGCGCCGCGCCGCCTCCGGGGCCAGCTCGAGACCCGTGCGCACGAAGGCCTCCTCGATGCCGCCGCGGTGCTCCCCGCTCCAGACCTCTTCGAGACGGTGCGGGGAGGGCTGGCACGGCTCGTCGTGGTCACCGACGCTCGCCAGGGCCGTGGCCGAGCTCAGGCCGATCGCCGCGAGGATGGCCCATAGCCCCTTGCGTCGTCCGGTCGCAGGTCGGCTCAGCGCTTCGACCAGCGGTTCCATGGTGTCGAGCCGCCGACGAGGATCGTGCTGGGTCCCCGCTCGCAAGGCGGCCCGCAGGTGCGGAGGCACCATGCCCATGAATTGCTCGACCCCGCGCGTCTTGGCTTCGATGATTTCCTCGAGCGAGGTGCCGCGAAAGACTCGCTGCGCCGTCAGGACCTCGAGGACCGTGACGCAGAACGAGTAGATGTCGGTGCGCACGCTCGGGGGGGCGCGGTAGTGCTGCTCGGGCGCCATATAGGGAGGCGTGCCCGCGAGCGTCTGGCGGCGGGCGCCCGAGCCCGTGTCGTCGTCGAGCGGCGACGCCAGGCCGAAGTCGGCCAGCATCGCGTTGAGCTTGCCGTCGACCAGGATGTTGCCCGGCTTGATGTCCCCGTGCACCACCCCGTGGGCGTGGGCCGCCCTCAGTCCCTTGGCCGCGCCGCTGAGCAACCGAAGTTTCGTTGCCAGGGGACTGTGCTGCCCCGCGCCCAGCAGCCACTGCAGCAGGTTCGCGCCCTCCACCTTCTCCATCACGATGAACACGTCCCCGCCGTCCTCGTCGACCTCGAACACCTTGACGATGTTGGGGTGCGAGAGCTGAGCGAGGGTGCGTGCCTCGGTATGGAGCTCGCTGCCCTCGAAGCGCAGGGTGCTGGCCCGTGCCGCGCAGGGGTGGGAGGCGTAGACCTTGATCGCGACCCGACGATGCAGCTTGGGATCGCGAGCCTCGTAGACGATGCCGCCGCCGCCCTTGCCGAGGGTCCCCAGGACCTCGAAGCGCCCGATCGTCATGCGGGGGGCGACGGTCGAAAAGAGCCGGCTCGCGATCCTCCGCTCGAGGTGGCGATCGGCGACCTCGTCGACCGGGCGGTCGTTGAGTCGGAAGACACGCGAGACCGAGGTCGTGCTCACCGCCCGAGCTCCCAGTTGGCCTGCTCGCGAATGGCATGAACCCAGCGCTGGATGTTCCGCGTGGTGTGCTCGGCCAGCGTCGGATCGAGGGTCATGGCGCGAAACTGGTCCTCCAGCTGCCGTCGTGCTCGCTGCAGCCGGGACTTGACCGTGCTGCGGGGGACGTCATAGGCCTCGCCCAGCTCGGCCGTCGACATGTGCTCCCAGTAGTGCAGCTCGAGCAAGATCTGGGCATCGAGCGGAATTCGCAGCAGGGCCATGAGCAGGACCTGGTGCTCGGCCCGTCGGGCCACGACCTCGCTCGGCGAGGGCATCAAGGACTCGGCCGAGGCCATCTGCGGGTCGAAGTCTTGGGGGTCCTTGGCCCGCTCGCGGAGGTGCTTGATGAGCTCGTTGCGGGCGATCGCGGCGAGATAGGCGCGAAAGCTCGTGCGGATCTCCATCGCCCCGCGGGATCGCGCCAGGCATTCGAAGACGCGCTGCAGGACGTCCTCTTCCTCGGCCGTCTTCCCTCGCAACAGGTTGCGGACGAGTTCGAAGTACCGGGCATATAGGGTGGCTCCGGCATCACCCTCTCCACTCTGCCAGGCATCGAGCAGTTCGATGTCGCTGCGCTCCATTGTCGAGTCAGCCTAGTGAACCGAAGTGGCCGGGGCGAGACTGACCAAGTGGCCGACACGCCTTCGAACGAAGGAGGCGAGGCGTCGATGAGGCCTCGACGACGGCGTGGAGCTCCACGGCGTCGTGTGCGAATTGGCGAGATGATTCCATCAATGACGTTTATGAAGATTGTCTCCGTCCGGTCACTCGTTTTGTCTCAAAGAAAAACGAGAATGTTCACGATAGCGAATATCCGCACATTCCTCCGACACCGATCGATGCCCGAAGGCGAGTCGAAGGAGTGCTGCGCAGATACCGACGAATGCAGCGGATGCCCGACAGCGTACGGAGCGGTGGAGAACGGTCACGGTCGCGGGCCCTCATCGGGACCCAATCGCGCAGAAGCCTGCACGGGAGGTCGTGTAGGCCAGAAAAACTCGTCCCCGTCTTCGATTCTTCGGTAACCGAATTTCGACTTGGCTCATATCTCTACCGGGGGCTGCCACGCCCACGGAAACTCGACCCGAAGCCATGTCCAGGCGCAGCGCGGCGTCGCCGAGGCTACACGACCGTCGCCTCGTTCGACGCTTTAGCGAACGTCTCAGAGCGTCTTGAGGAACTCGATGAGCGCCGCGCGGTCGGAAGCGGGCAGCTGCGAGCCATAGGTGTGCCCCTCGTTGCCGAGGCCGACCACGACGTCGGGATCGTAGACCCGCATGTGATCGGTCTGCTCACCATCGGCCAAGGTCTCGTAGCGCCAGCCCACCGCGTCCTTCAGGAAGTCGTCTTCGTTGTTGGGGTTGGCGACCAGGGCCCAGCGACGGGGGCGAAGCGAGGGGTCGAGCAGCGCGGCGAGGGTGGGGATCGAGCCGTTGTGCAGGTAGGGGGCGCGGGCCCAGACCGAGTTCAGCGGCATCGCGGCGTAGCCTCGGTTGGGGATGTACTCGTCGCGCAGGATCTTTCGCATGCGCACCTTGAACGAGACGGGGAAGTGCGCGCGATGAGGGTCGGTACCGATCTCTTCGATGGGCACGACCAGGCCGGGATAGACGAGGGTCTCGGGCGTGGCCTCGTCCCCCTCGTAGTGCCCATGGCAGCTGGCGCAGTGTTTCTCGTACAGCGAGCGCCCGCGTCGGGCCGCGGAGGCATCGATGGCGAAGGGGTACGCGGGGCCGCGCAGGGTCGCGAGGTAGGCATGTCCGCCGAGCATCCAGTCGCTGAGCGCCGCACGGACGTCCGCGCCATCGGGCTCGTGGAACCCAGCGAGGTACGTGAAGGCGGAGAAGTTGCCGTCCTTGGGGTGCCCGCCGTCGAAGTAGTAGCCCGCGGCTCCGCTCCGCTTGGTGCGGTAGGTGTACCAGGGCGGCGTCTTGACGTAGGCCAGCGCGTCGAACTCGGGCTTGTACTCCATCGCCGTGTCGCTCACGACCTGGGCCAGGACCGGAAGGTCGAGGGCGAGGTCGGGCTGGCGAATGATCAGACCCACCAGGCCGAGCTGGTCCGCGCCGTTGACGATGGAGTTGCGGCCGGGGTTCTTGTCGTAGAGCGGGTCGGTCTCGTCGCCGTCGGAGATCCGCGACATCTCGCGGAACAGCTGCTCCATCGAGGAAAACGGGTTGGGCTGCCCCTCGTAGATGGTGCCGAACAAGGAGCTCGAGTGGCACAGCTCGCAGGTCATCGCGATACCGGGCTCGTCCTTGTAGGGGAGGTCGGTGCGAATGAGGCCCATCGGTAGCCCGTCGTTCTCGACGGGCGAGGGGTGCAGGCCGTAGCGGCGGAAGACCTCGTCGTAGAACTCTCTGCTGCGCGGCTGGATGTCGGGCCGTTCCCAGATCTTCTCCGGCAGCTCGAAGAACGCACGGAGCGGCCAGTAGGAGTCGCCGCGGCGGGTTCCGTAGAGCGTCTGGTCGCGCCCGAACGCCACCGTCTCCTCGTCGACGTCATCCCAGCGCACCGACAGCGGCCCCCGTGCCTGATGAAAGGTGTGGCAGCTCGAGCACTGGTCCGTGGTGCCTTGGCCGTGGCACTGGCGGCAAGTCTCGATGCCGGGCACGAGCACGTCCGAGGCGTGGTTGCTGGCCAGCGCGTTGGAGTGGCAATGCCGGCACGCCGCGTCCTTGCCGTAGTCCTCGTTCTGATAGCCGACGGCCGTGTGCTGCCCGTGATCGAAGCTGGCCTTCGGATACCAGCGCTCCGGGATCGCCACCGGAGCGATGGCCGGACCGGTGGGCAGTGACTCGATGGTGTGACAGGTGCCGCAGACGCCCGACTCGGCGTACAGGTGCATCGCGACGTTCGCCTGCCACTCGCTGCTCTGCCCTCGCTCGGTCGCGACTCGATTGACGTGGGCATTGACCACCGCGGGCACGTCGTGCGGCAGGTCGATTCGCACGTCCGCCACCTCCAGGGTGAGCGGATGACAGCGGCGGCAGTCTTTGGCGTAGTCGACGGGCAGCATGTAGCGGCCGCGCAGGTGCGCCGCGGCGGGTGCCTCCGTGTGATGGCAGTCGCTGCAGGTCGAGCGGCCACCCTTCAGGTGCAGCTGGTGATCGAAGCGAAGGGTGCTCGCGTCGCTGCCCTCGGCCGGCAGGAAGTCCGGGTGCAGGCCCTCACCGCTCGCCCCTGCGAAGCGATCGATCGGCTCGTCCAGAGCGCCATGGCATCGCACGCATGCCGGATCGGCCACGTCGCGCAGGGCGACCGCCGCTTCGTGCTCCACATGGCAGTCCGCGCACGCCACGTCCTTCAGGCGGGCACCGGGTGCCCCGTGGTGAGGATCGAGGTTGATGCGGTCGTGCCCGAGGCGTGGCCCATGGCAGTCGAGGCACGCGGCATTCATCGTCCGTTGTGCGTCGGTACCGAGGATCGCCCGCACGTCGCGAAACGGCAGCGTGTGGCAGCGAGCGCAGTCGTTCTCCAGCATGGCGTGTGCCCGAGACAGTCGCCCCGGGCTCAACGCGGACTCGCCCATGCTCATCCACGCGATGGCCACGCTCACCAGCCCCACCAGCAACGACACGCCGTAGATTCGCCGCCGGGCCCAAAAAGAGTGTGCGGGCCTCCAAGTGGGCGCGTGCGGCGAGTCGTCGAGGGGAGACACCATGGGTCCGGTTCGTCGGCGAGGGTAGCGTTGGTCCCCGCCGCCGGTCCACGGTCGGCTCGATTTCGTTGGTCGGGGCGGCGCGACGGAGGCCGGCCGAGCGCATGGGCTCCGCCGAACTCCACCGGACCGCGCAAGCCGCTCAGGAGACCACTTCGCCGCCGTACTTGTTGGTGAAGAAGGCTAGCAGCCCGGTGGTCATGATCTTCGTCTTGATCGCCATCGAAGTCTCGTTGCTGGGGTCGGCCGCGTTGAAATACTGGCGCCACTCCAGCTCCGTCGTCCCGCCGGCTGCGGGCCGCACGATGATGACCCCGGTGTGGTCGGTCATCCCGAGGGGGTTTTGCACCGCCGAGTACCCGAACACGTAGGGTGCCTCCGCATAGACGATCTCCTCCACGATGTTCTCGTCGCCCATCGCCGTGCACTCTCGCACCACGCCCACTCCGTTGGCATCGGCCTTGGAGTCGTCGATTTCCACGTGTTTCACTCCGACCGACGCCGCGTATTCTTGCAGGTTGCCGTTGTCGGACACGTAGGCCCAGACCTCGTCGGGCGCCGCATCGAGACGAGCCTTGACCTGCACGCGCATCGGCGCCGCCGCGATCCCGGACGACTCGAACTTCGTCACCGCGGCGGTGGATGCCTTGGCCAGCGCGGCGTCCACGGGAGTCGCGGGCTCGGCCTTCGCGGGGGTCTCGGCCTTTTCTTGCGTCGCCGCAGGGGCGGCTGGCATGGCCTCGGCCGGGCTGCTCGGATCGCAGGCCAACGGCACCAGGAGGGCCGAACCGAGGGCGAAGGAACGCAGGGAAAGAGAGAGTGGCTTGGTCATGATGATGCTCCGTTGCCTCGAGCCGGGCGCTCGACGGTGAAATGAAGTCACGAGGGCGCCGTGGCCCGAGCTTTCGGTCCACGGTCCACGAGCAGGCGCGCAAGTGACACCGACCCTCGCGAGGCCTTCGTTCAGTGGTTTGGAGGCGGGGTCCGGCCGGAGACGGCGAGCGCCGTGATTGGTGGGCGGCCGGGGTTTCCTTGCCTCGAAACGAAGCTAGTCCTCGGCCTGCGGAGGCACAACAGACAATCTCGCAGATGGCTTTTCCGTTTTTGCAGGATTTCGGAAATTGGGCGCAGGAGGGGGATGACGGGGCTCTAGCGGTTGGAGGCGAAGGTCGGGACGTCGGCGCCCGGGTAGTCGGGGCTGCCATCGGTGACGGGGCGGGGGTCACCGTCGATGTCTCGGGGAGGGTGTCCGTACCGCCAGCGGGCGATGCCCTGGAACTCTGCTGCGCCCGTTTCAGAGAGGTGTAGATTCCCGCTCGAGAAGTCCTCGAACCAGCTCGATTGGGATTGTCCGCTCAATGCGCTATCCACGACCGACGCTTCTACGCAGTCGAGTGGGAGTTCAGGAGCCATGCTCCCAACGAGGATGGAGTTCTGAATCTCCACGGACTCCGGGGCAACACACATGATCATCGGAACGGTCTGAGATTCGGAGGCCATCGTGGTGTACCGGATGGTGGCCCGAGACTCCTCGATGACCGCGCTGGTTCTGCTGGATAGTCCTGCGATGAAGCTGTTCTGAACGACGATGTTCGAGCCAGCGTGAGCAGACAGCGAGCCACCTGGGAGCGAATACATCGAGCATCTTTCGAACCAGGCCTGGCCACCGTCGAGTCGAACTGCCGGCTCGTCAAAGTCCCCCCTGACGAGATCGATTCCGTCGACCATCACGGTTGCCTCCGCGACAACGAGTGCATGCACGTCCGGCCCCGGCTCCCACTGTGGCCGGCCAGATTCGTCCCATTCACCCACGATGGCGAGGACACGACCCTCGTCGACGGTGGCTTGGCCTTCCGAAATCACGTTGCCGTGCACCACCACCGTGCCTTCGCTACGGGGGCCGAACCCGGCGATGGCATCAACCAGCGCAGTGACTCCTGAATCTGGCCAGATGTGCACGACCTGATCGGCAGGCAAGCACGCGCCCGTGAACAGGTTGCAGCCCGCTTCGCCGCAGTCGTCGTGGTCGCGACAGCCGACACACGAGTGCGAGGCGGAATCACAGATGGGCGTCGGCCCCTCGCACCCCTCGTTGGTGTCGGGTCGGCACCCCAAACAGGCGCCGTCGATGCACACCGGGAACTGCGGGTCGCTGGACACACATGCGAGGTCGGCCCCATCCGCGTCTGGCGCGAGCTCGCACGAGACACACTGGCCGTCGTCGCAGTACGGGGCCTCGAGGGGCGAGCAGTCGTCGTTGCTCGAGCACGATTCGTTCCCGCTTTCCGATTCCCCCATTGCTGTCGTGTCGCTCGAAGACGAGTCTTCGGAGCCATCGGACTCCATGCCCGAGCTGCTCGACGAATTGTCGTACAGGCACTGGTCGTCTTCGTCGACCAACACATCACCGCAGGGGGTGTAGCACTCGTTGGCCGGCCGTTGAGCGACACAGCCGTCGTTGGCGGGGCTCGGCCCGCAGACTTCACTGCCCCACGAGCAGAACACGCGCGCGTCTCCGTGGCGCTCGCAGGCTCGATCACCCCCGTTGTAGCGACAGTGAAACTGCGGCGTGGCGCCGATCTCGACGCAGGCCGTCATGCCCGCGAAAACGGCGACTACGGCTACCCGCCGGACGTAGGGGTGTTTCACTTCTCTTGATTTCCTTCAGAACGAGTAGCGCAACGGCGATGACATGGATGCGGCGCGAGACGACCGTCTTGCTCGGCGCCGGTGAACTGCAGCCGAAATGGCGAGCCCGAGCCCGGTGACCACGGCCGCGCCACCGACTGCGACCATGGCCACTCCCGCATCGCGAAAGCTGCGGACGGGGACGCCCTCGGCCTCGCCATGCGGCAGGACCTCGCGGTGCGATGCCAACCACAGACCGGTCCCGATGAACGCGGCCCCTGCCGTCGTGATCACGCCGCCTGCGACCCACCGACCGCGTTGGGTTCGGGTGAAGCGTGCATCGTCGGTCGAATCGACAGTGGGAGCCGGGAGAGCAACGCGAACGGTCGGCCGGGGCACGTGCGGGGTGGGGGCGGCCGAGGGGGGGTCGTATTCGGCGAGCCATCCTCCGAGCCACATCAGCTCCCGGTCGACCATCGCGAGCAGCTCGGTGTGGTTGCATGCCGCGCAGGTTCGGGGCTCTCGTTCGACGAGCACCACGTCGCGGTCTGGGCCGCGGACGGCGATCGAGACCACGTAGCCCAGGTCGGCGGGGCGGACCATGATCTCTACTTCATGCTGCGCCGGCTCTTCCACGTGGGCGCCAGCTTCCGCCAACGAAGCTCGGGCATCTTCGTCCAGCCAGCGGGCGACGTCTTCTCGCTCGTCTTCGTGCAGCGACGACGCATCGATGCGGAGCGCTACCGAGTGGGGGCGCGCCTCCGAGGCGGCGATCGAAGTCGTCTCGTTCGAGCCCGAGCCTCGAGCGTTGGTCTCGGTGGAGGCGCCGAGCAGCAGCCCGACGAGCCCGAGCGTCGCCGCTACGTTCACGATGGATCTCCCGACCGGGTTGCTCGTGCCTCGCACCGGGCCGCCCACCGATGCACGCGCTCGTCGTCGACCTGTCGCCCGAGCGCGGCACACTCGGCCCACCGACTCAGGTTCATCAGCGCTTGGGCCCGCAGAACGCCGCGCGTGTTCGCGTCTGCGGACCAACACTGCTCCGACCGGGTATGGGCGAGCACCGTCGTCCACTGACGGTGGCGGCCAGCGTCGTGGGCCGACTGTCGCACGTCGTGGCAACGCTCGCCCGTAGCTTTGTTCGACGGGGTGGAGACCCGACGGGCTCGCACGGTGGCGCGACGGCGTCTTTTCGAGGAGCGCTTGCGGTGGGGGCGGGTCTCGCTGTGGCCCACGGCCGGTTCGGGGCCCGTATCGATGGCACTCGGAGAAGCAGCCGGCTCGTGCGGGGTGGGAACCACGACCGATGGCACGCTGGGCGACGGGGGAACGGGAAGGGCGACCAGTCCCCACGACGCACGAGGAGAGGGAGAACTCGCGAACCACACCACCGAGGGCAATGCCACGGCGAGGAGTACAACGAGAACCAGCGCCGCTCGCCGACGTCGGGTTCGTTTGGGATCCCACTCGACGGCGACGGCCTCGACCACCTCCGTCTCGATCAAGCGAGGGAGCTGCGGACGAACAAGCGGCTGGCGCTGGTCGACGGCGGGCGGCAGCCACTTCCGCTGCTCGGGCGCAGGACCGCGGGGCCGGGCGCCCCCGAGCGATTCGAGCCGAGCGACGACACTGTCGCTCGAGGGCCGTCGTTGCCAGCCCTCTTGGAGACACGCGGCAATGAGATCGATGAACTCCCGCGAAAAGTCCGGGTAGACCCGAGGATCGAGCGGCGCGACCTCGAGTGCGTGCCGGCTGCGAAGGTCGATGCAGGTCGATCGATCCAACCCCGCGAACGGAGCGCGACCCGTGACCATCTCGTGCAGGACCAACCCGAGCGCATACACGTCCATGGCGGGCGCAGCCGAAACGGCTCGGGCCTGCTCCGGGGCCATGTATTGGGCAGTACCGGGGACCTCATGAGCCCCGGTCAGGCGGCGATGATCGACATTCCGAGCCCCGACGACCCGCGCGGCATGACTGAAGTCGATGATCTTGACGGTGAGTGCCTGGCCCCGCTGCACGAGCAAGACGTTTCGCGGGCTCAGATCGCGGTGGATGACGCCCGCCGCATGGATCGATCGCAGTCCCTTGGCGATCTGGAGGGCGATCTCGATGCGCTCGGCGACCGTCAGGGAAGGCTGCCGGATGAAGCGGGCGAACAACGAGGAGCCGGGCAGGTACTCCATCACGAGGTAGGGCCAGCCTCCCCATTCCTCGAGCCGTCCCCCTTCGATGGCCCCGACGACGTGACGGCGGTCGCCGACTTGCTCGATGTAGCGCTGTTCGTCGAGCAGTCGTTGCTCCCGTTCGGGTCGGCCCCGATAGCGGGGGATCAACACCTTGAGGGCGACCGAGAGACCGGCTGGATCGACGGCCCGAAACACGTTCCCGAGGCCGCCCTCGCCGAGGTGTTCGAGGAGCCTGTAGCGGCCTGCGGCCACCACATCGCCGACCTCGGGACCCGTGGGCGGAGACGCAGGGACTCCACTACGTGGAAACGGCACCACGACCGAGCGAGTCGCTCGATGGGCTCCCGAACTCACCGCGCAATTTCTCCTGCCGCGGCTCCGATTGCGGGGTCGTGCTTCTCGACCACGATCGATCCGCCCGTTGCGGAATGGGCTTCGCGACGGAGGTTCGTGCTGATGAGCCAGGCGAGCACGGCCACCAGGCCCACGAATGCCAGTGCACCCATGGCCGCACCCGTCCACGAGCCCTGTCGCAGACGTTGGTGGCCTCGACTTCGCCCCACGTCGGCCGCAGCTCGGGCGAGCTCCGTCGGTACTGTCGCGGCGGCGGGCATGGGCACGGAAGGCGCCCCGCCCGAAGGCGCTCGGTCGGGAACAATCGCCATTGACGGTGCCGGTGTGGGATCGACCGGGGCTGGCCGCGGTCGAGGTCGAGCGACGGTACGCGCGTTCGCGTTGGGGGGAGCGGTCTGTCGGTCTCGGGTCGCGGCGCGCTGGATTCGGACCTGACGGTGTATACGGGGATGAACGGCGGTGCCCGGCCCAGGCGTGTCGGCGCGAACCGGTCGATGTCGGCGGGTCGGCGCTTCGGGCTCGCCTCCCGTGGAATCGAGGGCAACCGGGCCGACCTGGATCGTGGACGCCTCGGGAGCCCAGCGCCGCGTGGCGGGGTCGATCGTCGACGGGTTCACATCCACCGTCTCCTGCGTGCGCAGCATCAGCGCCGCGGCACCGCGGGCAGGAGCAGCGGGCTGTTCCGTTGGGCTCTCGCCTCGCCAAGCTTCGAGCATCGGGGCGAGGAACGAGGGGAGCTGTGACGACGAATGCTGCTGCAGGTACATCGTCATGCCCGAGCTCGCGGGGCCGATGACCCGACCGTAGAGGGCTCGGAGGTTGGCTCCGCCCCCGCAGCTGCCGTCGACACGCGACAGCATCTCGAGCGCTTCGTCGGCCGAGCGCAGCCGCAGAAACGGCTTCTTCTCGAGTAACGCGACGCGGAGCCCCTCCAGCGCGGGCGGGACGTCGTGACGCCCCGTCGGAGGCGTGGGGGCGAAGAGCAGGGCCCTTCGCAGCTCGTCCGAGTCGGAGCACTTGGGCAGCGGGGGCCGGCGGGCGAGCAGCTCGTGGAGCACGGCGCCCACCGAGTAGAGGTCCGACTGCCGAGTCACCCGCCCCGTCAATCGCTCCGGGGCCATATAGCGGAGCGTGCCGAAGGGACGCGACTCGAGGGTCGGTGCCCCGGCGAAGCGGGCGATGCCGAAGTCCGTCAGCATGACCTCACCCTGGGATGAGATGAGGACGTTGCTCGGCGTGATGTCGTGGTGAATCACGCCCGCATCGTGGACGCGGTCGATCCGGCGCCCGTGCGCGTAGGACAGCCCCTCCAGCAGCTCGTTGATGATGTAGGCCACGAGCGACAGGCTCAGCGGGCCGGCCTTTTGCTTGGCATGGGCGGACAGAAACTGAGACAGGTTGACCCCGTCCACCCGGTCCATCACCAGATACAGGAGGCCCCGCGATTCACCGACGTCATGAACTCGAACGATCCGGCTATGTCGCAGCTGCGACGCGATGCGGGCCTCGTTGAGGAACATGGTCCGATAGCTCTCGTTGGCGCTGAGCTCGGGTCGCATGACCTTGATGACGCAGGCCATCCCGAGCTCGCGGCGAACCGCGAGCCACACCTCGCCCATGCCTCCGCGGCCGATGAAGGACACGAGCTCATAGGGGCCGACGCCGTCGGGCATCCACGTCTCCGCCCCCGCGGCGGGTGATTGCCGGGCGTCGTGAGATGCCCGAGGCTCCTTGCGAATCGGTCGTGCGGTCTGTGCCATCTCCAGCTTCACCCTCACTGCATCCTTGCCGCCTGTTCCGTTGCTCGTGCTGGGGGCAGCCGCGGACCTCGTTGGACTCGAGGGCCTATCGTGACAGCGCAATCGTGGCGCCGCTCGTCTCACACACGTACCCGACGGCGCAGGTGGTGGAGCCCGCTCGGTCGTCGAACTGCATGTCGGCGTCTCGTACCTCTATGAGCATCGCGTCGTCCGAGCTGGAGACCCGGATGTTACACACGAACGAGTCCTGACAGCGGTCGCCCCGATAGCTCTGTCCGTCGACGATCACGAAGGGGTCGGGCCCGCCCGCACCAAAGCCGTCCCAGGGCTTCCCGTTGGGCTTGCGGCTGTTCATCATGATCTTCACGTTGATCGATGCCGAGGCCTGCGAGGAGGAGGGGGTGGGGCTGGGTGAGAAGGCGAGCCCGAGGGTCAATACGGACAACATTGCGATCTTCATCTCGAAGGACTCCGTTCTCCCGATCATGTCGGGCTGATGTCTGGCTCGGACGCCGATCGAGTACGGGTCCGGGCCTTTGTTCGTGATCGATATCGGCCGCAATCCACGACCCTGACGAAAAAAGATCGCGCGAGGCCGGCCGTCTTCGTCCATGTTCGTTCTTGCGACTTTTTTCGGGGGCCGACGGCTGCGAAGGGGTGGTGAGTCCGATATCGAACTGGGTGACCGACTCCAATTCATCCGGGTTTTCGGCCATGGACTCGGCCGAGTACGCTCGAGATACGGTCGCTCGCCATATGGACCGCCTGCTCCAGGAGATGCAGGACGAGCTCCCCGCGGAGGGCGGTGTCGGTCCCAGCGAGCTCTCTCGCGGCCAGACCCTCGGTCGCTACGTCGTCGTCAGCCACCTCGGACACGGGGGCATGGGGGCGGTGTTCAAGGCGTACGACGAGTCTCTCGACCGGGTGGTGGCCATCAAGCTGCTCCACTCCCAGACCACGGAAGAAGACACCGACCGGCTCCGTCGGGAAGCCCAGGCGCTCGCTCGGCTCTCGCACCCCAACGTCGTGCACGTCTACGAGGTCACCGAGGCCGAGGGGCGGTGGTTCATCGTGATGGAGCTGGTCGCGGGCCCCACGCTGCGACGGTGGCAGCAAAACCACCGGAGCTGGCGCGAGTGTGTCGACACCTATCTTCAGCTCGGCCGCGGCCTCGCGGCGGCTCACGCCGCGGGCCTCGTGCACCGCGACTTCAAGCCGGACAACTGCATCATCGATGAGACCGGGCGGCCGCGGGTGCTCGACTTTGGCCTCGTGGGTGACTTGAGCGACCCCGACCCCGACCAGACGCTCGAGGAGCGTCTCGGCTGGCGGTCGGTGGCCGTGGAGCTGTCGCTGACCAGCACGGGCACCGTCGTGGGGACCCCGGCCTATATGCCGTTCGAGCAGATGGCGGGGCGGGAGATCGATGCGCGGAGCGATCAGTTCAGCTTCTGTGTCTCGCTGTACGAGGCGCTCTACGGGCATCGCCCCTATCAGGGGTCGACCTTCGTCGATCTCATGGAAGAGAAGTTCCTCGAGGAGTTCGAAGAGCGGCCGCCATCGAAGGCCGTGCCCTCCGCTCTACATCGGGCGCTCGTTCGTGGTCTATCGGCGGAGCCGTCCCACCGCTGGCCCTCCATGGACGAGCTCCTGGCCGAGTTGGAGCGGCTGGTGGCGAGGCGTTCGACCAAGTGGTGGCTCACGGGGCTCCTGCTCGGGGCTGGTTCCATGAGCCTCGGGCTCGCTCGGTTCGCCGAGTTCGAGGCGCGGTGCGACGGCGCCGACTCGGAGATCGCGGAGGTCTGGACGGCGGCTCATGAGGCCGAGATCGGGCGGCGGCTGGCCGAAACGAACATGGAGTTCGCCTCGACGATGTGGACGCGCGAGCTCTCACCCCGGCTCGATGCCTACGCCGGGGAGTGGGTCGAGCAGCGCCGCTCCGCGTGTGAGGCCACGCGAATCCGTCAGGAGCAGTCGGTCGAGGTGATGGATCGTCGCATGGGCTGTCTCGATGGAGCGCGGCGAGAGTTCGGCCGCACCGTCGATGCCGTCGCGTCGGCCGACCCTTCGTTG
This sequence comes from Myxococcota bacterium, assembly GCA_039028615.1. Taxonomy (GTDB): domain Bacteria; phylum Myxococcota_A; class Polyangia; order Nannocystales; family Nannocystaceae; genus Paraliomyxa. Next base: position 166,558 of record JBCCHT010000012.1, on the reverse strand, counting down.
CTGGTGAAGGCCCATGAACTCGTGGATGAGCTCGTGCCGCTGTCGGAGTGCGAAGACACGGCCGCGCTCATCTCGGATGTGGACCCACCCTCGCCGGAACAAGACGGGGACGTGCAGGCACTTCGCGACGAGATCGGGCTTGCCCGGTTGGACCGAGTCGCAGGGCGCTTCGTGGAGGCCCGGGACCGATTCGAGTCGATCGACGAAGGCCTGGACGACGATGCCTATGCGCCGTTGCTGAGCGAAGCCGCGCTGGAGAAGGGCATCTTGCTTGGAGAGCTTGGTGAATACGAGGACTCCGAAGCCTCTCTGCGGCGTGCGCTCCGGGTCGCGACCCGAGTGCATCACACGCGTCTCATGGCCGAGGCGGCTACGCAGCTCCTGTTCGTCGTGGGCTACCAGCGGCTGCAGATGGAAGACGGCCTGCGCTACGCCGACATCGCTCTGGAGCTGACGGCGGACAACCCCGGGTTGGAAGCGCGGGCACGTCACCACCTCGGCATGGTGGTGAAGAGGATGGGGGACTGGGAGCGGGCGGAGCGAGAGCTGCGGGACTCGATCCGGCTCGGTACCGAAGCGCTGGGCCCCGAGCACTACACCACGCTGTCGTCTCGCAGCGATCTGGTGTGGGTCCTGCTGGAGCGAGGGAACCACGAAGGTGCCCTGGAAGAGAGCCTGCAGTTATCGGCGATTCAAGACGAGGTACTCGGCCCGGATCACCCGGGCCGAGCGCTGAACATGAGCAACCGGGGAACGGTCTTGCGCATGATGGACCGTCCCGACGAGGCGGAGCATCTGCACGAGCGTGCGCTCGCGATCTCGCTGAAGACCCTGCCGCCTCACCATCCCCAGATCCTCGCCATTCGGAACTCGATCGCGAACCTGCATCGAAGCCGAGGACAGTTCACGCTCGCAGAGCGGCAGTACCGGGCGGCCCTGGAGCTGAGCGAAGGAGCCCACGGTGGCAACGACGTGCGGAGTGCCTTTCTCCACAACAACCTCGGCGTGACGCTGATGCGAATGGGGCGCGATGAGGAATCCGAGGCGGAGTTTCGTCGAGCGCTCGAGCTCAAGACCGCCATCTATGGAGAGCACCATCCCATGGTGGCCGAGACCGCGGGGAACATCGCCGTCCTGCTCATGAACTCGGGTGAGTACGCGGAGGCGGAGCCGATGATGCGGCGCACGCTCGAGATCCAGCAGCGAAACCGACGCGCAGGTCATCCCCGGATCGCGTCCGCCGAGATGAACTTGGCGCGTGTCCTGATCCCACTCGGGAGGCTCGAAGAGGCGGTGAACCTGGCCGAGCGAGCCCTGCGCGAGACGGAGGGCTCCAGCGGCCCCCTGAGCCCGACGACATCGATCGCGCGGAGCATCTTCATCCGGGTTCTGACCCGACAGCGGGAGTTCGAGCAGGCGGAGCGCGAACTACGGGCGCTCTTGGAGGCCGATCAGGCGAATCATGGCGAGCGGCACCCGCAGACGCTCGTCGATGCCGCCAGGTTGGCCCGTGTGGTCGGAGAGCAGGGGCGCCATGCGGAGGCTCGGGCGGAGCTGGAGCGCATCATGGAGATCCGCGTCGAAGACCGTGGTGCCGAGCATCCCGATGTCGCGCGCAGCTACCTGGACCTGGGTCGGCTCCTCGTGTCGTCCGGAGACGGTCGGCAGGGGTCCGAGTTCTTGGAGAAGGCGGTGGAGATCTTCGCGGCGGCCGACGACGGGTCGGGCGATTCGCTGATGGAGGCCCGGATCGAGCTGGCGTCGGCTCTGCTCTCACGAGGGCGAGAGCGGCGAGCCCACGCGGCTGCGACGGAGGTCTGGTCGAAGGCGAGCGACGCGACGCGCTCACCCGAGGCGCGGGCCGAAGCCGCGTTCTTGCTGGCCCGCACCACCTGGAGGACCGCTCGTGGTCGAGACGAGCGACGTCAGGCGATCGGGCTGGCCGAAGCGGCCCTATCCAGCTACTCGAGCGCGCCGGAGCGGTACCACGACGAGATACGGGAGGTCCGACGATGGCTGGCCAGCCGAGCCTAGGGCACCAGGAGGCGAAAGTTGCCCATCGACTCGTCGGACAGGCCCCGCTCTCGGGCCCATCGCAGCGCGGCCATGAACCACGCGCCCGGATCACGAATCGACCCTCCCATCGAGCCCGCGTACAGCCCTCGGGCCAGCAGCAGGCCGTCATTCCCGTCGATCTTCGCCGTACTGGCGACGACCGCTTCGGTGCCCGCGGCCAAGAACGCCGCGGCCAGGCTGACGCCGCCATGGGTCGACGCAGGGCCTTGGACACCCGTCTCACACCCCATCAGGACCGCAGTGCGGGGCGTCTGCTCGAGCATCAGGATTCGCTGAACGCCGAGACGACCGTGCTCGCCGAGCGGAATGTACGACGGTCGTGCTGCGGCCCCGCCCGCGTATGGCGGCCAGAAGTCCAGCTCGCTCGAGCCTCGGCCCGACGCGCTCGAAGCCTGCCCGAGTCGACCCGGCATCACGGGGTCGTAGACGACGTGGCCGGCGTAGTGGAACAAGTCGACCGAGCCGAGCTCTTCTTCGAGTGATTCGGCCGTAGCCGGCCCCGTGCCTCCCCGCTTGGGGAACCAACCGCTGCCGAAGAGCACCTCCATGACGACGTCGGCTTCTTCGCTCGCCCCGAGCGCGCCGGGATCTTCGAGGACCAACGCGTTGTGCTCGGCACCCGATGCGCGAGCCTCGTGAGGCGGGAGCTCGAGCCCGTAGACCACCGGGATTTGAGTGCCGAGGGGTTCGCCGCGGACCGCCAGCGCGTGCACGGGGATCGTCGATGGCTCTCCATGAGCGAGGACCCGGACTCGCTGAGCTCGTGCCAGCTCTTCGTCGAGCGGGCCGAGCAACAAGCGACCGAGCCAGGCCCAATCGCGGGAACGCGCCAGTTCGCCGTAGTTGGCGATCACCCGGTAGCTGGTGGCGAGGTCGTCTTGGGCGACGACCAGCAAGCCGCCGAGGTGAGGATACAAGCCCAGCAGCAACTCGCCGGGCCGACGCTTCACCAGGTGGTCGCAGCTCGATGGCGAGGGCTCGACGCCTTGGCTCCGCAGGATCTCGAGCGCGAGCTCGTCGAGCTGGCCGCGCACGACGGCTGACTCGCGCGGGGCGGTGTCGGCCGCGGGACCCGCCCGCTTGGCCTCGCGCCCGAGCGTGGCCGCGTAGTCGGTTTCGAGGGCTCTGAATCTCTCGATCTGCCCATCGAGCCTGGCGCGGGCGGTGGGATCGGCCGGAGTCTGGAGTAGCGTCAGCTGAGCGGTGCGCCGATGAACATGTCGAGCGACACACAGCGCCTCTTCGGGGCGCGCCTCGGCCAGGAGCAGCGCGATCAGCCGTTGCGAGCTCTCGCCGTGGGCCACCGAGTGATCCTCTCGACCCACCCCGAGCGAGGCCAGCGGGATCGCCCGGTCGAGGATCGCCTCCGCTCGCGCATACGCCTCGCGGGCGCCTCGTCGATCTGCCTCGTGTTCGCGAACCAGGCCCGTCGTCAGCTCGGCCCTCCACTGGGCCCAGGGCGACTGCGTTCGCTTCCGTGCGACGTCGAGGGCCCGCAAGGTCGCGCGGATCTTGCCCCGGCTCTGGCCACCCTTGGCCAGCAAGGCACGGACCCGGAGGTCGTTCATGGACACCATGTCCAGCGGGCGGAAATGGGTGGGATCGGCTTCGTCGAGCCACCGCAGGGCCTCACCCGGAGCCCCGTCCATCAGCGCGATCTCGGCGAGACCCAGGCGCGCCGGCTCGAACTCGCCGATGTCTTCGTCGGGCCCGTAGCGCTCCGATAGCTCGAGGATCTGGCGGAACAGCCGGGCCGGATCGTCGTAGGTCCGCCCCGCTCGCCGCAACCGGAGGTTCGCGTGGGCGACGGTATCCATGACCCCGATCAAATCGGCCGGTCTGACGCCGGTCTCGCCCGCGCTCGACAGCACGTGGTTGCCCCAATAGGACGCGGCCCGGAAGTAGCCCAGGTCTGCGAGCACGCGCGCGTAGTTGGAAAACGCGTCGATCTGCAATCCTCGGTCTTCGACGCCGAGCGCATATCGTCCGCCGTACCGGTATGCTTCCGCCGCTTCGACCAGTCGCCCGTCGTCCCGCAGGCCGTGACCGCGGTAGATGGAGGTCGCCGCCGTGCCCCATGGGAACTCCGGGAGCCGCTCACGTTGTGTCTCGATGAGGTCGTGGGCGAGGTCGGGTCGTCCGCAGTTCTCGACCAGGTGATACGACGCGACCAGGGTCTCCCGAATGGCCTCACTGTAGCGGCCGGCGTCGATCCAGTCGGAGATGAGGACTTTGGTCTCGTTCAGGGCCTCGACCTTGCCCAGGGTCAGTCGTTTTTCGAGGGCGAGCCCTCGCTTCTCGAATTCTCCGAGTCGTTCGTCCGAGACCTCGGCGGGGAGGGCGGAGGAACGTAGCTGGAGCGTCCACGGCTCCGAGTTCGCGACGATGAGGTCGAGTCGCTCGGCGAGCCCTTCGGGCAGTGAGATCCGCAGCCCTTGGCCGATGCGTTCCTCTGTGCCGTAGAGCACCAAGGGGGCGGGGGCGCCATCGATCGACACCGCGACGTCGTCGATACGAGGCCGATCGAGCCACATGCGTAGCTCGCTGCCCGGGCGATAGACGCAGCGAGGCCCGGCCGTTCCGCGCTCGATTCGTTCGCAGCCGCCGTACTGGACCGCGAAGGTGATCGGGGGGGGCTCCGGGAGAACCTCCGGCACGGTGTCGACGAAGGGATCGAAGCCTTCGTCGCAGTTGCCCTCCACGCAATCCGAGGACAATGGATTCCATCGCAGCCACAGCATCGTCAGCCCTGCAGCGAGCACGATCTGTACGATGACGGCGAAGCGACGCATGGCGAACCTCATTGGTCTTCGATGCAGAAGGTCTGCCGGAACACGGACACACCCGCGTGCGAGCCTGGGGGCAGCGCGCGGAGCTGCTCGAGATCGAAGCGCTCACCCTGGCGGGTGACGAAGAAGGTCAGCGTGTGGGCCCCGGTAGAAAGGCCCAGCGTCTCGATCGACTGCTGGAGTGTCACCGTGCCCTCGACCGACTGCCTCGGAGCCTCGAGCGGCAGCCATCGTGAGCTGCCTGCGGCGGGCTCGTCCCAGACTGCGACCGATAGCGTCTCGATCGAAGCGGTACTGGGGACGATGTGAACCTTCAGGTCTTGCCCGGGGCGATAGACCGCGTCGCAGCCTTCCCGCTGCGGGCCGTCGTCGAGGGCTCGCATCGCTCCGCTGCCTCCGCCGACCGCCTCGAGTCGATACTCTGGCAGAGGTTGTTCGTCGATGGAGCCCTGAGGGTCGAGCACCCAGACCAACAGTGCGGCCGCGGCCAGAGCCGTCACTCCGCCGACGATGACTCTGAGGTCGGGCCCTCGCTGGGGAGACTGCGATTGCTTCGAGGTCGAACCGCGGCCTGATGCGTCGTCCTCGTTCGGCACCAGCGTCAGCGGGCTCTCGTCATCGGCGAAGAACCGTGAAAGGAGGGTGTCGAGCGTCTGCGAGCGAGCCTTGCGCGACGCGGGGGCGAACGCTTCGAGCCGCAGGGCGATCCCCTCGGGTGACTCCTTGCCCTGGCGCATCTCGATCACTTCGTCCCGCTCCAGCGTACCTGCACACCAGTCCCGCCACACGTTGTCGCCGTCGTGTTGCTCCGCCAGAGCGAAGCCCACGAGCTCCGAGACGACACTCTCGCTCGGCTGGCCACCGCTTTGTTTGAAGCTCATAGCCCGACCTCCACCGTCGCGCGGGCTGGTTCCTCGCGGAGCATGGGCCACAAGGCGAGCGAGGCGAACACCAGGCCCAATACGGCACCGGCCGAGGGGGAGTGGCTGCGAGCTTCGGACGTGCCCAGCAACGCCGAAGCGATACCCTCGAGCTTCCGCTTGAGCCGCTCGTTGCGTTTGTAGGCCGCGTTTTCGCTGACGCCGAGTTCGGCTGCGACTTCCCGGAAGCTGCGCTCGTGAAGATGGACTTCGCTCAAGAGCAGCTGATCGTCCGGCCCGAGCTGCTCCATCGCGCGAGACAAGACCTTCTCGTACAGGTCGCTCTGGATCATGTCGGTCACGAAGTCGGACGAGCCCGGATCCTCGAAGGCCCCGTCGGCCACGTCCCCCTCGCTCTTCGGGAGTTGCCGGCGATGTCGCTGTACCGCGATGAGTGCCTGCTGATAGGCCACGACGGCGATGAAGGGCCCGAACCGGCCCCGGGTCGAGTCGAAGCGGCGCAGCAGCCGACGATCGTTCTCCAGTACGCGGCACCAGACTTCCTGGACCAGCTCGTCGACGTCGCGCGTGTGCCGACGGCGGAACGCGGCGGCAGCCACCGCGTAGCGGACTCGCGGCTCGTAGTGGCCATACAGTCGCCGAAAGGCCTTTGGACGCCCCAGGACGATCGCGTCGTGGAGCGCTTCGGACTCGAGTTCAGGGGATTTGGGCATCGTCGGAACGATCGGTTTGGTTGGAGAAAAAACTCGGCATAGCCACCGAGTGGTTGAACCAGTTTCGCCACATACCAGTGAGCGAAACGACGAGGACTCGCATCCCAGGGTGATGGCCCGGGATGTCGTAGCCGGGCCACGAGGTGAGGCATCGCCACGATCGTGACCGGTGGGCATGGAGCTCGACCCCCGAATGGTCGGTGGTCATTGGAGGCTCACGGCCCGATATGGAGGATTCGGTTCGTCGTTTGTCGTGACGTCGCCACGGTGCAGCGGGGCGTCGCGAGTCAACGGTAGTCCGCTGCATCGAGGAGGCGCCATCATGCGCAACCCCTTCATCCCCTCGTGCCTCGCTTTCGGGGCCTTCCTGCTCACCGGAGGTTTCGGCCTCGTTTCCCACGCCACCCCCGGCGGTGACCCGATCCCCACGCAGCTGCTCAATGAGCCGCGGGACGGCGATCTCAACGGGCCCTGCAGTCTGTGCCGGGTCAACTCGGGGCGGGCCGCGGAAGATTCCTCCGAGAGCATGCCGACGTTGGACATCTACTTCGAAGACGACAGCGAAGGCATGTCGGGTGACATCGAGATCACCGTGCTGCTCGACAACGGCGAGTTCCACTATCTCACTTTCGAGGATGTCGCGCTCGCGTACAAGCAAGTGACCACCTTCGATCTGCCGCCGGTGGACGGATGGGACTGGGACGTCGACGTCAAGCACATGTGGATCGAGACGGTGCCCGCCGGATCGTGATCGCAGTCCCGTGACCTTCGAGCACGGGTGATGCGAAGGGGCATGGCCGTCTTCTGCGGCCATGCCCCGTTTGCGTTTGCGCGTGACGCCCGCAAACGGCGACCCGGCTCGCGAAGCGCGACTGCGCGCGTCGAGGCGCACGGCCTCCCGGAGGTTCGTCCGGGGAGCGGGTCGAGCCAGGGCCCTCAAACTGGCGAAAACGACGGTTCCCACGCCATTGGTTGGATATCGTTGCGTCGGAGAAGTTCTGACTCCCGAACGTTCCTTTTTTCCAGAACGGAACGACGGAGCCGACTAGCCCGCGAGCTGCGATGGCTCGACCCGTCGCCGCAGCGAGTGCAGGTAGGACTCGAAGCCCTCCTCGGTCATGACCTCCGAGGTGCCCTGGTCGAGCGCTCGCCACTTTCGGCGCAGCTTCTCCTTGGCCCGATGGATCCGTCCGTTGACCTGCGGGGTGCTGAGCCCGACCCGCTCGGCAATCTGCCCCTGGGTCAGGCGATCGGCGTAGTACCACATCAAGTAGGACTGCTCTTCGACCGAGAGCGTGCGAAGGGCCGCGACCAGTGCACTGCCGTCCTCGGCCTTGGCCAACACCGAGACCGCACCGCGAGCGGGGTCGACGAGCTTCGAGATTTTCGACTCGAGGCCGCGGCCAATCTGGATGCGGGCGTGCTCCCAGACCTTGCGGCGGGCGATGCCGTGGAGATACCGGCGGAAGTCGGTCACGATGTCGTCGCGTTTTTTGAGGGCAACCTCGAAGACCTGCTGCGCCAAGTCGGCGGCGAGGTCCGAGTCGCCGTTCACGTCTCGGCGCAAGCGCTTGAAGATCTCGCGGTAGTACTCGCGTACGAGTTTCTCTCCGGCGGCCGCGTCACCGCCTCGCCACCGCTCCAGCAGCACACGTTCATCCAACATGGTCGGCAACGTAGCGCATCGACTTCGAAGCGCCCGCTGCCGATCGTCGTCGAAAAAATCGTCGAGTGATCGGAGTCAGACTTCGTCGGCGAGGCGGATATCGATCTCCGCGCGCGAGCCTCGTGTGCCCCCTCGGAGAGGCTCCCGGGAGATATCGAAATGGATCCGTCCGAACTCGACCCGACAGCGACTCTCCCTCGTCCCGTTCCCGTGGACGAACGGGTCGACTCTTGCCGGGACACTGCTCATCACCACATGGCGGAGCTCATCGACGGGCTCCACGATGGTCTGAGCGTCGAGCCGAGACAGCCGCCTGCGGTCACGCGCGGCGACTCGCTGGGGCGATACCTCGTACTCGGCGAGCTCGGGAGTGGGGGTATGGGCACCGTGCTCGAGGCGTACGACGAGTCGCTGGAGCGAACGGTGGCCATCAAGCTGCTTCACCCCGAGACCTCGGAGGAGCACGCGGTTCGCTTGCGACGCGAGGCCCTGGCGCTGGCGAAGCTGTCGCACCCGAACGTGGTGCACGTGTACGAGGTCGGAGAAGCCGACGGGCAGTGGTTCATCGCGATGGAGCTCATCGACGGGGTATCTCTCGCGGAGTGGCAGAGCGAGCCCCGGCCGTGGCGGGAGTGCATCGACGTCTACATCCGGGTGGGCGACGGGTTGGCGGCGGCCCATGCGGCCGGCCTGGTGCACCGCGACTTCAAGCCGGCCAATTGTGTCGTCGATCGGAAGGGCTGGCCGAAGGTCCTGGATTTCGGTCTCGTGGGCGGCTCGGTCGTGCCCGCGGTCGACGAGACGCTCGAGGGCACGACCCAGGTCCGCCTCGACTTCGAGCCGCTGACACGGTCCGGCGTGGTAATGGGAACTCCCGCGTATATGGCCCTCGAGCAGATGCACGGGGAGGACATCGACTCGCGGAGCGATCAGTTCAGCTTCTGTGTGTCGCTCTACGAGGCGCTGTACGGGGTACGGCCGTTCAAGGGGCGGACCATGGCGACCCTGCGGCGGTCCATCGCGAGAGGTTCGGTGCGTTCCCAGTACGCGGCCTCGGTGCCGATGCGTCTGCGGGAGGCGCTGCTCCGTGGGCTCTCGGCCGACCCCGAGCTGCGTTGGCCTTCGATGGACGCGCTGCTGGTCGAGCTGCGTCGGCTCGCCGCACCGCGTACGCGGCAATGGCTCGTGATCGGGGTCGCGGTGGGCATGGTGGCTGTGGGGTTGGGGCTCGGCCGCATCGCGGAGGTCGGTTTCCGTTGCCAAGGAGCACGCAACCAGCTCGAGGGGGTATGGGACGAGGGGCGCCGGGTCGAGGTCCGAGGGGCGTTGCTGGCCACCGGAGTCACCTACGCCGAGGAGACCTGGCACCGGGTGGCTCGGGAGTTGGACGACTATGCCGATGCGTGGGAGTCCGCCCATACCGAGGTCTGCGAGGCCACCAAGGTTCGCGAGGAGCAGAGCGAGGCGGTCATGGAGATGAGGCTGGACTGCCTTCGACAGCGGAGGGAGGACCTTCGCTCCACCGTCGACGAGCTGTCGGACATCGACGGTCCCACGCTCTCGAAGGTCCACCAAGCCTCGGCGGCCCTTCCGAGTCTCGTGCGCTGCGACGACGTCCTGCGGCTCTCTTCGCTGCGGGAGCGTGTGCCCCCGCCTGGCGATGCCGAGATGAAGCTGGCGGTCGACGAACTCGGGCGGCGGCTGAGCGCGGCGCGGGTGGCAGAGAGGTTCGCTCGCTACGACGAAGCGCTCCAGGAGGTCGAGTCGGTTCTCCGCGAGGCCCGAAGGCTGGGCTACGCGCCCCTCGTCGCGCGGGCCCTGCACGCGCGCGGCTCTTTGCTCGACCACCTCGGGCGCTACGAGGAGTCCGAGCGGGAGCTGGAGAGCGCGTTTCGAATCGCGAGCGAGCAGGGAGACGACGAGACCGAGGCTCGGGCCGCGTCGGCCTTGGCCTACGTCACGGGGTTCGCCCGCGGGCGGATCGAGCTCGGTGAGGTCTGGGGCCAGGTCGCCTTGTCCAAGGCCCGTCTGCTCAACGACTTCGAGCTGCTGGGCTCGGCCCACGGCAACATGGGCGCAGTGCAGCTGAACGACGACGACTACGGCGCGGCCGAGTCGTCCTTTCGCGAAGCTTCGGTCTACTACCAAACCGCGCTCGGCCGGCTCGACCCACGGGTCCTGTCCATGGAGCACAACCTCGCGGTCACGTTGAGAAACAAGGCGGACTACGACGGCGCGCTGGCCCTCATCGAACGGGTCCTGAAGGCTCGAGTCGAGCGCTTGGGGGAGGAGCACCCGATCACCGCGTCCACGATCTCGGAGCGAGGCACCATCCACTTGATGATGGGGCGCAACCACGACGCGCTCAGGGACTATCGACGCGCGCTGGAGATCGTGCAGGCTTCGCTCGGTCCACTTCATCCAGATGCGGCGTCGGAAGTTGCTGCGGTCGGGATGGCGCTGGCTCGGCTTGGTCATCACCGAGCCGCCGTCGACCACCTTCGTCATGGGCTCGAGCTTCATCGAGCCAACTACGGCGACCGTCACATGAAGGTCGCGCTGGCGATGGAGAACCTTGCGACAGCGTTGCCGAACTTGGGGCAGCACGTGGAAGCAGAGCGATTGTTCCGAAAGAGTGTGGAACTCCGGTTGTTCCAGTTCGGCGAAGAACATCCCATCACCGCCCACAGCTACATGAAACTAGGTTGGCTGCTCGGTCTTCAGGGGCGTTGGTCGGATGCGATCCAGCCCGTGACGCATGCCATCGCCGTTCTCGAGGCTGCGTTGCCCGCAGAACATCCTGACCTCTCCGATCCCCATTTGACTCTCGCTCGGGCCCATCAGCGACTGGGCGAACTCGAAGCGGCGGAGCCTCATGCGCGGGAGGGATTGCGAATCCGGCTCGCCGCGTTCGGGCCAGAGCACCCGAGGACCCTCTTCAGCCGCAACCTCCTCGGCGAGATCCTGGTCGATCGTGGCACGCTGACCGAGGCCCGCACGCTCTTCGAAGAATCGGTCCCCCTCGTGGAGTCGACCCTCGGTCCCGAGCACGAACGGATGGCCGAAGCGCTCGTGGGGTTGGCTCGGATCGCCGAGGCCGAGGGCGAGGTCGATGTCGCCATCGCCCGGGCCCGACGCGCCGTCGACATTCGTGAGCGTAACGGGGTGGAGATCGAGTTCCTGGCCGAAGGCCGCTTCGTCCTGGCGCAGGCGCTGGAGCCCCGCAACCCGCGGCTCGCCCGCGAGCAGGCCGTGCGAGCGTGCGACGACTACCGGCGCGCCCTGCCAGACACGAGCTCCGAGGTCGCGAAGATCGAGCAGTGGATCGCCGAGCACGGCGGCGCCCGAGCGCCCTGACCCTACGGCGCGTGATGGCTGGGCTCGCCGTCGACCATCGCGGCCACCCACTCCACCACCAGCATGTCGCCCACCGTCTGCGTGAAGTAGATCGGCTTGTCCAAGAACGTATGCTCGTCACCCGCCACGAAGAAGGTGCCCCATTGGTCGCCGATGGCCCAGTTGTCGCGGAGGTCTTCGACCCCGAGCTGATACTGAGCACCACTATAGCTCGGGGGGATGGCCGCGTTGAGGGTGGAGCAGTCGTTGTTGCCGTAGCCCCAGAACAAGCGGATGTACCAGTCCTGAAGTGAGGTCAGCAGACCCAGGGTGGCGTCGGGATACTTCTGGTCGAGATAGGTGACGTAGTTGGAGATGCCGCCGCCGTCGGGGCCGAAGCACTCGTCGCAATCGGCGGGGAGGGTCTCGTCGAGGCCCCAGACGTCGCGCCAGTGCTGCTGGAGGCACGGTCTCAGGTACTCGTCGGCCATGGGCGGCCCGGCGTCGTCGATGAGGATCATGTCGACGTCGGGACCGAAGGCCTGGGCGGTCTGGTCGAAGTTGTAGGCGGCACCAAACCCGCCCGCGCTGCTACCGGTGAGCAGGACCTTCTCGACGTCGGGGAAGGTCGGGACGATGCGCTCGAGGAAGAGGGTGACGTTGTCGTAGCCGACGAACTGCTGCGGCCCGCCCGGCACGATGGGATGCTCGGAGTCGGGATTGCTCCCCGCGAATACGTCCCCGGTGCAGTAGGGCAGGTAGATGTGCGTCCAGTCGGCGACGGGGTTGGCCGGGTCGTCGCGGTTCAGCACGCCGACGTTGCCCCCGTTGGGCTGATTGGAGACGTCGCTGCCCGTGATCGAGCAGGAGGTGAAGTTGAAGCACGCGTTGCCGCCCGACAGGTAGATGACCACGTTGGGAGAGGTCCCGTAGCGTACGGACAGGCCGGCCATGCTGCCGTCGCGGCACATCGAACCTTCCACGTCGACCCACGTCCACTCGCCGACGGGGCCCTCGGGCAGCGGGTTGCCGCTGGGAGGCTCTGACCCGGTGCCGCTCTCGTCGAGCGAGTCTTCACCGCCGCTGGTGCCCGTCTCGCTGCCTTCGCCGGTCGATGCGGCGCCGGACGTCTCGGGGGCGGACGGCGATCCGGTGGCGCCCGGCGTCGGGTCGCCACCGCTGCTGCCACTTCCGCTGCCGCCGTCTCCGGTCACCGGGGTGTCGTCGCCACACCCGAGCAATGCCAGTCCGAGACACACCAACAGCGTCGATCCATGCCAGCTCATCGCAAATTCGACTATCACGTCGAATGCGAGACGGACAAGGATTGGTGCTCGGGATGGGCCGCGTACTCGATCGAGGGTTCATCGATCGAGTCGGCGCATGAACATCGGGTGCAACGAGAGCACCGAGGACTACGCGATTATTCGTCCCACAGTGCGGACGGCGAGTAGGGGCCGCCGTGACTGGACCAGAAGCGACCGTCGACATAACGACGATGACGATCGAGCGCGTCGAGGCTACGCATGTCTTCGTCGCGCAGCTGCAGCGAGGTCGCGGCGAGGTTCTGGCGGATGCGACCGGGGTCGACCGACTTGGGGATGACCATGGTGCCGCGTTGTAGGGCCCAGGCGATGAGGACCTGCGCGGGGGTCACGTCGTGGGCCTGGGCGATCGCGGCGACGGCCGGGTCTTCGAGCAAGACCGGCTCTCCTTCGGTCTTGAGGGCGGCCACCCGATCGCGAGAGCCGAGCGGAGAGTAGGCGGTGACGGCGATGTTCGAGCTGCGACAGAACTCGAGCATCGCCGCTTGGCGTAGGTACGGGTGCAGCTCGATCTGGTTGTTGGCGGGCGGGATCCGGGCGTGCTCGAGCAGGGCGCGAAGCTTGGGCACGCTGAAGTTCGACACGCCGATCGATCGGGTCAGCACGGCATCGACCAGGCCTTCCATCGCGGCCCAGGTGTCGGCGAGCGGGGCTTGGTCCAGTGGAATCAGATCGGTGACGGCGGCGGGCAGGACCACCTCGCGTCGCAGCGCCACGGGCCAGTGCATGAGGTACAGGTCGAGGCGTTCGAGCTTCAGGGCGTCGAGCGTCTCGCGGATCCCCGGCTCGACGTCGGCGGGGGCATGCCGGTTGTTCCACAGCTTGGAGGTGATCCACAGCTCGTCCCGCGTCACCACGCCCTCGGCGAACAGTCCCGCCAGCGCTTCACCGATCTCGGCCTCGTTGCCGTAGATCCACGCGCAGTCGATGTGCCGATAGCCGGCCTTCACCGCCTCTACCACCGCTCGCCCGACCTCACCGGGTTTCGATTTCCAGGTGCCGAGGCCGAACGCGGGCATCGAAGCCCCATTGTTGAGCGTGAGGGTCTTGGTCGCGGCGGTCGAACTCATGGGACGGCGAGTCTACACCGTTCACATGCAGGACTCGTCGGGCTCGAGCGCGACCTTGGGCTCGTCCTCGCCAACGACATGGATGGTCTCGCCCGCATAGTTGCTGAAGATGTAGAGGTAGACGAGGCCGATTGGACTGAGGTCTCGTTGGCAGCACATGGAGTCACAGGAAAATGGGCTGCGCTCGAAGTCCGGCAGGTGGACCTCGCCCGAAGGGGAATGGGTCCAACCGCAGTCCTCGCCGTCGATCCCGAAGTCGTAGTCTCGGCTCGGGTCGAGGCCGGCGATGGTGCCTTCGAGGGTGTCGACGGCCCAGTCGGTGAGGACTCGGCACCCGATCCGGTCGCTGTAGAATCGCTCGTCGTAGAGGTGTCCTGGGACGCCTTCGATGCGGTGGCCGTCGCGGTAGAACTCGACGTAGAGGGTCTCGTACTCGAGTACCCCGCTCGGTTGGTCGGAGGCATCGACGGAGGGGCCGCAGGCACCCAGGCCCGCCACGACGAGGGCGAGCCCCACCGGGTGGACACAGGGGAGAGACGGATACGAACCCATGGAGACCAGACTCGTACATACGTAGTACGAGCGCGGCCCCGAGCGGACGTGCTTTGTGACCGATTCTCGCGACGAGGCCACGCGCCTCGACGACGACGCGTGGCTCTCGGCGTCGGCGGGCTCAGGTGTGCTCGCGAGTGGCGGAGAAACGCACCTCGGGGAAGCGCTCTTCGACCTTCTGCAGGTTCCACTTGTTCGGCGCGAGATAGGCGAGGTCACCGTGCCCATCGGTGGCGAGGTTGGCCTCGTTGCGCCGCGTGAACTTGTCCATCGCCTTGCGGATGTCTTCTTTTTTCTTGCCCTCGGTGAGCGGCGAGACCCAGCGGGCGGTGTTGTACTGCGTGCCCTCGTAGTCGGCCTCGACCGAGTACTCGGCGAGCAGGCGGTGCTTCATGACCTCGAGCTGGAGCTGGCCGACGACGCCGACGATGAACTCGGCGCCCAGCGTCATCTTGAACACCTGGATCGCGCCCTCTTCGGAGAGCTGGGTCAGGCCTTTGGCGAGGGCCTTGGCCTTGAGCGGGCTCTTGAGCACCACCCGGCGGAAGATCTCCGGGGCGAAGCTCGGGATGCCCGTGAAGCGCAGCAGCTCGCCCTGGGTGAGGGTGTCGCCGATCTTCAGCGTGCCGTGGTTGGGGATGCCGATGATGTCCCCCGCGTAGGCCTCCTCGACGATCTCCCGGCTCTGGGCGAAGAACATGGTGGCGTTGCCGAGGTTGATCTCCCGGCCGAGGCGAGCGTGGTAGGCCTTCATGCCGCGGTCGAATCGACCGGAGCAGATCCGCAGGAACGCCATGCGGTCGCGGTGCTTCGGATCCATGTTCGCCTGGATCTTGAACACGAAGCCGCTGAAGCCGGTCTCGCTGGTTTCCACCTCGCGGGTGGGCACGGGCTCCCCGGGAGGCGGGGGCTTGAGCACGGCGTCGCCCGTGATCGCGTTGCGGTTTTGCGGGGGCGGGGCGAGGCGCAAGAAGGTCTCGAGCAGCTCTCGCACGCCGAAGTTGTTCATCGCCGAGCCGAACAGCAGCGGGCTCTGCTTGCCCTGCAAGAACAGCTCGTGGTCGTACTCGGGCGCGGCCCCGAGCAACAACTCGACTTCGCCGCGCAGCTCGTCCGCCATGTCGCCCAGCAGCTCGTCGAGCTTGGGATCGTCGATGCCGTCGACGGGGATGCCCTCGGCCGGCATCTCGTCGTCCTTGGCTCCGCTGAGGTCCTTGAACAGGAACAGTCGCTGATGGTGCAGGTGGTAGACGCCGCGGAAATTCTTGCCCATGCCGATGGGCCAGGTCATGGGGACGCACGCGATTCCCAGCTTGGACTCGACGTCGTCGAGGACCTCGAGCGGCTCCATGCACTCGCGGTCCATCTTGTTGACGAAGGTGACGACCGGGGTGTCGCGCAGGCGGCAGATGTCGATGAGCTTCTCGGTGCGAGACTCGACGCCCTTGGCACCGTCGATGACCATGAGCGCGGCATCGACCGCGGTGAGCACTCGATAGGTGTCCTCACCGAAGTCGGCGTGACCCGGGGTATCGAGCAGGTTCACGTCGGCGGGCGGATCGGTCTCGGGCTGCCCGGGGATCGGGTAGCGGAAGGTCATCACCGACGTGGTGACCGAAATGCCGCGCTCCTGCTCCATCTTCATCCAGTCACTCACCGCGTGGCGGGAGGAGCGGCGCGCTCGGATGGCGCCCGCGATCTGGATCGCCCCGCCGAAGAACAACAGCTTTTCGGTGAGGGTGGTCTTGCCGGCGTCGGGGTGACTGACGATGGCGAAGGTGCGGCGGCGTTGGACCTTCGTCGCGATTTCGTCGGTGGTGCTCACGGCGTGCCTCGGAGGGGACTTATACGAAAACCGAGGGGGAGGCGGAGACCCCGACCGCGGAAGTCGCGCAAAGTGGCGTGGGAGGCCCCGTGGGGGGTTGCGCTCGCCGAAACCGGACCCAGCTTGAAAACCACGACGATGACTCCGCAACCGACCCCTCGAGATTCCCGCTCCTCCTCCCCCGACGCCGCCGTTGCGTCCTCGGCGACCACGCTCCCCTTCGTGTTCGAAGATCGCACCGACGGCCGGCACGCCCGGATCATGAAGGAGGTCGCGGCCGCGCGTCACTGGTCTCAACGCCAGCGCGCTCGGGGCTTGCTCCCGAGCTAGCGCAATCGTGAGGCGAGTCTCTTCGCGTCCGCCCGCGCGGGGCCTCGCATCGCACTGACACGTGCGACGGCGACCGCGTACCCTCGTCCTTTCTTTTGAGGACGATGGCCTTGGACCTGCGAACGACGATCCCCTGCTCGATCTTTTTGGTGTCTCTGAGCCTGGCCGCGTGCCAGAGCACGGAGCCGGCGGCGGACGACGCGGCCGGGAGCACGAGTTCCGACGCCACCACGACCTCGGGCGTGGGCACGACCACCGAAGCCGCCGACGAGAGCGGTGACGGCAGCAGCAGCGGAACCGGGGCCGACGACAGCCTGCCCTTCGATCCGGCGGGGCCCGACGCTGCGCCCGATCCCGCGAGGATGGGCCCGTACCCGGTGGGGGTGATGACCGTCGAGTTGCTCGACGACTCGCGCCCCGACGACGACGGCCAGCCGCGGCGACTGGTGACCGAGCTGTGGTACCCGGCGGTCGAGGCCGCGCGCGACCAGCCCGGCTACGTCTATACCGAGGAAGACCTGCTCACCGAGGAAGCCCGGGCGCAGATCGAGGGCAAGCTCGAGGTCGAGCTCGCCACCGAGGCGGTCCGTGATGCCGACCCCCGCGACACGGGCGAGCAGTTCCCCATCGTGCTGTTCAGCCACGGCTCGTCGGGGGTTCGCATGCAGTCGACCTTCCTCACCGTGTTCCTCGCCAGCCACGGCTATGTGGTCGCGGCCCCGGATCACGCGGGCAATACCCTCAGCGACGCGGTCCTGGCCGGCGAGCAGAGCACGGAGGCGCAGTTCGAGAGCCTCGGCCTGCGGCCGGACGACATGGGCTTCGTGCTGGCGCACCTGCAGGGCTTGGGGGCCGAGGACCCGCTCGGGGCGATCGTCGATGGCGAGCGCGTCGGCATGTCGGGGCACTCCTTCGGTGCGCTCACCACGTTGCGCATGCTCGGCCAAGACCGACCCATCGATGTCGCCGTGGCCCAGGCGCCTCCGGGATACGAGGTCACCTGGTTCGGCGCGCTGGCCAACGAGCCCGAGGACATCACCATCCCCGTGATGCTCCAGGTGGGTGAGGTCGACGCCACCACCACCCCCGAGGACGCCGACACCATCTACTCGCGCATGACCGCCCCCCGCAGCCGCTTGACGGTTCGCGAGGGCGGTCACTTTACGTTCAGCGACATGTGCGTGCTCGACCCGGCCGCGATCGAGGCGGCCACCGAGATCGGCCTGAGTGCTGCGCTCGACGATGGCTGCACCGAGGAGCACATCGCTCCCGAACTCGCGCTCCCGCTACAGCGGCACTTCGCGATCGGCCTGTTCAACGGCCACCTGCGGGACTCTCCGGGGAGCCTGGAGCTGCTCACCACCGAGGCCGCAGAAGCGGTCGCGCCCGGGATGTTCGTGCTCGAGTACGAGCCGTAGGCAGCCCCGGCCGCGAGCGCGCTATCCTCGAGCCGATGTATCGCGTCGCGCACCAGGTCGGTCGACTCGTCGAGATCGCCATCGGGTCGCCCGTGTCGCTGGACGAAGTCGAGCAGTGGGGGCGTGAGCACGACGCGGTCGTCGACGGGGTCGGGGAAGCCTACATCTGCTTCGTCGACCTTCGTCGCGCGAGCGTGTTTCCGCCCGACGTGGTCGAGGCCTACGTGTCGGTGATGCGCTCCGAACAGCAGCTCATTCGAACGGCAACGATGCTGCCGGACTCGCCCGTGGTCGCCCTCCAGATCGGGCGGATGATTCGTGAGGCGGGTCATCCGCAGCGTCGGGCATTCGACGACCCGTCCGAACTCACGCGCTGGCTTTCGGAAGTGATGGGGCCACTAGAGCGCGCTCGGCTTCGTTCCCTGCTCGAGTGAGCTTCGTCCGTCGTGCCCTGGAGGGCTTTCGCGACTACTCTGTGCCCCCGTGGCCTTCCCGAAGCCCTACTACCGCTTTCGCCCGCACCCCTGGCATGGGCTCGAGGCGGGACCCAAGCCGCCTCGGCTGGTGCATGCATTCGTCGAGATTACGCCTTTCGATCACGTGAAGTACGAGGTCGACAAAGAGACCGGCTACCTACGAGTCGATCGACCCTCGCGTTCGAGCTCGCAGCCGCCCACCATCTACGGCTTCGTGCCGCGGACCTACTGTGGCGACCGCGTCAACGCGCTGTCTCCCAACGCGAGCCGGGGCGACGGCGACCCGCTCGACATCTGCGTGATCTCGGAGCGCCCCATCGACCGCGCGGAGATCATCCTCAACGCGAAGGTCATCGGCGGCCTCCAGATGGTCGACCACGGCGAGGCCGACGACAAGATCATCGCCGTCCTCGAGAACGACAACATCTGGTCGAAGGTCGACGACATCACGGCGCTGCCCGAGGTGCTGGTCGAGCGCCTGCGCCACTACTTCGCGACCTACAAGATGGTGCCGGGGGCGGAGCCCGCGGTGTCCATCGACAAGACCTACGGGCGCGAGCACGCCGAGGCGGTCATCGCCGCCTCGATCGAGGACTACTCCCAGCACTTCGGGGAGTAGTCCCCGCGCCTCAGCGGGTGATCCAGAAGACCTTGGCCACCCGCACCGTGCCGTCCCGGACGGTGACCGGCACGTGCCGGGTGCCGCTCGGGGTCTTGATGGTCAGCTCGCCGCGGATGGGCGCGCCACCCGAGTCCGCACGGTCCCGCGTGGCGGAGCGCCGGGTCACCTCGACGAAGACCGACTTGCGGACCTTCTTGAGGGTGAGCTGCTCGCGACCCTCCGACTCACGGACGCGGGCCTTGCCCTGAGGCCTCGAGCCGGACAGGCGTCGGCCCTTGGCGTCGACCACCGCGAGGTCGAGGTCGTCCTCGCCGGCCCAGGTGAGCGTCAGCGACAGCTGGGCGCCCGAGTGCAGGCTGAACGAGGCCGCGGGCACGGACCCCGAGCTGAGCTCGGCGCCCACCGTCGACAACACGCTGGTGTCGGTGATGGCCCGCCGATGGCCGTCGGCGAGGGCATCGAGCGCGTCCGTGTGTCGGCGCGCCCGCTCCAGGCAGCGGCTGAGGTCGGCGTGGTGGTCTCCGTCCTTGGGATCGATGCTCACCACCGCCCGACGATGCGAGCAGGCACGGGTCATGTCGCCGCGGCTCTCGAAGGCCCGGGCCAGCTCGGCGTGGTGCCGACGGACGAAGGGCTTGACCTCCAGCGCGCTCTCGTAGGCCCGCAGGGCCATGGGATCACCGTCGGCGGCCATGGCATCGGCCAGCGACATCAAGGCGGGTGCATGGTCGGGGTCGACCTCGGCCCAGGCTCGCGCGAAGTCGAGGGACCGGGTGTCGCCCGCTCGCAGGGCCGCTCGCACCAGCTTGCCGTGAGGGCCGCGCTGGGTCGGGTCGGCCGCGACCGCGCGCCGTAGGTCCTCGATTCGAGCGAGGGTGCGGGCGCTGGGAGGCCCGGAGAGCGGCCGGGACTTCAGCTGGCGAACCGGGCGGTGGCCACCCCAGCCCCCGCCGGGGCGCTTGGGCTCGATGTCGCCCCAGCCTCCGCCTCCACCGAAGTCGTCGCCCATCGGGCTCTTGGAGGCGGGCTTGCGCTTCTTCTTCTTGGGCTTGTCCGTCTTGGCCGGGGCGCCGCGGGAGCCCGACTTCGAGGAGCCCGAGGTCCGGCCAGTGGCGATCGCGGGAGCATCGACGTCTTCGTCGCCGAATTCGACGTCCGACAGATCGTCGTCCTCACTGAAGTCGTCGCCGACGTCCTTGGGGGCCTGCTGCGGGCGCACCTCGGCCGCTTTGCGGTTCTCTTCTTCTTCGGGCTCGGCGAATCCCGAGTGGTTGCCGCTGCCGCTGCCGCCGACGACTCCGCCGGGAACGCCTCCGAGCACGCCGCCCGAGATCCCGTTGGGAACGGTGGGAGCGGACGAGGGCGGGGGACTCGGTTGGGGATCGGGCTCCGGCTCGGGCACGGGATCGAGGAGCTCATCGACATCCTCGCTCTTTTCGCGCTCGCGCCCCTCGCCACCCGCGGCCGCGGGGTCCTGGCGATTGAACGCGGCCCCGAGCTCTTCCGTGGTGACCGTCTCTGGTGCCGCCGTGGCGGTCTTCTTGCCGGTCGAGCCCGCGTCGGCTTGCGTCTTGGACTCGGTCTTCGAGAGATCACCCTTCCACTTGTCGGTGTTCTTGGCCGCTCGCACGACGTTGAACTCGCGGTACATCGCGTCGTTCTCGAGCACGAGCAACGAGGTGTGCCGCGACATCACGGTGTAGTGCTTGGACAGGGCGACGATGTCCTCGCGGGCGTCGAAGCCCTTGGTCTGGGTGAGGTGGGCGATCTCGGCCTGACCCCAGGTCCGAGGCAGGTGGCGATGCTCGACCGGCGAGTCGCGATCGGCCTCGAGATCGACCCGGAAGCGGCGCTCGATCGGCCCCTCGGGGCCCTGCGCGCGGATGACCACGTCGTCGTGCACCGGGCGGCTGAGCTTGCCCAGGACCACCAAGGTGTCGCCGGGGCGCAGGCCATCGGTGCCGTGGCGGTGCACCGCGACCATGCCATCGGGCACGTCGATCTCGATGTCGTGGGCCACGGGGACCCGCGCCCGCAGTCGCAGCTCGCGAACGAGCTGGAGGCGATCGTCGCGGGGATCGGCGAGCAGGATGTCGCCGCCGGTCTGCTTGACGATGGCGCCCAGCGTGGTCAAGTCGGAGCGAGAGCCGAGCGCGACCGCCATGACCCGAGTCCCTCGCAGCGGCGTCGCCACGTGCTCGGCCAGGCGATCGGCCGCCATCTCGCCCGAGCTGGGGGTGCCGTCGCCCAGGTACACGATGACTCGCTCACCCGACGCGCCGCCGCGCTCGAGGGTCTCGGCCGCCGACGTCAGCATGCCGCCCAGATCGCTCGCTCCGGCCAGGTCCTGGGCATCGAGGAAGCGCTTCATCTCGTCGAGATCACCGGGCTCCCCGGTGAGCATGCCGCCGGGGACCTCGTCGCACGCGGTGTCGCAGGCGAGCACGGCGAAGCGATCTTCGGGCTCCATCGAGGTGGCCAAGGCTTCGACCATGCCCCGGGCCACGGTCCACAGCTCGGGAGACATGCTGTGGCTGCGGTCGAGCACGAACGCGAAGCTGGTGGGGCCCTCGGGGCGAGGCAGCTCGAGCTCGGGCTGCATCGAGACCATGAAGTAGGCCTGGCCGTCGCGGTCGAGGTGGGTCGCGGTATGGACCTCGGCCTCGCTGGGCGGGATGGGGATGTCGACCCCGATGTCCGCGGTGGGCACGAAGTGCTCGCGATCGGCGTGCAGCTGGACCTGCGAGCCCTTGATGGTGCGCTCGAGCTCCATCATCGGGGTGCCGATGTCCGAGAGCGTGGCCTCGTCGAGGTGTTCGCCATCGACGGTGACCCGGAACTCGAAGTGCTCGATCTCCGTCCCGCCCGCGCCGCTGCCCGCGAGCGGGAAGCGGTAGCGCAGCATGTCGTCCGCGACCGGGAGCACCTGCGTATAGGACAGCCGAACCCGTCGCTCGCCGCGGCCGGGGATGGGGAACACGCGGAGCTTGAACAGGTTGCCCTGCTCCCACTCGAGCAGCGCGGGATCGCGAGGGATGGTGGCGTCGACGATCGACTTGAAGATCCGCCGGGCGCGGGTCTTTTCGACGATCTCGCCGTCCATCCAGCGGTTGCCGACCAACAGGCCCAAGCCCGAGACCGAGCCGTCGCCGGGCAGCGGGAAGCGGTAGGTGCCCTCGAGCACGGCGGGCTGGTCGTTGAAGAAGGCCTGCTCGATCTCGGTATGCGCCACCCGGCCCGCGATGCTCACGTGGACCGTCTGATCGGTGAGGCGCAGGTGCTGGCGCTGGGCCTGGCTGCCGGGGCGCCGCGCGGTGAGGCTACCGACGCCCGCGGGCACGTCCTTGGCGATCTGGGCCGCGGTCTCGAAGGTGCGCGACCAACCGGTCTCCCGTAGCGGGGCGAGGCTGAGCTCGGGTACGCGGGCGCGCTCTTCGGGGAGCGGGGCCTCGATGCTCTCGCCCGCCGACAGGGTCAGGCTGCGGGTGGGGGCCTGCAGCTCGGCCCGACCCACCACCACCGCGAAGCGTCGGGTGCCGCCGTCGTGACGGATCTGAGCCTCACCTTGCGCCACGGTGAGGACCTCATCGCCCGCGGCGACGGCCAGGTCGGCGGTGACCCCCGGCTCGGTCAGCACGACGATCTCGCCCCGGGTCAGCACGAGTCGCGATGCCGCGCCCGAGCCCGGCAGCGACAGCGCGGTGTCCTCGTTCATGCGGATGCGGACGCCGGTCTCGAGCCGGAGCTCGGCCAGCGTGCCCTTGGGGGTCTCGAGCGATTGCCCCGCCTCGAGCCGGCCGCCGGGGCCCATGAAGGTGCCGGGGGGCAGCGCGGGCGAGCGGAGGCCACCCGGGCCGCTGATGGCCACCACCTCTCCGCCCGGGACGGCCGCGGCCTCCTGTGTGGTCTCGGCCGCCTCGGCGGGGGCCTCCGCCGTGGTGGGCGGGGGCTCGGAGCCGCAGCCGAGCGTCAGCAAAAGGCAGAAAACGGCACGGAGCCGCGGGTCTGAAGTGGGTTCGACGGCGCTGTCGGGCATGAAGAGGCCTCGCGATCGCGTCCGAACGCATGGCGGGGTCAATGGGTCTGAGCGGACCGACTTGCGGCCCAAGACCCTGATTTTATTGCATGTCGGGCAGTCTCCCGACGTCCCGACGAGGGCCGGTACCCGAAGTGAGCCCGGCCTCGGACCGAGTCGCCTGTTCAGCGGGAACTGCGTGGTGACAAGCGCCCCCGCCCCCGCATACCCTCATTTTCGCATGTCGAGCGCTCGGGAGATCTTCCTTGCCCAGGTACGGACTCCAGATCTAGACGACCAAGTCGACGAGCTTCGCCGCGATTTGACGAACCTGAAGCAAGAAGCCTTGCAGCAGGTGGAGCAGCTCGACGACGAAGGCAAGCAGCGGGTGATGCCCAACCTGTACGAGCAGTTGGTCACCACCGAGGTGCAGCTGGCCAGTCACGTCGGGCTCGGAGCCGCGCTCGCGCTGACGGTGCTCGACGAGCATCACAGCGGTGCCTCGCTCTCGCGCTTCGATCGCGAGCTCCGCGAGCAGATGAACGAGGTCGGGACCGAGCTGACGAAAAAGCACGGCAGCCGTCTCGCGAACATGGTCGCCACCATCGAGCTGCAGCGCTTGGTCTGGCGGCACAGTCACGAGTTCATGTCGTGGCTCGCGTTTCGGCGCGGCGACGAGCGCTATCCCGCGGCCGATCGTCTCGAGCGTCTCGATGCCTTCGGCGTCCAGCCCCGCTTGCTCGAGGCGCGCAGCTTGGTGATGGGCATGCTGGGTGTGCGGCTGTCCGCGGCCATCGAGGGGGCCGACCGCTTCATGCTCGGCAACCGCTGGCGGCTCTCCGACAGCCCCGACCACGCCCTCGAGCGCTACGTCTGGCCGATCTTGTCGTACCTGCCTGCGCCCACCGTTCGCATCGAGCGAGCGCGCTGGGAGTTCGACACCAAGGCCGAGACGGGCATCGAAGGCGACGAACTCGAGGCGGAGCGCTCGAAGATGGCCGGGCTGCTCGAGGCGCAGCTGGGCGACGCGCTCGAAGAGGCGCCCGAGGCCGCGCTGGCCGGCACCTTCTAGCCGAGCCCGGCCAAACAAAAGAGGGCGGCGACCGCGTCTGCGGTGCCGCCCTCGTTCGTGCTGCGAGACCTCGCTACTCGGTCACGTGCTGGCAGTAGTCCGGCCACGCCTCGGGCACCGCCCCGACGTAGGGCGACTCGACGCCGCGCGGGTGGTCGGCGAAGAACTGCAGCAGCTGCTCGGGGCCCATCGCGGCCGGGGGAGCGGTATGCCCCCCGCCGTGGTCGCACAGGAAGGTCGGGTGACCGTTGTCCACGAACCAGGCCGCGTCCGCGTTGGCGAAGTCCGAGAACGACAGCGCGGCGATGCTGACCTCGAAGGTGTCGGTCTCACCCCCGTGCAGGAACAGCTGCGGGTACGGGACATCGTGCGGGTGGTCGGGCCAGCTCACCGCCAGCGCCACGAAGCCGAGGTCGGAGTTGGGGTTGTTCCAGTAGCCGCCCGAGTAGGTGGCGATGGAGGCGATCACGTCGCCGCGCATGCTGCCGATGAGGTCGCTCAGGATGCTGCCGAGCGAGAAGCCCATGGTGTGCACGCGGTCGGCATCCACTCCGTACTGCGAGTCGAGGCACGCGAGCGTGGCGTCGAATAGGGCGAGCTCGGCGTTGGCCTCGTCGACCATGAACACCTCCCAGTCGAGCGGCAAGGTGCCGATGCCCGGGAGCATGAGCGCGAAGTCGGTGTCCTCCGGAGTCACGCCGATGAAGGGGAACTCGGGATCATCGACGTAGGGCGCGACCAGCTGGCGGAAGTTGCCCGCCGAGTCGCCCAGGCCGTGCCAGTTGAACACGACCGGCCAGGGTCCGCCGTCCTCGATGTTGGAAGGCAGGTCGAGGAACACGGTGCGCATCTGGCCGTTGACGTCGATGAGGTTCTCGCCGTCGGAGAGCTGGCACTCCACGCCGGGCCCGGTGTCGCCCGAGCTCTCCTCTTCGCCCGCGGCGGTGGTGTCGACGGCATCGGTCTCGCCTGCGCCCGAGCTGTCGGCGGCCACGGTCTCGGCCCCCGTCTCGCCGACCGTGGTGCCCCCGCCCGTGGTGCCCTCCGCTCCGCTGTCCGTATCGTCCGGGTCGCTGCCGCAGCCGGCGAAACAGGGCAAAGAGGCAGCCAGAGCAACGGAAAGGGCAAGGCGATGCATGGGCGGCAGCCTAGGCACGCGGGCCGGTCGTTGTCTACCGAGCGGTCAGAAGTGCTTTGAACGGCCTCTGACCGGGGAATCCCCGATGCTTCGAGCCTCGGGTCGCGCGCGGGTCGGCGAGCGGCCAACCAAAGACGAAGGCCGGCCCGTCGAGCGACGGAGCCGGCCTCGTCGTGGCCTAGGGCCGAGCGGCTCAGATCCGAGGACCGGCGCCGATGATTTCCTTGCTGGCCCGGCTCTCGTACTGGGCGAAGTTGTCGACGAAGAGCTTGGCGAGCTTCTTGGCGGTGGCGTCGAAGGCCGCCTTGTCGGTCCAGGTGTTGCGGGGCTGGAGCACCTCGGCGGGCACGCCCGGCAGCTCGGTCGGGATCTGGACGCCGAAGATCGGGTCCTCCTGGGTGGGCGCCTTGGCCAGCGCACCGGAGTGGATGGCGTCGATGATGGCGCGGGTGTGCTTGATGCTCATCCGCTTGCCGACGCCGTAGGCACCGCCGGTCCAGCCGGTGTTGACCAGCCAGGTCTGGGCGCCGTGCTGGCGGAGCTTCTCGGCCAGCAGCTCGGCGTACTTGGTCGGGTGCCACACCAGGAAGGGCGAGCCGAAGCACGCGCTGAAGGTGGCCTCGGGCTCGGTGACGCCCATCTCGGTTCCGGCGACCTTGGCCGTGTAGCCGCTGATGAAGTGGTACATCGCCTGCTCGGGCGACAGACGGCTGACCGGCGGCAGCACGCCGAACGCGTCACAGGTGAGCAGGATGACGTTGTTGGGGTGCGTCGTGACGCACGGAATCTTGGCGTTCGGGATGTACTCGATGGGGTAGCTGCACCGAGTGTTCTGCGTGATGCTCGTGTCGGTGTAGTCGACCTCGCGCTTGGTTCGCTCGAACACCACGTTCTCGAGGATCGAGCCGTAGCGGATGGCGTTGTAGATCTCGGGCTCATCCTCGGCCGAGAGGTTGATGGCCTTGGCGTAGCAACCACCCTCGATGTTGAACACGCCGTCGTCCGACCAGCAGTGCTCGTCGTCGCCGATGAGCATGCGGTTGGGGTCGGCGCTCAGGGTGGTCTTACCGGTCCCCGAGAGGCCGAAGAAGATCGCGACGTCGTCGCCGGACTTGCTCTCGTTGGCCGAGCAGTGCATCGACAGGATGCCCGCCTTGGGCATCAGGTAGTGCATGATCGTGAAGACGCCCTTCTTCATCTCGCCGGCGTACTCGGTGCCGAGGATGACGAACTCCTTGCGACCGAAGTGCAGGTCGACGGAGGTCTTCGAGGTCATGCCCGAGGTGTAGCGGTTCGCGCTGAACGCCCCGGCGTTGAT
This sequence comes from Myxococcota bacterium, assembly GCA_039028615.1. Lineage (GTDB taxonomy): Bacteria > Myxococcota_A > Polyangia > Nannocystales > Nannocystaceae > Paraliomyxa. The sequence continues at coordinate 139,936 of JBCCHT010000012.1, read as the reverse complement.
GATGGTGTAGTCCGGCTCCCCGAAGTTCTCGAGCTCTTCGTCGGTGGGACGAATGAGCATGTTGTGCATGAACAACGCGTGGTAGGCCCGCGAGCAGATGACCCGCACCTTGATGCGGTGCTTGGGGTCCCATCCGCCGAAGCCGTCGACCACGTAGATGTCCGGGCGGGTGTTGAGATAGTCGATCGCCCGCTCGCGGTTGATCATGAAGACGTGCTCGTCGAGCCCGATGTTGACGGGTCCCCACCAGACGTCTTCTTCCGAGCTGGGCTCTTTGACGATGCGTTTATCGCTGGGGCTGCGGCCGGTCTTCTCGCCGCTCATGGCGATGAGGGCGCCCGAGGATGCGATCGCGGTGCCGGGCTCGTTGCGCAATCCGTGCTCGTACAAGCGTGACGGAGGAGCGTTGCGGATTACGTTTTTGACAGTGAGTCCGAGCTTGTCCAGGTTGATCGGTGTCGCCATGCCTGAGTCCTTGGAAGGTGCCCCTCCGAGCGGGGTGGCGACCATAAAACGTCCGCACAGCCAACGGAACCCCTTGTTCCGGGTCATGCCGGCCCGTCTTCGCGCCGTCGAATCACGTTGCGTGAGCAGTCCCGCATTGCCGCGGTTTGCTCGTCGCCCGGCGCCACTAGAACGGCGTCAGCTCAGCGAGTCACCGCGGGCGTGAGCTTCGTCGTTCGCGCGGGGGTGGCCGCCGGTTCGAATCGATGTCCTCCGATCCCACCAACGTTTTCCCCATTGCGGCCGATCTTCGCCAGGCGCCATTTGCGATGCTGTTGGTTGGAACCGCTCAGAACCCCCCGTAGGGGCCGCCCGCGGGCATGTGAGAAACGTCGAAATCGATGTGATCGTCGCCCGCGTTCGAGACACTATCGCCACTGGATGTCGTTGTCTTCGATCGCATACCGCTTTGTGCTGGTGGGCTCGATCGCGGGCGCGACCGCCTGCTCGCCTCCGAGCCTCTACGTCGAAGAGGTCGGCCACGACATCGTCTTGTCCGAGTTCGATCCGCCGGCTCGGTTCCGCGTGACGCTGTGCATGGACGGCCCGGGCGATGAACGAGTCACTGCCACCGCGTCGGTTCTGGGTGACGTGGTGAGGCGGCGGGGCACGGGCGAAGGCTCCATCTGGATGACCATCGATGGTGACGAAGACGGGTTGCAGCGCCAGGCGATCGACACGGTCTCGGATCGGTCGACGGGTCTCCACTTCGAGCTGCCCGCGGATGGGCCCTGGGGCGGCCAATCGGGCTCTCGGTGCAGCACGCCGCAGATCCTCTACTTCGACCGCGACGTGACCGACTGGAGCCTGGAGTTCACGATGCAGTGGTCGATTGGTTTCACGATCGAGTACGACGACCTGCCCTCCCACCGAGACCCGCCGAGCAATACGCTGTCGATCGAGATGGAAAACGGCACGTGGCAGTGATCCAATAGGTCCGGTCGTGGACCTCACCCCTTAGTAGCATGATCAGATATTTCCTTACTGTCTCTGTCATCGTCGCTTCGTTGTTGCCGAGCCTGGCTCATGCCGATTCCGAGTGTCGGCCGACGGGGGAACAACCGGCTGTCCACACGGCGAACCAACCGACCGTTCGCGACGGCTTCATCGCAATCGAGCCCCACGGGACGCTCGGCGAGGTCGTGCTCGTCGACACCGAGGGGACCGAGCTCCCTCTGGAGCCGGCATTCGATTCGCAGACCGATCGGACGTTTGAAGTCTTCGAGTCGCCCGAGGAGCTGGAGCCGGGGTCGTACGCACTCCGCCTGCTCCACACTCCGTACTGCGATGACCCGCGCGAGGTCATGCTCCCGCTCGAGGTGGTGGACGAGGTCGCCTCGCCCGTCACGGTCACCCCGGTGATCGAAGCGGTCGACGCGGTCATGTACGGCCGCGAGTCTCTGGTCATCGACGTCGAGGTGGAGGGGCCCCACGAGCACTGGCTGCTCATCGAAGGGGACTACGCCGAGTTTTCCGGCAGCAGCGGCGCGGATGAACTGGTCGCTCCCCGCCACGCCGAGGTGGGCGAGCTGAGTCGCTACTTCGACGGACCCGAACAAGTCGAGCAGGTCTGCGTTCGCGCCTCGTACCTCGACCTCGCCGGGAACCGAGGGCCGACGAGCGAGCTTTGCACCACGGACATCGAGCGCCGTCCTTTCTCGGACGCGGGGACCTGCAGCGTCTCGCGTTCGCCTTCGCCGACGTGGGCGCTGTTCGTGTTGCTGGGGTTGGCGGCTGCTCGACGTCGTCGACAGGGCTAGAGCCAGGCCGCTTCGTTCCCGCGTCGACCACCCACGGCCGGACGGCGGGCCGACCCACCTTCGAACAACGCGAGCGTTTTGTTCGCGTCGTTCGTGATCATGAGGGCGTCGGCCCGGACTATCCGACCCGATGAAACGATGCCTGATCCCCCTCGCGTTGCTGATGCTCGGTGCCTGCTCGGAGTACGACGATCCGGACTTCGAGGTGATCGAAGATGCGTCGCCCGAGCTCGAGGAGCGAGGCCTCAAGTTCGCCATCTGTGACGAGGCAGACGACTGCGGGAAGCTATGCGGAGGGGTGGTGAACCAAGGCCCCGCGGACGAGCTGCCCGCGTTCGAGCTGTATCGCTGCAACTCGACCGGCCTGTGTATGGACCGGATTTCGGAGAGCTGCGAGCCGCTGGAGGTCGAGCCCGAAGGGCCTGAGTGCACCACCTGCGGAAGCCTGTGCATGATCGAGAGACCCGGCGGCCAGGTGGCCACGGGGTACTGCACCGAAGAAGGTTCCTGTGGACTGTGGCCTCAGGCCTGCGGTAGCGGCACGTGCTCCGACGGAGAGGAATGCGGGACTCCGTGCCTGCCCGGAGCGGTCTGCGGACCGAGCGATGCCTACGAGATCGAGTGCCTGGCCGAGACCTTGCCAGAGCCCGTTGCCGATGTCGTGATCGGAGGAGCCTCGCGCGTGAAGTCGCAGCACGCGTGCAACGGCCAGGGCGAATGCGTGCCCCAAAAGTGGCTTTTCTGCGAGTGAGCAGATGAGCCGAGCGGGCGGTGCCTATCCGCCCGACTCGGACAGCCGATCGAGGAACCTCTGCACGTCGATCGGCGGCGGGACGAAGGCTTCCTCGAACTCGTCCTTGGCCAACACGGCGTGCCCCTGGGCGATCTCGTACTCGCGCAGGCGGACGTCGAGCGTGGCGACGTAGAAGTAGCGAATGCCTCGGCGCATCGCGTCTTCTTCGTCGTCGATGTCGAAGAGCAGGGCGTCGCGGCACAGCTGGGCGAGGAAGGGCGTGTCGGCCACGATCACCAGCGACTCCACGTTGCCCGCGGCTTCGCGGGCACGTCCCGCATCGAGCTCGCCGTCGAGCAGCAGCGCTGGCAGCACGCCGTGGATGTACTCGACGGCCGCGTCTTCGCCGTCGTTTTCGTGCACGATGCCGGCGATGGCGAGCAGGGCGGGGATGTGGCTGGGCTGCTGCGCTAGCGCTTCTTCGAAGTGCTTGCGCGCGTCCTCCATCTTGCTGCGCTGCCGGGACACCTCGCCGCGAATGAAGGAACCCTGGGCCTGCTGGGCCTTGTCTCCGAGCTCGGCGTAGGTGGCGACCGCCTCGCTCGCCAGCGTGTCCGCGCGGTCGAGGTCGCCGTTCTCGAGCGAGATCACCGCGAGCATGTACGTGACCGCGGGATGGTCGAAGCCACCCTCGCGCGCCTGCATGAGGAAGGGCTGGGCGGCGGAACCCGAGAAGCGGGTCATCTGCACGCCCGCCCACAGATAGGCGAGATCGGGCGTGAGGTGGCCTTCCGCGGCCAAGGTGGCCAGGTCGGCGTCGAGGATGCGCTGCGCGAGCCGGGCTACGTCCTCGTTGGGCGGACAGCGCTCGGTATAGGCGGCGACGCGGGCCCGGGCGATGCGAGCCTGCACGGAGAGCGCGTCGATCTCCGAGGACACCGCGGCGTCGAGATTGGTGAGGGTGGCCTCGACCGAGATGTCCTCGGGCTTGATCCGTCGCTCCTCCGAGAAGTCGACCTCGCGATCGGTGGGGCCGCCCTGTCGGCCGTCTTCGAGTCGCCAGGCCACGCCGCGAATGCAGACGGTGAAGTACAGCGAGGCGAGGTCGCCCCGGGCGACGGCCACCCAGTGTCGACCCGCCGTGTCGGCGGCCTGCGACAGCTGGCGATCGGCGCTGGCCGCCTTGCCCTCGCGCAACAAGGTCTGGGTCTGCTCGAGCACCGAGACCGTGCGCTCGTCGGCGTGGTTGCGGGCGACCTCGACCAGCGGGCCGAGGTCTTGCCACTCCGACCAGCTGCCCATCGCGGTGGCACTTGCTCCGGCCGAGCCCGCGGGGGGCTCGGAGGTCTTGCATGCGAGCGGAGCCGCGCCCATGAGCAAGGCCAAGGCCATCGCGATGCGGCGAGACGTGGCCCGAGTCCCACGCAGGGGGAACGAAGAAGCGACAGCGGAAGTGGGAGCGGGGGCCGAACGCGTCACGGCACGCGGAGGGTAGCTCAGCCCATGCGGCCGCAACCCTCGCGGGGACCGATTGCGCTGCACAAGGGCATGCCCGTTGAACGAATTTCCAAACTTTTTCAATGATTTCAAATGTTTAGATTCGGCTTCGACGGGCCGAGCCCTCGAACGACCGAGCGTTCGCGGTCAGGCGAGTCGGCCGAGCCACTGCGCGGCCGACTGCCGCACCATGCTGCGCGACGAGGCCTTCGACAGCCGCAGCAGGGCATCGGGCCCGAGCAGGGCCAGGCCGTCTCCACGCACGCGATCGGCGAGCAGGTCGCCCATGCGCCCCGGGTTGGTCAGCCACTGCTCGACGGCGGATGGCGACAGCTGGAACGCGGCACCGGGGCAGGCCACCCAGTTCTCGCCGATGCCCCGGATCTCCGGGTGTCCGTGCTCCACCAAAAACGGCAGCAGGACCCCGAGCTGCTCCGAGTCGACGCGCGCCACCACGCTCGCGCTGGGCTCGCGCAGATCGTGGATCGACAGCTCGAGTACGGTGGCGACCCCCTCGGTGATCGCGTCGGGCGACAACCCGATGCGCTCGAGGGCGTCGTGCAGGGCTTGGCCGGGGGAGGCGGACTCGGGCGTGTCGGGGGTGGCTGGCTCCAGGCCGCGACGCACCAGATCGTAGAGCCAGTCCCAGCGCCCGCGCCCGGTCATGGCCGCGTCGACCATGTGGTACCCGAGGGCCTGGAGCGTTCGAAGGCGCTGGTCGAGCAGGCGCTCGGCCTCGATCTGTCGCAGCCATCGCCACGACAGGGCTCGACCCCCGGCCAGCGGCGAGTCGCGGTCGTCGTCGCTCAGCTCGGCTCGGGCCTCGCGTACGTTGAACCACGCTCCGGTCAGCCCGCGGCGCTCGACCAGCGACAGGCGCACCACTTGGTATCGCGCCTCGGCGGGTTGCTTCACGAGCTGCGAGAGATCGGCCAGCCGAAGGGTGAAGCCACGGCGCTCGGTCCAGCGGGGCACGAGGCGGTTGTGCCATGCCGAGGACTCCCCTGTAAGGGCTGGGCTCGGGGAGGCGTTCCGGGCGTCGAATCGGCCCTACGGTGCCGAATACGACCTTCGGAAGCCTTCGTCATGCGTCCATCCCGCTCGATCCTCATCGCCCTCGCGTCCTTGGTCCTCGCGGGCGCCGTCGCCGAACCGGCCCAAGCGCGTCCTCGCCGCGCTTTTGCTCCCGCTCCGGTGCAGCCCGTGTCCGATCCGCTGGTGAGCCTCGAGGTGGTGCAGCCGGGGGGTGCCTCGCTGCCTGCGTTCATGCATCTCGGGTCGCTCTATGTCGCGGGCGCCGAGGGGCAGCACTACGGCCTGCGGCTGACCAACAACAGCGGCGAGCGGCTCGAGGTGGTGGTCACGGTGGATGGTCGCGACGTGGTCAGCGGAGAGCTGGGCAACTACAAGCGCCAGCGCGGCTATGTGCTCGAGGCCTACTCGACCGTCGTCGTCGATGGATTCCGCCAGTCGCTCGATCACGTGGCCGCGTTTCAGTTCACCAACCTCGAAAACAGCTACACCGCGCAGCGGGGCACGCCACAGAACGCAGGGGTGATCGGGGTGGCGGTGTTCAAGGAGAGTCGGCGCAGCGCTCGGCGGTACCGCAAGCAGCTGGAGGCGGCCACGCCTCCGCCTCCCGTGTACGAGCCCTACTATCGCGGGACCGAGCAACGTCGCGCCCCGAGTGCGTTCCCGGACGCGGGGGCGACGAGCCACGACGAGTCGGCTGAGGATGCGCCCGCGGCCGCGAAGAGCCGCGACTTCGCCCCCCGTGCGCAGCCGCGTCAGCTGGGGACGGGCTACGGAGCCACGCAGCACAGCTCGGTGCAAGAGGTGGCATTCAAGCGGCACCGTCGTCGTCGGCCCGATGCGTTCGTGACCGTGTACTACGACAGCATGGTCGGGCTGCAGGCGCGAGGCGTCACCACGCAGCCGACGTACCAGGCTCCGCCGCCGCCTCGCCCCCGGGGGCCCTACGTGGCGCCGGGCTTCGCTCAGCCGCCGCCCTACCGCCGCTGAGCGTTCAGGCCCTCTTGGAGCGGCGCCGACGGAACGCGGGGAGCAGCAGCAACGCCCACCACGGCGGGGCGCTCCGGTTTTCGTGGCAGGTACAGCCAAAGTCCTCGGACTCGCGCGCACCCGGTAGGGCCGGGCCTCCTCCGCCCGGGGAGCCGGTGTCCGTGGCATTGGAGCCACCCTCGTCCGTCGCGTCATCCGTCGTCGCCGGGGCACCGCTCTCGTCCGCACCCGAGCCGCTCGAGGTGGTCGCAGGCGGGGGCTCGCCGGACTCGCTGCCGCCCGGCGTCGGATCGAGCCGCGTCAGCCGAATGCCATCGAACACGATGCGCGTCATCGTGGAGAAGGCCTCGCCCGTGTTGTCGTCGAGCCGGATCCACTGGTCACCCTCGGCCGCGAACTCGTACTCGGCCAGCGTGACCCAGCCATCCCCCGCGGATTGGTCGACCACCACGGTGTCCATCGCGCCCGCGTGCCGCACCTGGTAGCTCGCTAGCTCGGTGTCGGCGGAGCCCGGCTCGATCCAGGCTTCGAGCCGATACTGCCCCGCTTCGGCGAAGGCCAAGCTCCAGATCCCGTAGTTGTCGACGATCGTGGAGTCGGTGGTGTGGGTCCACCGCAGGCTGCTTTCGAAGCCCGTGTCGTTGTCGACGTTCCAGTAGGTCGGGTCCCCGCCCGCGAAGAAGCACGCGCCCGTCTCGTCGAGCGTGCCGCCTTCGGGAGGGATCAGGGCACAGGGAGGGCAATCGGCGGGGCACTCGTCGTAGGTCTCGTTGCCCTCGCAGATCCCGTCTCCACACTCCCCGCAGGTAGCATCGAGGCGGGCGTCGATGAACGCGTCGGTGTGGTACCAGCGGTTGTCCGCGATGCCGTCGTCGACGTCGAGCCAGGTGTCGCCGCTGGGGTCCATGCCCGCCACGACGCCCGCCTGCTGGTCGTAGCCGGGGGACACGTGAAAGCCCGCCGCCGCGCAGCCATTGCAAAAGGGCCCCTGCTGGTAGGCCTGCTCGTTGAGGATCTCGAAGTGCAGGTGGCAGGGGCTGAAGTAGGCCAGGACGTCGTCGATGAACCCGATGGGCTGGCGGTAGTCGACCAGCTGTCCCTCCGCCAGGCCGGCCTCGCGCGAGATGTGGCCGTACATCGAGTACACGGTGCCCGCGGAGGCGTCTTCGTGGCGGATGACGACGACGTCGAGGTAGCTGCCCAGGCCGTCGACGATCTCCACGATCTCCCCGTCGGCCACCGCGTAGACCGTCTGCCCGAGGTCGGTGCAGCCGCCTCCGCTCCAGTAGTCGGCGCCCAGGTGCACGCCCAAGTTGGGGAGGTTGCCGCCGCCGACCGGGTGCCCGTTGAACAGCGGCGCCGGGCTGACGGCCGAGTCGCCGATGGGATAGGCCCAGGGACAGGCCTCGGCGCTCGTGGAGGGCAGGGCCGTGGCCAGCAGCGTGGCGGCGAGCGTGACGACCCACCGGGGCGAGGATTGCGTGCTCATCATCATCGGCGTGGATTGGGAGCGAGGTGTGGATCACGAGACCAGGGCGAGAGCGCTCGGGTTTTCGCTGGGGAAGGAGGAACGGGGCCTGCTACCGTCCAGCCTCCATGCACAAGCGGGCTCTCGTCATGATGCTGGCCGTGGTCGGACTCGGCCTCGGGTGCGGAAAGAAGAACGAAGACGCGGCCGAGGGCGCCGCGACGGCGGCGAAGGGGGTCGAGACCATCGCCATCCCCGCTCGCAAGGCGCCGGCCGTGAAGGTCGAGGATGCGGGGGCGGAGCCCCGGGCGGTGCTGCGGCTGCACCCGAAGGCGGGGGGAAGCCAGGTCCTGAAGCTCACCATGGGCACGACCATGACCATGAAGAAGGCGGCCGAAGAGTCCGTGGAGCTGCCGGTCCCGACGATCGCGGTCTCGCTCGAGAGCAAGGTCACCGAAGTGGGCGACGCGGGCTTTCACGTCGAGCAATCGGTCGGGGGCGTCATCGTCACCGCGGCCGAAGACAGCCCCCCTGCGGTGGTCGAGAACGTGGAGAAGACGGTGATGCCCCTGATGAAGTATCGCGGGCGCATCGAGATGAACGACCGGGGCACGGTGCTGGGAGGAGAGGCCGAGCTTCCCCGCGACCTGCCCGCCAACGTGCACACGATGATGCAGCAGATGACCCAGAGCCTGGGTCAGATGTCGGTGCCGCTGCCCGAGCCCGCGGTGGGGCCGGGCGCGAAGTGGACGACGGTGGAGGACATCAAGCAGAGCGGGATGAAGCTGCGCCAGACGAGCCGCTACCACCTGCTGTCGCGGGACGGCGACCGCCTGATGTTCGACGTCCAGGTTCAGCAGGAGCTGCTCGATCCCAACGTGCAGGCGCCCGGCATGACCGAGTCCACCGCGCGGGCGAGCGAGTTTCGGGCCTCGGGCCAGGGGTCGAGCACCATCGACCTGAGCGCGGCCGCGCCCGTCGAGATGACGATGACGATGGACATGTCGATGGTCATGGACCTGACGGTGCTCGGGCAGCATCAGAAAGCCGAGACGCAGATGGGTCTGTCGGTGAGCATGAAGCAGCTCGATCCATGAAGCGGATCGCGCTGGCCACGAGCATGCTGGCGTTCGGGTGCGCCGGCCCACGCGCGGCCGGGCCCGAGCCCACGCCGACGCGGGTCGAGCCATCACCCGAGGACTCCGCCCGGCCTCCCGATGTCCCGCCCGCCGCCCCGGCCACGCTGGGGGTCAACGACATGGCCGGCCATCCCGCGCGCTGGAACGGGGAGACGATCGTGTTGTTCGCCCGCCTGCGCTACGAGGCCGAAGGCCCCGGGCCGTGGCTGCTCGTCGACGCGGAGGATGAGCGCTCGATGACGGTCGTGCTTCGTCCTCTGGGCATCGAGGTGCCCGCCCGCTGCACCGAGCCGAGCGATGGCGAGGTGCCGCCGCCGTCGCCGTGCGGAGCCCAGGCGCTCGACCTCGACGCTCGCTACCGCCTCGAGGGGCAGCCGCGCTTCGATCGCGACGGCTCGCGCTTCGAGGCCACCCGCATCGAGCTCACCACCGAAGCCGGGCCTCCCTAGGCTCAGAACTGCTTCTGACATGTCCCGTGCACCAGCTCGGGTCCGCCTTCACTCTCCCGATGGGTGAAGGTGAAGGTCCAGGTCCCGGCCGCCATCCCGGCGAAGCTCCACGTCCAGGTGAAGGGGCTGCCGCCTTCCACTCCGACCCAGCTGCCGTCGATGGTCACGCCGCCCGGTCCCTCCGCCCGCATGTGCACCCAGGTCAGGCCGTTGGGGTCGCTGAACATCCCGTCGAAGCCGACGCCGGGGGCGGGGTGGAGCGGGAAGAAGTCGAACGCGTCGTCGCAGGGCAGCTCGACCGGGTCGCCGCCCGTGGTGCCCATGTCGCCGTCGTCGCTGCCCCCTTCGACGCAGTACGGATCGCCACACTCCACGGCCAGATCGACACAGTCCGCGGACCACACCTGCTGGCAACACGCGGGCATCAACGTGCAGACACAGGCCTCGGTGACCTCGCTGCCGCAGCCGGGGGTGGGCGCGACCTCGCAGCACTCCGGGGCGCCGTCGTCTCCCTGCCCCGAGGTCCAGCCGTCGGTGCCTCCATCCCCGCTACCCTCGGCCGGCATCGGGTTGGCGGTGGGGTAGGGGTCGGTGTCGCTGCCCTCGGGCTCCTCGCCGTCGGTCATGCCCCCGCCGGGCGAGCCCGCGCTGTATCCGCCGGACAGGCTTCCCGCGCCTTCGTTCTGGGTCCCCCCGGCGCAGGCGGTGGCGAACGGAATGGCGAGCAGCATCAGCAACGAGCGAGAACGAGACATGCGGACAACCCCTTCGCCGGAGTAGTTGTCGGCCGTTCGATCGAGTTCACGAAAATCTCGAAAAAAGGACCCTTGGGCGGCCAGGCCCGCAGAACCCTGTCCTGCGCCGCTTTTCGGCCAGCTAGCGGCAGCCGAGCTGCGGCGTACAACGGGTGGCGGCGTGGCCCATGATCACGGGCCCGTTGACGGTCGCGGTGGGCACGGGCCGCCATCCCGCGCTGATGCGCGCGTCGAGCAGCTCGTCGGCGTTGGGAGCGTGGGCCCAGACGGCGACCGCCGTCACCGCGCCCAGTCAGGTGCAGTCGTAGACCAGGAACACGCCGTCGGACTCGCGGACGACGACATCGCTGGTGAACTCGTCCTGCTCGATGATCGTCACGATGGACGGGGTGCCCCCGGCCGCCGCCATCCAGGCCACGACGTCGCGCAGCGTATGTTGATGGGCGACCACGCCCGAAAGCCGCGCCTCGGTCGTGGGCTCTACCTTCTCGTGGACCCGCAGCTCGAGCACCACGACAGCTTAGCAGCGGCCGATGGTCAGCAAGTCTTGGGCCGCCATCACGCACTTGGCGTAGGTGGCGTACTTGATGCGCCCGCGCAGCTGGATCTTGTCCTGCTTGTGCTCGATGCACTGCGTGCGCGTGGACTCGACCAGCTTCTGTTGGCTCTCGGGGCTGAGGCCCTGGCCCGACGCCTCGCGCAGGGTGACCTGCAGGATGTGCTCGCAGACCTCGGCCGGGCCCGGTGCGCGGATCATGAACCACCACACCGAAAACAGCGCCAAGGTCAGTCCGAACACGCTGGCGGACAGGATCTTCGGAAGCACGCCCGGCTTCATCGTCTCGACCTCTCGGATCAGCCGCCGCCGTCGATGACCTTGAAGGCCGCGCGGCGCTTTTTGACCTGGCTGTCGTCCGTCGCCTCGATGTCCGTGGCCGGCTCGTCCGTGCTGCGGGTGGCGTCGGGCTCGGAGGCGGGTCCCGAAGGATCGTCCGAGCCGCCCACCGTGCGCAGCGTGGGTCGCTGGGCTTCGTCGCCCTTGCCGTAGCGACTGCGCTTCACCGACTCGGGCATGTTCTGATCGAGCACGATGCCGCGCCCCGTGCTTCGATCGGCGACCACGTAAATGGCCCCGTACGGGAAGGTACAGCGGGTCACGTAGCCACCGAACGACAGGTCCGCGGACAGCACTTCATCGAGGAAGGTCAGGTCCAGCGGATAGCTCGGATCGAGGTCGATGATGAGCCGCTCACGCCACTGATCGCGGATGAAATCAGGGCAAACTACGCCATCGAACATGGCGTTGACGTGGAGCCGAGGGCAGCGGCTGGCTGCCTGCAACGACTCGATGACGCTCTGAACGGGATGCACCACCGGGATCGGCAGCGTAACGGATTCTCGTGCGGGTAGCGAGATACAGCCGCGCGGTACGCTGTGAGCCACGCGGGCTGGCCAGGGGGGCGATTGAAGGGGGTTTAGGCGCTGCGCGTATAGTGCGCAAGACAATAAACCCGGGACCCGTCCTGGGGTTGGATCACCCCATGGACGGTGGGACGAAGGGGTCGAGGCTCAGGCGAAGGCACCCAAGCCGGTCAACGCGCGGCCGATGGCCAGCGTGTGCACCTCGTGCGTGCCCTCGTAGGTGAAGACCGTCTCGAGATTGCACATGTGCCGCATGATGTGGAACTCGCCCATGATCCCGTTTCCACCGAGCATGGCTCGAGCGGTGCGGGCGGCTTCGAGAGCCATGCGCACGTTGTCGCGCTTGAGATAGGAGACCTGCAGCGGGGTGAGCTTGCCCTGCTCCTTGAGCCGACCGAAGTGCATGGCGAGCAACAGGCCCTTGCCGATCTCGTTGTGCAACTCGACGAGCTTGCGCTGGGTGAGCTGGAAGCTGGCCAGGGGGCGGTCGAACTGCACGCGGTCGATGGTGTACTGGCGCGCGCGCTCGTACACGTCCATGGCCGCTCCGAGCACGCCCCAGCCGATGCCGTAGCGGGCCTGGGTGAGGCACGACAGCGGGCCCTTGAGACCCGACACGCCCGGCAGGAGGTTCTCCTTGGGCACGCGCACCTCGTCGAGGACGATCTCACCGGTGATCGAGGCCCGCATGCTCAGCTTGCCCTTGGTCTCCGGGGTCGACACGCCCTTCATGTTGCGCTCGACGATGAAGCCGCGGATGACCGGGGCCTCGGAGCCGTGGTCGAGGGTCTTGGCCCACACGATGGCCAGGTCGGCGATGGGGCTGTTGGTGATCCAGAACTTGGCCCCGTTGAGGATGTAGTCGCCGTCGGGCCCGTCCTGCTTGGCGTGGGTGACCATCGAGCCGGGGTCGCTGCCCGCGTTGGGCTCGGTGAGGCCGAAGCAGCCGATGAGCTCGCCCTTGGCCATGCCCGGCAGGAAGCGCTCTTTTTGGGCCTCGGTGCCGTAGGCGTAGATCGGGTACATCGCCAGCGCGGTCTGGACGGAGCAGAACGAGCGGATGCCGCTGTCCTGGCGCTCGAGCTCGACCATGGTCAGCCCGTAGGCGACGGGGCTCATGCCGGCACAGCCATAGCCGGTGTAGGGCGCGCCCAAAAAGCCCATCTCGGCGAACTCGGGGATCAGCTCGCGCGGGAAGGTGGCGTCCTCGTAGTGCTTCTCGATGGAGGGGGCGATGCGTCGTCGACCAAAGTCGCGAGCCGACTCCCAGACGAGGCGCTCTTCCTCGGTGAGCAGGTGATCGATGGACAACAGGTAGGGCGTCGCCTCGAGTGCCATGACCCGGCTCTACCACAGCCGGCGGGGCCGTCGAGGCACAAGGCCCGCCCGTGCACCCCCACCCTCCGTGAGGCAGCCCCCTGCGCGCGGTGCCTCGCGTTCCTCGTAGCAACCTGGGCACAGCAGTTTCGAGGGGTTGAGCGGTGAGTGCATCGTCGCGTCGCTTCCGTGCCCAGCGACGGGGCGGTGCTCGGTGGTGCCGTCGCGGTCGAGTTCGATCGCGGCGACGTGAGCGCGCCGCGAACCGTCGTTCGGGATCGGCCGGCCCGCGTGACAGATGGAGCCAGGTACCCCAAGGCCGCCCGCCCGACGTCGCCCGTGCTGGTCGTCACACGCGGGGCAATTCGGGGCGTGGTCGGTCGTCACGGGCCGGGCTCGATCGCACGCCTCGACGCTCACCCGCCCCGCGTGCTCGCGCCGCCCTCGGACGGGCTGCTAGGATCGCGTCGCACCCAAAGTGGTGCCACAAAGAAAAGGCCGGCCTCCCCATGTTCGGATTGCGCTTCCTCGCCCCGCTCGTCGTCGCTCTGCTCACCGTGGTGGCTCTGCCCCGCGATGCGAAGGCTGCTCCCGCCGCCAGCGGACAGATCAGCACCAATGGAGGTGCGAGTGGCTCGTCGAGCGGAGGCAACTTCGACTGGCCCGAGCGAGTGGTGGGTGGCAACGCCCTGACCTTCGTCGCGCCCTTTCAGATCGGGGCCGTCGGCTACCTGCCCCGGGCCAAGTTCAGCTTCCAGTACGACCGCTGGCTGTCGGCCAATCTCTATCAGCACTGGGTCCACGGCGGGGTCAGCTTCCTCGTCGACCGCGGCGACTGGGAGAACTTCCGGCTCGACTCCTGCGACCCCGCCGAGTTCAGCTGCTCCGCGGGTAGCGTGGTCGGCTGGGACGTCTACGCCGGCTACAGCTACCGCTTCTCGCTCAAGGACCGACCCTGGCTGGTGCCCTTCGTGCGGGGCTCGCTGGGCTTCGCGTGGTGGGCCTATCCCCGGGTGTCGGGTGGTCGCGAGCAGAGCCGCATCCGTTCGTGGACCCTGAACCTCCGGCCGGGTGGCGGTATCCGCATCTTCGTGCTCGACCAGCTCGGCGTGGGCATGGACTTCAACATTCCCTTCGGGTTCCTCATTCACACCGACGCCCAGCTGGCCGGCGCGGAGGAGCGCAGCGGCGCATTCCTCCTCGGTTTCGAGGTCATGCCGCTGACCGTCGAGTACCGGTTCTAGCCTCCGAATCGGACGCCGAAACGAAGACGCCAGGGCACATGCTCTGGCGTTTTTCATTGGATGATCGATCAATCGATGAGCGCGAATCACTGCGACTTCGAGTGACGATTTGGTGTCTCTTTTACTGGACTGTCTGGGCAAACCAACGTGAATCGTTTTCTGCTTTTTCGCTTCCGAAGATTTGTCCCGTGGATTGTCGGAAAAAGCACCAGTTGGCCGTGCGAAGCCTTCTGCGCATGAATTCGGCACGTTCGGTTCCGTTCCGAACCAGTCATTCCGCGAAGCGGAAAGAGCCATTGGAAGGGGTCCATTCACGAACAAAAGGTGCCGCTCACCAACATCGATGGCTATTTCTTCTTCGATACAGTTTTTTATTGCGACACTCGTTGACAGGATTTGAGCGCTCGTTCATGGTGACCATCAAGCATGGTCGATGCTCTTCCCAGCCTGCCCTTCGCCACGAGCAACCAGTTCGGTCGCTTCGTCGTCGTAGCGGGCGTGGTTTCGGTAGTCGAGCTTCTACTTGTGGTCCTTCTAATCATTGGAGTGCCAACGGGGTCCTGAGCCAAAACACCGGAAACGGTACACAGGACCCCGCCCGAGACCCGGAGCGGGGTTTTTTCATGCGTTGAGGCGCTTTGGCTCCTCAAGGCAAGTACTGCCACCGAGATGGCGCGGCCACGGTTTCGAACGAACCGCGGCCACGAAGGGGCTCGTGCGCCCTCTTCACGGAGTGATTCACCGATGACGACACTAAACATCCTCGTAATCAACTGTGCGACTCGCGATTCCGAGGTCGTGGACGAAGCCATCTCGGTCTTTCGTTGGGCCGCCGATGCGGGTCCCTTGGGCCTCGAGGTGCGAAGCGTCGACCTCGATGCCACCGGGCGCGTGCCCGACTCGGTCTGTGCGGCGGCCTTGCACGCCGACGCGGTTTTGCTGGGCAGCTGGGAGCCGGTGATGGCCCGTCGCTTCTCCGCGCTGCGCGAGTCGCTGGGGGTGTTTGCGACGGTGCAACACCAACCGAAGGCGGCGGGGCAAGACGTCGTGGTGGTCCGCGGCACGCCCGGGGCCACCCCGATGCGCCTGCGTCGAACGGTGGAACAAGCCTTTCATATCGCGGAGCGACGCGAGCGGACGCTGGCCTACGCCGCCTCTCCCGTGCCGCAGCGCGAGGAGATCTGGGCCGAGGTGCTGGCCGACCTGACGCCGCGCTTCCCCAAGGTCTGCGTCGAGAGCCACAACCCCTCCAAGCTGTTCAGGCGGCTCGAGGGGCACCCGGCGGATCTCGACGTGGTGGTCACCGACCTGGCCATCGACGGGGAGCCGCCGCGCCGCAGTGGTCCGCTGGCGTGGCTGGGGCAGGGCGGGGCGATGTACGCCCCCGCGGCGGTGAACAGCGACGGCGTGGGAGCCAAGCTCATCGCGGCCATGCGCTCGGCCGCGATGCTGCTCGAGTACAGCGCGGCGCGCTACGGGCTGGCCGAGTCGATCCGCCAGGCGGTGGACGACGTGCTGCCGGGGGCGAAGCGAGCTCCGGCGGGGCAAATGGGGCAAGCGGTGCTGGACACGCTCGAAGCGCGCTTCGAGCCCTGCGCCGGTTGGTGAGCGACCACGGGGGAGACGGGGTCATGCGAAGCAAAGCGTTAGTTCACGGTCCGAGCCGAGCCCCCGCCAGGGCCATGCTCCGGGCAACGGGGCTCACCGACGAGGATTTCGGCAAGCCCTTGATCGCGGTGGTCAACACCTGGACGGAGATGACTCCGTGCAACATCCACCTACGCACGCTGGGGGAAGCGGCGAAAAAGGGGATCCGCGAGGCGGGGGGCGTGCCCTTCGAGTTCAACACCATCGCCGTCTCCGACGGGATCACGATGGGCACTCCCGGCATGCGGGCCTCCCTGGTCTCGCGCGAGGTGATCACCGACTCCATCGAGCTGGCCGTCGACGGCCATAGCCTCGATGGAGTCCTCGTCTTGGTGGGGTGCGACAAGACGATCCCCGCCGCGGCCATGGCCCTGGCGCGCATGGACGTGCCCGGGCTGGTGCTCTACGGCGGCTCGATCATGCCCGGTCGCTTCGAGGGGGCCGACGTCACCATCCAGGATGTCTTCGAGGCGGTGGGGGCCGCCGCGACCGACAGCAAGCACGAGGTACGGCTGCAGCAGGTCGAGCGCAAGGCGTGCCCGGGGGCGGGCGCGTGCGGGGGCCAGTTCACGGCCAACACCATGGCCATGTCGCTGAACCTGCTGGGGATCTCCCCGATGGATCTCAACGACATCCCCGCCGCCGACCCGCGCAAGCAGGAGGCGGCCGAGACCTGCGGGCGCATGGTGCTCGACCTGGTGAAGAACGAGGTCCGCCCGCGCACGCTCATCACCGCCGATGCCATGCGCAACGCGGCGGCCGGGGTGGCGGCCAGCGGCGGCTCGACCAACGCGGTGCTGCACCTGCTGGCCATCGCGCGCGAGGCGGGGGTGAAGTTCAGCCTCCAGGATCTCGACGAGGTCTGCGCTCGCACCCCGGTCATCGCCGACCTCAAGCCGGGCGGGCGCTTCGTGGCCCCCGACCTCGAGCGCGCGGGCGGGACCCGGCTGGTCGGGCAGCGCCTGCGCGAGGCGGGGCTGCTCGCCGACGGCCCCACCGTGACCGGGCGGACCCTCTTCGAGGAGTTCGCCGATGCCCAAGAGACCCCGGGCCAAGAGGTGGTGCGCCCCATGTCCGCGCCCATCAAGCCGCGCGGCGGCATCGCGATCCTCTTTGGATCGCTGGCGCCCGAGGGCTGCGTGGTCAAGCTCTGCGGGCACCAGACCACGCGCTTCTCCGGAACGGCGCGGGTCTTCGAGAGTGAAGAGGACGCCTTCGAGGCGGTGCAGCAACGCGCCATCGGCTCGGGGGACGTCATCGTGATCCGCAACGAGGGCCCCAAGGGCGGCCCGGGCATGCGCGAGATGCTGGCGGTCACCGCCGCGATCATCGGGCAAGGCCTGGGCGAAGAAGTCGCCCTCATCACCGACGGCCGGTTCTCGGGCGCGACACACGGGCTGATGGTCGGCCACGTCGCTCCCGAAGCCGCGGCCGGTGGCCCCATCGCCAAGGTACGCGACGGGGATCGGATCACACTGGATGTAGATGCTCGTCGCCTCGATGTGGAGGCCGAGGGCATCGATGACCGGGCCCCATACACCCCGCCTCGCAAACGAAGGCGACCCGGGGCCCTGAGCAAGTACGCCACGCTGGTGGCCTCGGCGTCGGACGGCGCCGTGACCTGCGGTAGCGCGAGCGGTGAAGCGGAAAGGTAACGCGAAGATGAAACTGTTCTCCGGTAAGGATGTCGACAACTCTGCCCTCGAGGGCAAGCGAGTAGCCGTCGTAGGCTACGGATCCCAAGGGCGGGCACACGCGCTCAACCTCCGCGACTCGGGGGTCGATACGGTGGTGGGTCTGCGGCCCGAGGGGGCTTCGTGGAAGAAGGCGGGCGCCGACGGCTGGGATCTGATGACCCCCGCCGACGCGGTGGCCTCGGCCGACCTGGTGGCGATGCTGGTGCCCGACATGGCCCAGCCGGCCGTGTTCGAGCACTCGGTCAAGCCCAACCTCAAGGAAGGGGCGGCCATTCTCTTCGCCCACGGCTTCAACGTGCACTACGGGCAGATCCAACCGCCCCCCAACGTGGACGTGGTGCTGGTGGCGCCCAAGGGGCCCGGCGATCTGGTGCGCCGCCAATACGCCGAAGGCCGCGGCGTGCCCTGCCTGTTCGCGGTGGAGCAAGACGCCACGGGCTCCGGTCGGGCGCGAGCGCTGGCCTACGCCAGCGGCATCGGTGGTGGCCGGGCGGGCGTGCTCGAGACCACCTTCGCCGAGGAGACCGAGACCGACCTGTTCGGTGAGCAAGCCGTGCTCTGCGGCGGGGCCAGCGAGCTGGTGGTGCGGGGCTTCGAGACCCTGGTCGAGGCCGGTTACCAACCCGAGGTCGCCTACTTCGAGTGCCTGCACGAGCTCAAGCTCATCGTCGACCTGCTGCACGAGGGCGGGCTGAGCAAGATGCACGAGTTCATCAGCGAGACCGCCATCTACGGCGATCTGACCCGCGGCCCGCGGGTGGTGGACGCCGACGCCAAGCAGAAGATGGGCCAAGTGCTCGAGGAGATCCGCAACGGAACCTTCGCCCGCGAGTGGATCCTGGAGAACCAAGCGGGCCGGCCTCGCTATCGCCGGCTGATGGCGCGAGACCTCGAGCACCCCATCGAGGACGTGGGTCGTCGACTCCGCGCACGGATGCCCTGGCTGGAGAATAAACGTCAACCCCCGGGGTCCTCGTGAACGGTGCACGAGCACTGATCGAGACCCTCGAAGCGCTCGGCGTGGACCTGGTCTTCGGGTACCCGGGGGGCGCCATCTTGCCGGTCTACGACGCGCTGGTGGACAGCTCGTTGCGGCATATCCTGACCCGCCACGAACAGGCCTCGGCCTTCGCGGCCGATGCCTACGCCCGCGCCAACGGGCGGGTGGGGGTCTGCATCGCCACCTCGGGACCCGGGGCGACCAACCTCATCACCGGGATCGCCAACGCGTACATCGACTCGGTGCCCATGGTGGTGATCACGGGGCAGGTGCCGACCTCGGTCATGGGGACCGACGCCTTCCAGGAAGTCGACATCTTCGGAATGACGATGTCGGTGGTCAAGCACAGCTTCCTGGTGCGCGACGCCGACGACATCCCTCGCATCGTCACCGAGGCCTTCCAGATCGCGGCCAGCGGTCGCCCCGGCCCGGTGCTGATCGACCTGCCCAAGGACGTGGCCAATGCCGAGGTCACGGTTCGGCCGACCGCGCTCTCGGCCGAGCCGGTCGATCCGCCCGCGCCCACGGCCGAGGCCATCGCCAAGGCCAACGAGCTGCTGGCCGCGGCACGGCGACCGGTGCTCTACGTCGGTGGCGGGGTCGTCCTGGGCCGGGCGATCGAGCCGCTGCGGGACTTCGCGGAGCGGACGGGGATCCCCACCGTGGGCACGCTCAAGGGGCTGGGCGCCTTGCCCACCGAGCATCCGCAGTTTCTGGGCATGCTGGGCATGCACGGGACCAAGGCGGCCAACCTCGCGGTGCAGGGCAGTGACCTGCTGATCTGCGTGGGGGCACGCTTCGACGACCGAGCGACGGGCAACCTCAAGGGCTTCGCGCCCGATGCCGCGGTCATTCACCTCGACGTCGACGCGGCGGAGATCGGCAAGCTGCGCAAGGCCCAGGCGGCGGTGCTGGGGGACCTACGCTCGTCCTTGCCTCGGCTCGGGTCGCCGGGGGACATCGAGGGTTGGCAGGGTTACTGCCAGGATCTCAAGCAGACCCACCGCGTGCACTACGACGCGCCCGGGCCCGCGATCCATGCCCCTCGCCTGCTCCGCGAGATCTCGATGGCGGGCGGCGACGACCTCATCGTCACTTGCGACGTGGGGCAGCACCAGATGTGGGCGGCGCAGCACTGCCGCATCGATCACCCCGCACGGCACCTGAGCTCCTCGGGGCTCGGGGCGATGGGCTACGGCTTGCCCGCGGCCATCGGGGCTCAGCTCGCGTGCCCGGATGCCGCGGTCGTGGCGGTGTCCGGCGACGGCTCGATCATGATCAACATCCAGGAGTTGGTCACGATGCGGCGCTACGACCTGCCCATCAAGATCGTCCTGCTCGACAACTCCATGCTGGGGCTCGTGCGCCAGTGGCAGGACCTGTTCCACGACCAACGCCGCAGCGAAGTCGACCTGTCCGACAACCCGGACTTCGCCGCGGTCGCCCGATCGATGGGCATCGAGGCCTTCGCCGTCGATACGGCGGACGAGGTCCCCGATGCGATCGAGCGTCTCTTCGCCACCGAGGGCCCCGTGCTGGCCCACGTGCGCATCGACTCTACTGCCCAGGTCTGGCCCTTGGTGCCGCCCGGGGCCTCCAACGCCGTCATGCTCGACGGCGCCTGAGCTCATCCATTTTTCTTCTTCCTCTTTGAACGCAGCGACGAACAGCGAAAGCGAAACAAGCCATGTCCCACACCATTGAAATCGTGGTCGATCTCCGTGAAGGCGCCCTCGTGCGAATGCTGGGGCTCATTGAGCGCCGGGGCTTCATGCCCCTGGGCATCGCCACCCGTCCGGGTCGCGAGGCAGGAACGCTCAATGTCGCACTGAACGTGGAGACGAAGGGCATGCCTCGCTCCGTGCAAGTGCTCAAGCGTCATCTTCGCAAGCTTCACGAGGTGCGCGACGTGTTCGCCCCCGCCGAGTCGGTACCCAAGGTACGAGCGCCGGAGCCAGTAGCATGTTGAACGAAGACAACTACGTACAGGTATTCGACACCACCCTTCGCGACGGCGAGCAATCGCCCGGCGCGTCGATGACCTCGCAGGACAAGCAGCGAGTCGCCGACGCCCTGGCGTCGCTGGGGGTGGACGTCATCGAGGCCGGCTTCCCGGCGGCCTCGCCCGACGACTGGCGTGCCGTCAACGAGGTGGCCGCTCGCGTCGGACAACGCGAAGACACGCCTCGAGGGGTACCGCCGGTCGTCTGTGGCCTGGCCCGCACCACTCGCGGCGACATCGATGCTGCGTGGACGGCCGTGAGCGCGGCCGTTCGCCCGCGCATCCACACCTTCTTGGCCACCTCCGACGTGCACATGGAGCACAAGCTCGGCATGACCCGCGACGAGGTCTGCGAGCGCATCGCCTCCATGGTCTCGTACGCGCGGGCGCGATGCCCCGAGGTCGAGTTCTCTCCCGAGGACGCCGGTCGCACCGATCCCGAGTTCCTCGTCCGCGCCCTCGGAGTCGCGGTCGAGGCGGGCGCGACCACCCTCAACATTCCCGACACGGTCGGCTTCCGCACCCCCAACGAGTACGGCGCCCTGATCGCGCACGTTCGCGACCATACGCCGGGGCTGACCAAAGAGGTCGTGCTCTCGGTCCATTGCCACGACGACCTCGGGCTGGCCACGGCCAATAGCCTGGCCGGCATCCAGAACGGCGCGCGACAGGTCGAGGTGACCATCAACGGCATCGGCGAGCGAGCGGGCAACACCTCGCTCGAAGAGGTCGTCATGGCGCTGAAGATCCGCGAGGCGGTCTACGGCTGCACGACGGGCGTGGACACCACCAAGCTGGTGGGCATCAGCGACCTGGTGCAGCGCAGCACCGGGCTTTCGGTCGCGCCCAACAAGGCGGTGGTGGGCGCCAACGCGTTCGCCCACGAGGCGGGCATCCACCAGGACGGCATGCTCAAGCACGCCGCCACCTACGAGATCATGCGCCCCGAGAGCGTCGGGGCGACCGGCACCCGTCTGGTGCTGGGCAAGCACTCCGGCCGCCACGCGCTCAAGCAGCGCCTGGTCGCGCTGGGGCACCCGCTCAACGAGGACGGGCTGGATCGGGTCTTCGCCCGCTTCAAGGAACTCGCCGATCACAAGAAGGTCGTCGACGACAACGACCTCAACGGTCTCGTCGTCGAGGCCCACGCCAACGTCTCTACCCCCGCCTACGCTTCCGAGGCTTCGCCATGAACGCCCCCCGCACCCTGTTCGAAAAGGTCTGGGACGACCACGTCGTCGCCACCGAAGAGCAGTGCCCCAGTGTGCTGTACGTCGACCTGCACCTGATCCACGAGGTGACCTCGCCACAGGCCTTCGCCGGGCTCAAGGCCCGCGGCCTGCCCGTGCGTCGCCCCGATCGCACCATCGCGACCATGGATCACTCCACGCCCACCGCGGCCAAGGCCAAGCCGGCCCCCGCGGCGTGGCGGCAGCTGACGCAGCTCGAGGCCAACTGCATCCAGCACGGCATTCGCCTGTTTGGCATGGGCTCCGACCACAACGGCATCGTGCACGTCATCGGCCCCGAGCTGGGGCTGACCCAGCCGGGCATGACCATCGTGTGCGGTGACAGCCACACCGCGACCCACGGGGCCTTCGGTGCGCTGGCCTTCGGCATCGGCACCAGCGAGGTCGAGCACGTGCTCGCCACGCAGAGCTTGCTGCAGCGCAAGCCCAAGTCGCTCGAGGTCCGCCTCGAGGGCACGGTGCCCTCCGGCGTCGGGGCCAAGGACATCATCCTCGCCCTGATCGCGCGGCACGGCGTCGGCGTGGGCACCGGTCACGTCATCGAGTATCGCGGCGCGGGCATCTCGTCGCTGTCCATGGAGTCCCGCATGACGATCGCCAACATGTCGATCGAGGCGGGGGCGCGTGCGGGCATGGTGGCGCCCGACGACACCACCTTCGAG
This sequence comes from Myxococcota bacterium, assembly GCA_039028615.1. Lineage (GTDB taxonomy): Bacteria > Myxococcota_A > Polyangia > Nannocystales > Nannocystaceae > Paraliomyxa. Next base: position 117,368 of record JBCCHT010000012.1, on the reverse strand, counting down.
TACCTCGCGGGGCGGCCCTTCGCGCCCAAGGGCGAGCAGTGGGACGCGGCGCTCGAGCGCTGGCGCGCGCTGCCCACCGACGAGGGGGCTCGCTACGATCGCAGCATCTCGCTCGACGTCTCCGCGCTCGAGCCGATGATCACCTACGGCACCCACCCCGGCATGGGCATCCCGGTCACCGCCGCCGTGCCGCAGCCCACCGACGCCGACGACACCGCCCAGCGCGAGGCCCTCGACAAGGCGCTGCGCTACATGGATCTTGAGCCGGGCCGGCCGATCCTCGGCAAGCCCATCGAGGTGGTGTTCATCGGTTCGTGCACCAACGCGCGGATCTCCGACCTGCGCGAGGCGGCCACCGTCATGCGGGGGCGCCGGGTCAACCCCGGCGTGCAGGCCATCGTCGTACCCGGCTCGGCCGCGGTGAAGGCCGAAGCCGAAGCCGAGGGGCTCGATCGAATCTTCACCGACGCCGGCGCCGAGTGGCGCAGCCCTGGATGCTCGATGTGCATCGCGATGAACGGCGACCGGCTGCGGCCGGGCCAGTACGCCGTGAGCACCAGCAACCGCAACTTCGAGGGCCGCCAAGGCCCGGGTGGGCGCACCTTCCTCGCGTCTCCCTTGACCGCGGCCGCCTCGGCCGTCTCGGGCTGCGTCGCCGACGTACGAGCCCTCCTTTGACAGGAACACACCGATGAAACCCTTTCGAGATCTTCGCTCGGCCGCCATCGTCCTGGACGCCGACGACGTCGATACCGACCAGATCATCCCCGCTCGCTTCTTGACCACGACGGTCAAGAAGGGGCTGGGTCGTCAGCTCTTCAACGACTGGCGCTACGACAAGCAAGGCGAGCCGCGGCCCGACTTCGTGCTCAACCAACCCGCGTCCCAGGGGCGCAGCATCCTGGTGGCGGGTCGCAACTTCGGCTGTGGGTCCTCGCGCGAGCATGCTCCCTGGGCGCTCGTGGACTGGGGCATTCGCGTGGTGGTGGCGCTGTCGTTCGCCGACATCTTCCGCAACAACGCGCTCAAGAACGGCCTGCTGCCCGTCGCGCTCGACCCCGCGCTGCACCGTGCCCTCGTGGCGCATCTCGAGCAGGAGCCCGAGACGCAGCTCGAGGTCGACGTCGCCGAGCGCTTCCTGCACGTCCCGGGCGGCCCCACCGCGCGCTTCGAGCTCGATGCGTTTGCGCAACGGTGCCTGCTCGAAGGACTCGACGAGCTGGGGTATCTACAGCGCTTCCAAGACGCCGTGATCGCCCACGAGCAACGCAGCGCGCCCTTTTCCACCCTCACCGAGATCCCGGCTACGGCCGCTCCCTGAGCGGAGACTCCCATGAATTTTTCACTCGTACTGCTACCCGGCGATGGCATCGGTCCCGAGATCGTGGCCGCGGCCCGCCGTGTCCTCGATGCCATCGGCTCTCGCTTCGGTCACCGCTTCGACTGCAGCACCCAGATCATCGGCGGGGCGGCGATCGACGCCACCGGGCAACCACTGCCCGAGCCAACCCTGGCCGCATGTGCCGAGGCCGACGCCATTTTGTTGGGGGCGGTGGGCGGTCCCAAGTGGGATGACCCGGCGGCCAAGGTTCGGCCGGAGCAAGGGCTGCTCGGGCTACGCAAGGGCCTCGAGCTGTACGCCAACCTCCGACCGGTGAAGGTGCGGCCCAGCCTGGTCGGTGCCTCGCCGCTCCGTCCCGAGCGCCTCGAAGGCGTGGACCTGCTCGTCGTGCGCGAGCTGACCGGAGGCCTCTACTTCGGCCAGCCTCGCTTCCGTACCTGGGAAGAAGGCGTGACCCGAGCCGTCGACACGCTCGAGTACACCGACGTGGAGATCCAGCGGGTCGTTCGCTTGGCGTGTGAGCTCGCGGGCGGTCGCCGCGGCAAGGTCACCTCGGTCGACAAGGCCAACGTGCTCGAGTCGTCGCGGCTGTGGCGGCAAGTGGCCACCGAGGTCCACCGCGACTTCCCAAAGGTCGAGATGGAGCACCAGCTGGTCGACGCCACCGCCATGCGGCTGGTGACCAGCCCCGCCGACTTCGACGTGATGGTCACCGAGAACATGTTCGGGGACATCCTGACCGACGAGGCCTCCGTGCTCTCGGGTTCGCTGGGTCTGTTGCCGAGCGCCTCGCTGGGGGCGGGCAAGCGCGGGCTCTACGAGCCCATTCATGGCTCGGCGCCAGACATCGCGGGCAAGGGCGTGGCCAACCCGGTGGGCACCATCGCCAGCCTGGCCATGTTGCTGCGTCACTCTTTGGGGCTCGAGGCGGAGGCCACCGCGGTCGAGTCGGCCATCGATGCCGCGCTGGCCTCGGGGGCTCGGACCGCGGACATCGGAGGCTCGCTGGGCACCGACGCGATGACCGACGCCATCCTCAGCGGGCTCGACAAAGAGCGCGCTGCCTGATCGCGACGCTTCGCTTCGAATCCATGGACCCCCGGTCGCAGTGAGCGATCGGGGGTCGTTGTCTTTCTGCTCGCGACTTCGTTGCGACGGCGTGTTCGCCATCGCGGTGAGCTCCAGCCCGTGGGTGTCAGAAACTCGCTCGCGGGGTTCGACGACGTCGCGTCTTTTTTCGTTCGCTCCAGCGTTGGTCGCGGGTGCGACATCGACAGACCCTCGAGAGGTCGGCGTTCGGCCGTGTTCCCGGTTTGTCGAGATCGCTCCGAATCGGGCGAATTCGAGGCTTTGAGAGCCATTTGGCCGGCCGGAGTCGATGGCGACGGGCGCCGTCGAGACGGGGGCTGGCTGCGGTATGACAACGAAGGGCGGAACAAGTTCCGCCTTGATTTTCGAAAATGATCGCGGCCTCGAAAATCGGCAGCGCAGCCCGGGTTTGCATGCGGTTGTCGATGCGGACGAGGACGCGCGCTCGTTGGGCGGAACCCATTGCGCAGGTCGATGTCATGTCGACCGAGCACCGCAAGGAAGACCCGCATCATGTCCCGCACGATCGACCTCGAGATTTTCAAGAACGAGCAGCTGGTAGGCAGCACCTCTCTGACCCGTGACGTCATCAAGATCGGCAAGCTCCGCAGCAGCGACTTGTTCCTCGAAGACGACTCGGTGGCGCGAATGCACGCCGTGCTCGAAGTGACCGACTCCGACCTTCGCCTCGTCGACTTGGGCAGCGCCACCGGGACTTCCATCAACGGGCGGCGCGTCGAGAAGAGCGCGGCCATGAGCGTGGGTGACAGCCTCACGGTGGGTCCCTATCGCCTCGAGGTGAAGTCGATCGGTCCCGCGGCCACGGTGATGACGGCGGCGCAGGCACCCTTCGGTGCCACCGCGGCGCCTCGGGTCGAGATGTCGTCGATCGCAGCGGCGCCCGCCATGCCTGCGGCCGCGCCTCCGACCACGGTGGCTCCGCGTGCGACCTTGCCCGTCTCCTTGGATGAGGTCGAGGACTCCGAGCACCACGTGGCCGAGGTCATCGCGAGCTACGGCGGCACCGTGCTCGACGTGCGGCACGTCGGCCAGGTTCGCAACCGCCGTCGGCAGGCTCCCGCGATGTTTGCCGTGGGTGCGATGATGTTGCTGGCCGGCGCGGGCGTGCTGGCCAACGAGGTCAACCAGGACTGGGAGTCGTACCAGGCGGCGCGCGACGAAGCGGCGACGCTCGGTCGGGCTGCGCCCGAGGCTCCCGGCACCGGGCTCGGCGGGCTCGGCATCGGCCTGGCGCTGCTCGGCTTGGTGCCCTTCGGCCTCGGCATGGCGCGTCGCGACGACGTCGGCCTCGAGAAGTACACGCTGGGCGAGACCCACGACGCCACCTTCCATGTGCCCACCGAGGGCCTGCCGGGCAGCGACGAGGCCTTTGCCCTGGTGAGCCGTCACGGCGACGACTACCTGCTGCGCTTCACTCCCGAGATGAAGGGCGAGGTCACCATCGGTGGTCAGCGCATGGACCTGGCCGAGCTCGCGAGCTCGGGTCGGGCGGGCATGGCGGGCTCGTCGTATGCCTTCCCGCTGCCCAGCGGAGCCAAGGCTCGAGTCGAGCACGCGGGCGTCAGCTACCAGATCTCGTCGGTGCCCAAGGGGCGCGCGATGGCGGGGCGTAGCGAGACCGACAAGCCCTTCTGGGCCTACAACGCGGCGTCCTTCGGCGTGTTGGGCGGCTTGCTCGCGCTGGTGCACCTCATCCCCGAGGACGCGCTGTCGATGAGCGTCGACGAGCTCACCGCCGAGAACCGCTACGTCGGCTACATGAACCAGCCCGACCTCACGCCCGAGCCCGAGCCCGAAGAGGAAATCGTGCCCACCGAGGTCGCCGACGACAAGGGCGGCGAAGGCAAGCGCCACGCGGGTGACGAAGGCAAGATGGGCAAGCCCTCGGCCGAGACCAAGTCCGGTCTGTACGCCATCAAGGGTCCCAAGAACGCCATGCCCACCATGGCCCGGGACTTCGACCCCGAGATGGCCGCTCGACAGGCGGGCATCCTGGGCATGATGGAGAGCAACAGCGGCCACTTCATCGCGTCGCCCTATGGCTCGATCGCCTCGGGTAACGACGAAGACGACATCTGGGGTGGCCTCACGGGCACCGAAGTCGGCACGGCGTTCGGCGTCGGCGGGATGGGAGTCATCGGCACGGGCCGCGGTGGCGGTGGCAACGGTGAAGGCACCATCGGCTTGGGCCAGGTCGGCACCATCGGTCGCGGTGGTGGCGGTGGCGGGCTCGCCGGCTACGGTCGAGGCAGCGGCATCGGGTTTGGTGGCAAGACCAAGCGCGCCCCCAAGATCCGTCGCGGCAAGGCCAAGATCAGCGGTGTCATCGACAAGGACATCATCCGCCGGATCGTTCGCAACCATCACAACGAGGTGCGTCACTGCTACAACCAGGGGCTGGCCAAGGACCCCAACCTCCGCGGTCGCGTCGCGGTGATGTTCACCATCGGTCCTCGGGGCACGGTGCCCACGGCGGCCGTCACCGAGAGCACCCTCGGCGACGCGAACGTCGGGCGCTGCGTGGCCAAGTCGGTCAAGCGCTGGAAGTTCCCCAAGCCGTCGTCGGGCGGAAGCGCGATGGTCACCTACCCCTTCTCGTTCTCCCCCGGCTGACCATCACCACCACCGAGCGCCGGGCGGCCTCCCCTCGACCAGCGAGGGAGGTCGCCCGGTCTCGTTTCGAAGGACGCCCGAAGGGGAGCTCAGCGAAAAGGATCGCCGCCGTCCTCGAGCACCACGCGTTCGAAGCGGGACAGCAAGGCCAACACGCGCTGGCGATGTCCGGCACCGTAGCGACGGCCGAGGCCGAGCCTGGCGCCCAGGCGATCTTCGGCGTAGCGACTATCGACCAGCTCTTCGCGGAGCTGGCTGGGCACGAGCGTTCGGCTGTCGAGGAAGCGTCGCTCTTCGAACGTCAGCTGGCCCATGGTGGAGAGCCACTCGAAGATCTCGCGGTCGAGCTGAGAGAGCGGGAGCTCGGGGTCTCGCGCGACGATCTGCAGGCTCCGGGTGTGCCGGACCAACCGCTGGAGGCCGGGCCCGAGCGACCAGAAGGTGATGGGCAGCGCGGCGCCGTCGTCGAGGTCGCGGTGACGAAGTCGTCCGTGCATCGTCTGCGCCATGCCCATCCAGCCTCGACCGAGCAGCAGGCCGGTGAGGCCGAACGCCACCACCGAGATGATGCTGCCCGTGCCCGCGAGCCAAAAGACCGTGGTGGCGATCATCCCGACGAGCCAGGTGACGGTGATGGTGCCCAGCACGGCGGAGGTGAGGGTCCAGCCGACCGCGAACCCGACCGAAAAATGCGGCGCCTGCAGGGGCATGGGGTCGAGCCGAGGTCGCGGCGGGGCACTGGCGGCCAACACCAAGCTCTGGTGTCCGGGTTCGGCGCCTCCCTCGATTGCCTCCATCGACCCTTCGATTGTGACGCACCGCGAACCACGACGCCGCAATGTCGTGCAGAACACGAAGTAGACGGGCGTTCCAAGGCCCACTGGGATTGGTGGGGCTACGGCCCCGCGCGGTGGCAACGGACGATCGTCTGCGACGATGTCGGACCTCGGCCTACCATCGGGGTCCAATCCCAAAGGGGGTGGCGGCCTCGTGTGGCGAGAGTCATCGGGAGCATGTCGGCGGCTGGAAATGGCCCGGGATCCCAGGTAAGGCAGCTGAGCCATGCCGAACGCCGATGCTCCGTACGTGCTGCACTACTGGCCGAACATCCCGGGGCGGGGCGAGTTCGTTCGGCTGGTGCTCGAGCAAGCGGGAGCCGAGTACGACGACTTCGCCCGTCGACCGGCGGCCGAGGGAGGCGGGCCCGCGGCCATCGTCGCGCACCTGAAGGAGCCCGGCCCCGGCCTGCGCCCGCTCGCGCCGCCCGTGCTCGTCCACGGTGAGCTTCAGCTGGCGCAGATGGCCAACATCTGTGCGTACCTCGGGGCGCAGCACGGCCTCGCCCCGCAGGCCGAAGGTGCCCGCGCGGAGGCGATGCAGCTCCAGCTGACCCTCGCCGACTTGGTCGACGAGGTCCACGACACGCACCACCCGGTAGGCACGGGCGAGTACTACGAGGACCAAAAGGTCGAAGCGCTCCGCAAGACCCGGCACTTCGTCGACCTGCGCATGCCCAAGTTCCTGCGCTACTTCGAGGCGGTGATGCGAGCGAACGAGGCGGGCGGCGGTCGGCATCTGGTCGGCGGCGCGCTGAGCTACGTGGACCTGGCGATGAACCAGATGGTGCGCGGGCTCGAGTACGCGTTCCCGCGGGCGTGGCAGCACTATCGCGGCGAACTGCCCGGGTTGGTCGCGGTTCGACAGCACGTGGATGGACTCGAGCGGATCGCCGCCTATCGAGCATCGGCGCGGTGCCTGGACTTCAACGCGGACGGGATCTTCCGGGCGTACCCAGAGCTCGACCTCGTGCCGGGCGAGGGCTGACGCCGCCGCGCCGCCCCTTCGTTGGTTCTGCCATCACCTCGACCCCCCGGACGCTTCTGACCGCCTCACCCGACCACCGCGCCGAGGGCCCCCGCGTTCGACGTTGGCAACAATGGCTCGCGTCGCCTCGGGCTGCGGCGCACATGGCCGTGCTGGCCGTGTTGATCGGCTTCCCTTCGGTCTTCGTCGGCCTGACCCTCGACGATCACCTCTTGGGTCAGGCCGCGGTGTCGCAGCCCGCGTGGGACCTCTTTCGTCTGTTCGAGCCGAGCACGCGAGCGACCGCGATGGCACGGGGCACGGTGGGCTGGTGGGCGGCGCCCGAGCTGCAGGTGGTGTTCCTGCGCCCCTTGTCGTCGCTGCTGCATGCGCTCGACTTCCGGGTGTGGCGCATGCCGTGGCTGATGCACCTGACCTCGGTGCTGCTGTACGGCGCGCTGGTGTGGGTCGCCGGTCGGCTCTATCGGCGCTTGCTCGGGGTCGGGTTTGCGGCCGGGCTGGCCACGCTGCTGTTCGCCGTCGACGACACCCACGGGCAGACCCTGGGTTGGCTCGCCAACCGCAACCTGATCCTCGCCACGCTCGGAGGCTTTGCCGTGCTGTGGGCCCACGACCGCTGGCGACGGGACGGCTGGCACCCGGGTGGGTGGCTGGCCCCCGTCCTGCTCGTCGTGGCGCTCAGCGGCGCGGAGGCGGCCCTGACCGTCGGCGGCTACCTGTTCGCCTACGCGCTATTCCTCGATCGCGGCCCGTGGTGGCGTCGGGTCTCGACGTTGCTGCCGTATCTCGGGGTCGTCATCGCCTGGCGCATCGCCTACGTGGCCTCGGGCTACGGCGCGGTCGCCAGCGGTCTGTACCGTGATCCGGCGGCCGACCCCCTCGGCCTGCTGCCCATCGCGGTGCGCAACACCAGCATCCTCGGTTTTGCCGAACTCACCCTCCCCGTCGCCAGCCCCCTGCGAGGGATGCCCTACGGTTGGCTGTGGGCCACGCTCGGGCTGCTGGCCTTCGGGGTCTGGCTCCTGCCGCTGCTGCGTCGCGAGGCGACGGCCCGGTTCTTTGCCGTCGGCATGCTGGTCTGCGCACTGCCCTATGCGAGCACCGACCCCTCGGGGCGCATCCTGCTCCCGCTCGGGCTCGGTGGATGCGGCTTGCTGGCGTTGGCCATCGCCGACTCGCTCGCCCCTGCGCCCCGCCTTCGCGGCTCTCGGTGGGTGGGCCGAGGACTGCTCCTCCTGCACCTGTGGATCTCGGTCCTGCTCTTCGTGCCGTCGTCGTGGGTGATGTACTACGTCGACCGCTACGCTCAGGAGCTGTCCGTCGCCGTCACCGATCACGACGTGGCACCAGGCGAGGTGGTCGTGGTGGTCAACGTGCCCTACGACATCCTGCTGATGCACCCGCAGGCGATCGCGGCCGAGCACGGGCAGCGGTGGCCCGACCACGTGGTGCCGCTATACGCCGGGCAAGGGCTGGTCACGGTGGAGCGGGTTGCCGACGACACGCTTCGGCTCGAGGCTCCCCGGGGCTGGATGGGCTCTCCGCTCAACCGGATCGCTCGGGCCGAAGGCATCCCCATGCGCGTCGGAGAGCGGGTGGAGCTACCGACGGCGGTGATCGAGGTCGTCGCGGTCAACGGAGCGGGCCGCCCCACGGAGATCCGAGCCGTCTTCGATCGTCCCCTGGACTCGCTGCACTGGGTCGCGTGGCTCGACGGTCACGCCGCTCCATGGTCGGCTCCCCAGCTGGGGGACCGCCATGCGCTCCCCACGAAGCTCGAGCTCATCTCGCGCTAGAGGGGGTTCGAGCTCCGGGCGCAAAAAAGGGCGGCGCCACCGTGACCAGTGACGCCGCCCGAAAATGCGGTTCGATTCTCTCGGATCAGTCGCGGTAGCAGTCTTGCAGCGAGCTGACGGTGTGGAAGGTGACGTAGTCGGTTTCCACGTGGAGGTCGGGGACGGCCGTGCCGGCGTAGGCGATGGGGCCGACCGCGAGCGTGTTGGGCAGGTCGCCGCGGGTGCGCTGGTCGATGAGTCGCCAGGGCTCGTCCTCGAGTCGGATGAAGGACTGGACCTCGTCGCCGACGCGACAGATTCGCATCTCGGCCTCGACGCCGTTCCAGGGCTGCGTGCCGATGGAGCTGCTGCCCTCGTCGGTGCTCTTGGACACGGTGACCACGCCCGCGGTGTTCATGTTGCCGATACCCATGTGGTAGGTGTTCGGCAGGTCGCTGGTCATGTCTCGCATCATGAGACCACCGATGCGGTACGGGTCGCCGGGGGCGACGGGCTCACCGTCGAGGGTGGTGACCTCCACGCTGGTGGTGGCCGCGAAGTCGCCCGAGATGGTCTTGTAGACGTGCAGGGTCTCGTCCTGCGCGTACCACCAGGTGTTCGCGTTGGGCTCGATGACGAGCGCGTCGTCCTCGACCTTGACGGTGGCGTCCTGCGGCATGTGCTGCTGCCAGGTCCCCATGTCGCCCTCGGTGGAGAACTCGTCGGTGAGCACGGTGAGGGGATCGGGGTTGGCCTCGATGCCCTCGCCACAGGCGGTGGCGTGGTAGACGACGTTGATGTCGCCGCTCAGGCCCGACACGGTGTGCGTGGTCTGAGTCGCCTCGTCGAGGTCGACCGAGATCGGGAAGTCGGAGGGGTCGATGCTCAGGCCGCCGTCTGCGTCGCGCGGCAGGGCCTCGCTGCCCACGAACAGCTGCTCACCGTCGAGGGTGACGTCGCCCTCGCGGTTGAAGACGAAGGACGCGGTGCTGCCGTCGTACGAGACGCCCAGGGTGCCGACGTGCGCGCCCGCAGAGGGATCGCAGCCGTTGACCGCGGCGTAGACCGGCCACTCCGTGGAGGTACCGGGGGAGACGGGACCGTTGGTCCAGCCCCACTCGGCGAAGCCGTCGTCGAGGCCATCGCCGTCGAAGTCGTTGCCCAGGAAGCAGGTGGCACCGGGGCCCGCCGCGAAGGCGGTCTCGCACTGGTTGGGCGGCGGGGGAGGGGGCTCGCCCTCGGCACAGCTCAGCTCGAGCGTGAACAGGCGACCGTGACGGCGGCGGCTGCCGACCATGGTGCCGTCGCCGAACACGGAGCGGCTGCGGTAGGTGCCGTTGCGGCGGAGCCGGCGAACTCGGGCGTGGGCCACGAGGTGGGCGTTGACCGGATCGCAGACCTCGTCGGCGCCATCGAGGCCGACTTCGCACAGCGGAACGCTGAGCGTGTGCGAGGTCTCTCCCGGGATCTCGCCGCTCTGGTGGGGAAGCTGGTTGCGGACGACGCGACCCCGGCGGTTGCGGGGGAAGTCCTCGAGGCTGTGGCCGACGCCGACGCGGGCGCGAATCAGCTCCCAGGGGCCCTCGGTCTCGAAGGTCACGTTCATGACGCCGGTGGAGCCCTCGCCACACTGGGCGGAGGTGTCGACTTCGTTGTCGATCGTCATGCAGACGGTGCCGACGGAGCCCCGTCGCTTGACCAGCGGCACGCAGGTGCTCTCGCTGGTGATCTCGATGATCCGGTCCTGGTCGAAGTCTCCGACGAGCTCATCTTCGCCCTCGGTCGCGCAGCCACTGATGCCGGCGGTCAGGAGCATTCCCGCGCCAAGGGCCAGGCTGGTGGCACGAGAGCGTGCGCAGAACGTGAAGAAGTTCACTACGGTAGCGGTCATTGGTCCCCCTTGTCGAACTTGCACCTACAAGTGTGCTGTTCAGGTCGCTGAACTATGAGGGCTTCGGCACCAGATGGCCAGCGAAAAATGGATTTTTTTGTTTGCTCGAATACGTCCGTTTCCCAACGGCGGGTGCCTGGCGCTCAATGCGTGCATTCTCTCACGGCTCGATTCCGCGCAAGGCTCGACGAGCACCGCGTGCTCTGGATCGGTCACCAGCGACCGGGAACGGGATTTCAGGTCGATTACGTCGTCCTGTACCGGCCCGTTCCCCTCTAGTTTGGTGGGCAGTCGCAGGGGCGACGCGGGGGCAGCTGCGGGGGGACACCCTGTGGCAACGGAGAAATTGGCCTGCCGATGGCCAAAACTGTTCAATTGATGGGGTCAATTGAACAGTTCATTGTGCCGTCGTCGGCCCGCAGGGGGAGCCGAACGGATGAATCGCGTCTTGTTGGTATCGGAGGACCGCGTCGAGCTCGATGCGCTCCATTCGCAGCTCACTCCGCACTTCGACGTGCGCACGGCCATCGGCGCTACCGAAGCTCTCTATAGGGTCGAGCGAGCGAAGCGAAAGAACCAGGAGTACCAGGTCGTGTGCTCGACCTACGAGCTGGCCGAGATGTCCGGCCCGCAGCTCATCGCCTCCCTCGCGCGCTACGACCGGGGCACCATCGGCGTGCTGCTCACGCGCGAGCGCGACCACGTCCGCGCGTTCTTTCGCAGCGAGGTGCACAAGGACGGCGCGCTGATGAACGTGCTGCTCATGCCCGTGCCGCCCCCGCTGCTGCTCGAGTCGATCGGCAGCGCGGCTCGCCTGGCGCAGTTTTGCCAGGCCTCGTGACGGAGCGCCTCAGGGCGCGGCGCTCACCAAGGTCTGCGGGTCGACCCGGGTGTCGAACAGGTTCATACGCCAGTCGAGGTGAGGCCCCGTCGAGCGCCCGGTGTTGCCCGAGGTCGCGATCACCTGCCCGGCCTTGACCTCGTCGCCGAGCGCGACCGACAGCTTGTCGAGGTGCAGGAACGATGAACTCAGGCCATGTCCGTGGTCGAGGATGAGCAGGGTCCCGGACAGTGGCACGTCGGCCTCGGCAAAGATCACCACGCCGCCCGCGGGGGCCCGGACCTTGCGACCGACGGGGGCGGCCAGGTCGACGCCCCAGTGGAAGCCCTTGTCCTCGCCGTTGAGGATCCGCTTGCGCCCGTAGGTGCTGGTGATCTTGCCCTTCATGGGCCACTCGAAGCCGTCGCGGAAGTAGGGGGTCTTGTTGACCTTGTTGCGGACCTTCTTGATCCGCACCTTGGCCTTGCCCAGCGCCTTGCGGGTGGGGCGGTCGAGGTCGACCATCTCCGGTGGGAGTCCATCGATCGCCTCGGGCTCGAACTCGCGGTCCTCGACGTGGACCACGTGGCGCTCGTCGGGGCCGCCGTCGAAGGCGAAGGCCATCAGCGCGCGCGGAGGCGCATCGCGACCGAAGCCGACCACGAAGTCGCCCTCGGACGAGACCTCGATGCGCTTGCGGTTGAACCAGACCTTGGTGCCCGCGGGGACGATGCCAGTGACGAGGCCGCCCTGCACGAACTTGCCCTTCAGGCTGACGCGCTCGTCGGGGCGGGCCAGGAAGTCCTCGTCGGCGCGGACCTCGAAGCCGAAGCGCTTGGCTCGGTCGGCGCCTTCGCGGCGGATGTCGAGCTTGGCCGTGAGCTGCATGTCGATGGGCAGCGCGGTCTTCAGGTCGTAGCGAGCGCGGAGCTTGCCGCGGCCGCTCAGGGCCGCGACCGAGTCGAGCCCGAGTGGCTTGCCGGAGATCGGATCGTCGGTGACGCCGACGTACGAGACGTTGGCCGTGATTTCGAGTTGGTCGCCAGCGATCTTCTTGGCGGTGCAATCGAGGCTCTGCCAGGTGGTGACCCCGAACAGGTCGACCTTGCGGTGCACCTCCCAGTGGGCGCCCTTGCTCATGCTCAGCTCGGGGATGGGGATCGCCAGGTGCCCCAGCGCCAGGCGCTGCGCATAGGCGACGGTGGCCACGTGGGGGTCGGTGGTGGCGGCCGGCCACGCGAAGCTGCTGACCACGTCCCAGCGATCGGTGGTCAGGGAAACAGGGGCGGGCGCATCTCCGACCGCGAGGGCGGACTCGAAGCCGGCGAGGAACTCGGGGTCGACCCCTTCGTCGTCGGCATCGGCGAGCACGGTGGTGGCGACCGGCGTCCAGCGATAGCTCGAGCCGCTGTCGTCGATGCTGCCGAAGTCGAGGTCACCCGCGAGGCGAACCACCGGCACGTGGAGCTTGCGCTTGCGGCCCTCGGTGATCTTCACCTCGACGACCACGCGCTGGGGCCCGAGGCCCGCGGTTCGATTGGGCAGCGTCTTCGGCGTGCCTTCGCCCGGCTCGATCAGGTTGACGGCCGCCTCGAGCGGGGCGTCGCCCACGTGCTCGATCTCGTCCTCTTCGCCGTCTTCGCTGTCGGCCACAGGCTCGGCGGGGGCGGGCTCTTCCGCGGCGTTTTCCTTCTTGGCCTCGGGCTTGTCCGAGTCGGAGTCCGAGCACGACGACATCCCGAGCCCGAGAGCCAGGATCCACATTCCCCAGCGCGATGGCGCGAAGCCTTGCATGGAAAAGAGTGTAGTGCCCCGATCCGGGCGGGGCCCGGTGAAAGTTCGGTGCGCTGCGGTGCGCCCGACTCCGGCCACATTGACTTCGGAGCGGTCGCGTTTAGGGATCTCGTTTTCGACGCGACGCCATCACGCGTCTTTTTGGCTCAAACGGCTTGACGACTCGTGACTCGTCGACCTGGGCAGCGAGGCCTCGCCGCGGGTCTCCGTGGGCCCGCGGCCGTCGCCTCGCCGACTTACTTCTCGCAGGTCAGCCGCGCTTCGACGCGTTCGATCGCCCGTGCGTACTGGCCCGACGGGAACTGCCGCCGATGGTTCTGCCAGTGCGCGCAGGCTTGCTCGCGATTGGTGAGCTGGTTGGACAGGATGGTGCCCAGCTCGTAGCTCAGGACCTCTCGCGTGCGTCGATCCCAGCGCTTGTTCAAGGCGCCGCGAAGCAAGGACACCGCGGCGTCGTACTTCCGCTGGGCCCGGAACTCGGCGATCTGCTGCACGATGCCCTGCAGCTCCTCGGACGAGGGCGCCCGAGAGCGAGCGGGACGGGAGTGCTTGTCCTTGTACTCGTTGGCCAGCGCGGCGAGCCGCTCGCCCGCCGCCAGGGGCAGGGCGGGCGCCTCTTCGGTCTCGGCCGCGACCTCGGGCTCGACGATGCCTCCCGTGCTGGTCGGCGTGGGCGAAGGCGCAGCGGCGATGGTCTCGTTGGCCGAGAACATGAAGCGCTGACCCGGCGACAGCTCGTGGGTCTTGCCCGCGTCGTCGATGAAGTGCACCGAGCCTTCGAGCAGATCGACATGACCGGCGCCGTAGCGGACGACGACCGAGAACCGGGTGCCGTGCACCTCGATGGTGCCGCCCGGCACCACCACTCGACGCGGCGGGCCCTGGATGTCCGGCGTGATGTCGAATAGCGCGGTGCCGTCGATCATCGCGACGCCGTTTTCGATGCCCCGCAGTCGCGTGGTCTTGCGGCTCTCCACCACGAGGTCGGCTCCGGGCACGACCACGTGGCAGCTGCCGTCGAGGGTCAGCTCGGTCTTGCCGTTGGTGGTGTGGCAGTTGCTGCCGCTGACCTCCCACGACGCGTGCATGGGCGCGGGGGCGTCGGTCGTTTCTTCGAGGACCGCGTCGGGGCCCGAGCTCAAGGTGAACACGGCCAGCACGGTGGCTGCCCCGGCGGCGAAGCTCACCATGGGGATGAAGCCGCGGCGCTTCTTGGGCAGCTCGGTCTGCAGCAGCTCGGCGTCGAGGCGACGCGTGATGCGATGGACGGCCCCGGGACGCAGGCGCTCGGCCTGGCGGGTCTCGTCGAGCTCGCGCAGGGCGGCGACGAAGGATGGCTGATCACTCATCGCCCACCTCCCAACCCGCGGCGCGAATCTTGGCTTCGGCGCGCTTGATGAGCTTGCAGACGTAGCTCTTGGAGAAGCCGAGGATCTCGCCGATCTCCTGCTGCTCCTTGCCGTCGAGGCGATACATGCAGAACGCGATGCGCTGCTTGGGGGGCAGGGTGGCGAGCACCGCATCGACCCGTCGCAGGTCGCGACGCTCCGTGGCCTGGGCCTCGGGGTCCTCGGCCGTCTTGATCGAGCGCCCCAGCAGCCAGCGCACGGCGGGCGCACCCGCGACCGCCTCGCGGCGCAGCCGGCTGAGGCAGCGGTTGGTGGCCACGCGGTAGAACCAGCCCTTGAGGGCTTCGTCGTCCTCGAGGCGGTGGATGACCTTGCACAGCGACACGAAGACGTCTTGGGTGACGTCCTCGGCCCAGGTGCGGTCGCCCCGGCCGTAGCGCAGCGCCAGGCGGTAGACCTGGTCGCGGTGCTGCCGGTACAGCCCCGCAATGCGGGCCGCGTTGGCCGCGGAGGGATCGCTCGCAGCGGTGTCCTCCAGCATCAACAGTGAGCTCGACTCGAGCTCACCCATCTCACCCATCTCGTTCATCGCGCCCTCCAACCGTAACTCAAGCCGACCGATGCTCCAATGCGCCACGCACTGCGGGCCCATACGATGACGTCGTCGACTCGGTGTTCTCTGTCTCGCCCCGAGCGTCCGCCACGAACCGTGAGGTCGAGGCGAAGGCCACGCGCCAATCGGAGCGAGGTTCCTACGGGTATCTCTGCCGTCCAGTCCACGCGGTGACCCGTGACGTCGCCACGCTGCCGGAAGCGGTGAATTTGTACGCCGACCAGGCCCTGCACTCGCATGGCCACGATCGGCGACACGGCCCACATCCAGCCGAAGCCGCCGCTCACGCTGGTCTCGAAGATCGAGATGTCGGGGGCGGACGTGGGCACCATCGTCAGGTCGAGCAGACCGCCCGGACCCGGCTCGCGACCGACTCGCAACGAAGTGCCGACCGCGGCATCCGCCGAGCTGATGCGCCCGAAGATGCCCGCCCGCGCTCCGACCCGAACCCGCGTCTTGCCGTTGCGGGGCGGCGGCTCGTTGTCGGTCGTGGTCTCGATGTCCCGTCGCGGTGGTTGCTTCGTCGTGGTGTCGCGCGGCTGCAGGTCGACCACGTCGGGGTCGCGCATCAGCTCCTGCACCGAGCTGGCGAGCGCGGTCGCATCGACCTGGTCGTCGTCCATCGGCACCAGCGCTGGTTGCAGCCCGCAGTCGTCGAGGCTCTGGCCCCGCGACACGGACAGGTCGTTGCCCAGCGCTTCGGCACAGAACACGCCGTCCGGGTTCGCCGACAGCGGGACCACGGCTCCGTTCGCGGCCAGCAGTCGATCGACCAGCGCCTCGCGAACCGCCTCGGGCGAGGTCGACTCCGGGGCGTCGGTCACGTGCACCGCAAAGCGAGGCGGAGGCACGGCCGTCGGATCGGCCCGCGGCGTCACTTCGTCGAGCGCCTGCATCGCGCGGTGCACTGCCTCGAGCGGAAGCACCGGACCCGTCGCCACTTCGAAGGCCTGGATGTCCAAGCCCCTCGCTTCCACGCGCAACCCGCTGTCGGTCGGCGTGACGTACAGCGTGCGCGTGGCGTGCTCGGCCGACGGCGCGAGGGGGTAGCCCTCCTCCAGCAAACGCAGCATCAGTTGGGCTCGAAGTGAGCGCGTCTCGCGGCTCTCCGTCGGCGGGACGGTTTCCACGTACACGGGTGCCGGAGCGAGAACCAGCGCTAGTAGCGCAGTAATCACCATCTCCTCCGCATTGCGAGTCCGCCCATGATCGCGGATCGCAGTTCTTGGCTCCCGCAGGTTCGAGCATAGCCGCCGCCGTCCTCACCACGCGAACCAATGGGTCCGGTTTCCTTTCCGCCCGCGAAAAACGCGAGCGATATCGGGAATATGAGGTTCGGCATGATTTTGGGTTGGGCGCTTTGCACCCTGGTCGGGCATACTCAGACGCATCGTGCGTATGTGGATGGGGGCATCGAAGGCAATTGCGAGCCTTGCGCTCGTCGTGGCCGCCAGCGCCTGCGCCGACCTCGACATCGTCGACCACGACGCGCTTTTGCTCGAGCCCGAAGGCAACATCCACACCGCGATGGAACGGTGTGGTCCGTTGCCCGAAGACGTGGAGTTGATTCGCGGCTTGCGGACGGCGTGGGCGGTTACGGCGATCCCCACCAAGGACAACCAGACCAACTTCAACGTGCCCACCGCGAGCATGGTGTTGCGTCTGTCCGATGACGAGGTGAGCTGCGACGACGAGCTCGCGGCCGAGCCGCTCACCTGTCCCCGCGCCTGGGCCACCGATATCGTGCTGCGAGGCTCCGATCCCGTGGTCGGAGAGTTCGTGCTCAACGACTACGGCCAGGGCTTCAACCTCTCGCACGTGTGGCGCGAAGAGGGGGAGTGCGTGGACGAGCAGCTCGAAGGTGGCTTCGCCAAGGGCGACCTCG
This sequence comes from Myxococcota bacterium, assembly GCA_039028615.1. Classification (GTDB taxonomy): domain Bacteria; phylum Myxococcota_A; class Polyangia; order Nannocystales; family Nannocystaceae; genus Paraliomyxa. The sequence continues at coordinate 100,352 of JBCCHT010000012.1, read as the reverse complement.
AGATCATCAGCGTCACCGACGAGTGTGTGATCGGTCGGTTGATCGATACGGCGGACACGTTCGCCGCCTCGGGCAGCGCGGTCCAAGGCGGCTTCGTGGCGCTGCGCTGCGGCGACGACTGAGCCGATCGTTCGAGCGAGCCCACAGAAACTGCGCCGTGTCGACGCGGTCCGCGGATCGACGGCGGGACCGACGCTCGTGCCGCCGCGTCGAGCGGCGAGCCCACGGAGGATCCCGGATGATATGGGATTTCAATTGGTGAGCAAGCGCATTCATCATTTCTCGATTAATGAGTTGAAACGGCGATTGAACCGTTCTATCGAGTTTGTCGATTTTGATTTTCAAAATCTAATCAGGTTCATCCGAATGTCCGTACTCGTTACTCGTCCCGCTCCCATGTTCTCGGCCTCCGCCGTCCTGCCCGACGGCACGATCGCCGACGACTGGTCCATGTCGAATGCGCTGAAGTCTCGCTACGGCGTGCTCGTGTTCTATCCGCTGGACTTCACGTTCGTGTGTCCTTCGGAGCTGATCGCTCTGGACCGCCGAGTGCCCGCGCTGCGCGAGCGCAACGTGGAGGTCATTGCCGTGTCCATCGACTCGCAGTTCACCCACCACGCGTGGCGGAACACCGCGGTCGACAAGGGCGGCATCGGACCGGTGGGCTTCACCATGGTCGCCGACGTCAAGCACGAGATCTGCCAGGCCTATGGGGTCCAGACCGACGGCGGCGTGGCTCTGCGCGCCAGCTTCCTCATCGACCGCGAGGGCACCGTGCGCTCGCAGATCGTCAACGACCTCCCGCTCGGGCGGAACATGGACGAGCTGACGCGCCTGGTCGACGCCCTGCAGTTCCACGAGGAGCACGGCGAGGTCTGCCCCGCCGGCTGGAACAAGGGTGACCCCGGCATGAAGGCCAACCCCGAGGGCGTGGCCGACTACCTCGCGCAGCACAGCGCGAACCTCTAGACACGATGACCCCGGACACCATGGCTCGCCCGCCCGCACGGGACCGCGCTCGCGCGGCACGCAACGCGAAGATCTTGAAGATCATTCGTCGTACGCACCTGTACGCGGGGCTCGCCATGGTGCCCTGGGTGCTGATGTACGCCATCAGCGGCCTGCTCTTCAATCACCCGAGCTTGTCGGGTTCGCCGGGCGTGCATCGCTTCGTCCGCGATGATCTGCCGCCGCAGGTGCTGGCCGACGTGCCCACGCCCGAGTCCGCCGCCGAGGCTGCGGTAGAGGCGATGCGAGCCACGGCCCCCGACGCGCAGATCGAGCTGCAGCCGACGCCGCTCCCCGAGTACGGGGGGTCGCTACGCGCCCGAGGCGAGATCGACGACCAGCGCGTGCGTCTATTCCTGGGCGCACGCAGTGGCAACGGCTCGCTGCGCATGAGCCCGGTCGAGGAGCCCGCGCAGCCCGAGGCCTTCGCCGAGGTCGAGTCGATGCCGGTCGATGCGCTCGAGCCGGCCATCTTCGAGCGCATGGTCGAGGCCGCGGCCGAGCCGTGGCTCGACGAGCCCGAGGCCTTGAAGCTCGAGTCTGCGCCGAAGATCGAGTTCGTGGCGACCATCGACGGTCGCCCTTGGCGGGTCACCTACGACGCGGTGACCCAGAAACCCGAGTTCGAGGAAATCGAAGAACCCGAGGTTCGAACCAGCCGAATTCTTGCTCGGCTGCACATGACCCACACCTACCCCGCCGAATTCGGGGTGCCGTGGATCCACGCCTTCGTCGTAGATCTGACGATCTTCTGCCTGATCATGTGGAGCATCACTGGGGTTGTGATGTGGTGGCAGCTTCGTCGTCTTCGTCGCGTTGGCTGGGTCGTGATGCTGTCGGGTGTGGTCGCGAGCATATGGATGCTCGCGTTGGTCTGGCCGGCGTTGGTCGGCTGATCGCCTTCCGTCCTTACCCCAACGGAGTACCCATGAGTCGCTATACCGGTCCCCGAGTACGGGTGATGCGGGCGCTCGACAGCGAGCTGCCTGGCCTCACCCGCAAGAGTCGTGATCGTCGCCCGCAACGCCCCGGCCAGCATGGCTCGAGGCCACGTCGACGCCCTTCCGAGTACGCGATGCAGCTGCTCGAGAAGCAGAAGCTTCGCTACAACTACGGTCTCACCGAGCGCCAGCTTCGCCGGATCTACCGAGAGGCCCACGCGGCCAAGGGGATCACGGGCGACAACATGCTCAACCTGCTCGAGCGGCGTCTCGACAACGTGGCGTTTCGGCTCGGCATCGCGCCGACCATTCCCGGGGCGCGGCAGCTCATCAATCATCGCCACCTCATCGTCGGCGGGCGTCGCGTCGACATCCCTTCGATTCGAGTGAAGGTGGGCGACCGGATCGAGATGACCGAGCGCTCGCGCGGCTTCGAGATCGTCAAGGAATCGCTGGCCCAGCCCCGCTTTTCGCCGCCGTCGTGGCTGAGCTGGGACTCGAATAACCAGGTGGCCACGGTGGTCGCGATGCCGACCCCGCAGGACGTCTTGCTCGAGGTCGACACCCAGCTGATCGTCGAGTTCTACGCCAAGTAGGGCTCACCGCTCGAGCAGCGCCTTCGGCTGCTCGAGCCGCCTCTTCGGCGGTCGTGCGGAACGAGCCGCGCACGCCGAGCTTCGAGGGGCGCGTGCTCGCGGGATCATCGTGGAGTTTCGGGCAGCTCGAGCACGGTGCTCGGGTCGAGGCCGGCGACGATCTGCTCGATGCTGTCCCCGGGTCCGATGACGTGGGTGATGGGCCCCCCGTGGTCGAACAGCTCGTGCGCCACGGCCACGACGTCGCTGGGCTGGAGCACGGCGATCCGCTCGGCGAGTGCATAGAAGTAGTTGACGCTGCCCTCGTGCCGCACGGCGGTGGCGAGTTCGTCGGCGAGGCGGCCGGGGTCACCATGGGTCAGGAGCATCGACTCCATCTGCTGGCGGCGCGCGAAGGCGAAGCGACGTTCGAAATCATCGGCCGACGTCGCCGCGATGATGGACGCTCGGAGTGCCTCGAGGCCCTCGTTCGCCCGGCCGCTGTCGAGGCTGGCCGTGACCACCAGGCTCGGTTGATCTCGATCCAGGAAGGCACTCGCTCCGTAGGAGACGGACAGCTCCTCGCGTACGCGGCTGACGCTGAGGTCGAGCATCGCGGCGAGGACCAGGAGGGCGGCATGCCGTCGCCCGTAGACCGAGTCCATCGGATAGATGAGCTGGACCTCGGTCTGGACCCGATCGTCGTCCACCTGGGTGAGCGTGCGGCCCCAGTGTGGCGAGATGGGGGGTATCTCGGGCGTGGTGTAGTCCATCCGACGGTTCCACACCGTGAACTGGTTGGTGTTCCGAGGCTTGCCGAAGCCGGCTTCGATGTGGTCGGTGGCCAGGGCCATGTCGAAGTTGCCGGTCACGACCAACGTGGCGTTGGGAGCCCGAAAGTAGCGGCTGCGGAATCGGTTGACGGGGACGCCTCGGACTTTCTTGATGTCCTTGGGGCCGCCCGGAGAGCGGGCCAGCGGATGTCCCTCGCCGTAGAGCGAACTCAGAAGCAGCTGCCGCCGACGAAGCGCCGCTGCGATCTTCGGGTTCTCGGCGAGTACACGCGCCGTCTTCTTCCACTGATCGAAGCCATCGTTCGAGTACTGCGCTTGAAGGATGCGATCCGATAGCCCGGCCAGGATGAAGTCGAGGTAGATGGACAGGCCCTGGGCGCGGTAGGTCGTGCTGTAGGCGTCCATCGAGCGGCTGTACACGCCGCCCGCATTGAAGAATTGCCGCAACACCTTGGCGCTTTCCCGAGCGTGGACGCGATAGAGGTCCATCGCCAGCTTCGCCGTCTCGGGGTGGCGCCGGCTATGAGCGGTACCGGCCCCGACCATGAGCTGGGTGTGCATCACGGGAAACTGCGACGAGGCGGCCAGGACGACCCGCATGCCGTTGCTCGTGCGGTAGGCGACCAGGTCGAGGTCGGGCGGGGCGATCTCCACCACCTCGAGGGGACGGTTGGCTTCGTCCGCCCCGATGTCGTCGGGCAGATATAGCCGTTCGTGGCGCGTAGGGTCGTACGCGAAGGGCTCGGGGTCGATTTGGACTCGGCCCGGATCTTCGGTCGGCGTCAGCTCGATGAGCATCGCGCGGTCGCGTGAAAACACATCGCGCCAGGCGGCCTGGATCTCTTGCTCGTCGAGAGTGTCGATGGCGGCCAGCTCGGCGCCGACGAAGCCCGGGGTGTCCCCCTCCTCGAGGTAGTCGGCGTAGGCCTTCGAGCGAGTGGAGATCGACGCGAGCTCGTCGACCAGCTGGAGGCGACGAATCTGTCGGATGCGATCGTAGGACCCGGTCGTCGGGTTCATCTTGCCGCCGTGCTCGAGGACCTCCAGGACTTCGTCCACGGCATCGTCGAGCGAGGTGTCCTCGTCCGGCTCGACCGCGATGGCCCAGACCGGGGCCTCCTTGCCGCCCAGCCACGAGGAGAACGTGAAGTCCCAGCGGTCGTTGTTCCCGCGATCCCGGTTGATGACCGTCTCTAGGGAGATCTCGATGCCGGTCGCTGCGACCTGGGTCGCCACGTAGTCCTCGGTGAAGCGCCGCGGCATCTGGAACACGACCAGCGCGCTGGGGGACGAGACGGGAGACTCGAGCGAGACCCGCCCCACGGGTAGCTCGAATTCCGGGATTGCGGTGCGTGGGTCCGACTCCTTGGCGGGCAGGGGCTCGAGCGTCTGGTTGGTGAGCTCGAGGACCGCCAGAGGATCGACGTTGCCCGTGACGACGATGGTGGTGCGATCGGTGGTGTAGTGCTCGGTGGCGAAGGTGCACAGCTGGTGCCACGTGAGCGAGTCCAGCCGTTCGTAGTCCGCTTCGCTGTGGTGGTAGGGGTGCTCCTCGGGATAGATGGCGGCGACGATCTGGTCGCGAACCTGCATGCTCGAGGTGCCCCGACGCTCGCGGAGCTCGTTGCGGATGATCTCCGTGACCTGCTCCAGGGCGGCGTCGTCGATGGCCCCGCAGTCGAAATTCAGCCGCTTGGCGGTGTGCTCGACATAGGTCGGGAGCTGCTCGGAGATCCCGGTATATTGATAGTGGGTCTCGTCGAGCGCGGTATAGGCATTGAACGCCACCGAGCGCGCGCGGGCTTCCGCATAGAGCGTCGTGGTGCCCGGGCCCTTCGAAGGCAGCTCGTACATGAGGTGCTCGACGAAGTGGGCCACGCCTTCTTGTCCGATGGGCTCGTCCCGGGAGCCGACCTCGTGGCGGACGTCGAACTGGACGACCCGAGCGTAGGGGTCGGGCACGACCATCAGGGTCAGCCCGTTGTCGTAGGTCTTGAGGAAGCCATCGCCGGGGACGACGAGGTCGCGGCTCGGCTTGCGAAGGTGGGGGCGGCTAGCGGAGAAGGCGCAGGCGGTGAGCATCAGCCCGGCCAGTGCGACGAGGAGGCCTCGAAACGGCGGCACGAAGGCGGTAGTGGGTTTTCGACCTCACCCGATCAAGGCTTCGCCCGGCGACGAACTCACGTCAGGCGGCGATTTTTCGGACGGCGAAGCGTCAGATTCCGTTGAGCGTGTCGACGACCGCGAACAGATCGCCCTGCTCGTACCAATCCACCACCACGAAGTTCGGCGGGTGATCCCACCGCTCCCAGCATTCTTGCGCGCGGGTGAGCAGCACGTCGGTGGAGTTGACCTCGCTCGCCCCGCCCTGATCGGGCAGCCCCACCAGGGTGTTGACCCAATGGTTCATGAGGAACAGGTCGTGATCGGTCGAGCCGCGGTTGTGGTCGCACGACAGGTCGTCGATGGAGGAGGGGCCGTAGGGGGTGTCCCAGGCTTCGTCCCAGACGTGGTGGTACCAAGCGGGCGGGGGTCCGCCCGACTCCGCGGTGATGACCAGTCGGGTGTCGGCCTCGATCATCTCGCCGAGCGTCGGCCATGCCGTGCCGGGCTGGTGCGCGTAGGTCAGCGTGTCGGCGGTAGTCAGCGCGAAGTCCTGCGCGACCTCTTCGACGTCGACCGCATCTTGATAGATGATGGTCAGCACCTCGCGGGGGTTGTCCCGCAAAAAGTCGACGATGGTCTGGAGCCCGTCGAGGTGCGGCAGCGAAGCGAGGATGCACGGGCCGTGGCACAGCACGATCTGCTCGTCGTCGGCGGGGTCGGGGTAGATGTCCAGCAGCATCACCCGCACGCCATCATCGAGCTGCTGCGCGATGCCGCGTTGGTGGTTGGCGTTGATGATCGGGAAGCCGTCGTCGAGTGCGGCGTGGCTGTTGTGCGTACCGGGGAACACCACTTGATCGAAGGAGCGGTCGCACAGCTCGACGTGACCGTTGCACGGAAGCTGGGGCGGCGAGGTGTCGTCCGATCCGCCGGTCGAGTCCGCACCGCCGGTCGTGCCCGTGGCTTCGGCGGCCCCGCTCGAGCCCGCCGCCGCCATCGTGTCACCGGGGGCGCTCGGGTCTTGGCTCTGCTCGAGGCTGGTCGAACCCTCAGTCCCGGATGCGGCCGCAGGTCCCTCACTCGTCGATCCACACGCCCCTACGAACACCAACAGGGCCAACTCACACTTGCCTCGTGGATCCACAAAGGAAGCGTATCACCCGTGATGTGAATCTCGCTTCGCGGCTGGGCCGCGATAGCCGCCCTTGACGGTGGTCCGAGGCGCGGGCTACGGAAGCGACCGCCATGCTGGGCACCCTCCTTCGCCGCGTAACGGTCAAGACCCTCGATGTCGTCGTCGACAAGGCGCGTAGCTCCGAGCGCGCTCCCGTGCGCGCGGCTGCCTCCGTCCTCGATCGTGCCCGTGGCGTGGTCGGTCTCGACGACATTCCTCCACAGGCGCCCAACCCCGAGTGGACGGGGGAAACGCCCGACCAGCACATGTGGGACTCGGACCGCGCCAAGCTGCGCAAGCACCAGGTCGACCACGGCATCGTCAAGGCCGACGAAGAGGAAGAGGAGGCGGCCGCCGCCGAGCCGGCCAAGCCCGCGGTCGAGTTCTACTACAAGCGAGGCTGCCCTTACTCGCGCGCCGCGATGGACCTGCTGCGCGAGCGCGAGATTCCCTTCGCCGAGCACGACATCAAGGGCGACGACGCGACCTTGAGCTGGCTGAAGATCGTGACCGGTCAGCAGACCACGCCGCAGATCTTCATCCACGGCGAGTCGATCGGCGGCTTCGAGGAGCTGCGTGCGCTCGACCAGTCGGGCGAGCTCCAGACCCGCATCGCCGCCACGCCCGAGCCGGCCGAGGCCGACGACGCGCTGGTCGACGAGATCGACGTCGCGGAGCTGCGGGCCCGCAAGCAATCCGGCGCCGACCTGCGGCTCATCGACGTCCGCACCAAGGCCGAGACGGAGCAAGGGATGATCGCAGGGTCCCTCCACATCCCGCTCGACGACCTCGACGCGAGAGCGGGCGAACTCGACGCCAACGACGTGTGGATCGTGTACTGCAAGTCGGGCGGACGCTCGCTTCGCGCCGTGCAGGCGCTGCGCAGCCACGGCTTCCGTTCCGCGGTGAGCCTGGGCGGCGGTATCGATGCCTGGACCTCGGTCGGAGGCGAGACCGTCTCCCCGAAGGTGGCCAAGCCGCGGCTCAAGCTCCCCGTGCTGCACCCCGAGCGCTCGCCCTTCGAGGGGCTGGGCGTGGGCGAAGCGGCGGCGGACGACGAGGTCCTCGATGGAGACGCCCTCGTCGGCCGTGTTCGCGAGGTGCTCGACGAGTGTCGCCCGATGGTGCAGGCCGACGGCGGCGACATCGAGCTGCTCGACGTCCAGGGCAACGTGGTGCACGTGCAGCTCACGGGTAACTGTGTCGGCTGCCCCAGCTCGCAGGCGACGCTGCGCCAGGGCATCGAGCGGCGGCTCAAGAACCGAATCCCGCAGATTACCGGGATCGCCTCGCCGCAGCTTCCCCCCGGGTAGCGCGTCGCGACGAGACTTCCGCCGCCTGCTCGGGGTCGGCGTTCCACGGAGCGCCCCCTGCTAGACTGTGCATGCCGCTCGGGAAGGCGAAGCGACATGGCCATCAACCAGTTCCAGACTCCTGCCTTCTCCCTGCGCCAGCTCCAATACGCTCTCGCCGTGGCCGAGACGGGAGGCTTCGGGGCAGCCGCGGCTCTTTGTGGGGTCTCGCAGCCGTCCCTCAGCTCGCAGGTCGCGAAGCTCGAGGCGGTGTTGGGCACCGAGCTGTTCGTGCGCACCCCCAAAGGCGTGTTTCTCTCGCCTGCGGGTGAGCGCCAGCTGCCGGCCTTTCGCGAGGCCTTGAACGCGGCCGCCCTCGTCGAGGCCACCGCCGCCACCCTCCACGATCCCTACGCCGTCCCCGTACGGATCGCGGTCATCCCCACCGTCGCCCCCTACCTGTTGCCCGCCCTCAGCCAGGCGATGAAGGCGGGGGAGGGCCCGACCGTTCACTGGCTCGAGCTGCAGACGACCTCTGCCGAAGAGGCGCTGGCGCACGGCAAGGCGGACGCCATCGTCATCGCCGACCCTCCGACGGAGCCCGGTCAACGGGGGCACGAGCTGGGCTGGGAGCCGTTCGTGGTGATCGCCCCACAGGAGATGTCGCTCCCCGACGAGGTGCCGGTCAGCTGGCTGCACGAGCAGCAGCTCTTGTTGCTGGCGCAGGGGCACTGCCTGCGCGATCAGACGCTGTCGCTGTGCCGATTCCCCAGCACTCAGCGCTCGCAGTTCAGAGCGACGAGCCTGGTCACCATGGTGCAGATGGTCGCGGCTGGGCTCGGCGTCAGTGTGTTGCCCGCCATGGCCGTGGAAGCGGAGCGAGCACGAGCGCCGATCCAGGTGCGGCCCTTCGTCGAAGATACGATCGGCCGCACGCTGACCCTCGTCACGACCGAGGGGCACCCTCTTTCCGGGGTGCTCGAGGAGCTCGTGGTGGCCTTCCGCGGCGTGATGCCGCGATAGGGGCGCGGCGACCTCCGCTGATAGGCCCTGCCTATCGCTCCCCCAGATTGTTGGTCTTGGACCCAACCCGGTCGGGCCGCGAATAGTGTCTCCGTGAGACTCGGAGAGACACGCAACCCTCGTACGCGACGCGCGATGGCCCTCATCGGCGCCGCCTTGTCCCTGGCTCTGGTCGCGTCCTGCGACCCGGCGAAGTCCACGCCGGCGTCCCAGGCACCCGCTCGGTCGGCCGCCGACGCTGGCCCGAGCTCGGCCGACGAGGGCGCCCCTGGCACGACGAAGGCCTTCGCGGCGGGTGAGGCGATCCCCAACGACCACTGGTGGCCCGACCAGCTCGACCTGCGGGCGCTCCGTCACAACGAGGCGGCCAACCCCCATGGCCGCGACTTCGACTACGCTCGCGAGTTCGCCACGCTCGACTTCGACGCGGTGAAGAAGGACATCGAGGCGGTCCTCACCGACAGCCAGCCGTGGTGGCCGGCCGACTACGGCAACTACGGCCCGCTCATGGTGCGGCTCGCGTGGCACAGCGCCGGGACCTACCGCGTGACGGACGGGCGAGGCGGATCCGATGGCGGGCAGATCCGCTTCGAGCCGCTCAACAGCTGGCCCGACAACGGCAACCTCGACAAGGCGCGTCGCCTCCTGTGGCCGGTCAAGGCCAAGTACGGTCGGGCGTTGTCGTGGGCCGACCTCATGGTGCTCGCGGGCACGGTGGGCATGGAGTCCATGGGCTTCGAGACCCTGGGTTTTGCCGGGGGCCGCGAGGACGACTGGGAAGCCGACCTCGTGTACTGGGGGCCCGAGGCCGAGATGCTCGGCAGCGACCGTTTCCACGGTGACCGCACGCTCGATGAACCTCTCGGTGCCGCCCACATGGGCCTCATCTACGTCAATCCCGAGGGCCCCGATGCCAACGGCGACCCGGTGTCCGCCGCGGGCGACATCCGTCAGACCTTCGCGCGCATGGCGATGAACGACGAAGAGACGGTCGCGCTCATCGCCGGGGGTCACACCTTCGGCAAGTCCCACGGCGCCCACAAACCCGGCGACTGTGTCGGGGCCGAGCCGGCCGCGGCAGCCATCGTGGAGCAGGGCTTCGGGTGGAACAACCGCTGCGGCGACGGCAAGGGGGTCGACACGGTGACCAGCGGCATCGAAGGCGCCTGGACGGCGGCACCCGTCAAGTGGACCCACCAGTACCTCCGTTTCCTCTTCGACTACGAATGGGAAAAGCACGAGGGGCCCGGTGGCGCGATCCAGTGGCGACCCGCGGGCGGCGAGGCGGCCACGCTGGTCCCCGATGCACACGATGCCTCCAAGCGTCATGCGCCGATGATGCTGACCACCGATCTCTCGCTGCGGGAGGACCCCGCGTACGAGGCCATCTCCGAGCGCTTCCGAGACGACCCGGAGGCCTTCGAAGCGGCGTTCGCCAAAGCCTGGTTCAAGCTGACGCATCGCGATCTGGGCCCCCGGGCGCGCTACCTGGGTCCCGACGTGCCGCGGGAGGTGTTCGCCTGGCAGGACCCGCTGCCTGAGCTCGACCACCCGCTCGTGAACGCACGCGACATCGCGTCGCTCAAAAAGGACATCCTCGCCCGGGGCATCGACCCCGCCGCGCTCGTGCGGACCGCCTGGGCCTCGGCCTCGACCTACCGGGACTCCGACATGCGTGGCGGTGCCAACGGGGCTCGCGTCCGACTGGCTCCGCAAAAGGGCTGGGAGGTCAATCGACCCGCGGAGCTCGGCGAGGTCCTCGACGCGCTCGCCTCGGTGCAGTCTGCGTTCAACGCTTCGGCCTCGCGAGGCAAGAAGGTCTCCATGGCCGACCTCATCGTGCTCGCGGGGGCGGCTGGCATCGAAGAGTCGGCACGTCGCGGTGGCCTGAGCGTCACGGTGCCCTTCGAACCGGGTCGGGTCGACGCCACGCAAGACCAGACGGACGTGCCCTCGTTCGAGCCCCTCGAGCCAAAGTCGGACGGCTTCCGCAACTACTACACCGCGCACGAGCTGCGCAGCCCGGCGGATGCCCTCATCGACAAGGCCGACCTGCTCGACCTGAGCGTCCCGGAAATGACGGTGTTGCTCGGTGGCCTGCGCGTCCTCGGCAACAACGCCGAGGACGGCGGGGTGGGGGTCTTGACCGAGCGTCCCGGCACGCTCAGCAACGATTTTTTCGTCCACCTGCTCGACATGTCCACCCAGTGGAAGCCCGCGCAGGCGAAGAACGTGTTCGAGGGCCGTGACCACTCGGGAGCCGTGAAGTGGAAGGCCACCGAGGTCGATCTGGTCTTCGGCTCGAACGCCGAGCTTCGGGCCGTGGCCGAGGCCTACGCCTACGACCAAGAGGCCTTCGTGCGCGACTTCGTGGCGACCTGGACCAAGGTCATGCGGGCCGATCGCTTCGACCTGAATCGCTGAGGTAGGCCATGAAGCGCCGACACATTCTCGGACTGGCATTCGTGGTGGGGCTGGCCGTGCTCGCAGTGGGGGCTGCGAGCACGGCCTCGCCCGGCACCGCGCCTCCGCCCCAGGGCTGGGCCAACCTCGCGCCGACCTTCGTCGAGCAGGTGGTCGACCGGCCGGGGTTCCAGCTCCTCGAAGTCAGCCAGGGCTCGGTCCGTACCTGGGTTCGAGTACCCGACGTCGGGGTCCGCGTCGGAGACTATGTGCTCTTGGGGCAAGGCCGGATGCAACCGGACGTCGACATCCCCGAGCTCGGCACCGTCGCGCGCGAGCTCGTCGACATCGACCACGTCCAGGTCGCCGACTACGACACCGCGGTGCGAAGCGTCCGGTCCCCGGCGCCCGCCGACGCCGTGGCAATCGAGGCCGTCTACGCCGAGCTCGCAGCGCGAGCGGATCGAGAGGTCGTCGTCTACGGCACCGTGGTCAAGGCGCCCGACGCCATCGGCTATCGCTGGGTTCACCTCCAAGACGGTTCTGGTGACCCCGCCGCGGGTACACACGACCTCACCGTCAAGACTCAGGCGTCGGTCACGGTGGGCCAACGGGTCGCCTTTCGCGGGACTCTCCGCCGCGACGTCGACCTCGGCTTCGGCTACCACTACGACGCCCTGGTCGAAGGCGGCCTGAAGCTCGCCCCCGTGAACTGAGGCGTGGCGTCTTCTATGCGCCCATCGCCCGGCCGGGGATGGACGAACCGGGCGCACCCGGAGCCAGCGGGGCGCTGCCCGGGGCCCGCGGTGCGTTGGCGCCCGGGGTGGCGTCGACTTGGTGGAGCACGCCCGCGGGGGCGCTGCTGCCCGTGCCTTCGTTGAGGTACACGGGGCCTTGGTAGAAGAAGGTCAGCGGCACTCGAATTGCGATGGCACCGTCGGTCTCCAGAAGCTCGGCGTCTTCGATGGCCGTGGACTCGAGCTCATCGAGGACGCACAGGTCACCGAGCGTATCGACCAGGCCACCGGTCACGATCTCGGCGTCGCGAATCTTGCCGTCTTCGCCCACCGTGACCTGCACCGTGCTGCGGGCGGCCGCGACGGGGTGGCGGGTGTAGGCCGCCTGGTAGCAGTCCTTGAGGCGATCGCGGGCGGTGGCGAGCACGTGTCGCCCGAGGCTTCGGGCCCGGCGACGGTCGGCCACGCTGCTGCCCTCGGTCTCGGCGAGCTGCACCACGCCGCCCGCTCGCAGTAGCGGCCGAGGCCCATGGAGCAGCACCGCGGTCGGGGCTGTGAGCACCAGGCCATCGAAAAATGGATCGGTGAAGCTGCTTCGAAGCTTGCCGCGCATCTTCGGGTCGTCGACGTCGGTCTGCGTGGCACGCACGACGACCGTGCGCTGGATGTCGGCATCGCCGTCGGCCTCGAACTCTTTGTCCTCCTCGTTGGGATCGTCCACCCGCAGCTCGCTGGTCTGGACGACGGGCGGGGGCTCGAGCGCTCGCTCGACCTCGAAGAGCAGCTCGTAGACTTCACCGCGCTGCGCCAGCGCGTCATCGGTCGTGCCCAACAGCTCCTCGTGCCGAACGAGATAGCGCTCGAGCATCTGCTTGGCGTCGTGCAGATGCGCCTCGTCGCCCTGGTGGTGCCACGCCATGAGCTGCCCGTAGGCGCGTCGCAGGATCAGGGCGTGCCGGAGATCGTCGGCGTCGGACGTGGGCGGCAGCTTCACGATCGCCTGCCGCCACAGCTCCACCGCCTGCGAGTATTCGCCGCGGGCGAAGTGCGCCTCGCCCACCGTGTAGATCCGGGACGGGTCGGGTGCGTCACGGTCTGCACGGTGGGCGGGTACCTCGGTGGAGGTCGCCGCGTCGCTCGAACAGCCGACCGCGAGGGGGAGCAGGAGGGCGACACAGCGGATCGGCGAGACCATCGATAGGGCAACGCCGAGCCCGTAGCCGCCTTACAAGGACGCGTACACTGCGCGGAAATACGGGGAACCCTTGCGCAATTCCGCGGGCTTTACGATGTTCGTCTCCGCGGCCGGACGCGGACTTGGCGCAGTTTCACCTCGACCCGACCCCCTTCGGGACTGGCGTCGAACACGCTGCGATCCGCGTCACACACCGAATTCGGCCGCAAAGGACACGGTCTTGTTCCTTGCCACCCCCCGGAGGGTGTGCGACAAAACCCTCCGAAAGTTCACTGACACGTGTGTCAGTGACGACCGTGTCAGTGACGAGACCGTCACTGATTCTCTTACCGACCAAGCTTTGCCCCCACTCGGAGTTCACGCCATGGCCACGTCTCCCGAACATCGCAGCCAGCTTCTCAACGTGATCCAGCAGCCCGCCGTCCAGCAGCTTCTCGATCAGGCCCAGGAGCGTTTCTCCGAAGAAGAGGGCGTCAGCTTTCGCTCTGTGAACTTGCAGTTCCAGCGCCCCGTGGAGCACGACTTCACGGCCGACCAGCGCCCGCACACAACCATGCTGTGCGGTGGACTGACCTTCCGTCACGAGTTCCTCATCACCGCGCACTTTCAGCGCCTCGGCTACAACGTCAAGCCGCTGCCGACCCCGAACACCGACGCCTTCCAGAAGGGCAAGGAGTACGGCAACAACGGTCAGTGCAACCCCACCTACTTCACGGTGGGCAACCTGGTGCAGTACCTGGAGTGGCTCCGCGACGACCAGGGGATGTCCACCGAGGACATCATCGACCAGTACTTCTTCATCACCGCGGGTGCCTGTGGCCCCTGTCGGTTCGGGATGTACGAGGCCGAGTACCGCTTGGCCCTGCGCAACGCCGGCTTCGACGGCTTCCGCGTCATGCTCTTCCAGCAGAAGGGCGGCCTCAAGCAGGGCGACGTGAAGGCCGGCCTCGAGATGAACGCCGACTTCTTCATGGGCCTGGTCACCACGATCAACATCGGTGACCTGCTCAACGAGCTCGCCAACCAGGTCCGTCCCCACGAGGTCGTGCCGGGCGAGACCGACCGCGTGCTCAACGAGGCGCTGCACTTCCTCGGCGAGGCCATCCAGAACATCAAGCCGGCTGAGGTCACGGGCCCGCTGCGCAAGCTGGTGGAGAACCGGGGCGAGGGAGCCGTCGACAAGCTCGAGCTGGTCGTCAAGTTCCTCGACCTGCTGACCACCGAGGACTACACCACGCCGCTACGCGAGGTGGCCCGCAAGATGAACGACGTCGAGGTCGATCGCCTCGCGCCCAAGCCCGTGGTCAAGGTCACCGGCGAGTTCTGGGCCCAGACCACCGAGGGCGACGGCAACTTCAACATGTTCCGGTTCCTCCAGGCGGAGGGCGCCGAGATCATCACGGAGCCGGTGGCGACCTGGATCACCTACCTGATGTGGCAGGAGAAGATCAAAGCCGCCGACCGTCGCAGCCTCGACGAGGCCGAGGGCGAGCTCAAGTGGTGGGATCTCAAGAAGCGCTGGGAGCTCGACAGCAAGTACTACAAGAAGCGAGCGACCATGGCCTTCGCCGACAAGGTCTATCGCCGCGAGTACGACCGCATTCGCGAGGCCCTCGGCGGCACCACCCACTCCATCGTCGACATGTTCGAGATGGAGAAGATCGCGCACGAGTTCTACCACACGCGCTCCGAGGGCGGCGAAGGCCACCTCGAGGTCGCGAAGAACATCTACTACACGGTCAAGGGCATCGCGCACATGGTGCTGTCGCTCAAGCCCTTCGGCTGCATGCCCTCGACCCAGAGCGACGGCGCTCAGTCGGCGGTCATCAACCACTTCAAGGACATGATCTACCTGCCCATCGAGACCTCGGGCGAGGGTGAGATCAACGCCCATAGCCGCGTGCAGATGGCTCTGGGTGAGGCCAAGGCCAAGGCCAAGCTCGAGTTCGCCCAGATCATCGACAGCAGCGGCTACGACCTCGAGCAGCTGCGCGAGTACCAGCGCAACAACCCCGAGGTGAACCGCCCGCTCTACCACGTGCCCGAGTACGAGGGCATCGTCGGCACCGGAGCCCGCTTCGCCCAGCACCTGATCGAGCGCATGCGCGCCGAGGGCATCCGCCCGCAGGCCGAGCTGGCCGCACAGTAGGCCCACCGGGCCCGACCTCGGACTGCAGACCTCGAGTTCCTCCCAGGAATACTTACGATGAGCGACCGCAACTTTCGCATTGGCTTCGACCTCGGCTCCACCACCGTCAAGGCGGTAGTCGTCGACGTCGAGAGCGACGAGATCGTCTGGAAAGACTATCGTCGTCACGACTCCAAGCAGCCCGAGAAGGCCTGCGAAATGCTGAACGACATCGAGCGTGACGTGGGCCTCGGCCCCGACAACGCTCGTATGTTCATCACCGGCTCCGGTGGTGCCAACGTCGGGCGCTGGACGGGCGCCAAGTTCGTCCAGGAGGTCAACGCGGTCTCCCTCGCCGTCGAGAAGCTGCATCCCGAGGTCAACTCGGTCGTCGAGCTCGGTGGTCAGGACGCGAAGATCATCGTCTTCAAGGAGGACCCGGAGAGCGGGCGCAAGAAGAAGATCCCCTCGATGAACGACAAGTGTGCCGGCGGCACCGGGGCGGTCATCGACAAGATCAACGCCAAGCTCAAGCTGCCCCCCGAGGAGCTGTGCAACGCGGGCCATACCGGCCTCAAGCTGCACCCCGTGGCGGGCAAGTGTGGCGTCTTCGCGGAGACGGACATCAACTCGCTGCAGAAGATGGGCGTGCCCGCCAGCGAGCTGATGGCGTCGCTGTTCGAGTCGATCATTCAGCAGAACCTGTCCGTGCTCACCCGCGGTCACACGCTCATGCCGCACGTGATGCTGCTGGGCGGCCCCAACACCTATATCCGCGGCATGCAGGAGGCCTGGCGCGCCAACATTCCCCCCATCTGGGAGGAGCGTGGCGTCGAGCTTCCGCCCTGCGACGACCCGGCCGATCTCATCATCGTGCCGGACAACGCTCAGTACTACGCGGCCCTCGGCGCGGCCGAGTTCGGCAAGGACGAGGACGACGTCGTCGGCCGCTACAAGGGCACCGACGGCCTCAAGTGGTACATGGACGTCGGCCGCAAGGAAGAGAAGAAGAAGGCGGGCGGCACCGGTCTGGCCAAGGACGAGGAAGAACTCGCCGCGTTCAAGGAGGCCTACAAGCCCGAGAAGTTCGTGCCCGCGACCTTCAAGAAGGGCGAGACGGTTCGCGCCTACGTCGGCATCGACGGCGGCTCGACCTCGTCCAAGGCGGTGCTCCTCAGCGAGGACGCCACCATCCTCGCCAAGGTCTACCAGCTCTCCAAGGGCAACCCGATCGAGGACACCAAGGACCTCTTCGCCGACCTTCAGGGGCAGGTGGAAGGGGCCGGCGCCACGCTCGAGATCCTCGGGGTCGGCACCACGGGCTACGCCAAGGACATCCTCAAGGACGTGCTTCGGGCGGACGCGGCCATCGTCGAGACGGTGGCTCACTGCGAGAGCGCCCTTCACTTCTACGACGACGTGGACGTGGTCTGCGACGTCGGCGGCCAGGACATCAAGATCATCATCTTGAAGAACGGCAAGGTGAAGGATTTCAAGCTGAACACGCAGTGCTCGGCGGGCAACGGTTACTTCCTTCAGGGCACGGCGAACGGCTTCGGCTACGACGTGCGCGAGTACGCCGACATCGCGTTCGCAGCGGAGTCGATGCCGATGTTCGGCTACGGCTGCGCGGTGTTCATGCAGAGCGACATCGTCGACTTCCAGCGCCAGGGATGGGCGCCCGAGGAGATCATGGCCGGCCTGGCCAACGTGCTGCCCAAGAACATCTGGCTGTACGTCTCGCAGATCCCCAACCTCGCGAAGCTGGGCAGCCGCTTCGTGCTCCAGGGCGGTACGCAGCACAACATGGCCGCCGTGAAGTCGCAGGTCGACTTCATCCAGGAGCGCTTCACGGCCAAGGGGCTGCAAGCCGACGTCATCGTGCACAAGCACTGCGGTGAGTCGGGGGCCATCGGCGCCGCGCTCGAGTCCCGCCGGATGCACCAGAGGCTCGGCCACCAGACGCAGTGGATCGGCCTCGACAAGGTCCCGGGCATCGACTACCGGCAGAAGCGCGACGAGAGCACTCGCTGCTACTTCTGCAAGAACAAGTGCCTGCGCACCTTCATCGACGTCGACATCGAGCTCGAGAACAAGGAAGCGAAGCAGCGGATGGAGGCGGGCGAGCTGCTGCAGATCCGCAAGAAGAGCGACGCGACGCAGATGGCGACCAAGCGCCTCATCATCGCCACGTGCGAGAAGGGCGAGGTCGAGGACGTCGAGTCGATGCGCAAGATCAAGAGCGGTCTCGACGCGGCGAAGAAGGACTTCCCGAACCTCGCGGCCACCGCGGCCAAGGACGTGTGGAAGGCGGTCAAGCCTCCCATCGTGGCTGACGATCCCGACGAGGTGGAAAAGGGCCTCGGTCTCCCCGAAGCGTTCGAGCTGCCGCCCACCCTGGCCAAGCACCAGGACAAGCTCAGCGGTCTGTTGCGTCGCATCAACCGCAGTGATCGCGTGGCCAAGCTGCTCGATCGCACGGGCGACTCGGTGCCCGGCGCCAAGCAGGTCAAGGCTCGCACCGAGGCCACCCGGGCTCGCGCCGAGAAGATCCGCGCTCGCAAGAAGCTGCGCATCGGCATCCCGCGCGTGCTCAACCAGTACTCGCAGAACCCGTTCTTCTCCGCCTACTTCGAGGCGCTGGGCATCCCGCCCCGCAACCTCGTGTACTCCGACTACACCTCCGAGGAGATGTACAAGGAAGGCGCGAAGCGGGGCGCGATCGACCCCTGCTTCCCGTCGAAGGTCTGCATCGCCCACATGCACAACCTCCTCGAGGTGAAGCACAAGAAGCGACCGCTCGACCTCATCGTGTTCCCTCAGGTGGACTCGATGGACACCTGGCTGAGCTCCTCGGTCGGCGCGCGTGCCTGCCCCACCGTGGTGGGCTCGGCCGACACGACCAAGGCGGCCTTCGTCAAAGAGGGCGACATCTTCGTCGAGAAGGGCATCCTGCACATCGTGCCCTTCGTGCACATGCGCGAGCCCAAGCTCTGCAAGCGCGAGCTGCTGGGCTACTTCGGCGACGTGCTGGGCCTGTCTCCCGAGGAGAACAGCCTGGCCGTCGAAGAGGGCTTCAAGGCGCAGGAGAAGTTCGTCGACAAGCTCCGCGACAAGGGCCGCGAGGTGCTGCGCGAGCTCGAAGAGGACAACCGCATCGGCATCGTCCTGCTGGCGCGGCCCTACCACAACGATCCGGGCATGAATCACGAGATCCCGGACGAGCTCCAGAAGCTGGGCTACCCCATCTTCACCATCCACTCGTTGCCCATCGACGAGGAGATCGTGGGGCCGCTGTTCCAGGACGACATCGACGCGGGCTTCATCAAGGACCCCTTCGACATCTACGACGTCTGGAAGAACAGCTACTCCGAGAACACCAACCAGAAGGTGTGGGCGGCCAAGTACTGCGCCCGTCACCCCAACCTGGTGGCGCTGGAGCTGTCGAGCTTCAAGTGCGGGCACGATGCGCCCATCTACACGGTCATCGAAGAGATCGTGGAGACCTCGGGCACGCCCTACTTCTCGTTCAAGGACATCGACGAGAACAAGCCGACCGGGTCGATCAAGATTCGGACGGAGACGATCGGGTACTTCCTCAAGCGCTACCAGGAGGATCTGCAGACGGAGAAGCCGGCTCGGGGTCGAGTGGCGGAGCGGATGCGGGAGTACCAGGCCGAGCTCATGGCGAAGATCGAGGCGGCGGCGCTGGCAATGGGCGAGGCTGCGGCGAACAAGCCCGACGTACTGCTCGATGCGGCGGGGCTGCGACCCAAGGACGTCAACCGCAAGTACCTGAACATCGCGCAGGGCAAGAAGGTCAACGGGGCGCAGGCGGATACGCTCAACAAGACGGCGGGCGCTCACCGTGGTGCCGACATGCGCAACGCTCCGCGTCCGGCCGAGGCTCCCGCTTCGGCACCCGCGGCCAAGCGCGACGAGCCGAGCTGATCGCTCCGACCCGCTGAGGCAACGGACGACCGACGGGGTGTTCCTCGTCGGTCGTTTTCGTTTCGAAGGGGCGCTGGGCGGAGGCCGCGTCTACTCGACGGGATCGAAGTCGGTGAACTCGAGGTTTCCAGAGTTCTCGCAGTCGATCGTCTGATACGAGCCGTTGTGGATGTCATTGACGCCGGTGTAGCAAGTGTCGTTGGCGTTCCGGCCGCCATCGATGACCACGGTGCTTCCCGAGCCGATGTGCCCCATCGTGATGATGTCATCGGCTCCGTATCCACCGTAGACGGTGACATGTTCCGCGTGTGCGGAGGGCATCACCCAGATCTCGTCGGCGCCGCGGCGGCCGCGGATGACCAAGCTGTCGATGGGGAACTGATTGACGTCGTCTCCGTAGTCGAACAAGACGTCGCCGAGGCCGGTCGCGGTGCCGTTGAAGAGGTAGACGCCGACGGTGAAGATGTTGAAGACCGCGATCTGATCCGCCCCGGTCGTTCCCCAGATCGTGAACTCGTTGAGGCTGGCGTCGTAGTCCCATGCCATCCCCAGGCCCGCGAGGTCGACGTCCGTCTCACACTGGCTGGCGACGACGTTCTCGGCGCAGGCGTCGATGCCATCGCCACCGACGACGGTCACCGATTCCTGGCTGTCGTAGTTGACGAGGTTGTCCTCGCCGTCGCCACCATTGATGGTGAACGTGATGGTGTCGGCAAGCGCGTCGAGGCCATCGACGATGATGGTGTCGTTACCCGCCAAGCCATTGATCGTCACGTCGTAGGCAAAGTCGTCGGGGAGAATGTCCTCCAAGTCCACCTGGGCGCCCCCGTTGAGGGTCAGCACCCCGTCGACGATCTCGATCTCATCGTCCCCGCTCGTACCGTCGATGGTCACCGGAATGCCCGCGTGCGCAGTGCGTGGCGAGGCAGCGGCAACGATGGAGACGATTCCGGTTGCGACGAAGGAAGCGAGCTTGGCGTTCATGCCCGCTGTTTGTGCAACGCCGGTGCCAACCGAGGCTCGGCCATCCCGATGGCGAGAAATTGCGAGGGTCGGAGCTCGAAACTGCAAGCCTCGCATGGGGTCCCGATCGCACTCGGCAATGCTCGCAGGATAACGATGTAGCCGACGGGTGGGCGCTCTAGCCACCACGGGAGGAGAACCGAGCGTCCGATGCCGGCCAAGGTCAGCGCGCGTCGATCATGCCGGACGACGCTCCACCCGGAGCCGGAGCCGGCGCATCAGGGTCCGCCGTCGTCACGTCCTTCACATCGACCAGCTGCGCCTTGCCTCGCGCGGTGGCGAGCGACCGAGTGTGTTGCTCGACGATGGCTCGCTCATCCACCCCATCGACATGGTGCCATTCACACACCGTACGGTCGTGATCGATGTCGAGGATGGTGTAGCCCCGATGTCGTAGCTCGACGAAGCGCAGGTGCGGATGCAAGTCCTTCATGTGCTGCTCTTTCGCGAGCGCCTGGTCGGGTGCGACCGGAGACGGCGACGAGACCGACGGCGTCACGAACTCCACCGCCAGCGCTCCCCGTCCGGTCACCGGATCGTAGCCACGCCCAAAGGGATCGGCCGCGATCTCGAACCCCCACGAGCTGTGGATGTCCCCCGTCAGCACGACGAGGTCCTCGATCTTCGCGCCCGCGACATGGTCGAGGAGGCGCCGTCGGGCGGGCGCGTAGCCGTCCCACATGTCCGTGTTCACCCAGTCCCCCAGCGAGCGGGGCTGCAGCGCGCTCATCATCACCTGCTGGCCCAGCACCCTCCATGCGATGCCGTCGTCGCGCGAGCGTTCGAGCTGGGCGGCGAGCCAGGCTTCCTGGGGGCGTCCGAGCAGGCTGCGCTCGGGATCGGCGACGATGGCCTCGTAGCCCGGCTGGTGCCAGTCGGCCTGGCGATCTCGTCCGCGCAGGCGAGTGTCGAGCATGACCAGATCGAGCAGGTTGCCGAAGCGGATGCGGCGGTGGATCTGTCCGGTGGGATCGCTGGGCAGCTCGCGAATCGGCATCCACTCCCAATAGGCACGCACTGCGGCGGCGCGGCGGGTCGGCCAGTCTCCTTCTTCCGGCTGGTGGTTCTGGGCGCCGCCCCACCAGGCGTCGTTGGTGAACTCGTGGTCGTCCCAGATCGCGATGACCGGATGCTGTCGGTGCAGCTCCTGGAGATCGGGGTCGGTCTTGTAGATGGCGTGCCGGGCTCGGTAGTCGGCCAGGCTCACCATCTCGCGGTCGACGGGGTCGGGCTCGCGGGAAAGCGGGGTTCCGTCGCCGTAGCGGCCGTTCTCGTACTCGTAGAGGTAGTCGCCCAGGTGCAGCACGGCGTGCAGGTCGTTGCGACGCGCGATTGCCCCGTAGACGTTGAAGAAGCCGTAGGGGTAGTTGGAGCAGGACGCGGTGGCGAGTCGCAGGCGGTCGATGGAGCCGGTGGGGGCGGTGCGGGTGCGGCCGATCGGCGAGCGGTGCCCGGCGGCTTCGAAGCGGTAGTAGTAGGCCTGCCCCGGCTGAAGGCCAGTCACGTCGATCTTGAGGGTGTGATCGGTGGCCGCGGTGACGCGTCGGGAGCCCCGGCCGACGACCCGACGCAGCTGGGGGTCGAGGGCGATTTCCCAGCGTGTGTCGATTTCGGCATCGCGGGCGAGGGGGGTGACGCGGGTCCAGAGGATCACGCGGTCGGCCAGCGGATCGCCCGAGGCCACGCCGTGGAGGAATGGGCTCGGGGGCGCCGATGGGTCCGCGTCGGGCGAGGGCATCGGCCGCGTCGTCGGAGGCGCGGGCGGAATGGCGGCGGGGGCCGTCGGTCGGCAACCGAACAGGCCGAGGGCAGAGGTCCCCGTCAGAAGCTCGCGGCGTCGCACAGGGAGATGATGCCGGATGCAGCGGGCAGGAGGCCAAGGCCACGGGCGACCGGAAGGTCACATCGTGGTCACGACCGCTCGAGGCCATACGCGGGGGCCCGCGTCCGGCTCAGGTTCCATCGAGGTCTTCGGCCAGGGCCAGCAGCTCGTCGAGCACGGTGTCGACCTCGGCCGGTTCCACCTCGGGATTGACGAAGACCCATCGCACGATGTCGCGGTCGTCGACCCGCGCGTGGCCGATCTTGGCGATGCCCCGCTCCCACAGCACGCGGCAGAGCCGGCGGTTGTCGACGCCCAGGACCTCGAAGCAGACGTTGACGGACGCGGGGGGTCGCATGAGGCGGCAGCGGGGCTCGGCCTCGACTCGCGCCGCGACGTGCTGGGCCAGGGCGAAGAGCGTGTCGATGCGCCGAGCGAACCCTTCGTCGCCGTGGTGCTTCCACGAAAGCCACAGCTTGAGCGCATCGTTACGACGCGCGCACTGCAGTGAACCGCGGCCGGGGTCGTAGAACGCGTCGTCTTGGAACAGGTAGCTCGCGGGCTCGTCGAGGTGCTCCGTGCACACGCCCGCTCGGCGGGTGAGCAGGGCCGAGCAGGTGAGCGGCACGCCGAGCAGCTTGTGGGCATCCCAGGTCAGCGAGTCCGCGCGGGCGGTGCCCTCGAGGTGATGCCGATGCTGGGGGGAGAGCAGGATCGAGCCGCCGTACGCCGCATCGACGTGCAGCCAGACTCCGGTCTCTTCGGCGAGGTCGGCGAGGGCGGGCAGGGGATCGAAGGCCCCGAGCACGGTGGTGCATGCGGTCGCGTTGATCATCACGGGCAGGGCACCCGCAGCTCGATCCTCCTCGATCATCGATGCCAGCGCGTCGGGGCGCATCCGGCCCTGGTGGTCGATGGGCACCCGGCGGACGTTGTCGCGACCGAAGCCGAGCACGCCGGCCGCCTTGCGCACCGAGTAGTGGCTGGCCTCCGAGGTGTAGACGCACAGGCGGGTGCCCGGCAGCCCTTCACTCCGAGCCTTCGCGACCGCGGTGTTGCGCGCCAGCATCATCCCCATGAGGTTGGAGATCGAGCCGCCGGGAGCGATCACGCCGTCGCCCTCGGTCATACCCGCCATCGCGCCCATGCGTCGCAGGACCTCGCGCTCGATGAGCACCTGGACCCCGCTCGCCTTGAAGGTGTGCATGGGGGTGTTGGAGATGACCGTGGTCAGCTCGGCGAGCGTGGCGACGGGGTCGCGGCCGCCGAAGAGCTGGTTGAAGAAGCGCCGACTGCTGGTCGTGGGGGTCGCGGCCAGGACCTCGCCCAGCAGCTCGATCGTCCGCGTCCACGGCAGGGACGAGCCGTCGAGCGCCAGCGGGAGCGAAGCCTCGAGCTCGGTCGCGCTTCGAAGCGGGCGCATGGGTTCGTGTTCGTCGCGTTGGAGCTGCTGGGTGATGAGCTGAGCCGCGACGGTCGCGAGCGTTTCGGCGTCGGGGCCAGGAGGCATCGTCCCGAAGCTAGCGAGGCCCGCCCTTTGCCACAAGCCACGCTTACTCGGTGTGGCGGAGATCGGCGGCGAGCAGCCGATGAAAGTGATGCTCACCCTGCTCGACGCGCGGCGCGTAGCGCCCGACCTCGTAGTGCCGCGAGGCGAGCCCCCGCTGCACCGACTCGCAGATCGCGATGTCTTCTTGCTGGGTGATGGCGGCCTGCTCGATGCTCTGCTCGACGAAGGCGAGGGCGTCTTCGCCCTCGCCCTCGATGAAGTAAAATTCGTAGTCGACCCGGCAGCGGTTCGGCCCCAGCGGCACCACATGGTTGGAGTCGAGGCACGGGCCGTACCGGTTGATCATGAAGTTGGGGTAGATCCACGCGTAGATCGCCCCTGGCCCGATCCGTTCCGCGGGATCGACCTTGGTGCGGTCGTCGGCGGCGCTCGAAGGGTCGACGGTCTGGATCGAGAACTGGTCGAAGCACTCCGTGCGATACGAGGCCATGTCGACCTGGGCATCGAGCGACGGGTGCATGTGCGGGATGTGGTAGCCGCCGTCGAGGTAGTTGTCGACGTAGACCTTCCAGTTGCACTCCAGGGTCCACGACACGCTCGAGTGGAAGCGTAGCGCTCCCCAGTCGGTGCGAGCCAGTCGCTCGTCGAGCGGGCGGACCCGGGACAGCAGCGCGGGAGCCTGACGATCGTGGTTCAGCCACGCCCACGGCCCCCAGGACTCGGTGGCCAGCGAAGGTAGGGACATCTGCTCGCGATCGAAGTCCTGGATCCCGGCCATGCGCGGCGCACTGCGAAGGCGACCGCGGAGGTCGTAGGTCCACGCGTGGTAGCCACAGACGAGCGCGTCGGCCTGGCCGCTGCCCTGCACGACCTCGCGGCCCTTGTGGCGGCAGGTGTTCGAGAACCCACGGAGCCGCTGCTCGTCGTCGCGAAGCACGACCCAGGGCTCGGACGCCGTGCACCCGCTGGCGTAGGCACCGGGCGCCTGCAGCGTGGCCAGGCGAGCGACCGGCTGCCACGTGCGCCCAAAGACGTGGCGACGCTCCAGCTCGTAGATCTCGGGGGAGGTGTACCAAGACGAAGGCGGGGTCCAGGCCTTGGCGATCGGGATCGTGGGGTCGAAGCGCTTCAGCTCGTCGCGAGGGTCGGTGGCGGTGGGGTCGATCACGACGCTGTCCATCATGACGGATCGGCGCGGGGCTGTCACAACGGGGTTTTGCTCCGCTTGCGGGTGCTCGCATCTCGGGCGACGGCGGTTCGCGCTATCGTCGGGACCATGAGCAAGCGCCCCGCGACGATGACCATCAGCTTGGCCCGGGCTCGCGCCCACTGGCATGCGAGTCAGGGGCTGGCCGAGGCCAAGGGCACTCGCCCCGATACGGTGGTCGAGCGCACCGGGTGGCCGCGCACGCTGGGTGGAGTGGAGGCCTATGTCGCCATCGCCTCCCGGGCTTCGAAGGCGTCGGTGGGCACCATCAATCGTGCGGTGCAGCGAGGAGCGCTGCGGGTCGTACCGGCGGTACGGGGCTGCATCTACCTGGTGACCAAGGCCGAGGCGCCGCTGCTGCTGCGCCTGGCCAATCACCTCTCGGCGTCTCGGATCCAGCGCGATCTGGACAAGGCCAGGGTGAAAAAGGGGGAGGTGGAGCGGCTCGCCAAGTCGGTGTCCAAGTGGCTCGCGGACAATGGCCCCGCGACGACCGACAAGATTCGCCGGGGCCTCCCCGAGGGCAGCGTTCGTAGCCTGGGCGCGGCGGGGAAGAAGGTCGGTGTGTCCTCGCCCCTGCCTCCCGCGCTACGCGTGCTCGAGTTCTCCGGGACGATCGTCCGCACCTTGCCTGGCGGGCGTCTGGACAGCGAGCGGTACGAGTGGGCGATCGCCGACTCGCCGGAGACCTCGTCCGCCGACCCGGACGAGCTGGTCGATACGGTCGTGAAACGCTTCTTGCGCAACGCGGGGCCGGCCACCGCCAAGGAAATCGCGACGTGGTCCGGCATGCCGCAGCGCGACATCAAGGCCTCACTCGGGCGCCTCGAAGCGGAAGAGCTGCGCGTCGAAGACGACAAGGCGGCCGCGTTCGTGTTGCCGGGCCAAAGCGAAGGGCTCGCGAAGCCGGCCGAGCGCTCGACCCGGATCGCCTTGCTGCCCTTCGCCGACAACTTCGTCGCGTTGCGCGGCGGCCCGCGTCGTCTGGTCGATCCCCAGTTCCATGATCTCCCGGCCGAAGCCTGGGGCGGAACCCGAGCGACCACGCTGGGCAAGGCCCGTCACCTCGCATCGCGGCCGATCGCATGCGGGGACGAGATCGTGGGCATGTGGGAGTTCGACCCGGACAGCCAGCGGGTGGTGCATGCGTTGTTCGCCAAGGTCCCGCGCGGGGCCAAGACCGAGCTGCGCCGCGCCGCCGAGCAGCTCACCGCGATGATCAACGAGATCGGCCACGGCCACAGCTTCAGCCTCGACACCGACGACGGCCAGCGCCGCCGGGTCGCCGGCCTGAAGAGCCTCGGGTCCTAGTCGGAGTCGGCCAGCAGCTCGCCGAGCTGCCGATGAAAGTGGTGGAGCGCTCGCTCGTGCCGAGGGGAGTAGCCCGAGCGCGGGTAGAGCCGAGCGCGCTGGCCTCGAGCGACCGAGACGGCGCGGCCATGGGCCTCGTGAGCGCGTTGATCGAGCGTGGTTCCCAGCGCGTCGTCGATGGCATCGGGGTCGGCGGCCAGGCCCATGCACACCACCCGGGTCTCGGTGGGGGTCAGCGGCAAGATCAGCTCGATCGCCAGTCCCCACGGGTAGACGGCGATCGACGTGCTCGGGAACAGCCACGAGTGCAGGCTCGCGAGGTCGCGGCCGTGGTCGGGGTGCTCGGGCGGCAGCGTGAGTCGGGCTTGCTCGCCGCTGGCCATCTCGAGCCGCAGCGAGCCCCACGGCGAGGGGTGGACCTCGTCGGCGGCCGCACCCCGGAGCTTCTGCTCGCAGACCGCCAGCCACCCCGCGGGCACGTGATACTCGCGGAAGAGCTTGGCTACCGGTCGCAACGTATCGATGTCGAGGAAGCTCAGCCGTCGCTGCAGCGGCTCGACCAGCTCGGCGAAGGGGTGCACCGGGTCGAGGCTCGCCCACGCCATCGGTCCCCAGCGCTCGAGGGCGACGGAGGCGAGGTGGTCCTTGGCCGACGGCACCCCGTCGACCCCCTCGAAGGCCGGATCCTCGTCGAACAGGCCGTTCAGCGCGAAGCTCCGGCCATGCGCGGAGCAGCGCAGACCCTCGGCGTTGGTGCTCACCCGGGCCACGAGCATCGCTCCACAATGGGTGCAGACGTTCGACAGCAGGCGCGGCCCCTGCTCACCGACGCAGAGCACGAGCGGCTCGTCGATGCTGACGGGCAGCAAGTTCCACGGCATTACCAGCCCCGGCTCGAGCGGAGGCAGCGGGCCGGGGTAGGCGTGCCACGTACGAACGAGGACCCGCTCGCGCATGCGCTCGAACCACGTCGGATCGTGGTGGAGGGCAGCGGGAAGGCGCTCGGCCTGGCCAATCTCGGGGTCGATGTCCAGGCCCCGGTGATAGCACGGCCCGGCCGCGCTCACTGCCGGGTGATCGCGCGGCGAATATGCGCCATGGGGGCAGTATCGTCGAAGGTCACCGTGCCGTCGTCGTGCCGCTGGACACCCAAGTCGGCGAACAGAGCAGGCAGGTCGATGTCGCCGGGGGCCTCGGCCATGGCGGCGTAGGTCTCGGCCAGCACGGTGTTGCCCGTGGCCGCATCACCCACCGCGACCACCTTGCGGGTCGACCAGTTGGCGCGCCCGTTGCCGCCTTCGGCCAGGATGCCGCGCACGATGTCGCGAATGGACGTTTCGTTGTTGGTCCGCTTGCGCAGCTCGACGTCGACCGCCAGCCAGAACAGGGCGCCGCCCCAGTAGGTCCGACCCCAGGTGTGGGTCTGGTCGAGGCCGCGGTCTCCCGCCTTGGGGCGACCGTGGTGCATCGACCGCGTCCATCGGCGCCAGACCTCGGTGTCGGGGGTGTTGCCGGCCCGGGCGCGCACGATGGGCTCGAGGTAGGTCGACAGTCCTTCCTGCATCCAGCGGTGGTCGCGTTGGAGGTCGGGGAAGGCGGCGTGCAGCATCTCGTGGACCATGACCCAGTCGTTCTCGAGGCCATCGTTGGAGATGCGCCGCCCGCAGTAGACGGTGATCCACCGCCCATCCTGGTGCATGCCGAAGCCCACGCCGCCGAAGCCCCGGCCGACCAGGGTGATCTCGAGGGTGGGCACGGGGAACTCGCCGAGGTAGCCGCGGACCATGCTGGCCGAGCGCTGGACCCAGGCCTCGAGCACCTCGTCGGGCAGGGACAGCTCGCGCCCGTCGTACTCGACGGTGATGACCGCGTCGCCGACCGAGATGCCATTGTTGGCCGTCGCCTCGGGCGGATTCGCGATGCCCGAGGCCTCGGCCGGATCGGAGCCCGGGGGCGTGGCCAGCGGTTCATCGTCGACCTCGGGATGGCACGCCCACGACGCGAGAGCCGCGCTCAACACCATCGCCGTCGTCCGTGCACCCATCACAACGAAACGATCGTCCTGCACCGGTGCGGTGTTACGCCCGCCGGGCTTGCTATCGTGACCAAGGTGATGCCTCGCATCATAGGGCTGGCGCTCTTGGTGGGTCTCGTGGGTTGCCGCGAGGCCGAGGCGCCGAGCGGAGCGGGTAGCAGCAGCGGCGGCGACGAGTCCGAGAGTACCGCGCCCGCTACGGTGGGGCTCGGGGCGCAGTGTGTGCCCGACGAGCGCCGGTCGTGCTACGGCGGCCCGCTGGGCAGCGAGGGGCTCGGCGTGTGCCGGGCGGGCGAGCAGGTCTGTGCCGCCGATGGCACGGAGTGGCTGCCCTGTGCCGACGAGGTCCTCCCCGCGGCGCGCGAAGACTGCAGCACCGCGCAGGACGACGACTGCGACGGGTCGGTGGTGTGCGAGCCCGAACTCGTATGGACGAAGCAGACCCAGGCCAGCTTCCGCCACCTGGCTCTCGATGGGCAGGGCCACACCTACGTCGGAAGCTCGGGCGGGGCCTTCGAGTACGAGGGCGTCGTCCTCGACGATGTCTACCTGCTCAAGGTCGATGAGCAGGGCGACCTGCTGTGGCACCACAGCTTCATCCACCCGGGGGTCGACTGGGTCGCCGACTTGGCCGTGGACGCGGAGCAGCGCTCCACCATGGTGGGCTACTACACCCTCGACTTCGACGCTGGCGGCGGCATGCTGCCCTACGCCGACGAGCGCCGCGGGTTCGTGGCTCGCTACGACGGCGACGGCAATCACCTGTGGAGCCGGGGCACGACCTTCACGTCGGTGAGCGCCGTCGACGTGGGCCCCGATGGCTCCGTCTATGTGGCGGGTCGGCGAGATTTGCTCGACGAGTCGTTGGTGGTGGTCGCCTTCACCTCCGATGGCATCCCCGCGTGGGAGCGTCGGCTCTCGGGCGTGTTCGGCCTCAGCGATCGAGCGATCGCCGTCGCGGTGCTGGACAGCGGCGAAGTGGTGGTGGGAGCCATCTTCTCGCCGAGCCAGTCGGTCGAGCCGACCCTCGACGGAGAGCCGGTCGACCTCGGGCTCTACGGGGCGTATGCGCTGCGACTGTCGGCGGGAGGCACGTTGATCGACGAACGGCCGCTGCACACCGAGCTCACCGTGCCGCTGGACAACCTCGAGCTGTTCGGGCTCGAGGACGGCACGCTCTTGGCTGTGTTCACCGCTCACCTCGAAGGCTTCAATAGTGGCGTGCTCGCCCACTTCACCGACGAGCTCGAGCCCGTCTCCGAACAGTGGCTGGGCACCGAGGCTACGGTGCGAGGGGTCGACGTCGGCCCCGACGACACGGTCGTGCTCGCGCTCGAGTTCTACGGCGCTCTCGACGTGAGCCCGATCGGGGTCCACGTGCCGCCGAACGTCGAGACGGTGGGCCTCTTGGGGATCGATCGGCAGGGACAGGGTCGTTGGCTGGAGCTGCTGCGGGACCCCGCGTCGGTCTGGGTGCACGGGCTCGCGGTTGGCCCCGACGGCTCGGTGGTGGCTCGGATCTCCAGCGGCACCAGCGTCGAGGTCGGCGGCCAAGCGATCGAAGGCGCTACGCTGTCGCGCTTTCGGCCCTGACCCCGACACGGCAGCTTCGATGCCGCGGGACTTCGTTTCTCGGGCGGCCCCATGAAGACCTCGCTTCGGGCGAGGAGCGTTGGTAGAAGAATCCCGGGAAAACGGTGGCTTCGACCCTCAACGCATTCCTCGATCGGTACCGCAGGGCGTTCGCTGCCAACGACGTCGCCGGCCTCGTGGAGCTGGTGCACTTGCCCTGCCTGGTCATGGGTCCCACCGTGCATGCCCTGACCACGCCCGAAGAGCTGGAGCAGAGCCTCGCTCGGCAGCTCGAGCGCCATCAACAAGCTGGCGTGGTCGAGGCTCGCTTCGAGGTGCTGGGCCATCGCCGCCTCGAGGCCCGCACCCTGACGGCCGACGTCGGCTGGCAGATGCGCGACGCCGAGGACGGCATCGTGGCCGACTTTGCCCTCATGTACACGCTGACCGCCCCCGAGCGCGGCTGGAAGATCGTCGCCGTCGCGCCGCTCGAGCTCGGCCTCCTCGCGGCCAACCCCACCGGGGCGCACACGATCCCCGACTCGGTCTTTCAACAGCGCTGAGGCGGCGGTGGGCTCAGCCCCAGGGCGACAGCCCCATCAGCAAGAGCGCAACGACGGCCGCGATGCCCGAGGCCATGGGGATCGACAGGTTGTCGTCGATGCGGCGGCTGAACAGCTCGGCCAGGCCACCGCTGACGGCCGCCGCGGCGGCCACGATCCACATCTGCGACCCGGTGAGGCTGTGCTCGACCAGCTGCATGGCTCCGACCGCGGTGACCGTGCCCACCGCGAAGAACACCAGCGTGCCCTCGAGGCTGCGGCCGTTGACGAGTCGAATCCGACCCCAGCGGCGGCCGGCCAGGCCCGCGAGCGGGTCGCCGAAGCCCAACACCGCCACCGCCACCGCGCACAGCAGCGGCGAGCCGGTCAGCGACAGCAGCAGCAGCGCGGTCACGTAGTAGGTGGCCGAGTTGATGCGGTTGCGCTCTTGCTCGTGGGCGATGGGGCGGAACGCCGCCATCAAGATTCGGTTGGCCCAGGGCGAGAACCGGCGCACCGTCTCCATCGACCAGCCCCAGACGGCGAAGGCCCCCGCGACCCAGGGCAGCTGCCGAGCGTCGAGCAGGGTGACCAGGCCCAGGCACAGCACGGCCGAGCCCATGTGGAAGACGGAGCGGGTGTAGTTGGCCGGTCGAAGCTCGGGGACCTGGACCTGCTGCTGGTGCAGCGCGCTGGCGAAGCCGGCATAGGCCTCGCGCAGCTGGCTCTTGAGCTCCGCCCAGGCCTCGCTGTCGTCGGGGCTCCAGTCGCGGATGAGCTCGGCCACCCGGTCCATGCTCTCGGCCACCGACTCGGGCAGGAGGTTCCACTCCGCCTCGAGCAGCTCGTCGAGCATGCGCCCCGCCGCTTCCATCTTGTCTCGAACCAAGTCCGGGGCCTGGATGCGCAGATCCAGCGCCCGGAACAGGCCATGCAACTCCACCGCAAGGGCCTGAGAAAGCTCGAGGGTGGCAGCCTGGGTCGTCATGGTGGCGTTGCGGGTCGAAATCGAGTGCCGATGCTAGGGCCGCCCTCGCGCGCAACTCCATGAGAACCCCCACAAGGGGTTCGGCGTTGCCGGGTGCGTAGTCCAGTTCACGGTCGAGCGCTCAATTGCGTGTCCAGGAGACTCTAGGACCTGGTTTACCGGTGTCGAGCCGGTTTCAACAAAAACGCGGCGTGGACAAGTCACGCCGCGTCTTACGCCAGATCCGTCGTAGACGGCCGGCCGAACTGGGTTTACGGGGGCTAGCGACCGCGCTCGGTCGCAGGCCGCACGACGAGGGTTCGACCCTCGAAGTCCTGGCCGTCGAGCTTCTTGATCGCTTCGGCGGCGTCCTTGCGGTTGCCCATCGTCACGAATCCGAAGCCACGCGAGTCACCGGTGTCGCGGTCGAGCACCACGACGGCATCGATGACCGGGCCCAGGGTCTCGAACTTCTCCTTGAGCTGCTCCATGGTGACGCGCCACGCAAGGCCGCCCACGAACAGCCGGCTCGGCTGGGTCTTACGCTGCGGCTCCTGACCCTCGTCGTCGCCGCCCGGCATCATTCGCCGCACGACATCGTCGGCCGACATCAAGCCGCCTTGAAGCTCATCTACGGTGGCGATGGGGATGTCTCCCCCGTGTGAAGAACGGTCGCGCTTGCGCAGCGCCTTTTCCTTCTTCTTCTTCGCCTTCTCAATCTCGCGCTGTCGTTTACCCGCCGCGTAGTTGCTTCTTGCCATCTGATGTCGTCGCGTGCTTTCTCCGAAGGGATTCGTTCCCAATCGGTCTCTCGCGACGACTGAGCTATCGTGCCGGGTACCGGCTGTCAACGATGCCGAAAATGCGCGCCTATGGCGCTAGGTCGACCGTCCTGTTCATGGACGACTCCGCCCCCATCCTTCGGGTCACGGGCGGGCCTGTTCGGTTCGGGCTTGGGCCACATTGCTCCACGGGGCATGGTCGGGTCGGTGTGGAGAGGTTGCTGGATTCGGACGCGAAGCCCGTGACATCGCGAGCTTTTTCCAACGCGGCGAGTCGACTCCCGCATGGGCCCGCGAGCGCTTCGTCGGTCGTCCGTGGTGATTGGCCCCCGGCGGTGCATGGGTCGTCTTCGCGCTCGCTGCGCTGAGCCTTGCGCACGTGCTCGGGCATGGATCGTCGAGGTGGCGCCGTCTCCGATGAAGGTCGTGCGGGGCATGGGTGGCACCGTTGGATCCTCGAACGACACCGAAGGGTGACGACGATCGATGCGACGTTCGTCGACGGATCGATCGAGCACGCGACGAGCCGACGCGAAACGGAAGGCGCCGACTCGTCGCGGCCGAACGAGGCTGCACCGAGAGCATACGGGTTGTCGTGTCGACGTCGATGCGCTTCGGGCCTCGTTGACCCCGTGGTCAACCTGGCCTCGCGACGCTTGCCGATCGCCATCGCGAGGAACATCTTGCGAGTCGAGGCACGAAATCGATGACCACACTCCACAAGACATTTGGTGTACTGACCTGCGCGCTGTTCCTCGGCGCCTGCGGCCCTTCGTCCACCGACATCTGCGACAAGATGATCGAGCTCGCCAAAAAAGAGGGCTCCGACGCGATGGTGAAGAAGCTCGAGGAAGACCGCGGCGAGTGCATTGCCGCCATGGACTCGGCCAAGGAGATGCAGGGCGCGATGAAGTTCAAGGAGAGCGGCAACTGCATCATGGACGCCGCCACCTTCAAAGACGCGATTCAGTGTCGCGAGTAGCCTAGGCCGGCAGCTCGAGGTGTGACCAAAACGCGTCGATGATGAGGTGCAGGTGCGCTCGCCGTTCGGCCAGTGCTCGCTCGCCCAGCAGTCCCTGCTCGTCCGGCCACATGGGGTCCAGGGCGGGTGCCGATGAAAAATAGGTGAGGATCGAACCGGCGAAGGTCAGCGTGAAGTGACGAGCCGAGGCCGCCCCCTGGTCGGAGAGCTCGGGGAGCACTTCTTTTTCGACCCACGTGTGCAGCCGACGGAGCTGCTGCTGGGAGATCTCTCGGACTCGTTCATCGCGGCCGGCCATGTGCTGGATGAGCCGCGGAAACAGATGCGACCGACACATGAAGTCGAAGTAGGCGTCGACGATGGCGGTGATGCGCGCGTGTAGACCCAAGGACGGGTCGAAGGCCGCAAAGAGGGCCTCGCTCTGGCGACGGTAGAACTCCATGAGTACCGCCTCGAGCAGGCCCTGCTTGGACTGAAAGTGATGGGCGATGAGGCCCTTCGCCACGCCCGCCCGATCGGCCACCGCCTTGAGTGAGGTCCGTTCAAAGCCGCCCGCCGTGAACAGCTCGGCCGCGGCCTCCAGGATGAAGCCCACCGAGTCCGAGCGGTGAGTCGTGTCCGGGGGGCCGCCGGTCATTTTTCACCAGTACCCCGCCGCACGAGGCCTGGTCAACGCGGCCGCCGTTGGCTCAGGCGGGCAGGCGCTTGGGTTCTTGGTTGGCGGGAAGCCCCATCTGCTGCTTGAGCGCGGTGAGCTGGTCTTCGACGCCTTGGCTGGCTTCGAGCGCCCGGAACTGGGACTCGAGCGAGTAGTCGTTGGTGCCGGCCGTGAGCTCGCCGTAGGCCTCGGCCTGGGATTCCATCTGCACGACCCGCTCCTCCATGCGCTCGAGGGTCCCCCAGGGCGAGGCGCCGTTGATGGTGGACAGCGTGCGGTTGATCGCCATTTGGGCGTTGGCCCGAGCGACCCGAGCCGCCAGCAATCGTCGCTGACGATCGGCGTGCTCGATCTTGTTGGACAGGCCCTGCAGGGCGTTGCGCAGCGCGTCGACCCCCTGCTTCTCCATGGCCCAGTGCGCATGCCAGGCCGAGACCATCTCGTCGTGCTGCCCTTTGCGGGCCAGCGCTTGGCGAGCGAGGTTGTCGTCACCCGCCTGCAACGCCAGCATCGCGCGCTGCTCCCAGCTCGCGGCCGCTTGCCTGTGGGCATCGAGCTCCTTGCGGCTCCGCCGTTCACTGGCGATGGCCACGGCGACCTGCTTCTTGGCCTCGATCAGCTGCGAGCGCATGTCGTAGATCGCCTGGTTGAGCATGCGCTCGGGGTTCTCGGCATGGCTGATCATGTCGTGGAGGTTGGCGCGGATCATCATGGAGATGCGTTGGAGTGTTCCCATGGTCGTTCGTCTTCCCGGCTTTCACGTCACCCGGTGGCAAAACGACACCGGCCATCACGCACGTCGACCAGCAACCGAGCCCCGCTCGGCCTTATGCCAGCGAGATTCCCGGTGAGCGGAATTGAGTAGGATAATGTCCTACCACCCCAGGTGCTGCTGCAGCGCGTCCACCAGCCGCGCCGCCATCGCCTCGTGCGTGGCGACGTCGGGGTGGCCATCGCAGCCCGAGCCGAGCCACGCGACGTTGATGTCGGCGAAGGCCACCCGGGCATCGCCGGCCGCCCGTCGTCGCGCGACCACGTCGCCCAAGTATCCCTGGACCAACGATGCCTCCGCTCCAAAGAGGCTGGGGGCGACGACCAGCATCATCGCGCTCGGGTAGACCTCGCGCAGGTGGACCAACAACGCCAGGTACGCCTCACTGAACTGCGTCTGCGACGGATCGTCGTCCGTGCTGAAGTCGTTGGTCCCCAAGTTGATGACCACCACATCGGGCTGCCAGTCGAAGCGCCAGGGATCGGTCTCGGTGGCGATGGTGCGGTCGTAGAGCTCGGGCAGCGGTTGGAGCCGGTCGTCCCCGTAGTTGTAGATGGCGCCCTTGCCCGACCAGGCGACCGTCTGCACTTCGGCCCCCACCGCCCGCGCGGCCATGGCCCCGTAGGTGAGGTAGTGGTTCTCCGTCTCGGCGCTGAAGCTGCACGGCGACACACCTTCGTTGCCGTAGCCCGCGGAGATCGAGTCGCCCACGATCTCGATGCGTCGGGTCTCGATCGGCGGGGCGGCGAGCGTGCCCTCGAGCATGACCTCGTGGATCTCGGTAGGGCCGAAGTGGCCCTCCGTACGGCGGTACAGCTCGACGACGTGGTGACCGGCGGGCAGACCTCGAGCGAGCACGTAGTCGCGGAGCCCCGGCGTGGTGGCCAGGGGCGCCTGGACCTCGCCATCGATCACGACCGTGAAGTACCGAGCGGCGTCGTCCATGCGGACGCTCGCCCCCGTGCCGTCGAAGCGCACCACGAAGCCCGCGCCCGACCAGCCCATGCGGCGGATGCCGGGCTCGCTCGTGTCGAAGCGGCCCACCCAGTGAACGGCCGGATCGCCGGCCGGCTCGATCGCGGGGGCGCCGTCGCTGGAGCTCGCCTCGGGGGACTCGATTCCGGCCGGAGTGGTCGAGCTGGAGCTACACGCCGCACCAGCGAGCATCACGAGTAGCAGAGACGATGGAACTCGCATGGCGCAGCCTCGGCTCGCCACCATAACCCACCGCCGTCGACTACGGGCGTCCGCGCCACTTGAAGCGGACTTCGTAGTGGATGCGAGAGCAGACCTCGCCCACGTCTCTGGACCAGATCTTGAATCTCCACTTCGAGATCTGTTCGACGAAGAGATCCGCGGTCGCGGAAGGGGGAACCGAGTCGACTCGTCGGGTATGGATGGTCTTGCCGGTTCGCTGATCCACGCAGTAGTCGATGGACACGAACATCTGCGTCGGCGTGCCGGGGACGTAGGTCTGGGCGAGGGCCGACTTTTCGGGATCGGGGGTCCAGATCGCCTTTTCGTCGATCTGCTTCGCGGCGAGGCTCTCGCAGGTCGACCGTCGGTGCCCGGGGCATGCCGCCGCAGGGTCATCCTCATGCGCCGGGTTGACGCGCCGCCGCATGGCGGTGACGAGGCCGCGGTCGGCCGTGCCTCTGACCATGTCTTCCACGACCAGAGGGTCGAGCGACAGGTCCATCCGAACCTGCGTCGCGCTCATGGCGTATCGAGTCGAGATGGTGGTGGCTGCGAGCGCATCGCGGATGCACTCTTGCAGCTGAGGGCGCTCGGGCAGGGGAGCATCGAGCACCACCTTCGCGACGGTTCCGGCGTTCCCGGCCCGGATGTGTACGGTCTCGGCGTCGCCCGGGGAGCCTCCGGCTTGCTGCGCACAAGCCCACAGCCACGGGTGTCGCAGGAGCGCGGACCGTATGTCGTGGCGGCCGCGTTCTTCGCAGCTCGGCTCGTGACCCAGTCGGCAGCCGCGGGCGTACATGGTGCGGGCTCGACCGGGCTGGTCGCGCTCGCGGTGGGTTTGGCCCGCCTGGAAGCAGCCCTGTGGCGAGTCCATCGAGCAAGCGCGCTCGACCAATTCGATGGCCGGCTCGGAACTCGGCCCGGCCTCGTGCTCCCGTGCGGCCTCCAGACAGCCGGACGCATCACCGTCGTAGCATCGCTGCTCGGACGAGGGCTCGCGGAGCGGCTTCCCGTGGGGGTGGCAGCCGAGGCCAAAGAGCAGCGCCATGCCCAACGAGGTCGAGGCGAAGGCGGCCCGGATGCCGGGGCGGGGCGTGCATCGGCGTGTCACGGCTCGATATGGATCTGCCACTGCTCGGCCGGCGTGGCGAGGGGAACGGGATGATTTTGGCGATTCAGGCCCCGAGCCGCACGTGATGTGTCTTGCGCTCGTCGTCGAAGTTCCAGGTCAAGGTCACCGCCCACGCGGCCTCGAGCAGGCACCTGCGCAGCGCCCTTGGCCCGGAGACCTCCTGCACGTCGACGATCTCCTGGGAGGTGGTCTCGACCTCGAGCTCGACGCGCCAGCCTGCGGCCGGGTGATGGGCTTCGACGCACGCCGACACGCCGCCTTCGAGCAGCTCCTCCAGCGTGAAGGCCTTGGGGGCCGAGCCGCCTCCGCCGCCCTTGCCGATGAGCCCGGTGCTGCCCAGGCCGATGGTGCCTTCGCCCGTGCCTCCGCCGCCGCGGCCGGTTTCTTCGAGGCCGATGGTCGACGGGCGCACGCCCGGTTCGGTCGCGAGGTAGGAGGTCACGGGAGAGACGGCGCGGCCATGCATGGCGAGCTTCATCATCTGCTCGTAGTCGAGGCCGTGGTGTTCGTCTTCGGAGAACACGAAGGCGGCGGTGGCCCGGCCGAAGCGACGATCGGCCCGGATGACCCGGCTGAACTCGCGGTTCCAGATCTTGCCCGTGACGCGGACCCTGGACGGTGACTCGGTGGACTTCAGCATGAAGCCGTAGGCGCTGCCCTCGCGGAAGACCTCGGGGACCCTGGGGGCGGCATCGAGGTCGATGCCGTGGAGTTCGAATTCATCGATGGCGGTGGGGCGCACCAGGTCGAGGGCGATGGTCTGGAACTCCTTGTCGTCGGCCCAGAACAGCGGCTGGAGCTCGAACAACACCCCCTCGGTGGTCGCGGGGATCGACGCGAGCGCGTGGTCGTCGGCGCGGAACAGTCGGTTCTCGCGACGGTCGGGCCCGGGGACGACGATATGGGTGATGGTGTTGCGGGGGGCGAGGCCGGCCGCGTCTTCGCCATCTTCGACGCGGAAGCGAGTGCGGAGGCGAGCATCGGTGAGCAGCACGATGCGCTTGGGGCCCCGACGGCCACGCAGGGCCTTGGCCGCCAGCCGCAGGCCGTTTTCCAGGGCGCTGCCGTTGCCCGGATCGAGGCGGCCTTCGCCTTCGGCCCGCTCCATCGCGGCCCACAGGTCGTCGGCCGCGAGGAACTCGCTCGTGACTCGCTCGGCGACGCGGCGGAAGAGCACGACCTGGGCCTCGGCATCGGGCACGTGGGCCATGTAGCCACGCGCGAGCTTGAGCTGCTCCATCACGCCGACGGTGGAGTGCGAGGCATCGACGACGAACACCACCGAGGCCTTCTCGGGGGCGGGCTGGAGCTCGGCGGCGGCCTCGAGGTCCAGACGCAGGAAGTGGGTGGCCTCGTCGACCTCGACCCGGCCGTATCGCCCGGCGAGCTCGTCGATGGGGGCGGCCTCGACCTCGATGAGGGCGAGCCCCTCGTCGGTGCCGCCGTCGGGCGCGTCGGGGATGAACACGGGGACGTCGGCGGAGGCGACCTTGCGAAAGTTGGGGTCGGCCGGGTCTTTGTCTTCGGCCAGCGTCAGGCTCCACGCGTCGATGGTGCCGACGTCGAGCCCCGCCCCGTCGGCGGCCAGCAGGTGCCAGGTGCCCTCGGCTCGCGTCTCGGGCGGGAGCTGCACGTCGAAGTGATCGTGGATGTCGTTGTCTTGCCCGGAGAAGCTCGACAGGTGCAGGTGCTTGCCGCTGGGGGTGACCAGGAACAGCTCGAGGTCGCCCCGGTAGGTGTGGTCGATGTCCACGTCGACCCGGGCCGAGCGGGCGTCGCCACGCTCGGCGACCTCGAGCTTGCTCCACCCGTAGCCGACGGTGGGGGGACGGCTCGCCGTCGCCGATCCACGGCGGAGTGACCGGAGCCCCGAGCACGATCGGCGTGTCTGGAGCGACGGGCTGGCCATCGACGCGGACCATGGTGGTGACGTCGCCGTGCCCCGGGTCGATGCGAATGACCGGGGTCGCGAGCGGCAGTGAGTCTTCGCCCGTCGTGCTCGCGCGGGGGTACGAGAGCACGTAGCGCCCGTCGCGATAGTGGAGCGGAGCGGTGAGCGTGTACTCGACGGTGTTGGTGCCCGCCGGGAGCACGGGAAAGACCTGCAGGCGCATCTGGTCGGCCCAGGCCCACTGCATCAACGCGGGGTCTTTGGCCTCCCACGCGCCCACCCCCGTGAGCTCCTGGTACTTGGCGGCCGCTTCGTCGCGATCCATCAGCTCGGCGCGGTACCAGCGGTCACGGGCGCGGATGCGCAGGCCGGTGACCGCGGCGCCCATGGGCAGGTCGAGCTCGAGCCGAGCTTCGTCGGCGCGCGGACCCGTGTTGGCAAAGGTTCGCCGCACCACGTAGGTGGCGACGTCGCCATCGATGCTGAGCTGGACCGAGTGCGAGACCTCGGTCAGTGGCTGCGAGCGGGTGGCGGACAGCTCGTCCGCGTGGGCGCGTGCGGGCGCCAGCATCAGGGCGAGCAGAACCAATGCGGCGCCAGGGCGGCTCATGGAGGCAGGGACAGCCCGCACCGGGTGAAGTTCCGAAAAAGTGGCCGGCGTGGGAAGGGCTAGCTTCGCTTGCGCGTGCCTTCGTACAGGGCCCGCTCGGCCATGATCGACTCGGTCATGAAGTCCACGAATGCGCGCACGCGCGCTGTCTGCCGCAGGTCGGCGTGGATCAGCAGCCACAGGTGTGTGGGGGCAACGGTGGGCACGCCGAAGAGGCGCTCGAGCTGCGGATCCGGGTCGCCCATGAACCGGGGAAGCACCGCCACGCCCATCCCTGCCCGGGCGGCGATGGCTTGCCCGGTCATGCTGCCCGTGCGCAGCACGACGCGACCCTCCTCGAGCATCGCGCGGAGCTCCGGGTCGCTCGGGCGCCCGTGGCCGAAGCTCACCAGCGTGTGTTTGGCCAGGTCGGCGATGCGGCGGGGTCGTTTGTTCGCGGCCAGATAGGCGGGAGAGGCATAGGCAGACAGCGGCGAGGCCACCAGCTTGCGGCCCACCACCGCGTCTTCCGTCGGTCGTAGGCCGGGCCGGATCGCCACGTCGGCCTCGCCGCGCGCCAGGCTGTAGACGCGGTTGTCCGAGTTCATCTCGATGTCGATCCCGGGGTACTCGTCGCTGAAGCGCTTGAGGTGCGGCGCGATGCGTTCGAAGAGCTCGTCCACCGTGGTCACGCGGATCGTGCCCCGCAGGTCGCGGTCGGCTCCGATCACCATGCGGCTCAGCGCCAGCACATCGTCCTCGATGATGGTGGCCAGCCCCAGCATGCGCTCGCCCACCGCGGTGAGCTCGTAGCCCCGGGCCTGGCGGTTGAACAGGCGTGCCGCCAGCCCCTCCTCGAGCTGGGTGATGCGGCGCGAGACCGTGGACTGGTTGACTCCCAGCTCTCGAGATGCGGCGGATAGACCCCCCGTACGGGCCACAGCGAGGAAAAAACGCAGGTCGTCCCAGTTCTCTAATCTTTGCATGATTGCGGGTCTCGATTGCATTTTGGTGCGTTTCTTTGCTCCTTCGCAAGTGCCATGCTCGGGATTGAAGCGAGGGCCCGGCGTATGCACGACCATCCCACCGACACCCGTTCGACCCCCCACTCGTTCGCCCGAAGCCGCCGAATCCCGCGACTGCGGGCGTTTGGGGCGGTTGTCACCATGCTCGTCCTGCTCACGCTCAGCGCCTGTGCCACTCGAGTCGGCGCGCGGAGCTTGCCCGACGTGCGCTTCGACTACACCGCGTCGATCGCCCAGTCCGCCGAGCAGCAGATGCTGCTCAACATCGTACGGCTGCGGCACCGTCGGCTGCCCGTGTTCCTGCAGGTCAGCAGCGTCGTCACCCAGTACGCCGTGTCGACCAACGCCGGCATCAACGGGGCCTACAACACCGTCGGCCCCGGGGGCTTCGTTCCGCCCGCCAGCGTGGGGGCGGCGGCCGGCGTCATGGTCGAGGAGCGACCCACCATCACCTATACCCCGCTGCAAGGAGAGGATTTCGTTCATCGTCTCGCGACCCCGCTGTCCTCCTCGGCCATCGCTCAGCTCGTGCAAGCGGGCTGGCCCTGGGATGCCGTGCTCGCCTGCTGCGTGCAGCAGATCAACGGCCAGTTCGCCCCTGAGAATCCCTGGCGCGAGGAGCAGACCGACTTCCAGCGACTGGGGCGCATGCTCAGCGAGCTCCAGCGCAGTCACGCCATCACCACGGGCGTGAAGGCGGATGGCAGCTACGAGCTCGTGTTCGCCATCCCGGGGACCGACGCCGGTCGCACGCAGGTCGCGGAAGTCCGTGCGTTGCTCGGCCTCGATCCCGACGCCTATCGCTACGCGCTGTCACCCCATAGCGGCGAGTCGACCCCCCACCAGGTCACCCTGCATGGTCGGT
This sequence comes from Myxococcota bacterium, assembly GCA_039028615.1. Classification (GTDB taxonomy): domain Bacteria; phylum Myxococcota_A; class Polyangia; order Nannocystales; family Nannocystaceae; genus Paraliomyxa. The sequence continues at coordinate 59,143 of JBCCHT010000012.1, read as the reverse complement.
CGATGATGGCCAGCATGTACTACCTGTCCCAGGGTGTGGAAGGAGTCGCAGGTCGGCCCGCTGCCTTGGCCGATGCCCTGTTGCAGGTTCGCGAGGCCAAGAAGGCGCCCAGCGATGCCTACGCCAGCGTCGACTACAACGGCCGCGCCTTCTACATCGCCGCCGACGATACCGACTCCCAGAACGTCTTTGTCATGCTCACCTACCTGTTCTCGCTCATGTCCACCCCGGGCGGCAGCGGACCGGTGGTGACCGTCGGCGCCGGAGGCTAGAGCGGATCGCCTCAGGGGGTCGTGCCCGCCGCAGCTCGAGTGCCGTCGTCGGGCGATGGTGGGTCGGCCTCGGCGAGGCGGGGGATCTCGCGGCGGTCGGAGAGTTCCCACAGGAGGCGGAAGGCGAGCTCGGCGTCGTTGCGGAGGGCGGCGATCGAAAGCTCGGGGGGCTCGCCGTCTTCGCCGGGCTCGGCGGGGCGGCTGAGAGTGACGGCGGGGATCCGGCGATCGACGAAGGGGCGGTGGCCGTGTCGGGCGGCGTCGTCGGGGACGATGCGGGCGGTGGCGTCGAGCGTGGTGACGTCGTCGGAGAGGCTGGAGTGGTGGCCGTCGAGGACGAGGAGGTCCGAGCCGGCGCCGCCGAGCTGCTCGAGGTTGATGACGGCGATGATGTTGGAGGGGCGGATGCCGCTGGACTCGATGAAGCGCGTGGCGCCGCGGTGGGAGAGGCTGCCCGCGGCGGTGGCGACGAAGATGAGGGAGCGCTCGGGACGACGGCCGACGCTGCGCCAGCGACCCGAGGCCTCGGCGAGGGCGAGCAGGACGGCGAGGCCCGAGCCGTTGGAGGGAGCGCCGGCTTCGTCTTCACCCGCGTCCCAGTTGGCGACGACGACCACGGCCTGCTCGGGGCGCCGACCTCCAGCGATTCGACCGATGACGTTGGAGTCCTCGAACCATCGCTCGTCGACGCGGAAGTCGACGTCGATGCTGGAGCCGGGGCGGTCGCGGGCCTCGAGCAAGGCGGCGTGGACTTCGGGCGGGACGAAGCCCTCGAGATCGAGGGCGGCGGGAGGGTCTCGCCCCGGCAGCAGCGATTGCACGTCGGGGCGCCGCCACGACTCGGCGATGGCCCGCGCCTCGACCTGGTCGGGGCCGGGGATGGGCATGACGGCGACGCCGACTCCATCACGCCAGGCGGTGTCGAAGACCTCGCGATACAGGTCCCGTACGGAGCGGCCGTCCTCGGGCACGGGCAAGGGCGGCGCCTGGAGCCGCTCGAGCGGGGCCTGGCCATCTTCGGGCGTGGCTTCGGGGTCGACGGCGGGCTCGGGGCCGTCGATGCGCAGCGCATGGCTGAACTCGCCCGCGGCACCGCGGTGCTCGAGCCACAGGTCCTCGGTGAAGCGCAGCGGGGCAGGGGCCTTTCGTTCGCCCTCTTTCGCCGCGTGCCGCACGGTGAGCACGGGGTCGTGCATCTCGACGATGCGAATGCCGACCGGTTGGGTCCACCCGAGGTCGGGGCCGTTGGGCGACAGACCGGCCCCCTCGAGCACGCTGATGACGAAGCCCACCGTCAGCGTCGCGCCCTCGGTGCCCGGTCGCCGTCCTTGCAGCGGCTCGCCGTGGATGAAGCCGAGGTAACGGTTCAGCGAGGCGTCCCAGCGCTCGGCCTGGCGGTCACCGACGGGGCGCTCGGTGGACAGGGGCACCACGCGATCGGGCAGGGTCGGCGGGGCCGGCTCGGAGATCTCGAGGTCTTCGATCGGCTCGAGCTTGCAGGCCCCGAGCAGGCCGATGCCGACGACGAGCGCGAGCCGGGCGGCGCGGGAGCGAGTGTTCACGAGCGGGCCTCCCACTGCCGCACGATGTCGGCGAGCTGGCGTTCCACGGAGCGGGCGGCAATCTCGGGCCGACGTGTGCACCAGGTCTGGAAGGAGAGCGTCCAGCGATCGCCTTCGCGCTCGAGGGTGGGGCGACTGCCGGCCCGACGATAGGGCGACAGGTGAGCGACTTGTCGCAGGTGCTCGCGTCGGTCGGGGCCGAGCCGCCCGCCGGGCAGCTCCACCGTCAGTGGCAGGGCTTGCTGCTCGCGACCCACCATGACCGCGCTGCGCACCACCTCGCGGTTGGGGATCCACAGCGAGCCGCGGTCGCCGAGTCGCAGCATGGTGCGAACGAGGCCGATGTGGCGCACGGTGCCCGAGTGCGGGCCGACCTCGATCTGGTCGCCCTCGAGGAAGCGGGAGCGATTGGCCAGGGAGATGCCCGCGGCGAAGTCCTGGAGACCCCCGGGGAGCGCGACCGCGACGATGAGCGCGATCGACATGGCGGCGAGGCAGGTGAGCAAGGGGACGACCTTGAAGACCATCCACACCAGCAGCAGGCCGACCGAGAGCAGCAGGACGATCTCGGCCAGGCTGCGGATGCGAGCGAGGCGGCGCTGCGGGTCCCAGCCCAGCCGCCACGCGATGCGGACCGAGAGCAGCAGGACCCGCTGCATGATCACCACGAAGGCGACCAAGGTCAGGGCGACGAGCACCCGGCCGGGGGTGAGTACGTCGAGCACGTGGCTGAGCTCGGCGAGCAGCTCCGGTCCCAGCTCGTCGGCGTAGGTACGGACGATGGCCGCGTCCTCGGCCTCGAGAGAGCGGGAGCGGCAGGCGGTGAGCAGGGAGCAGGTCGCGAGGGCGGCGGTCTTCAGTCGAGTCATCAGACGCTTCCTCCTACCGAGCCGGTCTCTCGCAGGGCCGCGATGAGGTCGTCTTTGACGAAGGTGGCGATCCCGTAGGCCCCCGCGTCGTCGCAGATGAGTCCGCTCGAGACCAAGAAGCGCAGGTGCACCTCGAGGGCGGGGGCATCGAGGCCCAGCGCGGTCGCGATGGCGGCCGCGGGCTGGTCTCCGTGTCGGACGAGCAGGGTGAGAATGGCCTGCGCCTCGGGCCGCAGCTGCTGGACGAAGGGCAGTCGCCACGAGATCGCGGTGATGGGCCGCAGGTGCAGGGCATCGTCGTCGACCTCGGCATGCGCCCGCCACAGGTCCATGGCGCGGCGCAGGCTCCCTCCCGCCGCGGTGCTCAGGCGCCGCAGGTAGGTCTCTTGCGGGGAGCGGCGCAGGACCTTGGCCAGCCAGGCGCCGCGCGGTGCCGGGTAGACGCAGCGCTGACCGCCGAGCTCGCGGCGGGCCTCGATGACCGCAGCCAGGGTACTCAGGTCGAGCGGGTTCAGATGGATACGACAGGGGAAGGCCTCGTCGAGGGCCTGCAGGCTCTGCCAGGTGAACATCGACTCCTCGGCCATGCCCACCAGCCAGAAGGTGGTCTCGCGGGTGGAGACGACGCGGCTGATGAACGAGGCGAGGGCCCCGAGCCCCGCGGCGGTGGGCGGGAAGAAGCGCTGGAGGTCGTCGATGACGACGATGGACGGGGTCGGTCGCAGGGCGCCGTCGATGGCGTCTTCGTCGTCGCTCACCCCGAGCGCCCGCGCCAGCGCACCGCGAAGACTGGTGGCTTCGGGGGTGGGACGCACGGAGATCACCCGGCGCGTGCCGAGCTTGAGCTGGGCGATGCCGAGGGTCGAACTCTTGCCCGTGCCCGTGGCTCCCACGACGAGCACACCGTTGCCGTTGGCATAGTCCGACTGCCAGGAACGCTCGGCGCGAACGATGGTGCCGAGCGACTCGCGGTTGGCGACGAAGAGCCGAGGATCGCGAAGGGGCTCGGGCGAGAACAGCGACGCGTGCAGGCCTCCGAGGCGGTCGCGCCGGAGCTCCTGCTGCTCGGTGAGGTAGGATGCGATGGCGTGGGCGTCGAACAGCTCGAGGCCCGCCCGCAGGCGATAGCGCAGCGCGAGGTCCTCTGCCGCTTGACCGACTTCACCGGTCCGCAGGGCGTGGATGAGCTGTCGTAGAGTGGTGAAGGTCCGCCGCTGCCAACGGAGCACGCGCTGGCGAAGGCGGGCCCACGTGCTCACCGGAGCCGCGGCCGACCCGTGGTCGCCCCCGGCCGTGGCGGTCACCATGTCGGAGAGTTGCTCGGCGAGGCCGTTGACGACCCCGAGCAGCCGCGGTCGCCCGTCGACCCAGCTGCGGGCCGCCCCCGCCTGAAGCGCCTCGAGCATGCTCTGCCCCCGCGACAGCGCCTCGTCGAGCTGGGTGATGGAGCTGCTCTCGTCGCCGCGTGCCCGCATCGCGGCTTCGAAGCCGAACTCGGCGAGGCTCACGACCTCGCGCATCTGATCGCGCACGGCGGAGAACGCCATGGCAGCGTCGCTGAGGCACTCTTCGATGAGCGGCAAGACCCGCCCCGCGAGCTGGACCTCCTTGAGCTCGCGGACGTTCACGGTGACGATCTCGACCTCGGCCGGGCGGGCGGCTCGCGACAGCGCGTCGAGGGAGGCGACCACCGTGATCTGTTGGTCGCCATCGGAGACGAAGCTGCGGAGCTCGGCGCTGGCGTTGTCGCTGGAGGTGGCTCGGCGCACGCGGGTGCTCAGGCTGCGGAGCTCCTTGGCGGCGGGCTTGGGCAGCACGGCGCGGATCTGGGCGTCGGCGCGGGCCCACGCGTCGTCATCGGCCAAGTCGGCGCAGCGCGGCAGGCTCTCGAGTCGCTGGTATTGCTCGCGGAGCAGCACCTCGATGCGCTCGAAGGCGTTGTCGAGCGGGGCCACTACTTCTTGCTGCAACCGGGCGCGCACTCTGTGCTCGACCCGCTCGGTCTCGGCATTGAATCGTAGGCGGTCGACGGCGGCGCGGCGACGGGAGGGCCACTCCTCGGCGTCGGCGTCGAGGCGGTCGAGGCTGGCCGTCAGCTCGCGCTCGACAGTGGAGTAGCGGGTCCGAGCGGGCGCGCCCGGGGCTCCCAGCACGGCGAGGCGGCGCGCGAGCTCGCGGGTGGCCGCCCACAGCGTGGCGCGGTGGTTGGAGGCCACCTTGTCGAGCAGCACCTGCTGGCGTTGCTGCAGCTCGGTGACCGCGTCCTCGCCCGAGCCGGTGTGCAAGGCGACGCGCTCGAGGGTCTCGAGGCACTCGACCTCGTAGCGTTGCCAGTCGCGGAGGGTCTCTTCGGCCAGCCGCGCCATGGCGGGCTCGATGACCGTGCGCGCCGTGATGCGCACGGGAGCGCGGCGACTCCGTCGTCCGCGGCGTCCTCCGATGAACGCACCGACCGCGGCGATCCGCTTGAGCCAGCGGGCGAAGTGCGAGTCGTCGGGGCCGGGCCGGGCGTTGCGCTCCTCGAGCGGCACGACGGCGGTGGGGGGCAGCGCCTGGAGGTGATGCAGCTGCTGCCGCAGCACGGTACGCAGGCCCTGTGCCGGGTCGTGCTCTTGCTCGAGAGCGACGCGCTCGAGGCCGCGAAGGACCGCGGCCGCCCCGTGATCGTTGGCGCGAGAGCTGCCCGAGGGATCGATGCTCGTGCGCCAGCGACAGGCGTTGGGCTCCAGCGTGCCCTTGCGCCAGCGCTCCCACGGCTGGGCCAGCGACTCCCGCAGCTCGAGGAGCATGGCGCGGAGCTCGGGAGACTCGAGCTGTTCGGGCAGCTCTTCGACGGGGACGGGCGCGACCTCGCCTTCTTCTTGCTCGGCCGGGCGAGCGTCGGCGGTCTCACCCGCGCCCCGCAGCGCGACGCGCAGCGTGATGGGGCCGACCAGCAGGTTGACCGCGACCACGGCCATGCCCAGCGAGGCGAGCGGCTCGCTGAGCTCGGGCAGCGCGGTGCCGGCCAAGCCCACCAGGCCCAGCGTGACGCCGGCCTGCGGCAGATAACCCAGCCAGGCCAGGCGCCGCACGGCATCGGGCTCGTTGCCGAAACCGCCGCCCACCCGGGACGCGACGTAGTAACCCCCCGCCCGAGCTCCGCACAGCACCAGCGCCAGCGGCAGCACCGACCACGTCGCGCCGAGATCGATGCTCGCCCCCGCCGTCGTGAAGAACACGATGAACACGGGCAGCGAGATGGTCTGCAGCGGCGACAGCAGGTCGTGCTCGTAGGGCGAGAAGTTGCGGACCGCGACGCCGGCCACGATGAAGACCAGCAGCAGCTCGAGGTGGAGCACCGCGCTGATCTCCGCCACCACCAGGACCATGGCGGCGACGAAGAGCAACATCTCGGTCTTCACGAAGCGCAGGTAGGCGATGAGGATGACCCCCAAGACCGCGCCCGCGAGCACCGAGGACCCGAGCTCCTGCCCGAGGTGGAGCACCACGTCGATGCCGAGGCTGCCGCCGCCCAGCAGGGCCTTGCTCACCGCCAGGGCCATGGCCAGGCCGACGACGACCACCACGTCCTTGACCACGGCTGCGCCCAGGACGATCTCGGTGAGCCGCCCCTTGGCTCCGCTCTCGCTCTGCACGGCGAGGGCAATGGCGGGCGAGGTCCCGAGCGACAGGGCGCCGAACACCAGGCCCATGGCGACCATGGTGGTGGTGTCGCTCAGCCCCAAAGTACCGGTGAAGGACTCGAAGGCGACCAGGGCCCCGCCCACCAGCAGCAGGCCGGTGACGATCTTGACCCCGATGGTGGCGCCGAGCGTGCGGGTGAGCCGGGCGAGGGCACGCAGGTCGAGCTCGAGCCCGGCCGTGGTGGCGATGAGACCCAGGGCCAAGGTGCTGAACATCTCCAGCTCGACGACCTCGTCGGCGGACAGCACATTGGCGGCAAAGGGGCCCAGGGCGACGCCGCTGAGGATGTAGCCGGTGACCTTGGGCAGCGACAGCCGGGCGCCGAGCTCGGCGAGCGCGAACGCGGCGAGCACCACGAAGCCGATCGCGGCCAGCGTCAGCGGGTCGGAGCCATCGGAGGTCTCGGCTTTGAGCGCACGCAGACTGACCATCATGGCCAGCAGGGCAATCACTACGAAGAGCCGACGCATCCCGCTACTTCCTCCAGCACTCGGGGTTGAAGACGGCGAAGAGGGCGAAGATCTCGAGGCGGCCCGCGATCATGCACAGGCACAGCACGCCCTTGCCCAGGCCGGGCACGAACCCGAAGTTCTGGGCGGGGCCCACCTCGGCCAGGCCCGGGCCCACGCTCGACAGGCAGGCCACGGCGGCGCTCATGGCCGACAGGATGTCGAGGCCCAAGGCGACCAGCACGAACGAGGCGATGCCGAACAGCGCCAGGTAGGCCACGAAGAAGGTGGTGATGCCCCGCACCACGTCGCGGCTGAGGTTGCCCCCGCCGACCCGGATGGTCTGGACCACGTTGGGGCGCACGGCCGCTCGCAGCTCGCGGAGGACGATCTTGCCGAGGATGAAGATCCGCGAGGCCTTGATGCCGCCCGCGGTCGAGCCCGCACAGGCGCCCATGAACATGCAGCCGAACAGGGCCATGCGGGCGATGTCCGGGTAGGTATCGAAGTCCTCGGTCATGAACCCGGTGGTGGTGGTGACCGCGGCGGTTTGGAAGGCGGCGAAGCGCACCGCCTCGATGGCGGAGCCGTGTCGGGCGTGGATCGACACGGCGACCAGGGCGATGACCGCGACGTTGATCGCGAGATAAAAGCGCAGCTCGTAGTTGCGCCATAGCTCCGACCAGCGCCCGGTGAGCAGGCCGTAGTAGAGCCCGAAGTTGAGCCCCGCGATCAGCATGAAGGTGGTGATGATCCAGTCGATGGCCGCACTGTCGTAGGCGCCGATGCTCGCCCCCCGCGACGAGAACCCGCCCGTGCCCAGCGTGGACATGGCGTGGCAGACCGAGTCGAATACCGGCATACCGGCGACGACCAGCAGCACGGTGGCCAGCGCGGTGAGACCCCCGTAGATCCACCACAGGGCCACGGCGGTCTGGCGGATGCGCGGGCGCAGGCCCTCGGTGATGGGCCCCGGGACCTCGGACTTGAACAGGTGCTTGGCGCCGACGCCCAGGATGGGGAACACGGCGACGAAGAGCACCACGATGCCCATGCCGCCGACCCAGTGCATGAGGCAGCGCCACAGGTTGGTGGCGCGGCTGAGGTCGTCGACGTCGGCGACCACCGTCGCCCCGGTGGTGGTGAAGCCGGAGACGGCCTCGAATAGCGCGCCCATCGGGTCGGGGATCGAGCCCTCGATCAGCAGGGGCAGGCCGCCCAAGATCCCCAGGCACAGCCAGGTCAGGGCGACGACACCGAGGGCGTCCTTGCGGTGGATCTCGTCGGACGCGCCCCGGCCGAAGCGGCGCAGGCCCACGGCGACCGCCAGGGCGGCGATGGCCGTGGACCCGTAGGCTCCGACCGAGCGCGCCTGCCCGTCGTAGGCGGCCACGATCGCAGGGGCGAGCAGCAGCAGCGCTACGATTCCGATGAGCAGGCCGGTCAGGCCGCTGACGACCCGGGCGTTCATTCGTCGTGGGTCCCCAGTCGTCGAATGGCGCGGACGATTTCCCGGCGGCGCGCGGCGGGAGCGGCCACCACCACGTGTTCACCTCCGCTGACGCGGGTGCCGGGCTCGTACAGGCGAACCTCTTCTTGGTTGCCGACCACCCCGATGACCCGGCCGCTGGCGCCCAGCGGCAAGGACCGTGGGGCGATGGGGCGGGGCAGCGGCGGCACGCGCAGCTCGAGCAGGTCGAAGTCGGTCCCGGTCAGTCGAGCGGCGCCGACCAGCTCGCGACCGGGCAAGAGTCCTCGCAGCGTGCGGGCCATGACCTCGTGCGCGCTGGTCGTGCCCTCGATGCCCAAGTGCTGATAGACGGAGGCGTAGCCCGGGCGGTGCATCAGCGAGAAGGTGTGCTCGACGCCCAGCTCGCGAGTGAGCAGCGACGCCATGAGGTTGACCTCGTCCGAGCCGGTCACCGAAAGCACCCACTCGGCGAGGCCGACCCGTTCTTCGCGGAGGAAGCCCAGGCTGGTGCCGTCTCCATGGAGCACGGTGGCCTTGGGGACGAGCCGGGCGAGCTCCTCGCAGCGGGCCCGCGACGACTCGATGAGCCGCACGTCGCCGACCAGGGTGGAGAACAGGTTGGCGAGCTGGACCCCGACGTCGCCGCCTCCGATGAGCACGGCGCGGCTGCGGGCGTGGGTGCGCTGACCGAACTCCGCGATCGCCAGCGGGGTGCCCACGAGCAGGATGCGGTCGCCTTCCTCGAGCATCTCGACCTCGGTCGGGGCGCGGAGGTTGCCGCCTCGCAGTACGCTGCGGATGACCGCCTCGTTGCGCGAGCGGAGGCGGGCGGGGGCCTCACCGCGCAGGGGCGAGGTCTCGTCGATCTTGACGGTGGCCACGTGCGCTGCACCGCCGCCCAGGCTGAAGGTGAACGAGGCGCTGATCGAGGTGACCATGCGCAGCAGCTCGCGACCGACCAGGCGGGAGGCGCAGATGCAGGCGTCGATGCCCGCGATCGATCGCTCGAGGCCCTGCTCGGTCTTGTAGAAGCCGGGATCGTCGACGCGGGCGACCGTCTTGCCGACGCCGGCTTCCTTGGCCATGACGGCGGCGGCGATGTTGATCGCGTCGTGACCGGTGACCGCGACCGCGACGTCGGCCTGGTGGGCTTCTGCGCGCTCGAGCACGCCGCGGTGGGTGACGTCGCCGCGGAGGGTCAACACGTCGAGGCCTTCTTCGGCGGCCGCGAGCGCCTCGGGGTCGTCGTCGACGAGGACGATTTCGGAATCGTCGGGGAGGGATGCCGCGATGAAGCGGCCGGCTTCTCCACCGCCCAAGATCAGTGCTCTCATGAGGAGGCTCCTTCGTCGGAAGCGGGCTCGGGTGTCGGCTCGGGCTCTTCGTTGGCTTCGGACGCGGGCGCAGGGGTCGGCTCGGGCTCTTCGCTGGATCCCGATGTGGACTCGGCCGGCTCTGCGGGCTCGGTCTCTTTGTCTGCGTCTGCGACGGGCTCTGGTTGCTCAGCCGGCTCGGAGTCGCCGTGCCCCTGGTGGTCATCGTGCGACGCAGGCTCGGGTTCCGGCGCGAGGTCGGGAGGCGCGAGCGCCTTGATCTCGCCCGCGTCGGCCAGGTACCGCCGCAACGATCGCATCGCGAACAGGTCGGTGATCAACACGCCGCCGAGCACGGTCGACGTCACCGGACCCGCCAGCTCGGGGAAGCGCTGCGCGAAGGCCAGCGAGATGGCACTGGCCAGCACTCCCTGCCCCAGCAGCGCCCGGCCGATGCCCCGCGCGTGGGCGGGCTCGTCGACGAAGGTACTGACGGCGACCCGGCTGAACACGCGACGGGCGAGCACACGCAGCAGCACGTAGCCGGGCACGAGCGCCCAGTACCAGCCAGTGGCGGGCGCCCAGGTGGCACCCGCGAGCAAGAGCACCAACACCGTGGTGGGAAATCGCAGGGGCCGTAGCGCTTCGTCGAGCCGGGCCGCATGCGACGAGGTCAGCGCCAGGGTGAGCCCGGCGAAGAGGTTGGCGAACAGCGGCGAGACGCCCAACGCCGCCCCGATGCCCGCCGCGAACACGATGACGCCGACGGCCGCGACCAGCAGCCGCATGGGGTCGCCCTCGCGCCCGAGGAAGATGCTGAAGAGCAAGCCCGTGAAGCTGCCGGACAAGATGGTGATGGTCGACCACTCGACGACGGTCAGCCCGAGAGCACTGGCTGCGGTGGTGGCTCGGCTCCCGGCCATGGCGAGGCCGAACGCGAACACGGCGAGCAGCTGGGCCGAGGACGCCATGGCGCGGAGCAGGGCGGCTCGCTCCGCCCCGACTCCGAAGCGGAGCAGGGCGGCGTCGACCAGCGCGGCGCTGCACGTACCTGCGGCGGCGCCCACCGTCAGCCCGATCCACAGCGCCTCCGGGGAGATCCACAGCGAGACGAGCGAGTCGGAGCTGGCCGTCAGCGGCTCGAACAGCAGCGGCTCGACGTAGAGCAGGCTGGGGTCGAGCAGCTGGATGATCAGCGTGGCGACGGCCGCGACGCTGACGATGATGCCGACCGTGGCCCCGCCGCCGGCCAGGAACGCCTCGGTGCTCGCACGGACCTGGCGAATCGAGAGCCCCACGAGAAACCCGATGACGCCGAGCACGGTCGACACGAAAAGGTCGAGCGCATGCAGGACCTCGGCGTCGAGCACCCCGAGCGCAAAGGGTCCGAGAATCGCCCCGAGCAACAGGTACTCCGCCCCCGAAAGCGCGAATGCCTTGTGGGTGAAGCGGTCGAGTATTCGGCCCGCCACGAAGGCAAAGACGACGACTCCGACGAAGAGGACGGTGGTGCTCACGGGTGGTGGCGGGGGACGACGTGGCCGCGGTGGGGAAGCGGCGCGCCGTGCCCCGCATTGTCGCGTGAGATTTTGCTCATGTCACGGGCGATGAAAAGAGCGTCTCCGATGCTTCGTGGGCCGGCACTGGCTCGCGTTACCGCGACATGCCAAGGTCCATTTCCGCCTCGTCATGTCCCAACCCGGCCCCACGCCCGATGAACAGGAGGTGCCCATCGCGGCATTTGCCACGCTGTGGCTGACCCTGTTCATCGACCTGGTGGGCTTCGGGATCATAATCCCCGTTCTGCCGTTCTATGCGTCGAGCTTCGGGGCCTCGCCCCAGGTCGTCGCGTTGCTGTCCACCGCGTTTTCGGCCGCGCACTTCTTGGCGTCGCCGTTACTGGGTCGGCTCAGCGATCGGGTGGGTCGTCGCCCGGTGATGCTGGTGTCGATCGGCGGCACGTGCCTGTCGATGCTCGTGCTGGGCTTCGCGACGACCTTGTGGATGGTGTTCGCGGCCCGGGTGCTCTCCGGCATCTCCGGGGCCAACATCTCGACGGCGCACGCCTACGTCGCGGACCGGGTCGCCCCGGCCAAGCGCGCCAAGTACATGGGCCTGATGGGCTCGGCGATCGGCCTCGGCTTCGTGTTCGGCCCCGCCATCGGCGGCCTGTTGGCGACGCCCGAGAGCCCGGAGCTGCCCTTCTTCGTCGCGGCCGGGCTGTCGGTGGCCAACTGGATCATGGCGCTCATCTGGCTGCCGGAGAGCCATCGCACCCGGGGCCCCGCCGCGGCCGGTGCCCGCATCCGGCTGACCTTCGCGTCGGTCCGCAAGGTCCTGCTCGGCACGCAGCTGGGCTACATGGTGCTGCTGAACTTCACCTTCTTCATGGCGTTCTCCGCCATGGAGTCGACCTACGCGCTGCTGCTCGAGGCCCGGCTTTCGTGGGGGGCCCAGCAGACGGGGGGAATCTTCGCGTTCGTCGGCGTGGTGATCGTGCTGACCCAGGGCGTGCTGGTCGGGCGCATGGTGGCGGGCCTCGGCGAGCGACGGACGCTGATGGTGGGTGTCGTGGTCTTGGCCCTCGGCTTGGCCGCCGTGGGTCTCGCTCCGAGCGTGTGGCTCATCTTCGTGGGCAGTGCCGGCATCGCGGCGGGCAATGGGCTCATGGCGCCGAGCATCAACGCGTTGGTGAGTCGGCAGTCCGACGAGAAGAACCAGGGTTTCACGCTGGGCCTGTCGACCTCGGCCGCTTCGCTGGGACGCATCGTCGGTCCCATTTGGGGAGGCATCACGTTCGAGCTGGTGAGCCCCGGGACTCCGCTGGTCACCGCCGCGCTCATCGTGGGCGCGACGCTGTGGGTCGTGGTCATGCGCGTCCGCGAGTCGCCGACCGACGAGCAGCCGGCGGCGGACTGAGCGGTTTCGTCGATTGCCGGCTCTGCGACCCGGCCCTATACTCCGGCGCCTGAGATGTGGGCCGTAGTCAACGAGTCGCCCTTCGAGGTCGATCGTACTTGGGTCCGTGACGTCGACGGGCGCCATCAGTTCATCGTCGCCGTTCGGGCGACCTACGAGGTCGATGCTCAGGGGCGGTTGCGCGTGGCCGAGACCCAGCTCCCGCCTGCGCTCGAGCCGGACTACCAGGGGGAAGACGGCGCCTCGAGTCTGCGCTGGGACCTCGAGCTTGGGCCGCTCAAGCCATCTACCGACGTGGTCGTCAACGGCCATGCCTATGCGCCCAACCGCCCGGTCGAGGAGGTCGCGGTGTCCCTGCGGATAGACGACCAGCAAAAGGTCCTGAACGTCCGCGGCGAGAACGTCTACTACGCGGGGGTCGCTGGTCTCACCACCACCACGCCGCGGCCCTTCGAGCGCATGCCCATCGTGTACGAGCGGGCGTTCGGGGGGCACGACACCACCGATCCCGACCAGAGCAAGCATCGGCTCGATCCCCGCAACCCAGTCGGGGTCGGGTTCGCGACCCGGTCGGCACACCTGGTCGACACGCCCGCACCCAACATCCTGTACCCCGGCCAGAATGCCTCCAAGGTGGGGCCCGCAGGCTTTGGCGCCCTGTGCAGCTTCTGGTCGCCGCGGCTCGAGCTGGGGGGAACCTACGATGCGCGCTGGGTGGAGACCCGCAAGCCGCTGCTCCCCGAGGACTACGATCCCCGCGCCACGCTGTGCTCGCCTCGCGACCAGCAGCCGGGTCGATACCTCGGCGGGGGCACGCGCTTCGAGCTGGTGCACCTCACCCCCGATCGACATCTGTCCTTCGAGCTGCCGCCCACCACGATCTCCACCACTTCCTTCTTCGGCTCCAAGGCACGCCCGGCCCCCGCGCGGGTGACCACCGTCATCATCGAGCCCGACGACCGCCGGGTGTTGGTCGTGTGGCAATCGAGCCTGCCGGTCGCCGCCGCCGACCTCGACTACCTCGACGTCGTCAACGTCGAAGCCCGCAATCCAGAGTGAAACGGATCTGTCACATCGTGGACGTGGGGGCTCGGACCCCGCTGGGGCTCGACGCGACGACCAGTGCCGCCGCCGTGCGTGCGGGCATCGTCCGCATCGAGGCCCACGAGACGCTGGTCGACTCCACCGGAGAGCCATTGCGCGCCGCGGTCGACGGGCGGCTGGACGACACCCTGATGGGCTGGGAACGCATGGCCGCGCTGCTGTCTGCGCCGCTGCAGCACACCCTGCGCTCGGTCCCGCCCCATCGGCCCGATGCGCCGCTCGCCTTGATGCTCGCCCTCCCCGAGCATCGTCCCGGGTTCGGTGCGGCGGAGGAACAGCGGCTCCATCAGTACCTCGGGTCCATCGCGCCCGCGCAGCATCCGTTCGGGATCCACACGGTGGGCCACGGGCACGCGGCGGGCTTGCTCGGTTTGCACCGAGCGGTCGAGCTCATCGGCGAGCGACACTTCGAGGTGGCGCTGGTCCTCGGGGTCGACAGCTACCTCGACGCGGACACCCTGCGCTGGCTCGGTGAGGGCCGACGCATCAAAACCCGGGAGACTCGCTCGTCGTTCTTCCCCGGCGAGGCGGCGGGGTGCGTGGCGGTGGTCAGCGATACCGCGCTGCGGACCCTGCGGCTGCCGTCGTTGGCCACCATCCAGGGCACGGGCGTGGCACGGGAGCCGTCGGCGTCCGAAGATCCGGCGACCGATCCGGTCAACCTGGGGCGAGGCCTGAGCGCGGCCATCGAGAAGGCGGCCGCCTCGCTGCTCGGCAACGGGCAGTCCACCGATCGCGTGCTGTGCGACCTCAACGGCGAGCGCATGCGCTCCGAAGAGTGGGGCATGGTCGCGCTGCGGAGCCATCGGGCGCTCACGCAGGCCGGCGATTTCGAGGCCCCGGCCGGTCAATGGGGCGATATCGGGGCCGCATCGGGCCCACTCCTGGTTGCCCTCGCGGTCGCGGGCTGGCAGCGTGGTTATCATCGCGGCTCGACGACTCTGCTCTTCGCGGGGTCCGATGCCGGCCTTCGGGCGGCGGTCGTGCTGGAGCGACCTTCCTAAGGAGCGAGCGTCATGGCCAAGGTCGGCATCAATCCTCCCAAGACCCCGGTCACCAAGGGCAGCAACGGCATCGCCGCGGCCACGGTACCCAACATCTGCAAGATGCCGGGCCCGCCCGCACCCTTCGTGCCCGCGCCCTTGCCCAACATCGGCAAGAGCGGAGACTCGCCCAAGGGCTACTCCAAGAAGGTCAAGATCGAGGGCAAGACGGTCGCCATCAAGGGCGCGACCTTCAAGAGCATGGGGGACGTGGCCTCCAAGGGGACCGGCGGCGGGCTGGTCTCGGCCAACACGCACGGCATTACCAAGTTCGTGGGGCCCGGTTCGCTCGACGTGAAGATCGAGGGCAAGAACGTCCACTTGCTCTCCGACCCCATGCTCAACAACTGTGGCGGCAGCGGCAGCCCGCCCAACTCCGCCACCTTGGCCGGTGTCATCCAGATGGTGTCGCTGCCCGCCAAGGGCTCCCCGGAAAAGTGCCCCACCTGCAAGAAGGCCAACGGCACCAACAAGTCCGACGGCAAGCCCTACGACGAGTTCTTCTCCGAGGACGAGCGCAAAGAGTTCGATCAGATCGCCGCCGATCACCCCGACCTCACCGAGATGCTTCCGCCCAAGGACGGCATCTTCAAAGTGAGGTCCCCGCGTGACAACTCCAAGGCACGTGGTGACTACCGCAAGACTCGCAAGAAGGCCGGGATGACGGGCGATGGTGACGAACTGCACCATCCGCACAGCATCAAGACCGGCGGGTGTCCGGTACACCAGCCGCTCGTCCAGAAGCCGCAAGAGCCCGATCCCGAGGCCGCGCGGGTTCAATCCGTCGACGACCAGATCAACGACATCACCAACCGGGCCATCACGCGCAACAGCTAGTATGAGCACTTCTTACGCCAACTCTCGTCCCGACTTCGTCGGCCCCGACTGGCTGCGTTGTACGCACGGCTATTCGTTCGTAGCCGCCGCCCCGCCCCAGCTGCGCGACGACGGGTACCTGGCCAGCAACAACCTCTGGGAGCGATTGCTGTGCGTCACCGCGCAGGCGCAGGCGGGTGACTTTCGCAATGTGGAGGCGCTCATCGAGGTCGCGATGGGAGGGGACAGCGTGCACCTGCGGGACTGCGCCGTTCGGATCTTCGCGCAGGCGGCCCCGTCAGCCCTCCTTCCGCGTTTATCCGAAGTCCTCGAAAACCACGCCGATCCCGACATCCGCCTCGAGATCTGCGACGTCGCGCTGCTCACCGCTGACCCGCGGATCGGACAAGCGCTCGCCCGCCATCGGGCTCGGGTCGCCGGCTTCGAGAGCGAGTGCGCCATGGATGCCGTGAGCGCGATCCTCGAGCCCGACATCGACGCACGCGAGCTCGTCGACAGCCCGCTCGACGACGAGGCCTACGTGGAGAAGGTCGACGCGTTCGCGGATGCCCTGGTGAAGGAGCACGGCGAAGGCACGGCGATGCACCACGGGGCGCCGCTCGACCTCGATGCCGTCGCTCGCAGCATCTCCGAGCTGTGTGCCGAGGAGGACCCCTCGGGGGGGTACATCTTCGACCGCTTGTCGCTCATCGAGGGGATGACCGGGGCCGCAATTGCAGGGTGTCTCGACGACGACTGCGCTCCGCAGTTCGCCAAGATTTCGTATGTGCTCAATCGCCTTCGTCAGGACAAGACCCTGGAAGGCTTCGAGGCGGGCAAGCGCTACTTCTTCGGCCACGCCCTGCCCTGAGGCTCACCTCGCGGCCTTTGGCAGTCCGCCCGCGGTGCTCGGTCGGGGCGGCGGCGCTCGGCTCACGCGAAACCGACCGCGCCTGACTTCGGCGGCATCGAGCATTCCCCGGGCCTGCGCGTTCCCTTCGCGGATCGGCGCGGAACGAAGCGGCCCTGGCTGCGCACGGGCTGTCGTTCAAGTCACCGGAATTTCCTGCGTCGGAATCTTGGTACGCGGTTTGGAGAAGGGCCCGGCGTGTTGCGCATGCGCCTCCATTCTCTGTCCTTGGTCGCGGCCGTGCTCGGCTGCGGCACGACCGATTCCGATCCGGCGTCGTCCGGGAGCGATGGTCAGCCCGGGTTGACCTCATCGTCGCCTGCGTCCTCGGGCTCCGAGTCCGAGCACACGTCGACCGACTCCCCGGGGGCGACGTCGTCTCCGGGCGCGGACACGGGCACCGATTCCGACGACGATGGTGACGAGCCCCCGATCTTCGATGTGCCGACCCCCGATGGTGGGCCGCTCGATCCTCCCGAGAAAACTCCCTCGTGGCTCGTCCACATCGGTAACGTCGATGGGCAACGGCACCTGTTCCACATCGACATCGAGACGGCAGAAGCGACCGATGTCTGTGTGCTCACCGATGCCGAGACGGGCCAGCCCTACTCCGGCCAGAGCCCCAGCGTGACGTTTTCGCGTGATGACCGGCTGCTCTTTTCGAGCAACACCGGGCTATGGGAGTTCGAGCTGCCTTCGTGCATCGCGACGCATGTCGGTGAGTTCGGCTACTCGCAGGTCTGGGGCATCTCGCCCGACGAGGGCAACGACCTGTATGGCCTCGACGCGTTGACCGATCAGCTGATCCATATCGACGCGCAGACCGGGCAGGCCACCGCGGTGGGGCCGCTCGGACAAGATTGGACCACGCTGGGCGGGACCTGGAACGAGGTCGAGCAGCGGCTTTATGGGATCAATGCCTCGACGGACGCGCTTTACGAGATCGACCAGCTCACGGGGATGGGCGTGCTGGCCAACGCGTTGCCGCTGGACTTCGAGTACGTCGGCGTCGAGTTTCATCCCCTGACGGAGCAGATCTATGCGTGCACCAGCAGCCGCCAGCTGTATCGGCTCGAGGCGGATGGCTCGCTGACCGATCTGGGGGACATGGGGCTGCCTGGGTGCAACAATCTCGGCGCGCCATGGAGCACCGAGGTCGTGCTGCCGCCTCCGCCGGGGTGATGCGAGCGTCGAGCCGTGCTGGGCGGTAGTGTTATGCTGCCGCCGCATGAGCTGGTTCGGGCGAGCGCTGACGTCGATGTTCGTGCTGGCGGCGTGCCAGTCGTCGCCGTCGGACGAGCCCCCTCCCGCACAGGAGGCTGCGCCTGCGAAGCCCGAGCCCGTACCCGAGAAACCGGAGAAATCGTCCCCCGACGCGGATGACGAGGCCGAACCTCGGCCGGGCCTATCGGCGAAGATCGCCCAGCAAGTCGAAGATGCGAAGGCCGTTCCCGAAGTCTTCGAAATCGCTCCGCTCCTACCCGAGCCCGAGCCCGAGTTCGACGAGCCCGAGCCGCCTCCACCGCGCAAGTATGCGCCCCCCACCGAGGCCGAACTCCGCGCGTGGGATCGCAAGGATCCCGAGGGGGAAAAGCACCTCTACCGTTGGGACGAGGACAACCGGGCGCTTCTCGACGGGTACTTTACCGACCTTCAGTGTTTTCGCGTCGAGATGGTCGAGGCCGGTGAGGCCTATGTCGCGGGAGGAGCCGACGCCGAAGACGTGTGGTTCGAGTTCAAGCGCGACACCATCATGGAGATCGATCGGTGGCAGCGGGACCTGTTCGTCAGCAACCCCCGGATCACGGAGAAGTCGAAGGCGCTCGGCCAGATCCTCGAGATGCACGAGATCGTGATGATCAACTATCCGCGGGCGTACAACAGCGGCGACCCGACCGAGATCTCCAAGACGGAGGCGCACTGGATGATCGTCTCCAGCAAGGCCGACCTGTACCTGACCAAGGTCGGCGGGACGATGCCCAAACCTTCCGCCGCCGAGTGCAAGGCGCGAGCCGCCGCCGAGGAGTGAGCGCATGACGACATCGAAATCCTTCCGCAGCATCGCCTACGAGACCGACGGTCGCATTGCCACCCTCACGCTCAACCGCCCCGATCGGCTCAACGCCATCGACGAGCACATGCCGGGCGAGATCGAGGCGGCGGCGCGCATGGCCAGCGAAGACGACTCGGTCCACGTCGTCATCGTGCAGGGCTCGGGCCGGGCCTTCTGCGCCGGCTACGACCTCAAGATGTTCGCGGAGGCCAAGGGCACCAACGCGGGCGTGCAGGACATGCCCTGGGATCCCATGGTCGACTTTCGCTTCATGCACCGCTGCACGGAGCAGTACATGTCGCTGTGGCGCAGCCCCAAGCCCACGATCGCCAAGGTCCACGGCTACGCCGTCGCGGGGGGCAGCGACATCGCCCTTTGCTGTGACCTCATCGTGATGGCCGAAGACGCGAAGATCGGCTATCCGCCCGCCCGCGTCTGGGGCTGCCCCACCACGGCGATGTGGGCCCACCGCGTGGGCCCGGTGCACGCCAAGCACCTGCTGCTGACCGGCGACCTCATCGATGGCCACCACGCTCACCGCATCGGACTGGTCAACGAAATCGCCGCCGCCGATGCTCTCGACGAAGCGACCATGAAGCTCGCCCGTCGCATCGCGTCCGCGCCCCGCACTCAGCTGGCCATGCACACGCTGCTCATCAACCAGTACTGCGACGCCACCGGGCTGCCGAATACCCAGATGCTGGCCACCCTCTTCGACGGCATGTCGCGCCACAACCCGCCCGGCGTGGCCTTCAAGGCCCGCGCCGAGAAGGTCGGGTTTCAGCAGGCGGTGCAGGAGCGCGACGGCGGGGAGCCGATTCCCCAGCACCCCGACGAACTCGACTGAGCCGCCGGGGCCGGCCGTAGGCCGCTCACTCCGGGTCGCAGGCGCCGTCGCAGAACTGCATCACCTCGCCCGTGCGGAGGAAGTGCTCGAGCTCATCGATGCCCACGTCGTAGTCCCAGATCGCTGCGTGGGGATCGGGCCCCGCGGTGGCGGGCACGTTGTCCATGGGGATGGGCGGAAGCCCGAAGTCGTGCTCGATCATGGCCGAACCCATGTGCCCGGACTCGACCTCTTCGATGCCCCAGATGGACTGGGCCGAGGGGGTCAAAAGCGGCACGCCGATGGTGCGGGCCATGACGTAGGAGCCGTAGTTGCTGACCTGGTTGTCGCCGATGGCGACCTGCAAGAGCACTTCATGCGCCGGGGTGCCGGGCAGCATGTCCTCGCGGATGTACTTGGAGAAGCCCGTCGGCTCGGCGCGGTCCCACAGCAGCATGGCCGCGGCCAGGATGAGCTGGATGTCCCGCGGGTCGTCGTAGGTGGCGGTCAGGATGTCGAAGAAGGGGTCGAAGAGCACGCTACGCGGCAGCAGCAGGTTGAACGACTGGCCCGGCACACCCAGGCCGCCGCGCTCGACGTCGGTGGTCAGCGCCATGTAGACCGAGCCCATGATGCCGCCGAGGCTGCCCCCGAAGTAGTAGCGCTCGTTGGGGTCGATGCCGCCGCCGCTGGCCGAGAAGTCGACCAGCGGATCGTTGACGAAGCCGTTCATCATCATGCGCATGCCGACCAGCGCGTTGACGTGCGACTGCATGAGGCGCGAGGGCAGGGTCTGGAAGGCGGAGAGGTCACCCCCGGCGAGCAAGCCACCGATGGGCAGCGGGTCCTCGTTGGACATGCCGATCCAGTCGAAGGCGAAGATCACGAGGTTGTGGCGGTTGGCGAACTCGCCGAGGCTCTGGATCGACTCGTGGCCGCCGAAGAGCCCGTGCCCGAACTGGAGCAGCGCGGCCGGGTTGTCCATGGCGCTGTAGGGGACGAGGACCTCGAAGGGATACTGGGCGGTGCCGTTTTGCGCTGGGCGCCCGTCCTCGTCGAGGTTGATGACGCCGCCGATGCCCGGAATGTCGAGGTAGAGCGGCACCTCCATCTGCCCGACGATGCGAATCGCGACGTCCTCGCTCCAGTCCATGTCGATGGTGTCGAGGGTGTAGGCGGGCCCTTCGGGGGGCAGCCCGGCCAGGGCCTCGTCGCGCATGCCGACGAGCCAGCCCGTGTTGTCCTCCTTGCTGGCGGTGGTGAAGTCCCAGGCGAGCTGGAGGTCGTCGCGGGCGACCCCGGCCTCGCCGAGTCGCGCGAAGATGTCTCCGTAGAGGCCGCGGCGGGCCTCGACCGTATCGTCGTCGGAGTCGGTGCGGTCGCGCAGGGCGGCGAAGGCCTCGGAGGCCTCGATGGGCACTCCGGTGTCGTCCACCACGTTGCGAATGGCGACGATGTAGCGGCGCGAGTCCTCGAGGCGAACGACGGGGCGGATCATGAAGGTCCGCCGCGAGGCGTCGTCAGTGGTCATGTCCAGCTGTGCCCAGTGAGGCACGCGCTCGCCGGTCTCGGTGTCGATGAGCACGGTGGGCGACTCGGGGTCGAGCGACCAGTCGATGTTGTCGGGGCGAGCCAAGCCCTCCATCGTCGCGCCGGGCAGCTCGGCCAAAAGAGCGATGCCCGGCGACCAACCATCACGCGTATTGAAGATGTCGCGCGTGGTGCTGACCCCGTTGGTGGCCACGGGCATCATCGCCTCGCTCAGCTCCACCCGCAGCCCGGTCGCCGTGGTGTCGTCGGCCACGGTGAAGCCGTTGTTGGGGTAGGGGAAGGCGCAGTGGCTGGGCACGATGGAGTCGCACTCGAGCGTGGGCCACTCGCCGTCCCAGGGCTCCTCGGGCTCGCCCGTGGAGCTACCGCCGCTGCTGCCGGTCTCGTCGGCGGCATCGGTGCCGGTCTCGTCCGCGGCGGTCGTCCCCGTCGAAGCGCTGGTCGTGCTGCCGTCCCCGCTCCCGGAGGGCAGGTCGTCCCCGCACCCGCCCAAGGTCAGTCCGAGCAAACCACTTCCGAGTATCCCCAGTCCATTCCGCATGGCTCGGATATATACCAGCAAAGAACGCCGTAGAACCGGCGCTCGTGGCGAGGAAGCGCGTTTTGTCGCGGGACGGGTCCGCGTTTGCGGGCCGCCCCACGCGACTTTCGGGACCTAAAGGACGGTGACGCTCAGTCGGCCTTGGCGTCGTCCTGCTTGTTGCCCTCTTCGGCCTCGGCCTCCTTCTTGGCGGCTTCCTTGGCCTCGCGCTCGCGGTCTCGATCCCAGCGGCGCTTCTTGTTGCGCAGCATGTTCCAGCGCTTGACGTTGTCGGTGGGATCCAGGCCGTAGCGGGCGCGGATGACGTTGACCGGCTGGGCGCCGACCTCTTCCTCGCAGAAGGCGGTGTGGATGACCTTCTCTTTGCTCTTGTTCTCGAGCCGGTCCCAGGGGTCGTAGGGGCCCTTGGTCGCCACCGTCTCTGGACTGGGGATCGAGTAGGTGATCTTGGACATCTCCACCTTCTCGGGCACCTCGCCGTCGTGCTCGAGGATCCACCGTCGGCAGAACCATCGCGCGTGCCATTTTTGGTACCAGCTGCCGTGGCCGCCCTCGCTGCCCGCGATGCGGCGGTTGATCTTGCGCTGCCGCGTGTACCAGATCCACGGGTTCGGACGCTGCGAGGGGTGATAGACGTCCGTGTTCATGTCGAAGACGTCGCCACCCTTGGTGTAGACCTTGACCCGCAAGAACATGTTGGAGCGCGGCGGGTTGGGAGCGAACATCCGCCAGCCCTGGGTGGTGTGCGTCATCTCGAGCCACTTCTTGAAGGGCTCGTGGGTCTGGGTGCGCCACGACAGGCAGTCCTTGTCGGGCAGCAGCCAGCAGGCGACGCCGACCACGTGATAGAGGGTGAGGCTGCCGATGAGGAAGCGCCCCAGCGGACCGTAGGCCCACGGCATGCGCAGGGCCCCGCGCGGGCTCTTTTCGTCCTCGTCGCCCTCGCCCCGGATGGCGCCGTAGCGAGGCACCACGTCGAGGGTCTCGCCGCGGGTAGCCCTGGCTTCGCGCCAGGCGGCCCCGGCCAGGAACGCGAACAGGCCGAGCAGGGTCCAGCCGAAGTGCAGGACGTCGTAGACCTGCAGCGGCACCCCGGCGATGGCTCCGAGCGCGGCGATGATGATCGCGTTGCGCGGCAGCTGGGCCGCGTCGCGATGCAGGTGCGGCAGGGTGGGGTCCTCGGCCGGGATCGGGTCGGGCAGGGTGCGCCAGCGCTTGGGCAACAAGGACAGCCGCCGCGCGCTGCTGCGGCGGATCACCGTCAGCAGCATGGCCATCTCGGCCCCGCTCACGAAGCAGATGAACCCCGCCATGGCCCCGGGCTGGAACCACCCGATGTTCATCAGCAGGGTCAGGTGGAAGTGGAAGATGAGCCCCAGCGAGACCCAGACCCGTCGCCCGAAGAACCAGCGGCAGAACCAGTCGAGGTCGAGGGTGAAGGTGTGGCCGCGCAGCGTGGGGCGGAAGGGGCGGTAGCGCAGGCGATACCAGCCCCAGGACACCAGCAGCATCAACGTCAGCCATCCGCCCGTGAACACCCCGCGAACGCGGTCGAGGGTGAACCAGCTGTTGCGGGGCTGCACGAAGTGCACGGGGTAGGCCACGATCGACACGGCCAGCGCGGACAGGCCGAGGCCCACCCAGGCGAAGGTCGCGATGCGTCGCGAGGTGCGGCCGATCTTCGGCATGTCCTCGTGCAGCACCCAGCGCACGATCAAGCCGAACACGGCCAGGGGAAAGAAGCTCTCCCAAAAGTGCACGATGTGGGAGTTGAGCCGGAACAGGTTGGTCCCGAACACCGACGACAGCCACTGCGGCGGGATCCGATAGAAGTGGTCGAGGTTGAGCGCGTAGTAGAACGCGTCGCCCTTCCACCAGACGGTGCCGTTCTTGACGACGCCCGTGTAGCAGTACAGCGCCGCGCACTGGAGGATGACCAGAAGCCGCGGCCACGCGGGGATCAGGCGGTAGACCGCGGCCAGGCCCTCGGGGTGGTCGTTGTCCGGGGCCGCTCCCGCGCCGTCGCCCGGGCGCCCCGGCTCGCTCAGCTTGCGTCGCCCTCGGAGCCGACGGCAGCGCAGCCAGTTGTCGACGCTATAGGCGTGCCCGCACTTGGACAGGCACACGTAGAAGAAGAAGCACCGATAGACGTTCTCGGTGCCCTCCCAGTACACGGTGTTGCGCAGGATGATGCTGTGGAACAAAAACCAAGCGATCCACTTGGTGTAGCGGGTCCACAGCCCCACGATGAACATCACCATCACCACCTCGAAGGCCACCAGGTGGGCCCAGAAGAACGAGGGGGTGCTGTTGAAAAAGAGCAGCGAGTACTTGGGGCCCTTGAGCCACTGCCAGAACCCGGCGAGGCCGAAGAAGCCGTAGGGGTCGCCGTCGAGGCCGTTGCCGAAGCCCTTGAATTGCTCGCGGGCGAACACTTGTCGGGCGACGTCGGTGATGAACAGACCTTCGTCGGTGAACAGGTACTCGAACAGCTCCCACAGGCCGTTGACGTTGCACATCGCGCAAAGCCCGAAGGCGATGCGGAAGGCACCCATCGTTCGCGGATCCTCGGTGCGAAGCCACAGGCGGCGCCAGCCCTCGCGGTAGCTGATGAAGATCACCACCGTGAAGACCGCGCACAGGAACATCAGCCAGCCCACGGAGGGGGCGAGCGCAAGCGCCTCCTCGTTGGGGATCCGCTCGGCGAGCATGGGGGGGACTATCTCTCCGGCCCTTGTTTGGCGCAAATCGGCGTCCTGGCTCCCCCGGAGGCCGGTTTGGCGGTTTACGGACAACGCGTTGGGGGCGCGTCGCGGCGGCGATTTGGGCCCTCGGCGGCTTTTTTTGCCGACCGGTGATCGTTGGCGGGGTGGGGGGCACAACCCGAAGCGAGAGCTTGAACTTGGAGGCCCCGATGAACCGTCCCCGCCCGTCCGTTTCGTCCCGCATCGTCACCCTGGCCCTGGGTGGGTTCGTGTCGCTGTGCGCCAATGTCGCGTTCGCCGCGCCCGCGGTGGCTCCCGCCCCGGCTCCCGCTACCACGACCACGACCACCGAGGCGCGTGCCGCCGACGGCAACCCGGTCATCGTGGTGAACAACACCGTCGCGTCGACTCCGGCTCCGGCTCCGGCCCCCGCCGTGGTCGCCCCCGCGCCCGCTCCGGTCGTGGCCACGCCCGCCCCCACCACGGTCGCCACCGTGCCTGCCACCGTCACCATGCCGGCTCAGGTGCAGGTCGCCATGACCCCGCAGACGATGGCCGCCCCCTCGAAGGCCGAGCTCGCCCGACTTCGCAAGGTCGCCGAGGTCAACCGCGCTCGCAGTCTTCGCAACGCCGGGTGGGCGACCTTGGGCTCGGTGTACGGCGTCTCGGCGCTCATCGGCACCATCACCATCGACTCGACGTCCCCCGGTCGCATGCGGAACTACGGCTACTCGATGGTGATCCCGGTGGCCGGCCCCTTCATTGCCGCGTTCCACTCTCGCTCGGCCACGGGCGCCCTGCTCACCACGACCCTCGGTGTCGCGCAGGCGGTCGGCCTGGGCATGGCCATCGTGGGCGGAGCCCGGCATCGCCGATTCAAGCGTGATTTGACCTTCGCCGCGGCCCCCACTCGCGGTGGTGGCCAGGTGGGAGTGTCCATGCGGTTCTAGCTTCGAGGTTTGGTCCTTTCGTCCAGGGGGCGGGCCGTAGGGTCCGCCCCTTCGTTGTATGAAGGGGCTGGTATGTCCGGTCCCGCTCCGCGCCACATCATCAACTCGCAGCTCATCTGTGCCGACTACGAGGCGCAGTACCCGATGATCGTGTCGGGCAAGGGCGCCCAGCTCTTCGACGATCGCGGCCGCGCGTATCTCGACGCGAGCGGCTGCACCGCGGCGGTCACCAACATCGGGCACGGGGTCGAGGAGATCGCCGAGGTGCTGGCGAGCCAGGCCAAGACCCTGGCCGTGCACCCCACCCACGTGTTTCACAGCCCGGTCCTCGAGGGCTACCTCGAGCGCCTCGCTGGCTTCGCGCCCGAGGGCTTCAACCGGGCGTGGACGA
The DNA here is from genome assembly GCA_039028615.1 of Myxococcota bacterium. Classification (GTDB taxonomy): domain Bacteria; phylum Myxococcota_A; class Polyangia; order Nannocystales; family Nannocystaceae; genus Paraliomyxa. Next base: position 33,711 of record JBCCHT010000012.1, on the reverse strand, counting down.
TCAGCGGCGGCACCGAGGCGATCGAAAACGCGGTGAAGCTGGCGTTTCAGTACCACCGCGCCAAGGGGCGAACGACGCGGCGACGGATCGTGGGCCGCTGGGGCAGCTACCACGGCAACTCGATCACCGCGCTCGACCTGGGCGGCATGCAGGTGCGGCGCAGCTTCTATACCGACCTGATGGTGGGCCATCTGCACGTGTCGCCGTGCTTTCCCTATCGGCGGCCGGAGTCGATGAGCGAGTCGGAGTACGAAGACCAGCTCGTCGAGCAGTTCGAGACCCTGGTGGGCCAGCACCCCGACGAGATCGTGGCGTTCGTGGCGGAGCCGGTCGTGGGCGCGGCCTTGGGCGCGGTGGCTCCGACCCGGCGGTACTTCGAGCGGATGGCCGCGATCTGTCGGGCGCACGACATCGTGATGATCGCCGACGAGGTCATGACCGGCTTCGGTCGCACCGGTCTACGGTTCGGTGCGGAGCACTTCGGTACCCACGCGGACATCCTGGCCTGCGCCAAGGGGATCAGCGGCGGCTACCTACCCCTGGGGGCCGTGATTGCCCACGACCGCGTGCTCGAGCCGATTCGAGCGAGCGGCGAGCCGTTCTGGAGCGGACAGACCTATTGCTGCATTCCGCTGGCGGCGGCGGTGGGGCACGCGGTGCTCGACTACATCGAAGCGCACGCGTTGGTGGAGCGCGCGCGCACGGTCGGCGAACACTTGCGGGCGGGACTGGAGACCTTGCGCGAGCTGCCGTGGGTCGGTGACGTGCGGGGGCGGGGCTTGTTCCTCGGGGTGGAGTTCGTCGCGGACCAGGCCACGAAGGCGCCCTTCGAGCCGTCGCGGATGTTCGGCAAGCGCGTGCAGGCCGAAGCGCTCGAGCGCGGGGTGGTGACCTACGCCGGTCGAGGCACGGTGGAGCTGACGCAGGGAGACCACATGCTCTTCGCACCGCCCTTGGTGCTGTCGACGGAGGAAGCCGACACGCTCGTGCAGGTGTTGGGCGAGTCGGTCCGAGCGGCGGCGTCGTCGAAGTGAGCGGCTGCGCTTCCAATCCGTGCTGTCTGAACGATCAGGTGAGGCGAGGTCGGGCTCGTGGTCTCAGTCTCGCCTGCTCGCGCTCATCGTGCGGTTCGGCCACTGCATGCACTATGAGATGTCGTGGGAGCGAACCCCGACAGTAATGGGATGACGACCTCGGCCTTTTTCATTCATCGGGTCGAAGTTTTTTCTCGACCGATCGGAACAGGCTCTGCGCAGAGCACGTGGTAAAGGATCGCATGGCTCGGCTCGGTCCCCTCGCGCGCTTGTGCCTGATCGGCTTCGTAGGGTTCAGCGTCGCCCGGTTCAGCTGTCACGTGACCTGCGAAGTCATCGTTGGCGACGACGACGACGACGACGATGACGGCGTCGTCGATGATGACGACGACTTCTGGGATGACGACGACGATTACTGGGACGACGACGACGATTACTGGGACGACGACGACGATTACTGGGACGACGACGACGATTACTGGGACGACGACGACGATTCCTGGGATGACGATGACGACTACTGGGACGACGACGACGATTACTGGCACGACGACGATGACGAAGGTGGGGGCGATGGCGAGGACGTCGGGGAACAGCCCGAAGAGCCCTGCCCGCCGAGCTGAGAGCGGGCGGTAGCCAGCGCCCGCATCAGCCCTCGAACCAAACTCGCGACGAGGTCGGCCCCGACGAGCGTCGTGCCGCCCCGCTGCGAGTTCGGCCGATCAGCGACGGCCGAGCCAGTAGGCGTCGACACCCGACTCGCGGTGCACGGTGGCCCCCATCATGGGAGACAAAATCTGCGCGCCCGCGGTCTCGGCCAGGTCCATGACGTGGCGAATCGGCTGATCCCAGTCGTGCAGCGCGAGGCTGAAGGTGCCCCAGTGCACGGGCATCATCGTCTTGGCGCGGACCTGTTCGTGGACCCGCATCGCCTTCTCGGGGCCGAGGTGAATGCTGCCCCACGCCGGGTTCCAGGCGCCGACCTCGATCATGCTGAGGTCGAAGCCGCCGAAGCGCTCGCCGATCTCCGCAAAACCTTCGTCCCAGGGTCCGGTGTCGCCGGAAAACCAGACCGAGTGCTTCGGCCCGCGCAGTGCCCAGCTCGACCAGAAGGTCGCGGTGGCGGTGCCGGGGCCCCGCCCAGAGAAGTGACGGCACGGGGTCGCGACGACCTGGAGTCCACCGATGTCGGCTTCTTCCCACCAGCCCAGCTCGGTGATGTTCTCGGGCGGTACGCCCCAGGCTTCGAGGTGGGCCCCGACGCCCAGCGAGGTCACCCACCGCGTCTCGCGATGGGCGAGCCGAGAGATGGTGGGGAAATCGAGGTGGTCGTAGTGATCGTGGGAGACGACGATGAGGTCGAGCGGGGGCAGCTGCTCCGGCTCGATGGGCACGGGGTGGAAGCGCTTGGGGCCCATCCACGACACGGGGGCAGCTCGCGGCCCGAACACGGGATCGGTGAGGACGAGGCGTCCGTCGATCTCGAGCAGCACGGTGCTGTGGCCGAGCCAGGTCACGCGCAGCGCCTCGCCCTTGCCCGCGACGAGCGAGGCGGGGTCGGGGTTGAGCAGCGGGAAGGGATCGACGGGCTCACGCTCGTTGCGATCGAACAGGTACTTCCACATCAAGCCCAGGCTCGGCTTGGCCAGGGCGGTCTCCACCGGGTTCACGAACCGATTGCCGTCGAAATGCGGCGAGTCTTGGATTCGCTCGAGGCGGGCGCCCTCGATCTTGCCGCCGAGGCTGGCCAGGCCGCGTTTGGCTCCGCAGGCGCGGGCACCGGTCGCCTGGGCGAGCGGCTCGTGAAGGATGTCGCTGTCCACGTTCATCGGTCTCGGGCACGACTATAACGGATCGCCGGGTCGCGACGGGGCGCCGCAGCCGTACCGTTGTCGAACCGATCAGTCCTCGGGGTAGGTGATCGAAAGGGCGTAGCCTTCGATCTCGATGCTCGCGCCGCGCGGCACGGGGCAGCGCTGGGTGACCGCGGTGCCGTCGATCTTCACCGAGCCGTCGTTGCGCATGGGGTGGAGCTCGGGCAGGTCGGGCGCGCCGGCCCACTCGAGGACGGCGTGCTCCTCGGCGACCGACTCGGCGGGCAGCCGCACCTCGCAGTGCGTGCCGCGACCGATGCGGTGACTGCCCGGCAAGACCAACAAGTCCTCGTCGCCGCCGTAGGGGTACACGACGCGGAGCGTGGCTCCGAGCACGGCCCCCAGCTCGTAGTGCAGCACTTCGCCCAGCGCGTTGGCGAGCTCGCGGGCGTCGGTGGGGCGCTGCTCGGGGTCCTTGTGCAGGCCCCGATAGATCAGCTCGCGCAGCGACTCGGGCAGGGCAGCGCCCGCCGGGTAGCGCTCGAGGGGCACCACCGCCTCGCGCACATGCCCGCGGATCCACGCCACCGGTTCGTCGCGATAGGCCTCGCGGACCTCGGAGAAGGGGCGGTCGGCGAAGTACACGCTGTGCCCGGTGAGCAGCTCGTACAAGATGGTGGTGAGGCTATAGACGTCGCTGGCGGGGGTGAGCGGAGCGCCCGTGATCTGCTCCGGCTGGATGTAGCGCGGCGTGCCGACCAGCATGCCGCCCAGGGTCACGCCCACGCCGATCGTGCTGGCTGCATCCCAGGCGCGGGCGAGCCCGAAGTCGATCACCTTGACGTTCTGATCCGGCTCGACCCACAAGTTCTCGGGCTTGATGTCGCGGTGCACGATGCCGCGGGCGTGGGCTTCGGCCAGGCCGAGGCAGGCTTGGTGCGCGACCCACAGCGCTTGTCCCGGAGGCATGGGCGTGTCGAAGTCGTGCCACATGTCGAGCTGCGCCCCGTCGAGCTCGTCCATCAGCAGGAACACGTGCCCGTCCTCGTCGCGACCCGCCTCGTGGATGCGCACGACGTGCGTGTTGGTCAGGCTGCGAAGGATCGAGATCTCCCGCAGGGAACGACGGGCGGTCGCGGGGTCGAGCACCGGGCGCAGCGACAGCTTGAGCGCGAGCGGCTCGGGTTTGTCGGGAGCGTCGACTCGGTACACCGCAGCGAATCCGCCGCAGCCCAGAACTTTCTGGACGAGGTAGGGCCCGAAACGGTCCCCGGGGGCAAGCACGCGGTCCATGATCGTGGTCCGATTTCACCTCAAAATGGGGTGCGCGGGTCGCTCTCCGTGCGTGCTTCGGGGCGCCTCCGAGCGGCCCCTGCCGTGTGTGATCGCCCTCGTTCGCGGGGCCCGGCAGCGGGCTAAAAGGCCGAAAAAGGGAGCAAATCGTGCGTTTGCGGGCATTTGGGGGCCGTGGTAGCCTCCGACGACTTCACACGGTGTCGCGCTCGCCCGGACGCGAACCAACTCGGGTGGCGTGACCAGCGGTTTCGCCTACCCCGAAGCCAAACGGCCGAGCCTCACGGATCGACCGACGACCTTCGACGAGGAAGCTGAATGAGCACCACTGAGGACTCTGCCCCGCAACCCGGCGACCGGCTGTACCACCACGTCAAGCGCAAGCAGTGGGGGCTCGCCGTCATGACCTGGGAGCGCGACGGCAAGCGCGGGTACCAGTTTGAAGACGGTACGCAGCGCGTGTTCGCCGAGGCATTTTACAAGTTCCTCGAAGAGCCCGAGCAACTGCCGGAGAACGCGGCGACGCTCATGGCCAAGCTGGGGCGTGCCGCCGGCTTGGGCAAAGGCGACGGAAGCCAGGAAGAGGAGCGCCTGACCTTCGAGGAGCAGCTCGAGGTCTTCCTCGAGCAGTACGCCGAGAGTTTCGCCGGCAACGAGTGGAAGAACGGTCACCGCGGCGAGGGCGTCTCGCGTCGGCTCAAGCGTCATCGCGATGCGGCCTCGTTCAACGCCCAAGAGCTGCTGTCCCCGGACGCGCTCAACGAGCTGATCGGGGCGGGCGACCACGCCGAGATCCTCAAGCGGATCACGGACATCGTGCACGGCACCGACTTGGTCACCCGGGCGCAGGCCGAGCCGGTCGCGCGGGCCCAGCCCAGCGCCTCGCTGTCGCATGCGCTGCGGAGCGTGCTGTACGGCAGCGGCGACTACGAGCCGCGCTTCGACGAGTACTGCCGCACCCTGCTCGAGGCGGGGCGCAAGCAGCTTTCGTGGCCGCTCACGTCGGCCATCCCCGCGCTGGTGCAGCCCGAGGCTCACGTCGCGGTGCGGCCCACCCTGCTGGCCAAGCAGGCGCAGTGGGCCTACCCCCGGCTGCGCTACTCCTCGAAGCCCGAGGGGCGCGTCTACACCCGCATCCTCACCATGTGCCGCACGGTCCGCGACACGCTGACCAACGCCAACCACGTGCCCAAGGACATGCTCGACGTCTACGACTTCATGCTGGTCACCTTGCGGCCGGCGGCGGGCAAGATCCTCGAAGAGGTTCGGACCCGCATGGAAATCGAGGGCAGCGCGGCCGCCATCGCGCAGCAGCAGGCTGCCGCCGCAGCCAGCAGCGCCGAGGCCACGCAGCAAGCCGCGCCCGCGCCTGCACCCGCGGCCGAGGAAACGGCCGAAGGCTGAGCCTCGAGGCCACGGCCTCGTGCCCGAGCCCCCCCGACTGCGGTCGGCGGGGGCTCTTTCAATTGCGTCGGCTCAGGGCACGCGGTGGCTTCGTAGCCACGTGAGGAGCTCTTCGGGAGGCACATCGCCGGCCGCGATGGCCTCTTCTCGACACTCGCGGGCCATCGCGAGGGCCTGCGCGCGAGCCCCGGGCGCCTTCCACAGGAACTTGGCCACGGTGAACTTGGCTCCCGCCTTTTGCATCGGGGTGTACGGCGCCTCGTAGAGGAGTTCGAGCATCCACTTGCACGTGGGCACCAGCTGCTCGTGGTGACCCAGGGCGTCGTACAGATAGCACTGCGCCTCCACGGAGGAGAGCAGCCGAGGGTGTTCGCGTTCGAGGCGCTCGGTTCGGAGCTGGTACGAGCGATCGAGGTAGGGCTTCGCTTCCTCGGGTCGGCCCAGATCGAGCAGCGTCGACCCGATGTTGAAGTCGGCGTCTTCCACCCGGGGGTTGTCGGGCTCGTAGATCGCGGCGACGAGCTCGCGGTTGCGGAGGTGGTGAACGAGTGCCCGCTCGACCTGTCCGGCCTGGGCGTAGGAGATGCCGAGGTGGTTTTCGAGGACGTGGAGCTCTTGCGGGAATTTGCGCTTGTAGAGCGGGAGCAGGTCTTCGACGAGCTTGGCCGCTTCGAGGGGGTCGCCCGTGGAGTCGAGGACGGAGGCGATGCCCAGCGTCGCTCGGCCCACGTTGATGTGCTCGGGGCCCAGGGTCTCGCGCCAGATCTCGAGCGCTTGGCGGAAGTAGTCGTCGGCTTCGTCGAGGCGCTGCAGGTCGCGAAGGACCAGGCCTCGGGTGTAGAAGGCGGAGCCGAGGTTGTCGCGGCGGGCGTCTCCGGCCCGCGACAGGCGGTCTTGGGCCTCGTCGAGCAGCTCGAGCGCGGGCTCGAGCTCGTTGCGACGGCGGTAGGTCTGGGCCAACGCCAGCTGGACCATGGCGATCATCGGCGCGTCGTCGTCACCCGCGAGCAGCAGCGACAACGCTCGCTTCTGGAGCGCGACCGCCTCGTCGACCTTGCCCTGGTAGCGCACCGCGAAGGCCAGGCTGTGGAGCGCGGTGGGCAGCGCCTTGGACTGCGGGTGATGGTTGAGCTCGAAGGCGCTCACCGCCTTTTCACACTCGGCCTGGGCTTCCGCGTGGCGCCCCACGTTGGTGAGCGAGTCGCACTGGAGCCGATGGAGCCGGGCCAGCCGGGGGTGCGTGGGGCCCCAGTGATCGATCGCCAGCGCGATGGCCTCGCTCATCGATTTTGCCGCGGTGTCGTACTCGCTGGCGAGCAGCTGCATGTGGCTGTGCTGCCCGAGCGCTTCGATGAGGTTGGGGTACGAGGTGCCGCGCTCGGCCTCGGCCACGGCCTGCTCCGACAGCGACGCCGCGAGCTCGACCTGGCCGCGGGCATCGGCGAGCAGGACCTCGGAAGCGGCGGCGTAGTAGCGGGCCACGGGCGTGTCGATGCGCTCGGCGTCGGCGCGAGCCACCGCTTCCCAGGCTGCGAGCGACTCGAGCTCGTCGCGGTTGTGAGCGTGGCGGACCAGCGCGGTGGCGATGCGCAGGGCGTCGAGGGTCCGTCCGCTGGCGCGGGTGTCGACGTAGGCCTCGACGTCCGCTTCGATTGCTTGGCGTCTCTCGTCGAGGTGTCCGTGCGCGCGGCCGAGCAGGGCGAACAGCTCGGCGCGAAGCGGGCGATAGCCTGCACTCTCGACGTCGCCGCGCATGCGCTGGAGCTGCTCGAGCGCGTGGTCGTAGCGGCCCGCATCCACCTGGGCCCCGATGCTCGCCAGCTGGTCGCGCAGCTGGCCGACGCGGGCGGCGACCTCGGGATCGGAGGGCGGCTCGACCTCGGTGCTGAGCTGACGGAGATCGTCGCAGTGGTCGATCGCAGGCAGGCGGTAGGCGGAGGTCAGCGCATTTTCGATCGCGTCGGGCTCGGCCGTTTCCAGCACGTCGAGGAAGCTGGTGACGGCCCGGGCGGAGCGGTCGAGGCACGCCATTCTCATCGAGAGCATCGCGCTGCTCTGGTCTTTGCGGACCGAGGTGGCCTCGCAGGCATCGCGGTGCGAGGCGGTCCACTGATCTCGGTACTCGTCGAGGGTAGGCTCGAGCCGCTGCCAGGTGGAGTCGGCGAAGTCGAGCGGGGAGGAGGACAGCGCCTTCTCGACCCGTTGCCGCCGATCGTCGCCCCACGCCGCGTCGAAGGCCGCCTCGGCGCCCGCACAGATGTCGGCGACCTGACCCGCCCCGATGCGATAGGCCGCCGCCGCGGTCCCGGCCACGGTGAGCAGCGCGATCGTGCCGATGATCCGTCGGGTGGTGCGGCTGGCGGCGGGCTTCGAGACTCGGCCCAGGGCATCGAGCACGGGCTGCAGCGAGCGGTGACGGGCCGAGGGGCGGTAGGCCAGGCCCCGGATCAGGGCTTGCTCGAGCTCGGCGGGCACGGGCCCATGGGAGGGGGCTTTGGCCGGGACCCCACGCTTGATGGCGGACAGGTAGGCCTCGGCCTCCGAGCCCTTGAAGGGGCGTCGGCCGAAGAGCACCTCCCAGGCGACCAAGCAGAACGAGAACTGGTCGGTGCGGTGGTCGAGCGCGCGGCCGCGAAATTGCTCGGGGGCCATATAGGCCGGGGTGCCGAGGATGGCCCCCGTGGCGGTCAGCTCCACGTCCATCGGAGTGCCGCTCGGTTGATCCTGCGCGTACCCGGGCTCGGTGCGATCGTCCGACGAGCGCCGCGGGGTCACCGGACGGGCCAGGCCGAAGTCGAGCACGCGGACCCGCCCGTCACGACCGACCAGCACGTTGCTGGGCTTGAAGTCGCGGTGCATCAGCCCCTGTTCGTGGGCGGCGAGCAGCCCCGCGCCGGCCTGGGCCAGCATCTCGAGGACGGTGGCTCGGTCGCGACGCTCGAGCGGGTGACGCTTGAGCCACGCCTTGAGCGTCTCGCCCTCGACGTACTCCATGGCCACGAAGACCTGGCCGGCATGGGTGCCGACGTCGTGCACCGCGACCACGTTGGGGTGGGTCAGGCGAGCGAGGGCCTGGGCCTCGCGACGGAGCCGACTCGTGGCCTTGGGCCCCGAGTTCTCCGCGCGCAGGCGCTTGAGCGCGACCTTGCGATCGAGCTCTGGGTCGTAGGCGGCATAGACCTCGCCCATGCCGCCTGCCCCGGCGGGGTTGAGCACGACGAAGCGGTCGATGCGAGCGCCCGCCGCGACCTGCTCGCGCGAGCCTCGAGGCGTCTCCGTCGGCGGCATCGAACGACCCACGCGCGGATTGGACCGGGTCTCCGCCGCGACCGTGATGGGGGTCGCGGTGGCGGTCTCCACGGACGGCTGGTCTTCGTCGTTCACGGGAACGGCACCATGCTAGCTCGTCGAGCACGGGGTTGCTTGACCCACAGCGAGGGCGCGCCGTACGGTCGCTCGCGGCCGTGAGCACCACGAACTACGACGACCCCCTCATTCGTCCCGTCGACCACTTCGATGGGGTTCGTCGGCACCCGACGCCGATCGATCGGCTGGCGGCGATCCGGCGGCAGGCCCGAGCCTTCCGCGAGCAGATGCTCGACGGGCCCGTCGCTCGCTTCACTCGGTCCTTCGACTTGGTCAAGGTGCCGTACCCGACCCGCTACGCCCTGCGCGATGCGTGCTCGGTGCCCACGCCCTACATCCACATCCTCAACCGGCTCTTCGTGGTGCAATTCGACACGCCGCAGGGGATCAAGACCCTGCTCGCGGAACCGCTCGATCGCGACGGCAACGCCAAGACGCCCTTTTTCGATCGGCTCGGTCGCAAGGTCGGCGGGGTCAAGGGCGCGGTCGCGCAGCTGATGTGGCCGGACCGCAACGACGTCGCGGGATGCCTCGACCAGCTCGGCTTGCGCCCCGAGGACATCGACTACATCACCTACGACCACCTGCACACGCAGGACCTGCGCGGCTGGCTGGGTACCGCGAACCGGAAGGCGTTCTTTCCCAACGCCAAGCTGCTGGTCATGCGCCAGGAGTGGGTGTCGGCGCAGGGGCTGCTGCCGACGCAGGCCGACTGGTACTGCCCGCACGGCACCGAGGGCGTCCCCGAAGATCGCGTGGTCCTGCTCGACGACGACGTCATGCTGGGGGACAGCGTGGCGCTCGTCCGCACGCCGGGGCACACGGAGGGCAACCACTCCATCGTCGTGCACACGCCGGCCGGGCTGTTCGTGATCAGCGAAAATGGGGTCAGCGCCGACTCCTACTCCCCCGACAAGTCCAGCATCCCCGGCCTGCGGCGCTATGCCTCGGTCACCGGGGCCGAGGTCGTGCTCAACGGCAACACACTCGAGGGCGCCGTCGATCAGTACCTGTCGATGGTGCAGGAGAAGGAAATCGCCGGCTGCTCCGAGCGCAACGCCGACTTCTTCAACGTGGCGCCGTCCTCCGAGATGACTCCCCATCGTCTGTCGCCGGGCATCAAGCCCAGCTTCTACGTGGGTGAGCTGAACTACGGCACCGCGACGCGACCGGGCGGGGCATGAGCATGCGAATCCTGGTGACCGGCTGTGCCAGCGGTATCGGCCGCAATCTCGCGCAGACCCTGGTCGACGGCGGACACCGCGTGATGGCCACCGATCGAGACGAGGCGCCGCTGGCCGGCTTGGCCGCGCGCTGGCCTGCCGAGCGAGCCTGCGTGCGTCGCCTGGACGTGACTCGTCCCGACGACTGGACCGCGGCGGTCGACGAGGCGGGGGAGGTCTTCGATGGTCTCGACGCGCTCATCAACGTGGCCGGGGTGCTGATCCCCGGCTGGGCGCACGAGCTGCCCGAGCACGCCATCGACCTGCACGTCGACGTGAACCTCAAGGGCGTCATGTACGGCATGCGAGCGGTGCTGCCTGGCATGCTGGAGCGCGGGGCGGGGCACATCGTGAACGTGGCTTCGCTGGCGGCGTTGGCCCCCGTGCCCGGCTTGGCCATGTACTGCGCCACGAAGTACGCCGTGCGCGGCTACTCGCTGTCGATGGCGCTCGAGCTCGAGCCGCACGGCGTCGCGGTCTCCGTCGTCTGCCCCGATGCGGTGGCCACCCCCATGCTCGATGTTCAGCGCGATGTCGCAGCGGCCGCGATGACCTTCTCCGGCCCCCGCGAGCTGAGCCCGCAGGACGTCAGCGACGCCATCGTCCGGGCGCTGCAGGAGCGGCCGCTCGAGGTCTTGCTGCCGCCTTCGCGGGGGTGGATGGCCAAGGCCGCCGACCTCGCCCCGGCCAGCGGCCGCGTGCTCGGGCCCTTGCTGCGTTGGCAGGGCCGTCGACGCCAGCGCAGCTGAAGCCTGCCACTACCCGTACCCGATGTTCGGCGACACCATGACGTTGGGCAGGGCCTGTTCGACCGTGTCGGCGAACTCCCGGTCGACCGCCCAGCCCACGTGAGGGTCGATGTCGAGCTCCTCGATGCCCGTCAGTTGCTCGGCGTGATCGAGCATCAGCTGCGCGGTGCGGCGAGAGATGTACCCGGCCGTGATCTTCAGCGCATCCAGTCGTGCGAGCAGTTCGGCTTCCGTCAGCAGGTGCTGCAGGACCACGTACGCATCATGACTGGCGCATAGCTCGAGCGTCTGAAGCTGGGGGAGCTGCTGCGCGCGGAGCCGGGGCAGCCGCCACTGTGGCCATTCGAGCTCGTGGAGTCGGCTCGCGTCGCCCGAGACACTGAAGCCCTCCGGGTAGGGGGACGCGTCGACCTCGATGATCAGCGACTCGAGCATCGGCCACGACTCCGACTCGAGGTCGGCGAGCGCCGCGTCGTTCAGCGGGGTCACCCACAGGCGACACTCTCGCAGGGTGGGCATCCCCGCGATGCGTTCGAGGACACCACGGGCGTCGAGCGTCTCCAGCGAAGGCAGCCCTGCGCGTAGGGGTCGAAGGTCGCCGAGGGGATACTCCGCGCCGTCGACCTCGGGGTGGATGCACAGCGAGGTCGCCTTGGGCAACCCGAGCTTCGCGACGGCGGTGACGAGCGGCGTGATGTCGTCGCACTCGCCATACTCTCCGTGAAACTCGATGGCCTCGCTAATCGCCGCGTCCGCCACGGCCTGCGCGATGTCTCCGACTGGATAGAGCCACGTCATCCCGCGGGATGCTATCGGAAGTGGTTCGTTCGTGCCCCGCCCGGGCGACGGCCGGGTGCTACCCTATGGAGTATGTTCGTCATCTTCGGCGACAAGCACCGCACCGAGCCCGTGGCCGATGGCGTGCGCGTGACTCGGTCTTGCCCCAAGTGCACGCAGACGACCGAGTTCGCCGAGCGGGTCGTGTCCAAGCAGTTTCGGCTCTACTTCGTGGAGATGTTCACCCACGGCACGCATCACGTGCTCGAGTGCTCGTCGTGCGGCACGGCCTTCGTCACCGACGAGGTCAAGGGCAAGGCGGCGGTCAACGATCACGAAGGCACGGTCTTCGGTCACCTGCAGACGGCGGTGAATCGCGGCAAGCAGGCCATCGAGGACGGCACGGTGGCCGAGGCGCTCGGGCGGGCGGAGACCGAGGCCAACCGCGCCATCGGGGCCGCGAGCGAGACGCTCGGGGCGTTCTTCGGCAGTTTGATGCCCAGTGACCGCGACGAGAAGAAGAAGTAGCCGGTCGGGTGCTCTCGGTGCGGGGTTGGTGTTGGCGGCATGCCGACCCGACCCCGTGGAGCTTCCTCCGGTTGTTTGGGAGGGACAGGACCTCCGGTACCGGAGCAACGAGCCGATCGATCGAATCTGTAGCGGTACGTTCGAACATCTGGACGAGCGTGCTGCTCACATCGGAGCGTTGTTCAACCGTCCGGTCGCGACCGTCGACTATGTCTGGACACCAGGGACGACGCTCAACGACTACTGTGAAGGCTCCACGGTAGGCTGTGCGGATGGCTCCATCGCGTTCTCGGTGTTGCGCCTGGACGAGCACGAGCTTTTCCATGCTGCTCGTGATGGTCGCGCCCAGCGGGGCCTGGAAGAGGGCTTGGCCGTGGCGTTCGGAGACGACCGAGTTTTGGCGGGACATGTCGACAACAGCGATATCGAAACCGTACTCCGGGACACGGGGCCCTACTTGCTCCCCGACGGAGTTCACTACCCGCGACTCGGTCACTTCGTATCCTACTTGCCGGCGTTCTACGGAGACGAGGCGCTCGTCCAGCTCGCAGACGCGACGTCCATCGACGATGACTACGAAGGCCTGGCGGCGTCGGTCGAGGCGGTTGTCGGCATCTCGATGGACCAGATGATCGCAGACTACGAGGCGGAATATCCGATCTGCGATTCCACCCATTTTCGCTACGACGGATTCGACTGCGGACGAAACCCGATCGAGTTTCCGGCAAACGATGGCGACGAGGTCGACCTCTCGGTCCGAGTGGGATGCGACGAACCCACGACGTTGGGGCCTCGCTCTGGCGAGATTTGGACCATGCTGTCGCTCAACGTCCCCGCCGACGGCCGATACTCGTTCGACATCTACTCGGAAAACCCTGAAGCGGACCCGAGGATTCGGCTTCGGCAGTGCGACGCCGCGTGCGATGAAGTCGACGCGTCCCTTCCCCAGGATGCGGGCGCCTGGCTCGGATTGACAGCATGTCTTTCGGCTGGGAACTACACGCTTCGCTTGTCGGCGGCCGAAGGTACGGCCGCGTCGTTTCGTATCCAGAGCGAACGCTTCGACAGCACGTCCTGCGAATGACGTTGGGGGCAACGCGGCGCTCGTCGACGAGCGCGGCGTCATCGCCTCCCGAGGCGCTCGGGCTGAACCTCAGGACCCGGGGAGGAACGAGACGGACGAGGCGTCGATGGCCTCGCCTTCGCCCATGACGACCTCGGTGCCCCAGCGCTCGAGCCACAGCACTTGGCGGCTGGCGGCGCGGTACAGGTAGGTGGCGGCGCGAGACTGCGGCGGGCGATCGTGCGAGCCGACGCAGGCGGCACTGGCCTGGCCGCGACGCTCGAGGTTGTACAGGCCACCCGGGCGCCGGATGTTGCGAGGCGGCTCGCCGGAGAGGCCGTGGTCGGTGACGGGCTCGAGCAGGAGCCAGCGGGGCTGGGACTCGGTGCCGACGAGCCAGCGACGACGGTCGCCGTCGGCCAAGTTGGCGACGACCGTGGTGGTGCCGCCTTCGCGAAGGTTGATGACGCCTTCGACGATGAAGTCGCTGCCGACCTCGGTGCCCGCCCCGTCGAGGACGACGACGTCGCCCACCCGCAGGGTGCTCAGCCGAGCGTCTTCGCGTTCGCCCGCGGAGGACTCGCTGCGATCGCTGGACCCGGAGGCGCGGGGCAGGGCTCGGTCGCCGCTCCACTGGTGGTCTTTGAGGCGTTGCGCCACCAGGGCCCGAACCCGACGGGTGGCATCGTCGTCGGGGGGGGCGCCCGAGACCGCGGCCAAGGCCAGCGGAGCGGGGCCGCCTTCCTCCAGAGCCCGACGCCCCTCACCCCAGTCGCGCAGGCGCCGGGCCGCGAGGACGCCGACCCAAAAAGCACCCGCGATGGTCATCGCGGCGAGGAGGGAAGCGACGGTCAGCACTGATCATGATCTAGCACGCAGGACCCGGCATTGCCGGCGAAAGCCGTTTCCGTGGACCCCCGGTGGCCAGATCGGGCTCGCTCGGCTACACGGGCGCGAGCGCGCCCGGATCGTGCCGCGCGAGCCCGGGTCGAAACGGGCTATCGTCGTCGGCATGCAGCGTCTCGCGGTCGCCCTGTGTTCCCTGTCGTTGGTCGTCGCGATGGGCTGCGACGGGGGCAAGAAGCCGGCCGCCGACGGGTCGAGCCCGCCGCCCGAGCAAGGCACGCCAGCGCAGCCCGAGACGCCGCCGCCCGCGGACCCGAGCGACCCACAGACACCCGCCGATCCCGAGACGCCGACCGACCCTTCCGCGGGTGAACCCGGTGCGACCGACTGCGACGGCGAGCCCTGTGCACCGCCGCGCGAGTGCATCAGCTACTACGGCATCGCGGGCCCGCGCGGTCCCGAGTTCTTCGCGTGCGAGATCCGGTGCAAGGGCGGCGCGGGCAAGGGCGGCTGTCCCGATGGCATGACCTGCGTGACGATTGCCGACGGACCGGGCGAGGTCTGTCGCGCGAGCACCTGACCGGTCGCCGTTCGCCCTCGGAGGGCGACGTGCCGAGTTCGCATGCGAGATCGGCGAAGACGGATCGCATGATGCCGTTGCGTGCGATCGGCCGTGCACGGTGGTGCACGCAACGCCAAGCCCGCCGTGAGAAACGCCGAGGTCTTCGCGAAGTTGGCGGCCTTCCTCACACGATTAACCGCGGTTGGTTCGCTCGCTCACATCGACCGGTGTGACGCTGGCCGCACGGCGTCATCGCGGGGAGCGGTATGCTTCGCGGCACCGTGTTGCGCCGAACCGGGATCACTATCTTTACCGTACTGTATTGGACGACCTCGTTCGCGGTGATGTTCGTGGGCGTGGTGCTCTCCATCCTCCTACGGGTGATCGGATTCCCGTATCAGAAGGTCCACATGTGGGTGACGGGCCCGATGTTCGCGGCCTGCGTACCGCTGACGCTGACGCGCCTGCGGGTGCATCACCACCCCGGCTTCGATCCCGAGCAGCGGGCCATCTACGTCCAAAACCACATCAACCTCATCGATGGCATGGTGGCGACCTGCGTCATCCCCCATGCGTTCTCCGGGTTGATGAACGCCTGGCAGTTCAAGCTGCCCATCTACGGCTGGATGATGATGGTCTCCAAGGGCATCGCGGTCGACCGCAGCGTGTCCCGCACGGAGACGATTCGGAAGCTCAGCGAGGCCGCGGCCGAGCGACGCCGGATCGGGATGTCGGTGCTGACCTTCCCCGAGGGGCACCGCACCAAGGACGGCAAGATTCAGAAGTTCCGCCGGGGCGTGTTCATGATGGCCCGCAACGCCGAGATGCCGGTGGTGCCGATCATCGTCAAGGGCATGTACGAGGTCAATCGCAAGGGCTCGTTCCTGTTCTACCCGGGCAAGACGGTCGACGTGTTCGTCGGTCCGCAGATCGACGCCTCGGGGCTCAGCGACGAGGAGATTCCCGAGTTCGCCCAGCGGGTGCGCGAGTTCATGCAGTACCCCTTCGAGCACGGCGAGTGGCCGGCCACCATCGAGAACCTTCCGCTGTGCGGCAACGGGGCGGGACAGCAGTCCCGCGTCGCCTGACCCCGACCATCGCTACGGGGTGAGCGAGCCTCACCCCTTCGTCTCGGTAGGCCCGAGCATTCAGCCTGCGTCCGGGTTGCGCTCGGGCTGCTGGTCTCGGGCGGGCACGACCGGGAGGCGCTCGGGGAAGTCGGCTCCGAGCACGATCGTCTCGGAGTTGCCGAACTCCTTGGTGGCGAGGGCTCGGGCCGACTCGGTCAGCTCGGGGGGTGCACCCTCGCGGCACGAGCCGCCCAGCGCCTGCGTCACGATCTCGCGGGCGCGCGCGTGCGGGCCCAGGAACGCGGAGGTGATACAGATGCGATACAGCGCGGTCGCGGGGGCATCGGCCCAGGCCAGCTCGGCCATGTAGGCGGCGGCCTGCGAGCGAACCTCCCGCGCGTCGCCGGAGGTGCAGGGCCCACACTTGCGAGGCTCGCGGGGGTCGAGCAGTAGCTCGTCGGCGGCGAGGCGCAGCTCGTGGATGGCGATGGACCGGGCGACCCAGGCGGCGAGCCGCTCGGCGGCCTCGTCGAGGCCTTCGAAGCCCTGGAGCTTCTCGCTGGTCTTCCACAGGGTGTTGAGTTCTTCGCCGGTCACCCCGGCACACGGGCCTTCGCCCACGAACTCGCTGAGGCGGTCGAGCTCGTCGCGGGTGTAGCCGATGGCCGGCGGGCGGGGGATCCACAGGTAGCTGCACCGACGCCCGAGGATCGACTTGCGGGTCTCCACCAGGGTCGAGCGCAGGGCGGCGGCCTTGGTGAGCAGGGCGAGGGTCTCGCCGGGCATGGCGCGGCGGAGCTCGGCCACGACCATGGGGCGGAAGATCTGGTCGAGGCGGTCGCGGCTGGTCGAGCCGAGCAGGGGCCACACCCGGTCGATGGCCAGCTCCATGATGCGATCGGAGAGCACGATGGCGCTCTCGTCGGCGTTGCTGGCGTAGCCGAGGTAGGGCTCGCGCAGGTTGATGCGATCGAGGCGGCTGACCGCGCGCACCCGCAGCTCCTCTTCGCCCACGGTGGCCGAGGCGTCGGCGACCACCTTGTACATGTGGGCGTAGAAGATCGGCAGGCGGTCTTCGGTGATGTGCCCATGCAGGAAGTAGGGCTGCCCCTCGAGGTCGAGGTAGTGGTTCCACGCCCGGGTCAGCCACAGCGCGCGTCGCTGAGCGCCCGCGCCCTCGAGGCGATCGGTGGTCACGATGCCGTCGAGCTCGTCGAAGATCTCGGTGAGGTTTTCGTCGGCCCCGATGGCCGTGCGCATTGTCTTGCGCGCTTCGTTCAGTCGCTCGTCGTCGGAGCCCGGCGTGGCTCGAGCCGCGGCCACCAAGAACTTCGTCCACAGCTCACGGTGGACCTGCTCGAGTTCAACGGCGTCGAGGTTCGGGTCGTGCTCGGGCACGTACAGCATTTCCCGCCCGTTCACCCAACGCCATGCATTGGGCCAGTGAGGGATCGTCCATACGAGACCCGCGACGACGACGGCGAGCACGCCCCACTTGAGGACGCGTTCGAAGCCTCGTTCCCGGCCGGACTCGAGCGAAAACCGAGGGGGACTCGGGGGCTTGGGGGACATCGCGATCACCATAACGCGCGACCGGTGGTTGTGAGCTGGGTCCCACCACAAAGCAGGCGGCCCGGTGTGAACAAGGCTTCCCGACAAAACCCACGGCGTGGAGCCGCCCGGCCGCTTCGCGGTGCCTTGACGGTCTGCGGAGCCACGGCTAAAAGCGGCTCGAAGGCGCGCGAAACGGCCGTAGGGGGCCTCTTGTCTCCTCGCCGACTCGAATCGAAACCGACATGGAGACCACGCCCTGGGATCCCGAAGGAGCTGCCGCCCTGCTCGATGCCGAGGGCCGGCTCGTAGACGGGGCGACCCTTGGTAGCCTCGACGCCCGCGCTTACTACAAGCAGCTGGTGGAGGCTCGAAGTCTCGACCTGCGGCTCGGCCGACTCGGGTTGCCGATGTGGGCTCCCGCCGCGGGCGAAGAAGCACCGTTGGTCGCGATGGCTCGCATCGCCGACGAGGCGGAGTGGATCTTCGGCGGAGGTCGAGATGCCGCCATCGCCTTGGCGCGCGGGATGACGCCGCAGGAGCTGGTGTTCCGCGTGTCGGGTCGCGAGGGTCGGGACCGACCCGGGCACGTCTCGAGCACGGCGCTGAAGATCGGCGCGGGCACGGACGCCCTGGCCATGCACCTGGCCATCGCCGCTGGCTATGCCCACGGCGAAGACAAGGGGCGGGCGGTGTTCGCCTCGTGCGGCGAGGGCTCGAGCACGACCGCCGCCTTCACCGAGACCTTGGCCCTGGCCGCGAGCTGCACCCTGCCCATGGTGATCGTGGTGCGCAGCCAGCTGTGGCCCAACGGGGCGCCGGCCGAGGCGGGCGTGCTCGGAGACAGCGTGGCCGACCGCGCGCGCAGCTGTGGCCTGTGGGCCCGGCGCGTCGACGGAGCGGACCCGGTCGCGGTGCACAACACCATCGCGTCCGCGGCTCAGCGGGCCCGCCAAGGGCGAGGGCCGGGCGTGGTCGACGTGGTCGTCACCCCGCAGCTGCACGATCCCCCTGCGCATCGCGACCCCATCGAGCGACTGCGACGCTTCCTCGATTCCCGCGGTGAGTGGTCGTCGACCTTCGAGGACGTCGTCGAGGCGGACATCCGCAGCCAGCTCGACAACGCGGTGACCGCACTGGAAACCGCTTCGCAATCGGGAGGCGCATCGTGACCGTGCTCGAAGATTTGGCCGCACGACTGGCCGACCTGCTGCGCGACGACGACCGTCGCGTGCTGCTGGGCGAAGACGTCGCCGACGGCGGAATGCTGGGTCTGTCCAAGGACGTGGTCGCCGACGAGGCGCTGCGCGAGCGCGCGCTCTCCACCCCGTTGACCCCTACCGTGCTGGCCGCCCACGCGGCCGGCCTGGCGATGGCGGGACGGCACCCGATCGTGGTGCTGCCCGGTGTCGAGGCCTTGCTCGAAGGTCTCGCGGGACTGCGAGACGCCGCAGCCTGGTCGTGGCGCAGCGACGACGGCGTGTCGACGCCGCTGTGCTTCATCGCGCCGTGCGGACCGGGCCTGGGCCTGGGCGGTGCCGCGACCGAGGCGGTCGAGGCCGTGCTCGCGCGCGTGTCGGGACTCAACGTCCTTTGTGCCGGGCAGGCCGAAGAGGCGGGGGCCTGGCTCCGAGCAGCGGTCGAGCATGCGGCCAGCGAGGGCCCCACGGTCCTGCTGTTGCCGCGCACCTTGCTGCTGTCCGCCCCGCGAGGCCCGCTCGCCCATGACCTGGGCCGGAGCGCCGCCGCTTCGCATCGGGTTCGCGACGGCGGCCGCGTCACCGTGTTCGCCTGGGGAGCCGCGCTCGACGTGGCCCTCGACGCGGTCACGCAGACCGGGGTCGACGCCGCGGTGGTCGACGTGGGCTGCTTGGCCCCGCTCGATCTGTCGACATTGCAGGCCGAGGCGCGAGCCACCGGCCGATTGGTCATCGTGCATGCCGGGCCGCGTGCGGGGGGCGTGGGGGCGGAACTGTCCGCTCACTTCGCCGACGCGGCCATCTTGCACCTCGATGCTCCGGTCCTGCGCGTGACCGGGGCCGATGCTCCTGTGCGACCGTCCGACGAAGGGGATGCCATTCCCACCGTCGCACGGGTGGCCGAAGCCATCACTCGCAGCGCGAGCTACTAGCGTTTTCACGCGTCACGGAGGTCGTTGTCCATGTCCGAGTTCAAGCTCCCTGCCATCGGCGAAGGGGTCGTCGAAGGCGAGATCGTTCGCTGGCTCAAGAAGCCCGGTGACAGCGTCGCCGCCAACGAAGGGCTCGTCGAGGTGATGACCGACAAGGCCACCGTCGAGATCCCTTCGCCCGTCGCCGCCACCGTCGAGCGCATCGTGGTCGAGGAAGGCGAAGTCGCCGAGGTCGGCGCGGTCATTGCGATCTTCGGTGAGGCCGGTGCCGCCGTGCAGGCGCCCGCGCCCGCCCCAGCCCCCGCGTCGGCACCGCCCGTGACGCAGTCCGCTCCGCCCGTGACGCAGTCTGCTCCGCCGCCCGCCAGCGGCGAGGCTCCCCGCGATCCGGCGACCGGCAAGATCCTCGCGACTCCGGCTGCCCGCGCGCTGGCCCGCGAAGAGGGCATCGACTTGGGCCGGGTGCCCGGCCGTCAGGGGCGGATCACCAAGACCGAGGTGCTCGAGGCTCGCTCGGCCCCGGCCCCCGCCGCGCCCGCGCCCGCGCCGGCCGTGGCTGCTCCGGCGGCACCGTCTGCTCCGGCTCCCGCTGCTTCGGCTCCGGCCGCTCCCGCCGCTCGTCGCGACCTCGGGGCGCCCGCCGCCGACGAGACCATTCCCTTCCGCGGCATGCGTCGGCGCATCGCCGAGGGCATGGTCAAGTCGTACACCAGCGCGGTCCATTACACCTACGTCGAGCAAATCGACGTCAGCGCGCTGGTCAAGGTGCGCAAGCAGGCCCGCGAGGCCGCGCTCGAGCAGGGCGTCAAGCTCAGCTACCTGCCCTTCATCGTCAAGGCGGTCATCCTGGGGCTCAAGAAGTACCCCATCGTCAACGCCATGCTCGACGAGGCGGCGGGGCAGATCGTCCTGAAGAAGCGCTACAGCATCGGCATCGCCACCGCCACCGACCAGGGCCTGATGGTTCCGGTGGTGCACGACGCCGACCGGCTCAGCCTGCTCGACATCGGCCGCGAGATTCTGCGCGTCAGCGAGGCCGCCCGCACGGGCAAGGCCAGCCGCGACGAGCTCGTCGGATCGACCTTTACCATCACGAGCCTCGGCACCATCGGTGGCGTGCTCGCGACGCCGATCCTCAACCATCCCGAGGTCGGTATCCTCGGGGTCCATGCCATTCGCAAGACCCCGGTGGTGAACGACAACGACGAGATCGTGGTGGGTCACCTCATGAACTTGTCCGTGTCGCTCGACCATCGCGTGGTCGATGGCTTCGAGGGTGCTAGCTTCCTCCAGGAGGTCAAGCGCTACCTCGAGGATCCCACCCTGCTTTTGCTCGCAGGCATCTAGGAAATTCTCATGGCCACGATCAAGAAGAAGGCTCTCGTCATTGGTGCGGGTACCGGCGGTTACCCCTGTGCAATCCGTCTCGGGCAGCTCGGCGTCGATGCCATGCTCGTAGAAAAGGACCAGCCCGGAGGCGTGTGCCTCAACGTGGGCTGCATCCCTTCCAAGGCGCTCATCTCCGCGACCAAGCTGGCCCACAAGGCCGAGGGCGCCGAGAAGATGGGCCTGTCGTTCGGCACGCCCCAGGTCGACATGGGCAAGATGCAGGAGTGGAAGGGCGGCATCGTCCGCAAGCTGACCTCCGGCGTCCAGGGCCTGGTCAAGGGCAACGGCACCGACTACGTCAACGCCACCGCCGAGTTCCTGGGCCCCAAGCGGGTCCAGCTGACCTACTCCGACGGCAAGCCCAGCGACATCGTCGAGGCGGAGCACATCGTCATCTCCACGGGCTCCGTGCCCATCGTCATCCCCGGCTTCGAGCCCGACCAAAAGCGCATCCTCGACAGCACGGGGGCCCTGGCGCTCGACCACGTGCCCGAGTCGATGATCGTCATCGGCGGCGGCTACATCGGCCTCGAGCTCGGCCAGACCTTCCAGCGCGTGGGCACCAAGCTCATCGTCATCGAGGGTCTCGATCGCATCCTGCCCTCCATGGACAAAGACCTCGCCCAGCTGGTCGCCAAGGAGATCAAGGGCGGCGGCGGTGAGATCATCACCAAGGCGCGCGCCAAGGGCTGGACCGAGAAAGACGGCAAGGCCGTGGTCCAGGTCGAGATCGACGGCAAGATCCGCGAGGTCGCGGCCGAGTGCGTGCTCGTGGCCGTGGGTCGTCGCCCCGTCACCAAGGGCCTGTCCATCGAGAAGGCCGGGGTCAAGCTCGACGACAAGGGCTTCATCCCCGTCGACGAGCGCCAGCAGACCAACGTGCCCGGCATCTACGCCTGCGGCGACGTGGTCGGCCAGCCCATGCTCGCGCACAAGGCCAGCCACGAGTCCGAGGTCGTCGCCGAGGTCATCGCGGGCAAGAAGACCATCAACGACGCGCGGGTCATCCCCGCCGTGGTCTTCACCGAGCCCGAGATCGCCACCGCCGGCCTGAGCAAGAAGGAAGCCGAGGCCAAGGGCTACAAGGTCAACGTCGGCAAGATGCCCTTCGCCGCCCTCGGGCGCGCCATGGCCATCGACGAGACCAAGGGCTTCGTCAAGGTCGTCATCGACGCCAAGGACGAGCGCGTGCTCGGGGTCAGCATCGTCGGTCCCGAGGCCAGCGACCTCATCTCCGAGGCGGCGCTGGCCATCGAGATGGGCGCCTACGCCCCGGACATCGGCCTCACCATCCACCCGCACCCCACCTTGGGCGAAGCGGTGATGGAAGCGGCCAAGCACGCGGTGGGCGAGGCGGTCCACATCCAGAACCCGCGCAAGCGCTGAGCGCTGGCCAAGGATCGAGGGGCGCTCGCGGGCGCCGCCTCGCAACTCGACCCGGGACCACGGTGGGCAGCCACTGGGTACCCGGGTCGGTCGTATACTGCGGGCGCACCATGGCCATTCGAATGACCAAGACCGCCAAGCGGGCGGGCTGCGCTGCCAAGCAACCGCCCGGCTATTTGTTGCCCTTGCTCGAGCGCCTGCCGCCGATCACCGACCCGAAGGTCATGGTGGGCAGCTCGACCGCCGACGATGCCGCGGTCTATCGCCTCGACGACGAGCGAGCCCTGGTGCTCACCACCGATTTCTTCACGCCGATCGTCGACGAGCCCTACGACTTCGGTGCGGTCGCGGCCGCCAATGCGCTCAGCGACGTCTACGCCATGGGCGGGCGACCGATCTCCGCGCTCAACCTGGTGGGCTTTCCCGCCGAGCTCGACGTGGAGATCCTCGGCGAGATTCTCCGCGGCGGCGCCGACAAGGCCCGCGAGGCGGGCATCGACATCGCGGGCGGTCACACCATCGCCAGCGAGGAGCCCATCTACGGGCTCGCGGTGACCGGGGTCGTGCACCCCGACCGCGTGGTCAGCAATGCCAAGGGCCGCCCCGGCGACAAGCTGGTGCTCACCAAGCCCATCGGGACCGGCATCGTGACCACCGCGGCCAAGAACGACGAGGACTCGCGCGGAGCGATCGCCGAGGCCATCGTGGTCATGAGCACGTTGAACCGCGCGGCGGCCGAGGCCATCGAGGCGGTGGGCGTGGCCGACCAAGGAGTGCACGCGGCCACCGACATCACCGGGTTCGGCCTGCTCGGCCACCTGCGCAACATGGTGTCGGCCTCCAAGTGCGGAGCGGTGATCGAGCGGGCCAACGTGCCCGCCATCGAGGCGGCGGTGGCCTATGTCGAAGCCGGCATCGCCCCGGGCGGGACCCATGCGAACTGGCGCTTCCTCAACGAGTCGGTCGACTGGGCCGAGGGCGTCGAAAAGCCGGGGCAGCTGCTTTTGTGTGATGCGCAGACCTCGGGCGGGCTGCTCATCGCGGTCTCCCCCGATCGCTGCGATGCCTTGGTGGAGGCGCTCGGCGAGCGCAACGTGAGCACGGCGGCGGTGGTCGGCGAGCTCGTGGACGCGCACGTGGCCCGCATCGCGGTCCGCTGAGCGGCTCGCCGTCGCTGGAGCGCTTGGATTGGGCAAACCCCGCACTATGCGCGAGTCTCGGGTGCATCGCGGTGTGAAAGCGCGGGTCGTTGGGACAGTTGGTCCCTCGGTGCTTCGGTCCACAACGCGGCGGCGGCTCGGCTCGGCCCTGGTGGCGGCTTCCCTCGCGATGATCGCGGGCCCCCGACGGGTCCACGCTCAGCCCGCGGCCGATGAGGCTTCGGCGGGTCCGCCCGTCGAGCTTTCCTGGCAAGCCCCCGCCGAATGTCCCGCGTCGACCTTTACGGTGGCGATGGATCGGCTCATGGCTGGCTCCAGCATGCGCACGCCCGTCCGGGTCGAGGCCACCGTCGAGCAGCACCCCGATCGCTGGCAGGTGGTCACGCGCTTCGAGGCGGGGCCGAACCGCGGGGAGCGACGGTTTCATGCGCCCGCCTGCAACACGGTGGTGAACGCGGCTGCGCTGGCGATCGCGATCGCGGTCGATCCCACCGTGCTCGACCGGCTGGCCACGACCGACCTGGACGAGCCGATCGAGCCGGATGAGCCCGCCCCGGTCGAACCCGCGGCCGAGGAGCCCGAGTCCGAGCCTGCGTTCGTGGTCGAGCCCCCCCAGACCGAGGGGGACACCGAGGCCATCGAACCCATCGGGGAGATCGAGGCCCGGACGGGCGCCGACATGGTGCGTGCCGATCCCGAGCCGCCCTGGCGAGGCTTCGTCGCGGGCGCGGGCCTGGTCGATGGCCTGGCGCTGCCCGGCGTGGGCTTCGGGGCGACGCTGTCGGCCGGGGTCATCGTCCGCTGGTTTCGCGCCGAGCTCACCGGGAGCTATCGCTTTCCCACCGAGCAGAGCTCGCCGAACTCCGCCGACGCGGGCGGTCGCTTCGACCACTGGACGGTCGGGGCGCGGGCCTGCGCGAGCCCCCGTTTCGGCCCGGTCGAGACCCCCTTGTGCTTGGGCCTCGACGGGGGCCAGACGATCGGCCGCGGCTACGGCGTGCCTCGCACGCAGGTCGCGCGGCTGCCCTGGCTCGCCCCCGTGGGCGGCCTGGGGGTGGCCTGGCCGGTGGTGCCGCGGTTTGCGCTGTTTGCCCGAGGAGAGGTCGCAGTGCCCCTCCTGCGGTCCGAATTCGAGATCGTCGGCCTCGGCACGATCCACGAGATCGGCCCCGTCCAGGCCCGCGGTCTGCTGGGGCTGGAGCTGCGCCTGCCATGAATGCGTGGCGGCGGATCACGGATTGGCGCCGAGCCGGGAAAGAGGGAGCGGTGGCCGACCATCGCCGCTCGGGATCCTCTCGCGCAGCCGCCTCGCCCGACCCTTGGCGGCGCGAGCTGGCGGAGGTCTATCGCGCCCACGCCGACTTCGTGCTGCGAAGCGCTCGGCACCTGGGCGTGCCCGAACGCCACCTCGACGACGTGGTGCACGACGTGTTCATCATTGCTCACCGCCGCCTCCCCGACTTCGACGGGGCCCGAGGCACGCTCCGCAGCTGGCTGTTCGGGATCACGCGACGGGTGGTGCTGCACCACCGCCGATCCTCGGCTCGCCACCAGCGACGCCTGCGGGTGGTGCCCTCGCCCTCGGCCCACGGCCGCCCCGACGAAGAGCTGGCCCGCAGCCGCGTCGTCGCCCACATCGACGCCTTCCTCGAAGGGCTCCCCGCCAAGCAACGCATCGTCTTTGCCCTCGCCGACATCGAAGGCATGCCCGGGGCCGAGGTCGCGCGCTCGCTGGGCACCAACGTCAACACCGTCTACGCCCGCCTGCGCGCCGCCCGAAAGGCCTTTGCGCAGTATCTCGAGGCACTCGATCGCGAGGGGAGTTCCGCTCATGGCCCGTCGTAGTCCCCAGGCCCGCGCCATGCTCCGCACCTATCGCGAAGCGCAGGGGTATGCGCCCGAGCAGCGCGACGAGGTGTGGGCGCGGATCGAAGGCTCGCTCGACGCGGGGGCGCCTCAGCCCTCGGTGGAGTCGAGCCCCACGATCTCGAGCTCGCCGTGGCTGATGGTGGGCGCGGGCGCGTTGGTCATTGCGGCCGCGGCCGTGGTGCTGGCGCTCAACCCCTGGCGCAGCGAGCCGGTCACGCCCCGCAATCCTTCTCAGGCCCCTCACTCTGCGCCCGCCCAGACGCCCCGCGAGGTGGTCGGCGCCGCGAGCCCGAAGCCGAGCACGAGCCCGGCCGTCGAAGCCGTGGCGGCCGATCGAGCGGAGCTGGTGCCTCCCCCTACCGTTGCGCCCGCGCAGCCCGTCGAGTCCAAGCCCTCCTCCCGGCCACGGCCCGCCCCCGCGGCATCGACCGCCCAAGACTCCCCCGAGCCCGCCGCCGACCCGGCCTTCGACGAGCTTCAAGCCGAGCTCATCCTCGTACAAAAAGCCCGTCGCGCGCTTCGGGACCAACGCCCGACCCGCGCCCTCGAGGTCCTCGACGCCCACGCGCGTGCCTTCCCCAAGGGCCAGATGCGCGAGGATCGGCTGGTGCTTCGCATCGAAGCGCTGTGTGCCGCGGGCAAGGGGCCGCAGGCGCGGGCGGAAGCTCGGCTGTTCTTGCGGGCCTTTCCCGCCTCCGCGCACGCGGGGCGCGTGCGAGCGGCTTGTTCGTCGAAGTGACGAACGATTCATCCCATCGCGATCACGGGTTGGGTCGAAGCCGGGAAAGGCGAGGGGTAGACACCATGCACGTTCGCCCCATCATGACTCTTCCTGCCCGTGGCCTCGCGGGCGCCCTATTGTTGCTCCCCGCGTGTGGCGTGGGTCCAGGCGTCATCGGTGACGTGACCGCGACCGGGACCGGAGGTGAGACGGACACCGATGGTGCCACGTCGGCCGACGGCACGGCCGATGGCACGGATACCGCCAACAACTGCGATGGCATCTGCGACCCCGATTTCGCGGTCTCCATGATCACGGCCCCGGGCTTCACGGGGGAACTCATCCATCTGTTCGGATCCGATATTTGCGTGGGAGACCGATGCCCCGAGACGGTCTCGCCGCTGCCCGATGCGGATGGCCCGGCCGTCTCGTGCCCCGAGACGGAGGGGGCGATGGAGTCCCCCGTGGGCGCCGAGGAGTATTGCCGCTTCGGCGCGAGGATGGCCTTCGCCACGTTCGTCGGCTTCGAGACCCCCGTGGACGTGCAGTCCTTCGAGCGGACTCGCCCCCGCCCCGACAACCCGAGCCTCGAGGAGCCTTATCTATGGCACACGGGGGCGGTCCGCCTCGAAGGACCGGGAACTGCCTATCGCGGTGACTTCCACAAGGGCGTCACCGAAAACCCGGACCTCATCACCCGGTTGATCAACGAGACCTGTGCCGAGCGCCTGACCGCGCAGGGCATCAACTATTCCGAAGACGAGCTCGAGGAGCTGTGCCAAGGCACCTGGGACGACGGCGGAACCCTCCGACCGCTGCGCATGGCCCCCTCGATGGTCTTCGACCCCCGGCCGGGGCGGCTACGGTCGACGACGGGCCAGTCGTGCAACACCCCCGAGGGCGGCGCCGATACGTGCTGCTCGTCCTGTGACTTCCTGCTCAGCACCGCCGTCATGCGCTACGGCGTCGACGACAGCGGTACCCCCCGCACCGTTCGCGACGGCACGGCCATGGCGTGCGACCCCGCGGGCGACTCCCTCATCGAGTGTGCGGGCCTGCAGCTGCAGGTCGATCGTCACTCCGAGGACACCCTCTATACGTATGCGTGGGACGGAGGCTCGGAGACCTGGGATGTGCCCTGGTACGACAAGATCCGCGAGACGCATCCCGACGAGCGTCCGGCCGCGGTCGAGCGGCTGGGAGAGCCTTGTGGCAGCGAGTCCCATTGCGCCGACGGTCAGACCTGTATCGGCGTCAACGCCCAGGGCGAGGCGTGCGCGAGCAATCAGAACTGCGAGAACCGGGTGTGTCGGGCGGAGTGGTTCGCGACCTGCGAGACGATCGGCAACGGCGACTCCTACTGCGTCGATCGTCGCTTCGATGCCCGGGCCGCGGGGGGCTGCTTCGTGGCCGATGCCGCGTTCGGGGCCGGCGATGCGGGGGACCGCCTCGCTGAGTGCGACCCCGGCTTTTTCGACGAACTCGATCCCGCGCAGTGCTGCGACGCCGGGCTGGGCGGTGCCCCGGGCTGCGACCCGCTCGAGCAGCCGGGGGTGAGCCCCATTGCTCGCTACGATCGCGACGTCCTGCTCCCGGCCGAGAGCTCCTGCGCGTGCGAGGAAGGCCAGCCCGACCTGTGCGACGAAGCGCTCGAAGCCTGGTGCGAGGCCCCCCTCGGTTCCGCCAGCGATCCCGGGCGGGCATCCCCCGAGGGCGGGTATGCGGTGCCCTTCGTCAGCGGCGTGGGTGGCTTGCGCTGGGAGGAGGACCACTCCGCCATGCGCCTGAACATCGCAGACATCGGCAACATGCGACGCAACGACATCGAGGCCTGTGCCGAGGGGCGGGGCCTGGTCGGTGACCGCGATCCCAACGACGGCTGGATCGCCAACGAGGACTTCCTGCCCGAGCTATACGAGGACCACGACCTCGCGCTGTGCTCCGGCTCGACCTATCGGATGATCTTCGCCGACTCGGAGGACGCCGAGTTCATCACCTCCGAAGAAGGCGGCACCCTCGACGGTCGGTCCGAGCTCGTGTTCGAGACCTCGCAGTTCCGCATCGTGCCGAACTCGCTATTCCCCACCGACAACCTGCGCATTCACGCGTGTACCGACGTCGCGATGCAGTTTTCCGCCTACTACGACCAGGGGCCGCGCAACCTCGGCAAGATCGAGCTGCACGAAGGTAGCGCCGATGGGCCCCTGGTGGCGGGCGGCCTCGACTGCGATCCCGACGCGACGCCCGAGGAGGTCGCCGCAGGGGCCATTCCCTGCCTGCAGGTCGACGTCGGCAACCGCCTCATCGGTGAACTCGACGTCTCGATCTCGCACGCGCAGTACGGCACGGTCATGGTTCCGGGCACGACCTACGCGGTGGTCATCCCCGGCCTCGACGACATCGGACAGATGAGCGACCCCGAGGCCTACGCGGCGGCCTTCCACGATGCGTGCGGCATGCCGCTCATCCTGGGCGACACGCCGGAGGTCCAGGCGCTGTCCGAGATGACGTTCCTGATCGACGATCCCTGTCCCGACGATATGTGAGACGAACGAGACCGATCGCGTCTGCCCGCGATCGGTCTCGATATGGTGGGGGCTCGCGCTATGGCGGGCCTCCGCGCCTCCGCGCCTTCGCGGGCGAGCCCACAACGGGTCCGTCGTGCTCGCTCGCGAGGGCCCTATTTAGGGCGCGCTGGCTTCGGCGGGCGCTTCGGCCTCACCCTCGGCCGGCGTCTCGGCGCCGCCCTCTGCCGGCTGGCCCATCGCCTGGATGCGCTCGAGCATCTGCTCGGGCGTAACGTTCTCGACCTGCGTGGCGACGCCCCAGGGAATGCCCGCAGGGTCGGTGAGCGAGCCGTAGCGATCGCCCCAGAACTGCTGCTCCACCGCGGTGACCTGGCTGGCACCCGACTCGACCGCCTTGGCGTGGGTCGCATCCGCGTCCTGGACGTAGTGATGGAGGGTGACCGGGCTGCCGCCCAGGGTCTGCGCCGACACGGCGCCCATCTCGGGGAACTCGTCGGCGAGCATCAAGACGGCGTCGCCGATCTGGACCTCGGCGTGCATCAGGCGTCCGTCCGGCATGGGCATGCGCGCCCGCTCGGTCGCACCGAAGGCGTTGGTGTAAAAATCGATCGCATCCGAGGCGCCGTTGACGGTCAGCGACATCGTGATGGTGTGGTAGTCCTCCGGGACTTTCTGCGTGGCGGGCGTGCCCTCCACCGCGGCCCAGGCGGGCTTGCCCTTCTTCTTGCGGCGGCGCTTCTTCTTCGAGTTGGCGATCTCGGCCCGCTGCTGCATCTGCTCCGGGGTCAGGTCCTCGACATGCGTGGACACGGCCCACGAGTGCCCGAAGGGATCGATGAATGCACCGTAGCGATCGCCCCAGAACTGATCGGCCACGGGCATCTCGGCGATGGCTCCCGCGGCGATGGCCGCCTCGAAGGCCGCGTCCGCGTTCTCGACGTAGAGCATCATGCGAACCGGCGAGCCGCCGAGCATCATGGGGTCCTTGGCCTCTTCGCTGGCGGGCGCGAGCATCAGCGTGCTGTCCCCCACCTTGAGCTCGGCGTGCATGACCGTCGAGCCATCGGGCGCGGGCAGGGTGTAGACGGTCTCGGCTCCCAGCGCGTTGCCGTAGAACTCGGCTGCCGCGGCGACGTCGTTGACCAGCAAGTGTGGGGTCAGGGCGCCGAACTCCGCGGGGATCGGGTCGACGGGCTCCGGCTCTTCGACGGGCTCGGGCGGAGGCGCGGGCGGAGTCGGGGGCTGCTTGGGACCGCAGGCCAGCGCGAGCAGGCCGAGACAAACGAGAGAGCTGGTGCGCAGGAGCGTCATGGGGGACCTTGTCGGCCGATGGTGGCAGCCGCGCCCCGAGACGTCGAGCCGCCGACGACAAACAGCTTTCAGACCGCTTCAATTGCCCCCAACGGGGCACGAGCTACTGATGGACGACGGTCTCGGAGATGGTGATCTCCGCTTCGACCGAGGCCACTTGCCCGGAGATGTCCGTGAACTGAGCCTGCACCGAGGCCACCTGTCCGAGCAGCGCGGGGGCATTGGTCTCGAAGATGAGGTTCAGCCACAGCGCCTCGGAGTAGTCACCCGCGTCGCTACAGTTCATGACCACGATGGTGTCGTAGTCGGCCACGACCTCGCCGCCCACCGTGGCGTAGAGGTGGCCTTCGCCCCAGTCGGCCAGGTCGAACCCCGTGCCGCGGAGGCCCAGGACCACGTGGTAGCCACCTTGGTGCCCCTGGATGAGCTGAGCGGGACCCGAGTCGATCGGGCGGAAGTCCACGTCGCCGAGACCGACTTCGAGCGAGACCTCGGCACCTTCTGGACAGTACTCCGGGGGAAGCACGCCTTCGTCCACGGCGAAGGTTGCGGTGCCGATCTCCGTGGTGCCCGAGGTGTCGCCCGCGGCATCGGTGGTCGCCGCGGCGCCCGAGGTCGATGCGTCGTCGTCGGTGGTGGCCGCAGGGGTCGGCGCGGATTCGTTCGCGGCACCCGAGCTGCCGTCGTCTCCCGTGCCGGGCTCCGGCTGGGTCTGGCACGCCCACGCGAACGCCAGCGAAGCAGCAGCCAAGGTCCGACGGTGGCTCAGAGTCACGAATCCACCATAGCGACCGAAGCGCTTCAATTGCAGGCGGCAGCTCACGCGGGCGCCGACTTGCCCGGATTCTCTACTTGCGGAAGGTCAACCGGTAGTCGATGTCGACCGGCAAGTGCATCGAGGACATGGTGCTGTGCACCTTCAGCTTGCTGCCGTCCTCGCTGAGGGTCCACACCATCACCCGACGGCCGCTGGCGCTCCAGCTGGTTTGCACCAGTCGATTGCCCCGCAGTTCGTGGGTCAGCTTGCACTTGGTGCCCTCGCGGTTGCGCCACGTGGCGGGGCTGCCGTCGACGGGGGCGCGCATCGGCGCGAGATCGCCGTATTTGACGATGATGTCGTTACCCTCGCGCTCCATCACGATGCGATTGGGGACCCGGTTGGCCTTGCCCAGCCGCTCGCGTGCGAGGTCGTGGAAGACGGGAAGCAGGGCTTGCACCGCACGCTCGATGGCATCCACGACGCCTTGGCGTTGTTTCTTGCCGCCGGAGAAGCGGAAGTCGCCCTCGAACGAGGGCGCCGCTTCGCCATCGGCTGCGACTGCAACCGGGCTCTTGGTGTTGCTCTCAGCCTCGACTGGAAGGCTCGCGTCGCCGAAAACCGGTCCGACCGTGACCCCCAGAGCGAGTGCGACCACCGCTGCGAAGACCTGAAGTCCCACGCCCCCAAGAGTGACATGGATCACTAGAGTGTGCAGCAACTTTCGCGGTCATTGTGACCGTCTTTCCGTTCGGTTGTGGGCCTGCCGCAGCGACGGCCGTGGGTCAGCCCAACAGGAGGGCGAACATCCACCAGGCGAGCATGAACGGCGCCGCGATGCTGAGCCCCACGACACCCACGGCGGTGGCCACGATGGCGTAGTCACCCGCCCGGGCCTTGGGCTCCAGCTCGCCCTGGTGGCGCTCGAGGAGGGCGAGGTTGCGCGTGTTGGAGCGCCACAGCAGGTCGAAGGCATCGCCGACCACGGGGATCATCCCGAACACGACATCGATGACGATGTTGAGCAGCATGCGGGCGAGCACGACCCGTGGCACGCCACGACGCATCGCGGTGCCCAGCACGGACAGCGCGGCGACGCCGGTAATCGCATCGCCGACCACGGGGAGGAAGAACCCGAGCAAGGCATCGAGGCCGATGCCGAAGCGCGTGCCGGGGACTCGCACCGCGTCGTCGAGGAAGCGCACCAGCTGACCCACGCGGCGGACTTCTTCTTCGCGCGCGAGGTGTTGCTCGGCCATGGCCTCGGCCTCGGCGACGGCATCGGACGGGGACTCGACGGGGACCGGAGCCGAGGACCAAACGGCGGCAGAGCTACTCACGCCGCCAACCTAAGGCGCGTCGGAGGTCTGGCAAGGGCGTCGTTGGCGCGGCTTCCGGTATACTGCGCATCGTGTCCGAGACCCCGGTGCTGCAACGCGTGGGGATGCGCTACATGATGCGCCGACAGGCGCGCCTGGGTGCAAGCGAGGTGCAGGTCGATGCCCACCGCCTCGACGAAGCGGAACAACGGGCCCTGCTGAAGATCCAGTGGACCTTGGTGATCGAGTCGGCGCTGCTCGGTGCCGCCTCGGGACTGCTCGGGGGCCTGGCCGAGCAGTGGGCCGATGCCAACCTCGCGCCCGATCCCGACTCGGGCATCTTCGGGCTCGCGTCGTACTGGGCGTTTCTCGGCCCCGTCATCGGGCTCACTGCGATCCTCGAGGTGGTGCTGTTGTACCTGGCCGGCTTGCATGCGGTGCAGTCGATCGCCCGGGTCACGGGCACGCCGTTGTTCGTCGGCGCCACCGACCCAACGCCGCGCTCCCCCATGGCAGCGGCGTTGGTCCGCGCGGCGCTCGAGCTGCCCAACCCTCCGCCGGACGGCTACGCCATCGATCCGCTCCGCGAAGTCACCCGCTGGCGGGCGGTGGCCATCGGGCTGCTCTACAAGGCCAAGATCGGGCTGACCAGCTTCCTCATCAAGCTCGTGCTGCGACGCGCGGCGGGTCGGGCCGCGCTGCGGATGTGGCTGGTGTTCGTCAGTGTGCCGGTCACCGCGTTCTGGAACGGGTGGGTGGCGCTCATCGTGATCCGTCAGGCGCGGCTGCGGGCGATCGGGCCCTCGGCGGCGCGGCGTTTCACGGCGTTGCTGGAGCTGCCGCATTGCGAAGAAGGCAACGCTCAGACCGATCTGATCTGGCGAGCGGTGGCGGCCACGGTGGTGCGGACCCACGAGCTGCACCCCAACGTGGCGGCGCTCATGGACGCGCTGCGCGAGGAGATCGGGCCGCCTCCGAAGGCCGACCTGGACGACACCGACGTGTTCTTGCGCGACCTGGCCTCGGCCCCGATCGAAGACCGACGACTGGCCCTGCGAGCGCTCGCCGTCGCGGCGGTGCTCGACGGCAAGATCGAAGGCGGCGAGCGACGGCTGGTTCGCGAAGCAGCCGAAGCCGCGGGGCTGGCCTTGCCGCGAGCGGCCATTGCCCGCTTGCGCACGCGCTTCACCTCGGGCCGCATGCTGGACGCGGGCTTGCTGGAGCCGCTGGGACGCTGAGGCTATAGTCGCCGGCCGATGAATGCTGCGCTGCCTTGGTTGTCCCGACTGGTGGTTCCGTTGTTGTTGGTCGTGCCCGGGGGGTGCACCAAGAAGGGCCAAACCGCGACCACGGCTCCGTGCCTGGTCACGGTGCCCACCCAGCTCGATCCGGCCACGAAGCGACAGGACGCGCTGCACTTGCTCGAGCTGACGGGGGCGGCCGAGGTCGCGAAGCAGGTGATGGACCCGCTCTTCGATACGCTGCAGCGGTCGATCACTGGTGTGCCACCCGAGTTCTGGGACAAGGTCCGTGTGCGCTTCGACATGAACGAGCTGAAGAACCAGATCGCCGACATCTACGTGGAAGAGCTCAGCCACGAGGACATCGCGGCCTTGGTGGCGTTCTACGAGTCGTCCAACGGCCGGCGCTTCACCGCCTCGTTGCCGTCGATCACCAGCAAGTCGCAGAAGATCGGGCAGGCCTACGGCGAGCGGGTCGCTCGCGAGGTGATCGACGAGATCATCAAGGCGGGCTACATGCCCGCGCAGCCACCCGGCTGAGCCTCGTGGGGGGCCCCCGGAGGGGGGGGCGCGGCCCCCCGGCCCCCCCAGGGTGTAGGGGGGGGGGGGGGGGGGGGGG
>JBCCHT010000011.1:0-263915 GCA_039028615.1 Myxococcota bacterium | reverse complement strand
CGCTTCTTCGAAAAGGGCCTCAACATCGTCGGCGTGCCCAAGACCATCGACCAGGACCTGGGCGCCACCGACTACACCTTCGGGTTCAATACTGCGGTCCAGACCGCGACCGAGGCGATCGATCGACTCCGCGACACGGCCGAGAGCCACGACCGCGTGATGGTCCTCGAGGTCATGGGCCGCAACGCGGGCTGGATCGCGCTGTGTGCCGCGATGGCCGGAGGCGCCAACGCCTGCTTGATCCCCGAGATTCCCTACCGCCTCGAGCCCATCGCGGCCTCGATTCGCAACCGCCGGGAGCACGGGCACCCGTACTCCATCGTGGTGGTGGCCGAGGGCGCGCGCCCGGCCGACGGACAGCAGTCCTTCGAGGGTCCGCAGAAGCTCGGCGAGATGCCCAAGCTCTTCGGGGCCGGCCATCGCCTGGGCGCCGCGCTCGAGCCCATGCTCGAGCTCGATCTGCGGGTGACCGTGCTCGGCCACATCCAACGCGGCGGCTCGCCCACCCAGTTCGATCGCATCCTCGGCACCCGCTTCGGAGCCGCGGCCGTCGACGCGGTGGCCGAGGGCAAGTTCGGGCACATGGTCGCCCTGCGCACACCGGAGATCGTCACCATCCCCATCGCCGAGGCGGTCGCCAACGAGCGCACCGTCGATCCAAAGGGGCAGCTGGTGCAGACGGCCCGCGACGTGGGCATCTGCTTCGGCGACGAGACGGTCTGAGCCGCGCCGCCGCCCGGCTCAGGCGGGCAAAAACAGCGTGCGCTCGTGCGCGATGCCGCCGTCGCTGTCGAAAAAACGCACCAGCACCTCGCCCACATCGGGGTTGAAGGTCAGCACGGGCATGTGCGGCCGGTCGCTGAACCACTCGAACTGCTGCGGCGACAGCAGCAGCGCCAGGGGGTTCGTGTTGCCCGAGGTGCAGCAGACCTCCCACATCTGGCCGGCGGCGCTGTCGTCGTCTTCGTCGGTATTGCCGAGGTAACACATGTGGATGTCCCCGGTGACCCACACGACGTTGCGGGCGTCGATGGCGTTGACGAGGTCGCGGACCTGCTGTCGATCCTCGATATGCTCCTGCCAGCGCTCTTCGCCGCCCGGGTAGTCGCCGGTCACGAGGCGCACGTGGGAGTAGGGCTTGCCGGTCGCGACACAGATGAAGCGACAGGGGCTGTTCTCGATGCGGTCGAGCAGGAACTCCATCTGCTCGACGCTCATGAAGGCCAGGCCCGGCTCGGGCTGTCGCTCGTAGCGGGTGTCGAGCACGACGAGCTCGACGGTGTCCCCCCACTGCATGCTCCGCCATAGCGGCTGGGTGGTGTGGTCGTCGGCGAGGATGGGCATGACCCGGTAGTAGGCGGCCATCGCATTGTCGATGCGCTCGCGCTCGCTGGGGTCGGTGGTCCAGGGATCGACGGTGCCGTTGTCGGTGACCTCGTGGTCGTCCCAGGTGCACAGCATGCCGGTCTTGGGATAGATCTGCCGGAAGCCGCCGCCGTGGTAGGCCCCCCACGCCTCGAGATAGCTCTCGTAGGTGCCGCCCGCGGAATACACCTGGTCCATGTAGCCCTGGTCGCCGAGGTGGACGAAGACGTCGTAGTCGAGCGCCTCGGCCATGTCGGTGATGTCCCAGAAGAAGGGCTGCACGTCGTTGGGATTGACGAAATCGGGGATCAGGGTGCCTCGACCCACGCACGAGCCGAACGCGATGGTGACCGGCTCGGCGGTGCCCGGCTCGGGCGGCAGGTGGACGTTGCCGATGAGGCTGCGCGAGACGAGCTGCCCCTCGACCTCGTTGAAGTAGGCGTACTGGTACCACTGCCCCGCGGACAGGCCTTCGATGCGCTCTTTGACGAAGCCATCGGCATCGGGCTCGACGTCCTCGTCGAAGAGCAGGTCGACCATGCCTTCGTCGGCCGGCTGCCACACGCGCAGGCGCTTGGGCGCGGCATCAGAGACGAAGAGGGTGACCGTCATCGAGGTGGTGTCCATGTCCCCGGCCATGACGGTGCGCGGGAACAGGTCGATCGACTCGGGAATCGCCTCGGGGTCGAAGTCGACCGGCTCGGAGCCGGTGTCTTCGCTGCCCTGCTCCCCGCCCGCGGTGCCGCCCGTGTCGGTCTCGTCGGCGTGGGTCTCGTCCTGCTCGCTGCCCACACCCGTGGTGCTGGTGGCGACGTCTCCGGTCGAGCTGGCGCTCCCGCTGCCGTCGCCGTCCTGGGCACCATCGTCGGCGCAGGCGCTGAGCAGCGCGGGCACGCCGACGGCGGTCAGCTCGACGAAGCGGCGACGCCCCAGCGAGGTGTCTCGGGTCGTCGGGGTGTCGGTCGAGGGGGGATCCAGCTTCGGGTCGCGGGGGTCGTCGGGCTCACGGGACATGGTGGATTCCTCCTCGGGACGACCCTAGGGCTCTTTGTCGTCCTTGGCCGCCTCGTTCTTCTTGGCGGCGCGCTCTTCGGCTCGCTTGCGGGCGCGCTCTCGGGCCTTGCGCTTGCGCTCCTCGATGTCGGCTTTCTTGGCGTCCTTCTTGGTCGCCTTGTCGTCTTCCTCGGGAACCTCTTCGCCGCGCTCCTTGGCTCGCTTGCGCTCCCACGCCTTCTTCTTGTGCTTGAGCCAGCGGCGATAGGTGATGTTCTCGGGCAAGGGCGGCAAGCCGTGCCGCTCGCGGATCTCGTTGGACAGCTGCCCCATCACGGTGCGACGGCAGTGCTCGGTGTGCTCGACCTTCTCGTGTCCAGTGCGCTCGAGCAGATCCTCGGGGACGTAGTAGCCCCGGCGCGCGGTCTCTTCGGGGGTCGGAATCTTGTACCAGACCTTCACTAGCTCGACCTTGCGGGGGATGTCCCCGTCGTGCTCGAGCTGCCACTGGCGGCAGTGATAGCGGGCGTACCACTTGCGGTACCACTGGGTGTTGCCCGACTCGCCGCCGATGATGCGGCGGTTCATCTTGCGCATGCGGTCGTTCCAGATCCACGGGATCGGCTTGCGCTCGGGGGCGTAGACGTCGGTCCGCATGTCCCAGACCTCGCCTTCGCGGTCGGTCACCAGGACCTTGAGGAACACGTTGCTGCGCGGGGGGTTGGGCGCGAACATGCCCCAGCCCTGGTCGGTCTGAGTGACGGTGAGCCACTTGGCGAAGACCTTGCGCGCGGGCGTCCGCCAGCTCTTGAGGCAGTACTTGTCCGGCATCAGCCAGGTGGTGACCGCACCGATCTGCCACATCAGCAGGCCCGAGATGACGAAGCGTCCGAAGGGGCCGTAGGCCCACACTTGGGCGCCCGGCGTGGGCTTGTTGCCGCGATTGGCTCGCCAGGTCTGGAAGGCCACGCCGGCCGCGAACAGGGCCGAGCCGATCCAGATGCGGGCCCACCACTGCGGTGCCCACACGCCCTTGACGATGACGCCCGCGAGGATCCCCGCCGCGACCACGAACATGGCCCACTGCGGAAAGCGGGCGGTGTCGCGGTGGATGTGGGGCAGGGACAGGTCCTCGGGGGGAATGGGCTTGCGGCCGCTCCTACGCTGGAACAAGAAGCAGCCCAGCGTGGCGACCTCGAGCCCGGTGAAGAACAGGATGGTGTTGGACAGCATCGCGGTCTGGAAGTGACCGATGTTCATGAGCACGAAAATTCCGCCCATGACGCCGATGTGCCAGAGGATCCAGACCCGACGACCCAGCACCCACGAGGCGAAGAAGTCGCGGTCGATGGCCAGCGGCTTCTTGAGCGGGCGGATCCACAGGAAGGTCCGCACCATGAACGGCTTGCGGTCGAGCCGACCCCATAGCCACCACATGCCCAGCATCACCAGCACCATGCCGCTGACCCAGATCTGCTTGGCGACCATGTTCGCGCGCGGGATGAGCCCCCACTTGGCCAGCGGTGCGTCGACGACCGGCGAGAAGTGCACGTCCCAGGTCACCCAGACCATGGCCGCGGCCACCAACCCGATGGTCGCCCAGCACACTCGAATGAGCACGCGGCGGATTCCGGTCGACGGCACGAAGCCCTCGCGACGCGCCCAGAAGTACAGGACCCCGCAGAAGCTGATGCAGAACAGCGCCTCGCCCCAGTGGGTCGTCCAGGTCATGACCCGCAGGATGTTCGTACCGATGACCGCCGTGATCTGCTGCGGGTAGAACCGGTAGAAGTGGTCCATGTTCCACGCGTAGTAGATCGCGTCGCCCTTGGCCCACACGCTGCCGTTTTTGACCGTGCCCGTGTAGATGTACACGGTGGCCAGCTGCAGCATCATCAAGCGTCGCGGCCACGCGGGGATGGCCCGGTAGATGGCCTGCAGACCCTTGGGGTGCTCTTCACTCGGTGCAGCTCCCGCGCCTCCGCCCGGGCCGTCGACGGTGCTCAACAGGCCCTTGCGTCGTAGCTTGCGGCAGCGCAGCCAGTTGTCGACGCTATACGCGTGCCCCGAGCGGGCGCAGATGAGGTAGGCGAGGAACACCCGATAGACCAGCTCCGTGCCCTCCCAAAACAGGTGGTTTCGGAAGAAGATGCTGTTCATCAGGAAGAAGGTCAGCACGCCGAACAGGCGCGTGCGGAACCCGATGATGAACATCGCCCCGGCGAAGTAGAATGCGATCAGGTGCCCGAGGAAGAACTCGGGCGTGTCCCAGAAGTAGAGCAGCGAGTACTTGGGGCCCTCGAGGAAGGTGAGGACGGCGTGGTAGTCGAAGAAGCCCCAGGGGCTGTCCTCGGTGAAGCCGTCGCCGAAGCCGGCGAACTGGGCCCGAGCGTGGACCTGGCGAGCGACATCCGCGGTGAAGATGCCCTCGTCGGTGAACAAGAACGTGAAGTACTCGTAAAAGTCGTTCATGTTGCAGATCACGAAGAACCCGAACACGATCCGGTAAAGACCGATCGAACGCGGGTCCTCGAGCTGCAACCACCATCGTCGCCAGCGCTCGTGGTTGAGCACGAACAGGCAGACGACGGCCACGGCCCCCAGCAGCATCAGCCAGCCCGTCATGGGGCCCAGGGCCAACGCCTCTTCGTTGGGGACTTTGTCAGCAAACGCAAGCAAAGCGGGAGCGAAGCCAAGCATCTAGACGCCGAGTGTCTCGCCGGCCCGCAGCGCATGCAAGGCGGGGGCAACGCAGGTTTTGCGCCGTTTGCGTGAGCCCTCGGAAAGGCTGACGCGCCGAGAGCTTGCCGGGCGGGTTCGCATGCGGTCCTTGCCGTGGTGGAGCCGCGCCACGGGCTGATAACCTCCGCGGGGGACGCTTTGGGGCACCGTCAGATCCGCCGCTTGGGCTCGAGCCTGCGCACGACGATGGGAATCGTGCTGCTGGACCTCGCGTGTGGAGGCTCGCCAGCGCCGTCGCCCGACGCGTCGCCCGAGCAGGTTCTGCCGGTTCGCGTGGAGCCAAAACCGGAGCCGGTGGCACTCGAAGTGCTCTTCAGCGGCTGTCGTGAGGTCCGGGCCGGGCCGGTTTGTGTCTACGATCCCGAGACGGCGAAGCTCCGCGTCTGGGCGAATGTCGACGCCGCGTTCGGCCCGAGGTTGTGGTTCGACGGCTCGGCTTTCGAGGCGGAGGCCGAGGAGGTCGAGGGCGGGCAGCGGTGGGTCGTGTCGCCGCCGTCGGGCGCTCGAACGCTCGAGGTGCGGGCCGATCTCGACGGGAAGCCGGGGCGCTTTTCCTTGGCTCTCGATCCTTCGCCCGCGCTCAGCATTCCCGTGCTCGACGAGCTGGTGCAGATGCGCAAGTCGGGCAAGGCCAAGGAGGCCCGCGCGCGCCTGACCGAGCTGCTGCCCACGTTCAAAGGCAAAGAGCGCGCCAAGGCGCTGATGCAGGCGGGCGACCTCGCCTTCATGATGCAGGACCACGACGCCATCGAAGCGATGTACTCGCAGGGCTTCGAGCAAGCGGTGGAGCACGGCCTCGTCCGCGACGCCAGCACGATGGCGCAGCTGCTGATGTACTTGTGCGTCGCGCTGCGCCCGGACGAGCAGTGCACGAGCACGTGGCTCGAGCGCGACGCTCCGCTCGCCGCCGTCGACCACCAGCAGCTGTCGCTGCACACCTACTATCGCGGTCTTTACGAGGCGAGCCGGGGCAACCTGCGGGGGGCCTTGGCCGCGCACGAACGCGGGGCCCTCATCGCGCGGCGGCTGGGCCTGGGGGCGGTGGAAGCGGGGGCGGTCACCGAGCAGATGCTCTTGGTGGGGCGCATGGGCGCATGGGAGCGGGCGCGAGCGCTGCGACAGCGGGCGCAGAGCCTCGAGTCCGAGGTGTCGCCGACGACCCGCGGGCAGCTCATCAACACGGTGGCGTGGATGTTGCTCGAGGCGCGGGCGCGACAGCGACCCGCCGAGGACCCCACG
The DNA here is from genome assembly GCA_039028615.1 of Myxococcota bacterium. GTDB lineage: Bacteria > Myxococcota_A > Polyangia > Nannocystales > Nannocystaceae > Paraliomyxa. The sequence goes on along the minus strand of JBCCHT010000011.1, from coordinate 257,576 downwards.
CCCCTGCTGCTGCGGGCCCGGGCGGCGCTCGATCTGCCCGACATCGTCAGCCAGCGCATGCGAGCGACCACGCAGCTCAACCTCGCCTACGCGGCGGTGCTCGACGGCGAGGCGGACCAAGCCCGGGAGTGGCTGGCGAAGATCGCCGACGAGCAGCTGCCTCACCACGAAGATCGGCTGTGGCGACAGCTGCTGCGGGCCCGCGTGGCGTTGCTCTCCGGGGACGAGGCCGAGGCGCGGCGCGGCTTCACGGCCCTGGCGACCGAGGCGGAGCGCCGCTACGAGCCCGAGCTGCGCTGGCATGCGTTGCTCGGCCAGGCCGAGGTCCTCGAGCGACGGGGCAAGCTCGACGATGCGCTCGCCACCTATGCGCTCGCGGAGCGAGTGCTCGACGAGCAGCTGCCCCGCATCGCGATGGGGGAGGGGCGGGCGCGCTTCATCGCCGAGCGCGACCGCGGGACCCGGCGATTGGTCGCGTTGCTGCTGCGCATGGATCGGCCCGCCGACGCGCTGTGCACCGCTCGGCTGGCCCGCACCCGAGCCTTGCGGGCGGTGGCCCGTCAGATGCGAGCGTCGAAGGCCTCGGCCGAGCAACAAAAGGCGCTCCAGGACTATCGCGACGCCCGGACGCGACTGGAGCAGCAGTGGGACGATAGCTGGAGCCTGCCCGCCGCGGCCGCGCGCCAGCGGCAGCGCGAGCTGTCGGCCCAGCGCAAGGACAACCAAGAGGCGTTCGACCGCGCGCTCGGGGGCTCGCACGAGGGGGCCGAGGCGAGCTGCGAGGACTTGGCGTCGGTGCCCCCGGGGCGGGTCGATCTCCACTTCGTGCAGCTGGACGAGGGCTGGGTCGGGTTCGCCGTCGACGCGCGAGCCATCTGGGTTCGCGAGCTGGGGGCGATCGAGTCGCGGGACGAAGGCGTGGCCGCGTCGTGGGGACCGACGCTGGTCGAGCCCTTTGCCGACGCGCTCGCGGACGCGAAGAGCCTGCGGGTGATGCCGACCGGAGCGCTCAACCGGGTGCCTTTTCATGCTCTGCCCGCGCCCTTCGAGCCGGGCAAGATGCTGATCGACGTCATGCCCGTCTGGTACGGCCTCGATCTTCCCGGTCGCACCACGAAGGCCGCGGTCCGCCCGGCGGGTCGAGCCACCATCGTCGCGCCCCCGAGTAACTTGCGCAGTGCCCCGGGCGAGATCGAAGGGGTCGACGCGGCGCTGAGCGGGGCAGGGTGGAAGGTCCGACGGCTCGAAGGTGAGCAAGCGCAGGGCGATGTCGTCCGGGGGGCGCTGGCTGGGGTCGATCTGCTGCACTACGTGGGTCACGCTCGCGCGGACGAACTCGGCGGCTGGAGCAGTGCGCTCTCGCTCGCCCGCGACGGCACGGTGGATGTCGGGGACGTGCTGGTCTTGGGCCAGACCCCGCCGACCGTCGTTCTCAATGGCTGTGAGACCGGGCGCACCGATCCGCAGGCCTTGGCCGGAGGCATGAGCCTCGCGCACGCGTTCGTCTTGGGAGGATCCGATCTGGTCATCGCCACCGATCGTGAGGTGGACGACAAAGCCGCGGCGGCGCTCGTAAAGGTGTTCTACGAGTCTTTTGCCGCGGGGCGCGATGCCCCAACGAGTCTTCAAACGGCGTTGCGAACCCGTCGAAAGGACGATGGAGGATGGTTGCACACACGCGGTTGGGGCCCCTGAAGACCGCGCGTCAGAAGTGGCTTTGCCGATGTAGAAGGAGCCGTATGCCGGTCTTCACCTCCCCACTCGCGATGATGCTGCTCCTGAGTGTGTCCTCATGTGACTCACTGGATTCCACGAATCATGAGGCCGAAGCGGCGGCGGCGGAGGCCGAAGCGGTGAGTGTCGAGGCGGTGAAGACGGAGGCGGCGACCGTCGAGGCGGCGCCGCGGCCCCGGACGCGGGCGCGGGCTCTGCCCTCCCGCGAAGTGTCGCTCAGCGAGACCACCGCCCGTCGCCGCTATGTGGCGCTGATGAACGCAGGCGTGCCCTGCCCGCAGGTCAACCGCTGGAACGAGCGGCCGCTGTTTCGCCTGACCGCCGATGCCACCGCGGCCTGGGGAGCCCTCGAAGCCAGCGGCACGCCCATGCCGCCCGCGCTCGAGCGCTTCTGCGTGTACACGTGGGGCGGGGCCGGGAGCCCGGCGGCCAAGCCCGTGGTGCCCGGCTCGGTTCGCGTGGACATCGACCCCGACGTGGTCGTGCCGCAGGCTCCGTCGCTCACGGCGGGGACCGCCCTCGAGCAGGCTCGCTCGCAGCGCTTGCTCGAGCAGCTGGGGGCCACGCCTCGCGCCTCGCAAGCTCCGTCGGGCTCGCCGTATGCGACGCGGACGACCGGCTTGGCCTTCGTGGCCGTGGTCGACACCGCCGATTCCACCGTGCCCACCGGAGTCGGCAGCCCGCTGTCCATTCCGGGCTTCGGCAGCTGGAACGATCGCCATCAGCACGGCCTGACCATGGCCTCGATCATCGAGTCCGCGCGCTGCCCCAACGGCCAGACCGCGTGCCGCTCGCGGCAGTTCTTCGCGCAGGCCTTTCCTTATCCTCCCGGCCAAGTGGTGCCCGCGGCCTCGGCCGGGCAGATGGGCAGCCTGGGATCGCTGGCCTCGGCGCTCGGCGAGTCGGTAGCCCGCTGGCGGGTCCTGCCCGCCTCGGAAGACTCGCCGCTGGTCATCAACATGAGCCTCGGCTGGGACCAGACCCACGGCGGCAACCTCCCGGCGAACCACGCGGCCCTGCTCGACGTCGCTGCGCCCAACAACGTGATCCCGGCCCCGGTGCAGGCGGTGCACAACGCCCTGGCTTACGCCTCGTGCCAGGGCAGCCTGGCCATCGCCGCGGCGGGCAACTCCCGCGGCCAGGGCTGCGAGCAGACCGGAGCGCTGGCCCCCGCGGCATGGGAGAGCCTCAACCCGCTCACGCCGTCGGAGTGCAACCAGTACTTCGGTCTCGAGATGAAGGGCGTCAGTACCCTGCCTCAGCTGGTCTACGGCGCGGGCGGCCTCGACGAGGGGGGCAACGTCATCGCCAATAGCCGCATGAACAGCATCCCGGCGCGGGCTCTTTATGCCCACCAGGCTTCGGTCGAGGTCGGCTCCTCGCATACGCAGCCGTGGACGGGGACGTCGGTGTCTTCGGCGGGGCTCGCCGCGCTGGCGGCTCAGGTCTGGACGCATCGACCGAGCGAGACGGCCCGGCAGGTCCTCGGACGGATCGACACCCGGGGTACGACCATGACCCTCGCGTCCACGTGGCGGCAGTCGACCAGCGTCAAGACCAAGCGCATCCGGTTCAATTCGGTGATGTCGTCGGTCGCCGGGAGCCAGAATCCCTACGGCAGTACGGTGACCTCGGGCAACCCGGTGTCGACCGCGATCACGACGTACGTGAACTCGCAGCCGCAGCCCTACAGCCCCAGCGCCGAAGTGACCTTGGGCTCCCGTGACCCGGGCTCGGCGTCGAACTGTGGCCCGCTGCAGGTCGAGCTGTTCGGGGCGCCCGGCTCCGCCACGCTGCCCGGATCGTCTGCCGCAACCGACGAGAGCCGTCCGCAGCCGCACGTGCCGATCTGTCCCAACTGCCCGATCATCAACGAGACCAATAGCGGCGGCTCGGGCACGCAGGGCAGCGGCAACACGGCCAGCCCCGCTCCGCTGACGATCTCGTACAAGCTCTACATGCGGCTCGACACGGCCTATAGCGGGGCGACGATCAGTCAGCCCGTGCTCACCCTCGACGACTCGGCCACCAACACCTCGATGGTCGTCGCCCTGGCGCCCCAAAGCGGCGCGTGGACGTACCAGGTGGTCGAGCTCGACGATTACACCCTGCCCAATGGGCAGACGCTCGCCGCTTGGGTTCACGGCCGCTCCGGCGTGAGATCCGGGCGTCTGAGCTTCTCGGTATCCGTACCGAACATGAAGCCTCAGACCGTCACCCAAGTCATCGACGTGGTCCGCTGAACATGAATCGGGACGGACATGGCGATGCTTGGTCAAGTGTCGACCCAGGGGAGCAACCGAGGCGTGGTACGCTTCGGTTCTTCCGCCTTGACTCCCGACGAGATCCGCCGCGCATGCCAGGGGGAACGCCGTGCGCTCGGTACGCTGGTCGACACCTTGTTGCCCGTGATCAAGGTGGAGGTCTCGGTGGCGCTGCGCCGTCGCGCCAGCGCCCGGGGCCGCGATGCCCGACAGGACGTCGAGGACTTCGTGCAGGACGTGATGGTGCACTTGCTGGCCGACGGCGGCCGCGTGTTGAAGCGCTGGGATCCCGAGCGCGGCCGCTCCATGTCGAGCTTCGTCCGCATGGTCACCCGGCATCGCGTGGCGCGGGTGCTCGAGGGCTTCAAGGGCAATCCCTGGAGCGGCGAGCCCACCGAGGACGAGCACCTCGAGGGCATGAAAGCCGACCGCAGCGGGACCTTCCGCCGCCTCGAGTCTCGAGCGCGGCTGGCCCGGTTGCTCGAGCAACTCCGCGCTCGGCTCAACGAGCGCGGCCTACGACTCTTCCACCTGCTCTACGTCGAGCAGCGACCGATCGCCGAGGTCTGTGAGATGGAGGGCATGACCCGAGCCGCCCTCGATCAGTGGAATTCCCGCCTGCGCCGCATGGTGCGGGGTCTCGGGGCCGAGGAGGCGGCGTGAACGAGGCCGAAGACGATCTGCTCGGGCAGCTCGGAGCCCTCGAGCGCGAGTACGACGACGCCTTTCCCGAGGCGTGGGAAGACGTGGTGCGTGGCACTCGGAGCGCCGACGAGGTCGCGGCCGAGCGCCTCGAGGCGGGGGACGATCCCGACGAGGTCGAAGCGCTGAAAGCAGAGCTCGCCCCCGTGAGCGAAGTCGAGCGCGAGGCGTGGATCGATCAGCTGGCCGAGGCGGCCGCGACCTCCGAGCCGTCGCCCGCCGCCGCCGAGCCCGACAATGTCGTCTCGCTGGGTGATCGTCGGTCGTCGCGGGCGGGCTGGGTCGCGGGTGCCGTGGCGGTGCTGGTGGCAGCCGCCGTGGTGCTGTGGCTGATGCCGCGGGACGGAGGCGCCCCGGTCGAGCCGGGACGAGCCGCGAGCACCCTGCCCGGATTCAGCCTCTTGGTGCGCAACGAGACCGTGCACGAGATTCGCTCTGCCGACGACGGGCCGAAGGCGGAGGCCGAGGTCTATCAGGCGCGGACGCAGGTGCACTGGGTCATTCGCCCCGAGCGGTCCGTCGGCGAGTCGCTGCAGCTGCGGGTGCTGGCCGAGGCCCAGGGCGATACCGAAGGCGCGAAGCGTCGGCTCATCGATCCGGGCAAGATCACCGTCTCCGAGCGGGGCGTGGTGGAGCTGGTCGGGACCTTCGGTGAGCTCTTCGAGCTGCCGACCGGGCGATGGTCGCTGCACTTGGTGCTGGGGTCGAAGCCCCCCGCCGACGTGGCCGAGTTCGATGCGGGTGGCCCGTGGACGGTGGTGAAGCCGGCCTATCTCGTCGACATCGTCCCCTGAACGGCTCGTTGGCCGCGGCGCCATCGCTGGACGGCTCTCGTTGCGCTCTGTCACCATGAGCGTGGGGAGCCGTCGCCATGTCGTCGACCTTGCTGTACTCGGCCGCCATGCCCACCGTCCTCCTCGCCGCGGGGGAGGCCGCCATCAATTGGGGCCTGCTGGTCTCGACCGGCATCGCGGCGATCACCGGGCTGTGGACGGTCTACACCTGGCGGGCCGAGAAGGAAAAGGAGCGCAACGCCCTCGAGCAGCGCGAAGCGGCCAGCCTGCGGGCGCGCGAGCGACAGCTCGCGATCCAGCAAGAGCACGAGGAAGCGGAAGAGCGCCGTCGCGCGGCGCTGTACACCTTGCCCTTCATGCTGGCGGCCGAGGCCCTGCAGAGTCGGCTGTACAACATCGTCGCGCAGGAAGGGCTGGTGGCGCTGCGCGAGGCCTATCCCGACGGAGCCTATGCCGACGAGGTCCTCCACCTCATGGCGCAGTACTTCGGCTGGGAGCACTGCATGGTGCGCTATACGAAGTACGCCTACGACGACGCGTTCATGTCGTCCACGCGTCATATCGGCGAGCTGTTCGCGACCGTACGATTCGGCGCCGGGATGCGCGTATATCGGAACGATCAGATCGGCATCGGGCGCATCGCCCTGGACCGGTACACGGGCGAGTACGGCGTCGAGTTCGACGCGATCGGGGAGCGAGACTTCCTGCGCAAGCTCCACGAAGACGAAGCCCTCAACGGCGTCACGGGTCGCGCCGTGCAGTCGCTCCGCGACGCCGAGCACCGCTCGGAGATCGAACAAGGCACGCGAGACCGCATGGCGGCGCTCCAGGCCGAGCTGTGTGTGCTGCTCGAAGGACTCGAGGACAAGCAGGGCGTGCGGGTGTTCTGGGGCGACGAACGCAAGCGGGCCTAGGGGGCTCTCACTGCGGTAGCAGGCACAGGCCGACGTCCTCGAGGCCGGGTCCGCCCGTCCCCACCGGGACGCACTCGGCTCCCGATGCGGCGAAGGTGCACGTGTTGGGCTCCGTCACGTCGCAGTACTCGGTGCAGCAGCCTCCGCTGTCGCACTCGGCCACGGCATCCGAGTTCCAGCACTGCAACCCCGCGCTGCAATTGCCGAACGAGCACGACTCGCCGATCTGCCCTTCGTTGCCCAGCGCCATGCACACGAAGGTGTCGATGGCTCCGAAGTAGTAGCAGCCCTCCCCGGGCCCGGTGCAGCCCTGGGCGAGCGGGTCGCAGCCCGCGAAGCACAGCGGGAAGAACTGGCCGGTACAGATGTCGCTCGGCTCGGTGCAGGTCGGCGTCTCCTCGGTTCCTCCGCAGAACGGACGGCAGGTGCCTTCCCACGGTGCGAAGAGGCTGAAGACCCCCATGCACATGCCGTCCGCGTCACAGTCGTCGGTGCCGGCCGCGATGCCATCGTGGGAGCAGACGTCGCCGGGCACGGCGGTGCCGTTGATCGGCAGACATGCCGGCTCGATCTTCCCGCCGTCCGCCATCCGTGGCATGCACTTGAGGCCCTCCTGGCAGTCCTGTTCGAACATGCTGCACATGCCGCCTTCGCCTTGGCCGATGCTGCCGCTCGAGTCGGCCCCCGTGTCGGAGCTGCTCGAGCCATCGGCGGGCGATGCCGCGGTGGTGCCTTCGGCCGAGGCCGTCGCCGTCGTCGTCGCGGCTCCCGTGCTCGTGGACGCGGCCCCGCCCGAGCTCCCCGCGGGTTCGTTCGGCGACGAGCCACACCCCGCAAGCAGGACGAGAACGCAGAGCGAGATGAATGTCGTCGAGTGCATGGGCCGGCCACGCGCGGACGAAGGCGACGCGCGTTGTCGAGCACCGTATAGAAAACGGTTTTCATTTTCAATTGAGCCCAATAAACCCTCTCACGCATCGTTTCGGGCCATTTTTAGCGGGGACGTCGACGAGCCGCGGCGGCCGAACTCACCGTGGTGCCCGCGTCGTCGGGAGGGACGGTCCAGGTTGGTTCGCCGTTCGCGGCGGTGCCCGTGCCATCGTGAGCGCCGTGGATCGGCGTCGCTTCATGGTGGGCTCGGCCCTGCTGCCGCTGACGCTGTCGTGCGATCGCCAGCCGTCGAGCACGCCCTCCGAGCCGGCTGAAGCCCCGCCGCCCGTCGAAGAGGAGCGGGTCCTGGAGGAGGGCCGCTCCGAGTTCAACCACGTGGTGGTGACGCAGCAGGGGTCGATGCGACGGATGTACTTCGAGGTCGACGGCAAGCGGCTGCTGCAATCGACCTACGACGTGGCTCGGCCGCAGATGCTGCACCACGAGGTCTTCCAGACCATGGTCGGCAGCCTGCTCGTGCAGCCGGGGGTCCAGCGCATGTGCATGATCGGCCTGGGCGGCGGCCAGCTGAGCAACTACCTGTTTCGCACCGTGCCCGGCCTGACCATCGACGTGGTGGAGATCTGTCCCGAGGTCGTGCGCCTGGCCCGGGCCTACTTCGGAGTGCCCGACGATCCGCGCTACCGCACCCACGTGGACGACGGTCGGGTCTTCGTGGAGCAGCAGGAGCCGGCCAGCGTCGATCTGCTCGTGCACGATGCCTACCGCGGGCACTCGATCCCCAAGCACCTGCGCACCCAGGAGTTCTTCGAGTCCTGTGCCGCGCGCCTGGCCCCCGGCGGGGTCCTCGTGGCCAACATGCATCGACGCAGCGCTCGCTACCCGGCCGATCGCGCCACCATGGCCGCGGTCTTTCGCCACTGTTACCGCTTCAGCAGCGCCGACGACGTGCAGACCTCGGTGGTCTCGACCATGGCCGAGGACGTCGTGTCGCCCGAGGTCTTGCTCGCCAACGCCCAGCGGCTCCAGCCTGGCTTCGACATCGACCTGCGAGGCCTGGCGGGGCGCTGCCTGGTCGACGAAGCGGGCTGGGATCCGACCGCGATTCCCCACGACGACTTCGAGGGCACCCTCGACGAAGCGGCGCGGCGTCACAACCTCAGCTGTGCGCCGCGCTGCGACGGGGACGAGTAGGCCCTTCAGGCTCGAGCGAGCGCGGCCGCCTTGCGAGGATGCGCGGTGCCTCGCTCCACCCGGTGCCGCAGCTCTTCGGTGAAGCGATCGACGCCCGAGCGAATGCCCCAGCCGAGCCACGTGGCCAGCGGCAGGGCCCACCAGTGCAGATCGATGGAGGCGTGACTTCGTACGCGGCAGTGATGGTCGTCGACCGCTTCCACCGACCATCGGTTCTTCGCCGCGTGGAACATCCGCGGCAGTCCGGTGCGGGCGGCGTAGATGAACCTCATGGCCGCGGGGTCGAACTCGAGCAGCTCCTCGGAGATGCGCCCGGCGGAGAAGGGGCCGAAGCCCGTCAGCTCGCAGGTTCGCACCGCGCCCACGCCCGGGCTGCGGTCGAGCTGGGACGAGCGGAGGCTCGACGCCCACTGTCCCACGTCGCCGAATTGCTCCCCGAGGACCTGCCAGGCCTCGGACGCGGGTGCGTCGACCTCGATCTCGATGCGCATCTCGATGGGCGACTCGTTGTCGGGGCGTAGACCGAAGGCCACGAACCCCAAGCCGCCGAGCACGAAGAACTCGACGATGGGAGCGAGGCCGACGGCCGCCCGGATCTCGGGGTTGGCGAAGGCCACGAGTCGGAGCAAGGCCATCAGCCCGAGGGCACACGCCGCGATTCGAAGCCGAGCCGAGGTCGCCGCATCGGTGAACAGCAGCGACAGGCCCAGCGGTAGCGCGAATGCACCGATCGACGCCATGATCAGCAAGCCGGGCCCGTCGAGCGTCAGCGCGGAGCCGACGAGCGGGTTTTCGCCCGTCCAGGTGAACATGACGAACACGGCGGTGAGCCCCAGGCCCATCAGGGTGAGCAGGCCTCCGATGAGGCGGGCGAGACGATGGTAGGTCGCGATGGTGACTTTCATGAATCCTCCAGTGGCACCCGTGCGATGCCGAACAACAGCATTTCGATGGTCTGCCGGACCCAGTGCCGGCGGTACTTGGGAACTCGGATCGAGGTGCCGTAGTTCGCTTCGATGAACTCGGCATAGTGGACTTGGTTGTTGAGCCGCTCGAGCAGCGAGCCGGCCACGATGTCGATGTCGATGCCCTTGCGCAGCATCCTCCGGTGGCGGGCCGAGGCCAGGAACCCGAGCAGGACCTCGTGGTGCTTGCCCAGGCTGCCGATGACCGCGGCGTCGCAGTTTCGGAACCGCTGCTGCATCTCCGCGAACAGGATGATGAGGGGCGCGGGGTCGTCGAGGTGGGCGGCCAGCGTCTCCTCGGCGAATAGCTGCAGCCGGCTCTCGAGATCGGCCAGATCTCGGGGCGGCTCGCCCAGGAGCCGCTGGGCGCTCGCGAGGCGGTCGTCACCGATTCGGGCGATGATGTCCTCGTAGAGCGCCTGCTTGCCGCCAAAGTGGTAGCTCACCGCGTTGACGTTGGTGCCCGCGGCGGTGCAGATCGCCCGAACGGAGGTGCCGGCATAGCCGAGGTCGGCGAACAAGCGAGTCGCACAGGCACGGATCCGGTCGGCGGTTTCACTCACGAGGGCAAGGTAGGGAGGTCGTGAAACGATCGCAAGTTAAATTTAAACGATCGTTTAAATCGACGAGCCCGTGGGCCGAAAATCGCGAATGAACGCCGTCTGTGGACTCGTGCTGCTGGGGCAGGCGGTGGGCCGTGCCCGGGTGGTGCTCGTGGAGCGTGGTTTTTCCGGCGAAAGCCGCTAGCCGCGCATCGGTCGATCCTTGCCCCGAGCGGCCGCCGATGCCTTCGTCGCGGTGGGTCGACATTGCCACCAAGGTGGGTATCCTCCCGCTCCCATGAAGGCACCGCAGCTCCCCTCGCAGGCCCGGGTCGTCATCATCGGTGGCGGCGTCATCGGAACCTCGGTCGCCTATCACCTCGCCCACATGGGCTGCAAAGACGTCGTGGTGCTCGAGCGCGATCGCTTGACCTCGGGCACCACCTGGCACGCGGCGGGCTTGGTCGTGACCTTCGGCTCGACCTCCGAGACGTCGACGTGGATGCGGACCTATACCCGCGACCTGTACTCGCGGCTCGAGGAGGAGACGGGGCTGTCCACCGGGTTCAAGCCGGTCGGGTTCATCGAGCTTGCGACCAACGAAGACCGGCTCGAGGAGTTTCGCCGCGTGTCCGCCTTCAACCGCCACTGCGGTGTCGACGTGCAGGAGATTTCCGGCACGCAGGTCGCCGACCTGTTCCCACTGGCGCGCACCGAGGACATCCTCGCTGGCTTCTATGTCGAGGGCGACGGGCGGGCGAACCCGGTCGACCTCACCATGTCGCTGGCCAAGGGCGCCCGGCTGCAGGGGGCGACGATCTGCGAGGGCGTCACCGTCACCGGAGTCACCCAGCAGCGCGGTGCGGTGACCGGGGTTCGGACCTCGCACGGCGACATCAAGGCCGAGGTCGTGGTCAACTGCGCGGGCATGTGGGCGCGGCAGCTGGGCGAGATGTCCGGGGTGCACATCCCCCTGCAATCGGCCGAGCACTACTACCTCATCACCGACGACATGGAGGGGCTGAGCGCCGACTGCCCGGTGATCGAGGACCCCAGCTCCTACGGCTACTACCGCGAAGAGGTCGGCGGCCTGATGATCGGCTTGTTCGAGCCGGTGTGTGCCCCCTGGAAGGTGGGCGGCGTGCCCCAGGACTTCTCGTTCGGCGAGCTCGAGCCCGACTGGGAGCGCATGATGCCCTACGTCGAGAAGGCGATGAGCCGCGTGCCGTGCTCGGTGGACACCGGGGTCAAGAAGTTCTTCTGCGGCCCCGAGAGCTTCACCCCCGACCTGTCGCCGATCGTCGGTGAGGCGCCCGAGCTGAAGAACTACTTCGTCGCCGCGGGCCTCAACTCCATCGGCATCCTGACCGGCGGCGGGCTCGGCAAGATCATGGCGCACTGGATCCTCGAGGGGCGCCCCGACGTCGATGTCACGGGCATGAACATCGACCGCCTGCACCCGTACCAGACCAACCCCGAGTACCGACGCACGCGCACCGTCGAGTCGCTGGGCATGGTCTACCAGTGTCACTACCCCACGCGCTCGATGCAGACGGCGCGCGGCTGCAAGAAATCGGCGATCCACGATCGCCTCGCGGCCCAAGGGGCGTACTTCAAGGACGTCAGCGGCTGGGAGGGCCCCGACTGGTACGGCGAGCCGGGCCAGACCCCCGATCCCGGCCCGCTCAGCTGGGGCCGCCCGCAGTGGTTCTCGCGCTGGAAGGCCGAGCACGACGCATGCCGCGAGGGCGTCATCGTCATGGACATGTCGTTCATGGCCAAATACCTCGTGCAGGGGCGCGACGCGGGCAAGGCCCTCGACTGGATCTCCGCCAACCGGGTCAACGACGAGACCGGGCTCATCACCTACACGCAGTGGCTCAACGAGGGGGGCACGCTCGAGGCCGACCTCACCGTGACCAAGCTCGGCGACGAGCGCTTCTGGGTCGTGGCCTCCGACACCGCCCATCGCCATGCGCTGACCTGGATGCGGCGGCACTTCCCCGAGGACGCCCACGTCTTCGCCACCGACGTGACCTCGGGTTACTGCCAGATCAACGTGCAGGGCCCCCGCTCGCGCGAGCTGATGCAGTCGCTCACCACCGCCGACCTGTCGAACGAGGCGTTTCCGTTCCGTACCGCGCGGGAGATCGACATCGGCTTTGCGCGGCTGCTATGCGTGCGGATCACCTACCTCGGCGAGCTGGGCTACGAGCTGTACATCCCCTCCGAGCAGGCGGCGCACGTCTACGACCGGCTCATCGACGCGGGCAAGAACTTCGACCTGCGCCACGCCGGCCTCAAGGCGCTGGCCAGCCTGCGCATGGAGAAGGCCTATCGCGACTACGGCCACGACATCGACAACACCGACTCGCCGCTCGAGGCCGGGCTCGGCTTTGCGGTGGCGCTCGACAAGCCGGGCGGGTTCATCGGGCGCGACGCGGTCGCGGCCTTCAAGGCCAAGGGTCCGCTGCAGCGGCGGCTCCTACAGGTGCTGCTGCTCGAGCCAGAGCCGATGATGTACCACGCGGAGATCGTCTATCGCGATGGCAAGCCGGCCGGGTACATCCGGGCGGCGTCGTACGGTCACACCCTCGGCGGGGCGGTCGGGCTGGCGATGATCGAGGCGGACGAGCCGATCAAAAAAGCGTACATCGAGGGCGGGACCTGGGAGGTCGATGTCGCGGGACGCCGGGTGCCTGCGCGGCTTTCGATTCGCCCCATGTACGACCCCAAGATGGAGCGCATCAAGAGCTGAGCGCGTCGCGGCGGGCGGGCGCGATCAGTCCTGCTCGTAGTGGGGCTGGTCGCCGCCGTGCAGCGTCCAGATCTCGCGCCCCGTCTTGAGGAACTTCTTCTCGATGCGCATCTCGTCGGCGCCCTCGTTCTCGGCGATGGCTTGCAGTTCCGCCACGTCGGCGTCCGTCCCGTCGCAAAACCCCATGGGGCGCGAGTTGTTGGGCAGGTTGAGCTGCACCTTGTACTTGCCGCGCCCCCAGTTGGTCTGCGTCTCGTTGCTGTAGGGGTAGATCATCGCGGTCGGGAGGGTACACCGGGCTCAGTCCGGCAGCACGAGGTCGCCCGAGGCCTTGCGCCCGCGCTCCCAGGCGTCGGCATCCACCCGGATCGAGCGCCCTTTGCCCAGCTTCAGGTGCTCCCCCACGAAGCGCTCGAGCGCGTCACGGTGCGCCACGATCGCCGGGTCCACGCGCACCAACGCGGCCTCGCCGAGCTCGGCGCGCGCCTCCGAGCGGGCCTCGCTCAGGCGCTGGGCCACCGCATCGACCACGCCGATCCGAAACGCCTCGTGCCACTTGCGATCGTGGCCCTCGCCATGCGTCGCCGACAGCCACTCGATGCGCTTGACCAGCCAGTCCCACAGCTCGCGCACCGCCTCGCGATCGCGGCTGCGACCCACCAACACGATCGACTGCTCGCGCCCTGCCTGACCGGTATAGGCGACGCAGCCGTTGGCCTGCGCGAGCACCGAGGCCAACGCCGACTTCCACTTTCGAATGCGACGACCCGTGGCCAGGGGGGTGTCGCGGGCGTCGACGATCGGGTCCGGGTCCGCCTCGGCGCGCTCCTCCGCTTCGAGCCATGCCTGCAGGCGGTGGGTCTCGATCAGCGCTTGCGCCCGGGCGGCCGCCACTGCGGCTTCGTGGGGGTTGGGCGAGGTCGCCAGCGCGAGCAGCTTTCGGACTCGTGCCAGTGCGGGGGGAGGGGTGCTCACGGCGGAACCCAGTTTGTCCGAGTTTTTATCGCTGCGGGGCAATCACGAGCGGGCGCCCGCTCACGCGTGCCCGAAACCGGCCGCTCGCTGCACGACCGCTGCGGTCGATCTGTGGTAATCCCGGCACCTACGCTGGCCCACCCTCGGGCCGCGCGTGCCCCCGAACTGCCCGAGCCATGACGACGATCAAGAGCGTTTCCAAGGAGTCCCGTGTTTTCGAGCCCCCCGCCGCCTTCGCCGAGCAGGCTCGGGTGAAGTCGCGCGAGGAGTACGAGCAGCTGTATCGCCGCAGTATCGAGGACCCCGAGGGATTCTGGGCCGAGCAGGCCAAGGAGCTGCACTGGTTCACCGCGCCCACCAAGATCCGCCAGTGGGACCCGCCCTTCGCCAAGTGGTTCGAGGACGGCACCACCAACCTCGCCTACAACTGTCTCGATCGTCAGGTCGCGGCCGGCCGGGGTGACGCGCGGGCCTTTGTCTGGGAGGGCGAGCCGGGCGAGATCGTGACGCTGACCTACGCCGAGCTCACCCGCGAGGTCAGTCGCTTCGCCAACGCCTTGCTGAAGTCCGGCGTGGCCATGGGCGATCGCGTCGTCATCTACATGGGCATGGTGCCCGAGGCGGCCATCGCCATGCTCGCCTGCGCTCGGATCGGGGCCATCCACAGCGTCATCTTCGGGGGCTTTGCCGCCGATGCCGTTCGCGATCGCATCCTCGACGCCGGGGCCACCACCGTCATCACCCAGGACGGCGCCTGGCGACGCGGCAAGGTCGTGCCGCTCAAGGCCCAGGTCGACGCTGCGCTCGCCAGCTGCCCCGACGTCGCCCGCACCCTCGTGCTGCGCCGCACCAACAACGACATCACCATGGAGGAGGGCCGCGACATCGAGTGGAGCGCCGCCCTCGAGGGCGTCGCCGACACCCACGAGGCCCCGGCCCTGCCCGCCGAGCACCCGCTGTTCATCCTCTACACCTCGGGCACCACGGGCAAGCCCAAGGGGGTCATGCACACCACGGGCGGCTACATGGTGGGCACCTACGTCACCAGCAAGTACGTCTTCGACCTGCGCGAGGACGACGTGTACTGGTGCACCGCCGACGTCGGCTGGATCACCGGCCACAGCTACATCGTCTACGGTCCGCTCGCCAACGGAGCCACCGTCGTCATGTACGAAGGTGCGCCCAACCACCCCGGTCTCGACCGCTTCTGGGACATGGTCGAGCGCCACAAGGTCACCATCTTCTACACCGCGCCCACTGCGATTCGGGCCTTCATCAAGTGGGGCGACGAGCATCCCAACAAGCACGACATGAGCTCGCTGCGTCTGCTCGGCACCGTCGGCGAGCCCATCAACCCCGAGGCGTGGATCTGGTACCGCTCCGTCATCGGTGGCGACCGTTGCCCCATCATCGACACCTGGTGGCAGACGGAGACCGGCGGGATCATGATGACCCCGCTGCCCGGGGCCATCGCGGCCAAGCCCGGCTCCTGCACGCTGCCCTTCTTCGGCGTCTCGCCCAAGATCCTGCGTGAAGACGGCACCGAGGCCGACGCCAACGAAGGCGGCTACCTCGTCGTCGACCAGCCCTGGCCCTCCATGCTGCGCACCGTCTGGGGTGACGACCAGCGCTTCCGTGACACCTACTTTTCCAAGTTCGAGGGCAAGTACTTCACTGGAGACGGAGCCCGCCGCGACGAGGACGGCTACTTCTGGGTCATGGGTCGCGTGGACGACGTCGTCAACGTCTCCGGCCATCGCCTCGGTACCGCCGAGCTCGAGAGTGCCCTGGTCGCCCACCCGGCCGTGGCCGAAGCCGCCGTCGTCGCCCGCCCCGACGAGCTGACCGGGCAGGCGCTCGTCGCCTTCGTCACCCTCAAGGGCACCGTCACCCCGAGCGAGGACCTCAAGAAGGAGCTGACCGAGCATGTCGGCAAAGAGATCGGCAAGTTCGCCCGCCCCGCGAGCGTCCGGTTTGCCGACGCCGTGCCCAAGACTCGCAGCGGGAAGATCATGCGGCGGCTGTTGGCCGAGCTGGCCGCCGGAAAGCAGCCCGCAGGCGACGTGACCACGCTCGAAGACATCTCGGTCCTCGCGAAGCTCCGCGGCGAAGACGGCTGACCGTCGGGAATGGGTCGGTGCACGGCCGGGGCTTTATGCCTACGGCCGTTCGCTGACCCAGGGGGCGTCCCGACGACGGCTCCTCCGCGGTGCTATGATGGTGCCGTGGTCGACGACGCAGAAGCCCGTAGCGCTCGCGCCCAGCGACGGCGCGAGACCTGGCGTCTTCAGGAACTCTCGGACTCGCCGCTCGCACCACCAACGACGCTCGTGGAGCGGTTCGCACAGCTAGAGCGCCTCCGACGGGCGGGGTTCGCCCTCGCCGGCGTGCCCTACCCAGAGGGCCCGACGCCACGAGAAGAACGCCAAAAGTGGCCGCTGGAGCGTATCGGTTGACGAATCCCAGCCTGCCGCCCGACTTCATGGATTTGCTCGTCTGCCTCGAAGAGGCGCAGGTCGAGTACATGCTCGTCGATGGCTACGCCGTGATGGCTCATGGCCCCGTGCGCGCCACCGAGGACCTCGATGTCTGGCTTCGGCCGTCGCTCTAGAATGCGCATCGCGTCATGACGGCGCTTCGTGAATTCGGAATGCCGCCCGGCCTGTCCGTCGATGACCTGGCGAGGGTCGAAGGAAGTCCTCCCACTGGCTTCCGCTTTGGAAGGCGGCCATTCGCAGTCGACCTCCTCACGAGTGTTGAGGGCGTAGAGTTCGACTCCGCTTGGGCTGGGAGTTTCGTTCGAACGATCGACGGTGTCGATGTTCGCGTCATCGGCCGCACGGAGCTTCTCGAGAACCAGCGAGCGACTGGGCATCTCAAGGATGCTGCGGACGTCGAGGCACTCGAGGCAGCCGAGTCGACCGAGAGCCCGTAACAAGAGTCGGCGACGGGATCTCCATTCACATGGGTGGGCGTTTGGGTGCCACGCCGTAGTGCTCTTGCAACGCCAAGCCCACCCGGCACAGCGTGCCTTCGTCGTACAGCCGCCCCCACACCGTGATCCCCTGCGGCATCGATCGCGCGTCCCCGTCCATCGGTGCATTGCTCAACGAGTCGATCGGCGGTCGCTCGACGAACCCGGCGGGAATCGTGAGACAGGGGTGCCCGGTCATGTTGGTGATCGTCAGCATGCCGCCCGCGTAGCTGGGCCCGACCATGACGTCGACTTGGGCAAAGCGCTCGGCCAGCGCCCCCATGACTTCGCGACGGATCCGTTGCCCTTGCACGAACTCGATCGCGCCGAGCAGCCGCGTGCGCCGAAAGCTGTTGGGCCAGGCGTTGAGGTCCTGCCAGACGAGCTGGTCGTCACTACCGTCGAGCATCAGCGTCTCGAAGGCGGCGGCGGCCTCGGTGTACAGCACGGTGAGCATGGCGGCGTAGGGCAGGTCGGGAAGCGAGGGTAGCTCGACCAGCTCCATGCCCAGCTCTTTGACGACGGCGGGCAGCGCCTTCTCGGGCTCGCTCAGCTCCGGGTCGGCAAACCATCCCGGGATGATGCCGACCTTCAAACCCTCGAGTGGGCGCTTCAGATCGAGCGCCAAGGGAACATCGCGACTGGAGGCATCGCCGGGGTCGGCTCCATCGATGGCAGCCAGGACCATCGCGGCATCCTCGACTCGACGGGTGATGGGTCCGACCTTGTCCATCGACCAGCACAACGCCATCGCCCCGGTCCGCGGCACACGACCAAAGGTGGGTCGCAAGCCCGTGACGCCGCATCGCATGGACGGCGAGACAATCGACCCCAGAGTCTCGGTGCCCAACGCAAACCCCACGAGCCCGGCTGCGACGGCCGAAGCCGAGCCTGCGCTCGAGCCACTCGAACCCTCGACCGGATTCCACGGGTTGCGGGTCCGCCCGCCGAACCACAGGTCACCATAGGCCAAGGCCCCGAGCGAGAGCTTGGCGACCAACACGGCCCCGGCCGCTTCGAGGCGCTGCACGACGGTGGCATCGCTCGGTCCGACGCGGTCTTCGTAGGGCTTGGCGCCCCAGGTGGTCTTGATGCCCTTGGTATCGAACAGGTCTTTGGCGCCCCAGGGGATGCCGTGCAGCGGCCCGCGGAGCTTGCCGGCGGCGATCTCTTTGTCGGCGCGGTCGGCCTGCTGCAGCGCCAGCTCCCGGGTCAGCGTGATCACGCACTCCAAGCTCGGCCCGATCCGCTCGAGTCGCTCCAAGTAGAGCTCGGTGAGCCGTCGGCTGGTGATCTGCTTGGTCGCGATCCACTTCGACAGCGAGGCGACGCTCGCAAAGGCGATCGACTCGTCGTCGGCGGGCAGGGCTTCGCCGACCTCGGGAAAGGCCCGCGTGGTGCTGGTCGGCACGGCCGTGCCAGGTAGCCGCGGGTCGAAGACGGTGGCAGGCGCGAGTTCGTTGGGGAGCGGATGTCCGCGGCGAGAGGCGACGAGACCGAGCTGCTCGTCGAGGGTGGCGGCGATCTGTTCCCGTTCGGCGGGCGTGTGCTCGATGCCGAGGACCTTCTCGGCGGCGGCGAGGCTGTCGAGGTCGGTCGAGGCGGTCGCGGCCGTGCCCGGCTGTCCGGTCGGCGTCACGCGGCAGGCCGCGGCGGAGGCCGCAAGCGCGGTCAAGAACTGACGTCGGCTGCTCACCCGCCCATCATCGCCCATCGATCGCCGCCGGGCACCCTGCAATCGCTGCTACCCTGGACGGCGATGCGCTGGTCGTCGTTGGTGTCGTGGCCCTTGCTCTCGCTCGTCTCGCTCGGCTGTCGCAGCGACCAGCGCCCGCCGCCCGTGCCCTTCGACCAGCTCGATCCCAAGGTCGGCGACGCGGCGCCCGCCTTCTCGCTGGACGCGTTGGGGGGCTCGCAGGTCCAGCTGAAGGACCTGTGCGGCGCGGCGCCGACGGTGCTGATCTTCGGCTCCTATAGTTGACCCCCCTTTCGGATGAAGGTGCCTCGGTTCGAGGCCCAAGCCGATCGATGGGGTGACGACGCCCGCTTCGCCTTCGTGTTCTCGAAGGAAGCGCATGCAAAAGGACAAGGCGGCGACGAGCTCAACGCGGAGCTCGATCGCTTGCTGGCGTCCGACAAGGACGGCAACGGGATCGTCACGCAGGCGGAGTACGGGGGCTCGCCTTCGTTCTTTGGTTCGTGTGACGTCAACGGAGACGGCGAGGTCGCGTCGCACGAGGCGGTGTCGATCCGGCGCATCGACGAGTTCGACGAGGTGGCGACACCGACCACCTTGCAACAGCGGCGCGCGCTGGCTCGTCGGCTGCGCGACGAGGTGCCGGGCACGATTCCCGTGTTGCTCGACACGCCCGATGACGCGACCGCGAATGCCTACAAGGGTTGGCCGAATGCGGCCTTCGTGATCGACGGGTCGTGCAATGTCGCCGCGAAGTTGAAATGGGCGAACGAGGCAGGCGTGGAACGCGAGCTGGCTCGGTTGACGGGGCGCGATCCGCAAGAACCGTCGCGCGTCGAAATTAATTGGGCGCCGATCGACTCCGCGCTTCGCGACGCGAACGCGCGGAACGTGCCGCTGCTATTACACCTGACGGCGAAAGGTTGTGGGGCCTGCGAGCGACAGGAGGCGGAACTCTTACGTCCCAAAGTGAACGCCGCGATGCAAAAATTCACCGTTGCCCGGCGCGACATTACCGACGATGCAACGTGGACATTGTTCGAAGGGCTCGATCTCCAGGCCACGCCCGCGTTCGTGTTGATCGACCCTGGGGCCCGTACACCACTGCGCATGATCCAAGGTTTCCGGCCCGCTGAGGAACTCGTTGCGTTCTTGGCAATTGATCTTTGAGTGAACGGTTGGTGGCCCGAACAACCGGTCATTCGGGCATGGTTCCGTTGCGGGTCGGGTTGATGCCCTAGCGCCAGAAGCATGTAGGCTGTCGTGGTCGGTCGACCCTACCCTGGTCTCATCGCGCCCCCAGCCCACCGTCCCCAATGCCAATCCTTGATGCTGAACGCTCCAAGTCTCGAAATAGATTCCCTCTCCTCATAGGCGCCGCCAGTGCGATCGCGGCGGGCGGTACTGCGCTGTACCTGCATCGCCATCCGCCCGTCCCTGCCGAAGAGCAGGCGGCCGCCGAGACCCTGGAGGGGGTCATCGAGTCCGAAGAGCTCATCCTCCGCTACACGCCGCGGCTCAAGCAGCTGTCCAAGGCAGTGGCGAACCTATCCCTCGGCGACTATCGCAGCGCCGACCTGTTCGAGCCGAAGGTGAAGGTGCTCGGCCTCGCCTCGGGCGGCGAGCTGCCCGAGCCCACGTCCCAGGTCGCGCCCGTTCACTTCGAATGGCCGCTCGAGGACGACTTCTCGACGGGGGCGATCACGGAGTCTCCGTGGGATCCGCTCTTCGAGAAGGTCGACTACTTCGAGCACGCGAAGATCTATTTCATTCGCGGCGAGTTCACCAACGAGGACCTCACCGAGTGGAAGGCCTTGTCCGGTTTCTCTGCGCTGGCGCGAGCCAAAGACGGCACCTGGCTGACCATGAAGGGCAAGCAGGAGCTGTTCTGGCGCGAGGACACCAGCGCCGAGCCGGACGAAGAGGGCCGTCGTCCCTGGCGCATCTACAAGTGGAAACAAAAGGAGCTCAAGGGCGTCCAGGCCAAGAACAAGATGTTCCAGGACGTGCTGGCGCAGGCGGTGCCGGACCCCGAGACCCGGCAGGCCCTGCGTCACTCCGAGCTGCACGACATCATCGTGGGCATGGCCACCGACCCGGAGTGGAAGGAGCCCTACTGGGGCTTCCACTTCATCGCGTGGGACCACCACCCCGGCTTGGCGGTGACCGACATCGACCACGACGGCTTCGACGACGTCCTGGTCATGCCGCACTTCAGCGACATGAAGCTGCTGCGCAATCGCGGCAACGGGACCTTCACCGACGTCACCGAGCAGTATGGGCTGACCGGGATTCCGTTCGTCTCGAGCGGCCTGTTCGGCGACTTCGACAACGACGGTGACTCCGACCTGTTCCTCGGTCGCACGGCCAAGCGCTCCATGTACATGGAGAACGTGGACGGGCGCTTCACCGACGCCAGCGACAAGGTCGCGGTCGAGCTGCCCAACCTGACCACCTCCATCTCGTCCGCCGACTACGACGGCGACGGCCGCCTCGACGTCTACCTGTCGACCTACGCGGTCAAGATGATGCGTTCGCAGCGGGCGGGGCAGATCCCCATCGAGCCGGCCGAGACCCTGCTGGCGCCCTATCTGTCGCCCGAGGACGCCAAAGAGCTGCACAAGCGCTCGCTCACCGCCCACGAGTTCATCGACCAGGTGGGTCCGCCCAACCTGTTTCTGTCCAACGTGGGCGGGACCTTCGAGGAATCGCCGCTGCAGGAGCAGCTCGGCGTCTGGCGGCACACCTACCACGGGGGCTGGGCCGACTACGACAACGACGGCGATCAGGACCTGTACCTGGCGCACGACTTCGCCTCGAACAACTTCTTCCGCAACGACGGCGACGGCAAGTTCACCGACATCACCGAGCTCACCCAGACCGCCGACGTCGGCTTCGGCATGGGCGTGAGCTGGGGCGACTACGACAACGACGGCGCCCAAGACCTGTACGTGACCAACATGTACAGCAAGGCCGGGCGCCGCATCGCGGGCGGCCTGGGCAACCTCATCGATGGCAACTTCGTCAAGATGGCCAGCGGCAACTCGTTGTTCCGCAACATGGGCAGCGACTGCGCCTTCGACCACGTGTCCGGCCTCGAGGCGCCCAAGATGATGGTCGAGAAGGGGGGCTGGGGCTGGGGCTCGCAGTTCACCGACTTCGACAACGACGGGTTCCTCGACATCTACGCGCTCTCGGGCTTCTACACCGCGCCCAAGGAGATCGCCGTCGACGTAGATTTGTGAAGCCAGTTCTGGCGCACGGTCGTGCGCTCCTCGGACAACCTTCACTCCGGCATTCAGAACAAGGACCCCTGGAAGTCGCGCTGGCGCGAGGAGGGCTGGAAGTCCTCGGCCTCGGCTTCGTTCAGCGGAGGCGAGCGAAACCACTTCTTCCTCAGCCTCGGCGGCAAGCAGTTCGACGACATCGCGGGTGTGGTGGGGCTCGACTCTCCCTCCGACTCCCGCGCGTGGTCGAGCATCGACTTCGACCACGACGGCCTCAACGACATCGCGATGGTCAACGCCAACGAGCCCGGCTTCGTGCTCTACCGCAACGGCGCATCCGAGGTCTTCGACCCCGCCACCATCGGCAACATGATCGCGGTCGACCTGCGCGGCGGCCTGAAGGGCACCGAGGCCAGCACCGAGTGGAGCAACCGCGACGCCATCGGCACTCGGATCCAGCTCGACCTGCCCGGCGGCACCACCTTGCTCCGCGAGAAGCGACTGGGCGAAGGGTTCGCCTCCCAAAACTCCTCCACGCTGGTGATCGGCGTGGGCGAAGCGACCACCGTGTCGGCCATGCGGATCACCTGGCCTTCGGGCAAGACGAGCACCGTGCGCGATGTGGCCGTGGGGCAGCGGGTCGAGCTGTTCGAGAACCCCGCGGACACCGTCGACGGCTCGGGCGTGGTGCTGCACCCGTACCTGCACCGTGAGGCAACGCTGGCCACCGCCAACCCGGTGGCCCTGCCCGAAGAAGGGCGCTCCTTCGTGGTCGATGCCGCCCACGAGCGCGCGGGCGAGGCGAAGCTGGTGCTCTACTCCACCATGGCCACGTGGTGTGAGTCTTGTAAGAAGCACATGCCGCAGCTGTCGGTGCTTCGGAAGGCCCTGGGCAAAGACGAGCTCGCGCTCTTCGGCCTGCCCATGGACGACCAGGACACGCCGGACATGCTCCGCAGCTACATCGACGAGCACCATCCCGGCTACGACCTGCTGGTGAACCTGAGCGTCACCGAGCGCTCGGCGGCCAAGGCCGTGCTCGACGCACTCGTGCGCAAGGACGTCTTGCCCTCGACCATCGTGACCGACGCGCAAGGGCGTGTTCTACTGGCGATGGCAGGACCTCCCTCGGTCTCCGACCTGCGGGCCCTCCTGCCCCACGGGTCGCATGAGCAGAACTCCCTCTGAACCGAACGAGTCGAACCTCGAGGCCCTCCGCGCCGCCCGACGGCGGTTGCTGGGGGCTTTTTGGGTCGTGACCGCGATGCTCGTGGGGCATCGAGCGCTCGCCCAGTTCGAGCTGCTCACCCCCTACGAATACTTCGGGAGCCGTCGGCTACTCGCCGTCCGAGGGCTGCAGGCGGCGTTGCTGCTGGGCGCCATGGTGCTCATCGTTCGGGCGCCGCGACGGCGCTGGGGTCGAGGCATCGAGCCCGCGGTGTGGGGCCTGACCTTGGTGCTCGCCGGGATCGGCGGCTACGCCACGGCCCTGCGCGCCGACCTCATCAAGCGGGACGTCGCCAGCCTCGAGTCGTTCTGCGAGACCATCGGCAAGAGCACCGACCCCATGCTCGGTCGCGGGCGCATCGACGAGCTGACGGCCAAGGTCGCCGAGCTCGAGGGGCAGGGCGACGTCGATGCGATCATCGAGACCCGGCGCACCCTGTCGACGCACTTGCTGCGCCACAACGACATCGCGCCCGCCCAGGAGCAGCTGTTGCTCGCCCTGCGGGCAGCGCAGAAGGCCGAGTACCCGCTCGAGCAGGTCAATGGCCTGCGCACCGAGCTGGCCGTGGCCGCGCTGCGGGGCGGCGAGGTCACCCACTGTCTGCACGGGCACAACCCCGACAGCTGCCTCTTCCCCATCCAGAAGGAGGGCGTGTGGGCCAATCCCGAGGCCGGGCGCACCGCCATCAAGTGGCTGATGGAGGTCCTCGAGGCCGACCCCGACGACGTGCGGGCGCGGTGGCTGCTCAACGTGGCCGCCATGGCGGTGGGGATCTACCCCGAGGGCGTCGACGAGCGCTTCGTGCTGCCGCCCGAGCGCCTGAAGCCCGATCGCGACATGGCGGGCTTCACCGAGCTCGCGGGCGAGAAGGGCATGGACGACTTCAACGTGATCGGCGGCGCGATCATGGACGACTTCGATGGCGACGGCCGCCTCGACATCGTCTCGTCGAGCTACGACTCGTGCTCGACCATGCACTTTTATCGCAACGAGGGGGACGGCACGTTTGCCGACTGGGCCGATCAGTCGGGCATCTCCAAGCAGCTCGGCGGCTTCAACCTCATGCACGCCGACTACGACAACGACGGTGATCTCGACATCTATGTCGTGCGTGGCGCGTGGCAGCTGCATGCGCCCGGGCGGCAGCGCAACTCGTTGCTGCAAAACGATGGCAAGGGCAACTTCACCGACGTGAGCTTCGAGGCCGGCCTGGCTCTCCGCGCCTACCCGGCCCAAGCCGCCGCCTGGGGCGACTACGACAACGACGGGTTCGTCGACCTCTACGTCGGCAACGAGTGGTACCCCTCGCAGCTGTTCCACAATGAAGGCGACGGCACCTTCGTCGACGTCGCCCACGAGGCCGGCGTCGAGAACGTCTGGGGCTTGCCCGGTCCGCCCAACACCAAGGGGGCGACCTTCGGCGACTACGACAACGACGGTGACCTCGACCTGTACGTCTCGAACCTGAACCAGCCCAACCACCTGTATCGCAACGAAGGAAACGGCAGCTTCGTCGACGTCGCGCCCGATCTCGGGGTGGACCTCGAGCGCGGGCAGGGGGTGCATAGCTTCACCAGCTGGTTCTTCGACGCCAACCAGGACGGCAACCTCGACCTCTTCGTGGGGGGCTACCCGCCCGCCAAGCTCGAGGTCTGGGCCGCAGACTTCCTCGGTTTTCCCGGCCCGGACAACATGGAGGACCAGGAGCGCCTGCAGATCTACATCAACGATGGCAACGGCGGCTTCACCGACGCGACCAAGGACATGGAGCTGTTCGACGTTCGATTCCCCATGGGAGCGAACTACGGCGACATCGACAGCGACGGCTTCCCCGACATCTACCTGGGCACCGGGTCGCCGCCCTTCGAGATCCTCGTGCCCAACGTCATGTATCGCAACGACGGCGGCAAGCGCTTCGAGAACGTGACCTCCGCGGTGAACATGGGCCACCTGCAGAAGGGCCACGCCGTGGCCTTCGGCGATCTCGATGGCGATGGAGACCAGGACGTCTTCATTCAGATGGGTGGCTGGTACAAGGCCGACGCCTTCTACAACGCCCTGTTCGAGAACCCGGGCTACGGCAACCACTGGCTCACGGTGCGCCTGGTCGGCGACACCACCAACCGGGCGGCCATCGGGGCGCGGGTGCGGGTGCGAGTGCTCGACGGCGGCCAGTCGCGGGACGTCTACACCTGGGTGAGCAGCGGCGCGAGCTTCGGGGCCAATAGCCTGCAGCAGGAGATCGGACTCGGCGGGGGCAGCGAGATCGAGGAGCTGGAGATCACCTGGCCCACGAGCGGCACCGTGCAGCGGGTCGAAGGGGTGAAGGTCGACTCCGCGATCACCGTCACCGAAGGTGTCGACGGCTTCGTCGCGCTTGGAAGCTGAGCCGATGGCCACTCGCCTTCGAGTCTTTTCGGACTTGCACACCGAGTTCGCGCCCTTTCACCTGCCGCGGGTGGAGGCCGACTTGGTCGTGCTCGCGGGAGACATCGGCAAAGGGGTCCGCGGGGTCGAGTGGGCGCAGAAGATGTTTCCCGACGTTCCGGTCGTGTATGTGGCGGGCAACCACGAGTACTACGGAGGGGCCATGCCGCGGACCCTGGAGAAGATGCAGGCGGCGGCAGCGGGGACGAACGTGCAGGTCCTCGAGCGAGCGGAAGTTCGGGTGGGGCCGGTTCGGATCTTGGCGACCACGCTGTGGACCGACTTTGCCTTGTTCGGTGAGGACCGGGCGTGGGCGTCGGGGGAAGTGGCGGCGGCGGCGATGAACGACTACCAGAAGATCCGCACGAGTCCGCGGTATCGACGGCTTCGACCGGTGGATACGCGGCGGGAGCATGCGCTCGCGAAGGCCTGGTTGAAAGAGCGGCTGGAGGAGGAGACGGAGGCGGAGAGCACGGTGGTGGTGACGCATCATGCTCCGAGTGCTCGATCGCTCGATCCTCGGTTTGCGAAGGATCGGCTGAGTCCAGCGTATGCGAGTCGCCTCGACGAGATGGTTGCGGGGTCGGGGGCGGAGTTATGGGTGCATGGGCATACGCATCATTGTGTGGACTATCGGGTGGGGGGGACTCGGGTGGTGAGTAATCAGCGGGGGTACCCGGATGAGCCGGTGGGGGGATTTGATAGTGGGGGGGTGGTGGAGGTTGGAGGGGGTGGGGCGTAAGTGGGGTTGTAGGGCTTGTTGGGGGGTTGTTTGAGGGGGAGAGTGCGGTCTCCCCCTCAGACGCAAGCAGTCCAGCCTCCGCCAGCAACCGTCCTGCACCCGGCTACGAGCAAGCCAGTCTCCGCGGTAGCAGAGCCGCAATCACCCAACGCAGGCCCGAGCCTCCGTCGACGAACGAGCGAAGCGCCGCGAGCTTTGGTCCGCGGACGCGTCCGCGCAGGGGATTCGAAGGCTCAGCAGCCCGCGTCGTAGCCCTCTTCCTGCTCGTTGCACATCGCCGCGTAGGCCGGATCTTCGACCATCAGGGCGTGGTAGTCATCGTCCGCGCAGGCCCGCTCCGCGAAGCGGTGGTCGGTGTTCATTGCGTTGCGCAAGCTCTGGTCGGCTTCCTCGAAGTCACCGTTGCGGCTGTGCATCGCCCCCTGGTTGAACCAGCTCCAGCCATAGCTCGGGTCCTCGGCCGTAGCCTCGCCGAACAGCTCCGCCGCCTCGTCGAAGTCCCCGCTCCGGTACGCCCGCATCCCCGCCGCGTTCGCCAGCTGAGCTCGCACCCGGCCGCGATCGGCGATCGTCAGCTCGATGTCCTCGCCGTCCCAGCACATCACCCCGTCGGTGTAGTGCATCGCCAGCCACACCGACTCACCATCGGGGCTGATGCGAGCATCGATGACCTGCTCCGAGTCGACCCGCCACGGCGCGTTGACCATGTGCTCGAGATCGATGGACGCTCCACGCGGCCCGCGGACGGAGATGAAGAGGTTGAGGGCTTCTTCGTCGGTGCGGTGCCGCGAGGTTCGGAGGTAGACCTTGGTCTGGGTTCCGCCCACGACACCGAACACGCCCTTGGGGTCACTGCTCTTGGTGCCGGCCTCCAGCGCACCGAGGTCGTCGAGCGCCTTGGTTTCGCCGCGGATGAAGGCCATCGCCTCCGCCGTCGAGACCGGGCCCTTGCGCGGGTCTTCGTAGTCGCCCTCGAAGTTGTCGCTGTGGAACAAGACCGTCGATTCCTCGTCGGCCCCCACCTCGAGCGCGTCGATGCTGGCGCGGCAAACGACGGCTCCGCCTTCGCTGCACACCAGACGACGCGACACGGCACGGCCGTCGTCGGTCCAACCCAAGAAGGTCGACTGGGACTCGAGCTGGCCGCGGCGCAGGTCGATGATGTCCTGCCGAGCATCGGCCGAAGCGATGGAGGGCACGAGCATCAGCGAGAGGGCAGCAAGGATTCGGCGCATGCCCTAGTGGCTTGCAACGCGATGACCACTTTGTATTTTCAGGTACTTAGGCGATTTTGCGAACCTGAACGACACTCTTTGTCGCGAAGCAATATTTCGTAACATCTTTGAATAAAGCGGGGCCCGCCCCCCCGCGGGCGCGGCTATTCGACCTCTTTGTCGATGTACAGGCCCGCGGCCGCGTTCACGCCGTGCTCGTCGGCTGCGCCCGAGCGCTCGTAGGTCGAGAACACGCCGTCGCCATCGAGATCGCCGAAGGCCTGCGCGGTGAACTGGCAGCTGCCGTACCCGCTGTCGGTGTTCGTGTAGACGAAGTTGTAGTGGAACGAGTGCCCCATCTCCTGCATGAAGTTGAGGCCGTTCCACACTTCGTTGTCGGTCCACAAGGAGATGTCGTACTCCCAGGGCTCGCTGGGGCGACCGGCAACGGGCACGCAGCGACCGTCCGGGCCCTGGCTGCAGTCGACCGAGATCGGCGGAGTGGTCCCGGCTGAACCGCTGAGGGAGCCGTTGTTCGGGCACTTGTGCGGGGCCGAGTCGACGGGCATGCCACCCCCGCCGAGGAACACGGTCGCGCCCCGATCGACGTGCTCCTCGTTGAAGTAGGCCGAGGCGGCGTCGAACATCTTGGCGATCTGAACGCGGGCCTCCGAGGTCTTGGCGCGCCGCGTGTACTTGACCATGGCCGGGATGGCGATGGCCGCCCCGACGCCCGCGAACGCGGTCAGCAGGGCGGGGTCTTGGAGCCGCACGGGGACCTCCATGCGCAGCTGGCCGTCGGAGACCTCGGGCTTCAGCATCTTGCTCAGGCGTCGAGCGGAGTGCTCGGCCACGATCGCGCCCACCCCTTCGAGCGTGTCTTCGCGCTTCATGGCCCGGTCCTTCTCCGACTGCGCCATGCTGGTGAGCATGGCCATGCCGCCCTCGATCTGGGTGGCGAGGGTCTTCATGGACGACTCGGAGCCGGTGGCCACGACCTCGATCCCGTCGCCGCCGTAGCGGAAGCTGGCGTGCTCGACCCCGAAGGGCTCGGCCTCGCGACGGAGTTCCGAGGGCATGCGGGACACGGCCACGGCCACGGCCAGGCTCACGCCGCGCGAGTCTTTGGTGATGAGGTCGACGAGCGGTCCGCCCTTGCTCTCGAGCGTCTCGCCCTTGCCCTCCGCGGCCGACAGCGCGGCCTCGACCGCCTCGCGCTGCCCCACCAGCAGGCCGTCGTCGTGGGCTGCGGCGACGAAATCGTCGCCGTCGAGGCCGATGAGCGTGACGCCCTCGTGTTCTCCCACCGCCTTGCCTTTGGGCTTGCCCTTCGTGCCCGCCAGGATTCCGGCCGCGCCCTTGTCCGGGATGAAGAACCCGGTCAGGGCATCGACGTCGGTGAGCTTCAGGCCGATCTGCGCCTCGAGGAAGTCATCGAGCTCCTTGCGGAGGGTCTCGATGTCGTCGGTGTCGGCTTCGCCCAGCATGTCGAAGCTGGCGATGGCGGCGAACATCGACTCGGGGGTGCGCACCACCAAGACCCCGGCCGCCTCGGCGGGCACGAGCTCGGAGATCTCGATGGAGGGCATGCGCTTGCCCTTGCGACCGGACTTCTTGCCGGACGACGACTCGCTCGACGAAGCCTCTTCGCCTGCCGCCGACGACGGGTCCTTCTCGTCCTTCTTGTCGCAGCCGTAGGCGGTGGCCAGGAGGAGACTGAGCGCGACGCGGGACGGCAGGCGGGTGATCACGACCGCACGATACCACCGAGCCCGAACCCCGCGCCGAGGCTTCCCTCCCCGAGAGCGCTCAGCCGCGCGGCGTCTCGAGGCGGTCGGTCACGTGCGGCATGCCATCGAGGCCTTCGTCGCGCATCCGTAGCGCCAGGTCGATTCGGGCCGCCGCGTTGATGAGCCCGAGGTGGCTGAACGCCTGCGGGAAGTTGCCGAGCTGTTCCCGGCTCGTCGGCTCGACTTCCTCGGCGAGCAGGCCGAGGTGGTTGGAGACCTCGGCGTGGGCACTGAAGACGTCGATGGCCTCGTCGATCTTGCCCTGCAGCGCGAGCGCTTCCGCCAGCCAGAACCCGCACAGCACGAACGAGCCCTCGGCCCCGCCTACGCCGTCGTCGACGTGGTAGCGGTGCACGTAGGCCCCCGTGCCCAGCTCGTCGCGAATGCGCTGCACGGTGGCGATCATGCGGGGATCGTCGGAGGGCAGGAACTGGTGCAGCGGCATCACCAACAGCGCGCCGTCGACATGATTGGCCCCGTACGCGGCGCAGAAGTGTTTCCCCTTGGGATCGAGGCCGTTGGCGAGCACGTCGCCCTTGACCGCCGCGGCGGCCTCGCTCCAGCGGCGGGCCGCATCGTGGTCGCCGAAGCGCGGGGCGATGCGAGCCGCCCGATCGAAGGCGAGCCAGCTCATCACCTTGGAGTGCAGGTTGTGCTGCCGCGCGCCGCGGGGCTCCCAGATGCCATCGTCGGGCTCGTTCCAGTTGCCGCGCAGCTTCTCCACGACTTCGCGGATGCGTGACCAGGTACGCAGCGAGAGTACGCCGCCGAAGCGCTCGTGCAGGTAGGCCGCGTCGACGAGCGCTCCCGCGGTATCGAGCTGGAGCTGATCGCGAGCCCCGTTGCCGATGCGCACCGGTCCCGAGCCCCAAAAACCCCGGAGGTTCGACAGCACCTGCTCTTCGGGCACGGGGCGACCATCGACCGCGTACATCACCCGCAGCGTGTCGTCCGCCTCGAGGGCGCCGCGCATGAAGTGGAAGAACTCGCGGGCCTCGTTGGAGTAGCCGAGCAGGTTCTGGGCGCGGATCGACATCGCCGCATCGCGGGTCCAGATGAAGCGGTAGTCCCAGTTGCGCTGGCCGCCGTGCCACTCGGGCAAGGAGGTCGTGGGCGCGGCCACCATGGCACCCGTGGGTCCGTAGACGAGCAGCTTCAGCGCCAGGGCGGAGCGCATGACGTGGTGGCGCCAGGGACCCTCGTAGCGCAGGCCTTGGGCCCACGCCCGCCAGCTCTGCCGGGTGATGCGAAGGTAGTCCCAGGGTCGATAGGCCTGGATCGGCCACGGCGACTCGGCGTCCCAGCGCATCACCATCCAGCGACGATCGCCGGGCTTGAGCCGGAGGCGAGCTTCCATGCCGCCCCGCTCGCGTGCCTTCCAGTCCGCCTCGCCGCCGATCACCGCGACCATGCGCTCGCCGCCCGAGCCCAGCGCGAGGACGCCGTGTTCGCGTCGCTCGACGGTGGTGGTGCCGCGGCTGTAGTCGAAGCGGGGATCGAAGATCACCCGGAGCTCCACTTCGCCCTCGCGTACCTCGACCCGTCGATGCAGCTCGTGCAGGCCCGCCTTGGGGTCGTCGCTCCAGGGCATGTAGTCGAGCAGCCGCACGACGCCCTGGCCCTCGACCCGAAACAGCGTCTCGAGGACGTTGGTGTCGGGGTCGTAGCGCTGCAGGCTCTCGAAGGGCGAGACGGGGGTGATGGCCGCCAGGCCGCCCGCCTCGTCGTCGAGGATGGCGCCGAAGACCGAGGGGCTGTCGAAGCGCGGGAAGCAGGCCCAGTCGATGGCTCCGTCGGCGCGCACGAGGGCGGCCGTGTGCCCGTCGCCGATCAGGCCTCGCGCATCGAGAGGGAGTGACGAGCCCGCGGTCGGCTCGGCAAAGACGAAAGGACGGCTCAGGCGACGCGAGGCGCTGTAGAGGTCCATGCGAGCACGAGGCTATCAGCTCCCGCGGCCGCTCATCGACCCAGAGCCTCGAGCCGCTCGAGCTGAGCGAGGTGTTCCGGTGTCTTCTGCATGGCGGCGATCCGCTCGTCGATCTCCGTTTTCATGCTCGCGACCACCTCGGGGTTGTCCTGCAGGTACTTGCCGAAGCCGGTCCAGTCGACCTTTTGCTGCTCGACCACGTCGAACAAGCGCTGCTGCATGCCCGGAGTCGGGGCCAGCAGGGCCGCGAGCGCGTCCCCGCCTTCCTCCTTGGTGGAAAAATCGCGCTGGGCCCACGCCTGGAGGTCGGTCTCGAGGCTGTCCATCACGGCCCCCATCACGCGGCGATACGTGGCCTCGTCGACGAAGCCGGGGGTGATCTGGATCGGCGTGACCGGTGGGGTAGCCGCGGGCTCGTTCGCCGGCACGGGTTGAGCCGCAGGTGCCTCGGGGGCCGCCGGCTTGGCGGGCGCGGCCGATTTCGTGGGCGCGGGGGACTCCTGGGCCGTGGTGCAGGCCAGGCTCGTCACGAGCCCGAGGACGACGAAGACGGACACGGGGCGCACGAAGGGCGGTGTAGCGCATGCCCCATCGCAGGGATAGGAGTTCACGAACGCGGTCCGAGGGAGC
The DNA here is from genome assembly GCA_039028615.1 of Myxococcota bacterium. Lineage (GTDB taxonomy): Bacteria > Myxococcota_A > Polyangia > Nannocystales > Nannocystaceae > Paraliomyxa. The sequence goes on along the minus strand of JBCCHT010000011.1, from coordinate 225,988 downwards.
GTTCGACCCGGGCCGCCGCGAGTGACCCCGACGACGCCACAGACGGCCCCTCGGCGCTTGCCAAAGCGCGGCGCCAATCCCCATCCTGAAGCGTGCAAAGACGTAGCGTAGTTTCCATCGTTGCCGGGGCGCTATGTGCAGCATGCGCGGCCGGGGTGATCGGCAGCAGTTCGTCGGGGCCCTCTGCGCCCACGTACGAGCCGATGCCCGAGGGCACCACGACCAGCAACATCGCCGGACTCATCTCCAACGCCGATCTCGAGACCCCGATCGAAGGGGCTTTGGTCGTGCTGCAGTGCGAGTGCCTCGAGGGCAGCCTCGAGACGACCACCAACGCGCAAGGGGCCTATAGCTTCAAGGACCTGCCCGAGGGCAACTACACGGTCCAGGCGCTGGCGGGCTCGGGGAACGTCTCGCGCATGGTGAGGGTGTCCTCGCCCGTTCGGGCGCGCGTCGACATGCGGATGAGCGATGAGCCTCGTGTGGTGACGTGAGCGGCTCGGCCACCCGCACGGACACCTGGGGCGCGCTCGTGCAGCCGCTCCATGCCGCGATCGGAGCCGCCGACCGTGTCCGTCGGGAGTGGTTCCGTTTGCTGGGGCGCCCGGGTCGAGCCCTGGTCCGCGACCGCGAGCTTCGGGTGTCGGTGTTGCTGTCGGTGGTCACGATCACCACGCTCGTCGGCACGCTGTGGATCCCGCTGTGGCTGCTGGCGCTCGGCCCGGTGCTGTGGGGTACGCCGCATCTCGTCTCCGACCTGCGGTACCTGGTGATCCGCACCGGGTTCGCGGAGCGGACCGGGCTGTGGCTGGCGGGGGGCATCCCGCTGGCGTGGTTGGCATTCGGGGGAGACCTGGTCGTCGGCTTCGTCGGGGGCTGTGCGGTGGCTTTGCTCGCGCGCGCGCCATGGGCTCACAAGGTCGCGGCCGCGGCCGCGCTGGCCGTACTGGGGCTGGGCTTCGCCGCGCTCGGCAGCACGGGCGAGGTGGTCTTCGGCCATGCCCACAACTTCTTCGCCATCGCGCTGTGGTGGTGGTGGCGCCCGCGATCGGGCCGACGACACTGGGTGCCGCTGGTGCTCATGGTGGTGGTCACCGCGTTCCTGCTCAGCCCGCTGTCGCTCGCGCTGGCGCAGATCGACGGAGGCCCGGCCGGGGTGGGTCAGTCCTTTCAGCTGTGGCGACTGGCGGGCGGAGCGGGTCCCGAGCTGGGCCTGCGCTTGGTGCTGCTGTTTTGTTTCTCGCAATCGGTGCACTACGTGATCTGGGTGCACTCGATCCCCGACGAAGATCGGGAGCGAGCGACGCCGGTCACCTTCCGCGCGAGCGTGCAGGGGCTGCGGCGAGATTTCGGTGACGTGGGGCTGGCCGTGGCGACGGCGCTGGCGGTGGGGATCGCCGGTTGGGCGCTGTGGGACCTGGCCGCGGCCAACCACGGGTACTTTCGGATGGCGCGCTTCCACGGGCATCTCGAGCTGATGGCGGCGGTGCTGCTGGTGCTGGAGCGAAAGTCGGGGAAGTAACCGTTCCCCGTGGATCGATCGCTACGGCACAAACCGTTCACCTGACGCGGCACCGGGGTGACGTGCAACGATTCCGGCTGGGTCCTCGCGGCCCGCCCCTTGCACGACTCCCGCCTCGGAGCCTCTCGCATGTTCGTCACGATCTCTCGCCCCTCCGCCTTGCTCGCAACTCTCGGCTCCACGTCGCTGCTCGCTGCGCTGGGCTGTGCGCCCGGGGATTCCACCGACCTCGAGCCCGCCGAAGAGATCGAGCAGCTCGGTCCCTGCACGCTCGCCACCAACATCACCGATCAACAGGTCGAGGATGCCTACGCGATCTGGCTGGAGGACATCGTCACCGAGGAGGGCGCGGGGGGCTTCCGCCGCACGCGTCGCCCCGACACGCCCGATGGTCTGCCCAACTCCACCGTCTCGGAGGGGGTGGCCTACGGGATGATGATGGCGGTCATCATGGACGACCAGCCGCTCTTCGATGACCTGTGGCAGTACTCGCAGCTGTGGCTCGACAACCACGGGTTGATGATGTGGTACATCGACCCGACGGGCACCGAGGCGTGTCCCGGGCTCGACCCCGAGCTGACCTGCGGAGCGGCCACCGACTCCGACGAAGACATTGCCTGGGCCTTGCTCATGGCCGAGAAGAAGTGGGGCGGGCAGGGCAGCCTGGACGAGACCTACGGCGTGTTGGCCCGTCGCCAGATCGAGACGGTCTTCCAGTGGGAGGTCGACCATGGCTGGTCGGTGCTCAAGCCCGGCGACGGCTGGGGCGGCTACGCCCAGACCAACCCCTCGTACTTCGCTCCCTCGTACTATCGCGTGTTCGGTGAGGTGACCGACAACGTCGAGGGCTGGCAGGCGGTCATCGACACCAGCTACGAGATCATCGAAAACTCGCTCAACGAGGACAACGGCAACACCGACAACGGCCTCGTGCCCGCGTGGTGCGACTTCGACGGCGTGCCGCGACCGCCCACGCCCAACGATCCGACGCAGCTGCCCGACGACAACTGGCAGTACGACTCCGCCCGCATCCCGTTCCGCATCGGTCAGGACTGGTGCTACAACGAGGAGCCGCGCGCCAAGGCGTATCTCGACAAGATCAACGCCTTTTACACGTCGATCGGGGCGGACGACATCGTCGACGGCTACGCGCTCGATGGCACGCCGCGCCCGGACGAGCGCTCCGACGAGCCCACCAAGAGCGCCGTGTTCCTCGGCTGCGCGGGCGTGGGGGCGATGGCGGACGCCGAGAACCAAGAATTCATCGACCGCGCCGCCGAGCGGGTGGCCGGCCTCGACCTGACCACGCGTAGCCGCTATTACCAGCGCTCGTGGACCGCGATGTCCCTGATGATGATGAGCGGCCGCATGCCCAACCTCGCCGACTTCGCGAACGACGAGCCCTCCGAGTGATCCGACCGATGCCGCGTTCTACTCTGCTTCGCTTCACCTGCCTCGCATCCTCGCTGCTCGCCCTCGCTTGCGGGGACGACGGAGGCATGGCCACCGACGGTGGCACGCCCACCACCACCCTGAACCCGCCGTCCGACTCCTCGGGGAGCGGTCCGGGCTCGGTCGAGTCGACCGCCACCGAGACCGGCGACGCGACGCCGCCGGGCGACACCACCGACGGCAGCGAGGACGACACCTCCGAGACCGGCGAGCCTCCGCCCGCGATCTGCCCCGGGGGGCCCTACGCCGACTCCCCGCTGATTGGTCCCGAGGTCACCGCAACGCAGCTGCCCAACACGGGGATCAACCTCTACCCGGGCGGCCTGGTCGAGGGCCCGGTGTGGATCGACGGCGCGCTGTACCTGTCGCACTTCGGCCCCGGCCCCGAGCCGCAATCCTCGATCCTTCGCTACACCGAAGGCGGCACGCTCGAGGAGTTCATCACCGGGAGCGGCAGCAACGGCCTGGCCGTCGACGCCGACGGGATGATCCTCGCGGGCACCCACGACGACGGCGGCATCTCCCGCTTCGCGCTCGACGGCACCCGCACCTCCATCGTGGCCGAGTACGAGGGCACGCGCCTCAACTCGCCCAACGACCTCACCTTGCGCTCGGACGGCACGATCTACTTTACCGATCCGTCGTGGCAGGCGAGCAACCCCAACCCGCAGGGGCAGACCGGCATCTACCGCATCGACCCCGAGGGCAACATCCACCTCGAAGACGGCAGCCAGTCGATGCCCAATGGCATCTCGCTGTCGCCCGACGAGTCGCTGCTGTACGTGGGCACGCCCGGGGGGGTGATGCGCTACGACGTGGCCGCCGACGGCACGCTGGGCGCGGGCACTCAGTTCGCGGGCGCGCTGGGGCTGAACTCGGTCGACGGCATGGCGGTCGACTGCGCGGGCAACCTGTACGTCAGCATCCACAACCAGGGGCAGCTGCGCGTGGTCGACCCGGGCGGGACCGAGCTGGGTGTCATCATGGTCGCGCCCAGCGTCACGAACTCTGCGTTCGGCGGCTCCGAGGGGCGCACCCTGTTCATCACCGCGGGCGACCCCAACAACGGCGAGGCGCTCTACTCCGTCGACGTGGCGATTCCCGGCTATCCCTACTAGCGTAGGCTCCGCGATGCCCGTACTCCCCGACGCCCTCGAGCACTGGGACGCCCTGCAGGCACGGCTGCAGGGGGCTCCCGTCGCGGTCTTCCTCGACTACGACGGGACCCTGACCCCGATCCAGGCTCGCCCCCAGGACGCGATCATGGATCCGTCCATGCGCGAGGCCGTGCAGCACCTGGCTGCGCAGCACTTCGTGGCGATCGTGACCGGCCGCGGCCTCGACGACGCACGGGCGCTCGTCGGCATCCCCACGCTCGCCTATGCCACCAACCACGGCTTGGAGATCGAGGGCCCGGACTTCCGCTTCGAGCCCGATCCCACCCTACGGCCCACCTTCGCGTCGCTCCGGGAGCGGGTCGATGCGCTCGTGGCCGGGGTCGAAGGCGTGGTGGTCGAGCACAAGGGCCTGTCGATCGCCATCCATGTCCGTCTCGTCGACCCGGCCGCAGCGGCGCAGATCGAGGCCGGCATCGACGAGATCATCGCGGAGCACCCGAGCCTACGCAAAGGCACGGGCAAGAAGGTCTTCGAGCTGCGTCCCACCCTCGATTGGCACAAGGGCGCTGCCGTGCGCTGGCTGAGCGAGCGCCTCGCCACCACCACGGGAGGCACCGCTCCCGTCGCGTTGTTCATCGGTGACGACCTCACCGACGAAGATGCGCTCGCCCAAGTGCACGAGCACGGGGTCGGAATCTTCGTGGGGCAGCCGCAGTGGGACACCGCCGCCCGCTACGGCCTCGCCGATCCGGCCGCGGTCGAGGTGTTCCTGCGTCGCCTGGTCGGCCGCGGCTGAGTCACGCGTCGGCGCGCGCCTGCGCGGCGGCCCCGAGATAGTCCTCGACCCAGCGGTGCACGTCGTGCTCGCGGATGATCGACCGCAGCTGGTCCATCCGTGGCCGCCGGTCTGCCTCTGGCATCACTACCGCCTTGTAGATCGCGTCCGCCACCTCCTCGATGTCGAACGGATTGACGATCAGCGCCCCGTCGGCCAGCTGCGACGCCGCGCCCGCGAACTCGCTGAGGATCAGCACCCCGCTGCCCTCGAGGCTGCACGCGCAGTACTCCTTGCAGACCAGGTTCATCCCGTCCTTGAGCGGCGTGATGAGGGCGACCTCGCTGACGCGGTAGTAGGCGAGCAGCTCGGCCGGATCGAGGCTGCGGAACAGGTAGTGGATCGGGGTCCACCCCGCCCGCGCGTGGGCCCCGTTGATCTTGCCCACCAGGCGATCGATCTCGTCTTTGAGCTGCCGATAGTCGTCCACCAGTGTACGGCTGGGGATGACCACCTGCAGCAAGCTCAGGCGCCGATGGAGCTCGGGGTAGCGCTCGAGCGCGTTGCCCAGCGCCCGCAGCCGATGCGGGATGCCCTTGGTGTAGTCGAGACGATCGAGCCCGAGGATGATGGTGCGGTTGGGCATGCTGGCCCGCACTCGCGCCACGATCTCGGAGACCTCGTTCTCCACCGAGCGGTTGAGAAAGTCGTCGTAGTCGATGCTGATGGGAAACGACCCCACCAGGATGTTGCGACCGTTGGGGAGGCGCACGCGGCAGCGCTCGTCGCCCGCGTCCTCGATGATCGCCCCCGGGACCCGCTCGCGCACGCAGTCGAGCAGGTTGCGCTTGTCACGAGGCGACTGGAACCCGATGAGGTCGTACTCGAGCAGCCCTTCGAGCACCTGCTGATGCCGCGGCATCTTGAAGAACATGTCGGGCGAGGGAAACGGGATGTGCAGGAAGTACCCGATGTCCCGCTCGACTCCCATGCGGGCGAGCTCCTTGGCCACGAAGATGAGCTGGTAGTCGTGGATCCAGACGTAGTCGTCGGGCTCGGAGACCTCGGCCACCTTCTTGGCGAAGGTCTCGTTGACCTCGCGGTACATCGGCCAGTGCGAGGGATCGAAGTTGCAGCGACCGATGAAGTCGTGGAACAGCGGCCACAGCACCTCGTTGGAGAAGCCGTGGTAGTAGCCGTCGATCTGCTCTTCGGTGAGCGGAATCGAGTGCAGGCGATAGCCGAGTTCGGTCTCCAGCGCGCCCACCTGATCGGCGTCGGGGGTCATGGAGGTGGCGCCGGGCCAGCCGATCCAGTGGCCGCCACGTTCGCGCAGCACCGGTCCGAGCGCGGTGACCAGGCCGCCGGGCGACGGCATCAACCGTGAGCCTTCGTCGGTCTCGGTGACGGCCACGGGCAAGCGGTTGGACACCACGATGAGTCGCTGAGTCACATTCTTCATTGCGCAGGCCGTCGGCGCGGAGTGTAGGCGACCCGGATGACACTGACGTGAACAACCTGTGATGAAGCTCCAAACAATCGCCCGCTTGGTCCAACAACGTACTTCGTCGGTGCGGGCACCCGGGGATGCGCTCGGTCGTCGCCCATCGCGCTGCAGCCTCCCGACTCGCACTCAACGCTTTTGCACGATGGCAGGGCGCTGCGGTCGACGAACGCGACGTGTCCCGGAACGATCATGTCCGGCCATCGCTTGACCGAAGAACGAGCGCTCCGGTAGGTTGATTCGATGTTGACTGGTCGGTCGGTCAAATTAGTCGTTGCGTCTCTGTTGGTGTCGGCAGGGGCGTGCAAGAGCAACGAGACGCCCTCGGCCGAGTCGGGGGCGACCGAGGGCGCGGGCACGACCGCTGGCAGTGAAGGAGCGGACGACACGGTCGGAACCGAGCCCGCCGAGCCGCTGATGGGCGTCGCCGATCTCCACCTTCACATGTTCGCCGAGCATGCGTTCGGCGGGGGTTGGTTCCACGGCACGCACGATGGCGCAGGCAGCTCGGCGATCGGTCCGTGCGACGGTGGCTCGCCGGGTGACCACGGTCGTCTGCGCGACGACTTGGCTCCGCTGCTCGGCACCTGCGAGGACATGCCCCTCGAAGAGCTCGAGCAGCTGGTCCCGCTGGTGGGCACGCTCGCGAGCGGAGGGCCGCTGGTCAGCGAGTTCATCAGCATCATTCCCGGGACGCAGGGGGATACGGGGCGGCATCTCGATCGCACCAGCGGCTTCCCGAACTTCGAAGGTTGGCCGCGCTGGGACGCCATCGCGCATCAGCAGGTCTGGGAGGAGCAGCTCGCCGACGCGCACGCGGCCGGCCTGCGCGTGGCCGTGATCTCGGCCGTGTCGCTCGACTGGCTGTGCATGGCCATTCCCGAGGAGAACGTCGAGCGCCCCGACTGCAACGAGATGGACGACATACGGGTGCAGCTGCAGGCCGCCAACGCCTTCGCCGACGCCAACGACTGGGTCGAGGTCGCGCTCACGGCCGCCGACATGCGCCGCATCGTGTCCGAGGACAAGCTGGCGTTCATCCTCAGCGTCGAGACCTCGCACATCATGGAGGGCGGCGACTGGCGACCGCAGTTCGAGGAGCTGTACGAGCTGGGCGTTCGCACGCTGCAGCCCGTGCACCAGCTCGACAATCGCTTCGGTGGGGCGGCGCCGCACAACCCGATCTTCCAGATCGCCCAGTACGTGGAGAGCTGCCACATCGACGAGGACTGTGGGCTCACTACCGAGTCGGTGACGCTGGGCTTCGACGTCGACTCGGAGTGCAAGAACGTCAAGGGGCTGACCGGGGAAGGCCGCGAGCTGGTCCAGGAGATGATCGATCGCGGCATGCTGATCGACGCGGCACACCTGTCGGAGGCGAGCATCCGCGACGTCTACGAGCTGTCCGTTCAGAGCGACTACTTCCCGATCTATCTGTCCCACGCCCACTTCCGCGAGATCATGCTCGCGGACAAGCAAGTCGAGGAGAAGACCACCCCCGCCTGGGTGATCGAGATGCTGCGCGAGACCGGCGGCATGGTGGGCCTGCGTACCGCCCACGAAGAGGTCAACGGCTACGAGGGCTCGGCCGTCTCCAACACGTGCCACGGCTCGAGCCGCTCCTTCGCCCAGGCCTACGACTTCGGTCGCCTCGGGCTGAAGGTCTCCATCGGTATGGGCTCGGACCTCAACGGGTTCATCCAGCAGACGCGGCCGCGCTTCGGCCCCGATGCCTGCTCGGCCTCGTTCCCGCTCGAGGCCCAGTGCCAGGCTCGCGACGAGCGGGAAGGCAGCACGCCCCTGGGTACCGGCTTCGACGAGATGGGCCTGGGGCATATTGGCTTGCTGACCGATCTGCTCGACGACCTCGACCAGCTGGGCAGCGACACCGAGCCGCTGCGGCGCTCCGCCGACGACTTCGTGCGCATGTGGGAGCGGGCGGAGGGCGAGCGCTCCGGCCCGGCCGAGGCCACCGACGATCTCGACGCCTCGGGGGTCGTGCCCGAGCCTCCGGTCGCGGAGCGCATCGCCGCCTATCCCGAGGAGTGCGGCGCGGCCTACTGCCCCGGTGGCATCGTGTCGGGGGCCGAGTGCCGCTTCGATGCGGAGTGCGAGAGCGGAGTCTGCGAAGGCGCAGGGGAGTGCGGCACGCCGACCGGCACCTGCACCTGACGAGCGTTTCTCACTGGAGCGCGGCCTCGGCGACCACCCAGGTCGTGTCGCCATCCCACGAGCGGTGGGCATCGGGGGCGCGGAGGCCCGTGGGTGGATCGAGCCACGGGCTGCGATCGGCGATGCGCCAGGGCTGACGCGGATCCTCGAGGATGGCCTCGATCCGTACGCCCTCGGTCGGGACCGCGTGGATCTCGACCCGAGTCGCGCCCTTGCGCGCCGACGACAGCGGCACCACGGCATCTTCGACGTAGAGCTCTTGGAGCCCCGCCGCCTTGGGGATCGACACGATGATCGAGGGGGCGCCGCGGGGGCTCTGGAGAAGCACCGAGATGGGCTGGCGACCGGGAGTCACGGCGGGGCTGAGCGTGGCGTCGAGCATCTGCGGCGGAGGCAGCGTGGCGATCTCGGCCGCGGCTTCATGCGCCTCTTCGCCCAGTTCGTCTCCCTTGATTCGCAGTCGGGCATCGGCGACCGCTCCGGGGGCTCGCAGCACTCGAGCGCTGCCGTCGGCCCCTAGGACACGGGTCAGCCATTGGCGACGGGGATGCTCCGCGTCGTGACCCCCGAGGGCGAGCGTCGACAACGCCACGATCACGGCACCCGCGGCGAAGGTCGGCGCGACCCGACGATCGGTGCCCACCCACAAGGGCCCGCACCACAGACCGGCCAGCGCCGCGACCACGGCGAGCCCCGGGTTCACGCCGAGCGCGAGACGCAACCCGTGCAGCGTGGGGAGCCACAGCGCCAGCGACACGAAGCCCGCCACCGCGCAGCCCCACGGCCACGCCGACGACCACCGTGACGCACGACCGAGGGAGACCACCGCCACGGTGACCCCGAAGACCAGCGGCGGCATCACCAGCAAGTACGCGGCTCCGGGAGCGAACCACGCCATGGGCACGCCCAGCGTCGTCACCCACAACAGCAGACCGGCGATGGTCTCGAGAGCCGAGCGCGTCGAGCCCCGAACCATGGCGATCTGCACCGCGATGGCGACCAGCCCCATCGCCACGACCGACGGCCAGGGATGTACGGCGACCGCTCCGGACTCGCCATCGAACATCGAGACCGCCCAGCTCAGCAACGCCCCACCCAACCCAGCTCCGAGGATGACCAACGCGGCGATTCCCGCGGCCGCCCCCATCGATCGCGCCGTGACTCGATCCTGCCGTCGCAGCACCACGCAGCCACCGAGGACCAGCAGGAAGCTCGCCAGCGCGATCGGGAACACGGCTCCTCGCGGTATGCGGATCAACGCCACTCCCAGCAGATCGAACCATGCCGAGTGCCCCGAAGGTCGGTCGCGAAGGTCGGCCGAGCCCAGCCCTCGCAGCATCGCCAGCGCGTTGTCGCCCTGTGTCTGCAGGGCGCCCGGCGAGAGGTTGTCCACGGTGTCGAGCGGGGAGTGATACGCCGACACTCCGTCGATGAACGCAAAGTCCACGCCGGCGATCCCTCCGCCGCGCAACACGGTGAGATCGGTGTAGTTGGGCATCAGCTCGTAGACGACCTGAGCCAACGACGTCGAGTAGGGCGCTCGCGCGTATTGCCCGTAGGCATCGATCAGCCACGCATCTTCGCCCAGCGCCTGGAAGAGCATCGAGATCCCCGCATTGCCGCGCGCCTCCAGGTTCACCGCCACGCCCACCCGACCGGCGAGCGGATCGTGCTCGACGAAGCTGCCCGCGCCCAGCATGCCCTCTTCTTCGCCATCGGAGATCAGAAACGCGATGGTGTTGCGTGGCGTCGCCGTGCCGCGCTGGATGTGCCGGGCCAGCTCCAAGAGGATCGCGACCGCATGCGCATCATCGGCCGCGCCCGGCCCCGCCATCGCGCTGTCGCTGTGGGCGACGAAGAGCACCGCTTCGTGGCGCTCACCGGGGATCTCGAAGGTGATGTTGCGGACCCGCCCGCACTGGCCCCACCGCGAGCACGACCAGTGCTCGCGCACGGTCGGCTCGTAGCCCAACGCACGGATCTCCGCCTCGATGCGCGCGCGCATGGCCACGTGCGCGTCGCTGCCCAGCGGGTGCGGGCGATCATCGGGTAGCAGGCGTCGCAATGTCTCGTGGGCGTGCTGCCCCGCGAAGTGCTCGCTTTGATCGCCTTCGAGCGCGGGCGGACGGAAGCGCAAGACACACGCCACGACGGCTACACACCAAACCGTGATCGCCAACCGCACGGGGGTGAGCCGCAACATGCCTCAGGGTACCAACTCGGGCCGACCCTCCCCGCAGGACCGGCTTTGGGGCTCGGAGCAGAAACGCCGTCCGCCGATGCTCGGAGTCGGCACCACGTTTCATTCGTCAAATACTGGTAGCCTCGTCCCGTACGTAGACCGTGGAGAGGGACCGCTCGTCGGGTCCCCCGCGGCTTCGCGCCCCCTCGCCCCCGAGATCGCCATGCTCACTCGCATCCTCGTCTCCCTGTCCCTCGTCCTCGCCAGCGGCTGCACGTCCACCGACAAGCCCAAGGAAACCCAAACCAGTCAGAAGACGGACGAGCCCGAACCGCCCCCGCCACCCAAGAAGGTCGTGTCCACCGCCTCGATCGCTTCGGTGCAGATGGTCGAAGATTGCCCGCAGGTCGACGACCCACCGCCGCCTCCTCGCGGGGCCGGGGCCGTTCCGGCCGCTCCCGCGGCTCCGGCCGCGCCTGCCCAGCCCGCTCCCGCGGAGGGGCCCGCGACCCCGGCTCCCTCCGCCAGCCCCGTGCGACCCGGTGCGGCCGTTCCCGCCCAGCCGAGACCTCCCGCGGGGTCCGAAACCCCGGCCCCCTCCGCCCGCCCCGTACGCCCCGGATCGCTGCCCTCGGCTCGTCCCATCCAGCCGGGCCCGCGCATCCCCGGCTTGCCCTCCAGCGGCACCCAACCCGTCGCTCCATCGGCCGAGCCGCCACCCCCCACGACGGGCAGTGCCGTTCGCCCCGCGCAGCCCAGGCCGCTGCCCTCGGTGGACCCTCGCATGCCTGCGCCCAAAGCCGGCAGCCCCATCAACCCTCGGCAGCCCTCCGCGGCCGCACCCGCTCGCCCCGCGCCAGCACCCGGGCCCGTCGCCAGTCCACGCGTGCCCACCATGCCCACCTCGCCGCGCGCCATGCCGGAACCTCCCGCCGCCGACGAGCCCGCCCCCCGGGCTCCCGTCGCGGGTGCAATGGCGCGACCCATGCGGCGCGCCATGCCTCCCGCCGCCGATCGACCCGCCGCCGGCTTCGCCCCGGGCGACAGCTTCGGTCCCATGCCCAGCTTCTGTACGCAGTCGGCGATGCAGCTCAACTTCGCGGCCAACGGCGAAGAGACCAACAAGATCACCATCGAGGCCATCCGCGTGCTCATCCCCGGCAGCGATGACCCGGTGGGCACCGTGCAGCCGCGCGACCCCACCCGTTGGAACGGCTCCACCTACGAAAAGTGGGACGAGAGCGTGCCCGCCAACACCGAGGTCAAGGCCGCCTATCGCATCACCGTGCCCGACTGGGGCCCCATCGAGAAGAAGCTCGGCGGCACCAGCTTCGGCCAGATGTTCATCATCGAGGTCGACCTGTCCATCGGCAACGAGACCCAGACCATTCGCTCCCCGCAGTTCCCCCGCGAGCGCCCCCACGTGGTCGTGACCTGAAGTGCCCCTCGGCGCTCGCCCTCGGCTCGTGCCCTCGGGCGCGAGCACGACCGCCCGCCTCGCGCTCGCGGGCACGTTCGTCTTGGCTGCACTCGCGTGCGACTCGGGGCAGCCCGATGCTCCGCGCCCATCCGCCACCACACCCGCTCCTGCCGAGCCCGATTCGCCCGCGGTCGCTGCCCTCGAGCGCGAGTCCTCGGATGCCCCCGAGTCGTTCCCCGCACCTCCGTGGTCCGACGATTGGATGCTCGCCCAGGCCCCGCGCTACCTCGACGACCCCGCATTTCGCCGCGACATCGTCGAGCGCTCGCTGGCCAACCACGACAACCTCTACTCCGCCGCTCGCCTGAGCGCCTACGGCCACGGCGATCGAGGATGGGACGTCCTGCCGACCTGGGTCCCCCGCGCCGCCCCCGTCACGCCCAGCGTCGTCGCCCCGCTCCGCTCGAGCGGTACCGTCATCCTCCCCTCCGACGCCACCCCTGTATGGGATGGCGAGCGCCCCACCACCACCGCCGGATGGGTCGAGCTCGGCCGTCGCGTCTTCTTCGACTACCCGTTGCGCCCCGAGGTCTTCGCCGAGCATGCCCTCGCCCGTCCCGAGGTCGCCGACGAAGCCGGACTCGTGCAGACCCCCGATGGCCAATGGCCTGGCCTCGTCGCCTTCGGTGACATCGACGGCCGCGCCCGCATCGGCATCACCTGCGCCCTGTGCCACACCGCCATGGACGGCCACGACCTCGTCATCGGTCGAGCCCGTCGCACCTTCGACTACGGCCGCCTCCGCCTCGCCTACCACCGCGACCGCGCCGAGCCCCTGCCGCCCGATCTGGCCGAGCGCATGGCCAACTGGGGCCCGGGGCGCGCCGACATCACCGAGGACGACGACGAAGATCCGGTCGCCATTCCCGACCTGTGGGGCGTCCGAGAGCAGAGCGCCCTGACCCAAGCCGGCACCATCGTCCACCTGCATCCCGCCGCCCTGGCCATTCGCCAAGAGACGCAGATCCTCCACGCGAACCGCGAGCGCAGCCGACCGCCGCGGGAGCTCGCCTGGGCACTGGCGATGTACGTCTACTCGCTGCAGCCTCCACCCCGACCCGCCGTCGTCGCGGACGCCCGCGGCACGCAGCTGTTCGACCAACACTGCGACTCGTGCCACGACAACGCCGCCCACGGCGGGCGCCCGGTCGCCGCGACCTCCGTCGGCACCGAGCCCACCCTCGCCTTCGGCCGCGCCCGCGGCACGGGCAAGTACCGCCCCGCCCCTCTGCTCCGCATTGCCGACGCCGCCCCGTACTTCCACGACGGCTCGCTCCCCTCACTCGAAGCCCTCCTCTCCTCCGACCGCCTGAGCTCCGACTACACCCAAGGTACCCGCGGCCCCGGACCGATCCCCGGCCACCGCCACGCCCTCGACCTTCCCGAGAGCGATCGCGACGCCCTGCTGTCGCATCTAAGGACCCTCTAGCGCACCCAACAGCCCCCTCACCAACCCCGGACAAATCCCCACGCCCGCCAACTTTGTGTGTAACGCGCAGCCCTTTCTGGTCAATCATGGATTCGGGGAAGCGACCGCGATGATCCGAATCCAAGAAGCCCTGGCCACCGCCATACTCGCCTGCCTACCGGCCCTCGGCTGCGGCCCCCAGGTCGAGGACCCCGGAGCATCGACCTCCGACGGCGAGACCGACGAAGGCTCCGGCGACGAGCGAGGAGACCCGGGCGCCGATGGCCAAGTCCCGGGCGGCCGCGACGACGGGCGCGACCCCGCCGACGAGGGGGGCGGAGCCGATGGCGGGGCCGCCGATGAAGTCGGAGGCGATCCCGACGATCCGAACGACCCCCTGGCGGTCCGCGCCTGCTACGGCTGCTGGGAGGACAACAGTGCCTCCTGCGAAGCGCTCGACACCTGCAAGGCCGACCTCGCCTGCAGCCAGCTGCTCGACTGCCCCTTCGCCTGCGGCGGCACGCTGGACTGCGTCGCGGAGTGCAACGAGATCATCCCCAGCGGCGTCGAGCCCCTGACCGAGCTGGTGCAGTGCATGGTCTGCGAGGGCGCGCCCTGTGCCGAGGACTGTCAGAACGACGTGATGCAGTCCTACTGCGGCTGAAGCGTTTTCGGGGGGAACCAAAGAAGAAGGCCTCCGCGACATCGTCGCGAAGGCCTCGTTCGTGGCCTCGGGAGGCCGGGTCCTAGAACCGGAGCTGGACCTCGAAGGAGGCGGCCAGCGGGGTCTGGAACGAGGTCTCGACACCGAAGTTGCCCTGCGGCGCCAGCACGGTGCGCTGGAAGAACTCGGTGGGGTTACCGGAGTTCTGGATCTTGGTGTGCTTGAGGTCGTTGAGGTCACCACCCGCGACGGCCCGGGTGTTCTGGAACGAGTAGATCTCGTCGACCCGGATGATGGCGCGGGCGTTGGTGATGTTGATGAGCCGGGCGGCGGCCTCGATCTCGAGGTTGCCGGGCAGCGGGTACGCGTAGCTCGCGGACAGGTTCCAGGTGTAGTTCGGCTCGACTCGACCGCCGGCGCCACGGGGGACGACGTAGACGGGCGCACCACCGTAGAGGTTGTGACCGCCGCGGAGCGAGATGGGGAAGCCGGAGCTGAAGCGGAAGCTGGTGCCCAGGGTCAGGCGGCCGGCCTCGCGAAGGTCGAAGGAGTAGAAGCCGTCGAGCTTGGCGCGGTGCGGCGTGTCGAAGGACAGGGGACCGAAGCTGTTCCGAACGAGCTCGGGAATGTCGTACTGGACGCTGGCACCGATGTTGACGTTGCCGCTGATGGGGTCGACGAAGCCGTCGTAGTTACCGATGAGACGGCTGAAGGTGTAGCTGCCGAGCAGGGTCCAGTTGCGAGCGAAGCGCTTTTTCACCTCGAAGGTGAAGGCGTCGAAGTTACGCCGCGGCCGGTCGAAGAGCTGGTTGATCTTGCCGAAGGCGTCGGCGAGGAACAGGCAGCGCTGCAGCTCGCGGGCGATCTGCGGGCGGTCCGAGGCGTCCATGTCGAGGCCGTCGAGCTGACTCTCGAGGGCGTCACACTCGGCTTGCTGCCGGCTGAGGTCCTCTTGGTCGACGGCGACGCCGGGGTTGGCGATGATGAAATTGAGGCCACCGTTGGTGGAGATGTCCTCGACGGCCCGACCCAGGTCGGTGTGCAGCCAGCGGACGCCGAGGGTCAGGTCCTCGATGACCTCTTGTTCGTACCCGACCTGGAACTGCTGGTTGTACTGACCGCGGAGCCGCGGGACGACGGCGCCCTCGGTGAGCTGCGTGGTGCTCGAGGCGAAGTCGGGGCAGTACTCGGTGGGCTGACCGCTCTCCTCGCGGGAGAAGGTCTCGCCGTTGATGGTGACCTGCTGGCCCTGGCACTGCGCGTTGCGGTAGGTCCGGCGCACGGTGACGAGGCCACCGAAGACGCGGGAGTTCAGCTGCACGGGCAGGGGCTGGTAGAACCAGCCGTAGCTGGCGAAGAGGCGGCTACGACCCTCGTCCGTCCAGTCGTAGACGACGCCCACGCGCGGAGCGACGTTGTCCCAGATGAGCATGGCGCGCTCGCCGAGGACGTCGCGCATGTCCTGGAGCTCCCAGCGGACACCCGCGGAGAGGAACAAGTTGGAGAGGATGGCCCACTTGTCCTGCAGGAAGACGCCGTAGTTCTGAGTGGTCAGCGTCTCGTCGTAGGCGGGGACGCGAGCACCCGCGCCGAGCGGGGTGGCGATGGCTCGCAGCTCACCCTGCTCCTTGCGGACACGACCGTAGCCGACGGAGGTCCGCAGGTCCGGGTTGTCGGTGTCCACCAGGATGTAGCGGTGGTTGTCGACCCGGTTGACGGTGGTGATGTTGTACTGGTTGTTGGCGGCGTCGTAGCACCACTCGCCGCCCTCGTCGGGGGCCTGTCCGCCCAGGCCGTTGGCCGAGCAGTTGCTGTAGAAGTCGCCCGCGTTCTGGCCGGAGTAGCTGGCCACGGTGCGTCGAGCGAGGTGCTCGAAGTGCACGCCGTACTTGACCTGGTGGGCACCGGCCGCGTTGAAGAAGTGGGTCAGGGCCAGGCGACCCTCGGCGCGACGCGAGCGGTCGACGCTGATCTGGCCGACACCGCCGGACAGCCACAGGCGCACCGGGCACGCGAGGCCGGGCAGGCTGGAGGCGTTACAGGCCTCGGCCACGCCGGGCACGAGGTCGAGGCGGCCGTCGCGGTCGAGGAACTCGAAGAGGTTCTCGCCCTCGGAGTCGGTCTCCTGCGTGGCGGGGGTGTTGAGCAGCTCGGGGTTGTCGACCCGCCAGGCCACCTCGTTGGCGAACTGGGCGTAGGCCAAGGTGGCGTCGATCTCGATCTTGTCGTCGGCGATACGACCGAGGTACCGGGCCGAGGTGTTGATCGAGTTGTTGCGGTCCCAGCCGAAGTGCTCGTTGACCACGCCGTTGGCGACGAGCGAGCCGCCGCCCAGCGGGTCGGCGGTCAGCGTGGGGTTGAGCGGGCTGGTCGCCGAGCGACGGTAGGTGCGGCGAGTGAAGTTCGGCGCGCCACCCAAGGTGAAGCGGATGCGGTGACGGGGGTTGATGGCCCAGTCGATGCCCAGCTGGTAGCCGGCCTGCACCGCACCGGTGAAGAACTTCTGGTCGGCGAACTTCTCGGTGGAGATGTAGTCACCGCCGTCGACACAGTCGTTGTTGCCGTTTTGGTAGGGGCAGTCCTCGTAGCCGCCGGACCCGTCCTTGTCGATCCGGTTGTGGAAGGTCTGCAGCAGCGAGCTACGACCACCCGTGGCCGAGATGCCCGCGGACCAGAACAGCTTGTCCTTGATGATGGGGCCGCTGGCCACGACCACGCCCTGCATGACGAAGTCGGGGGTCTCGGTGGCCCGGACCGCGTTGTCGGTGGCCTGGATGAAGCGCGGCGTGGCGAGTCGCGGCGTGTAGGTGAAGCGGGCGACACCACGCGTCTGGTTGGTACCGGACACGCGGCGGGCGCTGACCTGACCACCCGAAGCACCACCGAACTCGGCGTCGTAGCCGGACTCCTGGACCTCGACCGTCTCGACGAACTCCTGGACGATCGACGCGCCCACGGTACCGAAGGCGGGGTTGTTCACGTTGGCGCCCTCGACCGTGTACTTCGACTCGGCGCCGGTGGTACCGGCAAGGCTGATGCCGGCGGAGTCGCGGGAGGCGGTGGCGGAGGACTCGACGACCTGGGTGAAGTCGCGACCGGTGGAGTTACCGACCGGAATGTTGCGGAACTCCTCCATGCTCACCGTGCGGCCCACCGAAGTGCGCTGCTCGACCGGCGCCGACTCGACGCGGATCACCCGGCGGAACTCGTCGTCCGGGTCGACCGTGAAGTTTGCGCGAAACTTTGCGCCGCGGGGCAGGGTCGCAACCTTGGCGACGTCCGCCTGCCCGGCGAGGATCTGAATGGTGTAGGTCCCCGGCGGCAGGTTGCGGAACGCGTACAGACCGTTCGAGTTGGTCTGCGTCTCGCGGGCGTCCTGGAGACAGGAGCACTGCAAGATGACCAGCGCTTCGGGGATGCGCTCTTTGGTCTTGCCGTGGGTGACGACACCGCTGATCGTTCCGTTCTCCGCGGCTTCGGCGGAGCCGGGCATCAGGGCGATCGCTGCACCGAGGGGAGCGGCGATCGTGAGGCCTAACGACAGGGCGGCACGCGACAGGGCTGGGCGCAATGCTTTGGGCACGATTCGGATCCTCTTCTCCGTTGCGCGGGCGACGTGGGCAGGAGCCCCGCCGAGCCGAGCGGCCCCGATGATCGTGCAGGCCGGCCGGGAAGGGCAAGCGCGAAAGGACGCATTGGCGCGTGCGAAGGCGCGTGAATTGGGCGTGGCGCGTCATCGCGCGGCCCTCGTCGCCCCCTGAGAATCGCGTTTAGAGGGTTCTGTCGCCGCCGGGGCTGCGCTGAAGGATTGCCCGGGTGTACAGTAGTTGGAACCCGCGGCGCTGGGCGTTCTTCTGCGAGCGAGAGCCCGGCAGCGTGGTCATGATCGCCAGGTCGCAGCCAGACTGCGCCGCAAGGGCCAGTCGCGTGTGCAGCAGGGCGGTTTGGACTCCGCGACGACGATGCGCGGGTAGAGTCGAAGCGCCGCACAGCTGCGCGATACCCTCACTTTGCCGCAGGCTGCCGCCGCCCGCGATCTCTCCCCCACGTCGGGCCAGATAACGGCTGAAGCCGGTCGAGCTGGCCATGTCGCCGAGGACTCGCTCGAGCGCCTCGCGAGGAAATTCTTCCGGCGAGGCCACGCCCTCGGTATCAGGCGTCGCAAAACCAGTGACCACGACATCGACCCAGGCGGCGAGATCATCGTCGGCAGTGGCGACGATCTCGATGTCGGGCGTGGACGGAGCCTGGCGATCGGGCGTGAGCGGGCACCCGAGCACGTTTTCGAAGCCCACCAATCGGTAGCCGCGGTCGCTGAGCATGCCCCCGATGCCGGGATCGGCGAGGCACGACAGCTCCACCTGAACCGGAGTGTCACGGTGATGGAAGATCTGCTCGATCGCCTCGAGCTCGGCCTCGTCGACCGAGCCGTCGAAGCCCAGGCCCGCGACCTTGTTCAGGGGCGAGTCGGGTCCGGCATGCGTGGCGACGCCCCCGGAGATCTCACGGGTGAAGACCTCGATGTTCGGATGCCGACGGCCGGTCGAGGCGGCGCCGTCGGTGAGCAGGCTGCACTCGGCTCGCTCGATGCGAGCCACGAGCTCGGTGCTGGCGAAGAGCATCGCGAGCGGGACCTTTTAGAGCCCGCGGGTCCAGCCTTCGGACTCTCGCGAGTTCCAGGGGATCGGGCGTGCGCCCAGTGTGCCGAGCTCGAGCTCGGGGTCGTCGCTCTGCAGCAGGGCGAGGAAGCGGCGCCCGGTGAGCATGAAGCGGTGCGACAGCTCGAAGATGACGTCGAGGATCTCCTGCAGCCCGTTGCGGTCTTCGGCCGCGATGCGCTCGATGCCGGGCAGGATCAGCGCCATGCCGCCCGACTCGGAGATCGACATCTTCGACAGCGCGTCGCGGAGGCTCGCCACGGTGGGCTCGTAGGTCTCGGGGAAGCCGAGCTTGAGTCGAGCCTCGAAGTGGAAGCCCTCGACCGAGTCCAGCGCCTCTTCGTCGAACTGGACGATCTCGTAGCTCTCGATTGCGAGCGCCGCGAGGTCTTCGGCGAGGACCTCGTGCTGGAAGTACAGCGACACGCCGCCGGCGGCGAGGACTTGGAAGTCGAGATGATCGCCATCTTCGGGGCTGAAGACCGCCACGGAGCGGGAGCCTACCACCGGGTCGGCAGCGGGCGTAGCGGCGAGCGAACCGGGGCGTCCGCCAGCATGGGGATTGCTCAATAGGCCGCCGGAAGGACCGGTACCGCGGGTTGGTTCGCCGGTGGCTGAACGACCTTCGCCTGGCGACGTTCCACGGCTTTTGCCGCAATTGTGGTGGAGACTACGAGCAAGGTCGGATGCGGGCAGGCATACCGTTGCGCGGTCGCAAGGTCACGCGGGGGTCGAGCACGATCGCGTCGGGGTCGACCAGCTCGATGTCGTAGCGCTGGATCATGGTGGCCAGGATGATCTTGGCCTCCATCAGCGCGAAGTGATTGCCGATGCAGATCCGCGGCCCTGCGCCGAAGGGGAGGTACGCGTGCTTGGGGCGGTCGGCCGCGCGCTCGGCCGTGAAGCGATCGGGGTCGAAGTGCTCGGGCCGCTCCCACAAGTCGGGATGGCGATGCATCAGCCACGGTGAGACGGCGACGGTGGTGCCCGCGGGGATGGACCACGGACCGAGCTGGTCGTCGGCCACCGCCTCGCGCTCGACGATCCACGCGGGGGGATACAGCCGCATGACCTCGTCGACGACGCGGCCGGTGTAGGTGAGCTTGGGTAGATCGTCGAAGCCGGGGGCCCAGCCGCCGAGCACCGATTGCGCTTCGGCCCGGACCTCGCGGGCGATCTCCGGGTGCTCGTGCAGCAGCATCCAGGTCCAGCTCATGGCGGTGGCGATGGTCTCGTGCCCGGCCATGAACAGGGTCATGACCTCGTCGCGCAGCTGCTGGTCGCTCATGCGCTCGGTGCCGCTGTCGTCGGTCGCGCCCATGAGCATGCCCAGCACGTCGTCGCGCTCCTCCCCGCTGGTGCGACGCTGCTCGATGATCTCGTGGACGATGTCGTCGAGCCGCTTCTTGGCGCGATTGAAGCGGAGGTTGGAGGGCGTGGGCACCCACAGCGGCACCTTGACGATGGACTCGGCGTAGTCGTTGGCCTTGTGCAGGCAGGTGGTGATCACCGGGCCGAGGTCGCCGAGGTCCGAGCCGAGGTCGGTGCCGAAGAGGGTCCGTCCCACGATGCGCAGGGTCAGCTGCATCATCTCTTCGTGCAGGTCGACCTCGGGGCTCTGGCGGGCGTCCCATTGCTCGAGCCGCTCGTGCACGCACTCGGCCATGGTCTCCGCGAGCTTGGCCAGGCGCTGCCGATGGAACGCGGGCTGGGCGAGCTTGCGTTGGCGTCGCCAGTGGCTGCCCTCGCTCGTCACCAGGCCTTGGCCCAGCACGAGCTGAAGCCCCTGGTAGCTGGCGCTCTTGATGTAGTTTCGGTGGTTGCGGACCAGCACGTGGTGCGCGAGCTCGGGATCGGCCACCGACACGAAGCGGATCTTCCCCACCCGGAAGCAGGTGACGTCGCCGTACTGCTCGCGGGTGGCGGTGAGGGTCTGCAGCGGATTGCGCAGCAGACGAATGATGGCCAGCAGCGGCACCCCCGGTGGTCCCGGCGGGAGCCCGTCGCGGGGGGCGGCGACGAACGGGGGCGTGGAAGAATGTGAGGCCGTCCTCATGTTTGACAACAACATGAGGCTAGCCTCAGATTTTGCAAGTGGCGCGCAGCAAGAACGCGAAAGCGACGAACAAGGTCGCGAGTTCGCGTCGCAAGGCCCCCGCGGCCCCATCGGAGCGACGTCGGCCGACGCAGGCGCGCAGTCAGCGCCGCTTCGAGAGCATCGTGCAGGCCGCGGCCGAGTCGTTCGCGCAGTTCGGCTTCGGCGACACGACCATGGAAGGCATCGCCGCGCGGGCGGGCACGTCCATCGGATCGGTCTATCAGTTCTTTCCGAACAAGCGGGCGTTGTTCGTCGAGGTGGCCGACCGTTGCCTGAAGCTGACGCGGCAGTCCTATGTGGAGATGCTGGGCACGGACCCGCTGTCGCAACCCTGGGCTGCGCTGCTCGACCGCTTCATCGACGGCTTCGTGCGCATCAACCACGAGGTCGTCGAGATGCAGGCGATCTGGCGCAACCTCGATCTGTACGGAGAGTTTGCCGAGGCCGATCAGGCGATGACGCAAGAGCTCATCGAGGCGACGGCGGGTTTGTTCGCGGGCTGGGTGCCCACGCTCGAGGCCGCGAAGCGAAGGATCGTCGCCACCACGCTGGTCAACGCGGTGGTGACGTTGATGCTGGCGGTCGTGCGCGCCGAAGACTCGGGGGAAGGCGAGGCGTTGGTGGCGGAGACCAAGCTGATGCTGCGCCGCTATCTATCGGTGTACTTGGGCGACCCGCCCGACACGACGGCTTAGAACCGCGCCATGAGCTGGAGGCCGCCGCCCGTGGGTCCGAGGGTGGGGGTGACGGCGAGGCGTTCGAAGCGAGCGCGGCGGGACGCGGTCGCGGCGACGACGGCCAGGGTGCTGAAGCCCATCACCCCAATCGAGGAGCCGATGAGCATGCCCGTGCCGATCCGCTTCTTTCTCAGGTCGTCGGCGGTGGGCTCTTCCCATACCGCGTGATCGTTGGCCTGAGCGATCAGCACGCCGCCGCCGAAGATTCCGCCCACGGAGGCCGCCGCGAGCACGCCCGAAGTCGCGGCCGTCGCCCGCCAGGCCACCGCGCGACGATGGGAGCGCTTCAGGTCTCGGGAAGTCGGCTCGGCCGCAGTGGGGCTGGTGCTGGTGCTGTTGCTGGTGCTGGCGACGGTGGAGCGAACCAACGGGACCGCTTCGACGCGCAGCAGAGCGCCGCAGCGGGCGGGGGGCTGCGATTGGCTGGAGGCGAGCTCGTCCGCGGTCGGGTGCTCGCATGACTGGGGATCGCCGTCGCGGGCCAGCATCTCGTGGGAGCGCTCGATCGAGCCCCCCGCGCCCGCGGGACCGGCCTTGGCATGCGCTCCCGCCTCGCCGTGGGCGGCCTGGCGCAGCGTGAACGCGCCGACGGTCAGCCCGGTGAGCACATGCGTGGCACCTTCACAGCGGCCTTCGAGCTCTCGATCGGACACGACGTGGCGATCGGCCTGGTGTCGACCCACGATCGACAGGTCGATGACCAGCTCGCCGCTACGCTCGAGCTTGCCTTCGAGGGCCGCGGCCCCGACCGGAAGCCGCGCGTACAGCTCGTCGGCCTCGCGGATCTTCACCTGCTCGTGCTTGGGATTGAGCGCCACATAGTCGTAGCTGCCCGAGATGTCACAGTGATTGAGCACCTCCATCGTGCAGCCCTGGTAACGCACGGCGACGAGGCTGTCGCGGGCGCGGGCTTCGAGCGCGGCTCGGTCGGCGGCGGGCCACTCGATGACCAGCGGCTTGTCGGCGCTGCGACGGACCTCGCACTTCGATTGCGAGGTCGCTTGGGCCAGGTCGGGCACCGCGGTCGGCTCGGGTGCACGCACCTTCGTGCACCCCGAAGCCATGGCCATGCCCACCACCAATCCTGTCGCCGCCACCCACCGCACCATCATCGGCACATCCCGACGCGCTAGAGCACGAGAAGTTTCATGCCTCGACTCAGTTCGTCGTGCCTACCCTCGATCGGAGAGGGGATCGACCCGCGACCAGGGGGTCCGCCCGACGACGGCACGGGGGCTTCCCCGCGTTGACGAACAGCGGAGCGTCCGATCGCGGTTCGAGGCGATGGGCCGTGGTGGGGCCCCGCGGCGGGTGAAGCCGCGGTATCGTCCGGCCCTTGGCGAATCCGCGCTCCACCTCCGAAGGCACCTACCCGGCGGCGTTGGCCCTGCTGGCCCTGCTCTTCTTCATGTGGGGCTTCGTCACGGTGCTCAACGACATCCTCGTGCCGCATCTCAAGGCGTTGTTCGATCTCAACGCGACCATGGCGATGCTGGTGCAGCTGAGCTTCTTCGGCGCCTACTTCGTGATGGGGGTCCCCGCGGGGTGGCTGATCGGTCGGGTCGGGTATCGCGGCGGCATCGTGGCGGGGCTGGGCATCGCCGCGGTCGGGGCGGTGTGCTTCGCCCTCAGCTCGTGGATCCACTCGTACGCGGCGTTCTTGATCGCCTTGTTCGTGCTCGCGGCGGGCATCACCGTGCTGCAGGTGGCGGCCAATCCCTACGTGACCTTGCTGGGTCCGTCGCGCACGGCCTCGAGTCGCCTCAACCTGACGCAGGGCATCAACTCGCTGGGCACCACGCTGGCGCCCGCGTTGGGGGCCTGGCTCATCCTCGAGGGGCAGGGGGCGGAGTCGGTGCGCATGCCCTACCTGGCCATCACGGCGGTGTTGGTGGTGCTGGCGCTGGTGTTCTCGCTGGTGCGGCTGCCCTCGATCGACAGCGCCGCGCCCACGGCCGCTCGTGGGGGACAGAGCATCTGGCGACACCGTCGGCTGCGGCTCGGCGCCATCGCGATCTTCGTCTACGTGGGGGCCGAGGTCGGCATCGGCAGCGTGCTCGTGCTGTTCTTCGGGCTCCCGGAGGTCGCGGGCATGGATGCCTCGGAGGCGGGCTATCTCGTCTCGTACTACTGGGGCGCCGCGATGGTCGGGCGCTTCGTGGGGGCGGCGCTGCAGCGACGGGTCTCTCCCGCGTGGGTCTTGGTGGCCTCCTGTGGCCTGGCCATCGGCCTGGTGGTGCTCACCGTCATCGCCATGGGGACGACCGCGGTGCCGCTCCTGCTCGCGGTGGGCCTGTGCAACTCGATCATGTTCCCCACCATCTTCTCGCTCGCCGTCGACGGCCTGGGCGAGGAGACGCGCCGCGGCTCGGGGGTGCTGGTCATGGCCATCGTGGGCGGTGCGGTGATCCCCGTGCTCATGGGGTTGCTCGCCGACCAGTGGGGCTATCGCGTGGCGCTGCTGTCGACCGCGCTGGCCTACGGCTACATCGCGTGGTTCGCCACCGTCGCCCGATCACCGACAACGACAGGACAGGACTGACATGCCCGGTTGGAACACTGCTGCCACGATCTGCACGGTCGCGCTGGTGAGCCTCGCCGCTTGCCGAGCGAAGGGGCCGGCCGAGACGCCGCCCTTGCCTCGGCTGCCCGACGCCACGGCCGAGCGCTTCGATCCCACGCCGCTGGTCGATCCCTTCATCGGCACGCAGGCGCACGGGCACACCTTCCCCGGAGCCACGCGCCCCTTCGGCATGGTGCAGCTCAGCCCCGACACGCGGCTCACCGGGTGGGATGGCTGCTCCGGCTATCACTACGACGACTCGATGGTCTACGGCTTCAGCCACACCCACCTCAGCGGCACGGGCATCGCCGACTATGCCGACATCTTGCTGATGCCCACGGTGCTGGGCGAGGGGGCACCCGCCGGCCTCGGCGATCCCGAGCATCCCTTTGCCGCGCGCTTCGATCATGCGGACGAGCAGGCCCACCCCGGAGACTATCGGGTCCGGCTGGACGAGCCGGCGGTGCAGGTCGAGCTCACCGCGACGCCGCGCGTGGGCGTGCATCGCTACACCTTCGAGGGGCCCGGGCGACCGGCGCTCTATCTCGACCTGCGGCATCGCGACGAGGTCCTCGATACCTGGGTGAAGCAGGTCTCTGCGACCGATTTCGTGGGGCTGCGACGCTCGAAGTCGTGGGCTCGCGACCAGCGGGTGTTCTTTGCCATGCGGCTGTCTCGGCCCGTGGAGGGGGTGACCGCGGTCAGTGCCGTCACGCCGCAGCCGGGCTCCACCGATGGGGCCGTCCACTATGTCGGGCCGGACGTTCGCCTCTTGCTCGAGCCGGCCGCCAGCGACGAGCCGCTGCTGGTGCAGGTGGCTCTGTCCGCCGTCGACGAGCAGGGGGCGCTGCGCAACCTCGAGACCGAGGCGCCCCACTGGGACTTCGAGGCCTATCGCGGCGAGGCCCACGACAGCTGGCAGCGGGCCTTGAGCACCATCGAGGTCGAGGGTGGTACCGAGGCTCAGCAGCGCATGTTCTACACCGCGCTCTACCACTCGATGTTGGCGCCCAACCTCTACGAGGACGTCGACGGGCGCTTCCGGGGGATGGACGCGAAGATCCACGAGTCGCCCGACTTCACCAACTACACCGTCTTCTCGCTGTGGGACACGTTTCGGGCGACGCACCCCTTGCTGACGCTCATCGATCCGGTGCGGACGCGGGACTTCGTGCACACCCTGCTATCGCAGGCGCAGACGGGCGGGCAGCTGCCCATGTGGGAGCTGGCCGGCAACTACACGGGCACGATGATCGGCTACCACGCGGTGCCCGTCATC
Organism: Myxococcota bacterium; assembly: GCA_039028615.1. Classification (GTDB taxonomy): domain Bacteria; phylum Myxococcota_A; class Polyangia; order Nannocystales; family Nannocystaceae; genus Paraliomyxa. The sequence goes on along the minus strand of JBCCHT010000011.1, from coordinate 200,376 downwards.
GTGGATGCATGGGCCAAGGGCATCACCGATTTCGACCTCGAGCAGGCCCTGCAGGCCTCCATCGCCTCGGCCGATGCCGACCACCTCGGGTTGCCCGGCTATCGCACCCACGGCTTCGTGCCGGCCGAGCAAGAGCACGAGTCGGTCTCCAAGACGCTCGAGTACGCCTACGACGACTGGTGCATCGCCGTGCTCGCGGAGGGGGTGGGCAACCGAGCCGAGCACGAGCGCTTCATGGCGCGAGCGCAGCACTGGGAGAACATCTTCGACCCGAGCTCGGGGCTGTTTCGGGCGCGCGAGAACGGGGCCTTCGTGCCTGACTTCGAGCCGCGCGAGGTCAACATTCACTACACCGAGGCCAACGCGTGGCAGTACGGCTTCTTCGTACCCCACGACGTCGGCGGCTTGGTGGCGCGCCACGGGGGACCGCAGAAGCTCGAGCAGCGGCTCGACCGGCTCTTCGTCGTGCCCACGTCCTTGGTGGGGCGCCAGCAGGTCGACATCACCGGACTCATCGGCCAGTACGCGCACGGCAACGAGCCGAGTCACCACGTCGCGTACCTGTATCCCTACGTGGGGCAGGCTCCCAAGACGCAGGCGCGGGTGCGGGAGATCTTGACCACGCTGTACACCGACGCGCCGGACGGGCTGTCGGGCAACGATGACTGCGGCCAGATGTCGTCGTGGTACGTGCTCAGCGCGCTGGGCTTTTATCCGCTGGCGCCCGGTCGCGACGACTACGTGATCGGCTCGCCCTTGTTCGAGCGCGCCACCCTTCATCTACCGAACGGGGCCGACTTCGTCATCGAGGCGCCCGGCGTGTCCGAGGATGCCTTCTATGTCCAGAGCGCGACGCTCGACGGCAAGCCGCACGCGCAGGCGCGGCTGGTCCACGGCGATCTCGTGGGCGGTGGCACGCTGGTGCTCGACATGGGCTCCGAGCCCAACCCGGACTGGGGAGCGTTGGAGCCGGGCGAGCCGCTCTTCGCGGGTCCGCACGGGCAGCTGCCCGTGCCCATGGTGCACGTGCCCGAGCCCGCATTCGTGGACTCGACCACCATCGAGCTGAGCATGCCTCGCGGCGACGCGGAGATCCGCTATCGCCTCGACGGCACGCCGCCCACCGCCGACAGCCCGCGCTACGACGCGCCCCTCGAGCTACGCGAGACCACCACCATCACCGCCGCCGCTTTCGAGGGCGGCAAGCGCAGCCCGTGGGTCGAGGCCACCGTACGTCGGCGTCGCAAGGGTATGAAGGTCAGCTTGGCCCACGAGCCCCACCGCTCCTATCGCGCGGGCGGGCCCGAGGGACTGGTCGACGGTCGCCGCGGCAACGACCGCTGGCGCACGGGCGGTTGGCAGGGTTACCAGGGCATGGACTTCGAGGCCACCGTCGACCTGGGCAAGGCCAAGGCGGTGAAGACGGTGACCGTCGGCTTCCTCCAGGATGCCCGCTCGTGGATCTGGATGCCCACCGAGCTGCAGGTCGAGGTCTCGCGGGACGGCAAGCGCTGGCGATCGATCGGTCGGGCGACCCACGACGTGCCCGACCGCGATACGGAAAAGACCTACGTTCGCGATCTCGTAGTGGAGACCAAGACGACCCGCGCCCGCTACGTACGCGTGCGGGCGCCGAGCTATGGTCGAATCCCTTCGTGGCACCTGGGCGCCGGGGCGCATGCGTTCATCTTCGTCGACGAGATCGAGGTCCAGTGACTTCGGCCGACCCGCGCTGAACACTGATTGAACGAAGACGGGTCGATCGACCCGAACGGGTTGGTGGTTTTCCCGGTACTACGATGGGCCACCACGCGTCGAACGACCCCAAACGAAGAGACACCCTGACCGACCCTGCCTGTTACGATGGCATGCAGTGGTGATGACGGAAGCGGTGGGTGAGGAAGCGTTCGGCAACGACGCTCGCCGGCTGGGGCGGACCCGTTTCCTCGAGAAGTACCGCGGGCTCTACCTCGTCAAGCGCCCGCTCGCCGACACCATCGCGCGGGGCAATGCCGAGGGCGCGCGTCGGGGCTTCGACACGGAGCAGTTCTCGCGCGAGACCCTGCTGTCGCTCCAAGACTCGGCCGATGTACGCGCCGACTTGCTGGGCGGCTGGGCGGCGCGGTGGTTGGTGCTGCCCATTCGCAAGCGCACCGACCTGTTCCCCGACCGCATCAGCATCGGTCGTACCAACACTTCGGACATCATCATCCCCTTTGGCTTCATCTCGAAGCTCCAGGCGCACATCTATATCGACGATCAGGGGCGCATCGATCTCATCGATCGATCCACCAACGGCATGCAGCTCGATCGACGCCAGGTCGAACCCGGCACGCGGGTCCGACTCTATATCGGGTGCCGCCTGGAGATCGGGCCCCTCGAGCTCGATCTCCTCGACGCCCTGTCGCTGTATCAGCTACTCGCCTGATTGTTCGCTGGCGCCCTCGGCCAGTCGAGTCTTCAGGTCGACGCCGTAGAGCAGCCGGCACAGGAACTCGGCCTCGTTGAAGTCGTCGCTGTCGCCGAAGCGTACGGCGGTGATCTTCTGCGAGGGGATGATCGCGAGCATCTGTCCGCCGCTTCCGCCCGCGAGCACGAGGTCGCGGGGGAGCTTGGCGCGATAGGTATCGACGCTGTCGAGCCACCACCCCAGGGCATAGAACTGACCGGCGGGCGGGGCCGACGAGGGCTCGAACATCTGGGCGACGGCGCCCTCGGGGAGCACGCGGGTTCCATCCGCGGTGACGCCCCCGAGCCGGACCATCTCGCCGTACGCGGCCCACTCCTGCGGCAGGAAGCGAGCCCCGGTCGGCATGAGCAAGCGGCCCTCCGCGTCGCGGCGCCAGTCTTGGAGCTCCATGCCGAGCGGCTCGAGGATGCGCGAGCGCAGGTAGGCCTCGAGGGTGGTGTCGCGGGCGGCCAGCTTGCGCTCGAGCAAGGCCCCCAGCACGGTGTGGCTGGTGCCGCTATAGGCCCAGCGGGTGCCGGGATCGTTGACGTTGTCCTTCGACAGCGCGAGCGCGAAGACGTCGGTCTCGGCCACCTGCTGGATCTCGATACCCAGGTCGGGATCGATGCCGCTGGTGAAGTTCAGCAGCTGGCGTACCGTGATCGCCTTGCGGGCATCGGTGGTGGCCCAGTCGCCGAGGGTCTCGGCCGCCTTCTCGTCGAAGCCGCTGACGATGCCGTCTTCGATCGCCGCCGCGACCACCGAGCTCCAGAAGCTCTTGGTGCCGCTGGCCAGCTTGTGCGGGCGATCGGAGGCCCAGTCGTTCTGGGCGCCCTCGAAGACCACCTGGCCATCCACCATGATCAGCACGCCGTGGCCGGTGACGCTCGCCGAGTACTCGGCCGCCATCTCGGCGCGGGCGCGCAGCTGCTCGTCGATGGCGGTGGGCTCAGCGACGGTGACTTCGGGCGCAGGAGCGGGTCCCGTGTCGACGGGCGTCTCCGTGGTCTCGGCGGTGGGTCGGCAAGCGACCGTGGTCAGGGCGAGCGTCCAACCTACCAACAACGAATAGCGCATCGGCTGCGGACGCTAACATGTTGCCAAGGCGCTGGCTTCGCCGGGCAAGCGCACCCCATGGCGCGAGCGTTCGACGTTGAGTGTCGATCCAAAGCTGTCCACGACATTCGAACGAAGGGCCGTGTCCCCATGATCAACCTCCGGCCGGTCCCCTCCCGGCTTCGGATGTTGCGTACGGCCCGGCAGCGATCGACGTCCCCCGACGTCGCGCTGCTCAGCGAGCGCTGAGGAAGGGAGCTTCCTCTTCCTCTTCGACACGCTCGGCTCCGAAGTCTCCCTCGGGCGGCTCCCAGTCCTTCGCGGCCGGGGCGGGCGCGGCCTCGTCGGGCACGTTCGTCGCGGTTCGCTCACAACCCACCACGCCGACGACCGAAGCAAGCGCAAATGAAACAATGGTGATCCGAGTCATCAACAAAAGGATGGTCGGAACGCTTCAGTCCCTTCGACATTCGTCTCACGCGATCTCACATGCTCCGACATCTCGCCGTGGAACGCTGGATTCTGCCACCGTAGCGAGGTTCATCAGCGGCTTGTGAGGTTCTCGACGTGTTGGTGTTCGCGTTGCCCCAGTGGCGCGGTCCTGGGGTGATCAATGAGCCAAGCGGTTGATCCCCCAGCTGAAGGGACTGAGGTTGAACAAGAGTCCGAAGCTGTGCCCCACCGTCGAGCGATGGAACTCGACCTGGTGGAAAACCTCGGCGCCCCCGGCGAACTGGAACACGTGCAGCGCGAAGCCGTGGCGGAAACCGAGGCTGCGAGCGGAGCCCCGGGTGCCCGCTTGAAAGCGCGGCCGATAGGTCACCACGAAGTCCCCCTCGTCGTCGCCCAGACCGACGCCGACCCCCATCACGCCCACGTTGCGCGCCTGTGTCCCCGTGGTGTGGCCATAGCTGATCTCCGGCCACACCCACAGCGAGGGGCTGCGGTACTGCATCTCGAAGAGCAGCGGGGCCCCGCCACCCAGCTCGAGGTCGAAGCGGGTGGCAAAGGGCTGGAGCTCGAAGGTCGGCCCCATGGCGAGGCGAGTGGACCCATAGATGTCCCCGAACCAGATCCGACTCTCGTCCGTGATGCGGCGCTGCAACGCGACGGGCTCCCGGGGGGGAGGCGGCGGCGTGTCGCCCTGGACGCGGAGCCACGCGGGGCGATCGCCGTAGGGTTCCGTGGCCAGCCGTAGGGCTCGAATCGCTCGCTGTCCGAGTCCCGCTCGACGGGCACGCGCGATCAAGTGCCGGCGGTAGTCCTTCGGTAGCGACCGCGTATGGCGAAGGAGCTCGATGAGCGTCTCGGTCACTCGCTCTTTGTCGTAGGGAACGGAGCGACCGAGGGTGTACTCGAACGCGTTGAGCCCCTCGGCATCCGCGTACATGGGGTCGGCTCCGTATTCCAGCAGCATCCGCGCGAACTCCAGGCTCTGCTCTCCCTGTAGCAGGTTCCACTCGGGGTCGGCCCCGAACTCCAGCAGGACCTCCACGGAGTCGAGATTTTCCATCCCCAGCGCCAGGCGCATGAAGCCGGACCATGTCGACAGGCCGCGCTCGAGCATGCGCCGAAGCAGCTCGGAACGCTCGACCAACCAGTCGGCATCGGCCTCGGAGTCCAACAGTGCTCGACCCTTCAGGTCGGCTTTCGTCACCCCGGCCCCGGCATCGAGCAGGACCCAAAGTGGCTCCTCCACGCCGTCGACCACGGCGATGTCGAACGCGACCTCGACGGCGGGGGGATTGCCCTCGATGGGGAATCGGATATTGGGGTCGGCACCTGCGTCGAGCAGCAGCTTCATGGCGTCGGTGTCGATCCGCAGCAGCGCCAAGAAAAGCGGAGGCAGCGTCTCCGGCCTACTCAGGTAGAGGCTGCGCAAAGGGGCATCACGGCGTTGACGCCGCTCTTTGTTCCGCTGCTCCAACGCATAGAGTCCGATGGGGGGCAAGAGGAGGGAGATCAGGAGGAGGCCGATAACGTCTCCGTCAGCCATGGTCGGGTCGTCACTCTCCCGGCGAGGGAGGCGACCGATCGGACACGGCCGGTTGGGGTCGGCCCCGGCCAACGCCTCGGCGACCCCTTCGCCACGCGCGACCGCGCTGCACAACATCAGGGTCGTGGCGCCCGGCTCGATGTCGACGATGCGAATCTCCGGGCTCGGCTCACTCGGGCGTTGCTCGGCCCTCCGAGGCTCGGGAGGTCGCGGCTCCACGGGGACGTACTCGACGATGCACCCGACACCGAGCACGCACGCCAGCACCGAGGCGCCGCGCGTCCACGCCTTCGCACGTCCCTTCGTCATGCCGCCGCCCGAGCCCGCCGAGCGATGATGCCATGCGATGCGTGCGATGAGCCTTCTCAGGACCACTACGGGACTGTGTCATCCCCGGTTCGGGCTTCCAGGGCCGCGACCCGTGGGGGCGTCGACACTTAAGGTACGGCTAAGATCTGTCGACCTTTCAAATCATCGCCGCCGGACGGGAACCACGCCTGCGTTCGATGCCGCCGCCGACCTTTCGCAGGACATCTAAGGCCGCGAGTGCCAACCCTCGGAGGGGCGGCGTCGGCGAGTTGGCGCTCCGCCTTTGCCGCGGTCAGCTGGCGTTGCGTCGGCCGAGGGATTGGAGCCCCGAGGTCACCGTATCGTCGAAGTGCACGTCCATCTGGGGGAACGCGATCACGATGCCCTCGCGCGCAAACGCGGACCAAATGGCCTCGCTGATCACCGAACGAATCGCGCGTTCCCGCCACACGTCGTTGGTCCAGATCATCACGTCGTAGATCACCGCACTGTCGCCGAACTCGATGAGGAAGACCTCGGCCGGTCGGCTCTCGATGCGATGGGGGCACTCGTCGGCGACCTGCTCGAGCACGGCGCGGACCCGGGTGAGGTCGGAGTCGTAGGCGACGCCCACCGTCGTTCGCAGGCGGAAGCCCGAGCTCTGCAGGGTGTAGTTTTTCACGCTCGACTGGGCGAGCAGCGAGTTGGGCACGATGATCTCCTCGCCGTCGCGGGTCTCGACCTGCGTGGCGCGGATGCCCATCTGATGGATGCGGACCATGGCCCCGTCGACCTCGAGGATGTCGCCCGGCTTGATGGCGCGCTCGGTCAGCAGGATGACGCCGGACACGAAGTTCTGGGCGATGTTCTGCATCGCAAAGCCCAAGCCGATGGCAAAGATGGCGCCGGCTGCGAACAGGGCCGCCAGGTCGATGCCCATCGTCTGCAGCGCGATGCCGAACCCGATCATGAGGATCAGGTAGTAGAGGACGCCGCCCACGGTGCCGGCCGTGCCCGCGTTACCGATGCCGCGCGACACGAAGAGCTTGCGGATGCCCTTGCGCGTGGTCTTGGCCAGCCACACCGAGACGAGGATGACGAGCAACGAGCTCAAGGCGGTGGCGACGGTGACCGTCGTGCCGCCGACCTCGACGAGCTTGTAGTCGAGCACGTCGAGCACGTCGCTCTGCAGGGGGACCCAGGCGATGATGCTGACCATGCGGGCGGACAGTAGCGCGATGACGAAGCGTCGTCGCGAGGCGACCGAGCCGAGCGGCGCGGGGGGCAAGGTGCCCCGTGCCCGTAGGCGAGCCGGTCGATGTGCCCCGAAACGCGGGCGCTAATTGTCTTTGTCCCGCGCCTTCTTCTTGCGGGCGCGGTTCCACCGCCACAGGCCCAGCGCGCCCTTGGTGGCCGCATCGCGAGCGCGGTTGCCGATGCTCTTGTTGGGGGCTTCAGCACTCAGGGGACGGGCTCGACCCGCGCTGAAGCCGACCCAGAGCCCTCCGGCGACGGCCAAGACGATGAGGAACACGAGCAGCGCGGGGTGCATGAGTCCTTCCTAACGTAGCAGCTGTGGGCGGCAGGCTGCCAAAGGAGGGCCGTTTTTGGCCCCCGCGCATCGGGCGGGGTGCGGGATTGGCGGGGCGGCTTGCGCCCGACCCTCAGCGCAGTACCATCGCCGGCCAGGAGCCCTGCATGAACGACGTCAAATCGGATCTGGACCAGTCCACGCAAGAGGAGCTCGGCAAGCTCGTCGCTTCCGACAAGGTCGTGTTGTTCATGAAGGGCAACCGGAGCGCCCCCCAGTGCGGGTTCTCGGCCACCGTGGTGGAAATCCTCGATCGGTACTTGCCCGAGTACACCACCGTCAACGTGCTCGCCGATCCGGCGATCCGCGACGGCATCAAGAAGTTCAGCGACTGGCCCACCATCCCGCAGCTGTATGTTGGCGGTGAGTTCCTGGGCGGCTGCGACATCGTGCGGCAGATGGACTCCGACGGCGAGCTCGTGCCTGCGCTCGGAGACGCGGTGGCCGAGGTCGCCCCGCCGGAGATCACGGTGACCGAGGCTGCGGCCAATGTCTTCCGCCAGGCCTCGGCCGAGGGCTCCAGCGACGACAGCCTGCGGATCAGCATCGACTCCGCGTTCCGCCACGACCTTTCGCTCGGGCCCTCGCAGGCCCACGACGTCGCAGTGATCTCGGGCGGCATCAAGCTCGTGCTCGACCCCGCCTCCGCCCGTCGGGCCAGCGGCCTCGTCGTCGACTACGTGTCCGAGCCCCAAGAGGGCTTCAAGCTCGACAATCCCAACGCGCCCGCGCAGGTCAAGCAGATCTCGCCGGCCGAGGTGAAGGCGTGGCTCGACGCGGGCAAGGACTTCCACTTCCTCGACGTGCGCAGCGAGCAGGAGCGCGCCACCGCGAAGATCGAGGGCGCGGTGATGGTCACCCCGCACAACATCGACGACCTGATGGCGCTGCCCAAGAACACGACCATCGTGATTCACTGCCACCACGGCATGCGCAGCTACCAGGCGGCACAGCACTTCACGCAGCAGGGCTTCCGTGACGTGCACAACCTCGTCGGCGGCATCGATGCCTGGTCGAACGAGGTCGACTCGTCGGTGCCCCGCTACTGAGCGGGGTCAGGCGCTCTGGTAGGCGCTGGGCACCGGGAACGTCGAGATCCCGCTGCGGCCCGCCTGAAAGACGATGCTCGTCTGCTGCCGGTTCCACTCCCCGTGGGTGGCACCGGAGCTGCCGTCGGTGAGCTGGACCGGGGTCCCGCCGCCTGCCGGCATGACGTACAGCTGATAGGTGCCGCTGCGGTCGGATTCGAACAGGATCCACTTGCCGTCGGGGGACCAGTTCGGGGAGCGGCCTTGGCCGGGCTCGAGCTGGGTGATGTCGCCCGACGCGATGTCCACCGACCAGATCTGGTTGTCCTGCTGGCTGAAGGGGCCCTTGTTGCCCGCGAAGGCGACGACGGTGCCGTCGGGGTTCACGGACGGGCGACCCGCGGTGATGTCTTCGTAGTCGGTCAGCGCGGTCGCGGTGCCGGCCGAGATGTCGAACTGGTACAGGCGCACGTGTTTGTCGTCGCCCCCGTCCATCGCGACGATGGATTTCAGGTCCTCGAACCACGACGGGTAGTAGGTGTCGCGCAGTCCTCCCGAGTAATTGAGCGCGCCTGCGTTGCTGCCGTCGGAGTCGATGGTCCAGGTGACGGCTCGAGGACCCTCGGGGGCGTCCATGTTCATGGTGAACGCGATGGTGGTCGGACTCCACGACCAGTCGGCCCGGGAGGCGCTGTAGGCTGCGCTCCCCTGGTACAGCACCGTGGCGTCGTTCCCCGCGCTCGAAACCGTGTGCAGCGAGTGGCCGCTCGAGAACACCACCGTGCTGCCGTCATTCGAGAACGAAGGCCACTGCCCAAATGAGCTGAGCGAGGTCACCGTAGGGTCGCTGGTCTGGGTCGTCGTCATCGCAGGTTCAGTGGGACCATGGGTCGAGTTGATCATAAATTGGCCCGAGTTTTTGTGATCACTGCTGGGCTTCGACCCACCAACCCCGGGGGCCCCGTGGCACGGGGGAGTTCGCCCCGCGGAGAAATGCGATGAAACGAAGCACCGAGTTCGAGCCCCGAATCCTCACCCGATCCGCGACCGGGTCACGCTGGCGAATGGCGCTCGCGGGGTCTCCGTTGGTGCTGACCCTGGGCTGTTCGAAGGGAGGCCCGGGCACGGCGACGCCCGCCGACCACTCGCAGTGCCAGGGCCAGGGGGTCTCCGCCGTCGAGAATCTCGGCCTGTACACCACGTCGGCCGTCACGAACTACTTCGACCAGCAGACGGGGACCACGGGCAAGCTCCCGCCCGCGTCGGGGCTGGACGACGGCCCGCTCTCGCTGTCGCTGACCCTCGCCGACAACGGCCAGCGCCTCTCACCGACGCTCACCATCGGCAACCGGGTGATCGCAGCCTCGGGGGTCAAACCCGTCATCTTGGACACGGGCTCCGCGGGGGTGACGGTGGACTGCCAAGTCCTGTTCGATGCCGACACGTGCTCGGGCTTCAGCAGCAGCACGCTACCCAGCTACGAGTCCACACAGAACGTGTACGTCACCGACATCGAGGTCACCCGTTGCTACGGCGCGGGGGCGCAGTCGGGGTACCTCGCGGTCTCCAACGTGATCCTCGGTTCGGGCGACGCCGCGGTCTCGGCCCCGATGCCCTTCGTCGTCGTCACGCAGTACCCCAACGATCCGCCCGCGGGGGCGGGCTTGGTGGGGATCAACAGCTCGGTCGGCGGCGGCTTGGTGAGCCCGATGATCTACTTCGATACGTCGGCGGCACCCGAGCCGCTGGACACGGGCTTTACCCTCACGGGCGGATCGAGCCCGACGCTGACGGTGGGGCTCTCGTCCTCCGTCGTCGACACCTTCACCACGAGCCCGCTGACGGCGGTCGCCAATCCTCCGTCCACGATGCCCAGCCACGTGAGCGCGTTGCTGTGGTCGCCCTATGTGCCGGCCACCATCGATGTGTTCAACTCGGGAGGCTCGATGTCGGGCGAGGTCTCGGTGCTCTTCGATACCGGCACCCAGCCGCAGGGCGGGAACGTGAACTTCGGGCAGGCGGGTCCCGACTGCTCGAGCGACGCATGTTCGTTGACGGTGAGCTTCGCCGAGGGCTCGTCGTCGGTGAACGTGCTGCAAGAGTCGGCGGCCACGCTCGGCACCTCCGACAGCCGGCAATCGATCATCGGCCTGGATTTCCTGCTGTCGAACTCGTTGTCGACGCAGTTCATGCTCGACTTCAGCACCGGTCAGGCGGGCTTCGCCCTCAGCGGCCAGTGACGCCGGATTCTTGGGGGCACCCGCGTGGCCTGATACACATACCTACATGTCGGATAAGCGTTCCGCCCCCCTCCTGGCCGTCGGCCGCGAACCTCGCCGGTCGCGGAATGCCCCGCAGGAGCGTCTGCAGGCGAACCTACCGCCCCGAGGCCGTCACAACGTGGGCCTGGCGAAGATCACGCTATCTCGCGCGATTGTCGCGCGTGGCGCCCGTCCGGCCCCGATTCGCGAGGTCTCCCGCGCCGATCGGCGCCGCGAGCAGATGCCGCTGCCGCCCGGCTTCGTCGACCGCCGCCGCGCGGCGTAACTCGGACCGCCGCGCCGAGTACCCATCCCCGTGCACGACGACGACGGACGCGTCACTGGAGCCGGGTGGGCGGCCCTGTTCGCCCGCTGGGTCCTCGGCCTGATGTTCGGCATGGCCGGCTACTGGAAGGTCTTCGAGCTCGGCCCCACCGCCCATGCCCAGAAGCTCTTCGTCGACGGGTTCGCCTCCACGTGGATCCCCACCGCCGTGCTGTGGGCCACGGGCCTGGCGATTCCGTTCGTCGAGCTGATTGCGGGCGCGGCCCTGTGCCTCGGGCTCCGCGTGCGTGAGTCCGCCATCGCGCTCGGGGTCGTGCTGGTGATGGTGAGCTACGGGCACCTGCTCCAAGAGGCGCTGTACGACACCACGCATCACATCTTCCCGCGCTTGGTGCTGCTGCTGTTCGTGCTGATGATCCCTCCGGTCCACGACCGCTGGTCGATCGACGGCTGGCTCCGCGGTCGGCGTTGAGCCCACGGGCGTCGCAGGGGTGGTGGGCGGTCGTAGACGCCTGCTACGGTCCGCCCCGTGGAGGAACTGCTCCGCCTGGTTCGCAAGTCTTGTGTCGCGGCTACGTGGTCGCGTGGCGTCGAGCTGGCCCGCTCGGGCTCGGTGGTCGGGGTCGCCGATCACGGCGACGAGATCGAGCTGAGGGTCACGATGAGCGGAGGCGTCATCTCTCCGCTCGTGTCGCTGTTCCCCGACGAGCTCGAGTGGGACTGCGAGTGCAATAGCCGCGAGCGCGCCTGCATGCACGTGGCCGCCGCGGTCATCGCGGTGAAGCAGAGCCGCAGCGGCGAGGGCAGCGAGACGGCCCTGCCTCAGGCCAAGGCGGCCAAGGCTCCGGGGGCGATCGCGTATCGGCTCTTCGAGCACAAGCGACGGCTGGCGCTGCGGCGAGTGGTGCAGATCGAAGGCGAAGACGACAAGCCGATCCGCGCCTCGCTCAAGCAGGCGGCGCAGGGCTTGGGTCGGCCGCTGGTGACGACCGAAGCCGACCTTCAATTCGAACGACGCTTCGGCACGGTCAGCGGCGGCATCGTGGCCCGCGACCAGATGAACGACGTGCTCCGCGTCCTTCGGGACGTCGAGCTGCTGACCCTCGACGGCGAGAAGGTCGAGCTGGGCCCCGCGAGCGCCGGGCTTTGCATTCGGATCTGGGAGGTCGGCGAGGACCTACGCGCGCAGATCGAGCAGGACCCGGCGGTCGGGCGCATCTTCGAAAACGGAGCCTTGCTGCGCAACGGCATCTTGATGGCGCTGGGCGAGCACGGGCTCTCGGAGCAGCACTTTCGTCGCCTGCGGGCGGGCTGGGAGTTTGCCCCCGAGGACGTGGGCAACCTGGCCGGCGACCTGCTGCCGCGTTGGAAGCGGCGTCGCATGCCGATGGTGGTGCAGACCGATCGCTTGCCCGAGACGCGCACCCTGGCGCCGCGCCTGCACCTGGCCACGGCCCGGACCGGCGACACCCTCGAGGTCTTGGCCACCATCGTCTACGGCGATCCGGCGGTGGCTCGAGTCGATGGCGACAAGCTAACCCTGCTGCGCAAGGGCGAGACCGCCCCGGTCCGCAACCTCAAGCTCGAGCAAAAGGTGCGGACCCAGCTGCGGCAGCTCGACCTCGAGGCCGGCGTGCGTCGGCACCTGGGTCCGGGCGAGGCCATGGCGTGGCGCACCCGAGCCGATCGTTTCGAGGGCGTGGGCTGGCAGGGCGACGCCCACCAGGCGTTCTATGATGCGGGCGAGCTGGCTCCCCAGATGACCACCACCGACGGCGGCGTGGACCTGTGGTTCGAGGCGGCCGAGGGCGACGGTGCACGCGGGGGGCGGCGCGAGGGCAAGGGCGGTCGGGTCGATGCGGCCGCGGTCGTGCGTGCCTGGGAGCAAGGGCATCAGCTCGTGCCCCTGATGGACGGCGGCTTTGGGCGCGTGCCCGGCGGGTGGCTCAGCGAGCATGCGTCGCGGGTCATGGCGATCTTGCGGGCGAAGGAACAGCGCGAGGACGACGAACTGCCCAGCTGGGCGCTGCCCGACGTCGCGGCGCTGTGCCAGGCGCTCGAAGAGCCTCCACCCCCCGCGTTCGAGCACTTGCGGGCGTTGGTCGAGGGCTTCGAGGGCCTGCCTGCGCTCGAGCTCCCGGCCGGAGTCGAAGCCACCCTGCGCGACTACCAGAGCGACGGCGTGCGATGGCTCGGGTTCCTGCGCCAGGCGCAGCTGGGTGGCCTGCTCGCCGACGACATGGGCCTGGGCAAGACGTTGCAGGCCCTGTGTGCACTCGAGGGCAAGACGCTCGTCGTGGCGCCCACCAGCGTGCTGCCCAACTGGGCGGCCGAGGTTCGTCGCTTTCGCCCGAACCTCAGCGTCTGCACCTACCACGGGCCGGGGCGGGCCTTCGATCCCGAGGCCGACATCACCCTCACCACCTATGCCCTGCTGCGGATCGACATCGATGCCATCGTCGGGCAGGACTGGGACACGGTGGTGCTCGATGAGGCGCAGGCGATCAAGAACCCCGACAGCCAGGTGGCGCGGGCGGCCTTCCGCGTGCCGGCTCGGTTCCGCATCGCGATGACCGGTACGCCGGTCGAAAACCGCCTCGAAGATCTGTGGAGCCAGATGCACTTCGCCAACCCCGGGATGCTCGGGGGGCGCAGCGAGTTCAACGACCGCTACGTCAAGCCGATCGCCGCCGGTCGCAGTGCCCGGGCGGCGGCGCTGCGGGAGCGCATCCGGCCCTTCATCCTGCGTCGGCGCAAGTCCGAGGTGCTCTCCGAGCTGCCGCCGCGCACCGACGTGGCGCTGTACTGCGAGCTGAGCCCGCCCGAGCGCGAGCTCTACGATGCCGTACGGGCGGCGACCCAAGACGAGGTCGCCAAGCGGCTCGGGGCGGGGGAGAGCGTCATGGCCATGCTCGAGGCGTTGCTGCGGTTGCGGCAGGCCGCGTGCCATCCCGGCTTGGTGCCCGGCGGGGAAGAGCGCGAAGAGGCCCAGACGTCGGCCAAGCTCACCACCCTGGTGACCACGCTCGAGGAGATCGTGGCCGAAGAGCACAAGGCGCTGGTGTTCTCGCAGTGGACCAGCCTGCTCGATCGCTGCGAGCCCGTGCTCGAGGCGGCGGGGCTGGACTACGTGCGGCTCGACGGCAGCACGCGCGATCGCGGGGCGGTCGTCGAGAAATTCCAGAGCCCCGACGGCCCGCCCGTCATGCTCATCTCGCTACGCGCGGGCGGCACTGGCCTCAACCTCACCGCGGCGGACCATGTGTTCCTGCTCGATCCCTGGTGGAACCCCGCGGTCGAGGATCAGGCGGCGGACCGGGCCCATCGCATGGGGCAGGAGCGCCCCGTGCTGGTGCATCGGCTGGTGGCGCGCGACACGGTCGAGGAGCGCATCCTCGCGCTGCAAGAGAGCAAGCGAGCGCTGGCCGAGGCGGCCATCGGCGACGCGGCGCAGGCCCAGGCGATCACCCGCGACGAGCTGCGAGCGCTGCTCGAGTAGCCGCCTCGCGCGGCTGGTCTATTTGCCTATTCGCCTGTGTTCGTCTTTGCCGTCCGCAGGAAAGTACGAGGAGGTGCGAACTACTGACAGTTGGCACGAACGGGCCTTTGCAAAATGCGTCGTGCCGATGCTCCGTCGTGACGCATCTCGAATCAAAAGCGCCCCATGACGCAGTTCGACGAGGCTTCAGTGCTTTCTGTGTTCGCGTGCACTTCCTCCAAGCAATACGTTCAGGTAGGTGTTTCTGAGTGTTCCGCATACGCCCCAGCAGCCGGCTAGAATACAGAAAACCGGTTATTGAGAACAAATTCTGCCTACCCTAGAATGAGCCGCGCCGGGTGACCATTGTATGAAATCCATGGGCAGCATCCTTCATCTTTCCGACGTTCAATTCGGTAAGTTGTGTCTGGCTTCTCCTACCGACCCTTCGGACCCGCCTTCCGTTCTGAGAGATCCTCTCTTTAAGGAACTTCTAGAGGCGTTGAAGGCATGGGAACGCCCTGATGTTGTCGTGCTCTCTGGAGACATTACCACATCTGCATCACCGTATGAATTTTGGCAAGCGGAAGAGTTTTGCCGAGAACTGGGGAGATTATGGGGGTCTTCAGTGCCTACGCCCGTCTTCACGGTGCCTGGGAATCACGATGTTGCATGGGCGCTGACTAAGTTGTCTTTGCCTGATGAGCCGAAAGAAGCAGTGTCGTTTGGTGAAGATAACGATTCGGGATTTCGTTCAATGCGCTTTAGTCCGTACCTCAGTTTTTGCTCGAGGGTTGAGGGGCTATCTACGGATCAAAGGCATCCGTACTCGCTTGATGGTGTCGCCGGCTTTGTGCATTGGTCCACGGTCGGCCGTATGGCGATTCTTGGGATAAATTCAGCCTGTAGGGAAGACTATGATGTGAACCTCCACGCTGGCCACATTGACCCATGGCAGTTGAGCTGCCTTGAAGAGAGTGGTGTTCTTTCTTCTTCCATTGATCTTCGGGTGTTGGTGTTGCATCATCACACTAAGCCCGGCGCTGATGGGGCTGGTCGGCGCGATTTTAGTGTTTGTACAAATTCGGCAGCACTGTCAGATTTCGTCGAGCGATGTAAGATCGATCTGGTTCTTCATGGCCACCGCCATGAGCGATCATATCTTCGGGAAACTGGTACACAGGGCCATCAGGCGCACGTGTTCGGTGCTGCGTCCCTCGCTACTGTACCAAGCGAGCGAGGCGGAGGGAACACTCGCTGTGCGGTCCATCGCATTGATGTGGCCGGTCGTGATTCTGGTGTTACGTACGGATTGGTTCGGACGATAGAAAAGGCGGCTTCGGGATGGAGGCCTCCGTCGGATCCTGAGAACCCCGCCGTCTTCCGGTTCGGACGTGCGACGACTCTTGACGACGCACGTCTTCACGTGGGGCGCATCCTAGATGACAGCAGCTCCGCGCCACACCTGGGGCGGACGCTAGAAAGGGAGTCTGAGTTGTATGGTCTGGAAACCACGATTCTGCGTGAACTCGTCGTCGAGGAATCCAACGTGCGTGGGTTGACAGCCACCGACGTCGGACAGGATCTTCCGTATTGGAAGGTTTTTCCATCTCATGTCTAAGGAAGATAGAAACCCGTTCCGGCTACGTCGAGCAGAACGCATGCTCGATGAATACGTCTACGACACGTATTGCGAGCGCCCGAAATTGGGGGACCTTCAGGATGGAAGAACTCACATTATTCAGGGGTGCCGTGGGTCAGGAAAATCTACACTTCTTCGCTGGATTACCAGGCCACCCAAGGTCGACGAGATTGAAAAGGGGGGGCGACCGCTCACGGTGGGGACCTATGTGCCCCTTGGTCAGCGTTGGGTCGCTGGCTTCCAGCGCCGCGGTTGGATTTCGGATGGCCGACGTGATGTTCTGTTTGCTTTCGCCCTCAATCTTTTGGTTGCCGACCGATTCGTCGCAGCCGTTAGCCGATTCTGCGAGTATGTTGGGACCGTCTATGGCCTGAATGGGGTTGAGCTGGAGGCGCGTGCGGCCGCGATTCTAGGATCTCAGTTCTTCTGTGACATAAATGGAGGAGGCTATTTCGGCGTTCGGGACCTTAGAGGACGGCTGAGTAAAGCCCAGCAGCAGATACATGACGCTTGCCTCCGAGGGGCGTTCGGCGACGACGTCCAGGCACCGGAAGGAGTGCTCCTTAGCGGCTTTTTTGATCCCATTGCCGCAGCTGTGGCGCTGATTCAATCCGAGCTGGATCAATCCCTTGGACGGAGCCTTCCGGTTATATGGGTGTTTGGTCTGGATGAGCTTGATAATCTCTCCGTGCGACAACAACTCCATGTAAACACAGCGGTGCGGAATGTGTCGTTTCCATTGGTGTTCAAGTTGGCTTGTTTGCCGCATGGTCATAAAACACTAGAAACCCAGGCGGAGAATAATCCGCTTGTTCCTGGTGAAGACTTCGAATATGTTGCCCTGTATTTAGATCCAAAAAGCGAATCTACTGCGCGTTTTTGTCTGGATGTATACGGGAAAAGAGTGCGTGCGCATCCTGGCGCAGAGATACATCAGAAACCAGATGCTTGGCTCGGTGGTTCTAGTCTGCGAGAGCGCGCAGCCGAGTTTTTGGAGACTGATAGCAATGCACATGCCTTCTTTGCGCGGCTTCAACCCTCGGATATGCAGGTGTTGCTTCCGTTTGAGGAAAAGAAGACTGACTCAGACTCCGCTAGGCAGTACGTGCCTTCGGTCGCAATGCGTTTGCTTAGAACCGGCAGTCGAGGTGCTGCTGAGCCTGCTGTGTACGGTGGCTGGAATGATCTGGTAGCTGCGTCTGATGGTATTCCCCGTCGGTTTCTTCGTTTGATGGACAGGGTCTTCGTCGCGGCTGAAACAGATCGCTTCGTGGATATGCGTGTGCAGTCAACGGTGATAAGGGAAGCTGCAGAAGGAGCCTTTAATCGCCTGAGTTCACTGCCTCGTTGTGGAAAAAGTGTCGTGCGATTTGTAGAGTTTATTGGTGATATGTTGGAGCGTCGTCTTCATCGTGCTGATGGCGTTGTTCGTGATTCTTGTTCTGTTTCTTTCGATTTGTCGAAATACGAAGGCGAGGAGCTTCTGGTTCTTCAAACTTCAATCGCCTATGGGGTCCTTTGCCCCTGGGAGTTCGATGAAAGGGATGGGTTTCCTCAGGCCTATCATCAATATTGGCTTTCCTTTGGCTTGGCACCGAAGTTCTGGCTAGCTTTAAGGAAAGGTGAGGCTGTGCCTTTGGCGTATCAACTACCGCTCGGTCTGGGAGGTAGCGGTGAGTAGTTTGGTTGGCCGATGGCGGGGGCGGCAGGTTGTAGTCTCAGACCTTACGCATGAGGAAATTGAGGAGATTGAAGACTCTGAGTTTGATGTTGCGTTAGCTGCATCGAGCTTTGAGCCAAGAGCTCGTTCAGCTTTTTCTCGGTTTCGTAGGGTTTTCTCGGGTGTTGGGTTGGGGGTGCTGTTCGAGGAGAGAAAAGACGACAATGTTCGCAGGAACGTTGACGTTGAGATGCGCCGGATTATGCCGGATGTCCTCGAACTCCCGATTGCGCATTACGCACGGTGCTTTCGTGAGGTCCGTCGCCTTGTGTCGGAGCGACGCGACGGAATGGCTCGGGTTCTTGTCGACTACAGCTGCTTTCCGAAGCCGTACTATGTTGGCATGCTTTCGTTGGCGTGTCTTGTTGCTCCTGCAGAAGTCGTGTTTGTGTATGATCTGGGCCAACGCGATGACTGTGGAAACTGGGATGCCGCGGAGGTCGATGATATCTATGCGATTCCTGGTTTCGAAGGGGCTGGCATTGAAAGCGATCGTGAGGAGTTTTTGATCGGCTTGGGCTACGATGGTGCTCAGTCGGGGGCGTTGCTGGAGGTGCTTCAACCTCATGCCGTTCACGCATTGTTGGCTGATCCTGGAGTGGAAGCGAGTTCGGTTGGCAGAGTGCTCGAGACGAATAGCTTGGTGTTGGAGCAGGCCCGCAATGTGGTACGTGCTCCGTTGGAGGCTGTAGTTGATGTCGCTACTGCCGTTCGGGAGTTGGTGCCACGCGGTTCGGAGTCAAACTTCTGTCTCGTTCCTCTCGGTCCAAAACCGCACGCTCTAGCACTGGGTGTTGTGGCGCTCTTGGAAGCATCTGTGACGTACCTTCATGTGATGAGTAGGCGTCCGCCGAAACGGCGTGTGCTTCCGCAGCATCGGTTTTGCGGTACGAGGGTGCTGGTCGAGTAGAACCTAGCGTGGGAAATCTGTGGGTGGTGCGGCGCGGCATGACTAGCGGCCCTGCGCGGCTCAGGTTGCCGTGTCGCGCGACGAGCTGCGAGCGCTGCTCGAGTAGCCGCCTCGCGCGGCTCAGGGCCGACGACGGGCGCGGTCGAGGTTGCGGCGGCGCTGACCCTGCACGCGGGCTTGGGCTTGCTGCTGTCGGGACAGGAAGCGACCCACGCCGACCTTCATGATGGCGCCTTGTTCTTCGTTGAAGCGAAGGTTGGAGCCTCGCCGACAGCTGCACATGATGTTGCGATCGTCGTTGCTGTGGCGCAGGCCGAGCAGGTGGCCGATCTCGTGGGCGAAGGTGGTGCGAGGGGCACCGAGGGTGACGACCACGTACTCGCGCTGGCGGTACTCTCGGCTGAGGCCGCGGTAGCGCCAGTGCAGGCCACGAACCCGGCGCCGCAGGCCCGCGACGCGAAGCTCGTCGAGGCTCTCGACCACGAACACGTGGATCGTGCCGTCGTACTCGGCCATGGAGGCGAGCTGTCGCCGCTGCTTGCGACGGGTGACGCGGGTGTAGCCGGTCATCGGCACTTGCCGATGGAGCTGGACCTCGATGTCGAAGGGGTCGAGGGCCTCGTTGGCGCGCTCGATCCACTGCACGATCTGACGGCGCGAGGCGACGGGTACGCCGTCTCTCGAGGCCACGTGCACGGTGAGCCCGACGGTGGTCATGCGCCGATTGGCGTGCAGGCTGACCTCGGACGGGTTGCGGAGATCGGGCACCACGCGGCGCCCGCGGGCCTCCGCCGTGCTCGGCAGCAGGCCGATGCCCATCCATAGAGCCACGACGCCGAGCCACAGGCCCAAGCGGGGCAGCAGTCGTCCGTTGCGCGCAAGGCGCGACTGTGCGACTGCGTCTGCGAACGGGCGGCTCACGGTGGGTTGGTCCCCGCGGCGCCTGGCTCGCAAAACGCTGTGTGATGGGTAAGAGATGCCGCTACCTCTACGAATCGAGGGCGAACAAAGCCCTACATAAAGTGTGACCTGCCGGACGTTTCCCGCAATCGCTGGGCCGGTTTCGGGCCGTGTCGGACCTCGGGGCGGCCGGGGGTAAACCGCGACCCCGCCCGTGGCAGGCCTTCCGACCGGCGGCTATGCTGCCGAGCGATGTTGGGGTTTTCCGACACGCCGAACGTAGACTTCCTGCCCTCTGATGATGCCCGCGCATGGGTCGCCGACGGCCTCCGTGATCACGCGGCACGGCTCGGTCCGGCGGCTCGCAAGGGTCGTCTGATCACCAAGACCACGATCGACGAGCCGCGCGATCTCGACGACCTGTTCGAGCTGATGTGCGGCGTGCAAGCGGAGATCGGCCAAAAGGATGTCGAGTTCAGTTTGGTCGAACTCGACCCCGACGATCCGCCTTCGAAGCACGGCTACGAGCCGCTGGGCAATCCCGTCGGGCAGATGGTGCACACCTTCGCCAAGAGCAACGACCTGGTGATCGTCGCCGTGCCCGCCATCTTCAAGGTGCCCGAGCTGGCGCTCGGCAGTGTGGCCCGCGAGCTCGGTCGCATCGCCGTGCACTTGGCCGGCGGTTCGCTCGTCGATGACCCCGAGGACCTGGAAGGTGACGCCGAGCTCGCCGCCATCGTGCTGGGCCTGGGCGTGTGGGTGGCCAACGGCGCCTATGTCTACGAAAGTGCGTGCTGTGGGGGCGGCTGCGGCATCGACCTCAAGTCGCTGCGCGCGGGCCTTTCCATGCCCGAGGCCTGCTTCGGCCTCGCCGTCGACAGCCAGCGCAACGGCATCTCGCGGCGGGTCGCGGGCAAGCACCTGCAGCCCAACCAACGCGCCGCGCTCAAGCGCAGCTGGAGCTACGTCAAGCGTCAGCCCGCGCTGCTCGAGGCGGCACCGCAGCAGGCCGCGCTCGGGGCCTGAGCCCGTTCGCCACCGCGGCCGCTACGGCACGTGGACCCGGAGCAACACGTAGTGAAAGCTCTGGTACATGACCTCGATCTCCGAGCGGAGGTGGCGAGGGACTTGCCCCTGCAGGCGGCGGGCGTGGGGCTCGATGGTGATCAGCCACAGGTTGGCGTCCTGTCCCTCGAACTCCTGGAACAGGGCGCCGAGCTCCTTGCGGTTGACGTCCTTCATCACCCAGATGTCGCCCTTGGAGAACCAGGTCTCGCCCCGGTAGTAGAACCACCAGCTCACGAGGCGATCGTTGGGCCCACGCTGATCGAAGTAGATCCGCAGGGCGCTGCGCTGCGACCAGTTCTCGGAGGCGGCGGGTAGGTAGTCGACGATCACCCAGCCCGTGGTCAGCAGCCCGGACAGCAGGAAGCCGACCAGCGCCACGCGGTAGCGGGCGAGCATCCAGGCCACGAGGGCGAGGCCGAAGGGGGCAACCAGCCAGGGCAGCGCATCCACGGCGGGGCCGCCCGAGCGCCACAGGCCTGTGTACAGGTAGGTGGTGAGGTGGGCGAGCCAGGCGGTGGTGTTGAACGCATCGCGAACGACGGCCACCAAGATCGCCAGCCCCACGACGCAGCCCACGAGCAGGGCGCCGCGGGAGGCCTTGCGCTCGGCGGCGTGGTCTCGAATGCGTTGCTCGATCCACAGACCGACGAGCAGCGCGAGCGGAGGCAGGCTGGGCAGGAGGTAGTGGTAATACTTGGTGACGCTGTAGCCGATGGCGAACAGCGAGACGGCGAACCACAGCAGCGCGTACTGATGCAGCGTGCGTCGGACCTGGGCCGGCGTCTGGGCGAGCGAGTAGTCGATGAAGTCCGACGGCGGCGTGGACTCGGCTTCGGTGGCTTCGGAGTCCTCGTCCGAGTCGGCGTGTTCGCCCGACTCTGCGTCGGCATCGGTCTTTGCGGGCTCCGCTTCGGGCTCGATGCCGCCTCGGAACGCCCGGAACGCCGACGCGAGGGCCAGCGGGACCACGGCGATCCAGGGCAGCGCGGCGATGCCCAGCGTCTCGAGATAGAACGCGAACGAGCCCACCGCCTGCTTCTGCTCGCCGCTGCCGAAGCGCGCGAGGTTGTTCTGGATGATGAGCTCGTTGACCCACCGTTCGCCGCGGAACAGGGTCATGGCGTGGTGCCAGGGGAACGAGGCGAGGGCGAAGAGCAGGATGCCCGTGGGGAGCCCACAGCGGCGCAGCAGATCCCAGCGCCCGGTGACGATGAGATGCACCAGCACCACCGCGCCCACGAGGCCGGGGCCGATCATGCCCTTGCCGAGTAGCGACAGGCCGGCGGCGATGTACAGCACGCCCATCCACGCCTGGCTGCGTCGTTTCCAGCGCAGGCTGGCCACGAGCACCACCACGACCAGCGCCCAGTAGACGAACATGTGGGTCTGGATCTCGCGCAGCGCGTTGGCGAAGCGGGTGATCTTGCCGAGCCGAGACCAGGTGAACGGGTCGAACGAGTGCTGGTGGATGACGGCCAGCGGCGCGACGGCGCACACCAGCAGCATCACCACGAAGCCGAGGTGGGCGCGGTCCCAGGGCAGGCTCTTCCAGCCCTTGCCTCGGCGTTTCAGTGGGCGATCGGGCTCACCCCACGCGAGGATCCACGCCGCCATCGCGACCACCACCGGGCCCACGAAGATCATGTCGGTGAGGGCCTGGCGGGTGGCGATGGCCCACTGCGGCATGGTGGCCAGGACCAGGGCGGTGACGATGCCCGCCCGCGGCGAGACCTGCCGCCACGCGACCCAGCCGAGCAGGGCCGCGCTGCCGAGCCCGGCCAGCATGCTGGGCAGACGAATGGCGAACTCCGGCCAGAAGGGCTGCACCATCTCGGCCGGGTCGGCCGAGGTGCCCACGCCGAAGACCTTCATGCTCAGCGCCATCAGCCAGTAGGGCAGGGCGGGCTTGGACCAGAAGGTCTTCTCGGCGGTGGCGTCGGGGCCCCCGTTGCCGGCCTGCCACCACAGGTCGATGGGATCGTGGCGCAGCAGGATCTGCCGGGCGACTTCCCCGTAGTGGGTCTCCCAGGGATCCCAGGCCCCGGTCGAGGCCATGGAGGCGAGGTTGATCGCGATGACGATGATCGCGAGGACGAGGGCCCAGATGCCTGGGCGCTGCCACCAGAGTTTCGAGGAAGGACCGGACACGGGAGCGCGCCGCAACCGTACCTCAGGCGAGGGCCGGCCGCGACGCCTCCATGGCGCCCATCAGCGCCCGCTCAGGTGCGTTCGCCGATGCGGAAGTAGCGGACCGCGGTGTTGCCCCGGCCGACGTAGGCGGCGATGTGGAGCTGCCCGTCGATGTCGATCTGGGCGGTCATGCTGCGCACCCAGGTATCGCTCACGAGCACGGCATTGGCGAAGCCGCCGCCCGCCTCGGGCCAGGCGATGTGCAGGTCGGAGGTGTCGTTGTCGATGAACGAGTTCCAGCTACAGAAGCCGCCGCCCGGGCCGGGCATGCACACCGCCTGCAGGGTGCCCTGGTGGTGGTCGCGGGCGTAGAGCACCCGCACGTCGCCGCCGTCGCTGGCCACGATGTCGAGCGGGCGCACGCGGACGTAGTCGTACATGCACTGCTGCCCCGCCATGACCGGGATGGTGTTGCACAGCGTGTTCATGGTGGGGTCTTCGCTGGCCACGGGGGTGACGTCCCAGACCCCAGGCGCGGTGCGGGTGGCGTGCACGACCTCGTGCAGGCCATCGGGCGCGGTGCGGGTGGCGAAGGTCAGGTGGGGCGTCCCGTCGCCGCCGGCGTCGACGGTGGCCACCGCCCGCTGGCTGAGCTCGAGGACGCTGCTCGCCGCGGGGACCACGAGCTCGGGGGCTTGCCCCGCGAGCGCCCACCACATATCCCAGCCGGCATTGCTGCGCCAGTACGCGAGGTGAGGCGCACCGCCGGGGCCGACCGCGATCGAGGCCGATTGCGCCTGCATGTCGATGTCCTGGAACGTGAAGGTCCCGTCCAGGTGCCCGTGTCGTAGATCGCTGCCGTCGGTGCGCAGGGCCACGTGCACGGTGCCGTCGGCGGGCTGGCCCACGCCGTGCGTGTTGAGGTGGTAGGGGCTGACGGCGTCCTCCATGGTCCACGCGCCGTCCCAGCGCCACGCCTCGATGCCGAAGGCACCGTCGTCGGTCACCGTGAGGGTGTCGCCCGTGGTCGGGTCGAACACCGCCCCGCCGGTCGCGATCTCGAAGGGGGTGAGCTGGTCGTCCCAGGTATCGGGACCGGTGCGCTGGGCGAAGTGCCCCACGAAGCCGCCCTCGGCCACCGAGTAGAGCACCTGCGGCTCGCAGTCGTCATCGAGCGTCACCGAGGGCGCGTCGTTGCGGAAGTGCTCGCCGTCGAGCTGCTCGTCGATGAGGATCGAGCACGGCGAGCCCAGCGGACCGCACAGTCCACCGGCATAGGGATAGCCGGCGGGGTCGTAGCAGCCCTCGGCCATCATGCCGGTATCGGTGCTGCCCTCTTCGCTCGACGAGGACTCTTCACCCGTCTCGGTGCCCGTGTCCGTGCCGGAGTCGGTGCCCGTGTCCGTCGCGGCGTCGGTGGTGCCACCGGTCGTGGTGTCGTCGACGGCGTCGCCCGAGCTGCCTGTGCCCGTGCCCGTGCCCGTTCCCGAATCCGCGCCCGTGTCGTCGGTCGTGCCCGGCCCGGTGGAGTTGGTGGCGGAGCCCTCCGTGCCCGCGCCGGTATCGGGATCGACGGCATCGTCGCCGCAACCGGTGGCCAGGGCCGCGATCACGCCCCAGTGCAGGGCGCGTCCTCGAATAGTGGAAACCATGCGCGGACGCTAGCACGCAGGACTTGGTCGGCCATGCGTCGCGTCCCGCGGCACGGGTGCATCAGATCACACGGCGCGAGCGTGTGATTCCCCGGGGCCGCGGGCGATCTCGAACTCGCGACGACGCGTCAAAGAGGCCAGGGCTCGGTCGAGCACGCACCCCACGCTTGTCGACCCCACGGGTCGGTGTACTGGATGCGACAAAGCTGGCCTTCGAGACACTGCGTGCGTGGCTCGGGGATGAACAGGTCGCAAAAGGAGGTGCAGCAACCATTCGGTCCTTCGCACCCGGGCACACGGCTCGCTTCGGCGCAGAACGATCCGATGGCGCACTCGTTGATCTCGTCGCAGGGATCGCCGGGGCCAGCCATGCCCATCGAAGTGTTGCGCATGCACACCGGGTGTTGCTCGGAGGGGCCTTCGCGCGGGTCGAAGGGCGGGTAGCAGCCCATGCCCTCGTCACAGTCTTGAATGAGGGGGTCGCAGCTCACGAAGCACAGACCCGAAGGTCCTTCGTCCAGTACGCACTGCGTGTCGGGGTCTTGGCAGATCGGATTGAACTCGTCGGCCTGGCAGAACGAGAGGCATCGGCCTGCGAGCGTGTCGTCGAGCTGGGCGCACATGGAGGTGGCATCGCAATCGTCGAAACCACTGAGTGCATGGTCCTGCATCGTGCACGCGTCGCCGGGGAACTGCTCGTCTCGCGCCACGGGTACGCAGCGCAGGCCGGTCCAGTGCTCGTCGTCGGCGAATCCGAAGGGCACACACTTGAGCCCTTCGCCGCAGTCCTGCTCGAAGAAGTTGCAGGGGATGATCGGCGTGTCGGTCGGGGGGTCCACCTCGCCGTCGGAGCCGTCGTCGGGATCGGCGGCTGTCGACGTGGAGGTCGAGGTCGACGTCGATGGATTCGGGTTCGTGGTCGACACGCCGCTGGTGAGGCCCGGTCCGGTCGAGGTGCCCGGGGCGGTGTCGGTCTCGTCTGCCGCCGAGTCGCCGACGGGGGTCAGCGTGGGTCCGCAGGCCGTGACGGCGCATAGCGTCGCGGTGAGCAGCATCCGGGCTGCGCCCGGCCGGAGGTGGGCTCGAGGAGGCATCGACCCTCCGAGACTACGCCGTGTGCGTTAGAAAAGATAGTTATTGATCCGGTGGATGTTGGCTTTTTGATTTAAAATCAATGCCGCAGCGAGCGCCAGCTCGAGCGGAGTGAAGCGTGCTAGCTCGGTCTTCCGAGCGCTTTGATGGGGACGGAGACACAGCTGCGGTCGTGGGCAGAGCGGGTGCTGTTCGGCACGACGCTCGCGGACAAGCAGTGGGCGCCGCGGGTCTTCGACGACGACGAGCAAGGGTCGCCGATCGAGGTTCCATCGCTGCCCGGTCGCCCGCGAGGCCTCGCGCCCAGCAACGCCACCACCGCCGTGCCCAGCGACGCGCAGCTGCACGACGCCCACGCCCGGGGTCGGCTGCTGCACATGTTCGCCAACCACGAGCTGCTCGCGATGGAGCTGATGGCGCTGTCCTTGCTGCGCTTCGTGGATGCACCGCGGTCGTTCCGTCGCGGCTTGGCCCACGCGTTGAAGGACGAGCAACGCCACTTCGGCCTCTACCTCGAGCGCATGAAGGAGCTGGGGGTCGAGCTCGGCGAGCAGCCGCTCAGCGGATTCTTCTGGCGAGTCATGGCCCCGATGCCGAGCCCGCTCGACTTCGTGGCCCACATGTCACTGACCTTCGAGCAGGCCAACCTCGACTTCGCCCGAAGCTACGCGCAGACGCTGCGGGCCTGCGACGACCCGCGCAGCGCGAGGATCTTGGACGAGGTCTACGACGACGAGGTCGGCCACGTACGCCTGGGTCGGGTGTGGTTCGATCGCTGGCGCCCCAAGGGGCCGTCGCTGTTCGAGGCTCACCGCCAGACGCTGCGCTCTCCGGTCACGCCTCGGCGGGCGCGAGGCCTGGGCTTCGATCGCGAGGGCCGGCGCCGCGCGGGCTTTCCCGCGGACTACGTCGATCGAGTGTCGTGCTTCGAGTCGTCGCGAGGGCGGCCCCCCGTGGTGCACCTGTTCGAGCCCACTGCCGAGCTGGAGCTGGGCACCCGCGCTGCGTTCACGCCCAAGCAGGCCACGCGCGCGATGATCGAGGACCTCGAGCTGCTGCCGGCCTTCGCCGCGGCGCCCGAGGACGTGGTGGCGCTGCATCGCGGCCCCTCGCCGTCGTATCTCACGGCGCTGCGCGAGCGCGGCATCGTGCTCCCCGAATGGATCGAACGCGCGCAGCTGCAGGACGAGCGGCGAGATCCGCTGCCGCCGCGGCTGGCCGAGCTTCGCCCCTGGGGCTGGGCTCCGCGGGCGCGGGCCTGCCTCGGTGGCCTCGCCGAGCGGTGCATGCTCTCGCCGCCGCCACCCGAGTCCGACGCGCCGCTGCACGCCAAAACGGAGTGGGCCTCGGTGCGAGAGGCGTTGGTGCGCGAGCTGAACGAACCGTGGCTCGACGAGCCTCACACCCTGGGCATTGTGGTCCGTGATGCCGCCGAAGCACGGGCCGCGCTGAACGAGCTGCAGGGGCGCGGCTACGACCAGGTGGTACTGAAGGCGCCCTTCGGGACCTCGGGTCGTGGATCGCAACGCAGCGCGTGCGGGTCGCTCGACACGCCGACCCAGGGCTGGCTCGACCGGACTCTCGCCATCCAGGGGGCAGTGCTGATCGAGCCGTGGCTCGACCGGGTGGGGGACGTGTCGCTGCGGATCACCGTGTTGCCCTCGGGCGAGCCGCGGATCGATGGCCTGGGCCGGTTCCTGACCGACCGCCGTGGCCAGTACCTCGGTGCGTTGCTCGGTCCGATCACTCGCGCGTGGTCGCCCGAGGTCGCCCGCTGGCTGCACGACGACGGACGCGATCCCAAGCGGCTGTCGCGAGTCACGGACGTCGTGGCCCGTGCCGTCGCGGCGCGAGCTCATCGCTTGGGCTACCACGGCCCCATTGGCATCGATGGTCTGATCTACCGCGATCGCGAGGGCGCGCTGCACCTGCGCCCGATGGTCGAGGTCAACGTGCGCCCGAACTTCGGCCACGTGGTGCACGGCCTCGGTCGTCGCTTGGCCCGAGGCTGTGCCGGGATGCTCGTGCTCGCGCGACTGAGCGACCTGCCCGAGGGAGGGGCTCACGAGGCGATCGCTCGGGCCGAGCAGGCACTGCCTGTGGAGCTCGACGGTGAACCCGCTCGCATGCGTCGGGGGGTGATCGCACTGACCGACCCCGCTCGTGCCCAGACCGTGCTCGCGCTCGTGCTGGTGGCTGGCTCCAAGGCGGACGCCTTCGCGGCCCTGGAGTCCGCCGCCCCTGCCGTGGCGGCTCGCCTCGCCGACGTGGTGCGAGTTCCATCCGGGGCTGATAGCCTTCGACCCCGATGACGCCGCTACCCGATGTCGAGGATGTCCGTGTCGCCGCGACCCGAATCGCCGGCCGCGTCCACCGAACGCCCGTCCTGCGCAGCGACGCGCTCGATGAGCTGGCCGGCGCCGAGCTGTGGATCAAAGCGGAGAACCTCCAGCGCATCGGCGCGTTCAAGGCCCGGGGGGCCTTGCACGCGGTCGGCCAGCTCTCCGAGGAGGAGCGCGCTCGGGGCATCATCACCTTCAGCTCGGGCAACCACGCCCAGGCGGTAGCCCTGGCTGCGCACACCTACCAGTGCAATGCCACCATCGTCATGCCGACCGATGCCCCCGCGATCAAGGTCGCGGGCGTGCGGGCCCTGGGCGCTCAGTTGATCTTCGCGGGCACCACCTCCGACGAGCGCAAGGCGGTGGCCATGGAGGTCGCCGACAAGTGCAAGTCGGCCGTGATCCAGCCCTTCGATCACCCGCACATCGTGGCCGGGGCGGGTACGGCGACCCTCGAGCTGGTGGAGGAAGTCGCCCAGCGCACCGACGGCGGGACGCTCGACGCCCTGCTCGTTCCGGTCGGCGGCGGGGGACTCATCGCCGGGGCCTGCGTGGCCGCGGCGCCCACCGGGGCCAAGATCTACAGCGTCGAGCCCCATGGCTGTGACGCCATGGCCCGCAGCCTCGAGGCCGGCGAGCGCGTCCCCGTGCCGCCCGGGCCCACCCTCGGCGACGGCCTCAAGCCCACCATGGTCGGCGAGTTGAACTTCGAGATCGCCAAGCGCCACGTCGCCGGCTCGTTCCGGGTCGACGACCGGCAGATGGGCTCCGCGCTCGTGCAGCTGCTGATGTACGGCAAGCTGCTGGTCGAGCCCTCGGGCGCCGCCGCCCTGTCGGTCGCCCTCGAGCGCCGTCTCCCGGAACAACCGAAGCGCGTGGGCGTGATCCTATCGGGCGGCAACGTCGACCCGAAAACCGTGTCCATGCTGCTCGGCCAACACTCCATGGCTTCGTGATGTCGCACTCGACCACCGCTCTTCGCACCGTAGGCCTGTGGGCCCTGTCCGCGGCCCTCTGCGCCTGTTCCGCCAAGCGGGACGACGGGGGAGCCAGCGCCACCGTGCCCCAAGACTCGGCCGACGCCGTGCCCGAGCCGGCCCCCATCGCGGTCGCGCCCAGCGAAGAAGACGCTCGGGCCGAGTCGGCGCACCACGTGGTGTTCGCCGATCGCACCACCCAGTCCTACTTGTTGCTGCTCACCGGGTCGCCCACCGCCGCGCCCACCCGCGAAGAGCTGGCCGCCCTGGTGTCCCGCAAGCTCGAGGGCGCCGCCGACGAGCCTGAAGCCAAGCTCCTGCTCGAGCTCATCGCCAGCGACCCGGCCCCCGCCGCCAGCGAGCCCGGCCTCGAGCCCTCCGAGAGCCAGCAGATCCGCCACGCCGACCTGCTCGGCTTGCACATCGCCTTGCTGCCGCTCGCCCCCGCGGGTGAAGAGGCCTTGATCCCGCTCGAGGTCCTGCGCGACCCGATCTCCACCCGGGCGCTGTCGGCCGAAGAGCGCGCCAGCTTGCCCGAGCGTCGCTTTGCCCTGGTGCTGCGGGCCCACTACCGCAATCGCTACGGGGTTCGTGGTCTTCGCCTGCTGCAGACCTTGGTCCGCATCGTCGCGCAAGAGCAGGGCGCGCTCATCCACGACCCCGACACCGCCGAGACCGTGGGCGAGCCGGTCTTCAGCGCGCGGCGCCTGCAATCGACCGTGGGCAACATCGCCGACCAAGTGGTCGTGGTGCCCTTCCCCGACCCTCGCAACGGCCGCGAGTTCGTGCGGCTGAGCACCCGGGGCATGCGTCGCTTCGGCAGCGTCGACCTCGAACTCGACGGCCTGCGCCGCGACACCAAGGTGCTCGAGGCCGCGACCCATCTGCTCTACGGGCTCGCCTACCGGATGGTGCGCGACGGCGAGTACGATCGAGAGGGCTACGCGGTCGAGGTCGACGACATCGTCGAGCTCGGCTACGAGGACATCGCCAAGGCCTACGCCGGGCGCGGGGGCAAGGTGCCTCGCTGCGAAACGTGCCCCCAGGTCGCCGACCTGCACCTCGTCGAGCGGCCCGCCGAAGATCACGATCCCGTCGAGCACGTCGTTGCGCGGGTCGTCGCTCCCCGCGAGACCAGCGACGCCGCGGGCTACGATCACCCGGCCTGGGTCGCCGAGGCCCTCCGCGACCTGCTCGGCGTGCCGTGATCGTGTAAGGTTCGTAGCGTGACGGAGCGAAGCGCAGGGAAGGGTCCCGCCCCGCTGATCTGGATCGACATGGAGATGTCGGGCCTCGATCCCGAATGCTGTCGGATCCTCGAGATCGCCACCATCATCACCGACGGTGACCTGAAGGTCCTGGCCGAGGGCCCCGACCTCGTCGTGCACCAGCCCGACGAAGTGCTCGACGCCATGGACGAGTGGTGCACCCGGCACCACGGCGACAGCGGCCTCACCGAGCAGGTCCGCGCCTCCACCCTCGACGAAGCCGAAGCCGAGCGCCTCACCCTCGAGTTCGTGCAGCAGTGGACCGAGCCCCAGCAGTCGCCGCTGTGCGGCACCTCGGTGTTCCAGGACCGCCGCTTCATCGCCAACTACATGCCGCGGCTGTTCGACTTCCTGCACTACCGGCTCATCGACGTCGCCTCGGTCCGCGAGCTCGCCCGCCGCTGGCACCCGCAGCTCAAGCCGCCCACCAAGCTCGACACCCACCGGGCGCTCGACGACATCCGCGAGTCGATCGAAGAGCTGCGCTTTTACCAGGCCGAGCTGTTTCGTTAGCGGAGTCGAGCGAGCCCGGCCTCCACGAACGCGAGTTCCTCGGGGTCGACCTTTCGCTCGCGGGCGATCGATTGCGCCAGCTCGAAGCTCGCCAGGGCTCGCGCGGTCCGACCCGCACGTTCGTAGACCTCCCCCGCGTGGCGGTGGGTGGTGAACACCCAGACGCTGCGGGGGGCGGCCACCGACTCGACGATTGCCACCGAGCGGTCGGCGGCATCGATCGCCTCGGCATGTTGCCCCAGGTGCGAGTGGGACAACGCCACGTTGACCCAGTGCCCGCAGCGGTTGAGCGGGTGCATCTTGCCGTCCGCGTCGCCTTCGATCTGCCGGCCGACGATGGGCTCCATCGATTGCAGCAGGGCCAAAGCCCGCTCGTAGTCCTTCTCGTCCATGTAGATCGCCGCGAGCTGGCCGCGGGCGGTCAACAGCGCGCGGTGGTCGTTGCCGAGCAGGGGAGTGCCCTCGGCGATGAGGGCCTCGATCACGACTTCCGCCTCGGCGATGCGCCCCTGCTCGGCGAGCCCGGTCGCGTAGAGCAGGCGCATGTTGACCAGCAGGTCGGCTCGCCGCGTTCGCATCGAGATGCCCGGTGTCTCCCGCAACAGCTCCACCACCGTCTCCCACTGGCCGATGCGCGCCAGCAGCTGGGCGTAGTTGACGGCGGCCAGCAGCGAGACCGGGTGGGAGGGCCCGAGCAGCTCGCGTGCCTCCGCCAGCACCGCCTTGCCTCGCTCGTGGGCCAGCTCGTCCCGACCGAGCACCGACAGCGTGTCCAACGTGTTGATCGCAATCTTGAGTCGGCCCACCGGAGAGCTGCCGACCTCCGCCGCCAGGTCCATGGTCTTCTCGTAGGCCTCCAGGGCCAGCTTGGGCTTGCCCCGTGCTTCGAGGTTCGCGGCGCGGACCTGGGTGACCTCGGCGTGGAGGGCCAGCGCGTCGGGCCGACGGCCCACGAGGTTCTCGGCACGCTCCAGGTACAGGTCGCTGTCGTCGAGTTCGCCTCGCATGCGGGCAATCTCGCTCATCGCCACCCATGCCAAGACCGTCTCTCGATCTCGATCGGCCTGCTCCGCGTGGTCGAGGGCGACTCGGGCCAGGCGTGCGGCCTCTTCGTAGTCGCCCGTTCGCACCGCGAGGGTCGCTCGAGTTCGGGCGCTCACCGACAGCAGGCCCGGCAATGCGAGGCGCTCCAGCTCGGGCTGCAGGCGCTCGTAGGCTTCGCTCGCCTCGCTGCGTTGGTCGAGGCGAAACAGGGACTCCGCGTGCCCGAGCGCGTCGTAGGCCGCCCGGATCTCCGGCTCGTCCAGCCCGCGTGACTGGGTGCCGAACTCCAGCTCTCGCCGATCGGCACACAGGGCGATCTGCGGCAGCGCATGCGAGGTGGTGATCGCGTTGTCGACGACGCGGGCATCACCCTCCGCGTACGCCGAGAGCAGGTCTTCGAGCGCCGACCACCGCTGTCCGAGGCATGCCTCTCGCATGTGCATGGTGTCCTCGTCTTGGACGCGGCGGACATGGGTCGCTTCGCAGGTATCGAGCACCGCCGCCGACCAATCGTCGACGTACTGGCCCACCCGGGTGTCCACGCCGCTCCAGGCCTGCCGCCACGAGGTGCTGCCGCTCGTTTCGAACGCGGCCCGCAGCCGTTGTCGTTGCTCGTCGTTCCACAGCCGCTCGACCTGCTGCCCGCCGTCGTCGCAGGGGTGGAGCTCGGCGGTGGCCGAGGCCGGAGGCGGCGGGTTCAGCCGAACGATGGCTCCGACCGCGAGGATCCCCATCACCAGCGCCGACATCACGATCGCGGGGCGTCGGGCCGCGGGGGTCATGGCGCGATCGAACTCGGCGATCAGCTCGCCGAGGTTCGCAAAGCGCTGGTCCGGCTCGGCCTGGCGCCCTCGCTCCAAGATGGGGAGGAGCTTCGGCGGGCAGCGGGTGCCGAAGATGTCGAGGAAGGTCTGGCACAGCGCGTATTGGTCGGAGCGCTCGTCGGCGACCCCGCTGTGCTGCTCGGGCGCCATGTAGTGCGGCGTGCCCGGGTTGGCGCCCTCTCCCGTCAGCGGTCCTCCGGCGTCGAGCGTGCTCACCGGGTCTTCGAGTTGCTCGATCGTTCGATCGTCGAACACCGCGAGCACCAGCCCGAAGTCGGCCACCTTGGCGTCTCCGTTGTCGGTGAGCAGGACGTTGTGGGGCTTGAAGTCGCGGTGCACCAGGCCGGCGGCATGGGCCGCAGCCAGGCCCTCGGCACACTGCCGCAGCAGCACGAGCGCTCGCTCCGTGCGCCCCGGTTCGTCGGGAGAGTGACTGCTCGCCCAGCCCGCGAGCGTGCCCCCGGTCATCAGCTCGGCCGCGACGAAGGGCTGGCCGCCCTCGATTCCCACCTCGTGCACGGTGAGGACGTGCGGGTGCTGGATCTTCGCCATCGCCTTGGCCTCTCGCACCAGCCGGGCGGCGGCGCGCGTGCTGGCGGAAAACCGATGGTGGAGGACCTTGATCGCGACCCGACGACCGAGCGCGGGATCGCGGGCGGCATAGACCGAGCCCATGCCCCCTTCGCCGAGCATCTCGCTGAGCGCGTAGCGACCCACCTTCAGCGTCTGCGGGCGTCCAAAGAGGCGCTGCTCCAGACGCATCCGCTGGTGACGAAGCTGGATCGTCTCTCCGCTCGGCGCCGTTTCCTGCGACTCGCTCGATCCCACCTTCCTGATGTACCCGCAACCACGAAAACGTTCCACCGGCCTCGGGACCGAGGCCCGGGGACGGCAGAGCGTTCTGCTACTGTACGCGCATGGCTCGAGCCGACGAGGAGCTGCTCGAAGCGTGGGGCCGCGGAGACGAGGCCGCGGGCACGGCCCTGTTTCGGCGCTACTTCAAGCCCTGCCGTCGGTTCTTCTTCAACAAGGTCCCCGAGCGCGACGTCGACGACCTGCTGCAGAAGACCTTCACTGGGCTGGTGACCAGTCGCGATCGCTACCGCGGGGGTGCCCCGTTTCGGGTGTTCATCTTCAGCATCGCGCGCAACGTCCTGCTTCGATACCACCGCGACTTCGCTCGACGGGACTCGAAACGAGTGCTCGACTACCGCGTGTCCTCGGTCGCCGAGCTCGGGGTGACCCCCGGTACCGTGATGATGATCGAGCGCGACCAGGAGCGCGTACGGCTGGCCCTACAGCGGATCCCGCTGCACTTTCAGGAGATCATCGAGCTGAGCTACTGGGAAGAGGTTCCCAACGACGAACTCGCCGAGATCCTCGAGATCGAGCCCACCACCGTGCGCACGCGGCTATTTCGTGCCCGTAAGGCGCTGGCCAAGGCCCTCGAAGAAGACGGGACGCAGGACGAAGCCGCGATGGATCGGGCCGTGACCGGCCTCGGCGAGCGAATCTAGAACGACGAACACTTTTTTCGTTCAAAGCGGGAACGCGGGGAGAGGGGCGGGAACCGTAGTGCTCGAACCATGAAACGGCTCCTCACTGTCCTGTCTCTCCCCGCCCTCATCACCCTCTCGTCCGTCGCGGCGGCCGACCAAGGCCCCTCGCTGCGACGAGGAGGCGATGCCGTGGGCTCCGACACTCTCGGCTTCTCCTTCGACAACACGCAGTCGCTGGGGTTCATGAACTTCTACTTCGACTACGACGACGGCGAGTACGATTGGCTTCGGATCGGTCACCTCGTGGGCTTGCAGGCCTCGCACAATTGGCTGTCCAGCGAGACGCCCGCGCCCTACAGCTACGACGTCAAACACTACCCCGCGCCCGGGGCGGGCGAGGTCCACACCGTGCATCGCGAAGAGTGCACCGACGTGTGCGAGCTGGGCATTCCCGTGCCGCCGTCCGGCCAGGTGCTCGTGCTCGCGGGTTTTCTGTTCGAGTCGCACGACGGTCTCGAGCACCAGGTCCATACCATCGCGATCGAGCCCGATCCCGAGTCCGGGCACATCTGGGTGGAGCTCGACGGCGACGAAGAGTTCTCCTACGACGCCACCGTTCAGTACTCGTATATCCCCGAAAACGAGGTCAACGGCGGCGACGTGCTGTCGGCGACCGGCGTCAGCGACCCCTCGAACCCGCGCGTCGAGCTCGTCTGGAACGAGCTGGCCGGAAACACTTCACCGGTGCTGCTCAACGGCTTCCGCATCGAGTATGTCGACTCGGTCGCGCGCTCGTTGAGCTACCTGCACGTGCGCGCGGGCGGTCGCAAGGCCAACGTGTGGTTTCACGACGAGATGGGCAACGAGCCCTTCAGCGCCACCGTGCACGTCGTGCCCACCACCTACTGAGGTGGAGGTCCCGGCCTCGGCCTGCGGGTCATAGCCGCGGGTCGACGGGCTCGCTCTCGAGGGCCAGCACCCCGAACACGCACTCGTGCACGCGCCACAGCGGCTCGCGCTCGACGAAGCGATACAGGCCCTCGAGGCCCAGCGCGAACTCCCGCAGCGCCAGGCTCCGCTTGGTGGAGAGCCCGCGCGCCCGCAGGCGATCGATGTTGTCCGGGGCGCTGTACTCGGGGCCGTAGATGATCCGCAGATACTCGGCGCCGCGGCACTTGAGCGCAGGCTGAACGAGGCCTCGCTTGCCGCGGACGATCCAGTGCTCCGGCTTGATCACCATGCCCTCGCCGCCCTTGCTCGTCAGCCCCTCCCACCACGCGATGGCCTTCGCCCGGGCCGCGTCGTCCTGAAGCTCGATGACCTCGTAGGGCGTGGCGACGAGCGTGGGCTCGTGCTCGGCCAGCCGAGCCAGCGTGTCCATGTGCCACACGTGCGAGCGATCGAAGTGCGTTCGACCTTCCGTGGCCAGGAGGTGAAACGGGGCCAGCTTCACGTCGGCGATGTCCTCGGTGGACCAGCAGTAGCGCCGCCACGCCGCCGAGTAGCCCTCCACCATCTGGCGGCGGGCCGAGAAGCGCTCGAGCAGCTCGCTCGCACCGCGGTCTTGGGCCGCTTCGAGGCTCGCCACCACTTCGTTCAGCGCCGCCTTGGCCGAGGCACCCACCGCCGCGTACTGCGTGCGCAGCAGCTCCACCGCCTTGAGCGACCACGGCATCAGCTCGGTATCCAGGCACACCCAGTCCGTGTCCAGCTCCTCCCACAGCTCGGCCGCCTCGAAGGCCGCCGCCACGCGCTTCACCAGCTGCGCCTCGAGCTCGTCGCGGGAGAAGAAGCCTCGTCCCGTGCGGGTGTAGATGACGCCCTGCTTGCCATCGCCGACCCCGAACCTCGCCTGGGCTGCGTCGACGCTGCGGGCCACCACCATCACCGCGCGCGACCCCATGTGCTTTTCTTCGCACACGACGCGCTCGACCCCGTTCGAGGCGAAGTACGCGAGGGCTTCGGTGGGGCGCTCCAGCAGCGGGACCTCCGAGGGGGCCGTCTCCGCCGGAGACATCGTGGGCGGCAGGTAGATGAGCCAGCGCGGATCGACGGCGAAGCGGCTCATGACCTCGAGCGCAGCCACGGCATTTTCCTCGCGGATCGTCACCGTGTGCCGCACCCGGGTGTCGACGATCGTCTTGCCCGTGACGTCCGCGATGTCGAGCACGTGCTCGGGCCGCTCATCGTCCGCCTTCGCCAGCGGCCGGATCGGCTCGTAGTACATCTGCTGCGCGTCGACCTGCACCAGCTCGCGCTCGGGATAGCGCAGCGCGGTGAGCTTGCCCCCGAACACGCAGCCCGTATCGATGCAGATCGTGCGATTGACCCACTCCGCTTCGGGAACCGGC
This sequence comes from Myxococcota bacterium, assembly GCA_039028615.1. Lineage (GTDB taxonomy): Bacteria > Myxococcota_A > Polyangia > Nannocystales > Nannocystaceae > Paraliomyxa. The sequence goes on along the minus strand of JBCCHT010000011.1, from coordinate 164,012 downwards.
GTGTGGCCGTACACCACCATCGCGCGCCCGCGATACTCCGACGCCCAGTCGTAGCGCACCGGGAGGCCGAACTCGTCCGTCTCGCCCGTCGTCTCGCCGTAGAGGCAGAACGAGCGCACGCGCCCCGATGCCCGGCCTTGGTACTCCTCGCGCAGGCCGGCATGGGCGACCACCAGGCGTCCGTCGTCGAGCAGGTAGTGGCTCACCAGTCCGTTGATGAACTTGGCCACGCGCTCGCCGAACTCTTTGGGCTCGCGCGACATCTGCTCCATCGTCTCCGCCAGGCCATGGGTCAGCTTGACGTTCTTGCCGCGGAGCGTTCGGACCAGCTTCACCTCGTGGTTGCCGGGAATGCAGATCGCCGTGCCCGCCTCCACCATCGACATCGCCAGCCGCAGCACACCCGGCGAGTCCGGGCCGCGGTCGACCAAGTCGCCCAGGAACAGCGCCTTGCGCCCCGGCGGTGGCGTGACCACGGGCTCTTCGCGAGTCCCGGAGAGCCCGTAGCCGAGCCGCTCGAGCAGCTCGCGAAGCTCGGCGTAGCAGCCGTGCACGTCCCCGATGATGTCGAAGGGCCCCGTCTCCGTGCGCTTGTCGTTCCACAGCGCGCGACGGGTGATGGTGACCGCGTCGATCTCCTCCTCCGAGTCGAGAATGTGCACCCGCGAGAAGCCCTCTCGCTTCATGCCGCGCAGGCCCTTGCGGAGCTGGCTGTGCTGCTGCCGGACCACGCGGGCGCCGAAGTTGCGGTCGGGTCGGGCCTCGTTGCGGGTGCTCGCCGTCTTGGGCGGCACATTGAGCACGATGGCCACCGCCAGGCAGTCGTGCTGCCGGGCCAGCTGCACCAGGCTCTTGCGCGCCTCCGACTGCACGCTCGTCGCGTCGATCACCGTCAGGCGACCCCGGGCCAGGCGCTTGCTCGCGATGTAGTTCAGCACCGCGAATGCATCGCCCGACGCGTTCTGATCGTTCTCGTCGTCGGACACGAGGCCGCGGCAGAAGTCGGACGAGATCACCTCGGTGGGCCGGAAGTGCTTGCGCGCGAATGTGGACTTGCCCGCCCCCGACACGCCCACCAGGACGACCAGGCACAGCTCGGGGAGCTCGAGTTCGGTCTTGGTAGTCATCGCGAGAACACCCCCATCTGCGTCGGCGCACCGAGCTGCGGATCGACGGGACCGATGGGCTCGAAGTCCACCTCGTAGCCGTGCCGCCGGGCGACGTCGCGGGCCCACGCCTCGAACTGCGCGCGTGTCCACTCGAAGCGGTGATCCCGGTGCCGCATCTTGCCCGCGGGCAGCGACTCGAACTTCGCGTTGTATTCCACGTTCGGCGTCGTCACCACCACGCACCCCGGGCGCGCCGCCTCGAAGAGCGCATGCTCGAACGCCGACAGCCGCGTTGGTTCGATGTGCTCGATCACCTCCACCGCGCACGCCCCATCGAAGTGCGCCAGGCGTTCGTCTCGGTACGTCAGCGACCCTTGGAACAGCTCGATGCGGGCCTTTTGTCGCTCGCCGAACTCGTCCATGTGCAGGCGAGCCTTCGCTCGCTCGAGCGAGCTCATCGACACATCCATGCCCACGATGCGCTCGAAGGTCTTGTCGCGCACGAAGTGCCGCAACAGCTTGCCCTCGCCGCAGCCCACGTCCACCACGCGACGGACCCCGTTGCGGCGCAATGCCGACAGCACCGCCTGCATGCGCTGATCGTTGAGCGACAGCGGTCGCTCCAGCTGTTCCTCTTCGCGACCCTTGCGTTCGTCGGCGGCCTGCAGCTCCGGCTCGTCCTCGTCCGCCAGGCGCTGCATCGCCTCGCGGGCCAGCGAGCGGCGGTGCTTGAGGTAGCGCTGGGCGATCTGCTCCCGCTCGGGGTGTGTCGCCAGCCATCCCTCGCCGCGCGTGAGCAGCTTCTCGATCTCCTCGCGCCCGACCCAGTAGTGCTTGTTGTCGTCGAGCACCGGGATGAGCACGGTGAGGTGCCGCAGCAGGTCCTGCAGGCGAAGCGTTCCGCGGAGCGTCACCGTGCAATAGATGCTGTCGCCCCAGTGTGGAAAGTCGGGGTCGAGCTCGTGGCGCTCGATCTCCAGCGTGTACCCCAGCGGCTCGAACAGCGCCCGCAGCAGCGTGTCTCCCCCGCGGGTGGGCAGGACCGCCAGGCGAGCCTCCAGCGGGATCGCCTCGTCGGCCAGGGGCTGTCGCTCGCGACTCCGACCGCCCAGCGCCTGCCCGAACACCCGACCAATCGCCACGCTGAGGAACGACGACGCCACGTAGGGCCTGTCGTTCGTGTACTGCGACAGCGCAAAGCCCTCGTCACCCCGAGGGCGTCGGACCAGGCCCACCGGGTCCACATCGAGCAGCAGCGCCGCCGTACAGCGGTCGTCCTCGGCCTCGGGGTAGTACACGTGCGCCCGGCCGAACGACAGATCGAAGCTCTGCGTGCGGGCCGGGTTCTTGCCGAGCAGGTAGCCCAGGTCGGTCGCGGGCGCGTGGGTGGTGGTGATCGTCAGCAGCACGGCGGTCTCGGCATCAGTCTCGCCGATTTCTCACCGCCGCTCCATCACCCACTGCACGCCTTCGATGACGTCGAGCCACACCCCCGCTCGAATCTCATGCCGAGGCACGTCGCTTCGACCGAGCCACGTCATCCCGTGCTGCACCTCGAACGACAGCACGTCGGGCCCGAGCCCGAACCCGATCGAGTGCCGAAACCCCAGCTGCCGCCGACGCCCCAGCGCCGCCGCATCGCCCACGCGTGCCCTCTCCGTGCCGGCCACGAACATCGGCGAATACGTCCCCATCACCCAGCCCGAGCCGAACCCGAGCTTCGGACCCATCACCGCCGCATGCCCTCGCAGGGAGGCGTTCGTCAGTAACCCGTACCCCACGTGGAGCCCCGCCAAGTACACGTCGTGCCGACGCCCATGGAGCTTCCGACGCAGACCCGTGATCACATCGAGCCCATACGCGACTTGGCGCGGTGCTTGGGGGAACACCACCACCTGGTTGTTCACCGCCCCAACGAGCGTCGCGGCTCTCCCTCGAGCCAGCGGCCTTCGGATGCCGCGCGGAGGTGGCTGCGGGCTCTGTTCGTTGAGCGATGCATCCACCCGCGACAGACACTCCGTCTCTTTCGCGATCATCTCCGGTTTTACGACACCGTCGTCTTCGACCAAGCGCCAGTTGTCTTCCGCATCCTCGTACCAGAAAATGACCCCCGACCCGTTCCCTCGAATCACAACCTCGATCCCCGCTCGACTCTCGAACGTCTTCGTGACGTAGAAGAAATGCAGGCCGGATTCGTCCTCCCAGTGATTCGTCCGCCGGATCCTCCGCCGCCCGAACTGCTCGTGAAGCTCCCAGCCTTCCTTCGTTCGATACAGGTACATCCAGTCCGGCGCCGGAGGAGGCCAGTGATCCCATTCGCGGCACAGAAACCAAGTCTCCGCGGGCGCCCCCCGATACCAAGGCGCCCGGCGCTTCCGAACGAGTTCGCGAGGCGCCTCGTCGAGCGTGCGGGCGACATACGCCAGGTGCTCTTGGTAACGCTCCTCCGTACGAGTCCTCGATTCACGCTCCCAGCAGGACGTCTCGAGCGGTTGCATCACTGGCGCCACCGCATTTCCGCGCTGCACTACTTGCCACGGCCGCCCCGGCTGCTCCTCGTACCAGCGCGATTGCCCTCGGCCCGACGACGGAAGCACATAGTCCACGCCCAGCCAGCTCTCCTCCTCCGTGCCGAACACCGGCCACGTGTAGAACCCGTGCCGTCCTTCCTCGTCCTTCCACGTGTTGCTCACTTCCCTTCGCGTCTCGAGGCTCCCCGCGTGCAGCACGAACCCGCCCTCGCGCGCATACACGAACAGCACCCCCGGCTCGTCCCACCGATCGTTCACCCCGACACAAGGCACCCAAGACTCCAGCGGCATCTCCTCGGGCCACCCCACCTCCACCCTCCCCGAGACCGACGCGGAGAGGTCACCTCGCCGAGCCGTGCCCCGCGTCGAAGCGCAGCCCACCAACAGCAGGCCGCACACAGCCCACAGCAAGCGCGACCACGATCCCACCGCAGACCCCCACCTAGGTGAAATCGTCATCCGCCGCCCGAAGCCCTCCCCGTCGCACGGCCTCAACGCACCAACCGGTCCGTCCATTGCACCCCTCGAGGAGCAAAACTCCATCGAGACTGCTCTCCGTAGGCACGATGCCGCACTGCCGAACACGCGAGAGGGGAGAGTCGGCGTGTTCAAAGGCGGCATCAGGAAGGCCCGAAGCAGACCGTGACGACGAGCCCGGGCGGCTCGGAGAGGGATACCGACCCGTCGTGAAGCGCTGCGATCGCGGCGACGATCGCCAACCCGAGCCCGTGCCCGGTTGAAGAGTCGCCGCGTTGGAACGCCTCGAGCGCAGTGGTGTGCTGGTCTGGGGCGATCCCTGGACCATCGTCGCCGACACGGAGGGTGTCGTCCGCGACCTCAATCCATCGCCGGCTCGACGCCGCGTGCTGTGCACTGTTGCGAAGTAGATTGCGGATGAGGCGGGCCACCAACGTCGGGTCGACCGTGGCGGTGCCCGTCCCCAGAATCTCGACCTCACCCGACGCCTCGCCGACGACGTCCTGGGCCAGGTGCTCCAGGGCGATGGCCTCGCGTTTCAACAGGGGCTTGCCGACCACCTTCAATCGCGACAGATCGAGCATCTCGGTCAACATGGCGTCGAAACCCTCGATGTCTCGCTCCACTCGATCGAGGCGCTTGGTGGGCCCTCCTTCACGTCTGGCGAGCTCGAGCTCGAGGCGAATCCGCGTCAGCGGCGTGCGCAGCTCGTGGGAGAGCCCCGCCATCTGGTGGCGCTCGGATTCGATGAGCGCTTGTAGCTGGGCGGCCATCTGGTTGACGGCCACGGCGACCCGGCGAACCTCCCGGTTACCCGCGTGCTCGTCGAGCCGTTCCGCGAGGTTACCCTCTGCGATCCGAGCCAAGCTCTGTTCGGCTCGGTGTTGATGACGATTGGCCCGATGGCTGAGACCCAACATCAAGAGGATCACCGGGATACCGCCGGCGATGAGGGCTACCGCGAAGGTGGTGCCATAGGGGAGGTCCTCTTCGATCACCACCCAGGTCCGACCCGTCCACGCGGCGATCTCGTACTTGCCGCCCGTGCGCTTCCAGATGGTGCCTCGTTCGGTGTCCTGCCGGACCCACCCATCCCCGGGTGGAGGCCCGTCGGGCTGCCCGAGGTACACCCGGAGATCGATGCCGCGACTCGCCTCGATCTCCGGCTTGCTCATCCCGGAGCGCATGAGCTCGGCGGCGTCCAGTACCTGGTGGGTCCGCGCTCGCTCCCGCTGTCCGATCGCGGGGCGGAACACGAGGGCCTGCACCGTGACCCAAGCGAGCGCCAGCGTGACGAAAACGGTCGCGATGAGTCCGAACAGCAGCTGTGTCTGGCGGTTCAAGGTTCGTCTCGAAGCACGTTCACCTGGTAGCCGATCCCGCGGACGGTGCGAATCCAACGGGGGGCGCCGGGGGTCTCGCCCAGCTTCTTTCGGATGTTGCTGATGTGCACGTCGATGGCACGATCGAACGCCGTGAACTCGGTGCCGCGCGCCAGCTCCATCAAGCGTTCCCGCGACACGACGCGTCCGGCCCGTTCGACGAGCGCACGCAAGATATCGAACTCCGCACCGGTCAGAGGGATCTCCGCGTCGTCGAGGTGGACGGTGCGGGCGTTGCCGTCGAGCCGCAGCCCACGGGCTCGCGCGACGGGTCCTGCCGACTCGGTCTCCGCGACCGGGCTACGCCGCGAGAGCGCCTCGATGCGGGCGAGGAGTTCTTGCGCGTGGAACGGCTTGGGCAAGTAGTCGTCGGCTCCCAGCCTGAGCCCATCGACTCGGTCCTCGGGCGCCCCGCGTGCGGACAGCATCAGGATTCGTACCGAAGAGAACGAGCGAATCTCGGCGCAGATCGAGTAGCCGTCGCGTCCCGGGAGCATCACGTCGAGCACCACCAAGTCGACCGGGGCCGAGCGCAGGTGGGCGAGCCCCTCCTCGCCGGTCGGCACGCAGACGACGTGGTGCGGTTCCATCGCCAGAAGCTCCTCGAGGAGCTCAGCGGTCCGCACGTCGTCTTCCACGATGAGGATGTTCATGGGTCCGAACCACTCGTACCGAGCCTGCGGCGTCGCGAATCTAAAGAAGTGTAAGGGCACGTGAAATGCCGTCTTCTGTTGGCTAGAACACGAATCATGGCCTCGTCGCGCTTCGCGACGAAACGGCGCTCATGGAATCGAATCGACACGACCGCAGGGGACGGAGCCACCGTGGACACCTGCGCGCGGTCATCGCCGTCGTCTCTCTGCTGGCGGTCGGGTCGGGGTGCGGCCAGGAAACCTTCGAGCCCGACCCCTACGACCTCGACTTCGACATCCCGCGGACCGAGCCCTTTCCAGAGAGGCTTTCCGCCTACGCGCTCTACGAAGAGCCAATGGCATCACTTCAGCCGGCCGAGCGCGCGCTCCCGTACGAACTCTCTTCGGAGCTGTTCACGGACTATGCCTACAAGCAGCGCCTCCTGAGGGTCCCCGAAGGCACGACGATGACGCTGACGGACGATGGAGAGCTGGAATTCCCGGACGGGGCAGTCCTCGTGAAGACCTTCTACTACCCGTCCGACATGCGCGACGCTACCGCGCCAGTGCGGGTCATCGAGACCCGGCTCCTGGTCAAGTCCGCTGGTCTTTGGAACGCCGCGACCTACCTGTGGAATGCGGAACAAACCGACGCCACGCTGCTTCTGGAGGGGACCACCACGGCCGTTTCGTGGACCGACCGGGTCGGCCAACCTCGCACCACGGACTATGTCGTCCCGCACGAGGGCGAGTGCGTGACCTGCCATCAGGCGAACGAGTCCGCCGTGTTCATCGGCCCCACGCCTCGCAACCTGAACCGATTCGTCGAGCGCGAGGGCAACGACGTCAACCAGCTGGCGTACTTTCAAGCCGAAGGCGTCCTCAGCAGAGTCGATGACGGATCGGTCGCCACCATCCCCAACTACAAAGACGACACCGAGTCCCTGACCGAGCGCGCACGCGCCTACCTCGACATCAACTGTGCCCACTGCCACAGCCCGGGGCGCTGGGATCGAGCATCCAAACGCGACCTCGACTTCCGCTACTCGACACCCGTCGAGCAGACCGGCCTCGACGACCGACGAGACCGAGTCGCTCGACAGCTCCAGGACGGCGACATGCCCTACCTCGGAACCACCCTCCTTCACGACGAGGGCATCCAACTCGTGCTCGAGTACCTCGACGACCTCTAGGCTCGCCCCGCTTGCTGCACGAGACGGCACTCGCCTCGCTTACTTCACCCTCGATAGCCTCGGTTCGCCGCTCGTGCTTCCCACTCCTCGCACAGCCACGTCTCCTGCACCGCCCCCGCCGCTTCATCCCAAAGCTCGAAGATCTCATCCTTACCAACGACCCTCCGATACTGCTCCTTGGCCGTTCGAAAGCAATACAACGTCCCAAACATCCCGTTCCCGTACGGCGAATAGTCCGAGAAATCACAACCAAAGCAGCACTTCAGTAGGGACCCCGCACCGAGATGTTCTCGCACTTCATCCAACGCAGTCTCGAACAAGTCATGCCGCCTCGTCGTGTACTCCTCCGCCCCATCGAACGACAAACGTAGCTGCACCCACTCATGGGAGAGCCCCCCACGCTCGGTCGGAGGCCCCAGTTCGACACACACATCGAGCGCCGTCGCGACATCGTCAGCCCCCTCGCGGACGGTCATCGGCACTCGAAACTCGAGCCTATAGTCGCAAAGGTCCCCTCGATGCAGCCGCAAGCGACCAGGCACCGGTTCGTTCCCCACGGGCGCAAAGTCGTCCAACCACGCCCCCGCAAACCTCACCCCCAGCACCCTCAAGTGCACCCTGGCCCCATCGTTCGAAATCAGAGCCTCCGTCGACCCCACCGCATCGGTAAAGACAGCCGCCCACCCATCGAACCCATGCACCGACTCCGGAGGCCACGTCGTCACACCCCCTTTGTACCCCCCCAACGACCAACCGCCACCACCCAGGCTCCGGCCCCCCAAGCCGCCACAACCACCAAGCCCTTTCGCAGAGGGATTCGAGCCTAAGGGCGGACCCCTCCGGGGTCCAACCGCCGCCTGAAGCCCTCCTCATCCAACCGAAGTGGAGCGAAGCGAACGAAGGGCGGAGGAGGAGGGATTCGAACCCCCGGTAGAGTCGCCCCTACAACGGATTTCAAGTCCGCCGCCTTCAACCACTCGGCCACTCCTCCGGCGCCCCGGGAATATCAACCATCCCCCACCCAGAGCAACCCCCCATTAAACCCCCGCCTAGCCCCTCCTACCCCTCATCCCGATCATCCTCATCCGCCCCTTCATCCCCAACCAACGAAATCCCCCCCTCGACGAGCCGAATCCGCCGCGCCTTGTAGAGCCCCCCGACCCCCCGCTTGAAGGCCTTCTTGCTCATCCCGAGCGCCCGCTCGATCTCCTTGGGCGCGCTCTTGTCGTGCAGCGGCAAGAACCCGCCCTCCTTCTTGAGCGCGGAGAGGATCTGCCACTGCGCATCCTCGATCCCCCCGAGACCCCGCCGGGTGAGCGCAACGTCGAGCCGGTTGTCGGGGCGGATCTGCCGGACGAAGCCGTGAACTTCATCCCCGACGGACAGCCGCTTGTAGACGTCGGACTTGTGGATGAGGCCCCGGTACCGCCGGTCGACGACGACCTGGATGCCGGCGTCGGAGTGACCGTGCACGAGCAGCTCGACTTCGGCGTCGGGCTGGACGTCGTCGACGTCGTAGTCGAAGTGCTCGGACAAGCGCGCGGAGCCCATGATCTTCTCGCCCTTGCGGTCGAGGACGACGGCGACGACGTAGCTGCGACCTTCGACCATGAGGGTGGTCTGCTGGTCGGGGGGGACGAACAGGTCCTTGGGGGCGCCCCAGTCGAGGAAGGCCCCGGCGCGGGTGGTGTTGACGCACTTCAGGAAGGCGAACTCGCCGACGACGGCTTCGGGGACCCGGGTGGTGACCTGGGGGGCACCGTCGCGGTCGACGTAGACGAAGACGTCGATGGTGGTGCCGATATCCACGCCGATGGGGCACAGGTGGGAGGGGAGGAACAGCTCGAGCTCGCCCGAGCCGAGCAGCACGCCGGCCTCGACCAGCGCGACGACGTCGAGCTCATTGAACTGTCCGATCTCGAGGGAGTGCGCCATGACGATCGGTTGGGTCCATAACACGCTCAGGCAGGGCGGCGCTGCCGAAGCCGGGTGAGCCAGTCCACGAGGCGCTCGAGGGGGACAAAGGCCGCAAAGGCGACGCCGCTGAGGGGGTAGGCGAAGCCGATGCCCATGACGAGGCCGATGCCCAGGTGCATGGACCAGACGGCGGCGACCCAGGCCAGGCGGATGCGGCCGGCCGCCACAGCGAGGGGGGCGCCCAGCTCGACGACGAGGGTGAAGATGGCGAAGGCACCGAAGAGGCCCGCGAAGGGCAGCAGGGGGCGGCCGATGAGGGCGGCATCGGTGCCGATCATGTCGTTGCGCAGCACCTCGGTGGCGACGTGCAGACGTACGGTTTCGCCGGAGATCCACGATCCGCCTCCGCGGAGCTTGGCGAGGCCGGCGATGACGTAGGTGGAGACGGTGACGACCATCAGCAGGCGCTGGGGCCAGCCGTATCGACCGGAAGGAGCAGTGGCGGGAGCGGTCGAGCGCAGGCGCAGGGCGTCGGCCGCGGGGGCGAAGGCGAGGACCCACAGGTGCAGGACGAGCAGGTGCTCGGAGTGCGACATGTGGCCCCAGCTGTTGCGATAGGAGAGCAGCCAGGTGAGGGTGAGGGCGAAGGCGGGGGCGCTCCATCGGTAGCCGCGGCCGACGAGGGCGAGGATGCCGAGGCCGAAGACAACGACGAGCGCAGTCGTGACGAGGGCGGGCGGGACGACGCCGAAGAGCCCGGCGAGGCCGACGGGGGCGAAGCGGCTGGGATCGAGCTGGGCCCGCGTGAGCAGCTCGGAGGCGATGCCCGCGGTCCAGGCCAGGGCGAACGCGACCACGGCGACCCGTACGGCGGCGAGGCGAGAGGCGGGGGCGGGAGGCCCGAGCCAGCGGTCGACGGCGCTCCACATCTAGGGCACCTCGCAGCGGGCGTGGACCTGGCGCTCGAGGGGGCCCGCGCCGGGCTCGATGACGTCGAGGGCTCGCCAGGTGTCGCTGACGACTTCGACGGACACGAGGTCGGCGGGCAGGGGGCGCTCGGCGATTCGGGCCGCGACGTCACGGCACAGGTCGGCCGCGGTGCCGCGGCGAATGGCCGCGCGGGCGGTGGCGAGGGCCTGCTTGGCGCGGGTGGTGCCGGCGATGTGCCAGGGGGTCAGGGGTCGTCGTCGGCCGTCGGCCTCGACCCCCACGACGGTCTCGATGACGGAACGCTCGGTCCGGGCGTAGCCGAACATGGGATAGGTGGAGAAGGGGAAGCCATCCTCGGCCCCGGGGCGCGCGGGCATCCATACGGCGACGAGCAGGAGGGCGGTGACCGAAAGCCGCACCAGGGTCTGCCCTCTGGAGCCCGCGTCGGGCGGGGATGCAGGCGAGGGGGACTCGGGCACGGAGCCCACGGTAGCAAGGGGGCCGCGACTCGTAGCCTACGCGTGGTGTCTCACGTCTCGAATCTGTGTTCCATGCCGCTCGCAATACCGGCGATGGACCGAGATTGACGCAGTCGGCACACTGGATGTCGATCGGCGAGGGGCGGCCGCGTCGTGAGGGTGAGGAGAACCAGACGATGGCGTACGACGAGATGTTGGCGGAGAGAATTCGTACGGTGGTGGCCCGCCGCAAGGGCATCACGGAGCGGAACATGTTCGGTGGGGTGGCCTTCATGGCCTCGGGGAACATGGCCTTCGGGATCGTGAAGGACGAGCTGATGGTGCGGGTGGGCCCCAAGGCGCACGCGGAAGCGCTGGCCATGCCGCATGCGCGCCCGATGGATTTCACCAAGCGCCCGATGAAGGGCATGGTCTATGTGGGGAAACCAGGATTTCGGACGGACGAGGACCTGAAGGCGTGGATCGAGCGCGGGCTGAAGTTTGCGCGTTCGCTGCCCGCGAAGTGACCCAGGCTTCGAAATCCAGTCGGGCCGACCCCCCGAAAGGGGCCGACCCGACGTGGACGCTGCTCTCGACGATGAGCGTGCTCGTGATTGATTCGTGGTCGGGGGCAGTACGAATCAAGAGGCTTCAGCGTCGAGACGGTGGCGGGGAACCAGGACCACTGCCCAGCCGTCTTCGCCCTCGGGGGACAGGCGAAGCTCTTGGAGCTCGCCCAGCTCGCCGCTGTGGCGGAGCTCGAAGGCATTGCGCTCACCCTGCAGGAGGGCGCCGTCGATCTCGGTCCGGGATTGGCCGAGCGTGAAGAATGCGGTCACGATGGTCGGACCGGTGAGCTTGGCCTTCAGGTCGGCGGACAGCTCGAGGTCGGACACGTAGATCCGGTTGTCGCGGTTTTCCACGACATAGTCGATGGAACCGAGGGTGGGGCGGCGAGTCTCTTGCGAGGCAAGCAGTGCCGCGTTGATGGGGAACAGGTTGAGCAGCGGAGTAGTCATCGCATCACCTAGTAGGCTACGAGGCGCGCGATTCTTACCCCCCAATATTCAATTTATTTCGCGATTCGTTCTCAGCGAGTCACGACGCGAAACTTGGAGAGGTCCAGTGGCACCCCCGAGCCGTGGCCTTCGATGCCTCGGCGGCGCACGTCGGCGAGCGCCCGGGGGAGGTCGATGGAGTCCATGGCGGAGAGTCGTCGACTGATCGCTCGGGCAACCGCGGCCCCGTCGTCGGGGCGCAGGCTCTCGGTGGTGGCGAGCACTTCGATGGACCCGGCGGCCACGTAGGCCGAGACCAAGCCCAGATCGGCGGACAAGGTCGAGGCGTCGTCGTCGATGCCCTCGCACGTCACCAGCACGACATGGGCGGGGCCGGGCTGCATGGCGAGGATGGAGTCGAGGTCGGCCGCGCTGTGCGGGCCGAGCTGGAGCCCCGGGAGGGCATGGGTGCCATCGAGGCGATCGCCCGGCTCGTGGTGCCCGACGTAGACCAGCACAGATGCGCCCGTGGTGGACGCCCGGAACGTGTCGACGTCGACCTGGCCGCGATGAGCGATGAGCGTGCCCGGCAGATCCGACAGGAACTCCTGGGCTCGTTCGAGGTCGGAGTTGTCGGTGCCGCGCAGCGCATTCTCGGGGCGGGGCCCGGTGGCAAACACGATCGGACCCGCATTTGTTCCCTCGCGGTCGGGGCCGGGGGGCAGATCGAGACCACGACGAACCGTATGCGACTGCTCGAGCGGGGTGCCTCGCCACGGGAGCGTCTCGAAGGGCACCGACTCCAAGGCGCCCGAAGCCAGCACGCGAACGTGAGTGGAGGCACCCAGCATCGACGCGGCGGGCTCGAGGAGCCGCTCGGTGAGGACGGCCGGAGCCTCTCGACCGGACAGCTTGCCCAGCGACTCGACGCGTAGGTCGTCGGCGGTCCACGCCATCAGCCACCACGCCCCGAGGTGATCGCGGTGGTACAGCAGCGAGGTCTCGTCCGGCTGCGGGGAGGGCAGGGTTTCACACAGCGCGCCGATCTCGGTCTCGGCACGCCCGGCGGTGGCCCGAGCGAGCGCCTGCTCGTATCGGGCGTTGGCATCGCGGACGTAGCGGTCGGCAGCATCACGCTGCTGTGGCGGCTTGTGGTGGCTTTGGTCGTGGTGGGCCCGGGCGGCCTCGAGCTGGCGTTCGAGGGGGCTCAGGGTGGGCTCGCCTTCGCGGACGAGCCGGGCCGCGCGGTGCATCAGTCGCAGAGGACGGCTCCGCAGCACCCGGGCCGCACACAGGGCCGCGGCGGGCTCGTCCGTACGCAGCAGCACGCTCACGAGTCGTTGGGCGGCTTCGGCCTGGGCACCCGCCTGGCGATCGGCGACGAGGCCGAACTGCGACGAGGCCATGTCCGACTCGAACTGCGCTTCGGCCCGGCGGTAGTGCTCGGCGGCGGCACGGAGGTCGGCTCGGTGCTCGGCGAGGCGGCCGGCGACGACCTCGGTATCGCCGAGCAGGTTGGCACCGACCTGCGAGGTCTCGAGGATCTTCGTGCGGAGCAGGGCCAGGCGAGACTCGGCGTTCGACCACTGGCCGAGCCCCAGCTCGACCTTCACGTGCAGCAGGGCGGCGGCCACTTGGTCCTCGTCGCCCTCGGGCTCGGCTTGCTCGAGGTCGCGTCGAGCGTCTTCGAAGCGACCCAGCGCCACTCGGGCCAGCGCGCGGTTGAGATAGGCACGGGAGCGATCGAGCCGGCGACGCTCGAGACACTCCTGGCGCAGGAACACGGCGAGCGCGGAGGTGAGCAGCTCGTCTGTCTCGGTGAGCAGCTCGCGGGCCTTGGTATCCGCGGTGTCGTAGGCCTGGCTATGTGCGTAGACATAGTTGGCCCGGTTGAAGTCCACGAGCGCCCGGCCCTGGCAGGAGTCGTCGGCGATGCTGCTGCGGCTGAGGGTGGCCATGAGCGCGGCGGCTTCGTCGAAGCGCCCCACGTGACCCATGGCCGAGGCTTGGCCCATGGTGGCGCGGAGCTCGGTATTCGGGTCGCCGAGGCGCCGGGCCCAACGAGCCGAGCGCTGGAAGGCCAGGGCGGCGGCAACCGGGTCGCCTTGCTCCCAGACGAGCGAGCCGCGGACGAAGGGGAGCTTGAAGCGAGAGTCGGGGTCGGGACCGGGGCCGGGATCGAGTTCGTCTTCGGTGGCGGCCGTGCAGTGCTGGGCCCGCGTGGACCAGGCGTCGGCCTGCTCGGCGTCGTTGATGACGTCGAGCAGCACCGAGACACCAAAGCGGAGGAATCGGCACCCGACGGTCAGCTCTCCGCTCGCCTGGGCGGCCGTGGCCCCTTCGTCGGCGAGCTCCACCGCGCGGGAGAACTCGTTGCGCCCCATCGTGGGTCCGATGAGGCGGTCGATGGCGTAGACGCGGTCGCTGCCCTCGAGCTGGGGCAGCAGGCCGACCAGCTGAGCCTCGAGCTCGCCCCGGAGGGCTCGGTCGGAGGTGGAGATGATGCGCGAAGCGAGGTCCTCGAGCTTCGGCGCCAGCCTGCGCTCGCGCACGATGGTGACCCAGCGATGCGCCCCGTCGCGGAGCGTGGCGCGGATCTCGAAGCGGCTGGGATCGCGACCGAACAGGCGCCCCTTCATGGGGATGCGAAGACGGAGCCCGTCGTCGATTTCCTCGAGCTCGAGGTCCTCGGCGGGCAAGGGCTGGTCGTCGACGAGCACCTCGATGCGGCCCTTGTCGCGGATGGATGCGCCGCGCAGCCAGGTCTGGACGATCTGCGAGTCGCTGGCGCGCACGGGGTCGAGCAGGCACTCGGTGCCGCGCGCGGTGGTGCGGAGGTCACAGCCTCGCAGCACCAGCTCGGACGCAGAGGCCTCGGACCACTCGATGTCCGGGGTCGCGTCGGCCGGGGACTGCCGCCACTTTTGGTACTGCAGGACGGCAAAGGTCGCGATCGCGGAGATCGTGGCGACGCTGAGGGTCCGCTGCAGCCACTTCATGACGCGGTGACCTCCAAGATCTTCTCGACGCCCTCGCATGCGGTCACGTGATCGACGGTACATCGACCCGCGGGGCCCACGTGGAAGCGCAGCCGCCACAGGCCAGGCGGCAGCGGGAACAGCTCGTCGAAGCGGCCCTGATACCGAAAACCATAGTCGGCGAGCACGAGGGCGTCGGTGGGCAGGGGGATCGCCTGGTGGATTCCGGCGGGGCCGGGAGAGGAGATGTTGCGGGCGAGGATCACCAGGGTGGCCGCATCCGAGGGATCGATGTCGTGCTCGACCTCGAACTCGATATAGCTGCGGGGTGAGACGGTGATGATCTCGCCCTCGTGCGCGCCATGGGGGTCATCGAGCCCCGCCAGGTGCATCCGCATCGCGTGAGGCGGCGGCGGCGAGTCGTCGGCGAGGGGAGACACGATGGTGGCCTGGCCGGGGGCCGGCTTCGGGGGAGAGCCGGCCATGGCGACGAGCAAGGCCATGAGCACGGTCACCACGATCGTACCGAGCAGTTCCCGGGCCTTGGGAGCCATGCGGGCACGGCACGCGCGGAGCGAGGGCGCCTCGCGAAAGATCGCGTGCACCCAGCCATGGCCGTCGTGAGAGCGGATGGAGCGGATATACATTGCACTGCTCGGTTGCACGGTCTGCCGTCGTTTCTTCCCCCCGTGCTCGGTTGTCGCGAGTGTCTATGGTTATCGCGAGAACTCGTCGCGGGTCTTCTTGAGACGTTCCTTCAGCCGTCGTATCCGTTGATAGATGGTGTTGCGGTCGACGCCGAGTCGCTTGGCCAGCTCCTCGGGGGTGCACTGTTTACCGATGACCTCGAGCAGCGGACGCTCTCGCTCGCTGAGGCTGCCGACCACCGACTCGAGCGCGAGCTGGCTGCCGATCTCGTACTCGAGGCTCCGGGGATCGGGCGTCGCTGCGCCGTCGTCGGCCTCGGGGAACAGGACGATGCTGTTCTTCTTGCGGGCTTTGTGATTGATGAAGTTGTTCGTGACCATGTACAGGTAGCTGTCGAGTGCTCGTCCCCGCGAGGGGTCCCAGCACCGGAGCAGATACCCGGGGCGGCCGCGCTGCTGCGGCGTGGCGTTGGCCTTGGGGCCCGGCGCTTCGAAGAGCTTGAACAGCAGGCTCTGTGCGATGTCTTGCGCTTCGTCTTTCGCTCCGCTGCGCTTGCGTCGGCAGAGGATCTGATAGGCGTAGCGATGAACCGTGGTGTAGATGTGCCGGGCGAGGGTGTCCTTGGGACCCGTCTCGCTGTCGAGGGCGAACTCGATGGACTCGCGGGTCCAGCCCGAGGACAGCGCGACGACGTCGGCGCTGCGAATGCCGGGGCCGGGCGGCATGCGGACACGAAGCGGGTGGACGTAGTCGTGGATGAGCCCGGCGACGTAGCGTTCGAAGTCGTCCTCGGGCGACTCGTGCCACAAGCGAACGAGGTGCAGGTTGTCCGCGCACAGGTGCCGCCAGACCACCAGGAGGAGCTCGTTGCTCAGCGACGGCTCGAGCGACGACCGCAGGGGACGGGTGACGCGGGCAATCACGCGGGAGACCGTGGCGCCCAAGATCTCGCGTGCCTCGAGATCTCCCGCCAACGCCGACTCGACGAGGCGCGGCGTGACGGACGGCGGTGGGGGCTTCATCGCGTGGAGAACGGTCATTATCGCACTCGTTATGTGTCGCGTTCCGGCTTAATGACTACGCGGTCGGTGCCGCGGGGCTTGCACGAAAGGGCCATTGGCCACTCGCTGCAGGAACCGGGGGGGCCGAGCAGATAGGTGATGTCCCATTCGCCGGGCGGCAGGTCGAACAGGGTGGAGATTCGTTCTTCGAAGCGGACCTCGCCGTAGCGGTGGCGGACGGCCCGGGGGGCGGACAAGACGGTGTGGCCCAGCGCGACGCTCTGCGCTCCGATGCGGAGCTCGAGGGCGCCGGTTTCTTCGTCCAGCGGCGGGTTCGGCTCGAGGGTGACGTCGAGTCGGTCGTAGGTGAAAAACTCGAGTCGATCCTCGGGCCCGAGCGCATTGGCCTGCAGGTGAGCTTCGTAGTTCGTTTCGGCGAGCGGCCCCCCGTAGGCGGCCGGTTTGTCGTCGGAGGTGAACTGAACGATGGCGACGGCGACCGCGGCCGCGACCAGGCCCGTGCCCAGCGGAGAGGCCACCGCCCGCAGCAGCCGGGTGACGCCGCTGGCTCGGGGCCCGCCGACCACCGAGTCGACCATCGCGTCGACGTGGGCGTGGTCGAGCACGGGGACGTCGGTGACGGCCAGGTCGTCGAGAGGGTCGGGCGTCGGGTCTCGATCGCGCTGTCGTTGCCACGCGGCGAGCTGCTCGAGGTCGGCATCGACATGGGGACTGGGTCGTTCATTCGGCATGGCGGCTCGGGGGGGTGCGCGAGCGGGCATATCGATGCCTCGAGCCTTGGCGCTGGCCCCTTGATCTGTCCTAGGCGGACCCCAAACCGAGTCTTACGAGGGAGTGGTCGCTTCCTCGGAAACAGTTCTCAAAAACATAGTGAGCTGGCGCACGGGGGCCCATCCGTGACCCGCACGAGTCTCGATTTCGCGCGCAGCCGGGCGGGCGCGCACGAAATCGAGCGATTCGGCGGTGGGGCCGGCCGGGTCTAGAGGCTGCGAAGCAGGCGCTGCGCCTCGGCCCGAGAGACGTGCTCCGACGACGCCGCCTCGAGGAACTTCTGCAGCGTGGCCTTGGCGGCCGCGTTCTTGCCCTGCTTGACCTGCGCTCGCGCCAGGTTGATGAGCGCGTCGGGGTACCAGTGGTCGGTGGGCGCGGCGAGGTCGATGGCCTTGGTCAGCGCCGTGATCGCGGCCGCATGGTTGCTGCGGAACACGTGGTAGCGGCCCTGCTCGGCGAAGGCGTAGCCGAACTTGGGATTGAGCGTGGTCGCCTCGTTGAGGCTGGCGATGGCATCGTCGTACTTGCCCAGGCCCTGCTGCGCGCGGGCCATGGCGACCCAGACCTCGGGGAACCAGGGGGCGGACGCGGCCTCGGTGGCCTTGGTGACCTGCTGGAGCTCGGCGATGGCCTTGCTGTTGGCACCGTTGTGCGCGAGCAGGCGGCCGTAGAGGAACCGGGCCTCGTGCAGCTCGGGCTGGATGGTCAGCGCGCGACGGTACTCGGGCAGGGCTTCGGGGTGCTTGCCGTTGAACTCGAAGACCTTGCCGCGCTGCAGCATGAGCGTGGGCTGGGGCTGGCTCGGGCGAGCGCGCTCGATGGCCGCCAAGGCGTCGGCGGCCCGACCCTCGGCGATGAGCACCTGGGCCAGGAGCATGTGGGCTTCCCAGTCCGAGGGGTGACGCGCCAGCGCGGTGTCGATGAGCGCCCGGGCGTCGGCGATGCGATTTTGGTGCAGGCGCAGGTGGACGGCGGCATTGAGCACGTCGTCTGCCGTTTGCTCGCCGCGGATGCGACCTTCGATGAGCCGCTCGAGCGCGCCGAAATTACCCGTGGTGACGTACAGGCGACCCAAGGGTCCGGCGAGGCCGAGATAGCCGCCCGTGCGCTCGAAGACCGCCTCGAGGTCGGTTCGACCCTCGGCGGTACGACCTTCGTCGAGCCGCAGCAGGCCCCGCAAAAGCTGGGCATCGTTGTGGGTCGGCGCGGCGGTGAGCGCCTCGTCGAGAGCGAGCAACGCCGAGGCGGCGTCGCCCGTGGAGCGATGGAGGTTGGCGATCGCGACCAGCAGGGTCACGACGTCGTCGGTGCGCCCGTCCTTGCTGGCCAGGGCCTTGGCCTCTTCGAGCACGGCCAGGGCCTTGGGCTTTTGCTTGGCGTCGGCCAGCAGCACCGCCTCGCCGGTCGCGGCGGCGATGGCCGTGGGGTCGAGCGTGCGCGCGGCCGCGAAGGCGGTCTGGCCCTGGTCGATCTCCAGGCGCATGGCATGCACGTCGCCGACGGCGATCTGCACGCGGGCGTCCTTGGGCATGGCGGCGGCGAGCTTGCCGAGGATCTCCAGGGCGATGTCACCGTCGCCGCTCTGCACCGCCACGCGGGCTTGCAGCAGCAACAGCTCGGCGTCTTTGGAGTTCGCGGCGACCAGCTTCGCGATGGCATTGCTGGCGTCGTTGAAGCGTCGGGCATCGAGCAAGACGTGGATCCGCTCGATCTCGAGGGCCGAGTCGTCGGGCACGCGCTCGAGGGCCCGGTCGAAGCTCACCAGCGCACCGTCGTAGTCGCCCTGGGCGAGCTGCACGCGGGCGCGTTGGACATGGGCCCACGCCTGGACCCCGGGGTCGTCGGTGGCCGCGGGATCGATGGCGTCCACGGCCGTTCGTGCGACGGCGAGCTGCCCGGTCGCGACCGCGGTTTGGGCGAGCAGCGCCTGCAGACCGGCGTGCTCGGGGTTGGCCTTGGTCGCGGCCTCGATGGCGCTCAGCGCGGCGGCGGGATCCTTCGCGGCCGCCACCGCCAGGGACAGGTGCTTGGCCGACTGGTCGTTGGCATTCGCGGCCAGGACGGCATCGGCTTCGGCCTTGGCGTCGTCGAGTCGCTCCTGGGCCAGGCGCAGCCAGCCGCGGTAGAGCCGAGAGCGCGGCTCGTCGTCGGACAGCGAAGCTTCGGCGCCCTCGAGGTTCTTCGCGGCGAGAGCGGCGAGCCCCACGATGCGCTGGACGTACCCCGCCTTGTCGCTGGCATGGGCCTGCAACGCGCTGGCGGCCGGCGTGGCCAGGGCCGGGTTGGGACCGTAGTGGTAGTGCAGCAGGAACGCGGCCTCGGCTGCGCCCAGCACGTCGCCCGCCTCGTTCGTGGCGGCGAGCGCCTCGAGATAGGAGGCCGGCGTGTGCACGGAGAACTTCGCCAGTACGGTGGCGTCGCGCTCGGCCGCGGCGCCCTTGGGCCCCGGGGTCTGCGTGCCCTTGCCGTCTCCAGACTTGCCGCCGCCACGCTTGACGGCGCCGCGACCCGCGGAGACCTCGGGCTCTTCGGGATCGAGCAGCCCCGAATAGAAGACGGCGGCTCCCACTGCACCCAGCAGCAGCAAGCCTCCGCCGAGCAGCAGCACGCCGCGCGACACGGCGGGCTTGGCCGCGGCGATCGGCTTGGCACGCGGCGTCGCGGTCGGAGCGGTCATCGCCGGGTCCGGCAATGCGTCGCTGTCGGTCGACGGTGCGGCCGGGGCCGCGACGCCGCTGGTCGCTGCCGCAGCTTGCACGTCGGGCGTCATGCCCACGGCATCGAAGTCGGGCACGAGCGCATCGCTCGTCTTGGGCCCGGGCAGGTCGTGCGGTGCGACCTCGTCCCCGGAGCCCCTGGGCGTCACGTCCATCCCGGCGGGGCGAACCTCTTGCCCGGCGGGGCGAACCTCTTGCCCGGCAGGGCGCACTTCCTGCCCGGCGGGGCGAACCTCTTGCCCGGCGGGCTGAACTTCTTGGCCCCCCGCGCTGGGCACGGGGAGGTCGGCGGGGATCGGCAGATCGAGCCCGTCGCCCTCGGTGACCGGCAGGGACAGATCGACCGGGGCCGGGAGATCGCGGTTGGCCGTATCGATGGGCGCCGGGAGATCGAGCGAGTAGGCACTGCCGTCGTCCGCGGCTCCCGCCTGGACCGGACTGGGCAAGTCGATGCCATCGTCGCGGACACCCTGGACGGGGCTGGGCAGGTCGATGCCGTGGTCGCGGGCCTCGGCGGCGACGGGACTGGGCAGATCGATGCCATCGTCGCGCGGGCTCTGGACGGGGCTGGGTAGATCGATGCCGTGGTCCGATTGCCCGGCGACGGGGGCCGAGAACCCGAGCCCGTGGTCCTGCTCTTCGGCGACGGGGTCGGAGTAGCCCGCGGCGGGAGGGGGAGGCGGAAGCCCGGCGCCCGGCGGAGCGGGCGGAGGGGGAGGCTTGGGCGGGCTGAACCCGGGGGGAGGCGGCAGCGGCGGAGCCTTGGGGCGACCGATGCCCTGATCGCGAGCCTCGGCGACGGGGCTGGGCAGATCCATGAGCGGATCCGACAACGAGGCCCCGGAGGAGAAGCGATCGGTGGGCTCCGCGGACAGGGAGATGCCGGGAGGCGCCTCGGGTTCGGCGACCGGACCGTCGCCGAAGGCGAGTTCCATCCCGCTGGGGTCTCCGCCTAGATCGAACTCGTTGTGGCGATCGCTGCCGTCGGCGAGCCCGATGCTCGGCGGACCGGTGACCGCCCCGGCCTTGGGGGCGGGCGGAGGTGGTTGACGCCTCCGAGGGGCAGCCAGCGAAGACGGCGACCGCAGATCGGTGCGGCTCTCGGCCGGCACGAAGATCGGCGCCGCGCCCGACTCACCGGGGGTGCCGGCAAAGCTGGGGGGAGCGCCGAGATCCGACGGGGCTGGTGGGGCGAGGGAGGCTCCGCAATAGGGGCAATGCGGCGGTAGTGGCTGGCTCGCGTCGAGCGCGGAGCCGCAGCTGGGACACGCGTGCATGGAGACCGAAACGGCGGCAAGCGTACCACGGGCCTGCGACGGGTCTGGGGAACCGAAAAGAACCACGGTTTGGCCCCGGTTGGCCGCGGCCGAGCGGCCAGGTATGACAGGCCCCGTGATCCTCCGCGACCCCGTCCACGGCCTGATCTCCTTCGAGGGCCCGGTCGAAGGCGTCGTGGAGCGGCTGATGAACACCCGTGAGGTCCAGCGCCTCCGCCGGATTCGCGCCCTGGGTCACGCATCGCTCGCCTTCCCCGGGGCGGAGCATTCCCGGTTCGCCCATGCGGTGGGCTCGGCGCACGTCATGAAGCGGTACCTCGACCGGGTGCGGCGGCTGGCCTCGGACATCCCCGCCTCCGACCGGATCGATGACGACATGGCGCGGGTGGCCCTGGCCGCGGCGCTGCTGCACGACGTGGGGCACGGTCCGTTCAGCCATACCTTCGAGGCGGTCTTGCCCGAGGCGCGGGCCCACGAGGAGTGGACCTCGGCGATCTTGCTCGACCCGCACAGCGAGGTGCACCAGGTGCTGTCGGACATCGATCCGCAGATGCCGTCGCTGGTCGAAGGGCTCGTGCACGGGCGCAGCCCCATCCCTCACCTGGCACGCGCGGTCTCGGGGACCTTCGACGTCGATCGCTGCGACTACCTGCTGCGCGACTCCTACATGACGGGTGTGCGCTACGGCATCCTCGACCTCGACTGGCTGCTGGCTGCGCTGCGGCTGTACCTGCCGCCCGGGGGCTCGGCGGCGACCCTGGCCGTCGACGGAGAAAAGGGCCTCACCGCGGTGGAGGGGTTCTTCCTCAATCGCCTCTACATGTATCGGCAGGTCTATCTGCACAAGGCGGTGCGAGCGGCCGACTCGGTCTCGCGCGCGCTGTTCAGCCGCCTGCACGATCTGGGGCCGCAGCCCGGCACTCCGCCCGCGCTCGAGGCCTTGCTGCGGGGCGACTCGGTGTCGACCACCGCCTTCCTCGAGCTCGACGATCCCGGCTTGCAGACGGCCATTCGCAGCTACGCGCAGAGCAAGGACGACGTGCTGCGCGACCTGGCGGGGCGCCTTCGCGACCGGCGGCTGTTCAAGACCCTGCGGCTGCGGGCCGACGTCGATCCCGAGCTCGCGCGCGAGCGCCTGCATCAGGTGCTGCGGGATCAGGGCTGTGAGCCCGAGTACGCGGGCGGGGTCGATCGGGTGAAGATCGAGGCCTACATCGAGGACGAAGCGCTGATGGTGCTGTCGAGCCGCGGCACGCTGCAGCGGCTGCTCGACGCCTCGCCCGTGATGCACGGCCTCAGCCGGGAGGCCTTCGTGCACTACCGAGCGCTGTTTCCGGGGGAAATTCGCGAGCAGGTCACCCAGGCCCTCGCCGACCTGCGCTAAGTCCCGCTGCTGGTGCTGCTGCTGCCGCCGCTGGTGGTGTTGCCGCTGTCGCTGCTGCCGCTGCTTTCGCTGCCTCCTCCACTACTACCGCCCCACTCCGGGGTGGAGATGTTGAAGGCACCGCTCATCCGCAGGTGAAACTGGCAGACGTAGTAGAGCGTGTCGGGGGCGTCCGTCGGTACCTCCCAGGTGATGGTGCCGACCTTCGTACCGTTGTTCGTTACCCCTTCGTCGTAGGTGTCGATCGCGCTCTCGCTCTGCACGGACTTGATGAGAAAGGGGTGCTTGGGCGTGTCGATGTGGAAGGTATAGGTGCACCCGCGGTAGAGGTTCAGGTCCGGGTTCTGGACGCCGTTGATCACGTACCAGACGGACACCAGGTTATCGACCATGAACTCGGTGCCGTCACCCGCATCGCAGGGGTCGACGGTGGTCGAAGTCGAATCGGAGCCCGTGCTGTCCGTGCCGCTGGTGCCCCTCGTGCCGCCCGTGCCCTCGGGCCCGGTGCCGTCGGCGGTGCCTTTGCTCGTCGTGCTGCCGTCTGTTTGGGGTCCGGGATTGGTGGTCGAAGTGGAGGTCTGGTTCGTTCCCGGGACGGTCGGGCGTCCCGTGTTTTCGTTGGTGGTTTGGTTCGACGTGCTCCTCGTCGAACTCGAGGGGGAGCCATCGTTGACGTCCGTCGAATTTCCGCAACCCACAGCGACGAAAACGATGGCAATGGTCGAGACGATGGAATGCCGCATGGCGCGGGGAGCATAGCGTGGGGCGAAAGCGAGGGCGTGCGCGCGTTGGAACCGGAAATGACGCGCGGTCGGCTCGACGCTCGGTCGGTGTCGTTCATTCGACAACGACGTCCCTGCGTTGCAAGCTTCGCTCGCCGAGCCTTCGTGAAACGGAGGCGAAGCGGGGGAGCATTTGGAGTGATGACGCAGCAAAACCAAGACTCATTTGGCGCGCGTTCGACCCTGCGCGTTGGAGATCGCAGCTACGAGATCTTCCGTCTCGACGCCCTGAGCAAGGCCGGCGTCGGGCATGTCGAGACTCTGCCCTTTTCGTTGCGGGTGCTCGTCGAGAACCTGCTGCGCCACGAGGACGGCAGCGCGGTCACGCGCGACGACATCGCCGCCGCCGCCGGCTGGGACGCCAAGGCCGAGCCCAGCGTGGAAATCGCCTACCACCCGGCGCGCGTGCTGCTGCAGGACTTCACCGGGGTCCCGGCGGTGGTCGACCTGGCCGCCATGCGGGACGCCATCGCGACGATGGGCGGCGACCCGCAGCGCATCAACCCCGAGCAGCCCGCCGATCTCGTCATCGACCACTCGGTGCAGATCGATCACTTCGGCAGCGACCAGGCCTTCGGCCTCAACGTCGCGCTCGAGTACCAGCGCAACCGCGAGCGCTATGCGTTCTTGCGTTGGGGCAAGGAGTCCTTCGAGAACTTTGGGGTGGTGCCGCCCGGCACGGGCATCTGCCACCAGGTGAACCTCGAGTACCTCGGCCGCACCATCTGGACCAAGCAGGTCGGCAAGACCACGCAGGCCTTCCCGGACACCCTGGTGGGCACCGACTCGCACACCACCATGATCAACGGCCTGAGCGTGCTGGGCTGGGGCGTGGGCGGCATCGAGGCCGAGGCGGCCATGCTCGGCCAGCCCGTCTCCATGCTCCTGCCGCAGGTGGTCGGGTTCCGCCTGCACGGCGACCTGGCCGAGGGGGCGACCGCCACCGACCTCGTGCTCACGGTGGTGCAGATGCTCCGGGCCAAGGGCGTGGTCGGCAAGTTCGTCGAGTTTTACGGGCCTGGCCTCGGCTCGCTCACGCTGCCCGACCGGGCGACCCTGGCCAACATGGCGCCCGAGTACGGGGCCACCTGCGGCTTCTTCCCCATCGACGATGAGACCCTCGCCTACCTGAAGTTCACCGGGCGCCCCGACGACGCCATCGCGCTGGTCGAGGCCTATGCCAAGGAGCAGGGCCTTTTCCGCACCAAGGACACGCCCGATCCCGTGTTCACCGACACGCTCGAGCTCGACCTGTCCACCGTCGAGCCCAGCATCGCCGGCCCCAAGCGCCCGCAAGACCGCATTCCGCTGCGTCGCTCCAAGAGCATGTGGAGAGAGCTCATCGACACGCTCACCGCCGAAGGGGGCAACGCGGACGCCTCGGCCGCGGTGGCGGGCACCGACCACTCGCTGTCCCACGGCTCGGTGGTCATCGCCTCGATCACCAGCTGCACCAATACCTCGAACCCCTCGGTGCTCATCGCGGCCGGCCTGCTCGCTCGCAAGGCTCGCGCGCTCGGCCTGCAGCGCAAGCCGTGGGTCAAGACCAGCCTCGCGCCGGGCTCGCGGGTGGTCACCGAGTACCTGCAAAAGGCCAACCTGCTCGAAGACCTCGAGGCCCTGGGCTTTCACATCGTGGGCTACGGCTGCACCACCTGCATCGGCAACTCCGGGCCCATCGCGCCCGAGCTGGTCGACGCCATCGACGAGGGCGACCTGGTCGCGTGCTCGGTGCTGTCGGGCAACCGCAACTTCGAGGGGCGCATCAGCCCGCATATCCGCGCCAACTACCTCGCTTCGCCGCCGCTGGTGGTGGGCTACGCCCTGGCCGGGCACATGAACTTCGACCTGTACTCCGACCCGCTGGGCCACGACCAAGACGGCAACCCCGTGCTGCTCAAGGACATCTGGCCCACCCCGCAAGAGGTCGAAGAGGTCATCCGCGAGGCGCTGGGCGAGGGCATGTTCGTCGAGCAGTACGCCTCGGTGTTCGACGGCGACGAAAGCTGGCGGAAGCTCGAGACCCCGAAGGGTGAGCGCTACGCCTGGGACGAGGCCAGCACCTACGTGCGGCACCCGCCCTACTTCGAGGGCATGAGTCGCGAAAAACCGGCGCTGGCCGACATCCAAAATGCCCGGGTCCTGGCCAAGCTGGGCGACACCGTCACCACCGATCACATCTCGCCCGCGGGGGCGATCCCGGTCGATGGTCCCGCGGGCAAGTACCTCATCGAGCACGGGGTCGCGCCCAAGGACTTCAACTCCCTGGGCTCTCGGCGCGGCAACCACGAGGTCATGATTCGCGGCACCTTCGCCAACATTCGGCTTCGCAATCAGCTGGCGCCGGGCACCGAGGGGGGCATCACCCGCCATCTCCCCGACGGCGAGCAGATGAGCATCTATGACGCCTCGGTGAAGTACATCGCCGACGGGGTTCCGCTGGTCGTGCTGGGCGGGGTCGAGTACGGCACCGGGTCCTCCCGCGACTGGGCGGCCAAGGGCACCCTCTTGCTCGGCGTCAAGGCGGTCATCGTCGAGAGCTTCGAGCGAATCCACCGCAGCAACCTGGTCGGCATGGGCGTGCTTCCGCTCGTCTTCAAGGACGGCGAGGGCGCCGACGAGCTCGGCCTGACCGGAGAAGAAGAGTTCTCGATCACCGGGATCGCGGGCGGCCTTCGGCCCAAGCAGACCTTGAAGGTCACGGCCACGGCCGCCGACGGCACGGTCACCGAGTTCGAGGTCATCGCCCGGCTCGATACGCCCAACGAGGTCGAATACTACGAGCACGGCGGCATCCTGCAGTTCGTGCTGCGCCGCATGCTCGACGCCTGATCGATGCGTGCCGCCAACATCGCCGCGCGCCGTACCCACGGCGTCGCGGCGCGGTTGCGTTGGGGCTCGGCGCGCCGCCGTGTAATCGCGGTGGGGTGCAGCGCAGGCCGAGGCGTTGGCGCTGGGGTAGGGTTCGAGCCGTGCGTACTTCGTCGTGGCTCGTCGTTGCTGTCGCTCTTTCGCTCGCGTGCAACACCAGCGAAGGCGGAGCGGAGCCCGGTTCGGCCGAGAGCACGGGAGGCTCGGGCTCGGGCGGCGAGACGACGGGCGCACCCGCGACCCCCGAGAACACGACGGCCGCGGATACCACGGGCGGAGACGAGTCGTCGTCGGGCTCGACGACCGGGGACTCCCCCGTGGACGAGCCGTGCGGCGAAGGCCCCTGGACGTGCCTACCCGTGCCGCCCGGGGGGCCCTACGGCTCGATGACCTTCGAGGTCCCCGCCGCCCAGAACTGGGTGAACACCGGGCTGTTCATGCAGGCGGGCGACACGGCCACCATCAGCGAGGAGGGGTCCTGGTTCGTCAACATCAACACGGGCGACCCCATCGATCATGGCCCGTGCTTCATCGGCGACCTCGTGGCCCGCATCGGCCTGCACTACAAAGATCCGGCGCTGACCTGTGTGGATGGCGAGGTGGTGTTCACCGCGGACAAGGACGGGATCCTGTTCGTGGGCGGGCTACCCGAAAACGATCTCGGCGAGACCTACGAGGCCCGGGTCGCGGCCGAGGGCTTCAAGACGGTGACGGTGACCAGCGACGGTGCCACCGTACCCACGGTGGAGTCGGTGCTCGCGGCCGAGTACCCCTTCGACGAGGTCGCGTCGGGCTGGGTCGAGATCCGCGGCGACCACGTGTTGCTGACCTTGCCCACGAGCACCGCGGGGCAGGACGCGGCCGCGCTGGAGGCCTCGGTGGCGATCCTCGACGAGATCTACGAGCTCGAAGAGGAGCTCCGCGGCGCTCTTCCCCAGCACGGGCAGCGCATCCGGTTCTTCCCCGATCCCGACGTGACCCCGCTGGGCTACATGCTGGCGGGCAACCCAGTGCGCATGCAGCCCGTGTTGGTGCAGCCCGACTTCTCCGATCGCATCTCGCTGGCGGGCATGCCCGGGGTGGACATCTGGGGCTTTGCCCACGAGCTGGGCCACGACTTCACCTTCGCCGGTCGCCTGTGGTGGTACCAGGAGAACTCGCTCGAGTCGTGGCCCAACCTGTTTTCGATCTACGCGCTCGAGGCCTTGGGCGTGCCGCTGCACGAGCAGGTGGCGGGGTGCCCGGGCAGCGAGCCCGTGGCCTACGAGCAGTGGGACGCGTGGGACGGCCTGTGCTTCCTCCTGCAGTTCCAGTACACCTACGACTGGGCGTTTTATCAGGCGTTCTTCGCCGAGCTGAACGCGGTCGATCCGGTGATCGTGCCTTCGGGGCCGCTGGCGTGGACCTTCAACCACGACCGCTTCGAGACGATCGCGGGCGAAGACATCACTCCGGTGTTCGAAGCCTGGGCCGTGCCCAACCCCGGCTGAGACTCAGTGCGGCTCGCTGAATTCCTCGGCGAAGAATCGCTCGCCGCGGACATGCTCGGCGCGAACCTGGGGGTCGATCCCGGCCTTGCGACACAGCGCGGTGACGAACGCGGCGGGGGTCGTGAGGCTGTTCCACACCACGGGGAGGAACACGGCGCGCTTGGCCCCGTCGTGGAGGACCAGCCCGTCTCGGCCCGGGACCAGCGCCGCGGCGATCTCGGCCAGGCCGCGTTCGGCCATGGGCTCGGGCGGCGTGAGGATGGAGATCTCCGCGTGCAGGCGCGGCAGGTCGGTGGCGGCGGGCATGGGCGTGCGGTGATCGTGGAGCCCGGATTGCACGGCGAGCCGCCGCGTTCCCTCCCGCACCGTCTCCCGCGGCTCGAGGACCCCGATGCATCCCACCAGCCGCGTTCCCTCGTGCCACGACACGAACATGCGGGCGGGCTCGTCGAGGATGGGGTCGTCGGGCGCCGGGGGCAGCGGCGGGGCGGGGGTCTGCAGGGCCTTCGCCAGGGCGTCGCGGGCGTTGGCCAGAAGCCAGCGGCGGGTGGCTGGGGCGACCCGGGCGACGGAATCGGTCTTCACCCCTCGATCGTGCCCGATGCTCGGCCGCGGGCCAATCAATGATGATAGGGTCCGGGCACCAATGAATGGGCACGGACGGTCGTTTCGCGGCGCTTTGATGGGTTCGGTGGTGATGCTGGGGCTCGCCCTCACCACCACGGGACGAGCGGACGAGGGGCAGTGGATGCCCAAACAGATCCCCAAGCTCGACCAGACCAAGCTACGGGACATGGGGCTGCGCATCGACTCGCGGACCCTGTGGAACCCGAAGGACGGCGGGCTCATGCGGGCGGCGGTGAACCTGTCGGGGTGCTCGGCGGGCTTCGTGTCCTCGCGGGGCTTGGTGGCGACCAACCATCACTGTGCCTACGGGGCGATCCAGGCGGGCAGCTCGGTCGAGCACGACTACCTGCGCGACGGCTTCTATGCCTCGACCCACGCCGACGAGCTGAAGGCGGAGGGCAGCACGGTCAAGGTGCTCGAGTCCTCCGAGGACGTGACCGAGAAGATCCGGGCGCTGGCCGAAGCCGAGCCCGACCCCACCAAGCGGGCGCTGGTCGTCGACAAGGCTCGTGCCGAGATGGTGGCTCAGTGCGAGAAGGACCATCCCGGCGACTACTGCCAGGTGGCCGAGTTCTACAACGGCTACGAGTACCAGCTGCTGCGCTACCTCGAGCTGCTGGACGTTCGCGTGGTGTATGCCCCGCCCTCGTCGATCGGCAACTACGGCGGAGAGGTCGACAACTGGATGTGGCCCCGGCACGCGGGGGACTTCACCCTGATGCGCGCCTACGTCGGGCCCGACGGCAAGCCGGCCGCGTACTCCACCGACAACGTGCCGTATGAGCCCAAGCAGCACTTCGAGGTGGCGCCGCGCGGGGTCTCGCCCGGCGACTTCGTGGCGATCTTGGGCTACCCGGGACGCACCAACCGCTACCTGCCCGCGGTGGAGATGGAGCGGCAGCTCGAGCAGTTCCTGCCCTCGCGCGTGGCGCTTTATGGGGAGTGGATCGAGGTGCTCGAGCGGCACGGCGCGGCCGACCCAGCGGTGAAGATCAAGGTCGCGGCCACCCTGCGCAGCCTGGCCAACCGCCACAAGAACGCCCGTGGGATGATCGACGGGATTCGTCGCAATCGCCTGCTGGAGGCGCGCAAGAAGGAGCAGGAGGCGCTGACCACCTGGGCGGCCGAGCAGGGCGACGCCTACGCCGGGGTGCTGGAGGGCCTGGCCGATCTGAGCGCGGTGCGACGCGACAACTTCGAACGCGACTTCGTGCTCGACAACTCCACCCGGGGGTCGCGAGCGCTGGCGGTCGCCATCGACTTGGTGCGTCGCGCTCGCGAGCAGGCCAAGCCCGACCTCGAGCGTCGCTCGAAGTACCAGGAGCGAGGCGAGCGGAGGCTGTGGCAGAGCCAGCAGCGGCGGCTGCGGGACTACGACGCCAAGGTCGACCTCGACCTGTTGCTGCGTCTGTTTGCCCGCATCGAGGCTCTGCCCCCGACCGAGCGGGTGACCGGGTTCAAGAGCACTGACCTCGAGCGGATGCTGCGGTCCACCAAGGTGACCGACGAGGCGTTCGTGAAGGCGGCCTTCGATGCGGCCGATGCCGAGGCGCTGGCGGCGAGCCGCGACCCCATGCTGATGCTCGCCCACGAGATGGTCGAGGCGATCGAGAAGCTCCAGGACCGTCGCGACCGGCAAAAGGGCGAGATGCTGGTGCTGGGGCCCCGCTACTTCGAGATGCTCGAGAAGGTGCGTGGCGGCCCCGTGTACCCCGATGCCAACGGCACGCTTCGGTTCAGCTACGCGAGCGTCAAGGGCTACTCGCCTCGCGACGGGCTGTTCGCCACGCCGCAGACGGTGGTGGCTGGCATGGTGGCCAAGCACACGGGCGAGGATCCGTTCAACCTGCCCGAGTCCGTCCAGCAGGCGGCCGCCAAGTCGACGAGCACCTACTGGGTCGATCCCGCGCTCGGTGATGTGCCGGTCGACTTCCTGTCCAATGGCGACACGACCGGCGGCAACTCGGGCAGCCCGGTCATCGACGGCCAGGGCCGCTTCGTGGGCCTCAACTTCGACCGGGTGTGGGAGAACATCGCCGGGGACTTCGGCTACAACACGGCGCGCTCGCGCAACGTGATCGTCGACGTGCGCTACGTGCTGTGGGTGCTCGACGAGGTGGCCGATGCGGGGGCCCTGCTCGAGGAGCTGGGCGTCGCCGATAAGCGGGATGCGCCCCCGCCCAGCGCGGCCGCGGGCGGCAGCGCCTCTGCGGGTGGCAACGGAGCGGCGGGTGCCGGGGCGAACGGAGCCCCAGCCGATCCCGCCGCGGGCGGAGGCCTGGTGGGCACGCCGCTGGCCGAGGCCACGCCCAAGGACGCCACCGGGCGCTCGGGCGGGGCGGGCTGTGCCTGCCGGGCTCAGAGCGCAGACGAGACCGGGCGAGGACTGATGGGCTTGGGCCTGATGGGCCTGCTCGCGATGTGGCGGCGACGTCGGCCCCATCGCCGCGACTGAGGCTCGGCGCACCACAGCATGCCCCGGTGGAGCACGGCGGGCTCGCGTGCACACGGCGGGGCGCCGACCTCCACCGCGGGGGCGGCCACGGGGGGATAGAGCCCGTTGCGACGCAGGCGATCGCGCAGCACCTTGCGGGAGCACCCGGCGCGACGGGCTGCTTCGCTGATGTTGCCGTTCGTCTGGTGCAGGAGCCGCCGCAGGTACCAGCCCTCGACCTGCTGCCGTAGCGCCCGGAACGAGCGGTCGCCGAGGTCCTCGAGGGAGGGCGGCGCCAGCGGGTCGAGGCGGAGCATGGCCGCGCCGAGGTGGGGGCCATGCACACGAGCCAACGCATCGTCGATGACCTTGCGGAGCTCTCGGACGTTGTCGGGCCAGCCGTGCCGGGCCAGCGCTCGCCATGCATCGGGCTCGAGGCGCAGGCCGGGACGACCCGCCTGGCGGAGCATGGCGCCCACGATTGGGGCGAGGTCGTCGGGTCGCGCCCGCAGCGGAGGCAGCACGGCCTCGCGGGCGCCCCAGCGTTGCGCGAGCGCGGGCAGCAGCCGCCCCTCGTCGAGCAGCCGCGACGCTGGGACTCGACTGAGCACGACCAGACGCGGGGCCTGCTCTTTGGCCTTCGTCAGCGCCTCGACCATCGCGGCCTGTCGATCGAGGGGCCATCGTTCCAGGTCGTCGATCACCCACGTCTCGGCGGCGCCCTCGAGGGTGGCCCACCAGTGGGCCACCCCGCTCGGATCGACCGCGGGATGGACCTGCGGCGTCGAATTGGCGGCGGCTGATCCAAGATGAACCAGGCGTGCGACGAGGGACTTGCCCACGCCCGACTCACCGACCACGAGCACGTCCAACGGTCGCTGGGACCACGTACGAAGGCTCTGACGCGTACGCAGCAGGACCGGGTCGCGAGTGCAGAACGCTTCGAATGGATTGGTTGATGATGTTGAAGGACCCACGGGCCCTCGTAAGAGCAACGACCGGGCCAAGATCGAGTTGCTGAGATCCCGAGCAGATGCGCGTCGGCTCGAGTCGCAGGGTGGCCCGTGGGTGGACCGGGTGGCCCACTGGTGGGCCGGCGTTCAGCCCGCGTCGCGGTACCGCTCGGGTCGGAGCGAGAATCGCTCGGCCCAGCGCTGCACGTCTTCGACTTCGCACTGCAGGGCCTGAGCGACGGCGTCGAGCTGGCCGCGGTGCCGGGCGAGCTGCTGCACGAGCTCACGGCGGACCGCTTCGACGCGCGACGGCGACGGGTCGCCGCCCTCGACCTTCCAGCACACCTGCTTCCAGATCTCGAGGTCGATCTCCCCCGGCTCCCCTTCGACCAGCGTGCGCGCGGCCATCAGCGAGTGCTCGAGCTCCCGCAGGTTGAAGGGCCAGGGGTGCTCGAGCATCGAGCGAAACACGGCGCTGGACAGGCGCGGGACGGGGCCGCCCTTGGCCTGGCGACGCAGGACGTCCATGGCGAGCAAGCCCAGGTCTTCGCGACGCTCTCGCAGCGGAGGCAGCCGCGCTTCGTAGCCGGCCAGGCGCCCCAACAGATCGGGTCGGAAGGTGCCAGCCTCGACCATGGTCCGCAGGTCGCGGGTACTCGACGAGACCAGACGAATCTGAGCGTCGTGGCCCTCTTCGCGGGACTCGTGGGCATGGCTCATGAGCGCCGAGGTCAGCTTGGTCTGGTCCTCGGGGGCCAGCTCGCCCACGTCGTCGAGATACAGGGTGCCGCCACGGGCGGCGAGCAGGCGCTCGGCCCGGCCTTGCAGCAGCCGCTCGATGGAGCCGGCGACGTTGACGGGGATGAAGGGGCCCTCGCGACCGCTGCGGACGTGGATCGCCCGCGCCAGTCGTTCCTTGCCCGTGCCCGTCTCGCCGTACAGCAGGATGGGCACGGTGCTGGGAGCGAGGCGGGCAATGACCCGCTGGAGCGTGCGGACCTCGTTGCAGGCGAAGCGCGGCGTCTGGCCCGGCTCGGTCGGATCGACGGTGGAACGAACCCGACGCAGCATCCAAAACGAGCGGCCGATCTCGAAGACCCGCCCCACGCTCAGGCCGGCTTGGGTCCCGATGCGCTTGTTCTCGACCAGCGTGCCGTTGCGGCTGCCGCAGTCGACGATGCGAAGGCGCGGGCCGTCGAGGTGGAGCTCGGCATGCACGCTGCTGACCCACGGCAGGGGCACGGCGATCTCCACCACGCCGTCGCGCTGCCCGTGGTCCCACTTCTGATCGACGGAGCGGCCGAAGCGAACCCGGCCGACGCCCGACAATCGGTACACCGCGCCCGCATGGGCGAAATCACGCTCCGGCGAGCCGATGCAAACCAATGCGAGTCGCTCGTCGGACTCGTCCGAGCCGTCGGAAGTCGATGGCAGGGTCGTTTCCCGCTCGTCGGGCATGACCGCCGTGCACGCTAGCACCGCAGCCCTCGCCACGCCGCAAAGAACCAGGGTTTACCGGAGGGCCGCGATCGCGGGACAAGTCACGACTGCGAGGTCGAAAATCCAGAGAACCAGCGTTCGGCCCACGAAAAGAGGCGCTGCGGCCAGATCCGCAGCGCCTCGACGATTCTCCGGCCCGGTTCGTTCGGGCCAAGGATGGTGGGATTCGCTCCTACTTGAAGCTCAGGGCCTGGCGCAGGGCCTCGACCTTGTCCACCGCCGCTTGCCAGGTCTCTTTGGACTTGAAGCCGTAGCGCTTGTTCTCGTGGACGATGGTGTGGGTGTAGCCGGCCAGGCCTCCCCAGATCAGCTCGTACACGTTCTTGACGTGGTCATCGAAGACGAAGAAGCCGGAGGCCAGCGAGTCGTCGGGGCGGACCTCGATGAACTCGCGCTCCAGCATGGTCTCGTTGACGACCCACTCGCCCTCGTCGAGGCCCTTGGTGCACACGTCCGGGATGTCCTGCCACAGAAAGTCGGGCCAGCGTCCCCAGTGGCGGTCGGAGGTGGCGGGGCAGTAGGCCTCGGGGGTGCCGTCCTCGCCGCGGCGCACCAGGTACTCGAGCGAGGCGTCGCCGAAGCGTGCCTTGATGTCGACCTTCCAGTGCTCGGTGCGGGCCTCCGCGTTGGCGCCGAGCTTCTGCGTGTCGATCGAGGTGACCACGCCGTTCCACACCGCCGACTCCTTGTCGGTATCGGCACAGATGTTCTTGGCTTGACGCTGGGCGATGTCCAGCAGGGCGGTGAACTGCGAGGGATCATCGCGCTTCATCTCGCGGCTCAGCGTGCAGTTGAGCGGCTCGACCAGCTTGACCACCGTGTTCTCGTCGGGCAGCGGCGAGCTGACCCACTTGCCGTCCTTTTCGGTGTACTGGTGCATCTCGGCGACGATCGAGCTGTCCTTGGGCACGTAGTACACGCGGAACAGCTTGCGGGTGGCCACGTCCTCGATGTGCGTGCCCAGGAAGTCCCGCCGATCGGCGCCGCCCTCGGCGTTGTCGCGGAGATCGATGGTGGTGGTCTCCGACTTCTGGATCGGGTACCCGGTGCTC
This sequence comes from Myxococcota bacterium, assembly GCA_039028615.1. Lineage (GTDB taxonomy): Bacteria > Myxococcota_A > Polyangia > Nannocystales > Nannocystaceae > Paraliomyxa. Next base: position 129,879 of record JBCCHT010000011.1, on the reverse strand, counting down.
TCGTCGAACACGTCGACCTTGATCCGCGCCTCGAGCTTGGACCCGGACACGTCGATGATGTTGTAGTCACCCTCGACGGTCTTGATGTAGCGGGGGTTGGGCGCGAACGAGACCTTCTCGGTGTCGGGCAGGTGCCGGAAGAACACGGTGCCCATGTCGGGCTTGTCGCCGTTGGGCAGCTCGATGCCGCTGATGCGGAACACGTCCTGGCGACCGCCGAGCGGCCAGCGGAAGCTGCGGCCCTGCGACAGACCCTTGAACTGCAGGCGGTCGGGGTGGCTGTCGTTGCGCGAGCCACCGAAGTGGTGGATGCCCTTGGAGTACCGACCGGTGCCGTCGATGTAGCTGTGCACCGAGCCGAACTCCAGGATGCTGGCGACCATCTCGAGCAGCAGGTCTCGGTTGTAGTTGGTCTTCTTCCCAGTGTCGGAGCGGTACTCCTCGATGCCCGGCTTGGGCTCCCAGGTGAGGGTGACGCCCAGCGCCTCGACGACCGCCTTGAGGTCGCAGTGGCCGGCCCACGAGACCCAGTCCACGCGGTCTTGCTGGACCCATCCGCTCTCGTCCCAGTCGAACCGGATGCCCTGGCGAAGGTTGGGGTCCTTGGGCGCGCGGCGGAAGGTGAGCTCCTCGATGTCGCGCGGCGTGGAGCGGACGAGCGACGCGTCGACCTCGACCTTCTCGTGGGTCTGCAGGTGCAGGGTGCCTTGGGGCGTGCGGTACAGCCACTTGCCCGCGTGCGGGTGCTCGGCGCTCGGCTTGATGCGCAAAAGCTCGTAGCTCGGCTCCAGCGGATCGGAGTCGGGCGTCTCGGAGACGATGCGTCGGCTCGCCCGGTCGATGAGGAAGCCGCCCAGGGTCTTTTCGATGTCGGTCTCGACGATGACCTCGTACGCGTACTTGTTGCGCATGAGGTAGTCGAGGTGGCGACGCGCCTGCTCGCGCTGGCGACGGATCGACTCCCGCGTGGCCGAGTACGACACGGCCATGGCCTCGCTACCTTCCTCGGGCAGCGACTTCAGGATCTCCTCGAGGTAGTGGACGAAGGGCGCGTCCTTCTTGTAGCTGTGGTAGGTCTTCGTGTCCTCGTTGTCGTAGGTGATGCGTCCGGCGAAGGCCTCGTCCTCTTGCTCGGCGATGGCCAGCTTGCAGGCGTTGTGCTGCGCCGCGTCGATGGAGCCGTCGTCGACCCAGCCGGCGACCTTGGCGCGGACCTCCTCGAAGAGCGCCGCGCAGCGGTTGGCCCGGATGCGGTTGCGCCAGTACTGGCGGCTCTGCTTGGGCTCCTTGCCCTCGAGGTCCTTGAGCGCCAGCGTCTCGGCGTGCTGCGAGCGCGTGTTGCCGATGGCGGCGCGCAGCTCGGTGGCATTGGTCGGAGCCTTGTCTGGCGTGAAGAGGGGCCCGGGCGGGTTCGGATCCTCGACCTCCACGAAGGAGAACTGCATGCGGGGGTGAGGGCGACCGCCCGAGACGCGCTCGAAGAGCGTCATGCGGGCGCGGCCGCCGGGCGTCAGCGGCTCGTCGCGAACCGACTTCAGGCGCGTTCCGAGATCGAGGGTTTCATTGGCATCGAGGTAGGCCTGGTAGGCGGCGTTGCGGACGACTTTCTTCACGGAGAAACCTCGTGGGTATGTGAAAAGGGGAAGGCGATGGTACAGGGGACGCGGCCTCGCCGACACCACAGCCTGCTAGTCTCGGTGATGATGAGGCCGCGACATTGGTGGTGGGGGGCGATGCTCGCTTGTGCTTGTACGGGCGGAAACGGCTCGTCTCGACAAGGCGAGACGCCGGCCGTGACCGCAGCGGTCGGCGAACGTGACGACGGTGAAAATCCGGCCCGTCCACCGGTCGACCCGGCGACGCAAGACGGTCCGAAACAGGACCACGACACGAAGGCGGCGGGGAACGATGTTGCAGTCGCGGCTGATGTGGCCGCGCCCGCACCCGCTCCGCTCGCCCCGGCCGAGGTCGAGCTGTCGGCGGCCGATGGGTCGGCCATCTTCGGCACCCTGTATGCGGTCGAGCGCGACAAGCCTGGGCCGGTGGTGCTGCTGTTTCATCAGGCGGGATCGAACGCGGCCGAATACAATGCCATCGCACCACGGCTGCAGTCGCTCGGGTTCGACGCGCTCGCGATCGATCAGCGCTCGGGTGGGCGCCGCTTTGGCCGGGACAACCGAACGGTGGCCAAACGGGGCAAGAGCACCGGTTTCAAGGCCGCCTACGCGGATCTCGAGGCCGCGCTGGCCTGGGCGACCGAGCGCGGTCACCCCACGATCCTCGCGTGGGGCAGCAGCTACACCGCGGCCTTGGTCTTCCGGCTCGCGGCCGAGCACGGCGACTCGCTCACCGCGGTGCTCTCCTTTTCGCCCGGGGAGTACCTCGGCCGCGAGGGGATGGTGGCCGAGTGGGCCCGCGACACCGACCTACCGTTCTTCATCACGTCCAACCGAGGCAAAGAGGCCACGGCCGCGCAGGCGCTCGCCGACGAGCTGCCGCGACCGGCCACCGTCCACGTGCCCGCGCGAGCCGTGCATGGATCGTCGATGCTCCGACCCGATCGCAACTCGGCCGGGAACGCGGCGATCTGGACCGAGGTCGAGCGCTTCCTGAAGCGCGTGGTCGGCTGAGCCCGCGGGCTTACTCGATGACGACGGTGACGTTGGACAGCGTCATCAGCGACGCGGAGACCGTCTGGTCCTCGTCGTCGACGAGCTGGTCGGCGAGGTAGTTCCAGCTGGCCTCGCGCTGGGTCACCAGGCTCAGCGAGTCGGGAGCGGCCTGGCCCAGCATGTCGTCGTCGTAGTCGTAGATGAGCTCGGCGGGGAAGGAGAAGGCCAGGCCCATCGGCTCGATGACGTACAGGTCGGCGGCGGAGCCCTGGGGGCCGGGGACCATCTCGATGGAGATGTCGACGGTCTCCTCGAGGGCACCGGCCGGAACTTCCAGTGCCATGCGTCCGTCCTCGCTCACCACGATCCCGCCCTCGGGCCCGATTCCGTCGCTCTCCAGGGCGTCACAGCCAGTGACGAAGGTGGAGGCGAGGAGGGCGGCGGCGAAGGCGGTGCGAGCGGCGTGCATGGCGGGTCTCCTTCGGGGTGGACAGGTGAGCTCCGTGCTGCGTCCTTGTCCTACATCAGCCTGCATCGGATCCTAGGTAGGTACAAGGGGAAAATCACGGACTACACAAAACCATAATGTAGTGAAATGTAGTCTAAAATACAATCATGGAGTTAGCTGAACTCCTGGGTGTAGTTTTGACCGCTGCTCGGGCGAATCCAACCACGCATCGATCGATGCGCAAAAAACGCGGCCTACTCGGCGGTCATGGTCGACCCGGGTCGGGCGATTCCGCCGGGCTCCGCCACGTCCACCACGCCCCGAGCTGCACCACCTCGCAGACCACCAGCCCTACGGGGGAGGCGATGACTCCGAACAGCGAGGTACCGACCACGAGCACGATCGCGCGCAGGGCCAGGCCGCCGAGGTCCCAGGGCAGCAGCCCGCGGGGGTCGGTGGCCACCCGGGCCTGGCGACCGACAGTGTTGGCCAGGCGCAAGGCGGCAAAGGGAGCCGCGACCAAGATGATGGGCCGAATCGCGGCGACGATCTCCCAGCCCGCGGCGGCATCGATCTGCGAGGCGATCGCCTCGACGCCCAGCAGGGCCCACACCACCGACACGGCCCCGCCCATCAAGAGCGCGGCCACGGGGGCCCACTTCCGCAAGATGGCCCGCGCGCGTACCGGGTCGGCGGCCAAGCGAAGGGCCACCACGGTCGCGGCCGCGGTGGGTACGGCCAGCGCCGCGTTCACGAACAGGTAGGCGTAGTTGAGCAGCGCAAAGCCACCCTCGTCGAACACGTGCGGGGACAAGACCGCATCGAGCAGGCCGAGGTTGATGTACATCAGCGTGTCGAGCAGCAGCCACCGGGTGCGCGTGGGGTCGTAGTCTTTGGTGCCGCCGCCGCTGGTCGCCTGCTGCAAAAACACGGGCGGGATCAAGGCGAGCAAGCCCACCACGAGGCCCGTAGTGATGCCGAGGGTGGGGCCCAGGGCGCCCTGGCCCACGACCATCGCTCCCGCGATGGTGCCCAAGGGCAAGGCCCACTCGATGATGAAGCCGCGACGTTCGTAGCCCGCCCGCTCGGCCAGGGCTCGCACCGCCGCTCCGAGCACGGCCAGGACCACCGCGACCGCGAACACCCAGGGCACGGGCCCGGAAAACGGGTCGACCCCGAGCACGAGCAGCAGGCCCAGCCAGGCGATCACCGTGACCAGGCCGCTGGTCTTCAGCTCGCGTCGCAGCAGCTGGCCGGCGGCGGGGCCCAGGCCCAGCGGGATCCAGCGGGCGCGAAACAGGGCGAGGCCGAAGTTGCGGCACGCCCCCACGATGACCAGGCCGCGAAAGAACAGGTCGGCGGAGCCGCTGGCCCGAAGATCGCGGGCGATGACGAATTCGCGGAGGACCCCGAGCACCAGGGTCACGACGGACAGCATGCCCATCCACACGAAGGTCTGGCGGGCGCTCGATCGTCGGCCCGGGCCTTCGCTCATGCGGGGGCTCCGGGGAGGCGGTCGTCGTGCCACTCGGCGGGCACGTCGGGCTTGGGCAGCTTGCCCTTCATGAACATCATGCGCGCGGCGATCTCGTGGAAGACCGACTGCAGCGGAGCGGCGCGCTGGGGCCCGTCGAGCACGGAGATGAGGCGCACACCGGCCTCGAAGGTCGAGAGCCCGCGCTCGTCGTGCTGCGTTCGCACGCCCCAGCGCGACGGTGGGCCCGGGGGCAGAGCCACGCAGGGCAGGTCCTGCACCACGGGCACACGACGGCTCATGCGAGAGCTCTGATGCCAGGTGCCGTCGAGCAGGGCGAAGCCGATGCGCTGTCCTGGGTCGAGGCTCGCCCGCAGCTTCGCCAGGCCGGCTTCGTCGAGCATGATCGCGTCCTCGCGGGGAAACAGCGCGAAGAAGCGGACGTTCGGGTCTTGGAGCGGGGTGGGATCGAAGGGCGGCTCGCGTTGCCCGTAGTGGGTCATCGCGGTGCCTTCGACCATGTCCACGAGCCAGCGACCGGTGTTGGTCGGCTTGTGGCGCTCGCGGATGTGTCGCACCACGACCAGCGAGGCCGAGGTCTCCACCCGCACGAAGCGCTCGCAGACACACAGGGCCAGGTGCAACCCACACCGCTCACAGCGCCCCGTTCGCTTCTTGCGGTTGCCCATGGCGGGGGGAGCTTGGCCCAAGGACGCCCCGCGCCGCAAATCGTGCACGCGGGGCGAGCCAGGGGTCCGTACGCGGTCGAAGCTTCGACCGCGTAGGGACCCCGTCGGGCAGGGCACTACGTCAGCTGCGACAGCAGCTGCACGAAGGCGAGGGTCACGGTGGGCTCGACCTCGTCGGCGCGGCACTCGAGCACCTCGTCGGCGGGGAGCTCGGGCGTGCTGCTCAACGGCTCGATGCCGCCGCCCGAGCAGATCGCGGGGCCGCCACCCGGCGGGGTGCAGCACACCGGGCCGCCCGGGGGGCTGCAGCAGGTCCACGCATACGCGGGGTCGCAGGGGATGGGCCACGGGATGGCAGCCGCCTCGGTGCCGGGCTCGTCGCAGGCGGACGTCTTCGGATCGAGGCCGCCGGGCTCATCGATGCCGCCGTCGTCGTCGTCGGGGTCATCGGTGGGCAGCTGAATGATGGGCGGGCGGCACTCCAACCAACAGGTGGCCGACGCCGTGTTCGATAGGACGGGCGCGACCATCGTGGCCGCGGCGGTCAGGGTCATGAGGGCGATTCGCATACCGACACGACTAACCAATTACGTTGTTCTCGGCTATTTAAACCGGCATAGGGCGCCTTTTCGCGCGCGGCCGGTCGGCCTCGATGCGCGTTATGAAAGCGCCATGACGGCGGCGACGAACATGTCGCCGCGCTGCGCATAGCTCTTGTACTGGTCGAAGCTGGCGCACGCGGGCGCGAGCACGACGGCTTCGCCCGGCTTGGCCATGGCGCGCGCTTTTGCGACCGCATCCTCCATCGCTCCGGCGTGGGCGACGTCGACGACGCCCCGACCGAGCGCGGCGAATTGCTCCGCGCTCGTGCCGATGACGACCATGCCCCGGCCGCGCGCCGCGATGAGGTCGCCGAGCGGCTTCAGGTCGTCGCCCTTGCTCAGCCCGCCCGCGATCAGCACGAAGGGACGATCGAGCCCGCCCAGTCCCGCCAGCGCGCTCGCGACGTTGGTGGCCTTGGAATCGTTGTAGTAGGCGACGTCGTCGAGGTCCCGCACTCGCACCATGCGGTGGGGGAGCCCGCCGAACTGCGCCAGGCCGCGGCGGCAGGCGTCGGGCGAGACCCCGAGCTCCCGTGCCGCAAGCAAGGCGAACAGGGCATTGCGAGCATTGTGGCCGCCCGCGATGCGCAGGCTCGCCCGGTCGTAGCGCTCGTCGCCGACGACCAGCTGCTGCGCATCGCCTTCGCCCTCGAGCACGGCGACCCCGGGCTCTCCCACCCGACGAACCCGGGCTTCGGATGGCTGCAGTCGCTCGGTCCAGGCGTCGTCGGCATCGAGCAGGGCCAGGCCCGTGTCCCCGAGCCCCGCGAAGATGCGCCCCTTGGTGCGGGCGTAATGCTCGTAGGAATCGTAGCGGTCGAGGTGATCGGGCGAGAGGTTGAGGATCATCGCCACCGCGGTCGGCGTGGGCGGCAGGGTCTCGAGCTGATAGCTGGAGCACTCGATCACCAGGCCGTCGACCCATGGCGAGCCCTCGGTCATGGTCTGGTGCAGGCGCTCGCACAGCGGGATTCCCAGGTTGCCGCCGATGAAGGGGTGTCGGCCGTCCGCCTCGAGCAGCGCGCCACACAAGGCGGTGACCGTGCTCTTGCCGTTGGTCCCGGTGATGAGCACGGTGGGCACGGCCGGCCACTGCGGGTAGGCCTCGCGGTGCACGAGGTCGAGCGCGAGGCTCAGCTCGCCGTGGATCGCCGCCTGCGGGGCGACCCGAGCCGCGGCCTCGCGGAAGGCTTTGGGTGGCACGCCGGGGCTCAGCACCAGCACGTCGATGCCCTCGAAGGCCTCGTCGGGGGCGCTCGGCGTGCCGATGAACAGCTGCACGCCCTCGGGCGCATCGGGGACCTGCTCGCGCGCGTCGTAGGCCCGCACCTGCACGCCCAGCGCATGCAGCAACGTGGCCGCCGCGCGCCCGCTACGACCCAGCCCGATGACCAACGCGTGGCGCCAGGGCGCCTGCACCTGCGGTTCGCTCATCGCAGCTTCAGGGTGGCCAGGGCGACCAGGGCCAGCATGATGCTGATGATCCAAAAGCGCACGATGACCTTCGGCTCGGCCCAGCCCTTGAGCTCGAAGTGATGGTGGATCGGCGCCATCTTGAACACGCGCTTGCCCGTGAGCTTGAACGACACCACCTGCACGATGACGCTGACCGTCTCGAGCACGAAGATGCCGCCCACGATGAGCAGGGTGAACTCGTTCTTCGAGGCGACGGCCAAAAAGCCCAGGCCAGCACCCAGCGGCAGCGAGCCCACGTCACCCATGAACACGCTGGCCGGGTAGGTGTTGTACCAGAGGAACCCGATCCCGGCCCCGATCATCGCCCCGCAGTAGATCGCCAGCTCGCCCACCTGAGGCAGGTGCGGGATGCCGAGGTACGCCGCGATGTCGAAGCCCGCGATGAGGGTACCCGCCGCGTAGGTCAGGATGAGGAAGGTGGCGGCCGAGATGACGACCGGACCGATCGCGAGGCCGTCGAGGCCGTCGGTCAGGTTCACCGCATTCGAGGCGCCCACGATCACGAACACCGAGAACGCCAGGTACAGCCCGGGGATGAGCGTGAGGCGGTAGTCGTCGTCGTAGAAGTTGAGCAGCGGGACCTGCACCCGGTAGCGGATGTCCTCGGGGACCACCGACGAGCTCTCGAACAGCCAGTACGACACGGCGGTCGCGATGATCAGCTGCCCCAGCATCTTGAACTTGCCGGGCAGGCCTCCCGAGCTCTTCTGGCGGATCTTGAGGAAGTCGTCGAGGAAGCCGATGACCCCGAACCCGGCGGTGGTCAGTCCCACGGCCAGGATGTAGGGGTTGCGCATGTCGGCCCACAGCAAGGTGGGGATGATCAGCGTGAAGAGGATCAGGCTGCCGCCCATGGTGGGCGTGCCCCGCTTGGCGAGGTGGGACTCGGGGCCGTCGTTACGGACGACCTGACCCAGCTGGATCCGCTGCAAGGTGCGGATGAACCAGGGGTAGAGCACCAGCGAGAGGAGCAGAGCCGTGAGCGTGGCCGCGATGATCCGGGTCGACGTGTACCGAAGTACGTTGAGCCACCCCAGGGCGGGGTACTTGGCACTGAGCGGGAAGAGCAGGGTGTACAGCACCTAAACGTCCTTCGGGGCGTCGGCCGCACGGGCGGCACGATTTCCGCGCGCCTACGATTGGCACATGGGCGCGGGTGGGTGCAAGAAACCCATTCCCAGGGCCGCGGGAAGACCGCGCTCAGTGGATCCAGTCGCGCCACAGCTCGGGCAGCTGGGAGGGCCCCAGCCGCATGCCACGGGGCGCCAGCCAGCGCGGACGCTTGGGCACGCTGAGCAGGGGCATGCCGGCGTCTTCGGGGAGATCCCGACCCTTGCGCCGATTGCAGGGCCCACAGGCGGTGACGACGTTGGTCCACGAGGTCTCGCCGCCTTCGCAGCGGGGCACCACGTGGTCGAGGGTCAGGGCCCGCGTGGGGAACTCGTGCCCGCAGTACTGACAGCGGTGCGCATCCCGGAGGTAGACGTTGTCCCGACAGAAGCGAACGAAGGGCGGACGATGACGCACCGCCCGGAGCAGCCGCACCACCGCGGGCACGGGGAACTGCCGGTCCACCGTACGCACGACCCAGGAGTGCGTCGTGACCGTCTCCACCTTGCCGACCAGGTCCATGACCAACGCACGCTTCCACGAGATGACCTCGAGCGGCTGATAGCCTTGGTCGAGCAGCAACGTGTCGCGAATCGTCATCGAAGGGTCGTGTCGAACCTAGCACGTCGCACCTGGAGCCCGCTGCAACGGTTCTGTCGAAACGCCACAATCTTGCGAGGTGTTCGGGCCCGTTGCTATGGGGCAAAGCGGTGCGTTGGTCCCCACAGAGTCTCGCTGAGCATGCCCAGGGGCGTTTGCGACAGGCCGGTGCCACGGAGATCGCAGGCGCGTTCATCGATAGTCGCACGCCGGTCGCGGGGGCATTGTTCGTGCCGATCGTCGCCGCGCGCGACGGTCATGACTTCATTCCCAACGCCATCGAAGGCGGCGCGGCAGCGGTCTTGATGGCGCCCGGTCGGCCGCTGCCCGGCGGTGACGCGACGGTGGTCGAGGTCGACGACACGCTCGCTGCTCTCACCCGCTTGGGCGCGCGCAGCCGCGATGCCACGAACGGTCCCGTCGTTTCCATTACGGGGAGCAACGGCAAGACGACGACCCGAGCGATGGTCGCCGCCGTGCTCGGCTCGGCGATTCCGTCGGTGTTGTGCACGCGCGGCAACCTCAACAATCACCTGGGTGTGCCGCTGACCCTGCTCGACACGCCGCACGATCCGGGCGCGATGGTGATCGAGCTGGGGATGAGCGCGCCCGGAGAAAACGACCACCTCGCGTCGATCGTGCGACCGAGCGTGGCGGTGATCACCAGCATCGCGCTGGAGCACCTCGAGTTCATGGGGACCATCGAGGCCATCGCGGCCGCGGAGGCCGAGGTCGTGCCGCACGTCGGTACCGATGGCGTGGTGGTGGTGCCCGGCGACGAGCCTCTGCTGCGACCTCACCTGCCGACCGGCGATGGGCCGACGGTGCTGCGCTTCGGTCCCGATGATTCCGCCGACGTGCAGGTGCTCGGCGTGCAGCAGAGCGAGCGCACCGAGGCGACGCTGCGGGTGCCGGGAGGCGAGCAGGTCACGGTGCGGCTGCGCTTGTTCGGAGCCCACAACGCCCGCAATGCCGCCGCCGCGCTGGCCGTGGGCTGTCACTTGGGGCTTCCGTTGGCGCCGATGATCGAGGCCCTCGAGGCGGTCGAGCCCGTGGGTGACCGGGGTCGCGTGCTGCACCACGGGTCGCACCTGGTGATCGCCGACTGCTACAACTCCAATCCCGGCTCGGTCGAAGTGGCACTGACCGCCCTGACCTCGCTCGATGGCCGTCGCCCGGGTCCCCGCATCGCGGTGCTGGGCGACATGCTCGAGCTCGGGCCGCGCGAGGCCGAGCTGCACGCCGACGTCGGTCGACGCTGCGCCGAGCTGAAGATCGACACGCTATTGACCTACGGTCCTCGCAGCGAGCACACGGCCACGGCGGCCCAGCAGGCGGGCGTGACGGCGCGGCACTTCGGCGAGGACGTCGACGCGCTGACCCGCGCGCTGGCCGAGGCGCTGCACGGCGCGGAGCCGGGGGCGGTGCTCATCAAGGGCAGCCGAGGCATGCGGCTCGAGCGAGTCGTCGAGGGCCTCGGCGTCGCGTAGCGCTTACTCGCTGAGCGTGGACTCGCTCGGTCCTGCGCACGCGTAGGCCCCGAAACCGGTGCCGAGCGTGCTGCATCGCCCATCGGCGCCGCAGCTGCTCGCGCTGGGGTCGGGTGCGCCCGCGATCGCCATCGCGTTGACGCACTGGACATCGCTGGCGCAGTTGACCGAGCACGCGGTGCCGAAGCAGAACGGGTCGTAGTCGCTGAAATCCCAGCATACCCCGGTCATGCACTCGGAGTCGTCGTTGCACGACTCGCCCACCTCGAGCGGGCCGAAGCCGCCCTCGCTGCTGGATTCTTCGGCGAGCCCCGTGTCTTCCAGGCCCATGGTGGTGCCCGAGCTGTCCTCGGCCGAGCCCGTGCTGCCGGAGTCGCTGGTGCTGTCGTCGGCGCTGGAGGTGGTGTCGCTCACGCCGGTCGTGGTCTCGGCCGGGCCAGTCGTCGTCGTGCCGTCGGAGCCGACGCAGATGCACTCGCCAAAGGCCGTGCCCTCGGTATTGCACTCCTGGTTGCCCGCGCCATTGGGGCACACACAGGGCTGCAGCTGCCCCGGTACGCATGTGGCCGGGCCGTCGTTGGAGGCCGTGGTGCTGCTCGAGCCCTCGGTCGTATCGTCGGTGCCGCCGCCGGCCGGGTCGAAGCACGCCCCCAGCAACAGGGCGACGCAGAGGGATCCGAGCGGGCGCAGGGACAGTGCCATCGCGCAACTCTAGCAGTGAACCCGCAAGGGGCCCGTCGTTCCCGCACCCCGCCAAGGGGGCAATCTCATGGTGGCGTTTGTCGCGCGAATCCGCGCTGGTGGACCCTCACTGGCGCGCGGTGGCGGTGCGGGTCCACGACACGTTGCCCTCTTGGTCGAGCATCGACTCCGTCAGCTGAGGTCCGTCGAGGGCGAGGGTGGAGAAGCCGTTGCGGACCAGGCCCGAGTCGCCGTGGATATATGCCCGCTCCAGCCAGGAGATTTGCCTCGACTCGGTGAGGTCGGTGCTCACGGTGTAGGGCACCGCGGCGTGGCCTGAAAGCCGCGGCAGGATGGTCGGCACGCCCGCGCTACCGGGGACGTCGAGATACACGGCGGCGTTGTGGGCATGGCCGTAGTACCAGTAGACCGGTCGGCTCGCGCTGGGGGTGTTGGCCAGCGCCTGCGTCACCTCGCCCCACAGAGGATTGGGCGCGCCGGACAACTCGAGCGGGTTGTGATGGGTGAGGATGATGAGCTGGCGTCCGCTCTGTGCGACCTGGCGCAGGAAGTCGAGCTGGGGCGAGCGGCCGTCGCTCGTCTTCAAGGTCCCCTGCAGGTACATGTCCCAGTAGTCTGCCTCGTAGGCGGTATCGAGCCCCACGATGGCCCAGTGCTGGTTCTGCAGGCAGAAGTAGCTTGTGGCGTTCTGGGCGGCGAAGCGACGATCGGCGAGCGCGACGTCGAAGTACGCCTTGGCCCCCGGGTACATCTCGTGGTTCGAGTTGAGGGTGAACGAGGACGAGGTCCCCCACGGGAAGATGTCGACGAGCTTGCTGCGCTCGTTGTCCTCGGTGCCCGCGTAGTACACGTCGCCGAGGTGGATGGTGATCGCGGGCTTCAGCGACTGCGAGACGTGCCGACCGATGAGCGCGCTGCCCGAGGGCGACTGCTCGGTGCCGAAGTCCCCCGTGCCCCAGTCGCCGATGATCGAAAGGTCGACCGTATCGGGGATGTCGATGGTGGCCGGGCTGGTGCTGAAGGTGGCGCGCTCGTGGCCGTTTTCGATCCACAGCGCCAGCGCTTCAGTCCAGCCCAGATCGAGCGACTCGTAGGTCCCCGTGCCGTAGATCTGCCCCGTGGGATCGGGGGTGCCCAGCACCGCGTTGCCGACCTTGTGCAGCAGGTCCTCGGCCCGGTGGAGCAGCCCGTGCGCCCGGGAAAACTCCGGGCGGCTCGACCCGCGTGCGCCGTCTTTGCCCTCGAGGAAGTGGAGGGCATCGACGTGCACGTGGTGCAGGATCGCGCGGATCCGGGCTTGGTCGGCGGTGCTCCGTTTCGCGAGGGCGGCTTCGAGTTGCTCGGCTGCGTTCGGGAGATCGAGCATCCCGCCCAGTATCACCTATTGTCTATTCCCGGACCATCAGCGCGCTCTCGTCGAAGACGCAGTCGGCCTCGTCGCCGAACGAGTAGTCGGGCTCATAGCCGGCGTAGGGCTCGTTGAGGCTGCGCCACACCAGGCCGCCGCTCCCGTCGAAGCACTCGTTGACCATGAGATCGCCGTGCCGAAGGTCGCCGACGCCGTCGACCTCGAGGATCTGCCCGCGGGCGCGGCCAGCCTGTTCGGTGTCCCAGCGCATGTCCACCGTCATCCGCTCCAGCTCGGGTCCGCTCCAGTTGTCGCTCTCGAACGAGCTGATGGCGGCGAAGTGGAAGCGCCCCGCGCCCTCGTCGTCGCGGAAGTACAGGTACTTCTCGCCGTCGAAGTCGAGGTCGTCCTCGCCGTCGTCGTAGAAGAAGCCGTCGAAGTCGAGGTCGACGCGCTTGTGCCGGGTGTTGGTGTCGCGCTCGAACTCGACGACGATCGAGCCGCCGAACTCCGCGTCGGGGTCGACGTCGTCCATGACGTCGGCGTAGGCGGCGATGGTGTCGAAGTCGATGGAGAAGTGGCCGTCGCGCTCGGTGTCCGCGACCGACACGTCACCGTCGATCAACAGGCGCATCTCGTCCTCGCTCGCGCCGCGTCGCCCGATGTAGACCTCGAAGCTCGCGCCCGCCGAGTCGCCCGTGATGCGAGCCATCCACGACGCGTCCTTGCCCTCGTCGTCGTCGTGGGGGCCGTAGATACGCCAGCCGTCCTCTTCGCGGTTGGGGCGGTGCTGGTCCAGCTCGTGCACCAGCCGAGACATGCCCACCGCGATGTCCGTGACCCACGTGTTGACGTCGTCGGAGACCTCGAGCGCCAGGTCGTAGACCTCGCCCCGGTCGCCCGCCTGGCGGAAGGAATCGCTGCCCGGGGGCTCCATCTCCAGGTCGCCCGCCTCGATCACCGGGATGTCCGACCCGCTGTACCAGCACCCCGTGTTGAGGGCGAGGGCGGTGACGAAGAGCGAGGAGGCGAGGGCGGTGCGGCGGTTCATGGGGGGCGGACGAAGCGAAAGCCGATCCAATCCGGCGACCCCGAAAAAACGTCGAATTTTCAAGGCCCGAGGCGCCGAGCCCCAGTCGTGCGCCCGCACGGCGTTGCGCTTCGCAACGTCGCGCGGTGCGACTGCCGCCCCGTTACTTGCCGGCCTGCTTCTTCTTGCCCTTCTTCTTGCCCTCGTCGGCTCGAGGCTCGCGGGGGGCGGCTGGGTAGGGGTTGATCCACGCCACGGGCGGGACCCAGGGGCGCGTGACCTCGGTGAGGTCCTTGCCCGGATCGATCAGCGGCGCCCAGTCGCGATCGTTGAGGCGAGCCTTCGAGCGCACATGCACCGAGAAGGGAGCACCATGCTCCGCCTCGAGCCCGTCGGCCAGGTAATGCGCGAACTGGACGATCATGTCCGGTCGCCCCGACATGCGGGTCGCCTGCTTCTTGCTGAGCATCTTCCGTTGGTCGACCCGCCACGACTCTCCCGTCTCCTTGTTGGTGACGATGAAGATGATCTTGCCCCGCTTTTGTCGGAGCTTCATGTGCCAGGCGAACAGGTGCCCCTCCTCCGTCCAGTGCACGTTGCTCGGGTAGGCGAAGTGGCGCAGGGGCACGAGGATCTGCAGCGAGCACCACACCATCAGCGCGATGGTGGGGATGACGGCCAGCGGAGCGGGGGTGGCGAGGGTGGTGCCCGAGGTGTCCGTGTCTTCCGAGGTCTTGGCGACGTCCGAGGTGTCGGGCTCGGCTTCGTCCTCGCCGTCTGCGTCCGCGGCCGCGTCGGTGGTGGTCTCGGTGACCGGGGTGTTGGCGAGGCCGGGCACGGCGAGCTGATAGCCGATGAAGGCGGCGACCAGGGCCATGATCATCCCGTGCATCGACGAGTCGGTGCTGGGGAAGTGGTTGCCGAGCATCAGGCCGATGCCCGCTCCGATGAAGACCCCGATCCACGCGCGGCGGTTCTCGTTGCGCAGGTCTCTCCAGATTCGCTTGGGCCAGTCGGCGGGGAAGAACAGCAGCGTGGCCGCCATCATCATCCACGGGAAGATGCCGATCTTGAACAGCCCCGAGTTGGTGAGGTGGAAGCTGACGATGACGATGAAGGTCGGCACCCGGGTCTTGCGCCACATCAGCAGGAAGACCCCGCACAGGTCGAGCATCAGGCCGCCGTAGGCCATGCTGAACCCGATCGTCTCGTTCTCGAAGAGCGGGCCGAGCACGGGGAAGTCGCCCTTGTTGCTCAGCCAGGCGGTCAGCGGCTGGCCGCGGAGCCAGTCGCCGTTGATCTTCGCGACGCCGCCGAAGAAGTAGGGCACGCCGATCTGAAATCGCATCAACCACAGAACCCACGCGGGCATCGTGCCCGGCGGGTTGCGCTTCCACGGATCGAGCGAGGCCACCCGATCGAAGGGAAGGAACATCATCAGGAACGAGACCAAGACCACCAGGTAGAAGTGGTTGAGGTAGCGCCCCTGGTCGAGCAGGAAGATGTACGCGAGGGAGAAGAACGCGACGACCGAGGCGATCCGATAGCGGAAGCCGGTCATGATCGCGAGCGCGGCCACGCCGAGGATGCCGAACTGCCAGTACATCCCGTCGCCGCCCCAGGGCTCGACGAAATCGAAGGGCCAGTATTTGAAGCGGAACTCGGTGTCGAGGTAGTAGGCCTTGACCCAGCCGTTGTTGGTGTAGCGCATCACCTCCCAGAAGATGATGAGGCCGAAGGCGATGCGGAACATCAGCAGCGACGCGCCATCGACGGGGCGCGTCGCGGCGGCGCGGAGGCGCTGGAGCGTGTCACCCATGACTGACCTCGACGACGGCCCGCGTTGCGTTACAGATGGTCGCTGCGTTTTCAGGTGAGCTGTTCACGGGCCAGGCTTTCCGTGTCACGGGTTCATGCTGGGATCGTCGTTGGGCATGTCTTCCCACTTCTCGACGACGCGCTTGCGGGCGGCTTCCTTGTAGACGTTGTAGCCAGTGCTGCCGGACTCGCCGGGCGGCCAGAACAACCACACTTGCTGCTTGTCGGGGTTGGTGCCCCGCACGATGAGCTCGGGCTCGCCCAGGTCGGACGCATTGGCCAGATACTCGCGGGCGCGCTCGACGAAGGACATGTCGACCGTGCTGAAGTCCACGCTGATGAGGCACGGCGGCGAGCTGCAGTCCACTTCCATCAGGCTCGGGGCGGCCTTGCGGTTGTCGGACTCGCCGAGCCAACCCTCGAGGTCTTTGGCGTGGCGCTCGATGGAGTCGGGGCGGTACTCGTGGTCGAGCTGACCGAAGTCGGCCGGGCGAAACGCCTCCGCGGTGCGAGCGATGCCCTCGAGGACCTTGGCCTTGTCGGGCTGCCCGCGCCGCTGGGCCGACTTTCGGCGCTCGAAGGCGTCGGGTTCGAGCGCCTTCGACTCGCCCGAAGCGATCGCCTTGCCTGCCCCTTCGTCGGACCAGGTGGAGGTCTTCGTGGAGTCGTCGCCCATGAGCATCACCAGGGCCACCCCGGTGATCGCCAGCGCGCCGAGGCCCAGGATCACACGACCAGACGAGATGGACGGAGGAGACGACATCGAAGAACGCGAGCCTTCCCGATCTTATCCGGTTTCCTTCGGGAGCGCGGACACTGCTTCCGGGGTTCCGATGGTTCGAAGGGCATTGGTCGCGTTCACTCGGACCGTGTCGTCGGGGTCCTTCAGCGCGGCGATCAGCTCGGGCACGGCTCGGCGGGCGACCTCGTCCTTGCGGTCCAGGGCCACCGCGGCGCGAAAGCGCGTCTCCCACGACTCGTGCTTCAGCAGCTTGCGCATCGCGTCGATCGTGTCGGCGTCCACGTGGGGCGAGAGCGCGACGGCATCGATGGCCCACTGGCGCACCTTCGCCTCTTGGTCCTGGCACGCGAGCACCAGGTCGGGCAGCACTTCCGGCCCGAGCTTGCCGATGTTGTTCGCCGCCGCGTTGGCGACGTGCTTGTCCTTGTCACCGAGACCGCTGAGCAACGCGGACTTGGCCGGCATCGCCTGGGCCCCGAAGGTCCCCAGCACGTTGATCGCTTCGACTCGGACCAAGCGCTTGTCGTCGCCGATGGCCGCGATGAGCTCGGGGACGGCGGTGGCGGCCGGTTCCCCGATGAGCCCCAACGCGGTGATCGAAGTCTTGCGGACGTGCTCGTTGTCGTCCTTGACTGCCTCGCGAAGCTGGGGCACGGCGGCCTTGGCTGCGGCGCCCAGGCTCACCAGACCCTGGGCGGCGACCACTCGAATCTTCTCGTCGTCGGCACCCAGACCCTCGATGAACATCTCGGCCGCGCGGTCGTGCTGACTCGGATCGACCTCGGTGAGCACGCGGGCGGCCTCGAGTCGAGTCCACGGGTTTTCGTGCTCCAGCGCGGCGATGACCTGCGGGCCTACGCCGTCCTTGATGGCCCGTAGCGCCCATCCGGCGTTGTGCCGAACTTCCCAGGTATCGTCGCCCAAGGCCGCGATGAGCTTGGGGACATGGGGCTTGGAGTGGGCGCCGAGGCGGCCCAGAGACCAGCACGCTTGGCTTCGTACGTCCTTGTCTTCGTGCTCCAATGCCGCGAGCAGCGTCGCTTCGACCTGCGGCGAATACTCGGCTGCTTTACCGATGGCCTCGATGCTCTTGCGATCGATGACTCCGGGAGCCACCGTGGCCGTGGGTGTGCCTTGGGCATCATCGGCCGATGAATCCTTCGACGACTTGGCAGAGCTGGGTTGAGGCTTTTCTTCGGTCCAAGCCGGTGTCGATCTCTTGCACTGACAGAGCATGAGCGACATGGCTCCGACCGCGAGCCCCGAAAAAATGAGCGCGCTGCGAGGCATGGATTGCCGATGCTACGCGAAAACAACCGACTGTGAATCACCATAGGTGGGCCACTCGCAGTCGAAGATCTGACAGCGTTTAGTGTGCGCACATCCGCGACACCGGGGGTCTGCGGAGTGACAGTAGGGGGTCGCGAGCGGTTCTGAACCAGGCTCCGATCGGGGGTTCAGTTATAATAGTTTTGGCCCAGAACAACGGTTGGGGCCCGATCCCCCCAGTGTGTTTTCCGCAGATGCGCGAAGTCGAGCTATGGCCCTCTAGCTGCCAATTTAAGCGCGAATTTCGTTAACCCCTAACACCGTATCTCGCTTGACACGGCGGAGGGCCGCCCATTAGATTCTGGTAAATCCGTAAGATGAACATCACGATTTAGCGCCGAAGAATCCCGCACCTCTCACCGCCCCGAGCTCCACCATGCGTACCCGCCGTCTCTCAATCTCCGCCTCTTTGTTCTCGTTTCTCGCGATCGGGTTCGCATCATCTTCGGCATCTGCCATCGAGATTACCCAGTACACGCTCGATGCCGATTTCGACTCGGGGACGCTACTCAATCTCCACCACGATGCACCCACCAACGATCAACTTCAGTTGACGCAGTCGGTGAGCACGTTCCCGTTCATGTGGATCGCGAACGCGGGTGAAGACACCGTGTCGAAGATCGACACGAACACCGGAGCCGAGCTCGCGCGGTATCGTACGTTCTGGGGTCAGGGGGCGCTGGCCAATCACAGCGCGTGGTCCGGGCCCGCGCCGTCCCGCTCCGCGGTCGACACCGAGGGCAACGCGTACATCGCCAACCGCCACTTCGACGGGCTCGCGGCGGACATCATCAAGATCCGCGGCACGAACTGCCAGGACACCAACGGCATCCCCGGGATCCAGACCTCCACCGGCCCCGGCGATGTCATCGACCTGATCGACAACAACGGCAACGGCATCATCGACGCGGGCGACACCTACGACGAGTGTATCGTCTGGCTCTCGGAGGGCATCGGCAACCCGGGTGGCCTCGGCCGCTCGCTGTCCATCGACGGTGACGACAACCTCTGGCTCGGCATCTACAGCCAGCGCGTCTACTACAACATCGACTCGGACGACGGCTCGGTCATCTCCGGTCCGCACAGCACGGGCACCAACTCGCCCTACGGCTCCTTGGTCGACAGCGACGGTGTCCTGTGGGGCGCGAGCCTGGGCAACCAGCTGCTGCGGATGGACACCGCGGACCCGGACAACGCGACCACGTTCTCCAACCCCTGGTCCGACTACGGCATCGCGCTCGGCAACGGGATGGTCTACCTGGCCAACCGCAACGGCCTGGGCTTCACCCGCTAAAACCCCGCCGACGGCACCTTCACCGCTCCCGGCGGTGGTGCGGGCAACTCGGCCCCGCTGGGCATCGGCTTCGTCGACGGCGAGATCGTCGTCGGTGATGCGCTCGGCGGCGGCGGCATCGTCGGTGTGACCCGCTACCGCGACGACGGCTCGCTGGTCTGGAGCTCGGGCGGGCAGCCGGGCATCACCGAGCAGCGCGGCTGCATCGTCGACGCGGCGGGCAACATCTGGACGGTCAACCGCCCGCAGAACTCCATCTCCCGCTACGACACGGACGGCACCCACCTGGGCGTCTTCCCCGTGGGTGCGCAGCCCTACACCTATAGCGATGCGACCGGCCTCGCCGCGCTCCAGTCCAACCCGACCGGCATCTGGAACGTGGTGCACGACGGCGGTGCCCCGGACGTCGCGTGGCAGACCATCACCTGGAACAACGAGCCTCAGGGCTTCACGCCCCCGGGCACCACCATCGAGGTCTACGTCCGGGCGGCCAACACTCCGGCCGATCTCGACGCGGCGCCCGAGGTTCAGGTCACCAGCGGTGTGGCGCTCGCCGTGCTGGGGCTCAGCGGCCAGTACTTCGGCATTCGCGTCGTCATGCAGAGCGACGATGTCGAGATCTCCCCGGTCCTCTCCGACGTCGAGGTCATCGCGTGCTTGAGCGACGAGGACGGCAACGGCATCTGCGACGAGGACGAAGATTGTCCTCCGGGCGGCATCCCCAACCCGGGCGGCGGCGGCGACGGTGACGACGACGACGACGAGGGTGACGACGACGACGACAGCGACGATGAGATCGGTGACGGCGACGACGACGACGACGAGGGGGACGACGACGAGGAGGACAACGACGAGGGCGAGGACGACGACGGCGACGACGACGACGATGACGGCGACGACGACGACGACGAGTTCGAGAAGTGCCCCGTCGACGACGGTGACGACGACGACGACGGCGACGACGACGATGACGACGGCGACGGCGACGACGAAGAAGGCGACGACGACGACGACGACGGCGATGACGACGACGACGACGGCCCGGGCCCCGGTGGTCCCAAGCCGCCGCCCGTCCTGCACATCCCCGACGGTCCCCCGCCCGCGCCCTGGAGCGAGGACGACGTCTCCGAGCAGGGCTGCAACATCAGCGGCACCGACGAGCGCGGTCCTCTGGCGGGCATGATGTTCCTGCTGCTCGCCGGCCTGGGCCTCCGTTCCCGCCGCCGCAGCTGAGCGAGATCGTTCGCGACGCAAGGACCCTCTGCCTCCGGGCAGGGGGTCTTTCGCGTTTCAGACCAGCCAGTAGTCGAGCACGCGCAGCTCGTGGTTGAGGTGCACGATGCGACCGAGGTCGTCGCACACGAGCAGGCGCTCCCCCTCGACTCGAACACGGCTGTGCGTGCTGCCCTCGAGCCGTACCGTCTTGCCGCGAAACGCCGAGAGCGACCCCGGGGCGAGCAGGCGCAGCTGGACGTCCTCGGCCGTCGTGATCCACAGGAAGTTGCGGTCCGAGCTGGTGACGTAGGTACCGGCCGGCGGATCGTTGGCCTGCAGCGTGGTCTTCGAGGGCCCGAACGCGACGACATCGGGCTTCCATTCCGTGGCGGAGGGGTAGTCGACTCGCATCACCGCGCGGCCGCTGGGGGCGGCGCTGGCCTCGAAGCTCATGAGTTCGCCCTGGCGCGGCAGCGCGAGATCGGACCGCTCTCGTAGCACGGGTCCCTTGTCCGTCAGCTCGTAGCGCCAGACCTCCATCAACGAAGCCTCGTCTCGATGAACCACCAAGACGACATGCTGGGGGTCGCGAGCGAGGGCCACGATGGGATCGCGAATCTGCCCGACGCGCCACAGTGCGTCGAAGCCCGGGGACTGAGCATCCACGGCGGTCAGGGCGTCTTCGGTCGCGACGAACCAGGTCGCGCCGTCGTAGCTGTCGACGTACGACACGAAGTTGGCATCGCACCAACGTTCGGCCCGCCCGGTCACGAGATCGAAGCGCGTCAGCGTATGCACGGCCCCGCGGGTGAATACGCCGATGGCCCGGGTGCCCGTGTCCGACACGACCAAGCGCTGGGCGGGGTGTTCGTAGCGGCGCAGGACCTTGCCTCGAGCATCGACCACGCGCACGCCCGCGTCGCCCATCGCCACGAGCAGGCGACCGTTGGCGAGTCGGGCGGCGTCGGAGATCCGGTGTAGGCCTCGCTCGTGTCGAGTGAAGCGCGACGCATGGACGCCCGTCGTCTCGTTGCTCGTCGGCATCCGCACCATGGGCGAATCGAGCGACAGGAGGGGGTCTCGCAGGGCGTCGACGAACTTGCGCGCGACGGGGTCGAATTGGCGGTGGTGCCCGTCGTCGCAGAGCCGACGCGCCAACGCGCGACCCAGGCCGCGCGCGACGGGGGGCCAGGGCTGCTTCATCTCGAGCCACGCCTGCCCGAGCTGAGACCGCAGGACGCGGGCGTCGTCGTCGTCGCGATCGAGCAGGGCCGAGATCTCCCGCCCGACCTCGGAGACGGCGGAGGGCTCGTCGATCCGCAGCTCGAGCTTGCGCGGCAGCATGCGCATGGCCGGGGGACCGCCGAACTCGATCGCGAGATCGATCCAGCGATGTGCGAGGCGGCGCGCGCTGGTGACCGGCCAGACTGCATCGATGGCGGCGACGAAGTCCCCGGCCGACGCGAGGCGATCGGCCCACAGCACCCGCAGGCGATCCGCGAGATCGGGATGTTTGGCCTCGAGGCGGGAGATCGCGTCGGCGAAGGCCCCCGTGCGCCGGGCGACTCGTACCGCCGCCGCGGGATCCTTGGCGAGAAACCACAGCCGGATCACCTGACCGGGCGGCATCCCCTTGCCTTCGGCCATGCGCGCCGCGAGCCCGTATCGCTCGTGTCGCTCGAGCAGCGCGATGCCTTTGTCGTTGTCTCCGAGCAGATCGAACAGGACGTACGCGGCTTCTTCGATGCGTCCGTCGCTCTCGAGGGCCCGGGCGGCCTCCCGATAGAGCCTTCGGAACCGGTCGTAGAGCGAATCCCCGAGGTTGAGGGAGGACTGCGGTAGGCCCCGGGTCGCCGCCGTCAGTCGGAGCTCGGCGCGAGGGCTCGGCACGCGCATCGACGGCGGCGAGACGGCGCCGGGGATCGAGGAGAAGGGGATCGCGTGGCGCAGCGCCTCGTCGAATCGACCCTGCTCGAACATGCGCAGCGTCTTCTCCACGTAGCGAGCCTGGCGGTGGCCGATGAGGGCGGAGAGAGGAGAGGCGCCGACCCAGCGCGCCAAGAGCTTGTGCAGTCGGCCGGGCTCGGACGACCGGCTCGCCGAGGTCGACACCGTGACGGGGGACCCGGCCGCGTTCGATCCACTCACGAGCGCGCGCGATGAACTCGGACCCAGGACTCGGGCGAGCCACGTGGCCACCGAGTCCATGACGCCCGGCGTGCGTCCACCGAGCGCGTCGATCGTCCCCGCCGCGCGCCCGGCCTGGGGTTTGGACTCGGCGAGGGCGTCGATCAAGCGCTGCACTTCTCTCGAGTTGGGGGGCAGGGCGGCGCCGAGGGCCTCGCGCGCGTTGTTGGGTGCTTCGTCGGCCGCGACGCGAGGGCCACTGGCGACAGGGAAGCCTCCCTGTTTCACCACGGGCTCCACGTCGAGGACCTCCAGAGGCCCGACGTCGATCCAATCCGCGAGATCGACTCCACGAAGCTCCGAGGGCAGCACCACGTGGACCCGTCCGCCCTCGGCGTGGACGAAGCTGCCGGAGGCCGGCGCCAAGGATTTGACTTCATCGTCGCGCAGCGGGAGCGCCAGCCAGAGGTCCGACCGGCTCACCACGATGCCGCCGGGGAGCTCTTCGGCTCGGACCGCGCGGGGCTCGGGCCACCGCACCAGGTAGCCGGCCGAGATCTCGTGGACCTGAACGCCCTCGCGCACCTGCTCCAACACGCGCTGCCGGGCATGCTCCTCGCCGATCAACGCCCGGCGAACCAAGAGCCCCTGGGCCATCACGCGGCCACGAAACACGAGCTGACGGGGCCGGATCACGAGGCCTTCTCCCGGCTGGCGCGAGGCAGCTGCAGCACCACCTGCCGCAGCCCCACGTCGAACACGGTGATGTCCCCGTTTTCACCCAAGAGCACGACGCGGCGACAGGCGGGGTCGTGCTTGGCCTGGGTGATGTCGACGGGGGACGAGTAGATGGCCGTCGTGCCCTTGGCGTTGGTGGCCCGCAGGGTCCGGCGATCGGGGTCGAGCACGAGCAGCATCGGCTTGGCTTCGTGCCAGCCCGCCTCTCGATCGAGGCCGATGACGGAGCCGGGCGGGACGCTCAGCTCGGTGGTCTCGCCCGTCCCCCACAGCCGATACTTGGAGCCCGTGGCATCGGGATACGCCGCGGGGGAGGCATCCTTGGAGACGGCGGTGGAGGCCCCGAACACGCAGGTCTCGAGCGCCTCGGCATCGAGTCCCTGCGGCGGCCTCAGCTTGGAGAAGGTCGTGCACACTCGGCCCGCGCTCAACGAGGACCACACGAAGAGCTCTCGCCGTAGTCGTCGTAGGCCTCGGCAACCACGGTCGAGCACGTCGAGGTGACACTCGTCGAGTGAATCCGAGCCCGGCGACGCGCCGACCTCGAGGTTCCACAGCTGCTGGTGGTGATCGTAGAGGTAGGCCTCGAACCGCCGGGACTCGGCCCGAACGACATAGAACTCGAGGACCCCGCCCTCGTTGATGTGCAGGCTCTCCGGCCAGGACAGTCCGGTGGACACCTCGGTGCTGATCGTCTTCGAGTCGTCGTACCGGGGTTGGGGCAGCAGGCCCGCGCCCCGAAGCCGCACGTGCCCGTCGTCGCCCAGCGAGATCGCCACCAGTCGCCGCTGCCACAGGTCGGCGCCAATGAGTCGGCTCTGGTACAGCGACTCGACTTTCTTGGTGCGCCCGACGCTGTCGCTGAGCCGGCCCGGAACGTGGAACGAGTGAATCTCGCCGCCTTCGACCGGGAGTAGCAGGCGACGGCCATCGCAGCTGAGCTGCCCCACCTGGCCCGGTACGACCGGCGTGTGCGGGCGACGAGCGCGGCGCGGGGCGCTGGCCAGCGGGGCTCGGAAGATCCGCACGGAGACGTCGTCGGGCGGCAAGGGCAGATCGAGCTGGGCCCCCACGGCGGTCACCGGGTGCGTCGACACGTGCAGCACTCGCTCGGCGTCGAAGACCGGCTCTTCGATCGACAGCAGGCCGGCACCCAGGGCGCGTGCGGTGGGCAAGGTCGACGGCGCACCCACCACCCAGGCGTCCTTGGCATCGAGTCTCTGCAGGGCGTCCTTCCACACGGTGGTGTCGCGCGGGGGCGGGGCCCAGGTTCGGGCGCGGAGCCACGCGGAGATGGCGTTGCGGTCGAGCTCGTGGAGCTGGTGCTCTTCGTCTTGCAGCACGCCGAAGCGGAACTTCGCGCCCGCCTCTTTCGCGCGCTGGCTCAGCACGATGAGCGTCGCGAGCTGAGCCAGGCGAGGCGCACCGAGCTGCGAAGGGCCGCAGTCCAAAAGGGCGATCGACGTGTGGGCCCCGTGGGGCTGCTGGAACGCGGGGGCGACGAACATGTGCTCACCCATCACCGCACGCCGCAGGAACTCCTGGGGAAACTCCATGGCGATCGCCCACTCGGAGAGCAGTAAACGATCGTAGGTGCCCCGGGGCGCGAGTCCATCGACGCCATCGGGATCGCCGCTGCGGGCGCGTCGCGGCAGCCACATCGGTCCCACACTGTCGCGCAGCGCCGACAGCCAGGGGCCGATGTGTTCGTGGACCAGCCGTACGAACATCGACAAGGGCTGGCCCCACGGACGCAGGGCCTCGGGCAGCGCGGTCATGACCACGCCTCCCGATGCTCGCGCAGGACCTCCCGCTGCGGCGGACGGGCGTCGGCCACCGAGACGAGCCAGCCGGGCTCGGGGATCCACGTCGCGGGCAGGGCGAGGTCCGGCGCTCGGCGGCGCAAGGCCTCGATCGCGACGTCGACGTCGAGCTCGAGCTCCAGCCACGAGGGGACGAACACCTGGCTGGCGCGGCGCAGATAGATCACGCCGTCGATCCACGGCAGGTCTTTCGCGTCGCCGAGCACGACGGCGACCCGCGGCGACGCGACCATGCGCAGCCGGGCCAGCGCTTCGTCGTCTTCGCGCAAGAGCCGATCGAGCAGCGGTCGTACGACGGTGGCGGGAGCCAGCATCCCCTCGGGGGCAATGGGCTCACCCGTCGTCCGCGTCGACCAGCGCAGGGGGACTTGGCTCAATCGCTCAGCTCCGCCGTCTTGGTCACGATGCGCTGCCGCAGCGGCCCGAGCCCTTCGGGTAGAGCGTCGGGCGCAAACCCGGCGTCGATCTCTCGGCCGACCCCCTCGAGCTCGAGTCGCAGGCGGCGGCGCGCGGTCGCGTCGTCTCCGGGGTCCGTCTCGAGCAGGGCTTGGCCCGCGCTCACGAGGCGCTGGGCTCGGACCAACGGGCCCAGGGAGGCGTTCTCGGCCGCGCCGGGCAGGGTCTCGTTGGTGGAGCGATCGAGCAGCGCACGCAGCAGGTCGCGGGCTCGGTCCTGGTCGCCCGGGCGCGGGATTGCGAAGATGACGGGCCACAGGTCCCCTTCGTGTGCGACCGTGCGCCCGTCGAGCACCGCCGCGGCGGCGATCAAGCGCTGGAGCTTCACCACCCGCCGGTCGGACATCTCGATGCCTTCGCCTCGCAGCACGCGGATCGCCTCCGCCAGCGAGCCCCGCACCGCGTGAATGTCGATGGCCCGCGAGGCCTGGATCAACGTGTCGAGCGACTGGAGGCTGCCCTCGGCGTCGGTGGCCGACGCGGGCGCGTCGGAGAGCGACCACCCGGCTTCGAGCAGCGTCTCGAGGTGGGGATCGGCGATGGGCTCGAGGAACAGGTGCAGCAGGAAGCGGTCGGAAAACGCGGCCAGAGCAGGGTCGTTGGGCAGCGTGTTGGAGGCGCCCACGCAGACCCGCAGCGGGCAATCGAGCTGGGTCTGGCCCCGCCGAAAGACCCGCTCGTTGAGGACCCCGAGCAGAGTGTTGAGAATGGCGGTCGAGCCGAGGAACACCTCGTCGAGGAAGGCGACGTCGGCTTCGGGCAGCATGCCCGCGGTCTGGGTCTCCACCACGCCCTGACGCAGGCGCTGCAGATCGACGGGACCGAAGATCTCCGCGGGCTCGGTGAATCGACCGACCAGGTACTCGAAGTAGCGCCCGCCGATGCCCGCGGCGACGCGCCGCACCGCTTCGGATTTCGCCGTGCCCGGAGGGCCGATCAGCAGCAGGTGCTCGCGCGCGACCGCGGCCAGCACCACCAGCTGCACGGCGACGTCGCGTTGGACCAAGCCACGACTGGCCCGCTCGATGACAGTGCGAAGGTCCTGGGACGCGGCGGCGAGCTCGACCATGTGCCCTTCGGCATACGAAGCGGCGCGCGACGGCGCAAGGGATCAATCGGGGGCGGGCGAGGGTTGAGGGGCCGGTTTGGCCAGCCAGGCGTCGACTTTGCCCCGCAGCTCGGTCGCGCGGCGGGTCGTCTGGTCCGCGAGCAGGCTCCGGGCCTTCTCGGCGTGGTCGCGGGCCAGCTGGGGATCGCCACCGTCCCCCTCGTTGGCCTCCGCGAGGGCGAAATAAAGCGCCCCCAGCACCTGTGGATCGGAGCTCTCGCTCATGACGGTGCGGGAGCGCTCGAGCGACTTCCGAGCGTCGGCAAAGTGCCCCGCCCCGAGCTGTGCCTGTCCCATCGCCAGGAGCATCTCGGCCAGCCGTCGCTCCATGCCTTCGGGTTTCTTCTCGGTGATGGCCAGCGCCTTGCCGTGCTGCTCGATCGCGTCCTCGTAGCGGCCCTGGCTCGTCGCCACCTTGCCCAGGCCGCTATACGACAGCGCGACGTTCGGGTGCTCGTCGCCCAGGGCCTTGCGACGGATCCTCAGCGCGCGTCGGTGCAAGACTTCCGACGCGGCGTAGCGCTCGCGGGCTTGCTCGGCCTCGGCGAGGCTCTCTGCCGCCATGCCGACCCGCGGGTGCTCGTCCCCCAGCGCCTCCACGAAGATCGCCAACGCGTGCTCGAAGTGATCGGCCGCTTTGTCGTACTCGTCGAGACCCATGTAGTCCCAGCCGAGGTTGTTGTGGGCCAGCCCCACGTTGGGGTGCCGCTCGCCCTGGGCCTGGCGGCGAATCTCGAGCACCCGGACGTGCATGTCCCGTGAGCGTTCGTTGAGCCCCTGCGCCTGGAGAGACAGCGCGAGGTTGTCCATCGAGCGGGTGGGCCAGGGATGGTTTTCGCCGTATAGCTCCAGGTGGATCTTCAAGGCGCGCTCGAAGTGCCGCTGTGCTTCCTTGTAGCGACCCTGCTCGTCGAGGATGGCGCCCAGGTGGTTGTAGGTGTTGGCGACGGTGTCGGATTTTTCGCCCTCCACCTGGATGAGCATCTCGATGGCCCGCTCGAAGTGGATCTTGGCCACCGCGAAGTCCCCCAGGTGGTAGGCCAGCACGCCGAGGCCGTTGATGGAGCGGGCGTGTCGTCGCCCTCCCGGGCGTACCGCTTGGGCCAGGCCCACCGCCGCCGTGCTCCAGACCCGAGCCTTGTCGAGGTTGACCTGCCGGTTGGCGGTCAGGAACAGCATCGCGCTGGCGATGTCGGCCGCGGCGGTGTCGTGCCCCGACTGCAGCGCGAGCTCGAACGCCTCGGTGCCCTCCCTCTCGGCGCGCGCGAAGTTTCCCTGCAGGTCCGAGAGATCGGCGGTGATGCGCAGCACCTCGGCCACGATGGGGGTGTAGTCCGTGGCGCGGGCACGCTCGAGGAGGCCATCGATCACGACCTGGGCTTCGTCGTAGCGGCGGGCGTGGCCGAGCTCGATCACCCGAGCGAGCGCGTCGCGGATCTCCTCGACCTCGGCCGCGATGGCCGGCTGCTCGGGTGGGGCGACCGCGGCCATCAGCGCGTCGACGTCCGCGCAGCGCTCGATGGGCGGCAGGTTCATGACTTGGCGGATGGCTGTCTTGGCGACCGCCTCGTCGGCCGTGGCCAGCACCTCGACGACGGCCTCGAGGTGGAGCTTGCGACGACGCAGGCACTGCATGCGCACGTCGAGCAGGGCTTCGGACTGGACCCGGCGGACGGCTGTCGCCTCGCATGCCTCGGTGTGCATCTGCGCCCAGGTCTGCGCGTAGTCGTCGAGGAACGTCGACACCCGCTTCCAGGTGTTCTCCGCGTAGCTCAGCGACGTGTCGCGCAGGGCTCCGCGCACCTCGGCTCGGCGTGTGTCGTCCCAGATACCCTCGAGCTGAGCGCTCGCGTCCTCGCACGGCGCGGGGGCGGAGCTTCGCCCGGCGAGCACCACTCCGGTCACGCCCGCCGCCACGACCACCGCTCCCGCGGCCGTTCGCCATCGCCGACTCTGGGTGGTGGGGTCTCGCTCGAGCGCGTCGATGAGCTCGGCCATCGACGGGAAGCGCTCGCCCGCCTTGGGCGACAACCCGCGCCGCACGATGTCCTGGAGCGCGCGCGGTACCTTGGGCTCGCGAGGCAGCGGCGGCGGACCTCCGTGCTTGGCCAGCGCGATGGCGCGATGGTTGCCCTCGAAGGGGCGGGTGCCCCACAGCCCTTCCCACAGCGACACACAAAACGCGTACTGATCGCAGCGAGCATCCGCCACGTCGCCGCGGTGCTGCTCCGGCGCCATATAGGCCGGCGTACCCATCACCAGTCCCGCCTCGGTCAGCGGGACGTCGAGCGAGCCGCTGGCATCGGCCGACAGCACCATCATCGACGGGTCCGGCTCGAACATGGGGTCCGGCGTCTCGGGCTCGTCGGTCGAGATGCGCGAGTCGGAGCTGTACTGCGTGGGCTCGGCCCGGGCGAGTCCAAAGTCCATCACCTGCACCCGGCCGTCGTGCCCGGTGATGACATTGCTCGGCTTGAAGTCGCGGTGCACGAGGCCGGCCTGGTGGGCCGCGAGCAGACCTCGGCCGGCTTGCTTGAAGCGCTCGACCACCTCCGCCCACGGGTGGGGGCCCTCGGCGATCCACTTGCTCAGCGTCTGGCCTTCGACGAACTCCATCGCCATGATCACGCCCCGCTCCGTGCGCTCCACGTCGTGGATCGTGATCACGTTGGGATGGCTGAGCTGGGCCATCGCCTGGGCCTCGCGGAACAGCCGCGCCTGGCTCTCCGCGTCGAGGGTTCCGCGGTGCAGCCGCTTGAGCGCGACCTCGCGATGCAGCTTGGGGTCGTAGGCGCGCACCACCACGCCCATGCCGCCCTCGCCGATCTCGTCCAGCACGAGGTAACGACCCATCGAGGTGCCGCGCTCGATCGGCTCGCGGCTGGGCTTCGCGTCCAGCGTCCGATCGCGGCGATGGTCGGCGATCGTTCGGGTATCGAGCGAAGGATCGGGGTCGTAGGTCGAGTCCGCGGCCACCGGACGTCTTGGGTAGCGCAGACCACCGTGGCTTGGCCAGGGCCCGTCAGAAACAGATCGAGCGGGCGGTCCCGCCCGAGTTCACCGCTTCGCAGCGCATCCCGCGGGGGCAGGGCGTAGCCGCGCAATCGAGCGCGCACACCTGGCGGTCGTCGGCGAGGCCGATGTCGAAGCAACTGAGTTCCTGGTTGCCGGGGGCGCCAGCGCAGTTGCTCGAGTTCGTGGGGGAGGCGCAGGCCGCCGTACAGAAGCCCGTCTCGCCTTGCGGAAAAACACAGAACTCCAGCGGCGCGCACTCGGCTGAGGTGCCGCACGCCGAGTACATCGTTCCCTGCTCGCTGGGCTGGACCCCCGCTTCGTCGATGTCCGTCGAGTCGGACTCGTCCTCGTCGTCGGAGTCGACCGGTCGGGCTGAACACGCGAGCGCCAGTGAGACGGCGAGCAGCGCGGCAAAGTGGGCTCGGGCCATGGCCGCGAGGGTACCAATCGAGGACTGGTTTCGGGATGGTGGAGGGCTGAGCGTCACTGGGGGAGGATCTTGATGCGGACCGAGTGCTGGTCGCGGCAGATCGTGCGCATGGTCGAGCGGCGGAGCAAGGTGACCTTGTTCAGCGCGCTGCGGGCCTTGTTGGGCGCCTTCATCATGCACGCGGCCAGGACCGCGACCTCGGCGGCCTTGGGAGAGGACTGGAGTCGGTAGCTGCGGTCGGCGAGGCGGTAGGCCTCGCGAGCGCGTCCCGATCCGTAGGCGTCCCGCGCTCGGCGGAGCAGCGATGCGGCGTCCTCGGGGGGAGGTTCTTCGGCGGGGGGTCGTTCTTCGACGACCGGCATCGGCACGGGAGCCGGGGTGGCCTCGGGTGCGGCCTTGCGACCGCGCTTGCGGCCACGGTTGTGCGGCGTCGGCTGGGCATCGTCTTCGATGATCAGCTCGGGCTCGGGCTCGGGTTCGGGTTCGGTCTCCGCTGGTTCGGGGTTCTCGTCTGCGACGGGGGGGTCGGCACTCGCAGCTGGCATGGCCGTGGAAGAGCCCGACAACGTGGGGACATGGGCGAGGCCGTTGGAGCCCGCGGGGGGAGCCCCGGCCACGGCCAGCGGCGGTGCTTCGGACGACGGGGCCCGGGTGGACTTGGCGACGGTGGGGGTCGGCTCTTCGGTCCCGCCGCGGATGAGGGCGATCGTGACGACCAGCGTCAGCAGCCCGCCGAGCGAAGCGAAGGGCCACAGCGGCCGTCGCGAGCGGGGGCGGGGCTCGTGCACGATCGCGGGCACGGCCGCTTGGGAAATCTCGAGGGCGACGCGGCGAAGGGCGGCCGCCCGTTCCTTGACGCTGGGAATGGTCGCGACGCGGGTCTGCCCCGTGCGCTCGAGTCGATCCGATTTCAGCAGGGACGCGATGCTCCGCAGTGTCTCCAGCTCGCCGAGGCTCGAGCGCTCTTGCACCTCGCCGAGGGTCGCCCCCGGACCGAAGAGCGTGGCGACCTCGAGCTCGTCCGGCGGGAGATCGGGGGCCAGCAGGGCCGCGGCGGCGCCCGACAAGACCTCGTCGGACGCGGGGGCCTTGGCGCGCAAGCGCTGGCTCTCGTCGAGTCGGCGTGCCGCCTCGAAGATCAACGCGTTGACCGGCTCTTCGATCGTTCGCGGACGCGGCTGTCCCGTGACGTCTACGCGAAAGTGGCCGCGCTCGTGACCCACGATGCGGTAGACCGCGGCCGCGCCATGCAGCGCGCCGCTGCAGGCATCGACGATCTCACCGCCCTCGAACCACAGCTGACTCGTGCCGTGGGCATGGAAAAACGAGACATGCCCGGCCTTGCGGTAGATGCTCAGGCTCTGCAGGAGATCGAGCGGGGCCACGTCTTCGATGTGCCCCGACTGCTGGCTGCTCACCGAGTCGCTCGCCAGCCCCTGCCCGACGAGCGTCGTGTGCATGTCTTCGTCGAACTGCTCGGGCGCGGCGTGGATGAACTCGTCGACCCACATCCGCACCGTGGCTGCGGACAGCCCCTTGCGCGTGGTGAGTTCCGTCAGGCGAATTTCACCCCGGGCGAGCCCGAGCACGACCCGGGCCCGTTCTTCGAACGACCAATGCATTGCGTGTTGGGTGATGGAGGTACGAGGGCATCCAAGTGGGCCGATGTGCACCTTCACATGCGGCCCCTCGTACTTGGGTAGCGTAGACCTCGATCGACCATGGTGCAGGTCGTAATAACTGTGCGCTCGATCGACAACTCCACGCCAACACCGTACCTGTGGGGGATTTGCCTGCGCTCAGGCCTCTGATGGGACGGGATCGGAGGTGGGCGGCCAATGTCGCAGACTGTATGTGTCTAGGACTGCAGGTGATCGACCAACCATGTATGCAGTGGCAACAGTTTCTTGAAATGCCGCATGCACAAACCGACGAACTTCGCCGAGTGAAGCTCTTCGGGGAGGGGTTCCAGGGTCGACCCCGCATGAAGCGCCCCGTGTCGCAGTAGCTCGGCCCGCGGATGTTCCGTGTCGTATCCGCGCGGCACTCTCTTGTACGACTGACCTTCGAGTGGGTACCCGGCCTTCGCTAGCCGCTTGCCGACCGTGACCAACGCGGAGCCGATTTCATCGTCGTCGACCGCCGCCCGAAATGTCGTCAGCTGCTCCTTGGGAAACCCGTGCATCCCCGCGCCGAGCATCACGCGGTCGTGCAGGAGCCGAAAGAAGAACCCCGAAGAGCCCTGCTTGCGATCGGCCCCTTCCCAAAACCACAGGTCGATGTGGTCTTTGTACGGCCGCTTGTCCTTGGAGAACCGCACGTCTCGATTGATGCGAAAGATCGAGCCGTTGATCCGGGGTTCGGCCGAAATCTCCGGGCGAAGGGCGGTCAATCGCTCACCCAGCGCGGCCACGAACGACTTCGCGGGTTCGAGGACGTACGCTTCGTACTCTTCGCGATGGGCCTGAAACCACGCCTTTTCGTTGTGGGATCCCAGGTTTTTCAGGAATCGGAGGGTTTGGGGGGGAAAGCCTTGGAACTTCGCCATCGGTCCGGCCCTACGACGGCGAAGCTAGGCCCGGTTCGACATCGGGCCCGAGATTCCCTCCGTTATTTCTGCACGGCGGGCACCCACGCCGTGGTGCGCCCGCCGATCTCGAGAAAGTCGATCGCTTCGCCCCGCGCTGTGGTGGCGTCGGCGATCTTCCCCCAGCGGTGATGGAACAGCCAGCTGCGCGGGAACTTACTCTTGTCGGCCTCGACGCGGCAGGCCAGCTCCACGATGGCCTTGGTCTTGGCGTGGATGCGACGCGCCTCGGCCTCGTCGAGTTCGTGCCCGCGGCGGCGGGGATCGATCTTCGCTTGGTAGAGGATCTCGTCCGCCATCCAGTTGCCGATGCCCGCCACGAACTTCTGGTCGAGCAGCAAGGCCTTGAGTACGGCCTTGCGGGCGCGCAGTCGCTCGCCGAACGCCTTGGCGGAGGGCATCTCGTAGAAGGGGTCGAAGCCCAGCTTCGAGATGGGCGGCTCGGACTCGGGATCCTCGCGCAGCCGGATGCGGCCGAGTCGCCGCGAGTTGGTCATCGCCAGCTCGCCGCCGTCGTCCAGCCACAGGTGGATCTTCCAGAACTTCGGCGGCCAGCTGCGGTCGAGGTCTTTGTTGCCCGAGGCCGCCAGGCGCAAGGGGCCGCGGGCGGGCGTGACGAACTGCCCGGTCATCGCGAAGTGAAACAAGGGCCAGGGCCGCTCGTCGAGCTCCCACCACATCTGCTTGCCGCGGCGCCGGCTGGCCACCACCGTGCGCCCCTTCAGGCGGCGGGCGACCTGTCGAGGTGTGACCCCGTCGAACACGATGTCGTCGTCGGCACAGCGGACCTTGGTGATCACCTTGCCGACCGCTACGCGCTCGACCAGTCGCCGGGCTCGCTCGACCTCGGGCAGCTCGGGCATCAGTCCTCGTCCTGGTCGTGGGCGCGGCCGCGGACCAGGTCCTCGAGCGACCACGGCGACGGTTTGCCCCCGAGGTAGCGGTGGAACCAGTCGAGGTGAGCCGCGTAATAGAGCGGCATCGAGCGCACGTGGCTGGGCCAGTGTCCGTCGTTGGGGAACACCACCAGGCGGGCGGGCACGTCTTGGCGGCGCAGCGCGGTGAACAGGTCGAGGCTCTGCGTATAAGGCACGCGATAGTCCAGCTCGCCCGTGACCACGAGCGTGGGCGTCTTGAACTTCTCGGCGTAGGTCGAGGGAGACCACTTGGCGTAGGCCTCGCGATTTTCCCAGGTCGGCCCGCCCAGGTCCCACTCGGGGAACCACAGCTCCTCGGTCGCGCCGTAGAAGGAGGGCAGGTCGTAGATGCCCATCATCGAGGCGATGGCCTGGAAGCGGTCGGTATGCCCCAGCAGCCAGTTCATCATGTAGCCGCCGTAGGACCAGCCCATCGCGCCGATGCGCTTGGAGTCGACGTAGGGCTCCTGCTCGAGCGCGTCGACGACGGCCATGACGTCTTCGTAGACCTTGCCGCCCCAGTCCTTGGAGATGGCCGCGGTGTAGTCCTGGCCGTAGCCGGTCGAGCCGTGCGGGTTGAAGAACGCCACCACGTAGCCCGAGCCCGGGTAGACCTGCCAGTCGCCGCGCAGGTAGTCGGCCCACTGCGACTGCGGCCCGCCGTGCACGTTGATGATCAGCGGGTAGCGCTTGCCCTTGCGATAGCCGTGCGGCTTGACCACGAACACGTGGACCGGCTTGCCGTCGGCCCCGGGCACGCGTAGCTCCTCGACGGGCCGGATGTCGTGGCTGGCCACGATCTCGTCGTTGAGCCCCGTGAGTCGCGTGGGCTTCGAGCCATCGGGGGCCGCGACGAACAGCTCGACGGGCGCGCCCACCGAGCTGAACGTGAACGCCAGCTGACCGCTCGGAGCGACGTCGTAGCCGCGGGCCGACGGCAGCGCGAGGGGCTCGATGGCCCCGCCGTCCACGGGCACGCGCAGTAGCGGCGTCCGGCCCTCGATGGGGGCCTGCACGATGAGGTGGCTCGAATCGGCGGCCCAGCGCAGATCGGTGATCCAGTTGGGGAACGCCTCCGTCAGGATGGTCGTACCGCCCTTTTCACGATCGTACAGCGCGAGCTCGAACTCGTCGGACTCGTAGCCGGGCTGGGCCTGACGCAGGTACGCGATCAAGCGCCCGTCGGGTGAGTACGTCGGGTGTCCGTCGTAGGCGGGGTTGCTGCCCGTGAGCAGCCGGGCCTTTCCACCCGTGACCGGCACGACGTACAGGTCCTTGTTGGTGGACCACGCCTGAACCCGCGCCTCGTCACGATTGCTGACGAAGCAGATCTCCTTGCCGTCGGGCGAGAACGCGAAGCCGGGGTCACCCAGGCGGAACGTCGGGGAGTCGTGCTCGCCCGGCGTGATGTCGATGATCTCCTCCGACTGCAGGTCGAGCACCATCAGGTGTTCACGGCGGCCGTCGTCGAATCGTGTCCAGTGGCGGTAGAGCAGCTCGTCGGCCACGTGGGCCTTGACCGGGCTGCCCGCGATGGAGTCGAGCTCCGCACGGTTGGCCGCGTCGTCGGCCCCGTGCTCGGGGAACACCTTCGAACCGAACGCGATGCGGCTGCCGTCGGGCGACCAGCGGGGCTCGATGATCCCCGTGGAGATCGAGGTCAGCTGCTCCGGCTCGCCGCCGTCGATCGCCATGCGCCACAGCTGCGAGCCGTCCTTGCGGCTCGAGACGAACGCAAAGCTCCGGCCGTCGGGCGCCCAGGTCACTGCGCCGTCGTACGCCTTGTGCGAGGTCAGGCGACGGGTCGTGCCCGCCCCGGGATCGGCCAGCCAGATGTCCGTGTTGGAGCGACCCTTTGGGAGGTCGTGCCGAGTGACCGTGTACAGCAGGTGCGTGCCATCGGGCGACCAGCTCAGCCCGCCGATCCCCGCCAGCTCGTAGAGCGTCGCGATGTCGAACGCAGCCTTGCGGCGGTCCGCCGGATCATCGGGCCGACGCTTGGCCGCCAGGTCCCAGCCCTCCGCGTTGCGCGGGTCCGCCTTCGGGTCGTAGGTCACGCCCGCCATCGTCGGCGGCGCACCGGTCGGGTCCGCCGTGCCGGCAGGCGGCTCGTCGCGGCCGGCCGGGAGCACCGTGTCCGTCACCTGAGGTGGGGGCTCGGGCATGTCGACGGGCGTGGGTCGGCAGCCGAGGGTCGGGAGCAGGAGCGGGAGGGCGTGAAGAGCACGACGGAGCATGGCGACGGTAGAGGTGAGGGGGGGGGCCGGGGGTCGAACTGGGCCGCGGGCAGCCTGGCATGGTCGCGGACGTCGGGACAATACGATTGCTATCGTCTCGGAATGAGGAATCGGATGACCCTCGGGCTCTCGCTCGCGCTGTTGACCGCCTGCGGCAGCTCGGAGCCCGAGCCCCCCGCCGTCGCCCAGATGAAGGCCTGCCTCGAGCAAAGCGCCGCCATGCCCGCTGCCGCCGACGGCGACGACCAATTCCTGTGCGCCGTACCGATCTTTGCCGTCGACGATCTCCAGGCCAGCCTCCGTCACTACCGCGACGTGCTCGGTTTCCAGGTCGCGTGGGAGTGGGGCAACCCGGCCACCTTCGCCGGCGTCCGCCGTGGACACGTCGACGTCTACTTCTGCGAGCAGTGCCAGGGCCGGGCCGGCACCTACATGAGTATCTTGGTGCGGGACGTCGACGAGGTCTGGCGCGAGTACCTCGACCGCGGGGCAAAGATCCTACGGCCGCCGAAGGACGAGGAGTGGGGGCTGCGGGAGATGTGGGTCGAGGACCTCGACGGGCACGTGCTGCGCGTCGGCAACGGGACCCACTGAGCCGGGTGCGCTACCCGGCCGGCACCCAGTGCTGATCCCCAGCCCCTTGCGCCCGATACACCCCGGCATACACGCCGCCGCCGTCGAACTCGCGATACTGGCAGAACACCTCGGCCCCTCCGCTCAGCATCGAGACGACCGCCTCGATCCCGCCCATCGCGTAGCCGATCAAGATCCGGTTCCCCGAAAAATCAAAGCTCGGCACCGAAGGCTCGCCCCAGTCGGAGCGCGCTTCGAGGAAGGCGTTGGTCACCCGCGAGTGGGCGACGGCGGGCGAGCCCATCAGCCAGATCCGGACGAAATTTCGGACCGTCGCGGCGCCCCGTCCCGTCGGTACGGCCTCGACGCCGGACTCGATGCGAAAATCCTCGACCTTCAGGACCTGGACGAACTTGCTGCCCGTCATGTCTCCTCGGTAACACATCGCCGACGGTCGCCGCCTGGGGCGATCCCCTAAAGTCCCGAATTCGGCCTCGTATGGCCTCATCGAGCCGGCTTTTCCCTCAGGGAGCCCGGGGGTATCCTTTGCCGCCCGGCCGCCGTACGCGGGGCCCGTGCCGACCGTCATGGTGAGCGACCAAAAGACCGCGCTGAACATCGAAGACGAGATGCGTAGCTCCTTTTTGGACTACGCAATGAGCGTCATCATTTCCCGGGCTCTGCCCGATGCCCGGGACGGGCTCAAGCCGGTGCACCGCCGCATCCTCTACGCGATGCACCAGCTGCGGAACACCCACCAGCAGCCGTACAAGAAATCGGCGCGCGTGGTCGGTGACGTCATCGGCAAGTACCACCCGCACGGTGACTCGGCGGTCTACGACGCGCTGGTCCGCCTGGCTCAGGACTTCTCCATGCGCTACCCGCTGGTCGACGGGCAGGGCAACTTCGGCTCGGTCGACGGCGATTCGCCGGCCGCGATGCGGTACACCGAGGTGCGGATGCAAAAGCTCGCCTCGGAGCTTTTGGCCGACATCGAAAAAGACACCATCGACTGGGTGCCGAACTACGACGAGAAGGAGCTCGAGCCTTCCGTCCTCCCGACCAAGCTTCCCAACCTGCTGCTCAACGGTGCCGTCGGCATCGCGGTGGGCATGGCCACCAACATCCCGCCCCACAACCTCACCGAGGTGGTGGACGCGGTGATCGCCCTCATCGACAACCCCGAGCTCGAGATCCTCGACCTGCTCGAGTACGTCAAGGGCCCAGATTTCCCCACCGGGGGCTTCATCATCGGCCGCGCGGGGATTCGCTCCGCCTACGCCACGGGGCGCGGCAGCATCGTGGTGCGAGCCCGCTGCGAGATCGAGGAAGACGCCAAGGGCCGCGAGTCCATCGTCGTCACCGAGATCCCCTATCAGGTCAACAAGACCCGGCTCATCGAGCGCATCGCGGCCCTGGTCCGCGAGAAGCGACTCGAGGGCATCAGCGACGTGCAGGACTACAGCGACCGCACGGGCATGCGGATCTGGATTCAGATCAAGCGTGACTCGGCCGGCCAGGTGGTGCTCAACAACCTGTACAAGATGACCGATCTCCAGACCTCGTTCGGGGTCAACATGATCGCCATCGTGCACGGGCGCCCGCAGGTCCTGACGCTCAAGGACGCGCTGGTCTCGTTCATCGACCACCGCCGCACGGTGGTCACCCGCCGCACCAAGTTCGATCTGCGCAAGGCCCAGGAGCGCCGCGAGATCGTCGAGGGCCTGGGCGTCGCCATCGATGCCATCGATCGGGTCATCGCCATCATCCGCGGCTCGGCCAACCCCGAGGTGGCCCGCGAGGCGTTGATGAGCGAGGCGCTCGAAGGGTTCGCGCCTTTCCTCGAGCGCTGTAACCGACCCGAGGCCGAGGTCGAGGCGGCGAAGGGCCGTCCCTACAACCTCAGCGAGCGCCAGGCCAAGGCCATCCTCGACATGCGGCTGCAGCGGCTGACCGGGCTCGAGCGCGAGAAGGTCGAGGGCGAGTACCGCGAGCTGTGTGCCGAGATCACCCGGCTGGAGGCCATCTTGGCCGACACGGGCCTGCTGATGCGGGTCATCCGGGACGAGCTGCTCGAGATCCGCCACACCTACGGCGATCCCGAGGGCCAAGGGGCGGGCGACGGCGAGCTCGGCTCCAAGGGCTCGCGCCGCACTCAGATCCTCGAGGCCGAGGGCGAGATCGATGCCATCGATCTGGTCGCCGACGAGTCGATGGTCGTGATGCTCACCCGCCACGGCTACATCAAGCGGCTGCCCACCGAGGACTATCGGGTGCAGGCGCGCGGCGGCAAGGGCGTCAAGAGCGGCGGCGGTCGTGCCGACGACGACTTCGTGACCACCGTGCTCGAGGCCAGCGCCCACTCGTGGCTGCTGATGTTCACGAACTCGGGCCGCGTGTTCCGCAAGCGGGTCTTCGAGCTCCCGCAAGGCCGACGCGACGGCCCGGGCAAGGCGCTGGTCAACTTCCTCGAGATGCGCCCCGACGAGCGGGTGCTCGAGATGATCCCGTACCGCGAGGACGAGGTCGACGACGACCACTACATCGTCACCGCCACCAAGAAGGGCTACGTCAAGCGCACCCAGTTGAGCGAGTACGCCAACATGCGCAAGACCGGCCTCATCGCGGTGAGCATCGACGAGGACGATCGCCTGATGTCGGTGCGCTTCACCGACGGCAAGCAGCACCTCATGCTCAGCAGCGCGGGGGGCATGGTCATTCGCTTCGACGAGTCCGCGGTGCGCCCCATGGGTCGCAACGCCCGCGGCGTGCGGGGCATGGGCCTGCGCGGCGAGGACACCCTCGTCGCCATGAGCCGGCTCGCCGCCACCGACGAAGGGGCGCTGCAGGTGCTCACCATCTGCCTCAACGGCTACGGCAAGCGCACCTCGGCCAGCGAGTACCGCACCCAGAGCCGCGCTGGCCTGGGCCTCATCACCATCAAGGTCAACGATCGCAACGGCCCCGTCGTCGAGAATCTACTCGTCCACCCCGACGATCAGATCATCCTCATCACCAGCGAGGGCAAGGTCATCCGCACCCCCGTCAGCGGCATCAGCGAGCTGGGCCGCAACACTCAGGGGGTTCGGATCATCCGCATGAGCGACGGCGAGCGTGTCGTGGCCGCAGCTCGCATGGTCGACGACAGCGACGACGACGTCGCCGAGGCCGAGGTGATCGAGGGCGAGGTTGTCGAGGGCGAGGCTGCCGAGGGCGGCGAGGCCACCGAGGCTGCCGACGCCACCGACGAAGACTCCTCCGAGGACGCCGACGCGTAGTCGAGCCGCTCGTCCACCCACGAACAAGGCCCGCGCTGCTTGCAGCACGGGCCTTTTCGTTTGGATTGAGCGCTGCGACCACCCTCACTGGTCGCGGTCTGGAAGGGCGGCGCCGGAGCCTGCCGTGCCGTCAACTCGCGGCGAGCTCCACCAGCTCCTGCCGAAGCCCCCGAACTGCGCTCACGGTGGTTGCTCCGTCGGAGCCAGCAACGCCGAGGTACATCAGCGCTTCCTCGATGTCCGAGTCCTGCGTGGCGTAGACGCGGATGTTCTTGTTGAACCATCCGAGGGCCGTGACGATCCCCCGCGTGACCCGCCGGTCGGTGCAGATCGCGATCTTCGGCTTCATGTCCGTCTTCTCGAGAAACTCGTTGACCATCGCCCGTTGCTTCGCGTTGGGACCCCCACCATCCGTCACGACGAGGGTGGCCTTCCCGTGGGCGTTTTCGCGATAGTACGCGAGGTACTCCGACCACTCATCGGCACCGGGAGCCGCGTCCGTGTGCACGACGACGAAGATGGATCCGATGACACGGTACATCATCGTTTTGACCATGGTGTTTTCTTAGAACGAACCTCATCGCACCAGCAAGCCCGTTCTCGTCACGCGCCGGAGGGCTCCGACGTCGTCGCGGTATCGCGCCGAGCCGGTCTGGTGGCGGCGCTCGAAGCGTCGACCTGGGGCGTCGGGAGGGCGGCCTCACGAGACGAACAAAGGCCCGCGCTGCATCGCAGCACGGGCCTCTTGTTTCGCGGCGCCTCGGTCTGGCGGTGGTCGCCTTCAGTCCGTCGCGAGCACGCGCCGCAGCATGTGGAGCTCGTCGGCGCCGATGCGGTGGGCGAGGGGGCTGGCGGGATTGAGGACCACGCTGGCTTCGGCGTCGAGCTCTTGGAGGATCTCGGCGAAGGGCATGGCCTCGGCCTCCATGGGATCGCGGTGCGCGGGGATCTGATCGCGGGAGGTGTACACGGCGAGGGTGGGCTGGCCGTTCATGCGATCGGGGCAAAGCTCGAAGCAGGGGCCTTCGTGGTCGAGGATGATCTCGTAGTCGACGACGTAGACTTTGCCGGCGAGCAGGCAGCCGAGGAGCATGTCCTCGTGGCGGGAATCTCGGCGCGTTTGCGCGAGGTGGCTCTCGAGCTGCTGGGGCCGCGCGTAGACGTAGTGGGTTCGCGAGCCGTGGGCGGTGGAGTCGGAAGCTGCGAGCGACAGCATGCTCGTTCGACCTAGCCACCGGGGGGTCTTATTCAGGGCCGGATCGGGCGCCAAGGGCCCGTGGCGCTGACAATGATGTCGTGGTGGCTCGCCACACCGCACCTAGATCGGGGCTCGGCCTGGCCATGGGGCCCGGGTCGCCGCGACATCCGTGTCGTGTGCACGCTGATGCCTACGTACGGGGCCCGAAAAAAAAGTTGGACCCGGGCGAAAGGCTCGATGCGATGCCGCGCAGACCGGGGGAGCGTGCCACGAGTTGCACACGATTCCCCCACAGAACTGCCATGAAGTCGGGTACGCACTCCCGGCTCGGCGAGGCTCGCATCGGGCCCTTCGCCCGGGTCCCGGTGGGCGGGCCGCGCTGCGGGTGGTCGGCCCGCGCGCGGCTCCTTTTCGTTGTGATGCCGTCTGCCCCGTCGAGGGCGAGTCCCGGGTCTTCGGGAGGTGCCTGCCGCCGGTCAGGACGAGGGGCACCGAGGGGGCGACCATTCCTGGTCGCGGTGTTTCGATGGGTCGAAGGTTGGGGGGGTTGTCATCCCTCTCGGGAGAAAATGGAGTCGTTGGGAGTACGGAGCTAGGGAGTCTGTGGATCGGTCACCGCGGCGCCGCGGGGCAGGGCCCACGCCACGCCGAGCCAGGTCATGGCCAGGCAGCCCAGGGCGACGCGCAGGTCGAGCTCGGTCCACATGCTCGGCGCGGCCCAGCTCCACATCGCCAGCAGAGCGGCAGACAGCAGCAGGAACAAGGCAGCGGCGGCGATCTCGAGGGAGCTGAGCATGGCGGGTCTCTGGGGCCGTGGGCGATGTCCGAGGACACTTGGAGCCTAGGGCGGAGACGGGGCAGCGTCGGCTTAAGCCGGGCTTAAACCCTGTGCATTGACATACGCACCACCGTAGTCGCGGTTACTCGAGTTTTGTCGGGTGTTCGTCCGGCTGCTCACGACCGGACGACGGTGTGGTCGGCGACGCGCAATCGGCCATCGCAGATGCCGTCGAGGGCATCGGGCCGATGGGTGGCGGCAATCACGGTCCGCCCGGCATCGCGCCACTCCACCAGCATCTGCGTCAGGTCGGCGGTGGCGGCCTCGTCGAGGGTATTGGCGGGCTCGTCGAGCAGCACGATGCGCGGCTCATGGGCGGTGGCGGCGACGAGCGCGAGCTTGCGGCGCTGGCCGGCCGACAGCGATCCGATGCGCAGATCGAGCGCCTCGGGGCGTACCCAGCGGCTGAACTGGGCCTCGCCCGTCTCGGGAGGCAGGCCCCGAACCCCGTTGGCGGTGTGCAGTAGCTCCCGCGCGGTGAGATAGGGAAACAGGTCGGGACTCTCGGGCAGGTAGCCCATGGCTCGGCGTGCGGCGATCGGCTCGTGCCACAGGTCGTGGCCATCGAGGTGCACGGTGCCCGTGGCCGGGGGCTGGATGCCGGCCAGAGCCCGCAGCAGGGTCGACTTGCCCGTGCCGTTGTCCCCGAGCAGGGCAAAGACCCCAGCGCCGATCTCCAGCGAGACGTCCGCCAAGATCACCATTCCGCCCCGCCGAATCGTCAGATCCGAAGTTCGGACCGCGGTGGGGTTTGGGGCGTTCACGCGGTGGCAATGCTACCTCGGGGCCGCCGAGTCGCCGCGTCGGCATTGAAACAGAGTACCCGCGCCTTGCGCATGAACGGTCCAGGCCCCCCAATTGATAATTTTCATCCGTATTACTTCGTTGTGACCTCCCAGTATGGAGCGGGGCCGATCCGATGGGATTCGTGCCAGCATTTATCGGGGGGCGCAATGGGATCGACTGCTTCAACGTTTCGGGTGTTGGTTGGCTTATGTGCCGCGTTGGTCGCGAGCGGGTGTCCGTCGGAGGGCGCCGAGCTCCCCACGACCGGAGGGTCGGCGCCGGCCGACGAAGGCACCACGGGCGGCACAGGCCCGGGCATCACCGTCGACTCGTTGGTCACGGGCATCGACTCGGCGGCGAGCACCGACTCGGACGGCTCGGGCGGCGGAGGCGGAAGCGAAGAGTCGGGACGGACCGACGCGACCGACACGGACACGGATCCGGGCGCGACGAGCAACACCGAAGATACGGACGGCACCGACGGCACCGATGACACGGGCACGACCGGCGAGCCCCGGCCCGACCTGCCGCCCTACTGCGACTCGATGATCCCGGAGGCCGGCGCGGAGCCCCTCATCGACGATCTCGAGCTCGAGCTCGGCCAGATCTTTCCCGACGAAGCGATTCCCGAGGTCGACGGTCGCGTCGGCTTCTGGTTCACGTACAACGACGAGTCGCCGATGGGCATGCAGACGCCTGCGCCCGGCAGCTTCCAGCCGACCGAGATGGGGGCGACGGGCACGGAGTTCTCGGCCCGGACCTTCGGCGACGGCTTCGACTCGTGGGGCGCGGGGATGGCCGTGGTCCTCAACAACGACTTCGACGGCAACTGCCCCTACGACGCGTCGTCCTACGACGGGGTCACGTTCTACGCCCGCGGCATGGGGCAGATCCGCTTCATGATCACCACGCGCGCCACCACCGAGCTGAAGGCGGGCGGCACGTGTGACCCGAGCATGGGGCAGTGCGCCGACCACCACGGGGTGTTCATCGATCTGGTCGACAGCTGGACCGAGTACACGTTCACGTGGGAAGAGCTGACGCAGCTGGGGTGGGGCATCGAAGCGGAGTTCAACCCCCGCCGCATCATGGAGTTCAACTGGCAGACGGTGGTGGACGAGCCCTTCGACTTCAGCGTCGACGAGCTCGCCTTCCATGCCGCTCCCTGAGAGCCGGGCGGGCGTCAGGCGTCGGTCGGACCGACGAAGATCTGGACCTCGGTGAGGTACTTGGCCGGGTTGCCGGCAAAGAGCATTCCGGGCCCCTTGATGTAGACCTCGCGCGAGGGCAGCAGGGGGGCGAGCTTCTGGGCGCGGATCTCCGAGAGCAAGCGACCGTAGGTCTTGGAGATCGTGTCGTAGGGACCGCGGTGCACGAGGCACAGGGCGCGGCCGCCCGAGAGCTCTCGGACGTGAATGTCGGGGTCGGTCTTCTTGGCCCGTTTGATGGGAAAGTAAGGCTCGAAGTCGGCGTCCTGATCCTTGTATTCGTCGTCGTAGATCAGGATGCCCGCGGGGCCGGCCAGGCCGAA
The DNA here is from genome assembly GCA_039028615.1 of Myxococcota bacterium. Classification (GTDB taxonomy): domain Bacteria; phylum Myxococcota_A; class Polyangia; order Nannocystales; family Nannocystaceae; genus Paraliomyxa. The sequence goes on along the minus strand of JBCCHT010000011.1, from coordinate 86,258 downwards.
GCCGAAGGCACGACCCAGGCGCTTGAAGGCGTCTCGGCTCTGGTCGAAACGACCGCGGGTGCGGATGCCCGCCACGAGGGCGGGGGCGATGGTCTTGTCTTCGATTGCAAACTCTTGGTCGTGCATGGTCTTGGCCTCGGTCTCGGTTCGAATCACCGTGTCGAGGGCCGATGCGATCGATCGCAGGTGAGCCAGGCGCTCGGCGATTGCCTTGCGCCTCCGAGCGAGGAACTCGAGCGCGTCCGCATCGTCGTCACACTCCCGCAGGATCTCGGCGATCTCGTCGAGCGAGAACTCGAGCTCGCGTAAGGCCTTGATGACGCGGGCGCGTTCGATGGCGGCTTCGTCGTAGTATCGATAGCCGGAGCTGGGGTCGACCGCCGTGGGCACGAGCAGCTTGCGCTCGTGGTAGTGGCGCAAGGTCTTGACCGTCAGCGCAGTGGCTCGCGAAAACTCTCCGATGCTCAGCATGGGTGGCTTCCCCTGCAACCGTCGCACGGGGCCTCGGTCGCGGTGAAATGCAGTTTTGAGGCCTCCCCCAAGGGGAGGGTCAAGCGCCTCGAGGGCAAGAACGTCGATTGCCGCTCGGCGTCGTCAAGGGGGTCCACAACGGTTCTGTGAGCCGATCTCGGGCCGCGGGTGCGGTACCCTGGAAACCCTCGTCGCGATGAGCAACACGGACATCGATGGCGACACGCTCGCGGAAGCGGCTCCCGTCGCGTACGCGGTGACCGAGCGGTCGGGCGCCGAGCGGTCGGTGCTCGCCCCGGGAGCGAGCGTGGGCCGCTACATCCTGCTCTCGCAGCTCGGGGAGGGCGGCATGGGGGTCGTGTACTCGGCCTACGACCCCGAGCTGGATCGCAAGGTGGCGGTCAAGCTGGTACACGCGCGTCGGAGCAGCAAGTCGCGAAGAGCCCGAGAGCGGATGATCCGTGAGGCTCGGGCGATGGCCAAGATCGCGGACACCAACGTCATCACCGTCTTCGACGTGGGAGAGCACGGCGACGCGATCTACATCGCGATGGAGCTCATCGACGGTGAGACCTTGGGCCGTCGGTTCAGCGGGCGCCCCTTGGCCGAGCGAAAGTGGCGGGAGGTCCTCGAGCTGTTTCTGGCCGCGGGTGACGGGCTCGCGGCGGCCCATACCCGCGGGCTGATCCATCGCGACTTCAAGCCGGACAACGTCATGGTCGGCACGGGCGGTCGTGTGGTGGTCATGGACTTCGGGTTGGCAGTGCTCGATGGGGCTACGCGCAACACGTCCGGCGAGGAGCTCGCGGCCCGGGAAGCGCACGCCGACTCGGGGGCGCTGAAGTCCGCGAGCGATCGCCTCACGCGAGCGGGAGCGGTGGTGGGGACGCCCGCGTATATGCCCCCGGAGCAGTTTCGAGCCCAGGAACTCGACGAGCGGGTGGATCAGTTCGCGTTTTGTGTGGCGCTGTGGGAAGCGCTGTTCGGGCATCGGCCCTACGCAGGGAGCCGCGGCGTGGTGCTCGTCACGAATGCGATGAAGGGCAACATCGAGCCGCCGCCCAAGGAGCATCGGGTGCCCCGCTGGCTCATCCGCGTGCTCGAGCGGGGCCTGAAGGGGGCTCGGGAGGAACGCTGGCCGGACATGCGAGCCCTGCTGGAGGCGCTGCGCCACGGGCAGCGAAGCCGACGGCGGCGCTCGATCGCGGTGGCGGTGGCCTCTCCCGTCGTGCTCGCGTCGATCGTGGGCCTGGCCATGGAGATCGACGAGCATCGCGTCGTGGTTGCCTGCGAGGCGGAGGCCGACGAAGGCATGCCGTGGCCGGGCATCGCCGAGACGGTGGAGGCAGGGATGAACGGCAGTGGGCTGGCCTTCGCCGAGGCCTCGCACGTGCGGATCGTCCCCGAGCTCGACGCTTGGTCGACGCAGTGGGCCGAAGCCTGGGTCGAGGCTTGTCTCGCGGCGAAGATCGACGAGGAGCTCGACCCGGTGATGCATCACCGGGTGGAAGAGTGCCTGCGAGCCAACCGGGCCTCGATGGGGGATGTGCTCGAGCAGCTCGGGGCGGGCAATCGCACCCTATGGAGCCATGCCGTGGAGTACGTCGGCGTGCTCGGCTCGGTGACCGACTGCCGCGACCACGAGCGGCTGGCTCGCATGCCCGTGCCCGACGCGGACATCGAGCCCGGCATCGAGCAGGCGCGCGAGAAGCTGCGCCGGGCGAATACGTTGCTGATCGCGGGAAAGAACAACGCCGGCATCGCGCTGGCGCTGGAGGGGCTGGCCGACACCAAGGCGCTGGGCTGGGGCCCGGGGATCGCCTTTGCCCAGTGCCGTACGGGAGAGCACCTCATCACGATGGGGCGCTTGGACGAGGCGGAGACGATGCTTCGCGAGGCGTACTTTCGGGCGGGAGGGCTCAAGCTCGACGACGTCGCGGCTCAGGCGGCGCGCATGCTGGCGGGGCTGCCCGCGGCGGCGTCTCGGGAAGGCGGCGAGACGATCGACTGGGGGCGGCATGCCCTGATGCTCACCGAGCGACTCGGCGACGAGGATGGGATGGCGGGGGCGGAGCTGGCCGAGTCGCTGGCCGTCAATGCCTTCGCACGCGACGACCTCGACGAGGCGCAGCGTTGGATGCAGCAGACCCACGACATCCGGTTGGAGCTGCTCGGGCCGGGTCATCCTTCCGTCATGGTCGCGGAGATGGGCCTGGGCACGGTGATGGCCGCTCGCGGGGACACCGAGGGCGCCCGGAAGATCTACGAGAGCACCATCGACGAGCTCGAGGCTGCGCTCGGCCCCGATCATCCCCTCGTGGGGTCGACATGCTCCAACTTGGCCATGCTGCTCGATCCTCAGGCGGAGTCGGCACGCATCAGGCAGCTGCTCGAGCGAGCGGAGACGATCTTGGTCGGCGCATTGGGAGCCGCGCATCCCGATGTCGCCGTCGTACGAGAAATGTTGGCCGAGCTGGACGCGCAGTGAGGCTCAGCGAGGCGCGTCGCCGCGGGGCAGGCCGAACCACAGCGTGGCCGAAAACCCCATGGTGAGCTCGAAGCCGCCGACGCGAGTGTTGCTGAGGTCGGCGCCGTCTTCCGCGACGGTGATCAGCCCGACCTCCGGGCGTCCGTCGAACATGGCGCTGCCGGCCAACTCGAAGACGGGCCCCATGGTCAGCGTGAGCGGCCGATCGGCGACGCGTGGCACCACCAGCGCGGGCCTGAGCCGGGCGGCGAGCCCGAACAGGGGGACGGGGGCGGGATCGAGATCGGCGCCTTGGAACCACCAGGGTTCCACGGTGGCCCACGCAGAGGCACCGAGCGACCAAGCGCCGCGGCGGAGGTGATAGCCGCCACCGACGGCGGCCCGCAGGCGGAGCAGCGCGCCTCCGGCCAGCTCGCGCCGCCCTCCCGTGCGCAGCTCCGCGCCAAAGAATGCGCCGTTGCGTAGGCGACCGTGCAGGCCGAGGGTGCCCGTGGCCGCGGCGAAACGGTCGGCTTGTTCCGGGAGGCCGAGGCCGAGCACACTCGATGGATACGCGACGATGCCCAGCTCGATGCGAGGCGGAGGCGCGGGCTCTGGTTCGGGTTCCGGCTCGGACGCGGGGGCGGGCGCCGGGCACTGCACGGGATCCGGGCACTCGCACGCGGGGCAGACCGGCTCAGCCACGGGAATGGGGACGTCGCCGCGATCGGGCTCGACCGTCCCCGCTTCGATCGCGATGAGCAGGTTGGCGGTGGTGCTCGCGAGCAGGCGCGACGTCTCTTCGTCGTCGGGGCGCGCTTCGATGCGACGATCGAACGCGCGGCCGTCCGAGATCACGATGGTCAGGCCAAAGAAGACCGCCTCTGATTCGGACGGCTCGCTCTCGAGGTGAAGCTCGACGAACGCCGCGAGCCCGTCCGACGTGGGGTCGGTGGCCGCTTCAAAAGGTTCGAACTTCAGGTGGGGAACTCGCAGCACCAAGGCTTCGACGAGTTCGTCGCGGCTCGTGCCCGTGGCGCGGAGGTAGCCGCGGCTCAGGACCGTACGCGCGGTGTCGCTCTCGGCCTCGGGCGCCGCTTCGGCGGTGGCCTCGGTCGGAGCGGGCGCTGGTGCGGTGACCAGAGCTGCGAGCAATGCGGCGAGCACGGTTGGAGCGCAGAATAACGCGACGAAGGGTTTCGGCGAAGCCCACGAATGATGGGAGCCCGGGTCATGGCCCGAGCTCCCTGGAGGGGGAGCGTTGTCGCTCAGTCGGTGGCGTTACTCGGCATTGTCGCCGTCAGCGTCCTCGCCGTCGGCATCCTCACCGTCCGCGTCCTCATCATCCTCGCCCTTGCCCTCTCCGTCGGCGTCCTCGCCTTTGTCGTCGTCGTCGCCGTCGTCACAGCTGCAGGCGTCTTCGTCGTCTCCGTCTTCGTCGTCGCCCTCGGAGTCCTCGGAGTCTTCATCGTCGCCCTCGGCGTCTTCGTCGTCGCCGTCGGAATCTTCGGAGTCCTCGGAGTCCTCACCGTCGGTGTCTTCGCCGTCCTCGTCGTCGCCGTCCTCGTCCTCGTCCTCGTCCTCGTCTTCGCAGACGCACTCGCCGGCTCCGTCGTCTTCACCGTCGTCCTCTTCGGTCTCCTCGCCCTCTTCGCCCTCGTCTTCTTCGGTCTCTTCGCCCTCGGTCTCCTCGCCCTCGATCTCGTCTTCGCGATCGCGATCGCTGCCTTCGCTGATCGAGATGTCACAACCGGTCATGCCGAGCGTCATCAGGGCGCTGGCGGTAAGGAGAACGTGGAGCTTGCGAGTCAGTTGAGTAATGTCGAGCATCTGAATCTTCGTTTCGGTTTGGGGCGACCTGCGTCGTCGTCTTCATCCCCCTAGATGCGCACGGGCTCGATCGATTACGCATCCGATGAAGAAAAATCCGACGATTGAACAAAATGTGGGAATGAAGAAAGTGTGCGAATTGAAGAACGCGATCGTGATGATCGCGTCTTGTCGAGTGTGAAACTTCGAACGATTCGAAGTGTCATGACTCTCGATGTCGCGGCAATGCGATGGGGCCCTCCCGCCTCGCTCGTGACACGGATCTTCGTGTGTCACCAAGCGACGGGAGGGGCACCGCGTCCGAGGGCTCTACTCGGAATCCGACTCGGACTCGTCCGCGTCGTGATCCTCGGTGTCGTGGCAGTCGTCCTCGGTGCACTCTTCCGCGTCACTGGTCGACGTGTCTTCGAGGTCCGCATCGGCGCCTGCGTCGGCGGGCGCTTCGCCCTCGCCCGCCGCGTCGGTCTCTTCGGTTTCTTCGGGCTCTTCGCCTTTGTCCGGCATCTCGTCTTCGTGCTCGGTCTCACCGATCTCGACGACATGCTCCCGCACGGCACACGCCACCGTCAGCGGTAGCGCCACCATGCACAGCAGACGAAGGCTACGAAGCGTCATCACTCACCGTCGTGGGTCGCGGCCTTGGCTTCCGCGCGGAACGAGCCGCGAGGGAAGTCGTGGAGATACTCCGACCAACACTCTGTTCGCTTACCCGAGGCCTCGCTGCGGCACAAGCCGGCGCGGGCGTCGTCCGCGAACCGCCCGTGGGGGAAGCGTCGCAGATAGGCCCGCCACCAGCGGCGTTGAGCCTTTTCGTCGCGGGCCTGGTGCGCCAGGGTGAACAGGTCCGCATAGGCCATCTCGGCGGCGCGACTACGGCCGGCTTCCTTGGTGATGCGGACGAAGACGCGCTGGGCCTCGTCTCGTTGGCCTTCGCGCCAGTAGGTCTGGGCGCGGTCGGCCAGGGCGGCGAAGCGATCGCGTCGCGGTCGGGAGCGCGACGACGAAGGCTCGGGCTCGGGCTCCGCCTCGACGACCTCGGGGACGGGTTCCGGCTCGGGCTCGGGCTCGACGACGGGCGATCGCGTGCGACGGGGTCTCAGAGGCTCGGCGGCGGGCTCCTGCTCTTGCACCGTACCCGTCGTGCCGCTGGACTCCTTGATGTGTAGGGCCTGCTCGGAAGGATCGGCCGTGCGCAGCGACATGGAGTTGACCATCGGCACGATGGCAAAGGCCAACGCGACGGCGGCCGCCACCGCACCACCGACCCACCACACCATTCGACGATCGCGTCGCGGCACGATGAGCGCGGGCGTGGGGCCGTACTTGCGGGCCTCCACGCGGCGATCCATGGCGCTTCGCACATCGCCGAGCCATTCGTCGAGACGCTGCTCGTCGGGGTCGGCTCCTCGCTCGCGCTCTTCGTCGAGCTCGATGACCGGAGCCAGGGCATCTGCCTGCTCGAGCATCGACTCGGGCACCGCCTTGGGATCGAGCGCATGGGCTCGCGTCACGACATCGAGGAAATCGGGGGTGGCCCCGCTCGCGTCGATCCGCCGCTCGATCGCCTCTCGGGCGTCGTCGAGCCATGCCTCGCTGGCGGTCATGCCTGGCCCTCCTGGCCGAGCCAGCCGCGGCGCGACAGCTCGGTACGGATGCGCTGACGGGCGCGGGTGGCCCGTACAGCCAGGTTGCCGGGAGAGATGCCCAGCTGGTGCGCGGCGTCGCGGGTCGACAACCCCTCGAGCTCGCGCAGCACGAAGGCCTCGCGGAGATGCCCCGGGAGCGTACCCAGAATCTCGTAGATGGCCTGCATGCGTTGGTCCTGAGCGTGCTGCTTCTCGGGCGTGCCCGCGGGCGGAGCGACCTCGTGCATGCGCTCGAGATCGCCTTGGACCCGGTCGGTGGTCCGAGCCCGGCGCCAGTGCATGCGTACCACGTTGAGCGCGATGGCTCGCAGCCAGGTCACGAAGCTGGCCCGGCCGTCGTAGCTGGAGACGCTGGTCATCGCCCGGGCGAAGGCCTCCTGCACCAGGTCCTCGGCCAAGGGCGGGTCGCCGGTCAGGTAGCAGACGTGGCGGAACACCGCGTCGAAGTATTCTTGGTAGAGCCTCGACCAGGCCTGCACATCTCCGCGTTGCGCTCGAGTCACCAGCGCTTCGGTCGAAGTCGCGTCCGACGAGGGCACGCGATCGCGAGCGACTCGCCGCTCGGCGAGGTCGATGGGGCGCGACAGCGCTGGTTGCGAAGGTGCGCGGGGCATTGGCTCCTGGCCCTACGTTGCTCCCGGGTACGGATCATTACAGCTCGATCTCGCGTTTTTTCGTGGCCCCGGATCGAGGGCCCGCGGGATCGACGCGGCGATCGGCTCAGTTGCGATGATCGTCGCTGCGGGTGGTCTCGAACCGCATTCTGGCCGTTTGGGCGCGCCTTTGGACGGAGGGCAATCGCCAGGCCGCGAGCGCTGCCCAGGGCACCAACACCAGGGTCGTACCTGCACCTACCACCAGCACGGCCGCCACCGCCGTGCGCAGCATCAGGCGATTGAAGCGAGGCTCATGCAGCTGGCGCCTGGCCTCGGCGACGTAGTCGGTGGCAACCAGGGTGACGGTGGCCCACGAGAGCGCGATGGCCTGATCCATCGGCCACCACTGCCCCACTGGATGGAGGACGGGCAACACCACCGAGCCGATCACCAGCGCGGGCAGGACTCCAGTGGCCGCCAACAACAAGCGCGCCCATCGTTCGTGTCGAGTCTCGATGCCCCAGCTGTCGAGCAGGGGTCGATCGCCGTCGATGATCCGCACTGCTCGCAGGACCAGGGCCGTCCCCGCCATGGCCGAGACGACGGCCATGCCTCGCTGAAGCGATCGCACCGCGTCGAACTGCGTCGAGCCGACGTGCACCAGCGCCAGGCCGACCAATGCCACCGCGGACAGCTGCATCACGATCCCCCAGGTCATCGCGATGGGTTCTCGGCGGCGAACGGCGAGCCAGCCGAGGCGAGCCAGCGCGAGCACGGGGTGACCGCCCGCGGAGCCTCGCATGCGAGCGCGAGCTTCGGGCAGGGGTCGGCGGAGGCGGACGATTGCGGGCACCAGGGCGGCGGCGGCCAGCGGGGCTCCGAGCCACGTCGGGAGCAACACGGCGATCCATGCCCCCGAGGCCCACGCGAGCAGAGCGAGCCCCCGCCACGCCCAGGGTCGATCGGTGGCGCTGGCCAGCGCGATCTGCCCGGCCACCGTCATCGTGGCGAAGGTCGACGCGACGGCGATGGCGGTGAGCGGGTCTTCACGCGCCGCCCACGGTGTCGCTCCGTAGGCGATGGCCACCAGCCATGGCGCGTCGAGCAGCACCAGGTGCCGCACGTGCACCGCTTGCCACCAGCGCCCCGACAAGGGCAGTGCCCACCACCATCGCAGTCGCTCCGAGGCCAGCAGCTGCCGCACCACGGGCGCGGAGGCCAGGCCGTAGAGCGCATGGGCGGCCGCGATCAGCCACGCACGAACCGAAGGCGAGGCGGCATATAGCGCATCGCGGATCTCCCACGGCGGCCACTCTCGATACAGGTACACCAGCGGCAGCAACACCAGCGCCATACCCATGCCGTAGGCCTTGGCGGCGTCACGGTAGACCAGCGCGGTGAGGCGCCATCGCAGCCCGCCCAACTTGGCGCGCGCCTTCACTCGGTGAACCGCAGGCGCTGTCCCGCCCCGACGTTGCGGACCACCGACTGACCGCCGCTGGGCCACAGCACGGCGACCCAGTCGGCTCCCAGGTACTGACCCAGCCCGAAGCGTGCGCTCAGCTCGTTGTTCGAGGCGCGGCTCGAGCCGCCCGTGATGTCCTCGAACTGCACCAGATCGCCGGTTGCCACTGCGATGCGGGCCCCGACCGCCTCGCGGTCGATCACCACGTCCAGCGTGCCGTGGGTGCCGAGATCGGTCTCGTTGCGATACAGCGTGACGCGAGAACCATCGGTGCGGGCGGTCAGGGCGTCGGTGCGGCCGTCGTGGTCGAAGTCGGCGAAGGCCACCGCCACGTTGTGGGCGGCCCCGGTGTGGAGCACGGCCGGGTGGGGCACCGCGATCTCGTCGAACGCGGGCGGGCTCTCGCCGCGGTTGTGGAACACCAGCTCCGGGCGATCGTCTTCTTGCGCCACGAAGATGTCCGCCCAGCCGTCGCCGTCGAAGTCCTCGAAGCCCAGGCCCCAGCCATACTGGCCCCCCGTGCCCGCCCGATCGGTGATGTCCACGAAGGTCCCGTTGCCGTTGTTGCGCAGCAGCGGGTTATCGCCGATGTTCGAGACGTAGTAGTCGAGGTCGCCGTCGTGATCGATGTCGGCGCCGTCGATGCCCATCGGGTTGAAGATCTGCACCGCGTCGAGGCCGGCCGCCGCCGTCGCGTCGCGGAGCCGGCCGCCCTCGTTGGCCAGCAAGATCTTGCCGCCGCGGTCGTTCCAGATCCAGAGGTCGCGGTCGCCATCGGTGTCGTAGTCGCTCCACATCACCGCGCAGGGATTGCCCGAGGGGTTGATCTGCACCCCGCTGTCCTCGGTGACGTCGACGAAGGAGCCATCGCCTTCGTTGCGCAGCAGGTACGCCCCGGGGAAGGGGAGGGTGCTCGAGGCGGAGACGATGTCGAGGTCGCCGTCGTCGTCCACGTCGCCCATCGACACCACCTTGCTCTTGCCGTCGCCGACCAGCGCTGGCTCGGACGGAGGCCCGCCTGCACCCGAGGCCGCCGTGTCGTCGATGAAGGTGCCGTCGCCCTGGTTGCGCAGCAGCCGATCGGTAGGTTGAGCCCCTACGTACAGATCGATGTCTCCATCGCCGTCCACGTCGCCGGTGGCGATCGAGTAGCCATCGAGGCCGCCGAGCGCAGCGCCCAGGCCCGAGGCCTCGGTCACGTCCTCGAAGGTGCCATCGCCGCGATTGCGGAGCATCCGCGAGGGAAAGTTCTGGCCCGTCACGTTGCTCGTGCCGTTGATCACCACGATATCGGCCCAGTCGTCGCCGTCGAGATCGGCAAAGGCCACGCCCACCCCGTGGGTATTGCCCCCCGCGGCCACCCCCGACAGCCCCGCCGCATCGCTGACATCGACCAGCTGGATGGGCCCTGCGGGTCGCTGCGCGTCGGGGTCGACCGGTCCCACCGGCTCGTTGCGATCGGCCGATCCCTCGAAGTCGATCGGGGCCCACACCGCGTCTCCCCCGTAGTCGGGAGGCAGCGGCTCGGCGAGGCAGGCCGCCAGACCCCCCAAGCACAGGCACACAGCAGCGCGCAAAACGGCCATTGGCCCTCACGGTAGCAGCCCGGGGTCGTCGAGGCACGGTCACGGAATCCGCCACATTGATGCCCCTCGGGCTGCGTAGTAATACGGGCGCCCAACCCGGAGCTTTCCTCGATGCGCCACGCCTTCGTCCACTTCGAGCTCAACACGACTGCCCCCGCCAAGGTCCGTAGCTTCTACGACGCCTTGTTCGACTGGGACTTCGTCGACGTCGACGTTGGTGAATCCAGCTACACCCAGATCCGCACCCCCTCCGGCCTCGACGGTGGCCTCCAGCCCAACCCCGACGACAGCCGCCCCTCGCACTGGGTCCCCTACGTCGGCGTGCCCAACATCAAGGCCCTGCTCCGCAAGGTGCGTGGGGCCGGTGGCGAGGTCGTCGTCGACTACACGCCCGTGCCCGGCTTCGGTGCGCTGGCGATCGTCGAAGATCCCGGTGGGACGCAGATCGGGTTCTGGGAGGTGGACGAAGAGGAAGCTGCGCCCGCCGAAGAGGCCGAGGTCGTCGAGGAGACCGAGGCCAAGAAGTCCGGCAAGAAGAAGAAAGCGGCGAGCAAGAAGAAGGCCGGCAAGAACAAGAGCGCCAAGAAGGCCGAGCCCGCGGCCGAGGACGAGGCAAAGGCGGACGATTCGACGGCGGGCGGCGAGAATGGTGAGGCCGCCGATGCTGCTCCCGAACCCGCTTCGGAGGAGTCGGTGAGCGAGTCCGAGGACAAGGCCGAGACCAAACCCGCAGCGAAGAAGGCAGCGAAGAAGAAGGCGGCCAAGGCTCCGGCGGCGAAGAAGAGCGCCAAGAAAGCGCCAGCAAAAAAGAAGGCAGCGAAGGCCTCGGCGGCGAAGAAGAGCACGGAGAAAACTCCGGTAGCGAAGAAGAGCGCGAAGCAAGAGCCTGAGGCGAAGAAGGCCGCCAAGAAGACGGCGAAGGCCCCCGCGGCAAAGAAGGCAGCGAAGGCCCCCACGGCGAAGAAGAAGAGCGCGAAGAAGGCTCCGGCGGCGAAGAAGAACGCCAAGAAAGCGCCAGCAAAGGCCCCGGCGGCGAAGAAGAGCACGGAGCAAGCTCCTGCACCGAAGAAGGCTCCGGTAGCGAAGAAAAGCGCGAAGCAAGAGCCTGCGGCGAAGAAGGCAGCGAAGAAGACGGCAAAGGCCCCCGCGGCGAAGAAGGCAGCGAAGAAGACGGCGAAGGCCCCCGCGGCGAAGAAGGCCGCGAAGGCACCGGCCGCGAAGAAGACGGCGAAGGCCCCCGCGGCGAAGAAGGCCGCGAAGGCACCGGCCGCGAAGAAGACGGCAAAGGCACCCGCGGCGAAGAAGGCCGCGAAGGCTCCGGCCGCGAAGAAGACGGCAAAGGCCCCCGCGGCGAAGAAGACGGCGAAGGCGCCGACCGCCAAGAAGAAGGCGGCCAAGGCTCCGGCGGCGAAGAAGAGCGCGAAGAAGGCCCCGGCGGCGAAGAAGGCCCCCGCCGCGAAGAAGAGCGCGAAGAAGGCTCCGGCGGCGAAGAAGAGCGCGAAAAAAGCCCCCGCGGCGAAGAAGAAGAGCGCGAAGAAGGCCCCGGTTGCGAAGAAGAGCGCGAAGAAAGCCCCGGCGGCGAAGAAGAGCGCGAAGAAGGCCCCGGCTGCGAAGAAGAGCGCGAAGAAAGCCCCGGCGGCGAAGAAGAAGAGCACCCGGGGCAAGAAGTCCGGCGGGCGTCGCTAGCCTTCTCATGGCTGGGTTTCCCCTCACGGCGTGGTCGCTGCGTCATCCCGGGGGTGACGAAGCGGGCGTCCTGCTCGACCGATTGCACGAAGCGGCTGCAACGACTCCGGCCGCTCGCGCCCTCGAGCCGGAAGCCGTCGCGAGTGCACTGCTCGACGACCTGGGCTCGCACTGCGCCGATGCATGTGCGCGCTGGGGAGCTTCGAGGGTCGCCGTCATCCTGGGCAGCTGTGCGCCCACCATCGATCAACCGCTGACCCGCTTGTCGTCCGTGCTGGGCCTGGTGCGCCGCCGAGCGGGCGTGGCGGGTCCGGCCTATCACGTCGCCGCGACCGGAGCCGGCGGGGCAAAGGCGTTGGCATCCGCCGAGCGCATGCTCCGAGCGTCTTTGGCCGATGCCGTCCTGGTCGGAGGCATCGACGACGATCAGGGCGCGCTGGTGCTCGTCGAGAAACACGGCGACGCCTTCGTCCGGCTCGCCGCGAGTGCCGAGGCGACCGGCAACACCGACGCTCAGACCCTCGACGAGACCGCGGTGACGCGAGCGATGGATGGCGCCTGGGCAGCCGTCGGTTCGCCCGCCCTCGGCTACGTCCACCGGTTCGCGACCGACGATCAACCCGCGCACGCCGACGCCGAGCGTCGCGTGATCGAAGAGCGCTGGCCGCAGGTGCCGTCCTGTACGACGCGGTCCGCAGTGCCCACCGAAGGAGCCGCCGCGGGGGCCATCGATGCGGTGCTCGCCGCGGCGGCGCTGGTCGCCGGCTACACCCCGGATGCGGCACGCCACGAGCTGGAGCACGACCGAGCGCTGGTGCACGCGTTCTCTCCGGGTGGCCACCACGTGGCCCTGTTGCTCGAGGCTCGCGCCTGATGCCGGCCCACATCCAGGCCGCCGCCTGGTGGGACGCGGACTCGGGTCCGCCGGTTGCCGAGCTGCTGCCACGCGCCGAACGTCTCGCCGCCGATCTCTCCACTCGGGCGCTCGCCCACGTGCTCGGCTCGCTCGTCGAACGGACCGCAGACTCGCTCGCCGAGCTCCCGTGGGTCGTAGGTGTTCCGGTGGGATCGAAGATCGTGCTCGGCCCCGGCTCGGCGCTCCGTCGAATTGTCGCGCCGGGCTTGGCGGTAGGAGTCGTTCATGCCGGCGCCGCCACGCTCGCCATGACCTTGCTCGAGGCGATGGGGTTGCTCGCCGATCACGACCGCGTGCTCGTGATTTTTTCTCAGGATGCGACTCCCCCCCACAACGAAGCGTCGGCAGCTGCGCTGTTGCTCGCCCGTACACCCTCGGCGAAAAACGAACTTCGACTCGAAGTGCCTCAGTTGAGGCGCAGTGCCTTGCGAGCGCGGCCCGAACTCAGGCCTCGCCCCATGCTGGAGACCGCCATTGCTCTTGCTCGTGCCGCAGACGTAGGACGGCCCACAGTCGAAACCGTGCCCGCCGATGCAGCCGATCGCCCCGAACACTGGCGGATCGAGCTGCACCACGCTTTTTGACTACAATCATCGAAGTGTCCAGCAGCCCTGCGGAACCCCGTCCCCTCTGTGCTTCGAATCGCGCTGTGTCGATTGACCTGTCCTCCGAATGCATGGATGGTCCTCGCCGATCGTCTCGACGATCCCAGCGGCGTCGCCTATCGACCCGCGCACGTGGGAGGACGGCAATGAAGGCAAGCACACGAGGCAAGTGGTTCGGCTACACCCTGGCGGCGGGCATCGGCCTGGCGACGGTGGGCATCAGCACCGACGCCGAAGCAGCGCCCACCCCGGGCAACAAGATCCGCGGCAAGGGCGGCAACCTGGGCGTCGGCCTCAGCCTCGGCGGCCCCATGGGTGCTTCGCTCAAGTATTTCATGGCCCCCAACCACGCCATCCAGGCTGACCTGGGTTGGGCCCCCTTCCACCACGGCCACGGCCGCCTCGGCGTCGACTACCTCTGGCACCCGGGCACCTTCGTCTCCAACAGCACCATGGACTTCCTGCCCTACCTCGGCATCGGCCTCGGCATGGCCTTCTGGGCGGGGCGCGGCTACTACCACGGGCGGCACTACGACGACCGCTATCGCGGGGGCGGTGGCGTCGGCATGTTCATGCGACTGCCGATCCTCGGCCTGGGTTTTCACTGGAAGACCGTGCCGCTGGACACCATGGTCGAAGGCTCGTGGGCGCCGTACCTGGTGTACCCCGATCTGCCGCACGGGGACTTCTCGTTCAAGATTCGCTACTACTTCTAGCGGCGATTGAGGCTATGAGCCTCCGAGATCATTGGAGTTGGGCCACGCGTTCGTGGCCGTCTCCAGAATGTCTCCAATTCGACGGTCGAGCGAGTCGCTCGACCGCGTTTCGTTTGGCCGCCGGAGCGAGGTGCATGTATCGCTCGGTGACCACGATGCTGCTGTGGCCGGCGAGTTCTTGGATGACTCGGCCGGGTTCGCCTCGCGTGGCGAGGTACGAGCAGAACGTAGGCCGCAGGATGTGCGGGCCGCAGGCAGGGAGGCCTGCCTTGCGCTGTGCGGTGTCCGACACTGCCACTTCGAGAGTGGCCGTGACTCACTCGTCGGGCGACTGCGTGCCAAAATCCTGCTCGCGCGCCAACCGGCTCGGCTGAGGCCACCACCGCCGAGCAAGATTCCGAGCGCGAGACCGTCATGGGAGCAGTCAACTACCTGGATACGACCTTTCGCTGTCCGTTGTGCGGCTACGACGGAGAGTTTGAGTTCGAGCTACGGGCAGGCCTGCGAAACCAGCTGAGGTTCAAGCCCGGGGCGAAGTACGTTTGGGTGCCGCGAAAGGAACCCCAGAACGGTGGACGCCCTCCCAACGGGACGGCAGACCTCGCCGCCTACGACGAGTGTGGCCAGTGCGGTCGAGATTTTTTCGTCACGGTCCCCGTGCGAGGAGATGTCTTGGGGGAGCCCACGTACGACGCAACAAGGGCTGGGTACTCGACGGATGGAGAGTCCGAGGGCGACCTCTGAACGCCGGGCATTCGCCACGAGTATGGCTGCACGAGACTACCGTGCTCCCGCGGGGTCTCGGGCGATCGTGAGGGCGGCTTACTCTAGAGCGAGGTAGGTCTGGGGTTCACTGCAGTTTGCGGAGATCGTAGGCCCGCAGCCAACAACGCGTGCAACTGCGAAGCATGGCGCTCGTCGATCGCATTGATGACCGCCACGCGCCAGGGCCCGGCCTCGTTCATGAGCTTGATGCTGTTCGGACTCGCAGGGTTCGCGGGTCTGTTCGCCGTGGCGGTGATGATCGCGACCACGACCGGGCAGGGCTTCCAAATCAGCGCCAATGGCGTCGACGGCGGGGTTCCTCTGCCGCAGGGCTGGCCGTACGTAGGCTTGTTTGCCGCGCTGGGCGTCGCGCTGTATGGCGCCAGCCGAAGTTGGGATACGCCCGGGTTCTCGGCATTTCGTCAGCGGAGGCCGTGGGTCGTGCCCACGGTCGGTGTACTCGTGGCCTTCCCCGCCTTCGTCGCGGTGCTCTTCGTACTCGTGAGCTGACGGCCGCAGCAGGACACATCCGTTCACCGCTCTCGCGTCGAACGAAGGCGAGCGACTGTCGCCGGGGCGGGACTTCGCGTGCCCCCGTGCGGTATGCTCTCGGGCATGAAGCGACGGTACGCCCGCTTTGCTCTCGGGGCAGCGCTTGCCTTGTTGGTCGGCGGCCGATTCAGCTGCTCGTGTGAGAAGCGAGACCCGCGGGATACCGACGGCGTGGTTCCAGGGGATTCGTGTCGGGGCATCGATCCCAGGGAGGGCCTCATGACCTGTGACGACGCCCTGGAGAACATCTTGTTTTGCTCGTCGTTGACGGACTACCGGTGGGTCGTGCTCATGGAGTGCGACGCCGACGAGTCTTGCTGGCACAACGGCGACGACCTGTACACTTGCATGCCCGACAACTAGGCATGGTTCGATAGACGCGCACGGCCTCTTCGACCATTTTGATCGCACGCGCTCGATCTCGGTGCGAGCCTTCGATCTGCGACCCCCCCGAGCGACGGGGATGGCGGCTAGTTTTCGATGTGACTGGAGTCTTCCAGGAGGCGGCCGGGCGCGACCGAGTATGGGGCACTAGATTGGGGTCCTCGCCGAGTTCCATGTCGGCGTTTCGGGCAAGCATCGGTTTTTCCGAGCCTGCGCGCCATTGTCGACCTACATCCCGATAACGGCGTTGTTTCGCCCGACCAGGTCACGTTTGGGGGGCGGAGGAACTGCCAGGCCATGGAAGACAAACGCTACGCCATCTCATCGATCACCGAACAGGAATTCAAAGACCGAACGGTACCAAAGTCGGAACTCGAGGACCCCGAGAGGTTCACGAAGTCTGATGCGGAAGAAAGGGCGAAGACAGAGCGGCTGCTCGATCTGAAGCCGGGAGCCCTCGCCGACGATGATCACTACCTTGCCAAGTACACGTGCCCCTGCGGTCGAACGCTGACGTTCTACGACTTCGTGCTGACGGGCATTGTAGACGCCGGGCATGCCAAGTCTTTCATTGCGGAGGTCTTTCTGGGCGATGAGTACGTCATTCAACAGCCGAGGAAGGTCCGTTGCTCGAATTGCAGCCGGGTGACTCCGAGGGGCTTTGGGTACGGATGTCCCCAATACGGCTGCAGCACACACCCTACGAGCACGGCGTGAATCCCTGAGCTGCCGCCCGAGCACACTCCCGCCCCCGTCCGGGGTTTCGGTGTACGATCGCCACCGGCCGGGAGGGCCTGCTGTGAAGCTGATCGGTGCTGCACTTCCACGCACGGGGACGATGAGCCTGTACGCCGCGCTCAACGACCTGGGCGCGCCCTGCTACCACATGAAGACCCTGTTCGAGAACGCGGCGAAGGGCCGCGGTGATCTCGAGATGTGGATCGAGCTCGGAGGGCTCCCGAGCGGGGATCCGCGGCGCATGGAGCTGCTGGAGCGCATCTTCGATGGCTACGTGGCCTGCTGTGATGCGCCTGCGTGCTTCGTGTACGAAGACCTGATGGCGCTCTATCCCGACGCCACGGTGATGTTGACCAAGCGGGATGCCGCGCGTTGGCGGGCCTCGATGGCCGAGATCGTCTACGGCATCCTCCGCTTGTCGAGGGCCCCGGGGGTCTCCCTCTTCGGCCCGGCGAACCGACTCCTCTATCGGCTCCCGGTGGTGGGGATGCTGGGGCTGCCCGGGGCCATCATCCCGATGACGCGGCAATGGGGCGAGCCCGTGGCGATGGACGGCGAGCTGTTCCACTTCGAATCCGAAGCCGAGGCCGAGCGCATCGAGGCGAGCTTTGAGCGGTGGCTCGAGAGGGTGGAGGCCACGGTGCCTGCAGAGCGATTGATGGTGCTCGAGAACCCCTACGGCGACGCGTACGAGAAGGTCTGCGGCGCCCTGCAGGTCCCGATGCCAGCGCGCCCCTGGCCGCACGTCAACGACAAGGCCCAGACTCGGGTGGCGGTCCTCGCCTTCAACGTGTTCTTCTACCTCTTCCCTGTGCTCACGGTGGCGGTGGTGCTGGGCTTTATCGGGGCCCTGTTCCTGTCTTCCCAGTGGTGGCTGACCCTCGGGTCCGCGGTCCTCATCATGGTGGTCCTCATCGCCCTGAAGCGAGTGATGCAGCGGTTCCTGGAGAACGCGGCGAGCCGAGAAAAAGCCCAGCGCACGGACTGATCGAGCCGCGGTCCTCAGTCATCCTCGGTGTAGGACTCTGGCCAACACCCGAATCGCGCGACCTCATAGTCGTCGGTCTCGAGCACGCAGGCGGCGAACTTCTCGTACTCTTCCTTGGAGACGTCCTCTTTGAGCTCCGTGACCGTCTCGAGGCAGAGCATCTCGTCCGGCCCCTCTCCCTCTTCGATGAACTCGTCCGCTGCGAGCGCGTAGAGCTTGTCGCAGACGGTCTTGGGACTCTGACTGCCGCACCCCGCCAGCGAGACGAGCGCGAGCGCGACGACGAAGGGCGATGGGAGGACGGACTTCACGACCGACATCTAAGCACAGACACCGCCCGGTCTGCGCTCGGAAGGGACGAACGAACGGAGCGTTGGCTCCAGTCTGGAGGCCGAACACGCACGGTCGGTGTCGATCGCCCTGGGCTTCGGTTGAGAGGCTCCCTCAGTCCTGGGCTCGAGATTGCTTGCGGAACGCCGACGGCGTGGTGCTGGTCCAACGCCGAAAGGCTCGATCGAACGAACCACCGGGGCGCGAGCCAGCAGGTGCTCCGCACACGATCGACAGCGCATGTCCGGGAGGACGGGTCGGTCACCAGACGCGTGCACCTGCAGATCGACGGCGTCGCGACGTGGGGCATCGGGGCGCGGATGTTCCTCGGTGCTCAGGTCCGAACCGCCGCGTTGCTCGAGCACTGGCGGACCGGTCGCGCGATCGGGACCTGGGACTTCGCGGGGATCGTCGAGTACGGCAACGAGCCGCGTTTCCTCGCGCCGTGGATCGATCCGACGCAGGTTCGCGGCGCCGGACATCGGGCGCGCCTGCTGGGCTCGCTTGGGCACAGCGTGCATATGGGCGCACGTCGTCCTCGGTGCACTACATGGCCGAGGATGTGGCCGGTCGGGCCGCGGAGGCCTTCCACCGAGCCGTGGTCGGCGGACAGCTTCGCTTCGCGCTACGGCTGCACCGCAACGTGGGCTGGGCGGGCGTCGAGGAGCCATCGCTCGAGACGGCGACGACATGAGCAGGACCTTGCCTGCGTCCAAGCGGGATGTTAGCGGTGTCCGTCGACGACCGGACTGCCCCTGTCGGCGTTGGACCGGAGGGAACCTTGACCGATCAAAAACAAACGCCTCCCACCGTAGACGAGTACTTCCTCGGCGCGGAATGGACGATGTGCCATGTGCTGCGGACGACGCAGTCGGATCAGGCATTGATCGACGAGGTTCTTCATGCGACGGAGGCGCTTCACGAGCGACTCGGCCTTCGTTACCAATACCGCGGAGTCCAAGAACGCGACGACGGCGGACGACTCTTCACCTTCTCCGAGACTGAAAAACGAAATACTCGTTTGCGGGTCATTCAGGATGATGCCGCGGCGTCGCGCTACCTCGAGATCAAGGGCCCCGACGCTCAGACCTGCTGGGACATCGGCCAAGCCATCTCTGAACGGATGACCTTCTGGGAAATCTCGGAGCTCATCGCACACGCGAGAGAGTCTGGGCTGGGTTCCCCGGGGGTGCTGCTCAACGTCGCCCTCGCCACGCCGGGAAAGGTCTCCCCGGAGGCGGCTCGACTGTTCGAAGAGGGCCTGCGCTCGCCGGATGCGAAGATACGCTTCGCGGCTGCGATCGCCATCTCTGTGGTGCCTGAGCCGAGGTTCGTGTCCGCCCTCGATGATGCGCTGGAGCTCGCGTCCGATCCTCGCGAACAGAATCTGTTTCAGGACATCGCGGCCCGGTGCTTCGACGCGGTCATGCCGAACTCCTAGGGCCCAGATCGGCCTCGATGGCATAGCGGGACTCGCTTCATGCGGCGCGCAGCTTCACCCGCACGGGCAGCCCGCCTTCGGGCCGTAGCGTTGCCAACGCGGTCGCAGCCACCGGCCGATCCGTCGCGAGCTCGAAGGTCACTCGGCGCAGCAGCGACGCCAGCACGATGGGGCCCTCCATCAACGCAAAGAAGTTGCCGATACACGTGCGGGGGCCTGCGCTCAGGGGGAGGTACGCTCCTCGCGGCCGCTGTTTCTCGGCGTCGGGCAGGAAGCGATCGGGGTCGAAGCGGTCGGGCTCCGGCCACACGTCGGCCCGGTAGTGCATGGTGTATGGGCTGACCACCACCACGGTTCCGCGGGGGAACTCGTAGCCTCCCAGCTGCACGGGCGTCGTGGATTGCCGCCCGAAGACGTAGAGCGGCGGGTACATGCGAAGCGCTTCCTTGAACACGCGGAGGCAATACCCGAGGGAGGGAAGGTCGTCGTAGCCGATGCTCGAGCCAGTGACGGCGTCCGCCTCGGCCTGGGCGCGGCGATAGGCCGCCGGGTTGCGAAGCAGCAAGTAGACGGACCAGGCCAGCGCGGAAGCGGTGGTCTCGTGGCCCGCGACGAACAAGGTGAGGATCTCGTCGCGCACCTGCTTGTCGGTCATGGTCCGGCCGTCGGTGTCGTCGCGAGCCTCGAGCAGTCGGCTGAGAAGATCCGGGCTCGCGTGCGGGGCGGAACGGCGGTCGGCGATCATCTGATCGACTCGTTCGTCGAGGACGTCGATGGCTGAGCGCAATGATCGCGCGTCTCGACCGGGAAGGATGAGCGGCGGGATCATGGCCTCGGAGGTGCGGTGGAGCCTCCGGGACAACGAAGCGAGCCCCGCTCCGGAGGCACGGTGGGCGAGCCGCATGACGAAGGTCCGGGCCTGCACCTGCAGGTTGTTCAGCGGCGACAGGGCGCGCTCGTTGACCCACGACAGGGCGGTGGTGAGCGCCCGGCCCAGATCGTCGGCCTCGCCGAAGACGTCGGCGCCGAAGAGGGTCTTGCCCGCGACGGCCATGGCGATGCTCATGGTCTCTCGGGCCAGGTCGAGCGAGTCGCCGTCCCGCCAGCCATCCACGCATCGATCGGCGCACCGGGCCATGTCCACCGTGTAGCCGCGGAGCGCTCGGGGCTGGAATAGGGGCGCCATGAGCTTGCGTTGGGTTCGCCATAGCTCGCCCTCGCTGGTGAACAAGCCTTCGCCCGCGAGCGGGTGAAGAGCGCTCCGTACGACGGGGGTCTTGTGGAATGCGGACGCCTGCCGCACGAGCACCTCGTGGGCCATGGCGGGCCCGGCCACGACTACGCGGTCGTTGCCGAAGAGCCGTATCCGCAGCAGGTCCTGCCGAAGATTGGCGAACCCACGCAGCATGGCCAAGGGGTCCTTGCGGAACTCGGGCGCATGACCGAGCCACGGCACGGGGCGACTGGGCATGGGCAGGTCGTCGATGCGCTTTGCCACTTGCTCCGGATACTGGCATGGGTTTCGGGTCGCGGCCACAACGACGACACATCGATCGACGATTCGATGACATGCGTCGATCGAGTTCGCGCTCGGGCCGAGTCGCCCCACTTTCTCGATGTTCGTCCGAACCGTCCGAACCGTCCGGGGTGTCCACGGACGGTCAGCTCGAGCCGTGATCGCGGTGATAGGGCCGCCTTACGCGCTGTTTTCAGCGAGATGGACCAGAGACGCCGTTCATGCCTCGGATTCGACGTCCCACCACTCGAGCACCTCGGCGAGGATGATGCGATTCGCTCGGTGTCAGAATCGTCCGAACTGTCCGAGTCGTCCCGTGTGACAGTGGGTTACTTTGCGATTCATATATTCGTACTCGAAACTGTCGAATTCAGTGGCGTGCTTGCTGAGTCCAATACACACTCGGATCAATCGGATGGGCGGGGCAATGAAGGCCCCCGACGGCATGCGATTGGGTCGTGGCGACCCGTCGCCAATCGGCCGTCGTTGATGGGCTCGATCCGAGGAGGAGGCAGCGATGACGTATGGATCAATGGAGGCGAGCTTCGTGCCCGCGACTCTCTCAGAGCGGGTGCGCCCGCTGTCGTTCCTCTCCCAAAGGGGGCGCTCGGGCTCGGAGCCACGCCGAGCTTCGGGCCGTCGCGCCAAGAAACGATTCCGCCGCTCCGTCGTGCGCCGGGCCGACCAAATCGGGGCCGCCGAATGGGAGCGGTTGATGCCGAAGCTCGTCTCGATCTATCAGGAGCGTTTTGGTGGCCTCGACGCGGCCACGATCGCCGACGAGATCGTGTGGCGCGGTGAACAGACCCACCTGGTGTTGCTCTACGGTCCCGAAGGCGAGCTCGGAGGCTTCGCGTCGTTCTGTCCCCAGCGGATCGAGGTCGACGGTCGCTCGTATCACGTGTTCGACTCGGGCGCCTTTGCTCGCAAGGGGTATTCGGGCGCCAACGAACGCCTCGCTCGACACCTGCTGCTCGGTGGTCTGCGGGAGAAGATTCGGCGTCCGTGGCTCCGCATGCACTTCGTGGTGGCGTGCGCGAGTCCGGCCGCCTACCGATTGCTCGCTCGCAACGCGGCGTGCATGTACCCGCGACACGATCTTCCGTGCCCGCCCGTGTGGCTGCGACTGGTCCAGGCCGTGAGCGAGGCGCGAGGCATGCAGCCGGTCGAAGGGGAGCCCCGGCTCGTTCATCATGAAGCGATTTTCCGCGACCCCGTGCGCAGCTCGATGTCTCACACGCACGACCACGATCCCCACGTGGAGTTCTTCAAGCGCATCAACCCGCGGTATACCGAGCCTCGGCTGTTGCTCACCCACGTGCCGCTGACCTTGGGCAACTTGGTCGCCTCGTGTGTGCCCGCGCTGCGCCCCGCGTACCTCCGCTGGCTGCGGCGCCCGAAACGGTAGCGATCGCGCTTGGTGAACCACGCACCAAGCACGGTGCAGAGCGGACTCGGCGGTCTTCGCTCGTGCCTCGCGGCCGGAGCCTCGATGTGATCCACTCGACTGCGTCTTCGGCTCGAGTTGCTATCGTCGGAGTCGTGCGAGTCGCATCACGGCTGATTCCGTCGTTCCTCCTCGTCGTTGGCTGCACCGATCCCACAACCCCCGTCAGCACGGGCACCACGAGCGCGGGAACAGGGACGGGGGACGCGAGCACCTCGGGCAACGCGAGCGAGCCGGATTCATCGGACGACGGCACCCCTTTGCTGTGCGGCAACCTGGTGGTCGATCTGGGTGAGGAGTGTGACGAAGGCCCCTTCAACGACGACTTCGCGGAGTGCACTTCGGACTGCCGGCTCAACGTGTGTGGCGACGGCCACGAGCTCGCGGGGATCGAGGAGTGCGACGAGGGAGCGAACAACGGGGACTCTGGAGCATGCCTGGCCGATTGCACGCTCGGCACCTGCGGCGACGGGCGGGTGATGACCGGCGTCGAGGAGTGCGACGAGGGGGCGTCGAACGGCGACGGCACCTCGACGTGCCGGGAGGACTGCGGCCTCAATGTATGCGGCGACGGCTACGTGCTCACGAGTGACGAGGCCTGCGACGACGGCGAGGACAACGGCAACGGGTTTTCGGAGTGCACCTCCGCATGCACCCTCAACGTGTGTGGCGACGGCTACCATCAGGAGGCCGAGGCGTGTGACGACGGCGGCGCCAACGGGGATGGGCTGTCACCGTGCCGCACCGACTGCGAGCTCAACGAGTGTGGCGACGGCTATCACCACACGCCGTCGGAGGACTGCGAGGACGGCAACCTCGATCCCGGCGACGGCTGCGGGGCGTACTGCACCGTACCCGCGCCCGTGGTCGCCGTCGCCAACGGCGTGTTCCACTCGTGTGCGCTCTTGGAGACGAATCGAGTCAAGTGTTGGGGCCACGGCGATGACGGCCAGCTCGGCTTCGGTGATGGTGCCCACGTGTACGTTCCCGCCGAGCGCGGCACCACTCCTCTCCCGACCACCGTCGAGCAGGTCGCGGTGGGGGTTGGCCACACCTGCGTGCTGCTGACGGGCGGCGAGCTGCGTTGCTTCGGCTGGAACGACTACGGGCAGCTCGGCCTCGGAGACACCGACCGCCGCGGGCTGCTGGAGACCGCGATGGACGTGGAGCCCGTGCCGTTGGGGGCGCCTGCGATCTACGTGGCCGCGGGGAATCGCTCGACCTGTGCCGTGCTGCAGGGCGGCACGGTGCGGTGCTGGGGGCAAAACACCAACCACTACCTCGGGCTGCCCGGTCTCACCGAGGACCTCGGCGACGACGAAGCCATCACCCGCTGGCCCGAGGTCGACGTGGGCGGACCGGCGCAGAGTGTGCACATGGGGGGGAGCCACATCTGTGTATTGCTGGACGATGGCCAGGTGCAGTGTTGGGGTCAGGCGACGAGCGGCCAGACCGGCCATCCCGAGACCATTTTCGTGGGCGACGACGAGACCCCGGCCGAGGCCGGTCCGGTCGACATCGGCGGACCTGCATTGGACGTAGCGACCGGTGACGCTCACACCTGTGCCTTGCTCGCGGGCGGGGACTTGCGCTGCTTTGGCCGCAACGCGACGGGGGCATTGGGGCACGGCCACACGGACGACATCGGCGACGACGAACTCCCGAACTCCGTACCCTTCGTGCCGGTCGGGGCTGCCGTCGCGGATGTCGAGGCCGGAGCGGGCTTCGTCTGCGTGCGCACCCTCGACGACGACTTGCGCTGCTGGGGCCAGGCCTATCAAGGGCGCATCGGCCTGCCCGGGCTCGGCGACGTCGGTGACGACGAGCTGGCGTCGAGCGTGCCCAACGTCGACATCGGTGCCGACATCATCGGCCTATCATCGAAGGATCACGGCAGCTGTGCGATTACGTCCGCGGGGAACCTCCGGTGCTGGGGGTGGGGCACGGCGGCCTTGGGCTACGGCCTCAATCCGAGCTTCGGAAACCTCGGCGACGACGAGGATCCGGCGTCGGCGGGCGACGTCCCGTTGTTCTAGCTCGGCGTGTACGTGCGTTCGTCGGCTCGCGCTCAGATCCACTGATAGCTCGGGCAATCCATCCGATCGGGCGGAGACCGATACCGCTCGGTGTAGTCGAGGTCGTCGTGAAAGATCGGCATGAACACGTGGCTATTCTGCGGAATCGCCCACTCCCCAAAGATGCCCTCGAGGTTCTCCACGGCGATCGCGGCGAAGTTGTCCCCGTCGCGATCGAGGTAGAGCGGTGAGCCTTCGTCGTAGTGGGCGAGAATCCGATCACGGGCGGCGGTGACGAAGGTGGGGGCGTTGCCGACGGGACAGTGGGTGAACGCCGCAATCTCGCCGTCGTACTGCATGCTGCGATAGGTCCAGTTGGCCGAGCCGACGATGAGGTACTCGTCGTCGATAATCGCCAGCTTGGAGTGCACCATGACGCGGGTCGTCCCCCCGTTCCGATATCGCACGGGCTGATAGAAGTGGAAGTCGGTGTCGACGCTGGTGATGTTCTCGAAGGGGATGATCTTGGTGCCGTCGTCGTCGGTCTTGTCGACCTCGAGGCCATCGTCCAGCAGCCATCGTTGCTTGGGCTTGATGCTGGCGCCCGTCGATGGCGTGTAGGAGTCGATGACGTTCCAGGTCTCGGTGTCCTGGCGGCGGAGAGTGCGTTCCAGCGGGTCGTCGCCGTCCTTCTTCTTCTTGGATAGGTAGGTGATCTCGCGAGGAGGGCAGGTCCGGCAGCGCAGGGCCAGCTGCAGCCAGGAGCGTCGCGTCATGAAGCCCTCGCCCTTGTCCAGCAAGTTGGTCACCACGATGACCCGCAGGCCAGGGTGGTCTTCCATGGCTTCGTACAGCGCCTGCACGATCTCCGGGTCGGAGAGCTGGCAGTTCTCGAGGTAGATGTAGTGGCGCGCGGCGTCGATGCGGTCGAGCAGGGCGTCGCGGAGCCGTCGGTATCGGCCCGTGGCGGTCGAGCGCGTGAGCTGGATGTCGGCGGCCGTGGTCGGGTTGGGGGCGGCCTGTGCGGTGTTGTTGGCTCGGATCGCCACGGCAGCGGCGCGGAGGGTGGCGCGCTTGCCCACGCCGACGTAGCGCGAGCGCACCTGTTTTTGCAGGTTGTTGAAGGACAGGAGCGAGGCCTGCATCTCCACGGCCCGATTCCATCGGCGCATCCACTCGGCCTCGATGTCGTCGGTGGCGGGCCCTTGGATGCGGACGGCGGTGTCGTGCCAGCCCGAGGCCAGCGCGGGGTTGTTGGCGTGACGCTGGTGGTCGTCGCTGTCCCAGTACTTGGTGTCGATGTTGAAACCACCGATGTACACGGTGCGCTGCCCGGCGATGGAGAAGATGGCGATCTTCTGGTGGTTGCTGGAGCCGACGTAGCCTTCGTAGCGCTCGAGGAAGACGCGGGCTCGACCCGGCAGCGGGTTCGGGGCTGGCGTCCTGGTGGCGGCTGCGGCCGCGGTGCGGTCTTTCGCGGCGATGGCATCGGCCAGCTCGCGATGAATACGGGCGTGCTGCTTCCCCGTGTCGCCGCCGCGGTCCTTCAAGTTGGGGTACCAGACGATGGTATCGACGTCGTGGCCCGCCATGATCACGTCGCCGACCCGCTCGACGAAGGTGTTCGCGGGGTTGTCGAAGCCGTTGCGATCGGCCAGGGGCATGTCGGGAATGATCTTCCAGAAGGCCAGGCGCACGTAGGTGTCGGGGTTGGGGGGCGCAGCGGCGACCGCAGCCATCTGGTGCCCGAGCTCCGCGAAGAACTCTTCGCCGTCCATGATGAAGGTGACGTCGTCGGTGCCTTGCGCCGCGATGTTGCCGTAGGTGAAAAGCTGCACCCCGCGGCCAACGGTGCCGTCGGGCTGGGTCACGGTCACATCGACCGGGCCGGGGGCGTTACCGGGGGGAACTCGCACGTAGAGCTCGGTGGAGTCGACGATGAACACGTCGGTGGCCTGGACGCCGCCGACGTGGACGTCCACGTGGTGACGGTCGAAGTGCGCGCCTCGGATGCGAATGCCGGTGCCGCCTCCCACCACGCCATACGCAGGCGAGGCCGACTCGACCTGAGGGGCTCGATAGACGAACCCGCCGGGCAGCGCGACTCGAACCTGTCCATTGAAGACGGTGATGGGTGCGGCGCCGACCTGTCCTGGCGGCGTCTCGATCTCCAGCCGGTTGGCGTCGATGAAGCGGGTCGTGGCCGGGTTGTTGCCGACGTGGACGCGAGTGGTGGGCAGGAAGTTCGCGCCCTCGATGGTGACCGGAGTCCTGCCGCCCGTAGGCCCTTCACCCAGCTGCCCGCCGCGAATCTCGGGCCCGTTCACGGTCAAGATCTGATCGGCCGAGACTCTACGGCGGCTGGTGACCGTTACCCGACAGCGGCCGACCACGTTGTCGGGGACCGTGCCGCGCAGGCGAGTCGGCGACTCATACTGAAAGACCGCCACCGTGCCCCCGACGGACACCGCCGCGCCCGCGTCGAAACCGGAGCCTTCGATCACCAGCTCGGAGCCGTCGCCAGCGATGCACTCGTTGGGGACCAGCTGGGTGATCACGGGCCCGGCGGGTTGGTAGGTGAAGCCCTGGAACATGTTCCAGGTCATCCCCGACCCGTTTTGGATCATCATGTCCACCGGCCCGACCCGGCGTGAGGGGGGCACGAGGACCTCGACTTGGGTGGCGGTCTGGCGACGACGCTCGGCGCGTCGTCCCGCGAAGTAGACCTCGGTCTCGGCGTCGAATCCGGTGCCCGTGAGGACGACCGAATACCCGCCCTGGGCACCTCCGCGATGGGGATCACACCGTTGAACGGAAAGCGGCATCTGTTGTTTTCCTACGAAGGGGCGGCGGCTAGCTGCAGTGGAGCTCGCGAAGTTTCGCGAGGGTCGGGTCGTCGAGTCGACCCTTCGGCTCGAGCTTCATGTCCCGTTGAAAATCGAGCAGCGCCCGGGCGGTGATGGGGTCGAGCGTCTCATCGTCAGCTTCCCCCACCACGTAGCCGAGGTTGAGCAGCCGGGCTCGGGCACCCCGGATGCCGTCGACCGGCTCGAGGTAGTTGAGCGACAGCTCGTAGGTCGTCGCATGCTCGCCCTGGCCCAAGGCCAACGTGGCGCGTGACGCCTCGGGCGGCACGGGCTGCTTGATGGCGCCCTGGCCATCGGTCTTGCCCGAGATGACCAGGTCGCCCGATTTCGTTCGAATGGTCAGCAGGTAGGGCACGCCGCCCCGCGGCTTGCCCTCGATGTCGATGAACTGCAGCTCCAGGGTCTGCTGTGGCTCCTGCACCTTCAGCGTGAGCCGCTGACCGGAGGACACTGCCTCGGCTCCGAGCTCGCGGGCGGGAATGGTCAGCTCGTCGCCCGGCGACAGGATATTGGGGTCGTCCCGCGTGGGGTGGAGCGCCGCGTTGGCCGCCCACAGGGTCTCGACCAGCATGCCGTGGAGGCGGGCGAGCTGATACACGCCTTCGCCCGGCTGCACGGTGTGGGTGGTCTGGCCGGGAGGTTGGCTCGGCGACGCCCACTGGGCCTTCCCGTGGCTCTTGCCGCGGTCATCGGGGAGGTTCTCGGGAGCGGCGGCCGACCATGCGGCGTTGTCGATGCCAGGCAGTCCCACCGAGTAGCGGCCGGGCTCGAGGCCATCGAAGCGCACCCATCCGGCGGCGTCGGTCTCACCGAGCAGCGCCTCGTCGTCGTTGCGGGACAGCTGCACTTCGAGGCCCGGGCGTGGCTTGCCGTCTTGGTCGTGGACCTCGACTTCGATGGCGTGGACCTCGGACGAAGAGCAGGGGCTGACCAAGGGATCGGCGGCGGTCGGGACACGAGCGTTCACATCGGCCGAGGCCAACGCGTCGGCCATGCTCAGGCCGGGGCCGGTCGGTTTGTCTTCCTCCGGCTCGCTCGGCACGGTGAAGTTCTCGTCGGGAGTCCCGCTGCCTTTGTCCACGGAGATGCGGCCCCGTCGGCGGGCGCGGGTCTCGGCGTCGGGTCGGCGGGAGCGAGCGCGGACCGTCATTGACGACCCCCGTAGCTGTGGCGAGCGGTCGCGCTGGCTTCCTGCATGCGAAGCCACTGCACACATGCGGCCACGAGGCGATCGAGGCGGCGCCGGGGGCTGCCCACCGATGCGTCTCGCAACATCCGTCGCATCCACGGCTCGCCGCGCTCGAGCGAAGGCCCGTAGATCACCTCGAGGTTGAGGTAGCGCGCGACGTCGGAGAAGCCGACCAATCCGTAGCCGAAGGCGCGGCGCATGCCCCCCACGACCCGTGCGTCCATGGCCTCGCTCGGCAGCGCGCCCAGCAGGTCGGGAAAGCGGCTGCGCAACGTAGCACCGAGTTCTGCCACATAGGGCGACAGCTCCAGCTCGTGCAGGACTTCCATCTGCTCGGATCTCAAGTTCAACAACGCTCGTCTCCCTTGCTCGATTGACGGCCAATGACCCCTCGTACGCCACGCTCGATCCATCGCAATCTATGTCCAGGCGACCCTCCGCTACGCTCCTGATCGGCGGAAACGGAGGTCACGCGAGGTTCTCTTCGTTCGCGCTCGGTCTAGTCGGAAAACGAACGTTGTCCCGAGTTTTTCTGCGGAGACTCGCGACATCGGGCGTTCCTTCACACATCGCCGCGGGTGGACTTCACGGAACCCTTCATTGCTCAGCCTCGGCGGTGCATGCCAGTTCGGCAGGCACGAGGGGATCACGATCGTCGGCGAGCGACTGGGCGCAGTCGGGGCGAGATGATGCGTTGGCCAGTGTCCGCCGCATGCCGAGCGGTGCGTCGTCGGTGACGAATCGAGCGAGACGGTTCAGCCCCGGCAAGGTTCGCGGCCCTGCGACTGCGAGAATCGATCGGGTGACCTCACCGTCGGCGAAGATCCGGTCGTGTCGCTGCAGTCGTCGCAGTCCTGCCTCGATGTCGGGCGGATTACTCTGCTCGCAACGGCCACATTCACGCCGCGAAGGCACCGATGGTTGGCGGGTGAACCGCCGCCCGCGGTCGTCCCGAAGGCGGCCGCCTACTCAGTCCACTTTCGTGGAAATGACCGGGTAGTCGTAGGCTTGCCGCCACGGCGCGAAGGGCCACCAGCGCGTGGGTCCGATGATGACGTCGATCGGCTCGACCGAGCCCCCGGGGACCACCGAAGCCAAGGGGACGCATCGGCTCTCCGCCTCGACCACGACGCGCTCCATGGGCTCCGTCCAGCCGTGGTTGGCGAGATCGAACAGCCCCCAGTGGATGGGGAGCAGCACGTCCCCTTGCACCCATTCGTGCGCCCGGACGGCCTGCTCGGGCCCGATGTGCCAGTCCGGCCAGCCTTGGTCGTAGGCCCCGACTTCGATCATCGTGAGGTCGAAGGGACCCAGCCGCTCGCCGATGGTCTTCATGGCGGGGAACAGCCCGGTGTCGCCGGAGAAGTACACGCGATGCTCGGTCGAGGTGAGCGCGTACCCGGCCCACAGGGTGCGGTTTTGGTCGAGCACGTGGCGGCCGGACGCGTGCCGAGCCGGGGTGGCGGTGATGGTGAGGCCCTCGACCGCGGTCTCCTCCCACCAGTCGAGCTCGGTGATGCGCGACGGGGGCACGCCCCAGTACTCGAGGTGAGCACCCACGCCGAGCGGGGCGATGAACTGGGTGTCCCACGCGAGCATGGCCTCGATGGTCGGGTAGTCGAGGTGGTCGTAGTGATCGTGCGAGATCACGACGGCATCGATCGCGGGGACGTCCTCGAGCTTCAGCGGCGGCGCGTACCAACGCCGCGGGCCCGCCCAATCCACCGGGGAGATGACCTCGCTCCAGACCGGATCGGTGAGCACGCGTACGCCGTCGATTTCGATGAGGGTGGTGGAGTGGCCGAGCCAGGTGACGCGCAGGCCGCTGTCGGGAGGAATCTCGAAGCGACTCGCGGGCACTGCCTCGACGGGCAAGGGCTCCGACGGGACCTGTGCGGGGGCGACGTTGGTGAACGCGGCGCCGAGGATGTCGTTCCACAGCGGCTGGGGGTTCTCGAACCCGTCGCCGTCCCACTGCGACGAGGCCTGCATGCGATCGAGCCGCGTGTCGGCGGGGGCTTCACCAAAGGCGGTCCAGCCGTCGATGATCACGGCTCCGGCCACCATGAGTACGGTGGAGAAGATGCCCTCCATCAGGCCCTTCGCTCACGGTGAGAGGCTCTCGGTCGGCACCGCACGCCCGCAGCATAGTCGTCGCTGCCTCCGCCGTCACTCGCCCGGCGCGCCATGTTACTGGCCGAGCGCGCCAGGGTCCTACGAGGCGGCGAACGCCACCCAGCCCGCGAGGCCGAACAGGAACATCGCCGCGGTGGAGCCCGCTAGCCACAGGGAGCCGACCGGGTGCCGATCCATGAAGCGGCCCATGCGGGTGTTGTTGCGCTTCATGAAGGTGACGGGACACTGGACGGCGAAGTCCCCCGCCCGGACCTGCTCGAGCTGGAACAACGCCTCCTCGGCGTCGCCGAAGCGCTCGGCCTTGTCGTGGCGGAGGCCGTGCCGCAGGTAGTGCCGTAGCTCGACGGCGACCGACGGTTGGTGCGGATGATCGAACGCGTCGTCGGCGATGGATGGCAGCGTGCGATGAAGCGCCGCGAGTACGGTCTCCATGCCCGTCTCGCCCTCGGTGACGTAGGGCCGCAGCGTGAGCAGCTCCCACAGGACGACGAAGGCGCTGTACAGATCGCTGCGTCCGTCGAGGCTCTGCACGTCGCCCTTGGCTTGCTCGGGCGACATGTACAGGGGGGTGCCGATCACGGCCCCATCCATGGTCTCGCCCGCGGCCCGCTCGGTGGCGTCGCCGCTGCCGTAGGGTCGATGTTCCCCGCGAACCTGATGGGTGATGCCCCAGTCCATCAGGATGACCTCGCCGTAGGCCCCGACCATGAGGTTGTCGGGCTTGACGTCTCGGTGCACCAGTCCGCGACTGTGGGCGTACTGAAGCGCGCGCAGCAGGCCGGCGAACAAGTCCAGGCGGCGCTCGAAGGTGTACTTGGCGTGGTACTCGGCGTCGCCGTCTCGCAGGCGCTCGATGATCGAGGCCAGCGTCTCGCCTTCGACGTACTTCATGACGAAGAACAGGGCCCCGTCGTCGTCCACGCCCACGTCGTGGATCGGCACGATGTTGGGGTGCTCGAGGCTGCCCACGGTGCGGACCTCGTCGACGAAGCGGGCCACGGCGTGGGTGTTGTCGGGCTGGAGCAGGCGCTTGATGGCGACCTTGCGATCGATGTCGTGGTCGCTGGCCAGCTTCACCTCTCCCATGCCGCCGCGGCCGAGGGTGGAGAGTTTCTCGTAGCGGGTCTTGTCGCGGGGCACGAGCACGAGCCCGTCGCCCTCGCTGCGGACCTCGGGGAGCACGCTCGGCCGGGTGGTGGGGGCGAGCGTGGGGGTGCTCGAGGCGGAGACCGAGCTGCCCTGAAGCTGGGTGGCGGCGCCGATCGTGTCGGCGACGGAGCCCGTGCCCGCGCGGTCCGCCATCATCGTGTCGGCGACCGACGCGGCCGCGGCCGGCCGGGGGGCGGACGAGGGTCGGGGGGGATACGCGGCGGTCTCTCGCTGGCTCATCGGTATGGCTCCGATGCTACGACGGTCGAACCCTCCGAGATTCGACACTGCTCGAACTTCTTCCCCGGATCGGCATGGAACGACGCTCCGAGGGGCCAGAACCGAGAACTACCCGGGTGGGCCCTGGACCCACTCGTAGCTCTCGACGGAAGGCCCCGAGCGCCCGGCCATGGCGGCGTCGAACAGACCGGGGCCTACGGCGAAGCAGCGGCTCGTGCTCGGGTCGTAGATCTCGACGAACTCGTCGGTTCGACACCAAGCCTCGGCCTTCTGACCATCGATGGTCACCGCGGTGGACTCCACCCGCAGCCCGGCCGTCTCGCCGTCTCGCTCCGCTTGCCGCGCGACGGGCTCGGAGGCGAGGTAGGGCGCCTCGTCGAGCAGGGTCGCGAGCGTGCCGTCGCCGGGCGCGGGCAGGGCCTCGACGATCCACAGACCCTCCCGGCTCCCCACGTAGCACTCGTCGAGTGTGGGATTGAAGTCGGCCGACTCCGGCTGGTCGGCGCTGGCCTCGAACTCGCACGTGCGGCAGGTGCCCAATGCCGTGACACCGCCGTCGAGCTCGTACTCGGTGGGCGGATTCATGGCACACGAGAGCGTGCCCGCGGCAGTGGCCACGGAACCCTCCACGTCGTGCACGTCGACCTCGTACTCCCACGCATAGTCCAGGCGCCGCGAGTCGTCGAAGAGGTCCTGCATCCATGGGGCCAAGGCCTGTCGCGCCGTTGCGACCGTGTCTTCGGGGGGACCCGGATCGCCATCGGTGCGAGGAGCGGCGTCGCCCGAGCTCGGCGTGGTGGTGGGCGTGTTCGAGGGGCCGCAGCTGAAGCAAGCGAGGAGGGCGATGCAGGCGAGGCGCGGGCTCACCCTACGATTGTACGACGGAAACCAGCGGCTCAGCTCGGGGCGCGACCGAGCTCGGCCAGGCGCGTCTTGACCCGGGCCACGGCCATGCGCAGATCGGCCAGCGACTCCGAAGCCCCGAGGCGTTCGGCCAGCCACTGGACCCCGGCATCGGCATCGTCGAGCACCTCGAGCGGGGCCGTGAACTCGCTGCGTCGGCTGATGTCGAGCAGCACGCTGCGAGCTCCGCTCGCCCAGAACCCGGACCCCTCGAGCACGGTCGCGAAGCCCAGGAGTCGATCGCCGAGCGACTTGAACAGCTCGATGACTTGCTGGCGGACCTCTTCTTCCGGGCCGCCTCCGCCGGGCGGGACCCAGCGAAGGACACCCACCCCGTCGGGATACTCGCGGAGCCGTTCCTGCAGGGCGGTGTCGAGCCGGAGCAGATCGGTGCTCGTCATCGGTGTCGAACCGAACACGAAGACCACGTTGCGAAACGTCGCCACGCAGTGGGCCGGCCGGGCTTGCAGATACTCGAGACCCTCCATGAACGATCCCTTCCCATCATACCGGGGAGTGGTGTCGGGTTTTCACCACCGCCGATGAGCATTGTTCCTAGCGCTTCGGCCCCGGTTTGGCCGCTCGGGGCGAGGGCCGGCCAGGCGAGCTGCGCGCTTTCATGGAGTCACCCACGAATGTCCGGTGGGCGTTATCATCCGCTCGATGATCGCCGTTCGCCGGAGCATTGCCGCCATCGTCACCCTCAGCCTGCTGTCCAGCTGCGCGACGTTCCTGTACCCGGAGCGTAAGGGCAACTCGGGCGGACAGATCGACGTGGGCCCGCTGGTTCTCGACATCCTGTGGTTCATCCCCGGACTCATCCCCGGCGTGGTCGCCCTCGCGGTCGACTTCACGACGGGGGCGATCTACGTGGGCGGCGGCAAGCGGTCGGGGGAGCTCAAGGTCGGCCCGAACGGTGAGATCGCCGTGCATCGCCCCGACCTCGAGCGCGACGCCCAGGTCGAGCTGCGCCTGGTCGACCAGCACGCGCGCGTGCTCGACAGCGACGTCACCACCTGGCACGTCGGCGAGGACCACCAGGAGTCGGTCGCGGTGTCGCTGGCCGACGCCGCCGCGGAGCTTTCGGGTGAGCAGGCGGTGGTGCCCCTGACCCTCGAGCTGCGCGTCGACGGCGGAGAGGTGGCCCGCTATTCGCTGCAGATGTACCGGGACGGCCTGCCGAAAACCGACGACGTATTGCCGGTGCCGGCCCCGATCCTCGCGTCGCGATAGCGTTGCCGCGGGTTCCGCCCCGGCGCCAGCCGGGGCCAAACTCGGCCCTAGACCGCCGGAGATCGCCTTTTGCCGCGTCAGCCGAATTCCGATGGCGGTTTGTCGCCGGGCAGGCGTTATTCTGCGTGCCCCGTGACGTAGTACCCGTCGTCACCTCGGACCAAGGAACCGCCGATTCATGCCCGATGTCGCCCAACTCGATGCTGCGCTCAACGAGATGATCAACCAGGGGAAGGCCCTGGAAGCGTTCGAGCAGTTCTACGCCGATGACGTCGTGATGATGGAGAACGACGAGGTGTTCGAGGGCAAAGAGGTCAACCGCAAGCGCGAGATGGAGTTCTTCGGGAGCATCGAGCAGGTGCACTCGGCGGGCATCGGGGTGAGCGCGGTGCGAGGCGACGTGAGCTTCTGCGAGCAGCACTTCGACGTGACGTTCAAAGACGGCCGCCGCGTGAAGATGGAAGAGGTCGCGGTCCGCTGGTGGCGCGACGGCAAGGTCGTCAAAGAGCGCTTCTACTACAAAGGCGGCTGAGCGGGCTCGGCCGGCGCCTTCTCGTCGCGCTTCGGCGGAGGCGTGACGCTCGACTTGCCGTGCAGGGCATGGCCGTCGCTGACGAGCTCGACGGGCGTGCCGTCGGGGGAAGGACCGGGCCGAACGCCGCGCAAGCCGAGGCTGGTCTCGAACTTGCCGGAGACGGGAATGGGGTCGCCGAGCCCGGCGGCGGTGGGCGTCAGCGTGCCTTCGAAGGTGCCGCTGAGGGTGGTGCCCACCCACGACTCCAGGGTGACCTTCATGGTCGATGCGTCGCCGGCATAGACCCGCTGCTCGCTGACCTGGTAGCGAACCTTGAGGCTCACGTCGGCGAGCCCTTTGTCTTTGCTCGGTAGGGTGACGGGGAATTCGGCGGCGTCGAGGAAGAGGTTCTCGAAGGTCAGGCGAATGTGCGGCCAACCTTCGTGGCCCACGGCCGCGCCGACGCTGACCCGGGCGACGCCGTGGTCGGGTATGGCCACGGCCCGGTTCTGCCCCCGGGGCATCCGCAGAAAGTGGGTGAACTCGCCATCGATGGTGGCGTCGAAGGTTCCCACGGTGGGCGGCAAGGGAACCTCGGGCTTGGCATCCATGGCCTTGGCGATGGCGTGCGGATCGTTGGTGGGTGTCTTGGGCCGGGGCTTGGCGGTGGCCGCCGGGGCAGGCTTGGCCTTGGCGGCTTCGTCGGCGCTCGAGGCCGAGCTCCCGTTGCAGGACACACACAGCGCGGCAGAGGCCAGGGCGATCGTTCGTAGCGTGACCATGGGCAGCTACGGTCGAGGGTAGATCGCGGACGCGTGCTCGCCAACGCCCAGCGCATGAGGTCCGCGAGCCCCATTCGTGTCGTCGAGCGCCATCGGCGACCGACGGGCGGCGGGAATGAATGGCGGGGCTGCTAGTCTTCCCACGGTGAGCCCCGCCCCACAGCGCGATGCCGAACAGGTGCGCATCGAAGAGCTGCTCGCCGCTCAGACCCACGGTACGGCCACGGAGGCGGAGAACGTGGAACTCGCGCTGTATCTCGAGCAAGACCCCCAGCTGCAGGCCCGTATCGACCGGGCGCGTCGTGACGGCCAGGTGGGCGAGGGGTGGCTGACGCGGGTCGAACGAGACCATGAGGTGCAGCGGGCCGAGACCTCGCCGCGGGCTCAGATGGAACGAGCGGCCGGCCTGGGCATGGCCACGCTGGGCACGCTGCTGTGCTTCGCCGCGCCCGCGGCCGGGGTGCCGATCATGGGCATGGGCTTTTTCGTGCTGCTGTACTCGCTCATCCGCGTGCGCATCAAGACCCACGCCGCCGACCCGTACAAGGACATCAAACGATGAATCTGCCTGCCGTTGCTTCTGCTGCCGACCTGCACAACCGGGGCCCTGGGGGGATGCTCATGACGTCCACCGACGACCTGCCCGGCTACCGCGTAGTGAAGACGCTCGGGTTGGTGCGCGGCAATACGGTTCGAGCGCGAAACGTGGGCGTGGACTTCTTGGCCGGGCTCAAGTCGTTGGTCGGCGGAGAGATCGGCGACTACACGCAGATGCTGGCGCAGAGCCGCGAGCAGTCCATCGACCGCATGCGCGCCGAGGCGCTGGCGCTGGGGGCCAACGCGATCCTGGCGGTGCGCTTCACGACCTCCACCGTGATGCAGGGCGCGGCGGAGATCCTCGTGTACGGCACGGCGGTGGTGGTCGAGCCGGTCGCCTGAGCCACCACCGCTCAGCCCTGGTCGACGGCCGCCCGCAGCGGCTCGTTGATCGACCGGTAGTGGGCGACGCGAACGTCGAGCCGAGGGTCGGGCACCCGCTGGATCGCGCGGCGGATGGCGGCGGCGATCCATGCGTCGTCGTTGCCGAAGACCCCTCCGCCCAGGAAGGTGAGCCACACGACGCCGCTGCCGATGCCAGATTCGACCTCGGCCAGGGCGGCCAGCAGCGTGGCTTCGTAGGCGGCATCGAGGACGATGGTGGCCAGCGGCTTCCACATCGAGATGGGTAGGCGGTTGTAGCCGCACGAGAGCGCGGAGCAGAACGCCTGGGAGACGAAGGTCGGCGACTCGGGCTCCTCGAAGCGACGGGCAAAGGTGACCTGGCAGCGGCTCTGCAGGCCGATGCGCATGGCCCCGATCAGCGCTTCGCGACCGGTGGCTGCGATCGCGGCCGGCATCGCGTCCAGGCGCGCCTCGTCGGAGAAGGTGTAGCCGTTGTGAACGGTGATGAACTCGTCGGTCGAGCCGAGTCGGCGCTGCAGGTCGGCGGAGTTGTCGAGCTGCCGGTCGCTTCGCTGCCCGGGCACGCCATCGACGGGGACGAAGTAGTTGCGGACCACGGTCGCCGCCCCGGCGGCGAGGGAGCAGGCCGGTCCCTGGGTGGGATCGAAGGCGTATTGCGTGACGCCGTGTTCGGGGATTTCGTTCGGCCCCCCGAACTCCAGACAGTTGAGCTGAGAGGCGACCTGGAACATCGCATGGCGGTTTTCGGGGAGTGCGTGCAGCTCGAGCACGTCACCGATCGCCACGTGTCGGACTCGGGCTCCCGCCGTCCCGAGCGTGGCGACGCGAGCCCGCAGCTCGGCGACCGAGGGGGTCTCGAAGCTCCCCGCCTCGAACGAACGGCCATTGACCCGCGAGGTCAGCGTGGAGCCCTGACAGGCGAATCGCGCAGCCGTGTCCTCGTAGTCGAGTTCTTCGAAGCCGAACAGCTGCTCGAACCAAGTGGGCATCGAACGACGCTAGCACGCCGTGTTGCCCGCCGTTCGTGGTCGTGACGCGGGACGATGAACTCTTGCCGTCACGTCACGGGGCACCAGCGCGTGCCGCTGCGCCGAACCATGCGCGAGTCGTGGGCACGAGGAGTGGGCCCGAGGTCGCCGGGGCTCAACGCTCCGGCGGCAGCGAGTAGGTCACGGTGGCCTGGGCGTACATCTTCTTCGTGCTCGCGCCGCTGATGCGGACGTCGGCCACCACGATGCGCTTGCCCATCTTGAGCAGGCGCCCCTCGGCCAGCAGCTCGCCCGGCTTGGGCTTGCGCATGAAGTTGATGTTGAGGCTCGTGGTCACGGCGAGCGCCACGGGGCCCAGGTGAGCGAGGACCAGCAGGTAGGTGGCCAGGTCGGCCAGCATCATGATGACGGGGCCGTTGACGGTGCCGCCCGGACGCAGGTGCTGTTTGCCGGCAGGGAGCCGTAGGACGATGTGCTCTTCGTCCAGGGTGTCGATCTCGAAGCCCGAAGTTCGTGCTTGCGGGAACGCTTCATCGAGAAACTGATCGAGGGCCCCGATGTCCATGCGCAGCATGAAATAGGCGATACCAGATCCCTCGTGACCTCGCCATTCGAGCCTTTGTGCGTCAGCTCGGATCGGTCGAAAAGCGAGCGGTGGACGGGCGCAAATCGAAGCGGCGCGGGGTGGGCTCGCCGATGCTCGCGGAACGCTTGGTGCCTTCGGGCGTGGCCGGTCACCTACGGTGTTTCACCGGCCTTCGCAACGACGCCGGTCGAGCACCGTGGTGCGCGTCACGTCAAAAGCCGTTTTCGGGCCGCCAAGCCCTGGTAGGGTCCGAATCACCGCACTCGCCATGCCTCTTCACTGGATGTTGATCGTGGTGCTCTTGCTCTCGGGCGTGCTCATGGCCGTGACCAAGCTCGCCTACCACTGGGATGCCCTGGCGGCGGCGCGGATCCATCCCGAGCCCAATCGCAAGCTCCGCGGGGCCCGGCTGTATCGCCGCGTGCTGGGCAACATGGTGTTCTCGGGCGGGCTCGTCTTCGCCTTCACCTACGGGGCGCAGGGCTGGCTCATCAGCAATGCCGCGCATTCGTGGCCATGGCGGCTGGTGCAGGGCCTGCTGGTGCTGGGGGTCTACGACTTCTTCTACTACCTGCTGCACCGCTTCGCGTTCCACGAGTGGACGCTGCTGCGAAAGGTCCACGTGGTGCACCACCACGTCCGTCACCCCCACGCGGTCGACAGCCTGTACCTGCACCCGCTGGAGAACTTCTTGGGGCTGGCCTTGTTGTTCAGCTGCATCGCGGCCATCGGCCCGCTGCACCCGGTGACCTTCGTCGCGGTCTTGGGCGTGCACTCGGCTCTCAACATCCTGGTGCACAGCGGCCTCGACCTGCCCTTCTTCCCCTTCCGTGCGGTGAGCTTCTTGGCGCGTAAGCACGACGTGCACCACACCAGCATGAAGGGGGGCAACTACGCCTCGCTCACCCCGATCTTCGACCGACTCTTCGGGACGGCCGAGTAGGGCGGGGCGCTACAGGCAGGTCAGCAGCTCGGTCGGGGTCTCGGCCCCGGTCACGCAGCGGGTGAGCGTGCCGTAGGCCATGTAGCTCAGCTCTTTTTGCTGCGTGGTGAAGTACCAGGTGCAGCGCTGATCGCTGGAGGTGCTGGCCATGCTGGGGCCGTTGTCGGCGGCCAGCGGCGTGATCGCTTCGTCGAGGCGGTGCGAGTCCTGCGGGAAGCTGCGGCGCAGGTCGGACACGTGGTCGCAGGTGCTGCGCGGGCTCGGGGCGCGAATGAACCCGTACCAGACGATGCCCGAGGTCGTGCTGAGGATCGCGATCGTCAGCGCGGTACCGAGGCGCGAGCGCCAGCGGTACCTCGAGATGAAAGGGGGAGCATCGGGAAGCGACTCGCTCATGAGGCGAACGCGGTCCGAGTGTAGCGCGGGTGCATCGAGAGCAACGGAGATGGACCTTGCCAGCACGAAAGCAGATCACGGACGACGCGGAGCCCAGGTTCCCACGGAGCCCGCCTCACCGCGAACGTGCGCCTTTTTCGCAACCCGTCTGGTAGGCTCTTTGTCGTGTTCCATGGCCTGAATTTGCGCATTGGAGGGGTGCTCGCCGGCCTCGCGGCGGTGATCCTCGGCGGTTGTGGCGACTCTTCGGCCGGCGAGACGGCGGTGGCCTCCGCAGGCTCGACCGGGATCGGCGAAACCTCCACCGGGGACGCGGTGGATTCGAGCGGCACCGCGGGCGACGAGCCCCCGGATTTCGCGTGTTTCGTGGAGCGGCCCTTCCCCTATCCGCCGGGCTCACCCTACGCGGGTGTTCATAGTGGCCCCCTGAACAACGACCTCGTGCCTTGCGAGCTGCCCGACGACTGGACCCTGGCCTGGCACGCGCTGCAGGGGCGGGGCATCGCACAGCCCAATACCTATAGCCCCGATGGCGAGACGACCTATGTGACGACCAGCGCGCCCTCCGAAGGGGATTGCACCGTGTTCGCGCTGGCGGTGTCCGATGGCAGCGAGCAGTGGTGCGATGTGCTGGCCGACGCCCGGTCCTCGACGATCGAGGTCGATCTCGACGGCAACCTGTACACGACCGGCCGCGGCCTGGTGGTGTCGTGGAGCCCCGATGGCCAGCGTCGCTGGGAGCGTGCGGTGCCGAGCTCGAGCCTGGTGGAGGAGGGCGAGGAGGCCAGCGCGACCGGGGTGCACTTCACCCCCGAGGGGCACGTGGCCACGGTGACCGACGCGGGCCTGGTGCTCATCATCGATCGGGCGGACGGAGCGGTGCTCGCTCAGCTCGATCTTCCCGCCGCCTACGGCTTCGTCGCGGCCAGCAGCCTGGGCATCGACCTCGTCGCGTCGCTGCCCCAGGTGGTGCAAGACGATTTCCTTGCGCTGTTTGGCCCCGACTCGGGCGGCGGCCTGGCCAAGTTCGCGGGCGCGAGCGGCAACTTCAGCGACAACACCATCGCCATCGCCCCCGACGGCACGATCTACGTGGTGGGCGGCGGCCCCGACGAGCAGCACGGCGCGCTGATGAAGGTGGAGGTGCAGATCGGCATCGAAGACGGCGTGGTCGAGCTCAACCCGGGCTGGTGGACCGAGCTCAGTGCCAGCAGTGCCTCGAGCCCGTCGCTCAGCGCCGATGGTCGCTGGCTCAAGGTCAGTGATGGCAACAGCACGGCCGGGTTCATCGACCCGACGAGCGTCGATGCCAACAGCCGCGTCATCGATACCGTGGCGTGCGACGCCAATACCGACGCCAACGAGGCGCCCTTCATGTGTGCCGAGGCCTATGCCTTGCCCTTGCTGAGCGGTCCCGCGCTGGGAGCCACGCCGATCTACGAGGACGGCCAGAGCTGGCACTTCGAGGTGCAGCTGGCCGCGCTCTTCGACACCACCACGCCCGACCTCGTGCGCTACCAGGGCGCGGGCGCGCCCGATCTCGAGGTCTTGCTGCCGGGCGATCGCCAGTGGAGCAGCGTGCTCACCCTGACCACGGACTCCGTCGTGGGCACCACCACCGTCATGACGCCCTCGAAGGAAGAGGTGCTGGGGGTCGTGCTGCCCAGCACTGCCGACAGCGAGGTCGCGGTGGTCGATCGCCAGACGGGTGAGCTCGTCTTCAGCGCCCCGATCACCGACGACAGCACGTCCACGGTGACGGTGGGCCCAGACCTCTCGCTGTACGTGACCCAGCTGGCGCTGCTGCACTCGCTGTCCGTCGACACGCGTCCCGTGGGCGGTTTGATGCGCTTTGCTCCCGCGAAGTAGCGCTGGCCGGGGGCTGCTACGATGCCGCCGATGTCCAAGCTTCCTCCGCTCGATCCCGATCGCACCCGTCGCCTGCGGGAGTGGTTCGAGAACGGGATCCCGTTCAATCGGTACCTCGGCATGCGTATGGACCGGGTCGAGCGCGGCCTGTGCATCATCCACGTGCCCTGGCGCGACGAGCTGGTGGGCGACATCTTTCGGCCGGCCGTGCACGGGGGTGTGCTGTCGACCCTGGTCGACACGGCGGGCGGTGCCGCGTGCTTCGCCTCGCTCGGGCGCGAGCAAGACCGGCTGAGCACGGTGGACCTGCGCGTCGACTATCTGCGCCCCGGGCCGCCCGAGGACCTGTGGTGTCGCGGCGAGGTCGTGCGCATGGGCAACCGCGTGGGCGTGGCCCGGATGTCCGTGTACGCGGGAGCCATGCCCGCCGAAGGGGAGGTCGACGACCCGGTGGCGACGGGGCAAGCGGTCTACAACATCGTGCGCCGCGGGGGAGACTGACGGCGTCGCGGGGTTGGGAATCATCCTCGGTTCACGCACGTTCAGGAGCGCTCATGGTCTCGCGAATCACGTCTTTGGTCGTCCTTTCGTTGCTCGCGGCGATGCCCCTGGCGTGCGCGGGCACCCGAGCGAGCGGCCCCGTCGCGGCACCCGTCGAGGACATGGCGCCGGCCTTCGTGCACGAGACGATCGAGCTGACGGTCATGCTGCCCGTGTCCTGGGGAATCACGGCCGAGCGCAGCACCGAGCTACCCCCCGCCTCCGCGGTGGGGACGGTGTGGATGGCCCAACAAGAGATGGAGCTCCCCGGGGAGCTCGGGGTCGGGGTCGCGGTCACCATCGCCCCCGAGCGCGAGAACTTCGATGACGCCGAGGTGCTCGCGGACCGCACCGTCGTGATCGCGCCCGCGGGCGTGGAGGCGCGAGATTTGACCTACCGGTTCGACGAATGGCCGTCCGGCGCGATGCATCGTCAGCTCGAGTTCGAGTGGGAGGGGCGGTTCGTGACCGTGGGCGTGGCGCACAACGATCTGCAAGAGGCGACGGCGGCCCAGATCCTGGATGCAGTCACGGTCGGTGAGTCGTCGCGACAATGACTGTAATGCCGTCGCCGCGGGGTGCGTTCGGTCGCCGCTGCTCGGACGCGAGCGGCCGAGGCCGCGTGAACGACGACGAACCCGAGACGACGCCATCCGCCCCGCCGGTCCCGTTGCTGCACCCGGTGGCGCTGGCGGCCGTTGCGGTCCTGGCGATCAATGACCATTGGCTCAAGGAAGCTTGGCCGGGCGTCGTGACGGGCAAGCTCTCCGACGTCGCCGGGCTGGTGTTCTTCCCCTTACTGCTGCTGGCCATGCTCCAGCTTCTCGGCGCGACCCGGTTCGCCCGCAGCTCCGCCGCGCGGCTCGGCTGCGTGGGTCTCACGGGTCTGGTCTTTGGCGCCATCCAAGTGCTGCCCGAGGCGGCCGAGATGTACCGCCACGGGCTCGGCTGGTTGCAGTGGCCCGTGCTCGCGCTGCTCGACGGAGCGCGCTTCCCCCAGCCGGTTGCTCACACCATGGACTCGACCGATCTTCTCGCGCTCCCCGCTCTGCTCGTCCCGTGGTTGCTCGCCTCGCCCAAGGGCGACCGGCGTCAGAGATCGGGGAGCCTCGCCTTGGCCGCCGTGGCCGTGTTCGCCTCGGGATGCGGTGGGAATGCGGACGAATGGAAGAGCAAGTTCACGTCGGTCGAGATGGGCACGGTGACCTCCTCCCGGCTTCACATCGATCTGACCGACGAGAGCCTGCGCAAGCGCTTCGACGTGCGGCGGCGACAGCTCCCGGACGCGACGCTGGAGCTCCACGTCTACCTGGACCTGACCCTGGCCGAAGGGGCATCGAGCGAGGGCCCGAGCATCGTCTCGAGTCGTGTGCGCTGGGAAGGCCCGGGGGAGCCCAGCCCCTGGGAGGACGTGGTCATCGATGCCAGCCGCCCGGAGTGGAGTTCCAGTTTTTCGTTCGATCTGTCGAACGACCACTGCACCACCACGCGCTGCGAAGGCGAGCTAGTGATCGAGAACGAATGGCACCACGGCACCGTCGGTCGCCTCGATGCTGGCATCCAATTGTCGCTCTCCATCACCTACGGAGAGATCTCCGAGAGCGAGGCCTTCATGGTCGGAGAGGAACTGCAATGGGTCGAAACCGAGTAATGGCCAACCGGCGTTGGCCCACCATGGTGGCCGTGTTTCTCGCGGGCGCGGCCTCGGTCGCGACGAGCCGCCCGAAGGGGTCTGGCTTCGAGTCCCCGAACACGGAGGAGCCGCGGTCGCTGTCGGTCACGGCCGAACGCCCGGCCGCCTCCGGACGCTTCACGGTGGATGTCCCTCTGAACGCGGCCTACGAGGTCACCGCGCATGTAGAGGCTACGGTGCGGATGAGCGCCGAGGGGGAGGACATTCCGAGCGTGGTGCGGGCGTCGCTGTGGTCGCTGCAGGGCAGCGAGATGAAGGAATCCGGCCATCGCAACGTTGCGTTGCGGCCGGGTGGTGAGCGTCACTTTGGGCTCTCGATGTCGATCCCGACGCCCGAGAAGCCGTCGCCGCGGGTCGTGGTGCCGATGGAGCTGCGGCTCGAGTGGTTGCAGCCGCAGCTCGCCACCGTGGAGACCGAGTTCGTGGTGAAGGGCTCGTTCTTCTCGATGGAGCAGCCCTTTCCCGTCGACACCGCGGGGCTCGACGTCGTGGTGGTGCACTTGCCCGACGAGCCCGAGCCCGAGGCACCCGAGCCCGTCGAACCGGAGAGCGAGCCCCCCGCGGACGCGGCCGCCGAGTCACCGCCTGGCGCCTAGATCCACGGATAGCTGCCCACGTAGTCCAGCGGGGCGACGTCCGTCTGCGAGGCCGAGCCGTCGAAGGGAGCCAGCACGGCCTCGAGCGTGTCCACTTCGGGGCTATCGCCCGAGACGGTGAGA
Source organism: Myxococcota bacterium (assembly GCA_039028615.1). Lineage (GTDB taxonomy): Bacteria > Myxococcota_A > Polyangia > Nannocystales > Nannocystaceae > Paraliomyxa. The sequence goes on along the minus strand of JBCCHT010000011.1, from coordinate 42,387 downwards.
TCGCAGCCGTCCTCTTCGACGGCGAAGGCCATGGTCGACATGAAGCGCAGCTTCAGGGGCGCCGCCGCGGCGGGCATCAGCACGACCCCCTCGCAGTGTCCACCGACCTCCAGCTGGTTCATGGCGCAGGGCCAGGTCAGCAGCTGCTTCCACACTCGATTGCGGTCTTGCTCCCATTGGTACAGATGCCCCGTCACCCACTCGTTGCGCTGCATTGCGGTCTCACGAGCGATGTGCGACTGCCTCGCCGCCTCGTCCTCCCGGGTCCGCCACGCTTGGAACTCGGCGTCGTGGCGTTTTTGCCAGCGCTGCAGCTCGCGTCGCGAGGCGTCGGTGAGGCGCGGCCCGGACCGCGGCTGCTTGACCAGGCCCAGCGTCATCAGCCTGACCGCATCGCGGAGGGCCCGGTTGGGGGCGGGCTCGCGGCTCGAACCTTTCACGTACTTCAGACGAGGCGCGGGCTCGCCGGGGTCGAAGGCCTTGCGTTCGTAGGGTGGCGGGACGTCCACCATCACCAGCTCGGCGGGCGCGGGGAAGAAGGCGTCGCGAAGTGGGTGATCGAGCCATCCGGGGTCGGGCTGAAGCTCGCCCTTGCTCGCCAGCGTGGGGGTATGCACGGTCAGCCCACGGGCGCCCGCGGGGAGGGCCCGGACTTCGACTCGCACCCGCGCGAGCACGCCGTGCGGGCCGTTGACGACCGGCATTCGGTACTCTTCCGTGGCTTCGTTCGGAGGCACCGCCTGCATCGTCCAGCGCACGTCGAGCTGGGAGCCGATGGCCTGCTTCACGCTGACGTACTCGTCGTCCTCGTATTGCTCGGCCATCGACAGGCACGCCTGGCCGTACTCGTCTCGAGACAGATGCCGCTCGATGGACGCGCAGCCGAAGGCCAAGGTCAGGCCGAGAACACCGGGCAGGAACGGTCGCAACACCCGACCATCCTACCCCGTGTCGCGGGACGACGCCGACTTCGCTACCACTCACAGGCGGACTCGACGTACGACATCTCGGCGGCGCAGGGCAGGGGCTCGTTGAGTCCGGCGCAGTCGAGCGCGGACATGCACGCGAACAGATCGTGGTACGCCTCGGAACACTCGGGGCCGTAGCTATAGGTGTATCGGAGCGTGTATTCGCAATAATCGGCCGCGGCGTCGGGGCAGTCCCACAGCGAGACATCGCACCCGTTGATTGCTTCCGCGAGGGTGGTGCACACCGGGTCGACCTTCTCGAATTCGAAGGGAGACTCGCAGCTGCTGCCCGTGGTGGTGGCGGGCAGCGGGTCGTCGTCGCCGACTTCTTCGCCCGAGCCGGTCGTGTCGTCGGCGGCGTCTCCCGTCTCGGAGCCGGCTTCGGCCCAGGTCTCGCTCGCGCCCTCGGTCTCGGACTGGACGACGCTGGCGGGGGAGTCCTCGGTGTCGTCGTCCGAGCCACAGCCGACGACGAGCGGGGTGAGGGTGAGCAAGACGCTGAGGTTGGCGAGCGTGGAATCGTAGTGCATGGCGTGGAATGGGGGGGCGCCCACTACGTGTCCACGCGCGTCGGAATCCAGCACTGCGAGATGTACTTTCGGTCGTCCTTTTTTCGAGGCGATGGCCGGCTGCTCCGGGGGAACGAAGCGTACCGATGCCGATGGCTCGATCGCTCAGCCCCGACGCTCGAGGGCTCGCTTGGCGGCGGCGCTGACTTGGGGCTCGTCGTCGGCCGCCGCGTGCTCGAGCGCCTGGCGTTCTTCGTCGGCGAGCGGCCCCGGCCGGTTGCCCAACGCCAGCAGTGCATTGCGTCGCATGGCCCGACGCGGGATCCGTCGCAGCGCGGTGTCCTTGACGAAGGCCCGGTAGCGAGCGCTGCGGATGTTGGCCAGGGTGGTCAGCTCGGCGTCGCGCGGCGGACCCACGGGCGGCTCGAGCCACGCGACCTCGGGCACTCGAGAATCACGCTCGCGACCGCCGTTGTAGGGGCACACCTCTTGGCACACGTCGCAGCCGGCCACGCGCTCGCCCATCGCGTCGGCGAGCTCGGGCTCGATGGGCCCGCGGTGCTCGATGGTCAGGTACGAGATGCAGCGGCGCGGATCGAGGCGGCCGGGTGCGTCGAAGGCATCGGTGGGGCAGGCGTCGAGGCAGCGCGTGCACTGCCCACACGCGTCCCACATGGCCTTGTGCAGGTCGGTGACAGTGTCGGGCTTGGTCAGGGCGGCGGTGGTGAGCAGGGCACCGAGCAGCACGTAGGAGCCTAGTCCGGGCACGATCACGCAGCCGTGCTTGCCCACGAAGCCGAGGCCAGCCAGCGCCGCGGCAGCCCGCTCGAGCAGAGGCTTGGTGTCCACGCACACGAGGCTCTGCTCGTCGGGGAGCCGCGCCTGCAGGTGCGTGGCGAGCCGGTCGAGTCGCCGAAACATGACCGAGTGATAGTCGGCGCTCTGGGCATAGCGAGCGACGGGCCCGGCCTGCCCGCGGTAGGGCACGGCGACCATCACCACCGTCTTTGCGCCCGGGAGCATCGGCGCGGGGTCTTTGCGAAGCTCGCGGGTGCGGGCGAGGAAGTCCATCTCGCCCTGGCGCCCCTCGTCGAGGAAGCGATCGAGCTCGGCCTGCGCGGGGACGAAGCCGGGATGATCGAGCCGCACCGCCGACAGCCGCATCAGGCCCTCGTCGTGGGCGAGCGCGGCCAGCTCGGCCAGCAGCGCGGCGTCGAGGCTCATGGCCGCAGGTCCAGGTGCAGCAGCAGCTCCCACACCATGTTGGCGGTCGCGCCCCAGATGGCCGGCTTGTGCACCTTGAACTCGTGCAGCTCGTAGGCGAACCCGCGCAACATCCCGCGGTGGGTCACCCGATGGATGGCCGGGTCGGCGAGCAGGGCGAGGGTGGGGGTGAGGATGTGATGGACCTCGGGACTGGTGGCCTCCGGGACCCAGCCCTCGGGTGCCCAGCCCACGTACGGAATGATGAGGAACCCGGTGGGCGTGGGCACGGGCCACAGGCGACCGAGCACGGTGGTGCCGGACTCGGGCAGGCCGACCTCTTCGCGAGCCTCGCGGAGGGCGGTGTCGAGCAGGGTGCCGTCCTCGGGTTCGGGCTTGCCCCCGGGAAAGGCGATCTGCCCCGCGTGGGCGCGCAACGAGCTGGAGCGCTCGATGAGCAGCAGCCCCGGACCCCCCGCGGGCGTATCGCGCATCAGCAGGGCGATGACCGCGGCCAGGCGCAAGTCTGGCGGCACTTCGGGCAGCGGACCCGCGATGGGCAGCAGCCGTGCGCCGAGATCGGCGGGTATGGTCGGGTCAGAGCGCACCGTGCCCTTCCATAGCACCGAGCTTGCGGCGCGTCCCATCCTCTTCGACAATTCAGGGACTTCGATGCGTACCTTGGCTTGCTCCTCGTCCGTGCTCCTGCTGCTTGCGACCGCCTGTAACGGCAATGGCGACGAAGAAGGTGGGGGAGACACCGCCATGGTGGACTCCGGTGGCACCTCCACGGCCAGCGGCGGCACGACGAACGACGACGCGGTGGCGACCGACGATCCCACCACGGGCACCCCGACGCCCGACCCCAGCACCTCCACCACCGGGATGGAGACGACCGACGATGGCCCGGCCGACAGCGGCAGCGAGTCGGGCGAGACCTCGGCGGGCGGGGGCGACCCGGGTGACTGGCTGCTGACCGTCGACAACGGCAGCAACCCGCCCCGGCTGATGCGAGTCGGCCTGGGTGGCGACACGACCGAGGTCTGCGAGCTCGCGCCCACCGTGAACTACGACAGCCTCGTGTTCCTGCGCGACGGCACCCTCATCGGTCACAACGCCGCGGAAAATCGCATCGACGAGATCAACCCCTGCAACTGCAGCTTCCAGATCATCGGGCCGACCTCTTTGGGACCCATCACTCTGGGGCTCGGGCCCGAGATCCAAGAGGGCTTGCTCGTCGGCATCGACCCCGCCCTCGATGCGGTGGTGCGGGTCGACGCCACCACGGGTCTCGCCACCACCGTCGGCTACGTCGGCTTCATGTACGGCACCGCGTCGGTCGCCTGGTCGGACGCCATCTCGGCCCCCTATGCGGTCGAGGGGGACAACGACTTTCTCTACTCCGTCGACATCACCAGCGGGATGACCACGCCGATCGAGGCGCTGACGGAGGACGTCACCGATCCCGGCCTGGCCGTGCACCCCAACGACGACGGGCTCTACCTGTGCAGCGGCAGCTCGTTGTTCACGCTGGACACGGCGGGCCTCCTGCTACCCGTGGCCACGCTGGGGCTGAGCGGGCCGTGTCGCACCTTGGCGGCACCGCAGACGGCGCTGGACTGCGTCGACTCGCTGTAGGGCGCGCTCCGCCGTTTTTCGGCGGACACGAAACCCAACCCGGGCCGCACGGCACTGAAATGCAGTCCCTGCGGTCACGGTAGCCAATGAACGTGAAGCTTCGCGAGTTCCTCTTGGGCCTCGCGTGCAGTGTTTGCCTGAGCGCTTGTGCTGCGCGCCCGTCGATGTCCCCCACCCACGCCACCGCGTCGACCCCCGGGGCAATGTCGGCCGCCGTGCCCCCCGGGGCGACAGCGAGCGAGGCGAGCGGGGGCAGCGAGGCGACCGGGGGCGACTTCGTGCTCGCGGTGACCTTGCCCGAGCTCGACGACGAGTCCGATGCCCTCGCGCGGCAGACGGGTCACTGCGATCTGCCGGGGGTCGTCGCCGCCCAAGGGTCGTGGGAGCTGGCCGAGCGAGCGTGCGAGCGTGACCTCCAGGTCGAGCGCGATCTGGCCGATGGCCTGCTGCTGTCGTCCGCCGCACGTGTTCACCTCGAGGCCCGACGGCGTCACATGGCCGGGCACGAGGACCAGGCTCGCGAAGATTACGGCGAAGCGCTGCGTCGCGATGCCCAGGGGCGGCGGCGCACCGCGGTCACCCCCTTGGCCAAGGTCAACCTGGGTCTACTGCACTACGAGCAGGGCGACCCGGCGGGCGCCATCCTGCATCTGCGTTGGGTGCTCGAGCACGCCACCGAGGACTCCGTGCGCGGGGCCGCCTATCACAATCTCTCGCTCGCGCTGCTGGCCCAGGGCGAAGCCGATGCGGCCTACGATGCCGCGGTCTCGGGCCATCGGGTCATGAGCGAAGTGCTCGGTCCGTCGCATGGCTCGGTGGGCGCGTCTCTCAACGCGCTCGGGGTCATCGAGGCCGAGCGCGAGCACTTCGAAGAGGCGATCGACTACCTCGAGCGGGCGGTCGATGTGCGCACCGCCGCGCTGGGTCCCGAGCATCCGGCCACGGCCGCGAGCCTCACCAACCTCGGCGTCGCGCTCGGTCGCATGGGGCGGTGGGAGGAGTCGCTCGACGCTCATCGGCAAGCGCTGGCGATCGATATCGTGGTGCTCGGCCCCGAGCACGCCACCACGGCGGCCGATCACGGTCATGTGGGGGCTGCGTTGGTCGAGCTGGGAGAGTTCGCGGCCGCGCGTGAGAGCTTCGATGAAGCGCTGGCGATCTTGGAGCCCGTACGTCCCGAGCAAGACCCCGAGCTCACGCGGCTACGCGGGTGGCTGGCTCGGTGCGACGTCACCCCGGCGGCGCACTGATCACCGAAAAGCGGGCCCGACGGGTCATGCCTCGCGCGAGTCCTTCGCGCGCCGCCACAGCACCCAAGACAGCGACGAGATCGCGGTCTCGATCGCCGTCACGACCATGTTGTAGAGGTCGGCCTCGCCATCGACGGCGAAGCCCAGCACACGCCCGAACGCGACACAGCCGAACACCAACCCCGCCAACTGCAGCGCGTGGGCCAGTTCGCGTGGGCGTGCGCGTACACGGGCCAGCATGAACAGCCCCAGGGCGAGGTGAAGCCCGCCGTACATGCCACGAATCTCCGTGCGCCCCGGCGCGGACGTGATGTCGATCTCCGCGATTTCCATCGAGCCCGCGGGGTCGACCAGGTACATGATCCCGACGCCGAGGATCAGCGTGGTGAGGGCGATGACGAAGCCACGGCTCATGTAGACGAGCAGTGTATTGCGTTCCCATCATCAGAGCGAGACTCGAAGCTCGGCTGGCTCCATGGGCGGCCCACGGATGGGTTGAAAGGGGCGGGGAGCGGTCGAATCCCTGCGGCACGCAAAGGGTGTGCCGCAGGGCTGCGATCGTTTCAGCTCTGCGCTTGCGGCTTGTCCATCGTGCCGTGACACGACGGACAGTGCTTGCCGATCATGCGCTCCAGCACGTACGCCACCCCGCCGCCGATGGCGGCACCGCGTACGAGCCCACCCAGCCCGAGGCCACGCCGAGACGCAGCACCGACCGCGGCACCGAGGACGGCACCCATGCGGGGCAAAGAGCTGTGGATCGCGACCTCGTGGTCGCAGTGAGGGCATTGGGTCTTGTTCATCATGATTGTTCGTCTGCGCTGGAGTTGAGTTTTCCGAGCAACTTGAGCAAGACGTAGGCGAGCCCTCCAACCGCCGCGGCCGTACCCAAGAATTTGATCACGCGTTTGGCGTTGCTGGGATCGGCGTCCAGCTTTTCGCCGATCGCAGTCATCACCGCGGCTGCGGCCCCCGTGGGCCTGGGCCCTCCCTCGGTTTCCCATCGTGACACCGTGCGGGCATCGACCCCGCAAAGGCGCGCGAACTCGGTCCGATTCATGCGTAGGCGCTGGCGCAAGGCCAGGACTTCCGCGGCGGAAGGCATGTCATCGAGTATGACAATTGTCCGACTGATGTCCAGCGTGGTGTCCGGTCTTCAGTCGAGACAAACCGTCCCGACTTTGCCTTCGGCGGGCACCAAAACCGCCTGAGAGGGCTCAGGCGGGGAGATAGCCGGCGGTGGCGCCCTCGATCCCGAGGGCGGCCCGGACGTCGGCGAGCGGCTGCTCGAAGCGCTCCTCGAGCCGCAGGGGCAGGACGGTCGTCGCCGTGCGCCCCATCGCCCAACCGCGCCGCCAGTTCCGCCACGCGGTGAGGATGCGAAGCGGCGAACGAAACGGCGCGACCAACAGCGAGAACACGGCGGCGATGCGAAAGCCGAGGCTGTAGTTCTGACCGCCGACGAAGGCCCACACCCCCGCCTCGCCCGGCCACGTGGTGTCGAACCCGGTGAGCACGTGCACCATGTCGTGGATCGCCGCGTAGCGCACCGTGAAGGCGTTTCTGGCGACGATCGCCGCATCGACGGCGGCGGTGGGCACGATGGGATGCAGCCGATGCGTGGTCATGAAGCGGGCGTACTCGTGGCCGAAGCTTCCCGCGGGCAGCTGCGCCAGCGCGGCCAGATCGATCGGCGGGTGATAGCCACGGACCGCGTCGAGCTGCGCTTCCACCTCGGGCCGCGCCCGGGCCTTGCCCAGCTCGCCCTTGTAGGCGGCCACGTCGCCGATGCGATGCGGCTCGTTCATTGCGGTGCGGATCTCCCGAAGCAGTGCCCAGCGGTTCATGGTCGTGGGCCTACGGTAAGTCCCCTGCGAGCCCGCGAAACCCCTCGGAACACGATTTTTGAACTCGATGACCGAAATCGGTCAATTCGTTCGTTTTACTCCTCGGTGTCGCTGCCGCCGGACTCGCCCTTGAGGTGCTCGGAGAAGAACGCCCGCGCGTGGCCCCAGGCGTCCTCGGCGGCTTCGGGGTTGTAGCGACCGCTCGAGGGGTTCGCGAAGGCGTGCTGGGCGTCGTAGCGGTGCACGGTGAGCGACTTGCCCGCGTCCTTCATCCCGTCGGCGAAGGCATCGACGGCAGCGGGCGGGATGCCGGCGTCCTGGTTGCCGAACACACCCATCACCGGGGCGTTGATCGTGCCGAGCACCTTGGGGTCCGTCTCGAGACGTCCGTAGTAGATGACGGCGGCATCGAGGTCCGGGTGGCTGAGGGCGTGCTGCAGCGACCAGCCACCGCCGAAGCACCAGCCCACGACGCCGCGCTTGTCCGCCTTCACGCGGCCGTCGTCGGCGAGGAACTGGTGGGCGGCGGCGAGGATCTCCTGGGCCCGGGCTTCGTCGACGCCCTTCATCAGGGCCAGCGCGGTCTCGCGATCGGTGGCGACTTGGCCTCCGTACAGGTCGACGGCCAGCGCGGCGTAGCCATCTTCGGCGAGGCGATCGGTCCAGTGCTTGATGTGCTCGTTGAGCCCCCACCACTCGTGAATCACCACGACGGCGGGCAGCGGCGCGGTGGCCTCGGCGGGCAGCGACAGGTACACGCGAGCGCCCGCCAGCTCGAGCTCTTCACCGCGGGGCAGCGGCGCTTTGTCGTCGGTGAGCTGGTGCAGCGCGGCGAAGTCGGCCTCGTCGAGGATGCCCGTGTTGGTGGTCTCGGGCACTTCTGCCGTGTCGAGAGCGGGGGCAGGCACGGGTTGCGGCAGCGGCTCTTCGGTGGGCTCGGTCGGGGTCCCGGGGGGCTTGCACGCGAGGCCGAGCAGCGTGGCGAGGCAGGCGATGTGGCACAGGCGAGCAGGCATGGCGGCGACAGGCTAACAGCCGCCGCGGCCATGCCACACCCCGGGCTTGCGGGCTCAGCTCCACACGCGCAGCAGGCTCTGCTCGGCGGGCACGCCCAACCGAATGGGGAAGCCGTAGTGACCCTGGGCGCGATGGATGTACATGCGGTCGTGGCCGCGGGCCCAGGCGCCGTGGTCGGGCATCTTGGTGAACAGCGACAGGAAGGTGGCGGGGCTGCCGAAGGACAGCAGGCCGACCTGGCCGCCGTGGGTGTGGCCGCTGAGTACGAGGTCGGACTCACCCTCGGGCAGGTGCTTGAACGCGCCCGGGTCGTGCAGCAGCAGCAGGCGCTTGACCCCGGGCTGGCGCGGGTAGGCGTCGCAGACGGCCTGCATGTGCGCGGCCCGAGCCCGGCCCCACACGAAGTCGAGCCCGACGATCTGCACCCGCCCCGCTGCGGTGGTGACGGTGGCCGCCTCGTCGACGAGCAGTCGCACGCCGGTCCGCTCGTAGGCGAGGCGGACGACCTCGCGGGCCTCGTGGTCGTGGTTGCCGTGGCAGGCGAAGACGCGGCCTTCGTAGGCGCGTAGCGGTTCGATGGCGCGGGCGACCGTCTCGAGGTCGTGGGACTCCATGGTCATGAGGTCGCCCGTGATGAGGATGAGGTCGGGCTCGCGGGCGACGGCGCGCTCGCAGATCCGGCGCAGACGCTCGACGGACATGAACGGACCCAGGTGTGGGTCGGTGATCTGCACGATGGTCAGCGGCGTGGTGTCGTCCGCGTCGACGGGCGCGCCGCGGCCCTCGGTGAAGCGGCGCAGCTCGCCCGCGTTGCGCTCGGGGCGAAGGCGCAGGTCGACCGTCTCTTCGCGTGTCCACAGCGACTGCACCAGGCCGCCCGCCGATAGCGCGAAGGGGATGAACGCGCCGTAGGGGGTCAGGCCGAACGCGGCGGCAATCGCCCAGGGAAACGCGAGGAACGTGGCCGAGATGAACCAGTAGGCGGGCCAGCTCACGAGCAGGCGCCACGGCCACCCCTTCATGCGCGGCTTCCACATGATGGAGCCGATCTGGATGGCGGTGGCCAGCTGGAAGAAGGGCATCGCGTCGCCCAGCCACCCGAGCGAGTCCTGCAGCGCCAGGCCCACCGCCGCGGGGAACGACAGGATGACGACGGCGAAGACGCCAAAGACCCGGTTACGGGCGAAGGCGGCGAGGACGAGGGCCCCGTAGGCCCCCCACACGGTGATGGCGTATGCGCTCATGCCAATCCGTTCGACGTTGCGGGGGACATCGCGGTTACGCCGCCTGCCCTAGAGGTCCATCGCCTCGATGGCCTGCTGAATCTGCTCGAGCTCGTCCGCGGTGGCCATGCCGCTGATCGTGGTCGCGTTGCCCATCACGCTGATCTCGACGCGCTCCATCACCTCGGGCGGGACGCCCAGGCCCGTGGTCATTCCGGCGATGCCGTCCAATTGACTGGTGAAGAAATCCCGCGTCGTGTTCGCGGCACCCGGGTCGTCCACGCCGAGCGCGACGAAGTACCGGATGCCGTAGGTGAGATCGACCGAGGCCGAGAAGTTCCGCAGCAAGACGCCCGTGGTGAGCTCCGTTTCCTCGGGGGGCACGCCCACCACCCACAGGTGCTGGCTCGTGTCGATGCGCGTCGCCGCGATGCGCAGCGGACCCTCGAGCGCCGACGGGCCGCCCTGCTCGATGCGGGCGCGGACCTGTTCCGCCACGTCGGGGCTGACCACGGCCATCGCGTTCGGATCGACGGGGAGCATGGCCGCGTTCTTCCCGACGTAGCCGAAGCCGTCGGGGCTGGGCTTCCAGTCGGTGTCCTCGCGCTTCGAGTTCTCGGTGGCGAAGCACGCCATGGTCTCGGGGGTGCCCACGCCCGTCGCGGACAGCACCATCACCAAAGTGGGGTCGGGTCCGTCGCTCTCGCTGAACCCGACCAGCGCCGCGTTCCAGGTCTCGGGCCCGAGGTTGCAGGTCTCGAAGGCCTCCAAGTACTCCGACGCGGCGGCCGTGAAGTCCTCCTTGGCTTCGTTCCAGGTCTTCGTGTGCTGGAGCCCCCTGATGTCCGCTCCGAGCACGATCTGGATCGAGGGCGGGAGCAAGCGGGTGTAGCTGTCCGCGCGCGGCGGCGGGGTTGGCTCGGGCTCCGGTTCGGGCTCGGGCACAGGCGCAGGCGTCGACACCGGATCGCTGGCGAGCGTGGGAGCCGGGCCCTTGGTCGGCGCGGCAGGCCGGCAGGCCAGTGCGCCGCACAGACAAACGACAGAGATCGAAGCGCGCATGCCGAAGCCATGGCGAAGGGGGGCTCGAACGAGGTCGGCTCGGGTAGAGGTCCTTGCGATTGCTGTGGGATCCAAAGCTTGCCGTGCTCCGCTCTCGGGTGGTCCGTCCGGGGCACAGTGCAGTCTGTCAATCTGCTGCGCGGCCGGCTACGGCACTGACCGATGTCGTGGTCCTTGCTTGGCACGAGCGTACCACTGCCGATTGGCTTCGCGAGTTCGCTCAGTTGTTCGGCACGAAGGCCGCCCGCTGGACGAGGCCTCGGTGGGCCCGATTGAGCCCAGTCTCCCAACCCGCTACGCTCCGTGGGTGGGGCTCCGTAGCTCGAAGGACGTCGTCGTCGCGTCTCTCGTCACTATCGCTGCCGTGCTGGATGGTTGGGTACTGCTGCGGAACATGGACCCCGTCATGCTCGTGGCAGAAGCGGTCTTGGTGGTCTGTGCGGTCATGCTTTGGCACAAGGCGGCACGAGGCTGAGCCACCACATACGGAGCGATGGTCTCCGCAACGCATGCGTAGCCAGCTGTCGCACTCAGGCGTGAGGGGCGGCGGGTCGCCCCGGCCTGCCCCGATACGCGATCGCTCGACGCTCAGTCGACGATGATCATCCGGTAGGTCAGATCCGCGTCCACGACGTGCAGGTGTAGCTGCGGCGCGGTGGTGTTGTGCCCGGTGAGCCACGCGGCTTCTCCGTTGAGGCCGAAGGCATCGTCGCCGCGAGACATGTGGGCGTCGTTGAGCTTGCGGGCCTCGACCAGCGTGCCACCGCTGGCGTCGATGACCATGCCCCAGGTGCCGTCGAAGGTGCTGGTGGTGCTCCAGTGCTCCCAGAGGACGACGTAGGTGTCGTTGCCGAGCGGCACGAGCTTGGGTCGCTCGGCGTGGGCGAGGCCCCCCGAATCTTCTTGGTAGCTGGTCAGCCAACGCAGCCGGTTGGTCCGCTGGGCGTCGCCGGACTGGACGGTGAAGCTGTGGGGCAGGCCGGGGTCGATGTGCGCTCCGCTGCCGCCGTCGGTGTTCTCGAAGTCGCGACGCACTCGCACGATGCCGAGGTCGCGCGAGCCCGCCACGGTGCCCTGGTCGGGATTGAGGGGCTCGGTCCCGGTGGTGACCTCGGTGGAGAACAAGGCGATGTAGCCGTAGGTCGGGTCGTTGTCGATGACGGCGGCGTCGCCCAGGCGGGTGAAGGTATTGTTGGCCCCGGTGGCGCCCTTGATCGACAGCAGGGGGTAGGAGCCGCTGTCCGGGTCGACGCGGGCGAAGGCGATGTCCCGCGGGAAGGCATCGCCCAGGTGCATCTCGAGGAAGCCGGTGCCGTCGTGGAACATGCGCTGGTCGAAGGAGTGGCTCACCCAGATCGAGGAGGTGCGGGTGACCTCGCCGGTCAGGGATTGGAAGTGGGTGGTGAGCGCTTTTTGGTGGCGCACGCCGTCGCCATCGGGGTCGGTGTTGATCCCGTGCAGCAGCGCGACGGAGCCCGGCCCCATGGCGAGCCGCGAGGTGGCGGCGACCATGGGGTTGATGACCAGCTCGGGCCCTTCGCCGGTCGCCTCGCGGGCGAGGTCGACGTCGGTGTCGAACTGGATCTCGCCGTCGCTGGACAGCTTGACCACGCGCACGACGCCACTGCGGTGTTCGCCGGGGGCGGGGTACTGGAGCGTGATCTGCTCGGCCTCGGCGGCGCCGCTGGCGACGTAGAGGTTGTCGTTGAGGTCCCGCGCCAAGCCCATCACGCGGTCGAGCATGGGCGGCTCGATGACCGAGGTGATGACGTAGTCGAAGTTGAGCGGCTCGAGGCGCAGCAAGTAGGCCTTGCCGGTCGGACCCGCGGTGTAGTCCTGCACGAGCACGTCGATGGTGGTGCCGTGGGCGGTGGCGATGATCTCGGGCGACTTGCCGTACTGCGTGGCCCACGAGGCGGGGCCTTCGACGTCTTGAGTGTCGGTGTCGAAGGGGATGAGTAGCTCGCCGATGGAGCCCACGGGCACGGGCAGGGGCTCGCCGGTCGAATCCGCGCCTGCGGTGCTGGTGCCGCTGCCGTCGTTGCCTTCGGTGGCCGCGCCCGAGCCGGATGAGCCGTCGTCTCCGCATGCCAACAGCAGGGTCAACGATGCGATCAGGCTCAATCTCGACATGGGCATGGCAACAGCCTACCAGGACCGGCGCAACGAGGTTTGGCGCTCGTGCCCATGGGGCTCAGTGCGCCTGCTCGGGGGCGGGGGACCGCGCCTCGATCGACGCGGTCGAATCCACGAAATTCGAGCGCAACCATGAAGGGTGCAGTGGCGTATTGTAGGTGAGTCCCTGCTGGAGGTTCCGTCCGTTGTTGCAGATCCGAACAGAGCAAGTTCCGGCGCTGAGCACTCCTCCGGTCGAGTTTCGGCGCCAGGCGGCCGCGCATGTGCGCCGCCACTTTCCCGAGGCCGGGGCGATGGACGAAGTGGCGCTCGACGAGCTGATCATCGGGGCGTGCGTACGTGCGGCGGGCTACGGGATTTCCACGCAGCAAGACGTCTGCAAGTACCTCAACCTCATGTTCACCTTCGGGCGGAACTTCGACACCGACCCCGCGTTGCCCTGGGTGACGCCGCTGCTCCGCAGCAAGTCGAAGGCGCAGGGCACGTTGCGGATCAACCGCCTGTGCCGCCAGGCGCTCGAGCACATCGAGCACGCCCGCGGCTTGGAGGCGACGCCATGAGCCCTCCCGATCGCGGCTCGAGCCTGCAACAGAGCAACGCGTCGGCCGACCAGGAGTTCGGCAACGACGCCGCCGACGGCACCACCAAGTCGTGTCCCACCGAGTCGACGTGGATCGACATCGAGATGGTCGACGAAGACGGCAAGCCGATCCCCCGCCTGCGCTTTCAGATCTTCCGCCCCGACGGCTCGCTGCTCGGCCACGGCCGCCTCGACGATGCCGGCTGCGGCGGGTTCGAGCGCATCGAAGACGGCGACTACGAGGTCTGCTTCCCCGATCTCGACGAAGAAGCCTGGAAGGCCCTGTAGATGGCGACTGAAGCCGAGCTGCTCGCCGATGTGATCGCGGCGCCCTTCGACGACGGGCCGCGCCTGGCGTTCGCCGATTTCCTCGACGCGCAGGCCGGGGGCGCCGACCCGCGCGCGGAGTTCATCCGCTTGCAGCTGCGCTTGGTGCAGCCCATGGACGTCGCGCCCGCGGGCGCGTCGAAGGATCCCAACGCCGAGATCGGTCGGCGCATGGCCTACATGCAAGACCAGCAGCGCGAGCAGCAGCTGCTCGCCCAGCACGAGGCGGCGTGGAGCGCCAACCTGCGGCGAGCGGCGAGCGAGCTTCGGTTCGACCGTGGCTTCGCCGTCTCGGCGGTGGTCGACGCGAGCAGCTTCGTCAAATACGGGCAGTGGCTGCTGCAGCAAGCGCCCATCGTGCACGTGGAGCTTCGTGGGGTGCTGCCGGTCCTCGATGCCCTGGCGGCCTGCCCCGCGCTGGGGCAGGTGAAGGCGCTGTCGCTGCAGGGCCAAGGAATCGACGATGATGCCCTGGTGCGCCTGCTCGCCTCTGCGCACCTGGGTCCGCAGTGGTGGCTCGAGCTCGGGGGCAACGCCATCGGCATGAAGGGGGCGGAGGCCCTGGCGGCGGCGGGGCTGCCCGCGCTGCGCTACGCGGGCCTGCAGGGCAACCCGGTCGACCCGCACGAGACGGCGGGTGTCGACGGGCAGAGCATCCAAGACGTCGCGCTACCGCCCGAAGGCGAGGCGCTCGAGGGCAAGTACGGCTTCCTGCCGTGGCTGCACTACCCCACCGCGTCGATGCTCGACTTTCCGCCGAACCCGCAGCGCGCTCCCTTGCCCTGAGCGTCGCTCCCGATGGGGGGTCACTCTGCCCCACTGTTGCATTCGGGGGCTCGGGCCGTCGTGGCGGCCGGTTTCGAACATGCTGCCGTCGTTGGAGGGCGGTCGCCCAGCGCCCGCTGGCCCGCTTCTTGCGGTAGGGCGCCGCATGATCCCCCTGTCGCGCAAGCTCACCGCTGAATTCATCGGAACCTTCTGGCTGGTCTTCGGAGGCTGCGGCAGCGCCGTGCTCGCGGCGGCGTTTCCCGAGGTGGGGATCGGGCTGCTCGGGGTGAGCCTGGCGTTCGGGCTCACCGTGCTGACCATGGCCTACGCGATCGGGCACATCTCGGGCTGTCATCTCAACCCGGCGGTCACGCTGGGCCTGGTGGCGGGCGGGCGGCACCCCTCGGGCGAAGCGGTGCCCTACATCCTGGCGCAGGTGACCGGCGGAGCCGTGGCCGCGGCGATGCTCTACCTGATCGCCTCGGGGCAGCCGAGCTTCACGATGGGGACGGGCGCGGGGGCCTTCGCGACCAACGGCTTCGGCGAGATGTCGCCGGGCGGCTACTCGATGACCGCGGGCGTCGTGGCCGAGATCGTGCTGACCTTCATGTTCCTGTTCATCATCATGGGGGCTACGGACGAGCGGGCCCCGGCCGGGCTGGCCCCGATCGCGATCGGCCTGGGGCTGACGCTGATCCACCTCATCGGCATCCCCGTCACGAACCTCTCGGTGAACCCCGCGCGCTCGACCGGCCCCGCGCTCTTCGTGGGCGGCGAGGCGCTGGTGCAGCTGTGGATGTTCTGGGTGGCCCCGATCGTCGGCGGCATCCTGGGCGCGCTGGTCTATCGCAGCGTGGCCGGCGAAGCGCGCTGAGGGCCAGCGGTCACGGCATCGAGGGGTCAGCCCGAAGACGCAGCCGGGCGGATCACCGACCGGCTGTACATCGTCTGGCCGTTGCTCGGGTTCATGTGCAGGACGTCGACCCTCTCGTCCCCGGTCTGGACCAGCACGACCACGCGGTCTTTGGTCAGGACTTGGCCCCGCAACAGCGTCGCCGGCTCCGTGCCGGCCGACAGCTCGGTGACGGGCCGCGTCCACAGCACTCTGGCGCCGTCGTTGGCGTCGATGGCACTGAGCAGGACGGTGTCCTCGTCGAGCGCGGACGCGAAGGAGCGGACCAGGCTCGTGGCGGGCGCCAAGGACGGCGGAAAGCAGACCAACAGCCTCGGGGAGTGGAGCTCCGGCGAGCTCGTGCTGCAGTTGTAGCCCTCGGGGGGAATCTTGCGGGTGTCGTCGGGGTCGAGGTGCTCGAGCGCGGCCGAGACGTAGTGCATCTTGCCGTCGGCCCCTTTGAGCTGGAGGTGGCGGTCGTAGGGGTGAAGTTGGCCCGACGGGTGGGTGAAGGCGAAGTCACCGCCCAGCTGCACGCCCACGGCCGAACGGATCGCTGCTGCATCGGCGACGATGCTGAGGTCGGTGGCCTGGAGCAGGACCGGTTCGTCGCCGACCCGAAGCCAGAGTCGATCGCCCGCGGGACCGATGACGCGGGTCTCGGTGCCCCGGCGGAACGAGTAAGTCGCGACCCGGTCGCCCGTTTCGACGTTGTAGGTGTACAGGCGGGTCGCCGAGAATGCCGGCGTGTCGCGACGGGTGTCGCCCCCGAGGTTGACGGGCCCGAGGTGGGTGGAGTGCTGGGCGACCACGAGAGGCCCCGTGGGCGTCTCGACGTACCAGGCGGCGTAGATGCGGTCGCTCTGTTCTCGTTCCGGCAGCGAGAGCACGACCGCCAGGACGATGGCGAGCCCGACGACGACGAGGGCCGCGATCTTCCACCCGTTCTTCGTCGATTTCTTCTTCTTCGGTTGCCCGCTCATCAGCGACAAGCGTAGGCCATTGCGGGGGGCGGGTTTCCCCGAATCGACCGGCCCCGCGTCGTTCGTGGCGCTGAGCCTGCGCTACGAGCACGGGCGCTGCGAGACACACTGGGTGCACTCGGCACACACCATCTCGGAGAGGTCCGGGCTCAGCACATACGTGGAGCTGAAGGGATAGTCGGTGCAGTCCATCGCGACCCAGCCCTCATCGATGGGCTTGTGTGCGGGCGATCCGAGGAAGCGGACGTTCCCGTCGGGTTGCACGATGGGAGGCCCGGCGGGGGTATGCGAGTTGACGGTGTTGTCGCTCTTGACCGCGATGATGAAGCTGCCCGCATCGAGCGTGCCGTCGGTCGTCTGGACCCGGCCGACGTAGGACACCTTGGGTCCGCCGCCGCTGATCGATCCCGGCGCGTACGAAGGGACCCATCCGCCCTTGCCCTCGAGCGACGAGCCGCCGCCGACGATCGTGTAGACCACATACGCCACGTCACCGCCGTCCCAGGCCAGCCCCAGCGCGCGGCCATCGGGGCCCTCGGTCTCGTGCCGGGTGCACCAGACCATGGTCTCGGCGTCGAAGCGGGCGACGATCGGGTTTTGGTTGTTGCCGACCTGCTCGTAGCCGACCACCAGGGTGACGTCGTCGATGCTCAGCGTGGGCGCGCCCGCCTGCTGCATCGCCGCCAGATCCTGGTCACAGTCGATACGCACGCCCCCGTCGTTGAAGTTGGACTCCCAGCCCTCCGCGGAGGGTCCCGGGGGAGGAGCGGAGCCGGTCACGTCGGCCTCGTCGTTCATCGCTCCGCCGTCGCTCGCTCCCGTGCCATCCGCCCCGCTCGCGGGGGCCCCGTCGTCGCCGCATGCCAGCACGATCGCGAGCCCCGTTCCCATCAGCCATCGCCACTGCATCGGCTCGATGATCGAACGTGAGACCGGGGGCGTCAACGCGTCGTCCGGCGCGACCGACCGATGTCGATGAGGTGGGGTGGCGAGCCCTCAGTCAAACCGGTTCGATGGCGAAGACCTCGACGTCCACACCATCGCAGGCGTGCACGAACGCGGGAGGCTCCGCGTAGCCGGGCAGGCCCGCGGCCGTCGCGATGGACTCCTCGAATCGATGGAGTCGTGCGGCTCGGGCCACGTAGGGCGGATGGTGGACCTGCCCGCGGTACAGCCGGCCCTTCTTCTCGGCGTAAAGGATGTAGCGCTCGAGCAGGAAGTGCTCCACCGTTCCCGGCTTCGAGGGACCGAGCTCGGTCCCCACCGTCCAGCTCGCTTGGGCCTGGGCTTCACTCCGGCGCCGCACCGTCGAGTAGTCGAAGCGGTCGCCATCGCGCTGCACCGACATCCGGGCGTGGTGATAGGGCAGGGCCCAGCCCAGGCGCGCCGCGGTTACGGCCAGCCACGACGATGCCTCGAGCGAGAAGAACCACACCCCGGGCTGCTCGCCATCGAGGTGCACGTAGGTCCGCAGGTTGGTCTCGAGGAAGTTCTGCGCCATCACTCGCGGCAGCCACCGCGGGCGGATGTCCTGCATGACGAAGGGCACCAGGCCCAGGTACGCCCGACCCTCGAAGGTGTCGATCGAAAGCCGGTCGGGCAGTAATGGCCGCAGTGCGTCCGCCGGGATTTCCCAGTGCACGAACAACAGGTCCCGCCACGACTGCGTCCCCGCGTTGCGGCCGTCGGGGCGACGGGTGGGGCCGATGCGATCCACGTCAGCGATTGCGGCGACGCGCGTTCTTTTGCGCCTTGCGCTTCTTGTTGTCGGACTTGGCCTTGCGGCTCGGTCCCACCTTCGCCTTGGGCTTGGGCAGCGGCTTCTTGGCGTCGCTCGGCCGGTTGTAAGGGTGCTCGCGGAACCACAGGTTGCACGCCCACTTCTCGCCTGCGACCACGGGCAGGCCGCCGTGCAGCGAGTTTTTGTGCACGTCGAACTCGAGGCCCTCGGTGTTGTGGAACAGCACCATGCGGCCGGGGATGGCCTCGACCTCGATGTTCAGGTTGGGGAACCCGGTGGCTCCGCCGCCGGAGACCTGGTTGAGGTACATCAGGGCGGTGACCAGGCGCTGGCCGCCGTTGGCCGTGCGCTCGGCGTGGCGGGTGGTGCCCCGCTTCCAGGCGTCGTGATGGGCCCGGTACTCCTGGGTCTCGGCGTAGTGCACGACCTGCAGCGACTCGGCGTGCGAGGGCGGCAGCCCGATCAGCTCGCTCACCCGCCCCACGATGGAGGTGATGGTCGGGGTGGTGCTGTGGGGAATCCACGCCGTGCTGCCGGTTCGCCCGGGGCTATAGGCGACCTTGCCGTCCAGGGTGACGCGGCCGCGAGAGATCTTGTCGTGGGCGAGCCCGATGACGTGTGCGCACTCTTCTCGAGAGAGGAAGTCGTTGACCACGACGACGAGAGGGTCATTGGCGACCTGCTCGCCGATCTCGTAGCCCTGCTTGAGCGCGATCGTCATGCTTGGGATGGTGCCAAGGAGTCGGGCCCTTTCACAACCACCCTAAGGGGTTGATTCAGAATACGAAGGTCCCTTCTTGGCCATTGTTGGTCAGCAGCTGGACATCGGCTGCGGCCCCGCCCGGTCCCCCCACCCGATGGCCCTCGGGACCCGCGGCGAAGGCCGTCAGGGCACCTGCGTAGCCCGCGACGGTCATGCCGCGGTCGGTCATGGAGCGCGCGGCCACGATGTACTGGGCCGCCGCGGGACTGAGGCCCGCCGCCTGGAGCTCGCCCAGGCTCGCGAAGTTCACGCGCACGGGGGCGGTGGTGCACACATTGGCGCGCAGGATGTTGGTGACCGCCATGTTCATGCCGCCGCCGCCCGCGGGGGCCTCTTGGGGGACGGTGCCGCCGTGCTGGTCGTGGCCGTTGTCGAGCGCCGCGCGCTGGCCTCCGTCGGCGATGCCGGGCCCGCCCATGAACGCCGAGCCCAAGATCCGCACCCGGCCGGTCTGGTCGCTGGTGTCCGGATCGGCCTGGTTGCAGGTGACGTAGGTCGGGAAGCCCTCGAGGTTCACGCAGTGCATGTCCAGCAGCTGCACGAGGTAGGCGGCCGTACCTTCGCTCCGCGGGCCTCGATCTTGGCCCAGCGAGTAGACCACCCGATCGACGGTGATCGAGTTCACGTACTCGCGCGGGTCACCCGTGGCCGGGTCGGCCACCTGGGCGGTGGTGATCTCGGGCGGGTCGGCAACGAGGCCGTGGTTGTGCCGCAGGCTCGCGAGGCTCATCTCGGCCATCGTGGGGATATGCGCGGGCACGGGGCGGCCGGTTGAGCCGTAGGGGTGGAGGTTGAAGTCGACGGTGATGCGCTGGCCGTCGGCGTGCTCGCTGAAGCGGGCGATCTCGTGGAAGCCCAGGCGCATGAGCACGTTGTCGAAGCGGGCGTGGCGGTAGGCGGCCTGCACCCAGTTGGCCGAGTTCGGGTGGTTGTCGGTGATCTGCTGCTGCTCGTCGCCGTGCAGGGGGTCGTTGCCGATCTGCTCGAGCAAGTTGCGACGACCGGGTACGTCGGCGTCGTTGCCCAGCCGGTCGTTGTTGCGCGCCGCCGCGGGCAGGGCGTCGTTGTGCATGTGCTCGTTGTGGAGGCTCTTGTTGACCACCCACCACGCGCGCTGCACCGGGTGGCCGAGCCCGGGCATGTCGAGCGCCGACTGAATCGACTGCGCCCCGACCGGGTTGCCCTTGAACACCAGTACCGTCTCGTTGGGGTTGTTGGTGGAGCCGATGTATTGGTTGCCGTTGAGGATCCGGGGCATGGGCGCGCCCTGGTCGTAGGCCTCGGGCGGCAGGTCGTCGTTGGCCTTGTGCTCCTCGTACAGCGCCGGGGTGGCGAAGTAATTGTTGCGGAACAAGCGGGGCTGGCCAGGGCCCGTGCACACGTCGATCTTGAAGGCGTAGACGAAATGGTGATTGCCCGCGTCGAACACCGAGATGCGGTAGGGGCACAGGTTGTTGTGCCACACGGAGCCGTCGCCCATGCGCGCGCGGCCGTGGGCGACCGCGTCTTGCCAGCGCTGCACCTCGGCGGCGGGCAGCCCGTTGTTGGCGTCGGCGTAGCCGGCCCGGCCGCGGTTCACCCACGACTGGTGGCTCTCGATCGTCGACACGAAGCCGTTTTGGAACACCAGCGTGGTGGCACGCGGCGCGTCGGGGTTGAGCCGCATCTGCCCGTCGGAGCCGATCGACAGCAGGTACTGGTCTTTGATGTGACGCTCGACCCGCTGCAGGTTGGCGGCGAAGGTGGCCGAGGGCAGCCAGTCGTCCTGAGCGTTCTCGGCGGGGACCCCCTGCAGCTCGAGGCCGGGGCCGAGCCCCTGGAAGAAGTTGAGCATGCGAGGCCACTGGCCCATGCGCTCCTGCCTGCGCCGCGCCCAGGGCTCGGCGTAGCCCAGGTGCATCACGGGCAGCTGCGGCGTGAGGCGGCTACGACCCCACGTGTCGTTGAGCATGGTGAGGTGGTCGTACCAGGCGGTGACACCCCGGCCGATGATCACGTAGTAGCCCATGGGCGGGGGCTCGTCGTAGACGTTGAGATCGCCGGACTCGCTGCCGTCGCCCTTGCCCTTGCCGCCGTCTCCCCCGCCGCCGCTGAAGCTGGCGACCATGGTGCCCTTGCGCCCCTTGGGTTCGGCGGGCCAGGGACCCGCCCGCTCGGCCTTGCTCGCGAAGTCCTGCTTGCCGAGGTGATAGTCGACCAGGACGCCGCCCGAGGCCTGCACGGGATCGTCGTTGGGCTCGATCTCGTGTCGGGCCTCGAAGTCCATCAGCGCCAGCCGAGTGGCGTCGTCGAGCTTCCCCGAGGGTTCGGCATCGAGATAGCCGAGGTTCGACAGGCGTCGCTGCACCCCGGAAAGCTCGTCGTGCGGGTCTTGGTGGCCGAACTTGATGGTCAGCTCGAACTCGTCGGGGCCGATGACCAGCACGCCCTCTTTGGCCTGGGCGGGCACCGACTCCTCGAGCATGCCTTTGTCGTTGGTCTTGCCCTGGACGACCTGGTCGCCCACCGTCAGCGTGTAGTCCTGCGACGCGCGGGGCAGGCCCTGGTCGGCGACCTTGAGCTTGAGCTTGGCCGGGATGCTCGAGCGCTGGAACCGGTGGGCCTTGCCCGCCGAGACCTTGATTCGTTTGACTTGGCGGTCGGGAATGACGAGGACGTCACCCTCCCGCAGCTCGTTCATGTTGGCGCGCAGCTCGGCGAGCTTCTCGTTCTCGGGAAGCTCCCAGATCGTCGCGGCCGACAGACCGTGTTCCTCGGCGAGCGCGATGACGCTGTCGCCCTGCTTGACCCGATAGGTTGTCGGCATGAACGCGTGACCCAAAAAGCGTGGGCTGGAGAGCTGAATTTATCGTGGGTATGGGCAGAGAGCCGAGCCCCCTTCGGTGCTCTCTGCCGTCGTGCCCTACGTACGCCACAGGGTAGCCAACGGTCACACCCCAGCAAGCGAGCATTCGCGATGGGTACCGAATCGGTCGCACGCGAATCTCACACCGCCACGAGCGCCAAAACGTCGTCCACCCGGCGAGCCTGCGAAGTACGCCGACGTCAACGGCGTGTCGGTGTGCGCGATATCGAAACCCGCAGTCCTCAGTCGCCGACCTTCGCGGTCAAACCGAAGTCGTCGAGGATCGCGTACAGCGAGGGCACGACGATCAGCACGAGCACGGTGGAGGCCAAGATCCCGAACACGATGCTGATGGCCATGGGGATCAGCACCTGCGCCTGCAGGCTCTTTTCGGACAGCAGCGGCAGCAGGCCGGCGACGGTGGTCAGCGAGGTCAGCAGGATGGCGCGGAAGCGCAGGCGGCTGGCCTGGCGCGCGGCGTCGACCGCATTGTGCCCGCTGCGGATCCCGTTCTTGATGAACTCCACCAGCAGGATCGAGTCGTTGACCACGATGCCGGCCAGCGACACGAACCCGAGCAGGCTGGGCATGGACAGGGTGGTGCCCATGGCGATGTGCCCGAAGATGACCCCGATGAACGCCAGCGGGATGGCCAGCATCACGATGATGGGCTCGGCGTAGCTGCGGAACTGGAAGCTGAGCAGGGCAAAGACGCCGAACAGGCCCAAGGCCAGCCCCCGCATCATCGACTGCATGGTGGTCGCCGACTCGGCCGACTCGCCCATGACGGCGACCTGCACGTCGGGGAACTCGTCTTGGAGCGTGGGCAGCAGCTGGGCCTGGAACGCGCCGATGAGCTCGGCGACATTGGCCTGGGACGTGTCGACGTCTCCGGTCACGGTGACGGTGCGCCGCCCCTCGACCCGGGCGATCTTCGACCAGCCACGGTTGTATTCGAATTGCGCGATGGAGCCCAGCGGCACCTTCTTGCCGCCCGCGTCGACCTGGAAGTACTCGAGGTCGTCGAGGGTGTTGGCATCGGGCTGCGCCAGCGCGACGTCGACGTCGTACTGCTCCCCGCCGATCTGGATCTCGCGGGCGGTCTGGCCCTGGAACGCGGCCCGCAGCTGATTGACCAGCACCGCGGTGTCGATGTTGGCGGTGGTGGCTCCGGGGCGCAGGCGAATGCGAACCTCGGGCTTGCCCGGGCGCAGGTCGTCGGTCAGCTCGCTGACCCCGGCGTACTGGGCGAAGAACTCCTGGATGCGCCGCGAGACGGCCTCGAGGCGCAGCAGGTCGTCGCCCTGCACCCGGATCTCGATGGGGCGCCCCGCGGGACCGACCGAGGGCTCGGCGTAGGTCACCGCGATGGTGTCCGACAAGATGCCCGCTTCTTCGTTCCAGCGGCGGAAGATCTCGTCGATGGGGGCGTCGCGAATCTCCGCGCTCAGCAGGTCGACCGACAGCGTGGCCACGTGCGGCCCCGACTCCCCCGCGTCGGTGTTGGTGTTGTACAGCGTGCTGATGTGCCGAATGAGGGGCTGGCCCTCGGGTTGCCGCGGGTCGAGCTCCTTGCCCGTGCGCTCGACGGCCGCGGTGAGCCGCGCGACGACCTCTTCGGTGCGCTCGAGCGAGGTCCCGGCCGGCAGCAGGA
The DNA here is from genome assembly GCA_039028615.1 of Myxococcota bacterium. Lineage (GTDB taxonomy): Bacteria > Myxococcota_A > Polyangia > Nannocystales > Nannocystaceae > Paraliomyxa. The sequence continues at coordinate 18,981 of JBCCHT010000011.1, read as the reverse complement.
CCTTGGCCTGGGCGATGTCCCCCTCGACGTCGGGAAAGCCTTGGAACTTGAGGATGCCGCCGCTGAGCATGCCCACCGCCAGCAGGAACACGGAGATGACCGCGGCCGCGGTGGCGTAGCGCCAGTGGATCGCCACGTCGATGAGCCAGCCGAGGCCCTTTTCGCGGAGCCGATCGAACGCGGACTCGAAGGCCTGGCGGAAGCGGCCATGCGGGTCGCGCTCGTGTCCGTGCAGCGAGTGCCCGAGGTGATTGGGCAGGATCATGAACGCCTCGACGAGGCTCACCGCCAGCACCACGATGAGCACCACGGGCAGGACGAGCAGCACCCGGCCGATGTCGCCCTCGAGGAAGGCCATGGGCAGGAACACGCAGATCGTGGTGGTGAACGACGACAGCACGCCCGGGGCGACCTCGCTGACCCCGGCCACCGCGGCGGAGACCGAGTCCTTGCCGCGCTCGAGGTGGGCGGCGACGTTCTCCGCCAGCACGATGCCATCGTCCATCAACAGGCCCAGCGCGAGCAGCAGGCCGAGCATCGTGATCATGTTGAGCGAGTAGCCGAACAAGCTCATCACGAAGAACGCGCCCAGGAACGACACGGGCAGGCCGGCTGCGACCCACATGGCGAGGCGCCAGTTGAGGAACAGCCACAGCGTCACGAACACCAAGATGAGCCCCTGGTAGCCGTTGACGATGAGCAGGTTGAGGCGGTCCTCGACGATCGAGGTCGAGTCCTGGGTCAGCTGGAAGCTGACGCCCGGCGGCTTGGTGTGCTCCTTCTTGTCGAGGAAGGCTTGCACCGCGGCCAGGATGCGCAGGCTGTCTTCGCTGGAGGTCTTGGAGATCTCGAGCAGGCCGGCTCGTTTGCCGTCGAAGAGGATCTTCTGCTCGTCCTTGGCGAAGCCCTGGGCGACGGTGGACACGTCGCCCAGGCGCAGCTCCCCGCCCCCGCCGTCGGCGAGGATGACGAGGTCTTCGTACTCCGAGGGGCTGCGTCGCTGGTCGGCGATGCGCAGCAGGACCTCGCCGCTCTCGTCGCGGAGCGAGCCCACGGGGGCGTCGACGCTCTGCCGGCTGATGGCGCCCACCACCTGCTCGACGGTGAGCCCGTATTGGAGGATGGCGCCGTTGTCGAGGCGGACCTGGATCTCGCGATCGGAGAACCCGTTGATCTCGACGAGCGAGACCTCGGGCAGCAGCACCAGCTCGCGCTCGAGCAGCTTGCAGTAGGCCTCGAGATCGGTCTCGGGCATGGGCCCGGTGACGGCGATGGAGACCACGGGCTGGGTGTCGCCCAGGCGGGTGATGACCGGGTCCTCGGCGTCGTCGGGAAAGTCGGAGATGGCCCCGACGGCGGCCTCCACGTCGGCCTGGAAGGTCACGATCTCGCGATCGGGCTCCATCTCGACGGTGATCGAGGCCACGCCCTCCTGGGCGGTGCCCTTGACCTCTTCCACCCCGACCACGCCATCGAGCGCATCCTCGACCCGCTGCACGAGCGCCTCTTCGACCTCGGTGGCCGAGGCCCCGGGGTACACGACCTGGATGGTCAGCGCGGTGGGGGAGAAGTCGGGAAAGGTCTCGCGCCGAAGCGTGGGCAGGGTGGTCGCGCCGATCACGATGATGATCAGCATCAACAGGTTGGCGGCGGTCTGGTGCCGCGCGAGGTAGCCGATCACTGGGCCTCACCCTCGGGAGCGACGGTCGCGGTCAGCTTGGTCTCGGCGTCCTCGTCGGCGACGGGGTCGAGCAGCATGCCCTCGATGGCGGGCACGAGGTCGGTGAGCACGAGCTGGGCGCCCGCTTCGATGCCGCCGGCCAGGCACACGTACTCGGACTGGCGGAAGTCGACCTGGACCTTGCGACGCGCGAGCCGCTGGTCACCGTCGACCACGTAGATCTCGTCGCCGTGCAGCGCAGAGCGGGGCACGGCCAGGCAATCTTGGCGGGGCGGCCCGACCAGCTCGACTTCCATGTACATCCCGGTGACCACGGGGGGCCGCGTGCCGGGCTTGCCCGCCTGGTAGGGGTCGTCGATGGTCACCACCACGCCCACGGTGCGGGTGGTGGGGTCGACCGCCTTGAAGCGATCGAACTTGGCGCTCCACTCCGCGGTGATGTCGGTGGACTCGAGGCGCACGGTGGCGGACAGCGACAGCAGCTCGGGCAGGCGGCTGAGGTCGTTCGTGGAGATCGGGGTGGTGGAAGGCCGGAAGGGCACCAGCGGCCGTAGCTCGCCCATGGCGAACTGGGCGGGGATTTCGGCCTTGTCGAGGCCGTCGGCGATGGCGAGCACCTGCCCGTTGCCGACCACCTCTTGCAGCGAGGTTCGGACGTCGCGGATGCGGACGTCGTAGGGCGCGACGATCTCGGTGCGGGCGGTGTCGCGGACGGCCCCCGCGAGCCCGGCCTGCTCGACCTCGAGCTGAGCCTCGAGCACCTTGCGGCTGGCGGGGAGCTGCCGCAGCGTGTTGCGCAGCGACTGCACCGCCTTGGTCTGCGCGAGCACGTTGCGCTCTTCGGTGTCGACGTCCGACTGCGAGGCGGCCCCCGACGACTGCAGCTTCTTGGTGCGGGCGAGCGACGCCTCGGCCAGCTCGAGCGAGCGCTTCTCGATCTCCAGCGACTTGCGGGTATTGGCCTCCTGGACCTTGAGCTCGGTGATCTGCGCCCGCACTCCCTGGAGGTTGGCCTGTCGCTGGGTCTCGGTGAGCTGGTAGTCGGCGGGGTCGATCTTGATGAGCGTGGTGCCCTTGGAGACGAAGGTTCCCTCGGCCAGCTCGTCGCTGAGCTCGACTACGCGCCCCGAGACCTCGGCCACCATCTGCCACTCTTTGCTGGCTTCGACGACGCCGTAGCCCTTGGCCCGGGGCACGACGGTGCGGGGCTGCACGGTCAGGGTTCGGACCCGACGACCGGTCTCCGCGAGGTCGACCTTGGTGGGCTCGGCCCGCGAGGCTTGCAGCGCCATGAATGCGATCACCCCCACCGCGAGGACGGGGACGAAGGCCAACTTGCGGAGCCAGGGCTTGCCCGTGTCGGTCATGCGCGAACGCTAGCACGCAGGACCGAGCGAGGAACCGGACTATTTGGGACGGGTGTGCAGCGTGTTGGTGGTCGTCTGCGTCCAGTAAACGTCGGTGCAGCCGAGGTCCAAGCCGGTGATGTTGTCGCCGGGCTCCGTCAGATCTTCCATGGGCCCGCCGTTCTTGCTCACCCGGCGAATGACGATGTCTTCGACCGCCGTCCAATAGAGGTGCTCGTCGTCGCCCTCCAGGGACCACGGGCTGCCCGAGTCGTTGGCGAGGGTGGTCACCGCGTCGCCGGACTTGCTCGAGCGGAACAGCGAGCCGCCGTCGGCGAAGTACAGCCAGTCTTCGTCGACATAAAGCTCGGTCATGTAGTCGCCGTTGGCGACCAGGTCCCCCGACGTCGTGCTCCCGATGTCGTCGAACGCCATCCTGAAGATCGCGCTGGGATCGGTCTCGACCCAGTAGACGTGGGTCGAGTCGATGTCGACGTCGAAGGGGTTGCCCGGCGTCATCGCGACGAGTTCGGCCTCGGGCATGGACAGATCCTTGGCCGCTCGCCACACGCCCCCGGAGGTGCGCATCGTGAAGTAGACGTACTCCGAGCCCACGATGATGCTGCCGAACCCGGCTTGGCCCCCCTCGACCTCGGTGACCGTTTCCACGACGCCCTCGGGCACGGTGGTCCGCTTGACGCTGCCGCCGCCCCAGTCGAGCACGTAGACGTGGTCGTCGTCGGCGTCGATATGGGTGGCGTACTGGTTGTTGGGGATGCCGATCCCCAGCTGATGCACGCCCGTGGCGGGGTCGGTGACCTCGAGGACGCCGGCCCAGCCTGTCGACCAGACCACCCAGTCGCCGATCACCGCGACCCCGAGAGCCTCGGCGCCCTCCATGGATGGCTCGCCGAGTTGCTGGGCGGGGCAGGGCCGTTCGTCGCACGCGCCGTCGCAGCCCGCTTGGCAGCACATCGGAATGCCGCCGCTGCTGCTGTCGTCGGTGCCCGTGTCGTCGCTGCTGCTGCTGCTCATTCCACCGTCGGTGCTGGTGGTCGAGTCATCGGGCAGGGTCGACGTGCCGCTGGTGGGCATGTCGATGCTGGTCGCTGCGCTGGGCGTGCCGGTCTCGCTCGAGCCGCTGCCCGGGCCGGGGACGCACGTGCCCGCGAGGTCGGTCGGAGCCAGCTCGCCGTAGCGTTGATCCGAGTCACAGCTGTCGTCGGGAAAGCTGCAGTACCCGGTCGATTGGCAGACGCCGGGGTCACCACTGCGGTCGCATTGATCGTCGGACACGCAGGCAAAGGTTGGGCGGCACCCCACCAATCCCGCGATCATTCCGATCGCGAATCCGGCCCTGATCATCGACGGCACGATGCAAGGATGCACCACTTTCGGGAGGCGCCAAGACGGCGCATGAAACCGCGACTTCGCGCAACAGGCGCCTTGCCCGGGTGGTCGGGTCGGTCTAAGCTAGCCGCCCGTGGGTCGCGTGAGGGACGATAGGCTCCCGGGCGAACCGACTCAGCTGGGCAAGTACCGCTTGATTCGACGCCTGGCTACGGGCGGGATGGCCGAGATCTATCTCGCCCGCACGGCGTCGATCGAGGGCTTCGAAAAGACGGTCGTCCTCAAGCGAATTCTCCCCCAGTACTCGGAGAACGCCCGCTTCATCCGCATGTTCCTCGCCGAGGCCCGCCTCGCGGCGAACCTGCACGACCCCAACATCGTGCAGGTCTACGACATCGGCGAGGAACACGGGGCGTACTTCTTCACCATGGAGTACGTGGAGGGCGTGGACCTGCGGGGTCTCGCCCGCGCGTGTCGGCGCACCAACACGCCGCTGTCCCTCGCGCACATCGTGCACATCGTCAGCAGTGCGGCCGCGGGCCTGCACCACGCGCACGAAAAGTGCGGCCCCGATGGTGAGCCGCTCGGAATCGTGCACCGCGACGTGTCGCCGTCCAACATCCTGGTGACCTTCGAGGGCGTGGTGAAGATCCTCGACTTCGGCATCGCCAAGGCGGCCAACGTCACCACCACCGCGGGCTCGCTGAAGGGGAAGCTCCCCTATATGTCCCCCGAGCAGTGCCGTAGCGAGCCGCTCGACCGTCGCAGCGACGTGTTCTCGCTCGGCGTGCTGCTGTGGGAGCTGACCACGCGGCGGCGCCTGTTCAAGGCCGACACCGAGCTGGCCACGCTGCGGATGGTGGCCGAGTGCGAGGTGCCGCGGCCCAGCACCCTGATGCCCGACTATCCCGAGGGGCTCGAGCCGATCGTGCTCAAGGCCCTCGAGGCCGACCGTGAGCGACGCTATGGCTCCATGTTGGAGCTGCAGCTCGACCTGGAAGACCTCGCCCGCGAGGCTCGGTTGGCCATCGGCGCGTCCCGGATGCGCCCGTTCATGCACAAGGTGTGTGCCGAGGAGATCAACGATCTCGAAGCGCAGCGCATCGCCGATCACGCTATTGGGACTTCGGGCGGAGGCGTGACTGGGTTCACGGAGGCCCCTGCGCCCTCGCCTGCGCAAAGCACCCAGCTCTCGCCCGAGGAGTCGAGTTCCGAGCTCACGCCGGCCGACCTCGACGGCTCCAAGTCGGTCACCTCCATCGCGCCGCTACCGAGCCCGTCGCCCAATCGGAGGTATGCCATCGGGCTCGGGGCGCTCGGGGCCGTGCTCGCCGTATCCACGTGGGCGTTCGTGTTGCGCCCGGACGCGGAATCCACGGGAGGGTCCCAGCGACCGACGACGAAGGCGTCTGCCCCTGCAGCGGTGCCCGCCCCCGCTGAATCCGAACCCGAGCCCGAGCCGAACGCCGAAGCGCCCGTCGCTGCGCCGAGCGAAGCCGAGGCTCCAGCCGACGCGGTCGAGCCCGAGCCGCCGTCCGAGCCCACGCCCGCAGCCGAGCCCGCCGCGGACGCCACCGAAGAAGCCGCGGATGCGCCCGAGGTTGCGGACGAGCCCGAAGCCGCGGCTCCCCCCAAGTCCTCATCGCGACGCCGTCGCCCGAAACGCTCGACGCCTCGCACCGGGTCGGGTAAGAGCAGCGACACGCCCAAGGAGTCGAAGCCGAAGTGGGATCCCAAAGCCGCCCCGCCGCCCGGTCTGTAGCCGCGACCCTGCGCCTCGGTCTCGCGGGCGTGGTGCTGGCGCTCGCGTGGTCGCCCTCGGCCCGCGCCGAGCCCAAGGATCCGGTCGCCCGCGAGTTCCTCGAAAAGGGCCAGGCCGCGGTCGCCCGCGACGACTACGGCGCGGCCGCCGATTTCTACCAAAAGGCGCTGGAGATCGAGCGCGAGCCCAAGGCGCTCTATCTGCTCGGTCAGGTCGAGTTCTTGCGCAAGGACTGTCGCGCCTCGGTCTCGTACTTCAAGCAGGTCCGCGAGTTCGACGTCGGGTCCGAGGTCGAGTCGGCGATGCAGCCGTATCTCGTCGAGTGTGCCGAACGCATGGCGGCCGAGCCCGTCCCCGCACCTACCGAAGAGCCCGTCGAGGAGCCCGCGGAAGAGTCCGTGGTCGAGGAGCCCGCAGACGAGCCGGAGCCGGCCGCTGAAGACGACCTCCGCGATGGGCCCGTGCGGTGGTATCGAGATCCGCTGGGCGACACGCTGGTCGGCGTCGGGGCAGCGGCAGCGGCCGCGGGCGGTTCACTGCTCGTGGTCGCCCAGCTCCAGCAAAACGGAGCCACGACCTACGGCGGCCTCGAAGACCGCGTCGACGGCATTGGCCGCATGCGCATCGCGGGTGGGGCGACTCTCGGGGTCGGCGGCGCCCTGCTGATCGGCGGCATCGTGCGCTGGGCGGTGGTCAGCCGTCGCGCCAAGGCCCAGGACCGCACCGCCCACATCGCACCGATCTACGACGGCACGCTGACTGGCGTCACCGTCGGCGGCCGTTTCTGACGAGTGCGGGCAGGCTGCACCCGATCGCCCGATCAACCCTCGTTCTCGTAGATCTGAATCAGGTTGCCGCAGGTATCGGCAAACACGGCCAGCTTGACGGTGCCCGCCTGCTTGGGCGGCTCGGTAAAGGCCACCCCGCGCTCCTTGAGCCGCTGGTAGTCGGCCTCGACGTCGTCGGACTCGAACGCGGTGATCGGGATTCCCTGCTCGAGCAACGCCGCCTGGTAGGTCTTGGCGGCCGGGTTCGCGTTGGGCTCGAGCACGAGCTCCAGCTCGTCGGGCCCGTCCGGGGACACCACGGTCAACCATCGAAACTCCCCGATGGGCACGTCGTGCTTCTTTTTGAAGCCGACGACGTCGGTGTAGAAGGCTTCCGCTTTGGCCTGGTCGTCGACCGGGATGCTCACGAGGCGAATCTTCATACCGAGACAGCTACCGCGGCCCGGCTGCTCGCGCTTCTCCGAAATTTCACCGGGGGTCGATTTTTGTCACCGCGCCCATCAGCGACAGGCAGCCTGGCTGGAGGTCGTGCCCGGCGAAGCGACTGCGATAGTCGGACGGCGACATCCCCACCTTGCGCCGAAACAACGCGCTGAAGCTCCCCAGGCTCGAGAAGCCGACCTCGAAGCAGGCCTCGGTGACGCTGTGGTCGCCGCGGGCGAGCAGCTGCTTGGCGCGCTCGATTCGGACGCGGATCCGCATCTTGTGGGGCGTCTCGCCGAACAGCGCCGCGAACTGTCGGATGAACAGGCCCGGGGAGAGGCCGGCCTCCTTCGCCACGTGCCGCACGGAGGGTCCGTCGGGCGCGACGTTGCAGATGCGGTCCCGCGCCGAACACAGGACGACGAGCTTCGCCGGGGTGAGCATCGCGGATCGACCTTCGCACATTTCGATCGAGTCTGCCCGAGCGAAGACGGTGGTCGCCGCCCACGCCGAGTCGGGCTCGAGACCGTCGGTGCCCCATCGACGAGCGGGGCACCGAGCGGCCCGGCTCACTCGTCTTCGGCGAGCAGGCGATCGAGCAGCTCGTTGACCAGCTGCGGCTTGGCCTGCCCGCGGGTGGCCTTCATCACCTGCCCCACGAAGAAGCCCCGCACCTTCGTCTTGCCCGCCCGAAACTGCGCGACCTGAGCCGGGTTGTTGGCCAAGACCTCGCGGACCGCGGCCTCGATGACCCCCGTGTCCTTCACCTGCCGATGTCCGTCGCGGTCGGCAATCGCCTGCGGGGTCAGCTTGGGGTCGGCCTCTTCGTAGAGCGTGGCGATGATCGCCTTGGCGCTGCGCACCGAGACCTCGTCTGCGGCCACCATCGCGATCAGCTCGGACAGGGTCTCGGCCGCGACCGGGCTGTCACCGATCTCGCGCCCGTCACCATTGAGCAGGCGCAGCAGCTCTCCGGTGACCCAGTTGGCGGCCTTCTTCGCGGGCGTACCCGCGGCCAGCATGCGATCGAGGTAGTCGCCCAGGCCCGGCTCGGCCGCGAGCAAGGTGGCATCATCCGCCGCGATGCCCTGCTCGGTATACGCAGCCCGTCGCACGGCGGGCAGGATGGGCATCGAGGCCTCGATCTCCTCGATCCAGGCCGCGGGGATCTGCAGGGGCGGCAGGTCGGGCTCGGGCATGTAGCGATAGTCGGCCGCGGCCTCCTTGGTCCGCATGACCCGGGTCTGGTCGCGCTCGGTGTCGTAGGACATCGTGGCGGAGACGATGGTGCCGCCCTGCTCGAGGATGTCGATCTGGCGGCGAATCTCGGCCGCGATGGCCAGCGCCAGGAACCGGAACGAGTTGAGGTTCTTGATCTCGCAGCGAGTGCCGAGCTCGGTCGTGCCACGGCGCCGCACCGACACGTTGGCGTCGCAGCGCAGCGTGCCCTCTTCCATGTTGGCCTGCGAGATCCCCAGCGTGCGCACGATGGTCCGCAGCTCTCGCATGTACGCGGCCGCCTCTTCGGCGGAGCCGATGGCCGGCTCGGACACGATCTCGAGCAGGGGCGCCCCCGCCCGGTTGTAGTCGACGAGGCTGTGGCTCTCTCCGAACACGTGGGTGTTCTTGCCCGCGTCCTCTTCGAAGTGGATCCGCGTCAGCGGCACCCGCTTGGGCTCACCGTTCTCGTCGAGGAACCCGGGCACGGGCAGCGAGCCCCCCGTGGCGTAGGGGTTGTCGCTCTGGGTGATCTGATAGCCCTTGGGCAGATCGGGATAGAAGTAGTGCTTGCGAGCGAAGCGGCTGTCGGAGTGCACCTCGCAGCCGCAGGCCAGCGCCATCGCGATGCCCGAGCGCACGGCCTGGGCGTTGGGTACGGGCAGGGTGCCGGGCAGGCCGAGCGTGTAGGCGTCGATGAGGGTATTGGGCGGAGCCCCGATGCCCACCGGGCACTCGCAGAACATCTTGCTCGCGGTCTGGAGCTGGCAGTGCACCTCGAGGCCGATGACGGGCTCGTAGTCGGATACGCTCATCGGACGGCTCCCTTCGTGGACGCGTCGGTCAGGGGAGGGGGGCGCAGGCGGTGGAACTCGGTGGCGTCTTCGTGGGCCGCCGCGGCGGCGAGCAGCACCGGCTCGCCCAGGCTCGGGGCCAGCAGCTGCAGGCCGATCGGCAGCGCGGGCCGCTCGTCGGTCGCAGGAGACAGCCCGGCCGGGATCGAGATCGCGGCCAGCCCCGCGAGGTTGGCCCCGATGGTGAACACGTCGGATAGGTACATGGCCAGCGGGTTGTCGTCGTGCGCTCCGCGACGGAACGCAGGCCCCGGGGCGGTGGGCGACGCGAGCACGTCACACTGTTCGAACGCCGCCTCGTAGTCGCGCTGGATCAGCCGCCGCACCTTTTGGGCCCGGCCGTAGTAGGTCGCGTACGACTCCTTGCGGAGCACGAAGGTCCCCAACAAGATGCGTCGCTTGACCTCGGCCGAAAAGCCCTGCTCGCGGGTGGCCTCGTAGGTCTCGCGCAGCGAAGGCCGGGCCTCGCGGTGGCCGTAGCGGATGCCGTCGTAGCGCGCGAGGTTGCTGGCCGCCTCGGCCGTGCACAGCACGTAGTACGTGGCGATGGCGTGGTCGAAGTGCGGAAGGTCGACGTCGACGATCGTCGCGCCCGCGTCGGTGAGCACGGCCAGCGAGTCCTCGAAGGCCTTGCGCACGCAGGGCTCGAGCGCCTCGTGGTCGAGCGCGGCCCGGTGGACCCCGATGCGCAGCCCTTTGGCGCCGCGGTCACACGCGGCGAGATAATCGGGCACGGGCGCGTCGAGACAGGTCGAGTCGTGCGGATCGGGCCCGGCCAGCACCTGCAGCAGCGCGGCTGCGTCTCGGACGTCGTGGGTCAGCGGTCCCGCTTGGTCGAGGCTGGATGCGAACGCGATCATCCCGTGACGCGTGACCCGGCCGTAGCTGGGCTTGAGCCCGACCACGCCGCACAAGCTCGCGGGTTGGCGAATCGAGCCGCCCGTGTCCGAGCCCAGCGCGGCCGCACAGCTGCTGGCGGCAACCGCCGCGGCCGAGCCTCCCGACGATCCACCCGGCACATGATCGAGCGACCACGGATTGCCCGCGGCGGGGAAGGGCGTGTTCTCGCTGGACGAGCCCATCGCGAACTCGTCCATCGCGAGCTTGCCCGTGATCACGGCCCCGGCTTCGACGAGCGCCTTGGCGTGGGTGCCCGAGTAGGGCGGCATCCATCCCTCGAGGATCTGGCTGCCGCAGCGCGTGTGCATGCCTTCGATGACGAAGATGTCCTTGAGTCCGATGGGCACGCCCGCGAGCGGGCCGAGAGATTCGCCCCGATCACGCGCGGCGTCGATGGCCTCCGCGCGCGCGGCGGCGTCGTCCTTGGCCCGCACCAGGTACGCATGAAGGTGTGGTTCGCTCGCGTCGGCCTGGGCCTCGAACGCGGCGAGCACCTCGGTCGCGCGCAGCGAACCCTCTTGCACACCCGCCGCGATGGCACGAACGGTGGAGCTGACGATGGAGTCGGTCACGTCAGTCCTCCTTGAACTTGGGCACGACAATTTGTCCCTCGGTCACGGCGGGCGCCGCCGCCAAGCCGCTGTCGTGGGACAATGTGGGACCGGCGACGTCGTCGCGTAGCGCACTGCCCGGACGCGACGGCGGCAGGGCTTCGGGCACGCCTTCGATGTCGACGGTCTGCAGTTGTTCGAGGTACCCGAGGATTGGTCCCAGCTGAGCCGCAAAGCGATCGGCTTCGGCGTCGTCGAGCGACAGCCGGGCCAGCGTGGCCAACTCATGACACTCTTGACGAGAGATGGTGGTCATGACGGTCGCGGAGGCTAGCAGGCCGTTCATCCACCGCGCGACGCTTCGTGGGGGGAACGATTGGATCACCGCCCCCTCCCGCGGTCGCCGCGCATGCGCGAGATCTCCGCGTAACAATGTCTGAATGGTGGCAATCGGGCGCATCGCGCGACCCGGTTCCGTGACAGCGTGTCCCGCTCGCGGTACGGTTTGTGGACGTGGGGTCGCCCGGACACCCGCCAGGACACAATCTGGCCGCGCTCGCCTTCGCTTCGTTGGCGGCGTTCGCTAGTGGTTGTTCGGGCGATGAAGCCGACAACGGCACCGGGTCCGAGCAGGGCCTCGAGTCGCTGCGGCTCGGCCGAGTCCACGTGGTGATCGAGCCCGAGGCCGAGCGCCTGGTCGACGAGGACTACGACGACGCCGAGGCCTTCGAGATCTCGGCCCGCTTCGCGTTCGTCCAGGGCTTCGACGAAGACTTCGTGCGCGCGCGGGTCGACATGCCGCGATTGCCCACCGAGGTCGTTCGCCCCGGCGACTGCATCGCGTCCGACCAGCTCACCACCGCCGAGCCCTACGAGGACGACGTCACCGACCTCCAAGAGCTCCACCTCGTCGACGCGGGTAACCTGAGCGTGCAGATCGGCGAGGACGACATCGAAGTTCCGCTGTCGTTGGTGCCCGACCTGCTGCCCTACATGCACGGGGTCGAGTACCTCTACTACGACGACGAGCTGCCGCCCGAGCTGCCCGACGACGGCGGGGTCGTCTACGTCGACGCCAAGGGCTCGCAGACCGAAGAGCTTCCTCCCTTCCGGGCCGAAGGCGAAGTCCCGGCCGCGCTGTCGCTGCACGTCACCGACGACGACCTCGGTGAACTCGCCAAGGGGGCCTTGGTCCTGCGCTGGCAGGGCGAGGGCGAGGGCCTCATCACCGTGCGCCTCACCGGTCTGCAGGGTGATCAACCGGTCGGAGCCGACCTCACCTGCGTGCTCAACGACGTGGGCCAGACGCGGCTGTCCTTCGATGGTCTGAGGCCGCTGGGTCTGATGCTCGACGCCGAGGCGCTGCGCGTCACCGCCAGCCGACTTCAAGCCACGCAGTTCGACGCGGGTGACTTCGTCGGCAGCGAGCTGTTCGTCGAGCGACGCGAGAAGCTCGTCCTTCCGCTTCGCTAGCCGCGAGCCGATCGTGCCACCGCCGCTCGTAGAGCGAGTGGCAGACACTACGTCGTCTTCGTTCGACGAACGGAGCATGAGCGAAAGCGATTGTCTGCGCCACATTGGGCCGGTCGTCGCCACGACCGACGAGCAACTCGAAGAACGCCGTAGATCGGCCATGGGCGACGATCGAAGGCACTTCGAGAACCCTTCGTCGAGACTGCCGTGTCCTACAAACGACGCCCGGCTCCCTGTCTTCGCCGTCGGCGCTAGGAAACAATCTTTCGCGGTATCCCATGTCTGCTCGCCTGCGTTCATCGATCCTCCTCATGTCCACCCTCGCGCTCGCGTGCGCGACCGAAGCCTCGAACGGTGATTCGACCGTGCAGACTCCGGGTGATCCGGGGGCGGCGGCTCCGGTGGCGCAGGCCGAGGCGGACGTCGAGGTCGACGAGCGCCCCCCCGTTCCACTGGCTCAATGGCGCGAGGTGAAGAAGGATGGCGACGCCGCGAGCAACGTCGCCGACCTCGACGAGCGCATCGCGAAGTGCCGGACCTTCGTCAAGGAGCACCCCGAGCACCAGGCCACGGGGGACGTGCTCGAGTCGCTGGCCGACGCGCTGGTCGAAAAGGGAGGCTTCGATCCGCAGGAACTGGCCAACTGTCTCGAGGCCAAGGCTGCGCTCGAGGACGAGTCCTCGGTGCCCACCGAGCTGGTGCAGCGCTACCACCTCAAGCACGACCTGCCCATCGACAGCGGCCTGCGCTTGCTCGAGATGGCCCGCGAGCGACTGGACCAGGACGAAAAGGAGCTCGAGCTCGAGGACGACGAGCGCCGCCGCGAGTGGATGGGATTGCGCCTGGCCTATAGCCGGGCCAAGGCGGACGCGTTCGAGGCTCGCCTGCACCTGCGCAACGATCAGCTCGACGAGGCGCTTCAGGCCCTCGAGCGCGGGCAGGCGGAGACGGCCAAGCTCGCGCGGGGCATCGCGGTGGTCGACGGCGAGGGCACCGTGGTCCGCACCATGGCGGCCGGCGTGCTCGAGCAGCTCGACATCCTGCGGGCCGAGACGCTGCATCGCAAAGGCGACGACGAGGCCGCCCGCGAGGCGCTGGGCAAGGCGCTGGGCTTCCTCGACGACATCGAGGTCCGCGGCATGTACGACGAGCTGCGCAGCACCCTGGGCTCGGCCGGCAACACCAAGGACCAGCTCATCACCGCGCGCCCCCGGGCCGCCCAGGCCTTCGAACTCGAGAACCTGAAGGGCAAGAACGTCAAGCTGTCGGACTACCGCGGCAAGGTCGTACTGGTGACCTTCTGGGCGACCTGGTGCGGCCCCTGCAAGCGCGAGATGCCCGAGCTGCAGAAGTTCCAGCAGGAAAACCGCGACAAGGGCGTGGTGGTGGTCGCGGTCAACATCGACGACTTCAACAGCCGCTCGAAGATCGCGCCCTTCATGAAGGACAACAACCTCACCGAGATCGAGGTGTTGTTCGAAGAGCCCAAGCAGCTCACCGACTACAACTACCGGGCCATCCCCGCGCTGTACGTCATCGACCGCGAGGGGCGGGTGGCCCACGCGCGCACGGGCTATGACCCCGAGCTCAAGGAGAAGCTGGCCCACGAGATCACCGAGATCGTCGAGGGCAAGCAGGACTCGGGTCGCAAGCTGCTCACCATCGAGCAGGCGCCCGCGGGCTGGGAGGTGCTGTGGAAGCAGCCGGTCAGCGGTGGCGCGGGCACCGTGGCGGTGGCGCCCGCGGTGGGCAAGGCCGGGGCCGAGATCGGGGCCGTGGGTCGAGCTGGCCTCATGCGCTGGTCGGCCGACGGCGAGTCCTTGGGCACCAAGCCTCTGTCGGGCTGGACTCGCAGCCTGCAGGCCACCGACCTCGACGGCGACGGCCAGCGCGAGTGGCTGGTGGGGGGCTATCGCGACTTCAAGGTCCTCGACCACGACGGCGAGCTGTACTGGCAGCACTCGGGCAAGGGCGGAGTCACGATCGCCGACGTCGCCGACCTCAACGGTGACGGCTTCGACGAGATCATCACCCAGGACTCCGACCGGGTGGTGGCGATGAAGGCCGTGCCCGACGCGATGTGGACCTCGGCGCCCTTCAAGGAGCTCGAGGCGGTCACGCTCGACCCCGCGGGCGGGCTGCTGGTGCAGGCCGACGGCGAGCTGACGTCGGTCAGCAACCGGGGCCGGGTCACCGCGCGCCACGGCAAGGCCCCCGAGGGGCGGTCCCTCAGCGGCCGCATCGACACGCCCGACGGCCCCATGGACATCTACCGCGGCGAGTGGGACCCCAAGCCCACCCTCGACCACGACATCGACGGGGACGGCCGAGACGACGTTCTGGTGGCCGGCCGTCAGGGCGTCATCGTCTACGACCAGCAGGGGCAGCCGCTTCTGCGGGTGCGGAGCCACGATGTGGGCATCAAGGCCGCTGTCGGTGAGCTCGACGGCAAGCCCGGCGCCGAACTGGTGCTGATGGTCGACCACTACGGCTTGGTCGTGCTCGGCAAGAAGCAGTAACCGACGACGTTCCGTCTCGGGTTGGCCCGCGGTCGTCCGCTTTCGGACGCTGCGGGCCGATTCGTTTCGAATGGGTGCCCTCTCGGCCGTCCTCCGCCCGGGCCGCCGGGCTGAAGCCGCGTCGTTTCATCCCATCGAGTGCCCGCGTTGCCGAAGGTGGGACTGGTGGCTGCGGTCATCCGGCGGTAGCGTTGTGTGCGATGCCCGACGAGCCTGGGTCGACCGATAGCGACCCTACCGAGCCCGAGCCCGAGCCCGAGCCCGAGCCCGAGCCGCCTTCCGTCGAATCGGACGACGAAGACGACTCGAGTGCCGTGTCGATGATCTCGGCCAGCATGTCGATGGTCGGGCGTCGGCCCTCGAAGGCAGAGATCTCCGGCACCGGCTATCACAAGCCTCTACCCACGCTGGGCCGGCTCTCCCGGTTTTGGCGAATGGTGGGGCTGGTGCTCGGGCGGCGCCTCTCCACCGTAATTCGCGACGACCACGTCTACATCATCTTGATGGCCGCGGTGGTCGGGGTGGCGGGTGGAGGCGCGGCCGGCTTGCTGCTGCTGTGGATCGAGAGCGCGAACGAGCTGTTCATCGGCCGTTTTGGCGGCGTGCTGCGCTGGTTCATCATCATCGCCTTTCCCATCGTCGGCGGCCTGGCGGCGGGAGGCCTACGGGAGCTGGCCTCTCGCTTCCTCGATACCCAGCTCGACGTGGGCCCGGTGGGGGTGATCCAAGCCGTCGCCAAGAAAGGTGGCCGCCTGCAGGGCCGCGCCGCCGCGATCGGAGGCCTGGGCACGGGCCTGAGCATCGGCAGCGGAGGCTCCTGCGGTCACGAGGGCCCGTCCGTGGCCATCGGGGCGGCCGTGGGCGCGGTGGTCTCCCGCTTCCTCGGCCTCCGCTTGCGGCGTCATGTGGCGATGGTCGGCGCCGGTTGTGCGGGGGGTCTCGCCGCGGCCTTCAACGCCCCCTTGGCGGGGGTGATCTTCACCATCGAGCTGGTCTTCGGCGGCTCCATCGGCGGCTCGGTGGGCACGATGTCCGTGTTCATCCCCCTGATCGTGGCCGCGGTGACGGGCACGGTGACCTCACACGCGATTTTTGGGGAGCATTCGGAGTTCGATCTCCCCTCGCACGACCCGGCGAGCCTGGCCGACTTCGGGTTCTACCTGGTGCTGGCCGTGGCGGCGGGCCTGCTCGGCGCCATGATGGCTCGGGCGATCCGCTTCGCCGAAGATCGCTTCGCCGCCGTGCGGGCCCCCAGGTGGGTCAAGCCGGCCTTGGGAGCTTTGGGCGTCGGGCTCATCGCGGCGGCGATCTCCAGCGATTTGCTCGGCGCGGGCCGACACACGGTCTCGAGCGCCCTGCACGGCCAGCTCGTCTGGGAATGGGCGCTGGTGCTGCTGGGCCTGAAGATCGTCGTCACGGCCCTGACCCTGGGCAGCGGGGGCTTCGGCGGGGCCTTCATGCCCGTGCTGTTCGTGGGCGCATGCCTGGGCACCTTGGTGGGATCGCTCGCTCAGACCGTGCTGGGACCCGAAGCCCAGGCCACGGGGGCGTACGCGCTGGTGGGCATGGGCGCCATGTTTGCCGGGGTGATGCAGGCTCCGCTCACACCGATCGTCATGCTCTTCGAGCTGACCCGGGACTACCTCATCATCTTGCCGCTGATGCTGGGCTGCATCCTGGCGTTGCTCGTCTCACGCCGGATCAACCCGAAGGGCCTGTACCGCATGCAGCTGCAGGCCCGCGGCGTCGTCCTCGACTTCGAGGCCGAAGGCGAAGTGATGAAACGCGGGTTGGTGCGCGAGCTGATGATCGCCACTCCGACCGTGCTGACCCAAGAAGCGCCGCTCGAAGAGATCCGCCGTACCTGCGTCGGCGCAGAGCTGGATTCGACCTTTGTCGTCGACACCGAAGGAGCGGTCGTCGGATATATAGATGGCAATCAGCTCGCCCATCGCATGTTGCATGGGGAGATTCAGCCGGATTCGGTGGCCCACACCCTCATGGGACGTCGTCGGCTGACTTTGCTGTACCCTACCGACACCCTCGCGGGCGCCATGCAGGCCTTTGCTCGAGCGGAGCAAGAAGTCTTGCCGGTCGTCGATGCCGATCGTCGGTTGTTGGGAACGCTGCGAAGAGGAGATCTCATCGGGCACTACAGCGAAAAAGTCCTCAACCAACAGGAGGAGGTCGTGCAGGTGACCGCAGGGCGTCGCCCCGACCAAGAACTGGGGCTCGGGCGGGGGATCATCCTCGAACGAGTCGTGGTGGGGCGCCGCTGGGCGGGCAAGAGCCTCCGCGAGCTCGATCTCCGTGGGAAAACGGGCGTGCAGGTGCTCGAGTGGGGTCGTGGCGACGGCTTGCTGCCGTTGGACCCTGGCGCTCCTCTAAGAGAAGGAGACGTCGTGGCGCTGGCCGGCAATCGGTCTGCGCTCCTCAGTGCCCGCGAGTTGTCGTGAAGCCGCCGAGAATATGGGCGTAGGGATCACCCGAAGTGTGAGCCAGGTCGGGCCTTTTCTCGATTCGATCGAAATTTTTCGGCGTGATCAGCGTTCGGCCCCCGTGCCTCGCCAACCCCGCGGCTCTGATTTTCCGAAATGGCCCTCGCCGAATTCTCCGATCCGCGAAAATCCTCGATCAGAATCACCCTCTCCGTGGCCGAATTCGGGCCGAGGGTACGAAAGTTCGATCAATCGTCAAAAAGGGGTTGCTAACCATCGGCGGATCCGTAGAGTTCGCCTCCCAACGCGGGGACGGCCGGAAACGGCGCCCCCGGGAAGGGAAACAAAAGGACGGATGAGGGGGCCTCCAGGGCCCGCAACCCCTGAAAAGGTTGCTGCTCCTGGGACCTAAGAGACCGTCGCCGCCGAAGCGAAAGCCAAGCGGAACTCCTCAAAAAGCGAAACAACTTTTCGCTTGACAAGCCAAACGGGGTTGGCTAGAAACCCAGCCCCACCGACAGAGGCCTCCCTCGGAAACGAGGAACTCAGTCGGAAACGGCGCTCCCTGAAAACTGGATAGCAGAAAACGGAATGGCCACCCATCCAAGCGAAAGGCTCTTCGGAGTCTGAGCGGTGGATGAAGTGTGTGGGAAACGCGAGGCAGAGATGCCTCGTACCCAATCGTTCCAATACCTTCGGGTGTTGAGAACAGATTCCGAGCTCGATGAGAATCGAGCACAGCTTGGCGAAAGCCAAGTCGCTTGGCGAAAGTCAAGCCGTTTGGTGAGAACCAAACACAGCATCAAACTGGAGAGTTTGATCCTGGCTCAGAGCGAACGTTTGCGGCGGGCCTAACACATGCAAGTCGAACGAGAATCTACTCTTCGGAGTAGAGGACAGTGGCGCACGGGTGCGTAACACGTGGGTAATCAACCCTTCGGACTGGGACAACCCGAGGAAACTCGGGCTAATACCGGATGCGTCGGGGAGGACTTTGGTCTTTCTCGGGAAAGGCCCACAAGGGCTACCGAAGGACGAGCCCGCGGCCCATCAGCTTGTTGGTGAGGTAATGGCTCACCAAGGCTAAGACGGGTAGCTGGTCTGAGAGGATGATCAGCCACACTGGAACTGAGACACGGTCCAGACTCCTACGGGAGGCAGCAGTGGGGAATATTGCGCAATGGGCGAAAGCCTGACGCAGCCACGCCGCGTGTGCGATGAAGGTCTTCGGATCGTAAAGCACTGTGGAGGGAGAAGAATAAAGCCGGTGAAGAGCCGGCCTTGACGGTATCCCTTTAGCAAGCACCGGCTAACTCCGTGCCAGCAGCCGCGGTAATACGGAGGGTGCAAACGTTGCTCGGAATCATTGGGCGTAAAGCGCGCGTAGGCGGCTTGGTAAGTTGGATGTGAAAGCCCAGGGCTCAACCTTGGAAGTGCATCCAAAACTACCTGGCTTGAATTGCGGAGGGGGCCAGAGAATTCCCGGTGTAGAGGTGAAATTCGTAGATATCGGGAGGAATACCAGTGGCGAAGGCGCTGGCCTGGACGACAATTGACGCTGAGGTGCGAAAGCGTGGGGAGCGAGAGGGATTTGGTACCCCAGTAGTCCACGCCGTCAACGATGTTCGTTCACTATTGAGGTCGATGGTCTAGACAGCAGTAGTCAAGCTAACGCGTT
>JBCCHT010000010.1:0-271957 GCA_039028615.1 Myxococcota bacterium | reverse complement strand
GGGGCGCCCATCGGCGGGGCCATGCCCCCCGGAGGAACGAGCGGGGCCGCGCCCGGAGGAGGTGCTCCCGGTGCGCCCATCGGCGGGGCTCCCAGACCACCGGGTGCTCCACCCGGAGGCGGTGCTCCCAGTCCGCCCGGCGGAGGTCCGCCCGGTGCACCCGGAGGAGGTGCACCGAAGCCGCCCGGCGCCGCGCCAGCGGGAGGCGCTCCCATCGGAGGTGCGCCCGGGGCCCCCATCGGAGGTGCGCCCGGAGGAGGAGCTCCCGGCGCGCCCGGAGGAGGAGCACCGAAGCCACCCGGAGCCGCGACAGGCGGGGCCCCGGCGGGCGGGTATCCACCAGGCGCTGCACCCGGGGCGGGTCCGCCCGGCGTCGGGGGATAGCCACCACCCGGAGCTGCGGGCGAGAACCCGCCCGGCGCGGGAGCAGCCGGAGCCGCGGGAGCGGCCGGGGCCGCGGGGGCAGCCGGAGCCGCGACCGGAGGTGCCGCAGGTTGGCCCCAGGCGGGTGCGCCACCCGGAGCCGCGGGCGGGGCTCCCGGGACCGGCGGTCCGCCGGACGCCATGATCGTCTTGGCCGCTTGAGGCTGTCCGCCCTGCACGGACATGAGCTGCAGCGTGGTCTGTCCACACTGGAACCATTGGCCGGGCTGCAGGGCGAAGTCGGTCACCCGCTGGCCGTTGAACCAAGTCCCGTTGGTGCTGCCCACGTCACGGACTTGCACCGCGCCGTTGGTGAAATGGATTTCCGAGTGACGCCCAGAGGTCTGCGGATCGTTCAGAACGATGTCGCCCGACTCCCGCCCAATCGTGGTGGTCGGGGCGCTGATGTTCCGGGTCTCGGGCGGCCGATTGACGTACTGGATCTTGAGAACGTAGTAGCTGCTCACTCGTGCCTCCGACAGAGAGGCGCGAGTTTCGCAACGCGAGCCGCCCTCCGCAAGGGTGATCGAGGTCCGACGGCGGAATTCGGCGAGAGCTTCGGAGGCCAAAAGTGGGAAGGGAAGCCGGCACACCGGACGACCCCCGACCGGCTGCCGGGCCCCAAACGCCATCCGGCGAACGACCGGCCCAGTTCGGGGACTCCATGCCGCCGCTGGATCGCCCGAGATCCAGCCGATCCGTTTACGCGTCGACACGAGCGGCCTCGGCGCGAGCCGAGGCCGTGGTGGTCACCCTTCTTTCATGCCGCCTGCTCGAGGGGTCGCCCCGACCAGCTGGCCCGCAGCTCCTGCTCGAGCTGCGCCCGCTCCTGCGGATGCTGACGAAGCCAGCTCAGCGCGGCCGCCTTGCCCTGGCCTACGTTCGTATCGCCGTAGCTGAACCAGCTGCCGGACTTGCTCATGCGACCCAGGTTGATCGCCCCGTCGAGTAGCTCGGCTTCCCGGTCGATGCCGCGACCGAACGCGATGTCGAACTCGGCCTGGGTGAAGGGCGGCGAGCACTTGTTCTTGACCACCTTGACCCGCGTTCGATTGGCGACCGCCGTCTCGCCCTCCCGCACGGTGGAGATCCGCCGGATGTCAAGACGAACCGAGGCGAAGTACTTGAGGGCGTTGCCCCCCGTGGTGGTCTCGGGGCTCCCGAAGGTGACGCCGATCTTGTGCCGCAGCTGGTTGATGAACACGACGGTGGTACCCGTCTGGTGCGAGACCCCGGAGACCTTGCGCATGGCCTGGCTCATCAAGCGCGCCTGCAGGCCGAGGTGCTGGTCGCCCATGTCGCCCTCGAGCTCGGCCTTGGGGATGAGCGCCGCGACGGAGTCGACGATGATGAGGCCCACCGTGCCGCTGCGCGCCAGCGTGTCGACGATCTCGAGGGCCTGCTCGCCGTGGTCGGGCTGAGAGATGAGCAGCTGCTCCACGTCGACGCCCAACGAACGCGCGTAGCCGACGTCGAGCGCATGCTCGGCATCGATGAACGCACACACCATGCCTTGGCGCTGGGCCTCGGCGATGACGTGCAGGGTGAGGGTCGTCTTGCCCGAGCTCTCGGGGCCGTAGATCTCGACGATGCGCCCCTTGGGCACGCCACCGATGCCCAGGGCGCGGTCGAGGTGCAGCGAGCCGGTGGGGATCGCCTCGAAGTGCGGCATGTCGCCGGGCTCGCCCCCGAGCGCCATGATGGCCCCCTTGCCGAACTTGTCGACGATGAGATTGACCGCCTTCCCGATGGCCTCGCGCATGGGCTTGGCCGGGGCCGCAGCCGCGGCCTTGGAAGGAGTCTTGTCGGTGGTCTTGGTCTTCTTGGAATTGGACATGAGTGTGTTTGCTTTCTGGGCGCCGAAGCCCCCGTTGGAGTTGCTCCTCTTCTTTGCGGATGGCGTGCCGAAGCCCCCGCTCAACCAAGTCGCGTAGTTGCGAGCGACCCACCCCCGCGGTGGCCCGTGGGTGGGCCGTCACCCCGGTCCACCCATGGGCCACCCGCCGGACATGCACCGCGGCGAGCCATGGTGGCCGTGCTCCTCGACCCGGCGTAGGCTCCTGCCCGTGGCGGGAATCGAGACGAGAGTCTTCCTCGGGCTGAGCGTCGTGGGCGTGCTCGCCGGCTGTCTCGCCCCGCCCGCGCCCGCGGCTTCCGAACAACCGGCCGCCGCGGCTACGTCAGCGGTGGCGGAGCCCCGTGAACCTTCGCCCTCCGCCGCCCCGCCCCACTTTTCCGGGCAGGCGGCGTTGGCCCGACTCGAGGTCTTGATGGGCCATAGCCGCAGCCTCGGCGACCCGAAGCGCGGAGACTCGATCGAAGCCCTCGCCGAGATGCTGCGCGACGTTGGGGCCGAGCAGATCGAGCGGCGCCCCTTCCGAGCCACCGATCCCGCCACCGGTCGCACGTTCGATCTGGTCAACCTCTTCGGCCACCTGCGTCCCGATGCCCCGCGACGCTTCGTGGTGGCGACGCACTTCGACACCCGCCCCTGGGCCGACGAAGAGGCCGATCCCGAGGCCCACCAAACCCCGGTGCCCGGGGCCAACGACGGCACCAGCGGCGTCGCGGTGCTGCTCGAGCTGCTGCCGATGCTGGTCGCTGCCCTGCCCTCGGACGTGGGCGTCACCGTGATCCTCTTCGACGGCGAAGAGCTCGGCCACCCGGGCGCGGGCGGCTACTGTATGGGCTCACGCTCGTTTGCCGAACGCGTCGCTCGTGAGCGCCCCGCGTGGTTCCAGAACGCCGAGCTGGGCATCGTGCTCGACATGGTCGGCGACCGCGACCTCCGACTGCCGATCGACCCCGGCTCCGCCGCGCATCACCCCGAGCTCATCGATCGCCTATGGGCGGTGGCCCAACGGCGTGGACACACGCAGTTCGTGCCCGAGCATCGAGCGTACTCGATCCTCGACGACCACGAGTTCCTCGCGCGGTCCGGCGTGCCCTCGGTCCTGCTCATCGACAAGGAGTATCCGCCCTGGCACACGCGCGCGGACACCATCGATCAGGTCTCGGCGCAGAGCCTCGGCGCAGTGGGAGATACGGTGCTGCACACGTTGCTCGAGCTCGCGGCCGAAGGCTGACAGCCACGCGACGCCCCGCCCCGCGTTCGGCTCTCGAGCACCACGGCCCATCGACCCACACACCGCGGATCGACCGAGCAACCGAGGCACCCGGACAGGCCTACGAGGCCGCGGGCAGCCCGGCGACGCGGACTCGGATGCCTCGCGGCACGATCCACAGCTCGGCCGGGAGGCGGCCGGGTTGCTCGCCGTCCAGCTCGACCAAGACCCGATCCTCGTCGCGAACGCCCCGCAAGTGCAGCCGTTGGCCCCGCTTGGCGGTGACCTTGGGGTGCCCGATGTGCTTGCCCGCGAAGACCTTGCCGAGCAGCCCCAGCATGCGACCGGTGGAGATGTCGCCGGTATAGATGACCTCGAGCTGACCATCGTCGAGCTCGGCCTTGGGGGCGATCCACATGCCGCCGCCGAAGTACTGGCCGTTGGTGGCGGTGGCCAGCGCGAGCTCGAGCGTTCGGGGCTCGCCGTCGTCGACCTGCACCTGCACCGGTTGGTTGCGATAGCTGAGGATCCCGCCGACGCTGTGCCACAGGTAGATGCCCTTGGCCCCGAGCAGGGTTCGGCTCAGGCGACCGGCCCCGAGGACCCGAGCGACCACGTGCCCGGTGAGGCCGGCACTGGCGGCATTGAGGAAGGGGCGCACTTTTTGTGCGCCTTCGTGGTCGACGAAGCGCATCACGCCGTAGTCGACCACGTGCCCCGGACCCTCGAGCGCCGCGAGCTGCTCGGGCCACGCGGGGGAGCCCAGCTGCCGCAGGAAGTCGCCACCCGTACCCCCGCCCAGCAACCCGAGCTCGGCCTCGGGAAAGCGGTTGGTGCCGTCTTCGTCGGTGAACGCGGAGAGCACCTCGTTGGCCGTGCCGTCGCCCCCCACCGCCACCACGAGATCGACCCCGTCTTCGAGGGCCTCGCGCGCGAGCACGGTGGCGTGACCGGGCCGCTCGGTGTGCACGATCTTCAGCTCGGGCCAGCGCGCGAGGAGCTTGGGTTCCTCGGCGGCCCAGCGCCGCGCCGCTCGGCCACTGCCCGCCTCGGGATTGACGATGGCAATGGTCCTTCGGCCCCCGGTCACGCTGAGCACGGTACCTCGTCCGCGGTGCATCATCCATCGGTGGAACGAGGTGCACGGCGCAGATGGGCCGCCTCGGCCACGAAGATCTCGGAGACGGGTGCGTGCGGATCGAGCACGTCCGCGCTGAGATCGGACAGGGTGCGAGCGACTCGACGCACCCGATGCTGGGCACGCGGGCTGAGCTGACGTGCCTCGGCCAGGCGCTCGAGCAGCCGCTGCGCCGAGGGACTCAACGCACACTGATGTTCGATGGCCCCCGCCTGCGCGGGCACTTCGGCGTTGGTGCGCCAGGGCGTGTCGGCCAAGCGTAGGGCCTGCTGCTCGCGCGCCCGGAGGACGCGCGCCCGCACGACGGCCGTGGGCTCGCCCGGAGCCGCGGCCAGGGCCGACCCCTCGGGGGCCGGAGCCACGGGCACGACCAGATCGAGGCGATCGAGCAGGGGCCCGGAGACCTTGGCCAAGTAGCGGGTGAGGCTGTGTACCGAGCACACACAGGCCCGCCGCGGATGACCCAAAAAGCCACAGGGGCACGGGTTCATGGCGGCCAGGAGCTGAAACCTCGCCGGGAGGTTCACCGCACCGTGGGCGCGCACCACCGAGACCACGCCGCCTTCCAGGGGCTCGCGCAGGCCCTCGAGACAGGCCCTCGGAAACTCGGGCAGCTCGTCGAGAAAGAGCAGGCCGCGATGGGCCAGGCTGACCTCGCCCGGACGCAGGGGCCGACCTCCGCCGAGCAAGCCCGCCACCGAGACGGTGTGATGAGGCATGCGCACCGGGACCCGCCGCCGCAGGCCGGCCTCGACGTGACCCTGGGCCACCCCGTGGATCTTGGTGACTTCGAGGGCGGCCGCATCATCCAAGGGAGGAAACAGTGCGGCGGCACGCCGGGCGAGCATCGTCTTGCCCACGCCCGGGGGACCGTGCAGCAGCAGGTTGTGGCCGCCCGCCACCATGACCTCGACCGCCAAGCGCCCCAGCGCCAGGCCACGAATGTCGGCCATGTCGGTCTCGTCGGGTTCGGGGGCCAGCGGAGCAGCGGCGGCTCGGTAGGGCTCGATGACGGCCTCGCCCCGCAGGTGAGCCACGACGCGATCGAGAGTCTCGGCCACGATCACGGTGAGGCCTTCGACCATCGCCGCTTCGGGGGCCGCAGCCGGGGGCACCACCAACGCCTCGAACCCATGCTGACGAGCACAGTCGGCGACGACCAAGCTTCCCGCGGCCGGCCGAATGCTGCCGTCGAGCGCCAGCTCGCCCCACAGCATGACCCGTCGCAGCGAAGCAGCCTCGATGACCTCGTGCGCCGCCAGCAGAGCGCACGCGATGGCCAAGTCCATGCCGGGGCTGTCCTTGCGCCGATCGGCGGGCGCGAGGTTCACCACCTGACGCCGCGGCCGAATGTCGTGCTGGGCGTGGGCCAAGGCGCTTCGCACCCGCTCCCGCGCCTCGGCCAGCGCCCCGCTCGTTTGGCCCACGATGGTCAGGCCGGGCAGGCCCATGCGTACGTCGGCCTCGACGGTGACCACGTAGCCATCGACTCCACACAGGCCCGCGCAATAACTACGACTGAGCATGGCCGCCAACGGTGCACGGAGCATTCCGTCGACCGGCCATCGTGATCTCGGGGACTTGGCGAGCCGCTCATCGTCCGTGGCCCGTGGGTGGGCCGGCCACCTGGTCCATGGGTGGGCCACCCCGGTTCCGATCTACGATGATGGGGATGAAGCGATCGCTCTGGCTCGTGCTCCCCTTGGTCGCGGCCTGTGCAGGGGCCGAGCACACGGGCTCCGAGCCGGCCCCCACTCCCATGCCCGCACCGACCCCCAGCGAGCAACCCTCGGCGCCCTCCGATGCCTGGCAGTGGCGCTCCGACATGGATCTGGTGGCCAGCCACACGCTGGTCGGCGTGGTCGGCCAGGGCGGCTTCCGACGCTGCGCCGAAGGCTCGATGGAGGGCACCTGGGTCGGCCTGTATCCGACGATCGGCCGCGTCTCCCTCAGCGGCCCTCCCGACTCGATCTTCGATCCGCTCATGGACCAACCGGTCGTCGCCCTCGGCGAGCCCCAGTACACGTCGCCGCGAAAAACCACTGCGGCCGACGACGACGCGGTCCCCTGCCCGCCCATGCAGATGCGCTCCGACTGGACCCCGACCCCGCGGGGCATGAGGATCGACCGCCGGCCCGCCCCCATGGCTCAACACTTCGAGGTCGCCGCGGTCCGCCCCCTGCACGAGCTGAGCATCAAGCCCGAGGGCGAGTTCGTGGTCATCACCCTGAACAACCCGGTGGCGATCGAGCTTCGCGACGTGGAGATGCGCGTGCACTACGAGGGCTGCTTCGGCAAGCCGGGCTCCCGCGTCGAGACCTCCGAGGTCGGCGTGCTCGCGCCCCTGGCCCAGATCTCCACCCGCGCCCCGAAGCTCCTGGAAGGCTCGGGCCCGCCGGGGCGCTCGACCTTCCGCGCCCACTCCTTCCAGCTCGTGGCGAGGGGCGAGGCGGTCACCATCGACCTCGACGCGAGCCTGAGCGCGATGGGCATCGACAACCAATGCCCTCGCAAGCGCTAGCTATCCGTCTTTCATCGCGGCCGCCAGGTCCCGCATCTGACCGCCGTCGGACTTGGCGATGATCCACCGCAGCAGCGGCCCCATCAGCTTGAGCGCCCCGCGAAACTCGCAGACGCCCCACAGCTGGGCCTTGGTGGTGTCGTCGTCGATCGCCTCGAAGCGATAGGTGTAGTTCGCCGTCGCGTTGCCCTGGACCGACTTCAGCTCGAAGCTGTTGGGCGGATCCCAGCGCACGATGGTCGAGCGACGCTCCTTGCCGCGGGCCTCGAACACCAGCTCGGATCCCTGCTGCGTCGGGCCGTCGCCGTCGAGGCGAAGGGTGTCGACGCCCTGCATCCAGCTCGTCGCGTTCGACCAGTCGGTGGCGAAGGCCCAGACCTCGGGGAGCGGGCGTGCAATCGTCTCGGTGATGAAAAAGCGGCTCATGGTCGTGTTCCTCGGGGCCGAGCATGGCCCGGCCGGGGTCCGGCCGTCTTGGACGGGATTTACCTCGGCTCGACGATCGGTACGAAACAGGGATCTTGCCCCGCCTGGAGCTCGGGGCCAAATACCGCCCGACGTCGCTGCAGGTATTGCCGAGGGGTCATCGTAGCGAGGCGACCGAATTCCCGCACGAGGTGCGACTGGTCGCAGTAGCCCCCGCTGGCCGCCAGCGTGGCCCAGTCCACGGGGCGCTGCGGATCGATGGCCTCCAGCGTGCGAAGCAATCGTCGAATGCGAATCACCTGCTGCGGAGGGACGCCCACGAACCGACGACACCGATCGATGAAGTGCTTGTGGCTGACCCCGACTTCCGCACACAGCTCGCGGATCGAGCGAGGCGGCACGCCGCACAGGCCGTTCATCGCCCGCTCGAAGACCCGGGCTCGGGCCGGCTCCGCCTCGTACCCCGCCAGGCGCTCGGTCAGCCAGGCCTCGGCGGTGCGGAGTCGGGCCTCGATCAGCGTGCGGTCACCGATACGCTCGCGCAGCTGTCGCGCCGCCGCGCCCCACAGGTCGTCGAGCGCCACCACTCGATCGGCAATCTCGGCCAGCGGCACCCCGAGGACCGCGTGCGCGCCATGGGGTCGGAAGCTCACCCCGAGCACGTGCGTGCCGTGCAGGGGCTCGTTGAGCATGGCGCGGGTCTGCAGCCCGCACACCCAGGCTCGACGCTGCGTGGTGTCGTCCCCCTTCGCGTCCACCGTGCGAATGGGCGCGCCCAGGTTGACGAGCAGCACCACGTGCCCGGTGGGGACGATGTGGTCCCGCGTGTAGCCGATCTGCCCCTGCGCGTGCCACAGCAGGTCGACGTGCCCACGAAGCGGTGGGTCGGGCCGACGAGCGACGAACGAGAAGGGCGGCGGCTCCATCCCCGGTCATCGTACCCCGATGACCCCCGCAGAGTGCCGGCCGGGGCCTACTCGCCGCTGGCGGCGGCCGGACCCCGTTGCTTCTTCTGCTCGTGCCGATGATCGGGGTGCTCATTGTACCAGGTGTCGATGGACTCCTCGGAGATCTCGACCACCAGGTCCTCGGGGTTCTCCGGCACCTTCACCTGGCACCCGAGACGACTGGAGGGACGAACGTCGAAGCCCATGTCGAGCCGGTCTTCTTCGTTGTCCTCCATCTCCTCGAGGCTGTCGCCGCCCTCGCGGACGTAGCAGTGGCACGACGAGCAGGCACAGACACCGCCGCAGGCGGAGCCCAGCTTGACGTCGTTCTCCTCGGCGATCTCGAGCAAGGTCTTGCCCGGCTCGGCCTCCACGACCGTGCGTGCACCCTCGGAATCGAAAAACGTGATCGTAGCCATGATGTCGTGCCTCAGGAGCCTTGGGACGAGTCGATGAGCTCGGGGTCGTGGCTGGCGCGGCGGGCTTCGAGCTCGGACTCGTCGGCCAAGCTCGCCTCGATCTCCATCAGGCTCTTGCCCGACATCCCGGCATTGAGCGCGCGTTCCATGCGACGCCGAGCAAAGGCCTCGCTCACCGACTCGAGTCGTTCGCGGGCCGCGTTGAGTTTGCGGTGGTCGGTGGTCACCCCGGGGGCCATGGCCGCGTCTGCGTCTTTGAGCGCGCCCTCGATCGCAGCCCGCTCCTCGTCGGGCAGCAGCCCCGGCAGGTGCCCCACCTCTTGCAGCGCGGTTCGGATGGCCAGGACCACCCGCCCCATCTCGACCCGGGCCTCGGCCAGGTTGCGCGCGTCGAAGTCGGCCTCGGCGTGGTCGAGGCTCTCCATGACCAGCTCGTCGACCTCGGTCTCGCTCAGGCCGTAGGTCGGCTTGACCTCCACCGTCTGCTTGATGCCGGTCATGAGCTCGCGCGCGGTGACGGTGAGCAGGGCGTCGGCGTCGAGCTGGAAGCTGACCTCGATGCGGGCCATGGAGGGGGGCAGCGGCGGCAGGCCCTTGAGCTCGAACCGCGCCAGGCTGCGGCAGTCTTCGGCCAGCTCGCGCTCGCCCTGCACCACGTGCACGACCATGCCGGTCTGCTTCTCGGAGTAGTTGGTGAAGACCTGTCGCGCCCCGATGGGAATGGTGGCGTTGCGGGGGATGATCTTCTCGACGATGCCCCCCATCGTCTCGAGGCCGAGCGACAGCGGCACCACGTCGAGCAGGGTCACGCCCTCGCGCTCGCTGCCCGACAGGATGTCGGCCTGCACCGCGGCGCCGTAGGCCACGACCTTGTCGGGGTCGATATCTGAAAGCGGCGGGCGCTTGAAGGTCTTCTCCACCAGCGCCCGCACCAGCGGCACGCGGGTGGAGCCACCGACCAGCACGACGCCGTCGAGCTCCCGCGCCCGGATCCCGGCATCTTTGAGGGCCTGGCGGCAGGGGCCCACCGTGCGGCGGGCGATGGGCTCGAGCAGCTCGTCGAGCTTGGCGCGAGACAGTTCGTAGCCGGTCAGCGCGCTGCGGGGCAGCTCGACGGTGACCACCTCGGCGTCGGTCAGCGCTTCCTTGGCCGCCCGGGCGTGCACGACCGCCTCCTCGCGCTGCTGCACGTCGGGGGACTCCACGCCCGCGGTGGCCAGCAGGTGCTCCGCGAGGGCGCGGTCGAAGTCGTCGCCGCCCAGGGCCGAGTCGCCGCCGGTCGCCAGCACCTGAAACACCCCGTCGCGGAGCCGCAGGATGCTGATGTCGAAGGTGCCGCCGCCCAGGTCGTAGACCGCGAAGAGCCCCTGCCCGCCCTGGTCGAGGCCGTAGGCGAGCGCGGCCGCGGTGGGCTCGGCGAGCAAGCGATAGACCTCGAGGCCCGCGATGCGCCCCGCGTCCTTGGTGGCCTGGCGCTGCGCATCGTCGAAGTACGCGGGCACGGTGATGACGGCCCCCGCGACGGGCTGGCCCAGCTCGGCCTCGGCCCGGGCCTTGAGCACGCGCAGCACCTCGGCCGAGACCTCGGTGGGCGTCACGGTGCGCTCCTGCCCGACGTCGAGCCGAAGCAC
This sequence comes from Myxococcota bacterium, assembly GCA_039028615.1. Classification (GTDB taxonomy): domain Bacteria; phylum Myxococcota_A; class Polyangia; order Nannocystales; family Nannocystaceae; genus Paraliomyxa. The sequence goes on along the minus strand of JBCCHT010000010.1, from coordinate 261,387 downwards.
GGAGGACTCGCTGCCCGCCTGGGCGATGCGATAGGGGTGCTGGAAGTCGATGTCGGCCGCGCCGCGCCCCATGAAGCGCTTGACGCTGCTGACGACGCGCGCGGGATCGTCGACTCGCCGCGCTTGGGCCGACCAGCCCACGTCGGGCTCTTCGCCCAGGTACGAGACGACCGAAGGCAGCAGCGCCCGCCCTTGCTCGTCGTCGAGCTCGTAGGGCACCGCGCCCTTGGGAGCGATGGCGACCAGGCTATGGGTGGTGCCCAGGTCGATGCCGATGCCCCGCCCGGCGCCCACCGGACCCTTGCGAGTCGGCGCGGTGGGCTCTTCGATCTGGAAGAGGGCTCCCGGATCGCTCCATTGCTGCTCGTCGTTGCTCATTCGGTCTCGGCGATCGCCTGATCGATCTCGTCGAGCAGGCGTTGAAGGTAGCGACGCTTGACCAAGCCCCTGGCCGCCGCGTCGATGTCGGGCTGCTCGAGGGCGTCGACCGCCGCGTCGAAGGTCTCTTCGAGCTCGTCGTCGATGTTGCCTCGCAGCTCGTCGAGCGCGGCTGCGCCCGAGGCCTCGGCCTCGGCCACCGCCTCACGGCGCTCGATCATCTCGATGAGGAAGGCCTGGCCCATCTGCGGCGCCCCTTTGTCGGGGTCGCTGGAGTCGACGTCGATACCCTCGAGCCGGCACAGATACTCGGCCCGCAGCACCGGATCGCGCAGGGTTCGATAGCCCTCGTTGAGCGCCGCGCTCTGCTCCATGGCCGCCCGACGCTCGCCCGCGGGCGCGCCCGCGAAGCGATCGGGATGCACCCGCTGCGCCCGCTCGAGATACCCGTCCTCGAGCGCGTCGCGATCGATGCCGAAGCGACGGGGCAGCCCCAGGCGGGCGAAGTGGTCGAGGCCCTCGGCCTCAGAAGGAGACGGACTCACCGCAGCCACACGAGCTGTCGACATTGGGGTTGGCGAAGCGGAAGCCATGCCCTCGAATGCCGGTCTCGAAGTCGATCTCGGTGCCGCGCACCAGGACCAGGCTCTTGGGATCGAGGTAGACCCGAACCCCGTGCGCCGCTTGGATGACGGAGTCCTTGCCGCGCGGCTCTCCGTCTTCGAACTGGAACATATAGGAGTAGCCGGTGCAGCCCCCACCGCGGATGCCGAAGCGAATGGCCCCGTCGGGGGTGCCCCGCTTGTCCAGCTGGGCGCGCATGACCTTGGCCGCGCGATCGGTCACGATCAGGGGGGGAGCCTCCGCCGCGGTGGGCGGGGGGCTCTGCTCGCTGGGGCTGCTGTTGGTCTGCGACAACATGCGTCCTCCTTGCCCGGGCGCCCTCAGGCGTCGCCGGACGTCTTCTTCTGGTAGTCGGAGATAGCCGCCTTGATCGCGTCCTCGGCGAGCACCGAGCAGTGGATCTTGACCGGCGGCAGAGACAGCTCTTGTGCGATCTGGCTGTTCTTGATCTCCATGGCGTCCTCGACCTTCATGCCCTTGACCCACTCGGTCACCAGGCTCGAGGAAGCGATGGCGGAGCCACAGCCGTAGGTCTTGAACTTGGCGTCGGTGATGACCCCGTCGTCGACCTTGATCTGGAGCTTCATGACATCGCCGCAGGCGGGGGCACCGACGATTCCGGTGCCGACGTTGTCTTCACCTTTGTCCATGCTGCCCACGTTGCGGGGGTTCTCGTAGTGATCGATGACCTTGTCGCTGTATGCCATGTCGGTGGTCCTTCGTTCGTTCGCGGTGGTTCGATCAGTGCGCGGTCCACTGAATCGAGTTGAGGTCGATGCCCTCTTGGACCATCTCCCACAGGGGAGACATGTCGCGCAAGCGGGACACGTGCTTGGAAATGAGCTCGACGACGTAGTCGATCTCGGCTTCGGTGGTGAAGCGCCCGATGGTCATTCGCAGGCTGGAGTGCGCCATTTCGTCGTCCAGGCCCATCGCCCGTAGCACGTAGCTGGGCTCGAGGCTCGCGGACGTGCATGCGGAGCCCGAAGACAGGGCGATGTCCTTGAGCGCCATCAGCAGCGACTCGCCCTCGATGTAGGCGAAGCTGATGTTGAGCGTGCCGGGCAGCACCTCGGTCTCGGAGCCGTTGAGCAGCACGTGCTGGATCTCGCCCCGGAGGCGGTCCCGCAGGCGGTTGCGCAGCGTCGCGATGCGGACCGATTCCTCGGCCATGCCCTCGCGCGCGATCCTGGCCGCCTCGCCGAAGCCGACGATGGAGGGGACGTTGAGCGTGCCGGAGCGGTTGCCCCGCTCGTGGCCGCCACCGTGGATCTGCGGGGTGAGCCGCACCCGCGGCTTGCGGCGTCGCACATAGAGCGCGCCCACCCCCTTGGGGCCGTAGATCTTGTGGGCCGAGATGCTCATGAGGTCGATGTTCATCTCCTGAACATCGAGGGGAATCTTGCCGAAGGCCTGCACCGCGTCGGTGTGGAACAGGACCTTGCGCTCGTGGCAGACCTTGCCGATCTCGGCGATGGGCTGCACGACGCCCGTCTCGTTGTTGGCGGTCATCACCGACACGAGCACGGTGTTCTCGGTGATGGCGTCGGCGACCTGCTGGGCGGTGATGAGGCCGTCGGTGCCGACGGCCAGGTAGGTGATGTCGTAGCCCTGGCGCTCGAGGTACTTGCAGGCATCGAGCACCGCTTTGTGCTCGGTCACCACCGTGATGATGTGCTTGCCCTTCTCGTGCAGGTACTCGGCGATCCCCTTGATCGCGAGGTTGTTCGACTCGGTCGCCCCGCTGGTGAAGGTGATCTCCTTGGCGTCGGCGCCGATGGTCTTGGCGATCTGTTCGCGCGCCTGCTCCACCGCTTCCTCGGCGGCCCAGCCAAAAGCATGGGTGCGGCTGGCCGCGTTGCCGTAGGTCTCGGTGAAGAAGGGCACCATGGTGTCCACGACGCGCTGGTCGACCGGACAGGTCGCGGCGTAGTCGAGGTAGATGGGAGTCTTGACCGTCATTGGTTTGGCCTCGTGTCTTGGTCGGTCTCGGGCCCGCTACCCTCGCGGGGGTTCGGCTCGGACACAGGGCGCAGCTGCACCAACGGTGCCGTGGCGGTGGTGCGAGGGCGAGCCCCCGCCACCAGGGACGGCGTGTTGGTGTCGGCATGCGCCGGGGAATCGCAGGTCGCACAACCTTCGACGTCGTGCTCGTGGGTGCAGGCGCGGCAGCCTTCGAGGTACGCGAGGCTCTCGGCGAGGTCGCGCTCGAGCTGAAGCAGGCGCTCCACTTGGTCGCGGGTTCGCTGCAGCCGGCTGCGGAACATCTCCCGCAAGCTGTCCATCGCCTCGGGAGCCGTGCCCGATTCTTCGACCGTCGCGATCAGGCTTTGGACCTGCGACAGCGAAAAGCCCATGTCCTGGAGCTTGGAGATCCAGTAGACCCGGGCGAGCTCGTCGGGCCCGTAGAGTCGGAAGCCACCATCGGAGCGACCGGCCCGAAGTAGGCCGAGCTCTTCGTAGTGCCGCAACGCCCGAACCGACTTGCCCGTCTTGCGAGCAAGCGTGCCGATTTTCATGCGGCGTTCGGTGTTGGTGGTGGAGCTCGACATCGCGCTCGGATCCGTGGGCCAACTCTGACCCTTACGTAACGTTACCCCGGGTGGGCAGGCGGAGTCTGGCTACGCCCGCCCCAGGTGTCAAACGTGGTCTGAGTCACGAAGACAGCTGTTCAGGGCCGGTTTTGGGGCCGCACAACGTCCCGCCGCCAAAACCGTACGTTAACGTGAGGGTTTGAGTTGCGTCGAGATCCGCGCCTCGGTCCAGCGGCGGCTCTTGCGCTAGCGGCCCCGCCGGTCGCGAGATGCGCTCAACCCACGCAACCCGAACCTTCTTTAGGCCCGCTGGGGCCCACCCGAAGGTCGGCCGGCGGGCGAACACGACGGATTCACGAGAGCCCGAGCTGGGCCTTCACCCCGCCGATGAAGGTCTCGTCGTCGGCGGCCTTGCGGTTCTTCATGAACTCCGCCGCGTCGGGCCCGGCCGTGTAGCGCAGCTGCCCGGTGCCGTCGGTGGCCGCGGTGTAGATGACCTGGGACACGACCGAAGGCTCCGAGCCGCCGCCGCCCATGGCCTGCATCGCGGTCATGAACTTGCCGATGAGCGGCTGGTACTCGGCCAGGCTCTCGTCGTTGCTGAAGTCGAAGGAACGGCCGCCGAAGTCGGTCTTGATCATGCCCGGCTCGACGATCTTGACCCGCACGCCGATGGACTCGAGCTCGTAGTGCAGCGCCTCGGAGAGCCCCTCCACCGCGAACTTGGAGCCGTGGTAGAGCGTGCCCAAGGGGAAGGTCATCTTCCCGCCGATGGACGAGACGTTGACGATGGTCCCGCTGCGATTGGCGCGGAAGTGGGGAAGCACGGCCTTGGTGACGCGCAGCAGGCCGATGACGTTGACGTCGAACTGGCGCTGGATCTTGTCGACCCCGGTCGCCTCGAGCAGCCCGTACGCGCCGTAGCCCGCGTTGTTGAGCAGCACGTCGATCGTGGAGAAGCGCTCGAGGCCCGCGGCCACGGCACTGTCGATGGACGCTTGGTCTTGGACGTCGAGCCGAGTGACCAGCACGTTGTCGAGCGCGTTCAGCTCGGTCTCCGCGTCGGGATTGCGCATCGTGGCGATGACATTCCAGCCCTTGGCCTGGAAGTGCTTCACGGCGTCTTTGCCGATACCCGAGCTGGACCCAGTGATGAGGATTGTGTTCGCCATGACCAGAACCTAGGCCTGGGACCCCCGAGGTGCACTCGCCGAAGGCGACAAGCGACCTGCACGACGCGACACGGCCGGCGCCGCTCATCGTCCGAGGATCGCGCGTGCCAGGGCGTTGGCCCCGTTTTCGGCCGGACGCCGCCCGCGAAACACGTCCACCCGCAACGACTGGCGGTCGAGGCTGCGCTCGAACGGCACGAAGTGGGCCCGAGCATCACGGCCGAGCCACTGCGTCTCCCAAAAGCCGTTGTAGCCCGCGCCCATGACGATGCCGCTCGCCGCCCCGAGCCAAGCAGCGGCGGGGAAGAGCCCCTGACGGCGCAGGTCGAGGGACACGAGGGTGCTGCCCGGAGACCGCACGCGCTCGGCCGTCTGCCTCAGAACCTCGAGCTCCCCCGGCTTGCCCGCGTGGCACACCACGGTGAAGTCCCGCCCCGGCTCCACCCCCAGCGCAGCGAAGGAGTCCTCCGCGGACGCACACTCGTCGGGATCGACGATGACGATGGGATCGATGCGATGGGTCGCTTCGGGGAGCTGCAGCGGCTCGATCTCGATGATGCGCTCCCACGCGCCGGGATCGAAGCGCACGTCCCCGCGCCCCTGCAGCCAGATCGGTGGGCATGCCCGCACGAGCAACCACGCGGGACAGCCGAGCGCGGCCAGCAGGTGCCGTACCGGGGCCCAGAACATGTCGACGATCAACAGGTCGGGGGCCCATGTTCGCAGCGCTCGGCCCAGCGCCGAGTCGCGAACCCGAGATGGATCGGCGAGCAGAGGGTCGGCCTTGACCGCCACCGAAGTCCGCGGCGCCCGGCCGATGCCGTCGAAATCGGTGGGCGGGGCGAACACACGGTACTCCCCCGCAAAGCCGGCCCGCTGCAACCCACGGTAGATGGCTTCGCCCCGCACCATGTGCCCCGCCCCCACCGTTCCGGCGGTGAAGTAGGCCACTTTGGGGCGAGGCGGGGCGAGGGTCATGGGTTCAGCTTCCGCAATCGAAGTCGATGTCCCCCAGATCTTCGCAGGTCGAGGCGTCCGCACAAACCCCGTCGATCCCCGTGGCGCCCACCTCCATGAAGTGGGTGCAGGTCGTGTAGTAGCCGCAGGTCTCGCTGTACATGTCCGATTGCGACAAGTAGTACGAGACGCCGACGTCGAGGTCGGCGCAAAAGCTACCGTCGCCGTTGATGCCGACCATGCCGTCGAGCACATAGCCCCCGCCGGGCTGCTCGCGATAAAGCTCGGCGATACCGCTGGCCGTGCCCGTGATGCAGTCGTTCCAGTTGAAGTAGGTCAGCGATCCGCGGACGCAGCCCTGGGTCCCGCACTGATCGAGGCAGCCGGCCGCGCACGCGGTCTCGGTGTTGGGCGAGCACGAGTCGGCGCACTCGTGATAGACGCAGCCCGTCGCGAAGCCGCAGGACTCCGCGTCGCCGTCGTAGGTGTGGCAGTCGAAGGGCGTCTCGCACAGCATGTCGCCGCCGCACTGCCCGGTGATGCAGTCCCGGTCGTCGCGGCAGGGCTCGCCGTCGCAGGCGAGGCAATCCCCTCCGCAATCGATGCCGGTCTCGCTGCCGTTTTGTACCCCGTCGTCGCACGCGGCGGGCGGGTCCTGACAGAGGCCACCCGAGCACGAGCCACCGACACAGTCGTCGTCGTCGCGGCACGGGTCGCCATCGCAGCCCGCACAGTCGGGCCCGCCACAGTCGACCCCGGTCTCGTCGCCGTTTTGTTCTTCGTCGTCGCAGGTGGCCGGCATCGACATGCAGTCGCCTTCGTCGACGTCGTCGGCGGACAGGCACGCCTCCTCTTCGCAGGACCACGCGCAGCTGCCCGCCCACGCCGCACAGGTGTCCTCGTCGCCGAAGCCGCTGCAATCCACCGGGTCGCAGCTGTCGTTGGTGTAGTTGGTGGCCTCGCAGACCGACACGCCATCCTCCTCGGGTAGCGCGATCCAGGCCCCGCCCAGGCAGGCCCACCAGGCACAGGAATCGACCTGGACGCAGGTGCCGTCGTCGACGTCGATGCCCAGGCTCATGCTGTGGCACCCGTCGCTGACGTAGTCGTCGTCGTCACAGGTGCGGGACGGCAGGTCGCCCGTGTGCTCGACCCACATCGACTCGCTCGCGCCGCAATAGGCGTCGTCGTCGTCCTGCTCGCTGAGAAACGGATCGACGCGTGCGCCCGTGAAGTACCCGCCCAGGTCTCCGCTCGAGACGGTGACGCCCGTTCGGACGTCGAAGTGCAGGTGCGGCGCCGAAGAGTTGCCCGAGCTGCCCTGCTCACCGATGGCCTCGCCACACTCGACCCACTGCCCGAGCGCGGGCAACCCCGAGTCTTGCTTCATGTGGCCGTACAGGCTCGCGAGACCGTCGCCGTGGTAGATGACGACGTTGTTGCCGAAGCCCCACGCGTCGGTCGAGCCGAGCTTGCCCGTGCCATACTCGTCGATCGACGAGACCACGTAGCCGGCCGCTGCCGCGTAGATGTTCTGATCCCCCGCGGGCGCGTAGGCGTCGGTCCCCGTGTGCTGGTCGTAGGCCCCGTCGGAGCCGCACTCCTTGTCTTGGATGTACGTGTCGCAGCTCGTCGAGCCTTCGGGGCACTCGTCGCGATCGTGATCGAAGCCCGCCCCGGTCGCCTGCGAGCCGGTCAGGGGCCACGCGAAGCGGTCGACGCCCTCGGTCGCGCCCGGCCGGGCACTCACCGTCAGGCCCAGCAGCGGGACGAGACACAGCGCCGCGCGAAGAGCCGAGCGTCTCACGGCAGCACCTCCGCCTCGTACTCGACGACCTCCAGCGCATCGCCCTGCCCCACCACGGCCAGCACGCCTCCGCCTCGCCGCAAGGTCGGCATCCGACCGGGACCCAGCCATCGCGCGCCCGGGTCGTCCAGATCGAGCAGCCACACCTCGGGCTCCCCGTAGTCCGCCGAGAACACGGCATGACGCCCGTCGGGAAGCCAGATGAATTCGCCCGCGTGCAGGGGCACGAAGCCCTCGCCCGGCCGCTCGAGACCGACGTTGGTCAGCTGAAGCGGCTCTCGCTCGGGCCCGACGAGCCAGTAGCTCGCCAGCCCGGAGCGACGTGACACCAGCACCACCTCGGGTTGCTCGGGCACTGGAATCGGCGAGCTGTCGGACGACTCGTCGCTGACCACCCAGCGCTCGTCGTCGATGGCATCCCACAACACGATCTGCGTGGCCGCGCCCATTTCATAGCCGGTGCCCGGCTCGACCAGCTCGACCCATGCGACGTGGCGACGGTCGTCGGCCACCCGAGGATCGAGCACGCCCTGCGCCACCGCGTGCGACGTGCCGTCGTTGGCCAGCCGCCGCAGACCCAGGTCGGTGGTGCCCACGAGGATGTGCTCGAGGTCGAGCCGCTGCGCGAACAGGACCTGTTCGACTCCCAGCGGCGTCAGCTGCCCCTGGTCGTCGATCGTCGAGACCGAGCACGTCGAGGTCCCCACCCGATGGCTCGGATTCGCGCCCGGCGGGCAGACGACGGCGAGATCGCGATGGACGATGTCGAGATCGGGGGTGGCAGCGAGCGCCGCCAACCGCGACGCATCACTGACGAAGGGACCCCAGGGGTCCTCGGGCGGCGCATCCGTGCTGCACCCGAGGGTCCCGAAGCCCAAGACGAGCAAGGCATGAGACAGGCGAAGAGGCATCGACGACCACGTTGCGGTCGGAGCCCTCTTGGTTCGCTCGGAGCAGCGTTTTTTTGCATTTTGGTGGGCGAAGGACCCACCCGCGCCACAAAAAACGCGCCGCCGGGCATCCCCGAGCGGCGCGTTTTCGTGACCGCGATGCGGTCCGGGGATCAGCCCCCGCGCTTGCCGAACTTACGCTTCCGCTTGGGCTCGTCCTTGCCGGGGTCCGGCGTGGGCGTGGGCGGCAAGGGCCGGCTCGGCTTGGTGGGCTCGACGATCGGGTCGTCCTTCTTCGGCTCGTCCTTGGTCGGCTCCGGCTTCTTCGGCTCGTCCTTGGTCGGCTCCGGCTTCTTCGGCTCGTCCTTGGTCGGCTCCGGCTTCTTCGGCTCGACCACGGGGCGCTTGGGCACGGTGGTGGGCTTGAGCTCGGGCTCCGGATCCTCCGGCTTCACGCCGAGGTCGTCGGCGAGGCTCTCGTTGACGTGACCGGTGATGACGGGCACGGCCACCGCGGCCGCGGCCAGCACGGCCCCGATACCACTGCCGACCATGTAGCCCGGTCCCTCGGTTCCGGCGCGGGTCTTGTAGGCCCAGGCCATCGGCGAGGAGGCGTAGGTCGAGGCCAAGCTCGAGAACGCGTCCTTCGGGTTGCCGCCGTCGGCCACGGTGTGCGCCGCGTCGAGAGCCGCCCGGCCCTCGTCGGTGGCGAGGTTACCGATGCCCTGCACCGCCAGGTGCACGACCGGCTTGCCGCCAGGCGCCGCGATCCACATGGTGGTGCTCGACAGCGGCGCGGCCAGAGAGGTCAGCGCCAGCACGTGCTCGGGCGACGCCTCGGGGACGTCCTTGAGAGCGGAGCGCACAAGAGTGTGCATCTGCTCGCCGTGCAGGAAGTCCATGGGCAGGTGCATGACCATGCCCACCTCTTCGCGACGCAGGCCCTCGGCCAGCTGCGGCGGCAGGGTGTCGAGGGTGGCGGAGCTGGGACCGCCCGCGGTCACGTCGAGCAGCTTGCCGACGTTGGCCGTGTCGGGGCCGACCGCCACCGTGACCACGTCGTTGGCCGCGAAGACCCAGCCGTCCAGGTGCACCCCGGTGTAGCTCTTGAGGATGTCCGCCTCGGGCCGGCCGGTGACGCCCAGGTGCAGCGCCTGCGCCGTCTTGCCGCCGCCCTCGATGGGCACCTGCTCGAACAGCAGCTTCGCGCCGGGAACGTCGGGGATCTCGGGCGGCACGCTGTCCTTGCCGAGCGTGAAGCCCAGCCCGATCAGCCCCTCGAAGACGGCCGTGTCGCTGGTGCCCATCTGCAGGATGAGACCACCCGGGTCGACCGAACCCGCGAGCACGAACTCGCCGGTCAGCGCCTTCAGTGCGCCTTCGGCCGGGGTGCCCTTGGCGTCCTTGGCCTCCTTGGCGAGCTCCTTGGGGTCCACGCGGGCCCAGATGAAGCCGGCGCCCGGCTGAACCTGCGCCAGGGTCTTGGCCGGCCCGGGCTGCATCTTGTCCATGGCCTCGTTGAGGTCGCGGTCGCCCGCCGAGGTCACCGCCATGTGGATCTGGCCGGGGATGGTCGACACGGCCATGTACATCTGGCCCTTCGACTTGTCGTCATCCTCGAAGCTGGCCACCAGGTTGGCGTCGTCGAGGGTGACGCCGGGCAGGTTCTCCTCCATGTCCTTGCGCAGCGCGGCCGGGTCGCCGTCAGCCTTGAAGCCATCGACGTGGCTCTGCGAGTCGGCGCAGACGTTGAAGCCGGGCACGTCCTCGATCGCCTTGCACTTGAGCTTGGCGATCTCATCCTCGCCCGTGTTCTTGCCCAGCTCGATGAGCGCGTTGGGGTCGGACGCGTGGAAGATCAGGAAGTCCTTCCCGCCCTTGCCCTTGATGATCGCCGCGCCCTCGGCCAGGTCGATGCCCGAGCCTTCCAGCGCCGCCACGACCTTGTCGGTGTGGAGCTTGACCTCGTCGAACGCGTCCTCGGCTTCCTTCAGATCGCGCTCCTCGGCAAAGGGGCCCGTCTTGAGTTTCTCGAGCGGGCCGTCGAGGAAGCGGGTGCCCTCGGCGACGTAGTCGGCCACCACCGTGGCGTCCCGAGCGATCATGAAGTCCGAGCCCTTGGGGACGAACTTGAGCATGAGGTCCAGCCCGGTGTGCAGGGGCTCGACCGGGATGGGCTCGACGATCGGCGCCGCGTCACCGTCCGGAGTCGGCGTGGCTTCGTCGCCGCCGCCCTCCTTCTTGGAGTCTCCGGCGCCCTCCTTCGTCTTGTCGTCACCGGCCTTCGCTTCGTCACCGTCGGACTTGGCCGTTTCTTCTTTCTTGTCTTCCTTGTCTCCGGTGAGTTCCTCGAGCTTGCTGCAACCAGACAGCGTCGAGAACGCGAGCAGGGACGCCACAGACAGGCTTACGCCTGCGCACAACGATCGTTTCGAGCGCATTGCCGCGGAGCATACAGAGTTTTTTGCGACGCGAACAAAGAGCGCGATCCGCCCTCGTCCTCGAGCGCTCGCGCGCTCGCATCGTTGCTCCATGCGGGATCCCCCTCCCCATCGACGGCCGCGGCGAGAAACGATGCTCCATGCCCGATTCGAACGCGCGACCTCGATCGCGTGAACCCGCGCTCGGGCTCGCTGGCCGGCCCTCTAGGACCACCCTACACGCCGCTCATGTGTCCCGCAGGGGGCCACTTCACTCCAAGGGGAGGACCGCGATAGCGTGCCTCCCGCGAGGAGATCACGACATGGGCTTTTCCGAAAAGATGCGCGAGAGCCTGGGGGCCGAGGGGGCACGGGTCACGGTGCAAGGGCCCGAGCAAGCCGTCGCCCGAGGCGAAACCACCACCGCCTCGATCACCATCGTGGGCGGGACTCGAACGGCGACCGTCGACGCGCTGTACGTGCGCATCGTCGAGGCCGATCGGCACTGGGTCCGCAACGAAGACGGCGCGCAGGTGAGCGAGAGCGATGCGCAGGCGCTGGACAACCGCAAGGGTCTCACCGCGGGTTGGGTGCGCCATGCCGTGCTCGAAAAGCGCGTCGAGGTCGGTCACACCATCGAGCCCAGCCAAGAGCACTCGCTGACCATCGACGTCGAGATTCCCGCGGACTGCAAGGCCACCGCGCCCTACTGCAGCCACACGCTCAACGTGCAGGCCGACATCAAGGGTCAGATCGACCCCGCCGGCAACGTGCGCGTGACCTTGGCGTGACCGGGGCCGGGTGCACGGCGTTTGGCACGCCGTGACGCCCTCACATCGAAACGGGGACGAGCCCGGTAGCGCCCGTTGGCCGGCCGCGGCATGCTTCGACTCGAGCATCGTGGCATGAAACGTCGGTCTTTCTTTGCGCTGGGTAGTCTAGTTTTCACCAACCTGCTGGGCTCGTCCGGCTGCCGTGGCGACGGCGGTGGAGGGAGTGGCGGCAGCACGGGGAGTGTAGACGACACCGGGAGTGAAGGCTCGGGGACCTCGGGCGAGGCGGCCTACGAGGTCGTCGATGGACCGGAGTTCTTCCCGCAGTCGGTGGCCTCGGGCGATCCGCGGGCGTCCAGCGTCGTGTTGTGGGGCCGCGTCGCCGACCCGGACCTCCCCGACGAGGACTACGAGGTCGCGCTCGAGATCTGGGAGACCGAAGGCGAGGACGCGGCGGCCATGCCCACCGTCGTCACGGTGACCTCCGAGCTGACCTTCGATCACTGCGTGAAGATCAAGGCCGAAGGCCTGCAGCCGGGCACCGAGTACAGCTACCGCTTCATCTACATCCAAGGCGAGACCGGCTACGCCAGCCGCACCGCCGTGACCAAGACCGCCCCCGACGACGGTGCCGACGTCCCCGTGCGCTTCGCCTTCGTCAGCTGCCAGGACTACGGCGGCCGCTACTACAACACCTACGCGGCCATGCTCCAGCAGCCGCTCGACTTCTTCGTCCACCTGGGCGACTACATCTACGAGACGGCCGGCGACGAGACCTTCCAAAAGGGCGAGAGCGACCGCTTCATCGAGTTCGACGACGAAGAGGGTGCGCTGATGGTCGACAACGGAGGCACGCCCTTCTTTGCCGCCCGCTCCCTCGACAACTACCGCCAGCTGTACCGTACCGTGCGTACCGATGCCGCCCTCCAGGCGGTGCACGAGCGGATGGCCATGGTCGCGATCTGGGACGACCACGAGTTCTCCGACGACAGCCACGGCTCGACCGGCACCTACTACGACGGGCAGCAAGACGAGTTCGACCCCGAGCGCAAGGCTGCGGCCGACCAGGCGTGGTTCGAGTACATGCCGGTCGACTACCCCGACCCCGACTTCGTGTACGACCCCTCCGTCGCGCCCCCCGACGACATTCGCATCTACCGCGACATCGAGTACGGGCAGCACGTGCACCTGGTCATGACCGACCTGCGGAGCTATCGGCCCGACCACCTCGTGCCCGAGGACGCGTACCCTGGAGCGGTGGTCGTCGACTCGGCGGGGCTGGCCGAGGTCGCCGACGACGACAGCCTCGGTGTCCCCTACGTCGACGTGAACAACCACGCCGATGGCGTCTATCGGACCATGCTGCGGGACATCGCCGCCGCCGAGGACTACGACCCCGAGCGCATCGAGGGCAACGTCAGCGCGCTGTACATCAACGAGATGATCGAAGAGTCGGGGTCCATGCTGCCCCCGATCCCCAAAGAAGAGCTCGCCATGCTGCCCCGCGGCATCGCGTTCCACCAGATGTTCAAGAGCGGCCTCTACGGCAACCTGGGGGCACGCTATCTCGTGATCCAGCCGCCCTTTTTGGCCTACGCCAACTGGCTCGACGCCCAGGGCGACCCGGCCGCGCAAGCGGTCATGGGGCTCGAGCAGCAGCAATGGTTCCTCGACACCATGCAGGGCTCGACCCGCACCTGGAAGATCTGGGGCAACGAGTTCTGCCTGACCCCGCTCGACATCGACCTGACCGGCTCGTTCCTCCCCGAGTCGTTCCGGCACCAGTTCCAGATGACGGCCGAGGACTGGAACGGCTTCCCGAACAACCGGGCCTTGCTCATCGATGCGCTCGCCAGCGTCGACAACGTCGTCGCCGTCACCGGGGACATCCACTCCTTCTACGCGTGCACGCCCTTCGCCTGGCCACGCGAGATCGATGGCAACCGCATCGTGGAGTTCGTGACCGGCTCGGTGAGCTCCACCCCGTACCAGTCCTTGCTGGTGCGACAGGTCGAGAACACTCCCAGCCTGGCCTCGGTGCCCGGCATCGACGCCTTCGCGCTGGGCATCTCCGATCTGCTCCAGGCCGGCGCCAACCCGCAGATGGGCTTCGCCGACACGGGGCAGCACGGCTTCTGCGTCGTCGAGGCCAGCGGTGAACAGCTCGTGGTCGAGATGCACTTGGCCGACGAGAGCGTCGTCGAGTCCGAGCGCTACGACGACCCCAACGTGGCCAGTGCCTTCAGCACCGAGCGGTTCCGAGTCCTGCCCCGCTCCCGCGACATGTATCGGGACTTCGACGGCACCTGGCGAGTCTGGGACGCCGAGACCCGCGCCTGGGTCGAGTGAGGCACGGCGTGCACCGGGCCGGCTTCAGCTCGGCTCGGGTTCCCGCTCGAGGAGCACGCGGGCTCGCTCCGCCGCCGAAGGCGTCAGCAAGCCATCGAGGAGCACCCGCAAGCACTGGGCGAGAAACGACTCGGGGCCCATCGCGTCTTCGGGCGGACCGTGCTCGGGCTCCAGCTCGGGGTCGTGTTCATAGCCCGCTCGCTGCGACCAGTACCCCTTGAACATCGCGTCGATCATCGTCAGGGCGACGAAGACGTCGACGTCGGTGCGGACCAAGCCGTGGCGTTGCGCCGCTTCGAAGCGGTGCTGGACCAACGCGTTCAGCTCGGCGGCGGAGTCGGGCACGATGACCCATCCCTGCAATCGGGCCCAGTTCATCAGTCGCACTTCTCGTGGATGCGCGCCGAGCCAGCGAAACATCACCCGGAGGCCATCGGTGAAGAATCGAAGATCGTCGTCGGGGCGCTCGAACTGTCGGGCCTGGGCGCGCTGGTAGTCCTCGATGATCTCGACGAGCACCGCTTCGAAGAGCGCCGCCTTACCGCCGAAATAATGTTGGAGCAGAGGCGAGGTGACGTTCGCCGCCTTCGCGATTGTGCGCGTGGACGTTCCGTGAAACCCCCCTTGCGCGAAGCAGTTCAGCGCGGCCTCCAAGATTCTTCGGCGCGTCGCGTCGGCACGGGGTGAGTGCACGGGCATGCAGCAGGCCCAGTGTGCGTCGGAGAAGTTTCCTTGTCAGTTCATTTACCAAGTGCTAAATGAATATGCAAATCAACTGCAGGTGGGACGATGACAGCCGGACTTCGGGTCGAAGGACTGACAAAAACCTATTCAGGGGGCGTACGAGCCCTCGCAGGGGTCGATCTGCACGTGCCGAGCGGCATGTACGGGCTGCTCGGCCCCAACGGCGCGGGGAAAAGCACGCTCATGCGGACGCTGGCGACCCTGCAAAAACCCGATGCCGGGACCTTCTCGCTCGACGGCATCGACGGTTCCACCGATCCCGACGGCCTGCGTCGACGCCTGGGCTACCTCCCGCAGCAGATCGGGGCGTATCCCGGGGTCACGGGGCGCTCGCTGCTGCGGCGCTTCGCCGCGCTCAAGGGCCGCACCGATCGAGCCGAGCGCGATCGAGAGGCGGACCGCCTCCTCGAGCAGGTCAACCTGAGCGAGGCCGCGGGTCGGCAGGTGAGCACCTACTCGGGCGGCATGCTCCGGCGCTTCGGCATCGCGCTGGCGTTGCTCGGCCAGCCGCGCTTGCTCGTGGTCGACGAGCCGACGGCCGGCCTCGATCCCGCGGAGAGAAATCGATTCCACCGCGTGCTGGCCGACGTCGCCGCGGACGCGGTCGTGTTGCTCTCGACCCACATCGTCGAGGACGTCGAGAACCTGTGTAGCCGCCTGTCCGTCATGGATCAGGGAACGATCGTCGCTGAAGGTACGCCCGAGGAGCTTCGGGCTCCACTCCGGGGCCAGCTGTGGACCACCGTGATCCCGCGGCAAGGCGACCTCCCCGAGGACGTCCTGCGGATGACGGCCGCGCCCGGCGGAACGCGGGTGGTCGTGCACGCCCCCGCATGCCCCGATTCTTCGTTCGAGGCCCACGCCCCGCGGCTCGAAGACGTCTACTACCACGCGCTACAGAGCGAGCAGGCGGCATGAATCCCGCGACCATCTTCGGCGAGGCGCTCCACGAGCTGCGCGTCGCGCTACGCAGCCCGCTCGTTCCTCTCTTGGCGGCCGGCATGACGGGCTACCTCCTGTTGGTGCTGAGCAACGCCCAGTACATGCAGGAGATGGGCGCGGCCGACATCACTCGCAACAGCCCCCACCTGGTCTACCTCATGACCGCCGGGCAAGGGTTTTGGCTGCTCTTCGCGTGGGCGTGGCTCTTTTCGCGGGTCATCAGCCGCGACCGAGAGGCCAAGCTCGACGAGCTCGTCCTGGCCGCGCCGGTCCATCTGCCCTCGCTCCTGCTCGGCCGCTACCTCGGCGTCGTGGTGGTCGCGTCGACGCTGGGGCTGGTCAGCACCGTCGGCTTTGTGTTCGTGGGCCCCATGGAGGCCGTCGGCATGCTGCCCGCGGGCTCGACGGGACCCATTCCGCTCGCGGCCATGATGCACGCCTGGCTCACGCTGTGCCTGCCCTCGGCCGTGGGCATGGGTGCGCTCTACGTCCTCGCTGCCATCCGCACCCGCAACGCTTCGGGGCCCTTCGGCGTCGCGGCGATGCTCATGCTGGTGTGGATGGTGAGCATGGTGATTCTCCGCAGCGGAGAGATCGACCCCAGCACCGCGACTCTGCTCGACCCCATCGCCTACGGAGAGGTCGAAGCGCAGGCGAACGCATGGACACCGGTCGAGAAGATGACCGGGTCCATCGCATTTACGCCCGAGCTACTCGCCAACCGGGTCTTGTGGTGCGCAGTGCCGCTGCTGGCCCTGCTGTGGCAGATCGCCCGCTTGCATCGCGAGCGGCTGGTGCTCGGAGCGGCCACGCGCGCCGGAGCGGCGGATGACCACCGGACCTCCCGTCCCCCCTCGACGACGAACACCGCCCCCGTGGGGCCCCCGTCCAGCCCGTGGTGGATCCGCGTGCTGTGGGCCGAAGCCGCCTGGCACACGGGCCAGATCCTTCGCACGTGGGGTCTACGGATCGCCGCCGGCCTGCTGCTCGTGATGGGCGTGACGGGCACGGTGGTGCATGTGGTCGCCCATGCCCGCGGCCCCCTGGTCCCGCGCCCCGAGCTGCTGACCGCCGTCTTGGCCGACTTCGTCTACCTCGTGATGGTGTTCGTGATCGCGGGCTTCGTCGGAACGATGATGCGCCGCGATCACCAACCGGGCTTCGACGAGATCGTCGGCGCGACGCCGGCTCCGTTGTGGGCTCGCCTGGGAGGCCGAGCCCTGGCGGCGGCCGCCCTCACCTTCGGCCTGGCGATGATCCCCGTCGTGTCCGGGTGCATCGCGACCGCGTTGTTCGCCAGCGACAGCGTCTCGCTGACGCTTCCCCTCACCTACGGGTTGTTGTCCTTTGCACCCGCGTTGCTCGAGTTGAGCGGCGTGACCATCCTCGTGCACGCCTGGATCCGTCGTCCCGGCCTCGCCCACGCGCTCACGATGGTGGCCGCGTTCATCATGGTCCTCAACCAGGAGCTGTCGCTCGTCGTCTACCCGCCGGGCAAGCTGGGCGTCCCCGCTCCAGTGGGCTTCAGCGAACTGGTGGGGTGGGGCCCGTGGCTGCCGATGCTCACCACGATGGCCGCGCTGAAGGTCTCCATCTTCGCGCTCGCGGTCGCCCTCGCGCTGTTGGGCTGGCCGCGCCGCACCGTGGTGGCTGGCCTCGAGCGACTACGGCTGGCGTGGTCACGCCTGCGCGGGCCCGCGGGCGCGGCCATCGGCGCCGCCACGCTCTCGGTCACCGCCCTGCTCTTCGTGCTGCAGCAACAGTTCATCGACAGCGGCCGCTACGTCGAGCACGCCCACGAGCTGGACGAGGACGCAGCCTGGGAGACACGGTGGCTGCCCCATGCGAGCCGCTTCTGGCTCGACGGCGGGCATCTGTCGGTGTCACTCGATCCGGAGCGAGGCACCGTGCGCTCGGTGTGGAGGATCGACGGCGTCCGAGCCGAGCCGGGGTCGCTGCACATGGAGCTCCCCGAGGGCGTGGAGATCGAACGCGCCACGGTGGATGGCGCCGAGGCCCAGCCCGACACTTCGCTCGGGCACGCCGCGCTGCCCCTCGGTGCGTGCGCCGACGCGGGCTGCACGGTGGAGCTGCAGATCGTGGCGACCTGGCGGGGTTGGCCTGCGGACGAAACCGCCCCGTGGGTCCACGCCACGGGGGCCTGGGTTCGGGCGCAGGATGTCCTGCCGCGCCTGGGCGTCGACCCCGACCGTCGGCTCCGAGCCCCCCGGGACCGCACGGCGCACCAGCTTCCCGCCCGCGCTCCCTTCATCGAGCCGCAAGCGGCCGTCTCGCCCATCGGAGCCGCCCCCGCGGGCACCTGGACCCTGGCCTTCGAAACGCCTCCCGGATGGACCACCCACTCCTCGGGCGAACGAGACGGTGCACTCGACTTCGCCATCGCGTGGCGGACCGAGCCCCCGGAGCACACCACGGACGGCGGGGTCGAGATCTGGCACGGGCGCAGCCACGGGGCGACGGCGAGCGAGTTCCTCGAAGACCTCGACCAGATGCAGCGATGCCTCGCAGAGATCGCGGGGCTGGGCAACCCGGTCCACACCGTGCTGCAGGCACCTCGCGGCCACGACCCCGCGCTCGCGGGCGGCCTGCTATGGCTCCCCGAGGACCGCGGTTGGGACGTCGGAGCCGAAGGCTACGGGCGCTCCAATCGGCGCTTCGTCATCGCGCAGACGATCGCCGGGGCCGCGCTGGTCGACGAGGCTCGGCTACGACGACAGCTCGGCTCACGCTGGGTCGTGCACGGGGTCTCCGGCGCGTTGGCCCTACGCTGCGTGCGTCGAGCCGAGGGCGAAGAAGCGTGGCAGTCGCTGATGGCGCGCCGCGCCGACGACATCACCAATGCCCTGGGCGCGCTGGTTGCCCCCGTCGAAGGACTCGCGGCCGATGGTGACGCCGAGTGGGTCGAGCAGTACGCCCCCGCCGCCGTCATGGCCTGGACTCACCAGGTCGGATTCGATGTGGCCGCGCGCGACCTGAATGCGTTCGTCTCCGCGGTTGCCGACGGAGCCACGGTTCATGACGCATTCGAGCGCATCTCGAGCATCGAGCCCGCCCTGACGCTGCTCGGCCCCCCGCTCGCCTCCGACCTCTCCGTCGAGCCCGAATCCAAGGTCGTGGGCCAACGCTGGCGCTGGGCGAACGGCGGCTGGACCGTCGAAGGCCCTTCCTCTCGGTTCATCGTGCGACGCTCGGGCACGCTCGAGAAGGTCTCGAGCGGCTCGACCTTGGATCGCGAGGCCGCGGTCGTGCTCGACGACTGGCCCTCGTTCGAGCGTTCCATCGACGACAACGTTTGGTCGGGCCAGCCCCCCGAGGACGATCATGAATGAAATCGAAGTGGAACTCGGACCCACTCAAGAGACGCTGCTGATCCCGTTGCTCGGCCGCGCCATGGAGACGAAGAAGGGCGGGCGACTGCTCTCCGATCCCAAGGCGGTGGAGATCGTCGAGTCGCTCGACTACGACTTCTCCAAGTGGGGTTCCTCGGCTCGCGGCGTGTGTATCCGGGCCCGCATCTTCGACGGCCAGGTCCGCCGCTTCTTGGCCGCCCATCCTCGCGGCACCATCGTGGAGATCGGCGCGGGGCTCAATACCCGCTTCGAACGCCTGGACAACGGACAAGCGCAGTGGTTCGAACTCGATCTGCCCGACAGCATGACGCTACGAAGGCGGTTCTTCGAGGATCACGAGCGTCGAACGATGCACGCGGGGAGCGTGCTGGACAGCGACTGGCTCGACGCGGTGGCCGAGCTCCCCGGGCCCTACTGCTTCGTCTCCGAGGCCGTGGTGATCTACCTCGACAGCCCCGACGTGCAGCGAGCGATGCAGGCGATCGCGACGCGATTCCCGGGCGCGTGGTTGGTCATGGACACCACCCCCACCAAGGCCGTCCAGCTACAGGGCAAAAACGCGCTGATGAAGGTCATGTCGAAGGACAGCTGGTTCCGCTGGGCCTGCGACGACCCGGCCGCCCTGCAGTCGTGGGGCCTGGTGCTCGATCAATCCGTCTCGTTCGCCGACGTGGCGCCCGACATCCGCAAGGACATGCCCTGGCCGCTACGGCTGATCTTCGGCCTCACCCCCCGAAGTCTCCTCCGGTCCATGGGCGGCGGATACCGCATGAACCAATTCACGTTGAAGGCTCCCTCGGACGCGGGAAAACGCTCCATCGAGGAGGAACGAAGCCGCCGAGCTTGACCGGTCGCCTGCGCCCCGTGGTATGGCTTCGTTCATGAGTGCCCAAGACAGCGACGGACACGACCAATGCCAACGCGGCTGCTGTCACGGCAGCGAGGTTTTCGCCGCACCGGCCCACGCGGATGCTCGCCCGGGTCGCAACGACCCCTGCTGGTGTGGGAGCAACAACAAGTACAAAAAGTGCTGCCTCCTCCGCGACCAAGCCAAGAACTGATCCTGCGGCACGCCACGCCGCGTCGGGCTCACCCCACGGGCGGGTAGGGCTCGCACATCGTCGTCTCGACCGCGTTCTCGAGGGCGTCGGCCAACGAGGTAATCCCGGCCAGGACTTCGTCGATGTCGAAGACCCCGCCCGCGGTCGCCTCGGGAATCGGCGCCATGTCCATATAGGGCGTCGACCACCCGGGGGTGACGTTCTCGCACTCGCACTGCCCGCCCAGCGTGGCCGCGAACGAGAAATCCCGGATCTGCCGCGCCTGCAGGGCCTCCACCGTCTCCGCGTAGCCGCGCTGAATCTCCACCCCGTTTTGCGTGGTGGGGCCGTCCCAGAACGTGTCGTCGGTGGTGTGGATGACCAGGCGCAGCGTGGTCTCGGCCGGACGCCACTGAAACCCGGTGGCCGCGAGGTAGATGGCGTCGAGGCTGTTCTCGGGCCAGGTGGTATTGAGGTTGCCGCCGCCCACCTGCTGGTTGCTGGCCGTGAACGCGCTCCACTCGTTGAAGTCCTGCTGCAGCAGCGCCACGCTCTCGTAGGGCACGCCCGCGTTGAGCAGGGCCGCGTCGTCCACGAACACCACCAAGCCGTAGTGCGGATCACCCGGCAGGTCCATGCCATCGAGCGCCTCATCGACGAAGATGATCTCGGTCGCCAGCTGGTCGAGCACGGGGCCCATGGTCGTCGACACGTCCATCACGAACACGATGTCCACGTCTTGATCACAGCCGTCGCCGCCGTCGGTGATGTTCGGCGTGTCGGTGGCGGGCAGCACGTCGAGCTTGGGGTCACCCCCCGAGCTGTCGTCGGCCGGCATCGAGGCGGTGGTGTCTCCCGTGGTCGCAGGCGGTGGCGTGGTGGTGGTGCCCGGGCTCGTCTCGTCGCCGCCCGCCGGCTCGGCGCACGCACTCAGCAGGGCCAGCGCGACCACGCTCCCGTGCAGCGCCATGCCTGTTGCTCGCCTCGTCTCGTGGTGAAGCTCGAATCCGTTGTGCCTCATCCGCTCGCTCTCCCCGCTCATCGTACCGCGGGGTCGCACGAACTTCAGTCGTGCTCGCCCCCGCCGAGCTCGGCCCGGTAGCGCACCACCCCGCCGCCCTCCGGCAGGGCGCCCGCGCGCAGCTCCTGCACCATGAACGCCTCGGGCGGACACGGGATTTCCCAGCGGAGACCGCGTTGTGCCGCGGGCCGAAAGCCAAAGCGCGGGTAGTAGCTCGGGTGCCCCAGCAGCACGACCGCCCCGTGGCCCTGCGCGCGCAGCCGCGACAGCCCCTCCTCGATGAGCCGCCCGCCGATGCCCCGGCCCTGGTGCAGCGGAACGACCGAGACCGGTGCCAAGCCCACGACCCCCTGCCCTTCCTCGACCAGCACCTGGCCCTGCTCGGTCGCGATGCTTACGGGAGAAAACGCGATATGCCCCACCAATTGTCCATCCAGCTCCGCCACCAACGCCAAGGTCACGACCTCGGACCCGCGCAGCGCATCGACGATGGCCGCTTCATCGGGGCGATCGAACGCGTCGGTCACCACGCGGCGCACCGCATCGGCGTCGTCGGGTCGTTCGTTTCGTACGGAGAACGCGCGGGCGGATTCAACGTCGTTCATGGGACAACTCTTCGGCAGGTCATAGCGGGCGACCGAGCGTGCCGCAATCGGGCCGCATTGCCGTCTACTCGGCACCCAGCGCTTCGGGTAGCGTCCCGATCCCGACGATGAGCGATTCGCCTCCCATCCGCCTCGGCATCGACTTGGGCACCACCCGCACCGTCGCCGTCGCCGTCGACCGCGGTCGCTATCCCGTGGCGAGCTTCGATCTCGGCGGCTGCTTCTCCGACCACCTACCCGGGCTCGCCGTGCACGCCAAGGGTCAGTGGTGGTTCGGTGAACGAGCACGGGCCTTGCTCGCGAAGCCCGAGCCCTCGCAGTTCGCCATCGCTTCGGTCAAGCGCCTGGTCTCGACCATGGCGCCCGACGATCCCATCGAAGGCGTGTCCGAGCCTTGCACCGCGCTCGCGCTCCTGCAGGCGTATCTGACCTGGGTCCGGGAGATGCTCCTCCATCACTGCAACCTCGAGCTGCCCAAGGCCACCGACGCACCGCTGCCCGTCATGGTGGCCGTGCCCGCCAACGCCAGCACCCGTCAGCGGTACCTCACCCTCGAGGCCTTCAACCGCGCCGGGTTCAGCGTGCTCGGCCTGGTCAACGAGCCCACCGCCGCCGCCATCGAGTACGCCTATCGCGAGCCCGTCGCTCTGTCGCCGCGCAGCCCCAAGCGCTACGTCGTGGTCTACGACCTCGGCGGCGGGACCTTCGATACCGCCGCCGTCTCTCTCGAGGGGCGACGCTTCGATCTGCTCACGAGCGAGGGCATCGCCCAGCTCGGCGGCGCCGACTTCGATGCCACGATCTGGCAGATGGTCAGCGAAGGGCTCATCGAAGCCGGCACCCCGCGCGAAGCCGTCGAGGCGGTCCCGCTCGCGGCCTCCCACGAGCTGTGCCGCGACGCCAAGGAAGGCCTGCGCCCCAGCAGCCGCCGCCTCATCATCGATCCCGCCGCGCTGCTGCCCGATGCCGCGCCCGTCGTGCTACGCACCGACACCCTCTACGAGCGCTGCCGCCCGCTGATCCAGCGCACCATCGATCTCGTCGACGAGCTGTTCGCGGGCGTGTCCAAGCACGGCCTCGACCCCGAGGACTCGCGCCAGCTCGGCGCGCTGTACCTCGTGGGGGGCTCGGTTGCCTTCCCGCCCGTCGCCCGACGGCTCCGCGAGCGCTTTGGTCGGAAGATCAAGCTGTCCGCCCAGCCCCACGCTGCGACCGCCATGGGCCTGGCCGTGGCCGCCGATCCTGCCGCCGACATTCGCGTCCGCGAGGCCACCACCCGCCACTTCGGCGTCTGGCGCGAGGCCGAGGACGGGCGCGAGAAGGTCTTCGACCCCATCCTCACCAAGGACACCATGCCCACCGACGCGTCGACCCTCGTGGTGCAGCGTCGCTACCGGCCCGTGCATAGCGTGGGGCACCTGCGGTTTTTGGAGTGCACGCGACTTTCTGGCGATGGGCGTCCGGGCGGAGACCTGACGCCGTGGCAGGAGCTGCGGATCCCGTACGATGCGGAGTTGACTGGGTCGGAGCAGAGCCTCGATGAGGCGCCGATCGAGCGACATGGGCATGCGGGGAGTGAGGTTGTCGAGACCTATACGCGGGCTGGCGATGGCACGATTACCGTGCAGGTCGATAATCCTAGCGCCGCCTATCAGCAGCGTTGGGTGCTCGGGGCTCTGCGGTAGACGTCATGCGACGGCCCCGTGATTTCTCCTCGCCGTGGCTTGCGTCTTTTTCGACGAAGTTTGGAGGGCTCGCGAGGTGTTGCGGCGGGGGAGGAATGAGCTCGAGTGAATCCTGAGTGCGCGGGAGAGCGGCGGTGTCTTGCAGACGCGATGTGGGAACAGAATTCGCTCTGCGTAGAGGCCCGCGGTCGTTCATGACCTGGATGGCGCTGCGTATGCGCAAGATTGGATTAGGGAGCGGGCCTTGGGTGTCGGTTTTCTAGAATGAGTTCATGTCGGCCGCGACAACGAGTTCTTTGCCATGGAGCCGGGGGGATCAATCGGTGTGAGCGTGGTCGACTTCGAGAGCTTCGAGGTACACCATGGAGGTCCATGGGGTGCCGCGGAATGTACGCTTTGACCCGAGCCCGTCGCGGTGGCCTGTGGGCCGCCGTGGCGCTCTCGGTCATCGGCTGCAACGACTCCACGGTCGAGCCTTGGCCGAGTCCGCAGGAAATCGTCCAGCGCATGGACGACAACTGCATCGTGGACGAAGGTATCGCGCGCTGCTGGGCCTACGATGGTGCATTCTCCAGCGACGAGACGCCCACGATGCTGATGCTGAGGGACACCCTCGTTGCACCGAGCCCCATCCCACCGCTGGATGTCGGCCGTGATGCAAGCGTGCTTGCACTGGCCACGGGCGAGGCATCACGCTGTGCGGTCATCGAAGCGCTCGGTGTCAGGTGCTGGGGAGACAACGGCGGCTGGGTTCCAGACCAACCCGAGAAGCACTATGTGC
Source organism: Myxococcota bacterium (assembly GCA_039028615.1). Taxonomy (GTDB): domain Bacteria; phylum Myxococcota_A; class Polyangia; order Nannocystales; family Nannocystaceae; genus Paraliomyxa. Next base: position 237,294 of record JBCCHT010000010.1, on the reverse strand, counting down.
TGGGCCAAGCGGATCTCTCACTCCGGCTCGGCGACGACTCCCACGAGCGCGGCGATGCGCTCCCTTTCGTGAGCCTGGGATCCATGGGGACGATCGTGCAGGTCGAAGCTCGGCCCAGTCAGGGGTACTTCGTTCGCGATGACCAGGGGCGGATCAAGGGCTGGGGTTCGGAGCCGGAGTTTCTCGGCCTGGAAGACCGGCAGGTGCGAGGCGACGACCCCGAGGAGATGGGCGATGCGCTCCCCTTCGTCGATCTCGGCACGGGGTTCGTAGCGGCCGGCCTCGCGGTGGGGAGCGGCCACGCTTGTGCGTGGAACGACGAAGGTGCGCTGAAGTGCTGGGGCAGCAACCACTTTGGGCAGCTCGGGCTCGAGCCGATCGGGACCATCTACGGGGACGAAGCGGGCGAGATGGGCGATGCGCTGCCGTTCGTTGACCTTGGGGAGGGCGTCCGTGTTCAGCAGGCCGTGGCCGCCCTCTACCATACGTGCGCGTTGACGGTCGCCGGTCGCGTCAAGTGCTGGGGGGCATCCGAGCGCCCGCTGGAGCCGCACGAGCCTCCAGAGCAAGTACCGAATGTCCTGCTGGGACTGGGGAACTACGAACCATTCGTGGCTCCGCTCGGTGACCGGCTCCCGTATGTCGACCTGGGGACCGATGCCCGGGTCGTGGCGCTCGACGGAGACAGCACCGCCACGTGTGCCCTCCTCGACGTTGGCGAACTCAAGTGCTGGGGCACCAACAACTCGGGACAGTTGGGACAGGGGGATCCCGATCCGCGTGGTGGTCGGCCCGAGGAGATGGGCGACAACCTGCTACCGGTCGATGTCGGTAGTGGGCGTTCGGTCGTCTCCTTTACCGCAGGTCGCAGGAGCTGTGCATGGCTCGACGACGACTCGATCCGCTGCTGGGGGTGGCGTACCGGCGCAGGTCGTGAACCCGAGACGATGGGTGAAAACCTCCAACCCGTCGCGACGGCCGAAGACCTCGGGCTCGCAGGGTAGCCCGATGCGGGAAGGGCTTCCCGTCCTGTCAGAGAACTACGTCGTCGAGCGCATGGGTGATTCTGGTGCGCTAGGCTTCGCCGCCGTTGCTGCGCACGAGCGACATGCGTAAGTGTCGCGTCCCGATACTCGGCCGCCTGAATTGATGCCGGCAGCCCCCAGGTACGAGTCGCCCCGAGGGAACACTCCTTTCCCCGACCGCCGCACGAGGACTCGTTCTGTCGCACACATACCCACGTTGGCCGTGACCGTGCACTCGCTCGCCACGCGCATATGCAGTTGCATTTCGTATCTCAGGCAGCGAGTGTCGAAGTGACTATGTGTAGGCCTGAACGCGAGCATCCCACGCTTCTGATCTCTTCACTGCTCGTTGCCGTCGCCGCCATTGGTTGCGGTGGTTCAGAGTCTCGGGCGAGCGCTGATGGTGATGGTGATGGGCTGACGCTCGGTGGACTCAGTCAAGGCACGGCACAAGGCACGGACAATGGGGCGAGCGGCGGGGCCGAGGGCTCGGGCTCGGCCGCGGGTTCGGCTTCGGCGGACGCGGGCGACTCGACGGGTGACGGGGGGCTGAAGTTCGATGTCGGCCCCACCGACGTCCCGGGAGCGGCCTGCGGCGGCGCTGGTGGTGGCGGCGAAGCCGATGAGAGCTTCATCTGGGTCCCCGGCACCAGCGATGGCACGGTGGCCAAGATCGACACGCGAACGCTCATCGAGATCGCCCGCTACAACATTGGCCCGAGCGGTGGCAATGAAAGCGCGTCACGTACGGCCGTCTCGGGCGATGGTCGCTACGTCGTGGTGAACAGCCGCGGGACAGGGCGGTCGACCGCGATCGCGACCAACATCGACGATTGTATCGACGCCAACGGCGATGGCGTGATCACGACGTCGGCGAATGCCACCGACATCTTGCCCTGGCAGAGCGACGAGTGTGTCGTATGGAGCATCGTGCACGCGGGGTGGGCTGGCTCTGAGACGGCAGGCCCACGCGGGATCACGTGGACGATCGGCGATTGGAACGAGCCCACCTGCTCCTTCATCAACCAAAAAGTCTGGGTCGGCTTTCTGGGTGGCGGCGGCGAGGGGCACCTCGTCCGACTCGACGGACCCACGGGCGTCGTCGAGGAGGACGTGGTCGTTGCCGGCTGGGTGGGCAGCGGCTATGCGCCGTATGGCGGCGCGCTGGATCCAGAAGACCGTCCCTGGTTCACCGGGCTGCGCGGCGAGCTCGTGCGGGTCAACACCGACAACGACCCGGTCGACGTCACCCGCTTCACCCAGCCGGGCTCCGTGCAGTCGTACGGCATGACCGTGGACCAAAACGGCAACCCATGGATGGCGGGCTGCTCGGGCCCGGTATCGACCTACGACGTCGCGGCCGCGACCTGGGTCACCATTCCCGGGACGTCCGCATGCCACCGCGGTATGGCGGTGGACCATGACTTCCACGTCTGGGTTGCGTCCAACAGCCCGTGCGAGCTCGTCGAGATCGATGGGGCGAGCCGTACGGTGGTGGCACACCATCAGCTGAGCCAGTGCGGAACACCGATCGGTGTGAGCGTCGACGTGGATGGCTACGTCTGGTTGGTCGACCAGTCCGGCTGGGCGTGGAAGATCGATCCCGCCAACGTGGCGGCCATGGAACAGACCACCATCAGCGGCACGCACTACGTGTACAGCGACATGACCGGCGGCCAGCTCAAGAGCGTCACCACCCCGCCGGGCTGACCTCGGGGCACCGAGGGTGGCGCCCGAGATTCGGCCTGGAGCGGCTCGACAAGCCGCTAGCCGTAGTAGACGACCTCGACCCGCATATCCATCGAGCCACCCGCGGGGCCGCCCATGCCGAAGGTCGAGGTGTAGTCGATGACCGTCTCGCCGCCCGTCAGGTCGACGGCATCGGTGATGTCCTCGCGCCACTCCTCGATCGTGTAGCCGGGGCACCACGACGAGCGATCGAAGAACCAGGTCCCGCCCTGGTTGGGCGTCACGCCTTCAGACACCAGCTCGGCGCAGCGGTTGACCGACTGCTCCATCTCGTAGGTGTACGCATAGTCCACGCCGCCGACGGCAAAGTTGTGCGTGAAGGTACAGAACTCCGCGCAGTTGTTGCCGTCCGCCGCCCCGTGCCCGGAGATCCGCGCGTACAGCTCGACCCGCTGCGTACCCTTCGGCGGGTTGATCGTGAACTGGTTCCACTGGTCGTGGAAGCCGTCGTTCCACCCGTAGCTGCCGCGCGGCACCAGCTCTTCCATGCCGATGGGCGCGAACTCGTCCTCGGCGTGGCCGAAGCGAAGGTCGGCGGTGTAGCGATAGGTGTAGGGCCCCGCGTTGTTATCACCGCCCGCGGTCACGAAGCGCAGCGTGCCGCCCTGCTGCAGGTGGACCAGCTCGGGCGTGATGTCGATGAGCCACCGACCAGGGGCGCTATACGGCGTGATCCACTTGACCACGCGGCGGCGTTCCGCGGGCGTGCACTCCTCGTCGGTGCACAGGAAGATGCTCCCCACCGTGTCCCACTCGCCGCAGGTCGCCACGTACGGGTGCCCCGCGCCCGGGCAATCCACGTGCAGATCGATGGCCAGCGTGTCGTACTGCGCCATGGTCTCGGCATCGGGGAACTCCCACTCGTGGGGCTCGGTGACGGGGTGCCCATCGGCCCAGCCCTGCGCGCGAATCTCCTGGCCATCGGCGATGCGATGCACGAGGACGTCGCCGCGCGCCTCTTCTTCGGCCAGCTGCTGATCGAGCAGGTACTGGCCGTTGTAGTACTTGGCCCAGTAGCGTGTCTGGGCGAGCTGAGGGACCCAGGTGCCGTTGAAGATCGACACGTTGTGGCCCTCGCGGACCCGCTGCATGCGATCGACGGTGACGTGACGCTCGCCGGGATTGGTGTCGATCGCCATCGCCAGCGCGGGGATGTCGGCCGCGTCGTCGAGCACGTAGCGGAAGCGCCAGGTCCACGCGTCGTAGACCTCTTGGCCGCGCTCCATCAGGCCGCCCTCGATGCGCGCGCCCACGTCGTTGACGAAGGTCTCACGCACCTGCGCATCGTCCGAGCGCACCGCGAACAGGTAGACGGTGTTGTCGTCGCTGTCGTCGAGCAGGGCCTCGACCGAGGAGCCCCAGAACTCGGTGCCGCCGCCCGCTCCCGCGTTGTAGACGACCAGCACGTAGTTGTCGCAGCCCGTCCACTCCTCGCCGAAGTCGTAGGTGCCCCGCAGGGTCTCGACGGTGAAATCGGGGGCGGGGTCGTCGTAGGCCGCCTCGGTGGCGGTGTCGTCGAAGGCCGTGCGCGGCAGCCCATCGGGGCAGATCTTCGAGGGCGGCTCTTCGCCCGTATCGCTCGAGCCTCCGTCGTCGCTGCTGTCGGCCACCTCGGTGGTCGCCGCGCTCGTGGTGCCGTCGTCGTCCACCACCGTCGGTGTACCCGTGGACTCGGAGCCGCCCGTGCTGCCTCCGGTCCCGCCTCCACCTCCGCCATCGTCACCGCACGCCAGCAGCAACACCGCCGACGCCAACAGATTCGTACGAGCAAGGAAGCGAAGGGTCGTCACCCGCTCACGATACCGCCCACGGCCCCCGTCCCCGCACCGCGACCCCGTGACTTTTCTTGCCGCGCGTAGCCGCGACGCGGATGGGACCAAGCACGGTGTCGACGGCGCCCCACGACCTGATGACCAACGCTCAACGGCGCTAGCCCAGGTACGCGATCACGCGCAGGTCTTCGGGCGAAGCCAGGGTCTGCAGTCCGACGAACGCCGTAAATCGATCGGCGCCGAGAATCTCTCGAAGCGGTGCCGACCACGTCACGTCGACCGGCAGTTCAGGGTCGGCAGCGCGGCGCACATACGCCGGCTTGCCATGGTGCTGGTCGATCGCGGGCGCCCCCACCACGGCCCGCCAGGCGAGCTCGTCGATCTGTGTGTCGTTGATGCCCGCCGCTCGCAACGCCGCCATCGGAAGCGCCCCTCGGCCATCGCCGAACGCTCCCGCCACCGCGGCCGCAATCCGACCGCGCATGACGAACGACAGCGATGGCCACTCGTCGAGGCACAGGTCGGCGACCGAGATCCAGTGCACCTGCATCTCGACCAAGTCCGCCTCGCCGCCGCGCTGAAGGTGGTGGGCAAAGAAGCTCGACTGCTCCGCGTCGGGCGGTAGCGTGGCGTGCATCTCGAACAGCTCACCGAAGAACAACGGCAGCGCCGGGCTACGACGATGCAGCCAGGTGAAGTCCGCCCGATACGCGGGGGAGTGGCTGCCCAACGCGGAGTCTTCGCGCGGTCGCGCCCGCGTGCACGGACGCCACCGCTCGCCGTCTCGCTCCTCCAGGCAAAAGTAGTAGTGAAGCCCCACCGCCCGCCTCAGCTCGCGGCAGCGTGCGGTTGGGTCGGTGCGCCCTGCGGATGCCCGGTGCGCCCGTCGGTCGGAGACTCGGCCACCCACAGCCGGTTGTCCACGCGCTTGAGCACCGTGGGGATCTCCCGCTCCAGCGCCTCGAGCCCGCCGACGGCCTGCATGCGCGCGGCCACCCGCTCGCGCTCGGCTCCCGTCATCGACTGGAAGTACGAGGCCGGCCGCTGCCACATCCACTGCGCGTAGGGCATGACCAGGCGCTCTTCTTCGACCCCGTCGATCTGGAAGTGATGCTTGCCGATGAAGCGAGACACCCGGCGACCGGGATTGTCCTCCACCCAGCGATGCACACGATCGATGGTGTCGCGCAGCACGGGCCACTGGTGCTCGAACATCCGCCGCAACACCGGGTCGAGACTCTCCGGCACTCGATCGTCGGCTAGGAACTCGCCGCTCCCCGGCTTCGGATCGTTCATCCGCTCCACCCACCGCGCGACCTCGGGCGCGATGCGCTGCATGAGCTCGCCCGAGTACGGGTCGCGATAAAGGTGAGCATAAAGCGGCCCCATCAACCCGTAGTCCCCCACCGAGGGTCGACTCCCCAGCAAGAACGGGTGCTGCCCGAAGTGCTCGTTCAGCTCGCGCAACACCGCCTCGGTGAAGCGCTCGATGACCGGCTCGTTGTGCTTGGTGATGCCGAAGACCTTCTTGTAGCCGCCGCCGAACATCAACGCGGGCGGAATGCCGGCCAAGGTCTGCAGCGGCCCGGGCCAGCCCGGAAACCCGGTCGAGCCGAACTCCTTGAGGATGAACCGCAGGTTGCGGCGCTTGAAGTGCCAGCGGTAGTGCATCGCCGGCATCACCAACCACTCGTCCGCGTAGACCTCCACCAGCAACGCCACCAATCGCTGCAGCGGCGTCGTGGGATAGACCGACGCCTCCGGCTGCCGCTGCTCGATGAAATCGATGATGTCCGTCGTGTCCTGCACCGCGATGTCCTCGGGCGTGAACATCACCGGGATCATCGCCTTGCCCGTGCGCGGCCGAATCACATCCTTGTACGCCTTCATCGTGGTCAGCCGCTCCTCGAAGGGCACCCCCTTGAAGCGGAGATAGGCGCGTGCCTTGCCCGAAAAGAGCGAACAAGCGGTGGCATACAGGAGGTAGGGCTGAGCCATGGGCAACGGAGCGGATGCTAGCAGCCCATGATGGGCCTCGTTTTCGGGCGTCCGCGAACAGTGGCCCGAGTCGTGCCGCGTCGCGGCGTAACGCCTTCGGTAACCACGACGCTCCCCTTACCGTGACCCCCACGCCAGCGGCGAAGCTCATGATCGTCCGCCCCTATCTGCATCGGGTGCGGGGGCGGGTCTTCAACCTGCTGCACCAGGCCGGAATCGGAACGGATGGAGCGGCTGAGGTGGCGACGGGCACGTCCGACGAGGAGGCGATCGCGGCGGTCGTGGCGGCGCAACCGGATGTGCTGCTCATCCCCTTTCACGCCCACCACGACGAGGCGGGAGAGCAGCTCGATGGGCTGACGCTGTGCCGTCGGCTCGGCGAGGTGGGGTCAGTGGCCGGGATCCCGGTGCTGATGCCGGTGACGCGGATGGCGGCCGCCAGCCTGCGGCTGATGTCGGTGACCGGAGAACATGCGTCCGTCCATCGCGAACTGCTGACGACACGGGTCCTGGTGCTCGCCGACGAAGCGCTGGACGATCCGGTGACGGCCGCCCGGGTGCTCACGCACCTGCGTTCGCACGGGGTTCGGGCGGATCCCTCGTCGGCTTGATGACGAGTCAATGGGGGGAGACGCCCCCATGGCCATCGAGCCGACGAAGGCTGATAGGATTCGGCCATGGATTGGCGACATGGAGGGCTGCTGTCGACCCTGGCCTTGGGCACGTTGGCGTTCCCGAGCACGGCGATGGCGGAGCGCGTGGTGTTCATCAACACCGAGCCGGTGGAGATCGTGAACACGGCGGGGCAGGACCCATCGCAGAACTCGTACAACACCACCGGGTTCACGCCGGGCATGGTGAGCGGCTGGCCGGCGCTGACGGACGAGCAGCAGCAGGAGTTCCTGTACTGGCTCAAGGAAGCGTCGGTCCCCTTCGACATCAACTACACGTTCGAGCGGCCGGTCGAGGGCAACTACGACATGATCGCGATGGGCACGGCCGAGGACGCGGCCGCGCGCTTCCCCGGGCTGGGCTGCTCGGCGGCGATCGGCCTCGCCGACTGCGACGACCTCAACGTCGAGAACATCAGCTTTCTGTTCTGGGGCTGCCTCAACGAGACGCAGCAGACGGACATGCACCGCGTGGCGTTCAACACGTTCGCGGCGCTGGGCTTCGGCTGGGGGCTCGAGAACCTGTCGGTCTCGGGCCAGATCATGGGCAGCTACACCGCGAGCGCGCTGGAGTTCGGGGATACCTGCGTGAACATCTCGGGAACGCAGAACTGCCTGGGCCAGCACCCCGGCTGCTCCGATCCGCAGCAGAACTCCACCTCCGATCTGCTCGCCCGCATCGGCGCCCGCGTCGACGACGGCCCTCCCTTCGTGTCCATCACGTCGCCGGCCGACGACAGCGTGGTGGAACCGAACATCACCGTCACCGCCGCGGTCGGCGATCTGTTCGGGGGGCTCACCGTGCAGCTGGAGATCGTCGAGGCGATGCAGGTGGTAGTCGACGAGTTCCCGCCCTACGAGTGGAACCTCGAGGGCATCCCCCAGGGCACGTGGACCCTGCGCGTCACCGCGACCGACGCGGACATGAACGAGGTGATGGAGGAGATCTCGATCTGCGTCGATCTCCCGGCCTGCGGCGAAGACCCGGTGGGCACGAGCACGGGCGGTGAGTCGACCGGAGGCGGCGACGAGACGGGCGTCGCGGGCGACACGACCTCGGGCGGCAGCAGCAGCACGGGCGAAGAGCCCGATCCCGACCCGCCCTCGCTGACGACGGGCGTGCCCCAGAACCCGTTGACCTTCGGCGGCGACACGCCGGAGACGGGATGTCAGTGCCGAGCCGATGGCGAGGACAATGGCGGAGGCCCCGCGGCGCTCGCGTTGTTGCTCGTGCTCGGGGCCCTCACTCGACGCGAATGAAGGTCAGCGGGCGATCGAGGATGCCGCGCTCGCCGAAGGCCCCCGTGAGCGCGGAGTCCTCGCGATTGATGAGCAGCCAGCCCTCGCCCTCGATGCCCTGGTCGTCTTGCCAATGGAAGGTTGCTCGGTTGCCCGCGATGGTGGTCTCGCCCGCGGGCACCATGTCCTGCTCGAGCGTCAGCGTGTACTCGATGTCGTCGTCGTCGCCCGTGTACACGCCGCGATACTGGCTCTCGCCCACCGCCTCGACCTCGAGGGTCCCCGCGGCGCCGTCCGCCTCGCCGACCCAGACCCCGGCGAAGTTGCTGGGCACGTCGTAGCTCTCGGCCGGAGGCAGGGTCACCTCGGGGACGAGCCCCGGGCCGCACGCAGGGAGAGCGAGCAACGCCATGGCGAGGCCCGTGGCCACCGACCACGCGGTGCCGCGCCCGAGGCTGCGACGGTCGCGCCCTCGGCGTCGCCCGAAGGCGCGGGGCTTGGGCCTGAACGAGATTCTCACGGCGAGACGGGCATCTATAGCAGCGGTCCCACCCTCGCGCTGCCGTCTCGCCACGACTACAATCTCGCCTGCTCATGGCCCAAGCCGCGCAACTCGCTCACCCCGCCGGGCTCCCGGCCCGACGCAGGGACCGTGGCATCGCCCTGCTCGTGATCGCGGGGCTCGCCCTGGCTCCGACCGCCGCCACGGCCAGCGAAGCCACCGCCGGGGCCGACCGGGTCGCGACCGAACCCGCTCCCTCGCCGAGCCCGGCCGAAGCCGCGCCCGCAACCGAGACGCCGGCACCCGCCGAGACGCCGGCCGCGGACGAAGCCGCGAGCGAGGCCGCAGCACCCGCCACGACCGAGGCCCCCGCCGAGCCGGAGCCCGCGACGGACGAAGCCGAGACCACCGAGGCGGAACCGAGCGACGACGAGATCGACGGGACACCCGTCGATGACGAGGCCGCGGACGAAGACCTCGAGGACGAGGACGAAGCCGACGACGCGCCTCCGCCCCCGTCCCAGGGAGAAGCCCTGCGCCCGATGCAGACCGCCGCCTGGTGGACCATGTTCGGCGCCTTTGCGGTGGGCACCACGGCCGGGGTCTTGGGCGGCTTGGCCGAGCGCCAAGAAGATCGAGCCACCCGCCTGTCGACGCTGTTCGACACCAGCACCGGGGCCCAGCCGGTCTACGCCGACCGCCAAGAGGAATACGAAGGCTACCTGTCGCGCGGCGATGCGTACGCCAAGGCGGCCATCGGGGTCGGCGTCTTGGCCGGGGTGACGGCGATCGCATCGATTACGCTGTTCGCGATCGATGCCCGTCGCCAACGCACCGAGAAAAAACCCAGCAAGCCACCACGGGCATCGGTCTCCATCAGCCCCGGCAACGTGAGGGTCCGGTTCTGATGCAACGCACGGGTCTCCTGCTCCTGGCTCTCGGCTTCGGCTTCGTCGTCGGTGCGTGCTTCGACGCGCCCCGCCCCGCGGTGCAGTTCAGCTGCGACATGGACACCGCGCCCGAGTGCCCGCCGGACTACACCTGTCAGTCCGACGGCTGCTGCCACCTCGACGGCTCCGACGTCGAGGCGCACGCGGGCGAGTGTCAGCTCGCGGGCGCCATCGACAGCGAAGGCGTGCCCGCCACCGACACCAGCGCCGGCAGCGAATCGTCCGGGGACAGCGGCGCGACCGCAGGCGAGTCGGAGGGCAGCGGTACCGCCGCGGGCTCCTCCGAAGACAGCGGCAGCACCGCGGGTTCCTCGGGCGCCATGGAAACAACCGGCGATTCGGGCACGACAGCCGGCGGCTGAGCCCCGCCGCGTGCGAGGCATCGCACGAACCGGCCGCCTCGCGCTCGGTCAGCTTGATGCCCGTTCGATGTCACGCTAAAAGCGCCAACTCCGCACCGGAAGGGTGTCTCTCGTGGGTTTCAAGGATTTGTTCTCCAGCGCCGGTCGTTCCAAGTCGCGTCACGACAAGCTGATCAAGACGGCGACCAACCCGTACACCCAGTCGGCCGAGCGCTACCACGCGATGGAGCAGCTGCTCGCCGACGGCTCCGAGGTCGCCCTCGTGGGTCTGCTGCGGCGCTTCACCATCGTCTCGACCAAGAGCATCGAGGACGAAGAGGAAAAGGGCTGGTGCTACCGGCAGCTCAGCGCCTTGGGCACCAAGGCCCTGCCCGCCACCAAGACCTTCTGCCTCGAGTACGACAACGTGGCCTGGGCGCTGCGCATCGTCGAGGACGTCGCCGACGAGACCCAAGAGTGGGAGATCCTCGACGCGCTGCTCGAAAAGCACCCGCCCGGCTACGAGCGCGATCCCAAAAAGAAGCTCCAGATCCTCACCCACCTCGCCGAGATCGATGATCCCAAGGTGGCCGAGTTCCTGGCGGGCTACGTCGAGGACGCGGACGAAGGCATCCGCTACTTCGCGACCGAGCAGCTCATCGACATCGGCGACGAGGACCAGGCCAAAAAGGCGATGGTCGAGCGCCTGTGCAATCCCGAGGAAGACTCGATGCGCCTGCGCACCAAGATCCTCGACGGCCTGGCCACGCACGGCTGGGACATCAGCGAGGACACCGACCGCATCCGGCCCCGCGTGGGCAGTGAGCACGAGCTCCGCGACGGCAAGATCATCCGCCGCTGAGCTCGACGCCCGCCTCCCAGTCCGAAAAGGCACGAGCAAGCCGCCACCCGTCGGGCATGGACCCGACCGGTCGCGCTCGCGTGCGCGTCGTGGTGCAAGCTCACGAGCCGACGACCGGACCGGCGGAGCGCCGAAGCGTCCCTCGCCCCGCCCCCCTGCGCCGCACTCCGTGCCCCCGGCCACCGGTTGGGTTATCGTTGCCGTTCGCCATGGCCGAAGAAACCTTTCCCATGACCCCCGCGGGCCAGCAAAAGCTGCGGGAGCGCCTCAAGCAGCTGCGAGACGTCGACCGCCACGACAACGTGCGCGAGATCGAGGCCGCGCTCGAGCACGGCGACTTGCGGGAGAACGCCGAGTACCACGCCGCCAAAGAGCGGCAGGGTCAGATCGATGCCGAGATCCGCCTCGCCGAGTATCAGCTCGGGCGCGCGCAGGTCATCGACCCCGCGAAGCTCGACAGCGAGACGGTGGGCTTCGGCGCAACCGTGACGCTGCTCGACATGGACTCCGACGAAGAGAAGACCTACGCGCTGGTCGGTGAAGTCGAGACCGACATCGACCGAGGCTTAATCTCCATCAAGACCCCGATCGCCCGCGCCATCCTGGGCAAGCGCGAAGGTGACGACGTCACCATCAACCTTCCCAAGGGCCAACGCGAGTTCGAGGTCGTCTCGGTCGTCTATCGGGCACTCGAGTAGATGGCTCGGTCCAGCTCCTCTCGTACCCCTTGGGGCGTGTTCCTGGCGCTCGCGGTGGGCCTTTATGCGTGCCGCTCCCGCGAGGGCGAGCGCTGCATCTGCGCCGACGATTGCCGCGAGGGCCTGCTGTGCGTGTCCGATGGGCGCGTGCTGCAAACGGGCGAGTGCACCCCGGTGACCGGCCCCGGCTCGAGCCCGGGCCTGTGCGTCGACTCGAACGAAGCCGGCATCGACCAAGACGGCGGCGAGCTGCCCGAGGTCTTCATGGACCTCGGCTCGCGGCGGGACTTCGATCCCGGAGCGCCCCCCGACCCCGAGCCCGAGACGGACACCGACGCGCTGACCAGCGACTCGGGCGGCACCAGCAGCTCGGGTGGAAGCAGCAGCGGCGGCAGCAGCTCCGACGGCGGAAGCAGCTCCGACGGCACGACCACGGGCGGCACCAGCACGGGCGGCAGCTCCTCCGATTCGAGCGGCAGCAGCTCCGGCACGACCGGCGGCACCACGACCGGCGACTAGGTCCCGGCCTCGGAGTGCGGCGCGCCGCCGAAGGCGCGTTCGTGAACCGGACCGTAAGCTTGGGATGAATCGCCCGTTGGGTCGAGGCTCGCCACGGCTCGACCGCGGCGCTAGCCTGCTCGTCATGCGCTGCTGGACTGCCTTACTCACCCTGGCCTTGTTCGTTCCTACCGTGGGCTGCCAGCGCTTGCCCGGCGAGGAGGACGACGACGATGGCAGCGGCGCGCCCCCGCCCCCCAGCGGCGGGACCTTCTTGCCGCAGGACGACACGGGCGACGGCGAGCCCAGCAACGACGAGTCGGGCGAGGGTGGCAGCGCATGCGACCCGGTCACGCAGTCCGGCTGCGAGATGGACGAAAAGTGCACGGCGTTGGTCGTGGGCGGCGTGGTCACCTACGGGTGCGTGGCCGATCCCGGCGGCCTCGACCCCAGCGATCCCTGCGTGGCCTCGCACTCCGATGGCATCGACGGCTGCGGCGCGGGCTATGCATGCCTTGCCGACGAAGGCGACAACGGCCTGTGCACCGCCCTGTGCGAGAACCACTCCGACTGTTCCCAAGGCGAGTGCCTGCCCGCCCGCGAGTCCGACATCCCCTACTGCGCCGACGACTGCTCGCCCTTCGGGTCGCTGTGCCCGGCTCCGCTGCAGTGCCGCCGCAACGACAATCGCTTCTCGTGCGCCTTCATCGGCATCAACGACGTCGGCGGTTCGAATTCGCCCTGTGCCGTCACCGACGACGCCGGCTGTGCGCCGGGCTTCGTCTGCGTGCCGGGCTCGCTGGCGCCCGACTGCATGACCGACAACTGCTGCGTGCCGCTGTGCGACGTGACCGAGGACGACCTGTGTGCCTCGCCGTCCACGTGCACCGAGATCCTCCAGGGGCCCGCGCCCGGCTTCGAGGACATCGGGGCCTGTTTCGTGCCCGCCTGATCGGCCCGGCCATCGCGGTCCTCGAGCTCCGACCCGTATTGGCGTGCCTGCGCTCGGGGATGTCGGTCGCCTCGGCCGTGGTGGGTTGCTAGGCTGAGATATGTCTTGGTTTAGTACTCTTCGATATTTAGGCGTGGTGTCCCTGGCGGCACTCGGGTGTGGAACGGCCCCACCCGGGGCGCTCGAGGATGGCTCGGGCTCGGCGGGCTCCGAGGGCTCGGGCTCCGAGGGCTCGGGCACCGACACGGCCGACGACCCGAGCACGCCCCCTCCCGGCCCGGGCTCCGACCTGGAGCCGGGCGCCTGCTACGAGCACGACATCCTGCGCGGAGCCCCGCTGGACATGAAGATGGTCGACCAGCCGATCGTCGACGCGGTGGTCATCGACCCCACCGGCGACGGCGACTCGCTGTTCGTGACCTACGACGGGGCCGATTGCCTCTCCCGCCTCGACGGTGACGGCTTGGCCGAGTGGACCTACGACGACTCGGGCTGCGACTCGCTCGACGTCGATCCGCAGGGCAATGCGCTGCTCGCCGGCACGATCAGCGTGACCCCCGACAACAGCGAGGACTTCGTCCGGGTCCACAAAGTCTCCCCGCAGGGCGAGCAGCTGTGGGTCGTCGACCTGCAGGAGCCCGGCGTTCAGTATCGAGACTTCGTCGTGGCCAGCGATGGCACCGGCGATCTGCTCGTGGCCGGCAACGAGATCTCCGAACGCGACTTCGGGACGTGGCTATATCGGATCTCTGGCGACGGCGACGTGCAGTGGCGGCGACGCATCGCCGACGCCACCCAGTACACGTACCTGAGCGTCTCCTCTCCCGACGCCATCCACGTGGCTTACAACGCCTTCAACTCGGGCCACTTCGTGTACGCCCGCCGATTCGACGCCGAGGGCGAGCCGCAGTGGACGACGCAGCTACCCAACCCCGGCGGCGAGCGCCTCCGGGTGACCGGCTTCGCCGCGGACTCGCAGGGCAACGTGGGCATCGCCTCCAGCACCCGCATGGCCAACGGCGCGCACATCTCGAACCACCTGCACATGGTGAACGCCGATGGGTCCGTGCGGTGGGACCTGAGTTCGGTGGACTTCGAATGGCTCGGGCGAGCGCGGAGCATGGCCTTCGATCACTGCGACGACCTCGTCGTCGCCGGCCTCGGCAGCCCCGGCGACCAGCACCTGGGACAGGCGTGGGTGGCCAAGTTCGCGCCCGATGGCGAGACGGTGTGGTCCGAGTTCTACAACAGCGATTTTCTCAACGACGCGCCGATCTTCGACAACGACCTCGCGACCGCCGTCGACATCTACGACGACGGCAGCATCCTGGCCTTTGGCCTCATGACGGTCGACCTCGAGCAGAACGGCACCATCGTCGACGTGCTCCGCCGCTGGCACGCCCACTTCGAGCCCTGAGGGTGGGCCTCAGAACCGGCTGGGCAGCGCGGCCTGGCCTTCGACCTGCGCGAGCCCAACGAGCCGGTCCGCGACGAAGTCGAGGTGGGCCCGCGCCGAGGGCAGCGCACGCACGTGGCGGGCTCGTCCCTTGCGATACCCGGTGGTCAGCCCGGTCAGCAACGAGCCGATGACCACGATGGGGATCAGGCTCTCGGTCTGGTCCAGCGCCCCCGAGCCCGCGACCATGGCGATGAACATGTTGGACAGGAAGAAGCCCAACGCCATCCACCGGGCCGTGCGACGAGCGAGCTGACGACCGAGCCGACGCCAGACGAGGATCTCGGTGCGATCGGCTCCCACGTCCACATGCACCTCGAGGCTGCGCGTGGTCCAGGTCATCGAGGCCCCGAGGCGATCGACGGTGCCTCGGCTGCCTTCGAGGCGATCGAGCTCGCGGGCGAGGATCTCGAGCGCCGCGTCATCCAGGGACCCCGCGATGCTCCGGCGCGTGGAGATGGAGGTCGTGAGCCCGCCGTCGCTCTCGGAGGGCTGAGACATCGCCTTCGGAGGATCGGCCGGGCGCGCTAGCGCACCCGGGGGCGAGACCACCGCGGGCAGCGGCCCGGCCAACGAATCGAACCCGTCGACGTGCCAGGCAGTAGAGGCGGTAGCCGGCTCCGCTTCGAGACCCCGCGACGGCACGACGTCGAGCTCGGCCGTGCCCGCCTCGAGCTGGGTCTCGAGCAACGAAATGAGCGCGGCCATGGAGTCGAAGCGCTGCGCCGGATCGACCGCGAGCGCGCGCGCCAGCAAGTCCTCGAGCCAGCGCGGCACGGGATAGCGCGGCGTCGCGGGCCGGATGCGCCCGCGCACGATCGACAGCGCCAACGCCTGCGGGTCCTCGCCGGCAAAGGGGCGCACGCCGTAGACCGCGTGGTACAGCGCCACCGCGAACGAGAACTGGTCGCTGCGGGCGTCGGCGGGCTCCCCCAGGTGCTGCTCGGGCGCCATATAGGCCGGCGTCCCGATGACCTGCCCCGCCTGCGTGAGCACGGTGGCCAGCGGATCGGTCCCGCCGGGAATGGCCGGCGGTTGGCCGCCCACGACGTCGTTCGCATCGGGGGGCCGCGCCAGGCCGAAGTCGAGGACCCGCGGACGACCGTCGTCCCCCACGAGCACGTTGTCGGGCTTGAAGTCGCGGTGGACCAAGCCGACCTGATGAGCCGCGTGCAACCCCTGCCCCGCCCCGATGAACACCTCGATCAAATCGCGGAGTCGCCGGGGGGCCTCCAGCCAGCGCCGCAGGTCCTGCCCCACCACGTACTCCATGGCGATGAAGCGCTGCCCCTCGAAGGTCCCCACGTCGAAGACGGAGACCACGTTGGGGTGTGACAAGCGAGCCAGCGCTCGCGCTTCCGAGGTGAGTCGTTCCCCGTCGCCGCCGTGGGACAGCTCGGGCCGCAGCAGCTTGATCGCCACTTCTCGGCCCAGCTCCACGTCGCGGGCCGCATACACGATGCCCATGCCGCCGCGGCCGATGCAGCGCAGCAGCTCATAGCGCCCCACGCGGGGCGGCGCGACCGAGTCTCCGAAGAGACCGGAACGCACCGCCCCTCGCAACCGGGCCAGCTCGAGAGGCGCCAACGACGGAGGGCTTGGCGTTGGCAGTGGATCAGAAAGAGCGGGCTCGGCGGGCATGAGAATCAACTCGGGCCTGATGTACCGGGAGCCCGCCGATGGGATTGCGCTGGATCGAAAAAAATGAAAATCCCACAAAAGAGCGCCGTAGCGCCTCGTTTTCGGCGCCTAGCGGGGCGGTCGGTGGATCAGCTCGATTCGATTGCCGCTCGGCTCGCGAATCATCATGTGCTTGGCCGGCCCGCCGTAGGCCAGCTCGGGCGGGAACTCGATGACCACGCCCGGGGTCGCCACGAGGGCCTCGTGGAGCTGCTCGAGCGCCTCGAAGCTCGAGACCTGCAGCGCCATGTGATGAAGCCCCACGTTGCGACGGCGATTGAAGGCGACCGCCTGCTCTGGATCCTCGGCCCGCCACAGGGTCACGAAGGACGCACCGTTCGACAGGAACGCCGCCGGGTAGCTGGGGTCGGTGCCGCGCAGCTGATACCCGAGCACGTCGACGAACATCGCCTGGCTCGCCTCGAGATTGCTCACCGTCAGCCCCACATGGTCGAAGCCACCGACGGCCGCGACCTCGGGGGCGGGCTCGGGCTCGGGCTCGGGTTCGGGCGGAGCCTCGAGCGCCGGGCTCGGCGGAGCTGCAGGCGCGGACCCTGCTCCCACCGCGGGACTGCACCCCAGACACGCGACCACGGCGACGACGACGGACGACAGACGAAGCTTCATCGGCACCGTCATAGCGTCACGACTCGACCAAACATATCGACGCTCGAACGACGGGATCCGCTCGTCGGCGGGCGCGCCAGTTTCGAGTAGGGTATCGAGCGGAGCACGGCCTTCATGACCGACGCGACACCGAAGTACGGACAGGGCGACGCCTCCTTCATCGCGGCCGGCGGCGTCGACGGCATCACTGCTCTCGTCGACGCGTTCTACGCCCACATGGACACGCTCCCGGAGGCGCAGGTCATCCGCCGCATGCACCCGGCCGACCTCACCGTGTCCAAGGACAAGCTCGCCCGCTTCTTGTGCGGATGGCTCGGCGGGCCCAAGCGCTACCAACCGCGCTATGGCTCGATTCGCATCCCCCATGCCCACGCCCGCTTTCCCATCGGGGAGGCGGAGCGCGACGCCTGGATGTCGTGCATGACCAAGGCGGCGGCCGAGCAACCCTATGAAGAGGAGTTTCGTCGCTACTTGCTGCGGGCGCTCGCGGTGCCGGCCGAGCGCGTCCGTGCCGTCTGCCAAGCGCGCCGCGCCGAGCGGTGAACGACCGGGCCGGCCTTCGCCACGCTCTCAGCCCGAGGGCTCGAGTCGCTGCCGAATCCCGCGGGCCCAGGTGTCCAGCCGCGTCTCGGTCGGCTCGGCGCCGCTGACCCCCGCCGCCAGATCGGACAGCTCCGCCGACAACAGCTGCTTGGCGCGCCGCAGCCTCGTCTTGGCCGTGCCCACCGGGACGCCGAGCATGGGGCCGATCTCTTGGGCGGTCATGCCTTCCCAGTAGTGCAGCTCGAGCACCGTCTGGTGATCCAGCGGGATCCGTCGCAGCGCGGTGAGCATCATCTGCTGGCGCTGGTCATCGGCGATGAGCTGGCTGGGCGAGCTGCCGAGCTCGGCCACGGACACGTGGGCGAAGTCCAGCGGCACCGGATCGCGGTAGCGACCCCGCAGGTGCTTGCCCAAGACGTTGCGCGCGACCCCGAACAGGAACGCCCGGAAGCTGGCGTCGCCACGATACCGGGCTCGGCTCTCCAGGCAGCCCAAGAAGGTCTTTTGGATCAGGTCGTCGTGATCGCGGTCGATCTTGTTGTGGAAGAAGCGAACGACGGCCTCGAAGTGGCGAGCCACCAACCGCTCGCCGGCTTCTCGATCACCGTTGGCCCACCCGGCCAGCAGCTCGCCATCGGTCGACTCGGGCACGACGGAGGCAGCGTATCAGGGAACCGGTAGCGCGACGGCTTCGCACCCGGCCCGAGCCTCGGGCGCGAGCGCAGTGCTCGAGCCCGCCGCGTCCAGTCGACCTTCGCGTGCCTGCAAGCGCTGGGGCGGCTCGAGACCTCGGGCGGCTTCGAGCCGCGGCACGGCGAGCACGGCGAGTTTGTCTTCGCAGACGAAGGGGGCGAGCGCATGAGCAGGCCCCACCCGCGTGTAGTCGGTCTGCACGGGATCGCCGGCGTCCTCCCACAGGTCCACGAACACGAGCCGCCCCTCCGCCACGTAGCCGAGGAACACACCCGAAGGCATGCCGCTATCGGAAGACGGCGCGACCGCGAGCACGAGGGGGCCGGCCACGGTGGCGATGCCCTCGTACACGCAGGTGCGGTCGCGACAGGCCTCGGGAGCCTCGCCCGCGGGGGAGCCGGGCACCTCCGCGGAGAGGTCGTCGAGCAACAGCCCGCCCGCCTCTTCGTCTTCACGCAGCTCGAAGCCGCAGCGCCCTCCTTCGAAGCTCGTCCAGATCTCGGAGGCTCCCGACTCGAGACACGCAGCTGGCTCCGGGGTGGGCTCCACGGCCCGGGGCGCAGCCTTGCCTTCTTCTTGGGTGGTGCTGGGCGGCGAGCAGGCGGCCAGCGTCAGCCCGAACGCAATGGATCGATGACGCACCGCCATGCGGCCTTGCGGCGACTAGTTGGACCGCCCGGCGCGGATCGTGATGGGCGCGCCCTGGCCGGTCGCCGCCTCCGAGGGCTCGAAGGCCTCGGTGGCCCACACGACGTCGCCGTTGGCGTCGAGGCCTCGCACCGCGCCGTTGCTGCCGACGCGCACGATGGGCTGACCACCCGCGGCGCAGCTCGCCAGCTCCTCGGTGGGAATGGGGCCGAAGGGCAGCACCCGGTCCTCGAGGTCACCGTTGATCTCGTACTCGATGGTGAGCTGCGACGCCTGGTCGAGCTCCTGTCGGAACTCGAGCACGGTGCAGTCCGCCTGACCGCTCCGCTCGTCGCAGAGGCGATCGAACCAGCCCTCGCCGCCCAGGTCACGGGCGCCGAACACCGGTTCGCCGTCTTCACCGAGCTGCTGGTACTGAGGATTGGCGTCGTAGAACGCGATCAGGCACTCGCGATACAGCAGCGTGATCTGGACCGTCGAGGTGCCGGTGTAGGGGCTGGTCTCCTCCGACTGCCCCCGCTTGAACTCGACGTTGACGAATCCATGCTCGAGGCTCTCGGGCTCTTCGTCGCAACCGGTCACGAGAGGAGCAACGAGAAGCACCGGGAGAGCGGCAAGGGCTTTCGAACGGAGGAGCTTGACGAGCATCGCCTTGCAGTATCCCCGAGCAACGAAGGTCGGTCCAGGTGCGCAAAGTGGTCCGCTGCCCGCTGCGCCAACGACCCGGAGCCATCACTGCGATCCAGCCTGCACACCCCATCGGAAGCCTCCTTCGCCGCTGGCCTCGGATCCCCGATTCCGCCAAGAACAGCGTTCAAATGGCTTGTGACGCGGATCACTGCTCAACCGTGGAGCAAGGGGGACCGTGGCGATGAAGCCGAATCTGCAGCATCGCCCCCGCGCTGCTTCCGCTGGATCTCGGCTCGTCTCCCTTCCGACCTGGCTTTCCTCCATGCTGGATTCCAAGCAACCCGCCGCCTCTCTCCATGTCGACTACGGCCGCTCTCCTCTCGAGGTGGCCGCCGACCGAGCTCGCGAGCACGCGGGGCAATGGCGCGAACGCGCAGGTCTGGGTACCCGGGACGACACGCCGCGGTGGCTGCTGCACGTGCCGGACATCGGCCCGACCTGCGAGGTCCTGCTCGCCGATCGTCTCTTCCACGATCTGCGCCCCGACGAGCGCACGGGCCTCACCGCGTTCGTGCGCGGAGCCCAAGACGACAGCGGAGCCTGGCTCGACGCGCAGGGCAACCCCGATCTGTCCCTGACGACCTTGGGGTGGTGGGTGCTGCGCGACGCGGGCGACGACATCGACAGTGAGCCCATGCTGCGAGCCAGCCGGGTCGTGCACCGCCTGGGCGGAGCGCAGCGGGCCAGCTTCTCGGTGCGGCTGTGGCTCGCGATGGGCGGACAGATCCCCTGGAGCTGGCTGCCCGCGATCCCCAGCGAGCTGTTCCTGCTGCCGCCGCAGCTGGCCCTGTCGCCCGCTCGGTTCTCGGCGTGGGCCCGTGGCGTGCTGACCCCGTACCAGCTCATCGCTCGCGCGCCCGCGTTCTTGCACCTGCCCGACGCGACCCCGCTGCTGCTCCCGCGCAACGACGGCGAGCCGATGGCCCCCCGCCTGACGCGACCGGGGCTGGCCGGCGACCTGCTGCAGGCCTTCGACCGCACGGTGAAGCTGGCCCGCAAGCTCCCGCGAGGACCGCTGCCCGAGCTGGCGACGAGACGCGAGCTCACCTGGATCGACGAGCACCAGCAAGGCCACGGCGGATGGTTCTCCCTGCGCCCCACCCTGCTGAGCCTCGTGGCCCTGCGCGTGATGGGCGTCGTGTCGCACGATCTCCGGCTGCGGCGTGGCCTCGATCACCTCCGACGTTGCCGAGGCCGCATTCGTGTGCCTCAGGGGCGCGGCGCGGGAGAGACCGCCCTCGCGCAGGGGCTCGGCGGAGCCTCGCTCGCCCACGCCGGTCGGCTGCTCGCCTGCGGGGCCAACGACCGCGAGATCGGGTGGCTGCTGCACCAAGAGCTCACCACCCGCGGCCCCTGGCAGGCACGCGCCGACGCGGCCACGGGCGGCTGGCCCCACGAGCCCGGTGCCACCCACCACGTCGACGTGCAGAGCACCTGCGCCGTGCTCGAGGCGCTGGCCACCCTGCCCAAGGATCACCCGCAGGTGACCGCGTCGTGGGCCTCGGCTCGCCGTGCGCTCGACGTGCTGTTCGCGATGCAGGAGTCGGACGGCCGCTTCGCTCGCTTCGAACGGGGCGAGTCCGCGGTGGCCATGCGGCACCTGCCCTGGTCCGACGCCGACCTGCTCGCCTACGGCCGCCCCAATGACGCCGAGCACGTACACCTGAGCGCCCACGTGCTCGCCACCCTGGCCGACGCCGGCTTCGGCCTCGACGACGATCGGGTGACCCGCGGCTTGCGTTGGCTCGAGCGCGCCGTGGTGCCGCAGCTGCACGAGCACGCGACCATCGGCCCCCTGGAGACCACCGCGGTGCTCGCCCGAGCCGTGGGCGCCCTGTGCCCCGCCTCGAACCCGCTGGTCCAACAGCTGGACCGACGCCTCCGCGCGCGCCAGCTCGAGGACGGCAGCTTCGGCTCCAGCACCGACACGGCGCACGCGCTACGAGGCCTGCTCGCCCTGGGCCGACCCGACGTCCAGGCCGAGCGCGCCGCCGACTGGCTCGCCGACCACGTCCAGCACTGCCCCGCGCGCCAGCTCGAGACCTGGTCGCGCCCCGTCGCCCGCGGACTCGGCCTGAGCCCCGCTGGCTTCGACCCGAGCGCGGGACCCCGCGAGGCCGCCCTCGCCCTCGACGCCTACCTCCAGGCCACCACTCGTTGAGAGACGCCATGACCGAAAACCGCCCCCCGCTTCGTCACCAACGCTACGACGCCATCATCGTGGGGGCGGGCCTGGCCGGCTGCGCCACCGCCCGGGCGCTCGCGCAGGCCGACAGCGCCAAGCAGCGCCGGATCCTCGTGGTCGACCGTCACCCCGACGTGCACCCGCGCTTCTCCGGCGAGCTCATCCACCCCCGCGGTGCCCAGATCCTCGACGACCTCGGGCTGTTCTCCGCGCTGCATGCAGTGGGGGGCGTGGAGGTCGGAGGCTTCGCCGTCTACGAGAACGCCGACGCCCGCTTCGTGGACCTCAGCTACGCCAAGGTCCCCGACGAGCGCCCCCGCGGCCTGTCGATACACCACAAGCAGCTGGTGCGAACCCTGCGGGCGGACATCCGACGCGACCATGTGGAGCTGCTCGAGGGTTGGTCGGTCGGCGACCTGCTCCGCGACGGCGACCGCATCGACGGCGTCGCGCTGCACAATCGGAACTCCCCTCGGTGCGAGGTCCGAGCCGACCTGGTGATCGCGGCCGACGGCAAGAGCAGCTCGGTCCGCAAGATGGCCGGGATTTCCGACGAAGGGCGCGAGACCATCGGCTTCACCGCGGGCGTCGAGCTGCGCAACGCCACGCTGCCCCGACCGGGCTACGCCCATGTGTTCCTCGGCGCCTGGGGCCCCGTGTTGGCCTATCCGATCCTGCGCGAGGACGATGGCACGGTCATCACCCGGGTCACCATCGACTTGCCGCACCACCTGCCGGCCAAGGGCGAGGCGCTCAAGGACTACTTGATCCGCACCTACGTGCCCTTCGTGCCCGCGCCGCTGTCGGCCGAGCTCGCCGCCGCCATCACCGAGCATCGCGGGCCGCTGCACATGGCGCCCACCGTCGACCTGCCCGCGCCCTCGGCCGCCATGCCCGGTCTGGTGCTCGTGGGCGATGCGGCGGGGTGCTCCCACCCCATCACCGCCAGCGGCATGACCATGGGCCTACGCGACGCGGAGACCCTCGGGGAGCAGGCCCGACGCCGCTCCCACGTGCCCGCGGGCGAGGCCTGGTTCGACGCCGAGTCCCTGCGACGCTATCGCTCGGAGCACGACCGCTACGTGCCCACCCGCCAGGCGCTGGCCAAGGCGATCTACGAGGCCTTCCGCGGAGGCGAGGACGGCACCCGAGCCATCCGCCGCGCGCTGTTCGGCTACTGGGGCAGCGGCGACACGGCCCGCAGTCGCTCGATGGCGCTGCTGTCGTGCTCGGAGCGACGGCCCCACGTGTTCCTCACCGAGTACCTCAAGACCGCTCGCCATGCGCTCGGCAGCAGCTTCGTCCCGCGTCACGCCTCGATGTATCCGATGGGCGATCGCGTTCGACGAGCCCGCGGTGCTGCCCGCCTCGCGCGAACCAAGCTGGGGCAAGTGGCGGAGGTGATGTGGGCGCAGGTACGGCCTAGTTGGCTCACCCGAATCGAACCCACGTGAAGCCCGGGGGATCCCTTACGGGACTTACGGCCGGGCGCTCGCAGCGACGCCGGCTGCCCCGCAGGGGATCTCCGATCCGGCAAGACCGGCTGAAGTTGCAGATCGGGGTGCCCCGGCCGATGCTCCCCTGAGAACTCGGTGGGGTAGAAATCCCCGCTAGGGCGCATTCTCGTAGGTTTGACACCCCATTGGGCGCGGCCTACGCTAGCCAAGCGAATGGGCGCTCGAATCCTGGTGGTCGACGATGACCCGTGGATTCTACGGATGGTCACCGCCTCTCTGAGGAAGCGGAGCTTCACCGTGGACACCGCGAGGGACGGTCGGCAAGCGCTGGACCGAGTGGGTGCCCATGCGCCCGACGTCATCATCAGCGACGTCATGATGCCGGTGATGGACGGGTGGACGTTCATCAAGCAGCTCCGGCAAAACCCGCGATACGCGACCATCCCGGTCATCTTCCTCACCGCGCTCGGCAAGGACGAAGCCAAGCTGCGCTCGCTCGGGATGACGGAAGAGGACTACCTGGCCAAGCCCTTCCGCTTCGAAGACCTCGAGCGTCGGGTCGACGCGGCGCTCACCAGTCGCCAGAACCCGCCCGCGTATGGGGGCGGCTCGAGCTCGGGCGTGCACAACGTGCCCACGCAGACCCACGCGTCGGGCGTGCACCAGATCCCGCAGAACCACAACTCGGGTGTGCATGCCATCCCCGGTCCGCCGCCCAACCACAACTCGGGCGTGCACACGCTGCCGGGCTACCCGCCCGCGGGCCAAGGCGCTCCGGGTGGTCACCCGCCTCCGGGCTACCCGCCCGCACCCCCGCAGAACCACAACTCGGGCGTGCACCCCATGCCCACGGCTCCGTACCCGTACCCGCCCGCGCAGTACCCCGGTCAGTACCCGCCGCAGTACGGCCAGTATCCGGGCCAGTACCCGCCGCAGTATCCGGGCCAGTACCCGCCGCAGTACGGCCAGTATCCCGGTCAGTACCCGCCGCCGGGTCAGCCCGGGCAACCGGGGCAGCCAGGCCAACCGGGACAGCCTCCGCCCTACCCGGGCGCCGCAGGGTCCGTCCCTCCGCCCAGCGAGCCCCACACGCCGCGCCCGCCCAGCAACAAGCAACGACCGCGTCGCGCCACCGGCTTGCACGGCAAGCTCGAGCAGCTCGGTCTGTCCAGCCTCCTCATGATGATGGAGATGGAGCGCAAGCAGGGCGTGCTCAGCCTGATGAAGCCGGGCAGCGACAAGATGGGCCAGGTCTTCTTGCGAGGCGGACGCGTCGTGTCGGCGCGCATCGATGGCCAGCCCGACCTGCCCGGACGCGAGTGCATCTATCACATGCTGTCGTGGCAGGCCGGCACCTTCAGCTTCAGCGTCACCACCGTCGACGTCGAAGACACCGTGCAGTCGTCCACCACGCACCTGTTGATGGAAGGCGCCCGGCTTCTCGACGAGGCGGGGCGCGACGACGAAACGCTGTGAGACGCGAATTCCGTCGCCAGCAACAAGGCGAGCAGCCCACCGAGGGGCACCTCGACGAGCTCCTCGAGGCGCCGCCCGATCTTCAGGTGGTGGGGCCGCTGACCGGGTACCGCGACGGTTCACGGGTCCGTCGCTGGGTCTACCTGGGCATCATCGCGGGGGTCGTGGCGGCCGGCTTCGCGGGGCGCTGGTACATGAAGCGCCTCGAGGCCGAGCGCAAGACGGTGACGCCCCACTACGAGCTGGCCGCGGGCGCCGAGGACGAAAAGCGCCCGAACGCGATGGTCTGGTCGACCGGCGTGGCCCGGCTCGGCCTCACCCGGCAAGAGCCCGGGGTGCGAGCCATCGTGCTCCCCGACCGCATCGTCACCCTCGCTCCCGGCTGCGACAACGCGCAGATCAAGGTCGACGTGCGCAACGGAGAGACCGTCGCGCTGAAGGTGCTGACCGGGGAGATTCGCCAAAAAGACCGCGAGCCCGGCTCGACCCCCTAGGATTCGAACACGGGCTCGACGGTGAGCTTCAGGTACTCGGTAATCGCGGGGTAGCGATGGCCGGCCGCATCGACGTCACCTTCGAGCGGGCTCATGGTGCCGTCCTCGGCCATGCCCGAGCCGGGCGTCGTCTCCTGCGAGGGCTGGTTGGGGCCGATGCCGGGCTCTTCGTTGAGCTCGGTGCCCGCGTCGAAGTAGCGCAGCTCGCCCGTCATCTCGCCATCGATGGCCTCGGGGTCGAACATCGCGATGCGATCGAGCACGACGCAGATGTCGTTGGACTGCCCGTACATGCCCACTAGCGACAGGTGCTCGCCGGGCTGCGCCACGACCTCGAACTGCCGCACGTCGCCGGGAAGGATGGGGCCTTCGAGGTAGGAGCCCATCTCCTCTACGGGATAAAAGCCCGCGTTGCTCCCTCCCGCCTCCAGCTCGGCAAACAGGACCTGAGGATCGCCCTGCTCGCACTGGGTCTCGAGACCCGGGGACGCGGCTTCGCCCTCGAGGAACAACGCGGTGTCCTCGTCGGCCACCGCCCACACCCCGGGCGAGAAGGCGGGAAGATACTCGGTACCATCGCTCGCCACGAGACGGTCCCCCACGTTCTCGACACGAACGATGAAGTGATCGGGAACGGCGACATCGTTCATGTCGGCGTCACATGCGGTCACCAAAGACGCGACGATCAATGCGGGAACGAGGGAAACAAGTCGCATGATGCTAGTGATACTCGTAAAGCAATTCGTAGTTACGATGCAATCTGTGTAGGACTCTGCCTACTGGTGATCTGGGCGTCGCCTCGAATGCGACGAAGGCACGCATTCAGCGACCGGGCTCGGCGGTGAGCCGCTGTCGAACCGCCCTGAACTGGCTTCGACTGACCGGTAGCGGCTCGTTGACACCTTCAACCTCCACCAGGTAGCTCGAGCCCGCGCCCGCGCCCAAGCGGCGGACGGCATGCACACCGACGATCACCGATCGATGCACCCGGGAAAAACGTTCAGCGGACAATTGCTGCTCCCACTGTCGCATCGTCACCCGCACCAATTCGCGCTCACCTGAACGTAGGCACACTTCGCTGTAGTCGCCTTCGGCGCGAATACACGCGATGTCCTCGGGTTCGACGAAACGAGCGCCGGTCCCGAGGGGCAAGCAAATGCGATCGTCGAGCGGCGGCCTCGTCGCCGCTTTGCCGGGCGGCGGGAGTCGAGCGACCGCGCGCTGCAGATGCGCGGGATCGACCGGCTTGAGCAGGTAATCCAGCGCGTTGACCTCGAACGCCCGCAGCGCGTGCTCGTCGAACGCGGTCACGAACACCACGGAGGCTTGCACCCGAGTACGACTGAACAGCTCGAAGCCGGAGCCGCCGGGCATCTGGATGTCGAGGAACACGAGATTGAGGCTCGGGTCGGCCTGAAGCTCGGTCACCGCGCCCGCGACGTCTTCGGCCTCGGCCGCGACCTCGATCTCGGGATGGCGCCCCAGCAGCTTCGCCAGGCGGCGGCGGGCGAGTCGCTCGTCGTCGACCAGGAGGGCTCGGTATGCGGTCATGCGTGCTCCTGGATGGGCGCGGACCCATCGGCGAAGGGCGAGGGCGGCGGCGGTGGCGGCGGGTCGTGCAGGGTCTTGAGGCGCGCCCGCCGACCATCGAGACACAGCTCGGCCTCGACCCACGGCTCGCCTTCACGCTGCACCTGGGCCACACGCAGGGTGCCGCCGTGGCCGTAGTGCGCCGCCACCCGGGCGCGCACGTTGGCCAGACCCACACCCGACTCGGTGGACGACTCGGCGTCGCGACCGAAGCCGTTGCCCATGCGCCCGGAGTTGGCCACCACCGCGGTCAGCACCCGGCCCTTCCGCGAGACCCGAATGCGCAGGCGCAGCGGCATGGACGAGCACTGCATGCCGTGCTTGATGGCGTTCTCCACCAGCGGCTGGAGCAACAAGGTCGGCAGCGGCACCTCGTCCAGGCCGGGCTCGACGTCGACCTGTACGTCTAGGCGGTCTTCGAAGCGCACGCCCTCGAGCTCGAGGTAGGCGGCGATGCGCTCGAGCTCCTCACCCACCGTGCCCTCCCGGGGAGCCCGCAGGGTCGAGCGCAGCAAGAAGGTGAGCCGCAGCAGCATGTCCTCGGCCCGCTGCGGATCTTCGTCGATCATCGCCATGGCCGAGTTGAGCGCGTTGAACAAAAGATGGGGGTTGAGCTGATAGCGGAGCGCATCGAGCTCGGCCCGCTGGGCGAGCTGCTCGGCCTCGGCCGCGCGCGCCCGGTCGTCGGCCCGCCGCTCGACCTGGCGCAGCGAGAACGCCACGCCGTGCCACGCGATCATGGGAAAGGCATAGGCCATGCTCTCCGCCGCCGCTTGGTCCAGGCTCCAGTCGCGCAGCGGGACGAAACCCGGCTCGAGCTCCACCAGCGCATCGATCGCGGTGAACACCAGCAACCACAGCGTGCCGAAGCCCAGGCCGCCCAGCGTCGCGCCGAAGACCATGCCGGAGGGCGACCACTCCTCGGGCTGCGCTCGTGCCCAACCCCACCACGCGAGCATGCTGACCAGCCAGCCGCACACGCCCCAGACCACGGCCCGCACCACCAGCTCGGCCACGCGCGCGTCCTCCTGGGCCCCGAGATCGAGGGCGAAGTAGATCGCCGAGATCCCGAGCCAGGCGCCCAGCTGTAGGCCGATCCGCGCTCGCCCCGTGTCGCTCACCGCTCAATGCTACCGGTTTCGACGCCGCAGCGCGCTGAGGTCGAGCTGGCGATCGGCAAACGCGGCGTGCTCGATGCCGGTGAGCACGTCGTGGCCGTCGGGACCCTCGATGTGGATTTCGTCGCCCTGTACGTCGACGGTGTACTCGGCCCGCGGTGAGCAGTACACGACCCAGTCCGAGCCCTCTCCGCCCTCGATCTGGTTGTCGCCCGCGTTGCCCCGCAGCGTGTTGTCGAAGGCATTGCCCTCGAGGTTGGAGTCCATGTCACCCGTGAGCGTGGCCTGGACCAGGTACTGCGACTTGTGGGTGTAGGGCTGCGCGGGGTCGAAGCGCAGGCTGAAGGTCCCGCTCAGGCTCGGGTCGAGGCGGGCCTCGTAGTCGAGCTGCGGCGGCAGGAAGGCCTCGAGCAACGCGGCCCCGGCTGGGTCGAGGGCGTGCACTTCGTCGCGGGTGCGGGCGATGTACAGCCCCCACATGCCTCCCTCCCCGTCCCACGGCCCCCACAGGCCGTAGTAGCTGTCGATCACCGCGGCGATATACTCCTGCGCCAGGCTGTTCTCGGCGGCGAGCTCTTCGAGCCACTCGGTCACCTGCGGGTCGATGGCGATGCCCCAACGGCCGCTGTCGATCGCGGCCATCGCCTCGGCCAGTAGCGCGGCCTGGTAGTCGGGCAACGCCCCGGGGAAGTCGGTGCCGATGCCCGTGTCGTGCACGAGGTGGAAGATTTCCTCGAGCGCGGCATCGCGGTGCTCGAAGTCGTTGTCGAGGTACCAGGCCGAGCCGTCGACCGGCGTCTCGTGCTCGTACAGCGGCTGCGCGGGCACGTTGGGCTCGTTGCCTTCTTCGTGCGCGCCCTCGGGCATGACCAGCACCGCGTCGTTGTCCGCCATCGCGTTGGCGACCGCGCCCTTGTCGGTGCCGTACATCGAGTCGGCCACGTCGGTGAGGAAAAAGCGCAGCAGGTTGCGGGCGCGAATGAAGGCCAGCGCTTCCACGCCGGGCTGCGCGTAGAGCCGAATCGGCTTGCCGTTGGGCGCGAGGACCTCCGCGTAGCGATCGAACCCGGCCGCCGCGTAGGCGTCGGAGCCCGGCGGCAGCGACGAGATGATGCCCTCGTCCTCCAGACAGCTTTGGTGAGGCAGCGCCTCGACCCCGTCTTCGCCCTCACCTTCGGTGTCGCCCTGCCCGCCCGAGGAGTCGTCGAGGGCGGCCTCGGTGGTGTCCGACATGGCCCCGGGCGTCGGATTGGTCGCACAGCCGACCCCGACGGCGAGCCCCAGGATCCACGCGCATCGCTTCGAGCGTCGCATGAGCGCAGCATGCAGCCTTCCATGCCCCGCGGCCGTCGCGAATCGTTCGACGGTCGACCCCTCGCGACGAATGGTCCGGTCACCCCGGCGGCACGGGCATGATCGCGTGCAGCTCCTCGGGCCAGGGCGCCACGAATCTCACCCGCTCGCCGCTTTGGGGGTGGTCCAGCTGGATCCGCGAGGCGTGCAGGGCATGGCGATGCAGCCCCAGGTGCTCGTCGAGATCGGCCAGCGGCCGGCCGCGCTCGACCACATCGAGAAACCACGACTCTTCCAGACCATAGAGCTTGTCGCCGACGATGCCGTGCCCGCACAGCGCCAGGTGCACCCGAATCTGGTGCTGCCGACCAGTGCGAGGCCGCGCGCGAACCAAGGTCACGGGCTCGCCTCGAAAGCGGCCCGAGCCGAGCGGCTCGACCTCGGTGCACGCCCGCTGGCCTCCGTCGGCGAGGGAGCGCGCGCCCATCTTCACCCGGATCTCCGAGCCCATCGCGGGGCCGAGCGGGATGTCGATGCTCCGCGACTCCGACCAGTCACCGTGCACCAGCGCCAGGTACTCCTTTTGGACCTCGCGGCGGGCAAAGCTGCGCTTGAGCACCGAGGCGCTTTGGCGGTGCCGCCCGAAGACCATCACCCCCGAGGTCTCGCGGTCGAGCCGATGCGCCATCTCCCAGCCGTGCCCCGCTCCCAACCGGTCGCGCATGACCGCGGTGAGCGTGTGTCGGTGATACCGGGCGCTCGGGTGCACGGGCAGCCCCGCGGGCTTGTCGACGACCAGCAGGTGAGCATCCTCGTGGAGCTCTCGATAGTCGAGCACCACCTCGGGCTCGGGAGGCGCCGGTCGCAGCAGCAGCAGGACCTCGCCCGCACGCACGCGGCGGGAAGGCCGAACGATCGGTCCCTGCGTGTCGTGAACCTGTCCGCGGCCGATGATCGTCTGAATCCGTGTCCTCGACAGCCGCGGGATTCGAGCGTGGATGAAGCGGTCGACCCGGTATCCATCGTGGGCGAGATCGACCGGCATCGGGATCTCGATCCAGTCCGGCGCGGGGGAATCCGCGCCTTCTCCGCGGTCGGCGCCTTGCACAGAGTGAGGTATAGTACTTTTTCCCATGACGACCGAGACCGAGAAGGCACCCGGAGCAGCCCCCGCGGACGACGAGGAACAGAGCTTCCTTCCGACCGTCCTGGCCGGCGCAGGCATCCTCGCGGTGGCCGCACTACTTATCTTCTGGCCGTCGGACGACGACGAAAAGGGTCAAAAAGGCGCGGACCGGGGGCAAGGCCGCGGCCGCGGCTCGCGATTCGGCGGGCAGCCGCTCGGGCGCCAAGGGAGCGGGGGTGGGAGCACGACCCACCGATGCCGCCACCGCGCCCGCCAGCCGTCGCCGCAACCCGGCCATCAAGCTGCCCGAGACCAAGGGCATGGCTCCGACCATGCCCGATCCTCCGCCCACCGACCCGCCCGAGAGCGCGACCACGGACGAGAAGATCGCCTTCTACGAGAAGCGCCTCGAGCAGGCACAGCTCAACCTCGAAAACCGCACCAAGTTCCTCGAGCGCCTGCCGAAGATGAAGGCCAGCATCGAGCAGTCCGACAATCCCGCCCAAGGGATGGAGACCTACAAGCGGCGCGAGAAGATCGTCCAGGACAACTACGACTCGGCCAAAAAGCAGGTCGAGGAGATCGAGGCCAAGCTCGCCGCCCTGCGCTGAGCGTTCGCCTCGATCCCGGGTCGCATCGACCGTGGCGTTTCGACGTCACGGTCTTTTTTTGCGCTCGGGATCTGCGCCAGCGTCGTCGGCCGGAACACCGACCGAAAAATCAGCGGCGTTCGACACCCCGCGCCCATCACCACGACCGATCGTCGCATGCCATGCCCGGAGCGATCACGACCGGCGTCGACGCAGTCATTCTTCGAAGAGGTGCTGAATCTGCCCCTTGCGCAGCATCGCAAACAGGTCCATCGCCCACGCCACCCCGCAGTGCACGGCCACGCCCCCGTAGATGGAGCGGGTGCGCAGCGCGATGGTGCCCAGCGCCATGCCGGCCAGCACCGAGCCCAGCGTCTCCGCCAGCGGCTTGCTGAAGTGGATCATCGCGTAGGGCACCACCATCACGAAGATCGCGGCCGAGCCGATGTAGCGCGCCAGCGCGAAGAGCAAGAAGCCGCGGAAGAAGAACTCCAGCGCGAAGAACTGAAAACCGTAGCCGAACTCCCAGGCGATGAGCTGCTCCCACGACGCCCCCGCGTACCGATACTTGGGGTAGGTGCGGATGAAGCTGTCGGTGAACGAGGCCCCGTAGGCCATGGGCACCACCACCAAGAACATCGCCAGGTAGAGCAGCCAGACCTTGCCCTCGCGGGTGGGCCGTAGCCCGTGGTCGAGCACCGATTCCTTCAGCAGGAACTTGATGGCGAGTATCGGGACCAGCAGGTAGTTGATGAACTTGAAGCCCGCCCAGTACAGCTTGGGCCAAAGCGTCGGGTGCGGCCACGTGGCGAACAGCTTCTTGGCGGCGGGGATGCTGTCGATGAAGCTCGGGTTGCCGAAGTAGCGCGGCAGGACCAGGCAGAGGGTGATCGTCAGCAGGATCCACATGACCCGCGAGTCGGGCAGCTCGCGATCGCGGTAGTCACGATCGATGGCCGCCCATTGTTCGACGGTGAGCTTGCGGAGCAGACGGATCATCGCGAGGGGCCCAGACCCTAGCAGCCGGGTCCCCATCGGTCATCATCGCCGCCGGGCACGACCACCGAGCCCCCGAACGCGTATTCGCGCCCGCTCCGCCGCGGGCCGTCCCGATCCGGCGTGTATGCTCGCCTCTCCGTGGCCATGCAACACGTCGTCACCGAGCCCCATGCCCCCTTCACCTCCCGCGATGGACGGCTCACCGTGCATCAGGTCCCCTCGTGGATCGACAACCTCATCTGGCTGGTCACGTGCAACGAGACGGGCGAGACGGCGGTGGTCGACGGGCCCGAAGCGGGCAGCGTGCTCGAGTACTGCGAGGCCCACGGCCTGACGCTCACCACCGTCTTCAACACGCATACCCATCCCGACCACATCGGGGTCAATCGCGACCTCGAAAAGCGCGGTCGCCTGGCGGAGCTGCGGGTGGTCGGGGCCCAGGCCCGGGCAGCGGAGATTCCCGGCCTGACCGAAGGCGTCGCGGAGGGCGACACCGTGCGGCTGGGCGCCTGCGAAGGCCGCGTGATGCTCACCGAGGGGCACATCGACGGGCACGTGTCGTACGTGTTCGACGACATCCTGCTGTGTGGCGACACGCTCTTCGCCGGGGGCTGCGGGCGGCTGTTCGACGGCCCACCCGCCAAGATGCACGACAGCCTGCAGCGGCTGGCCGCGCTGCCCGACCACACCCGCATCTGCTGCGCGCACGAGTACACCCAGGACAACCTGCGCTTTGCGTGGGCGCTGGAGCCGGGCAACGCGGTCCTGGCCGAGCGCATTCGCGAAGTGTGGGCCACCCGAGCCCAGGGGCGATGCACCGTCCCCTCGCAGCTGGGCCGAGAGCGACAGACCAACCCCTTCTTGCGGAGCCAGTCGGCCGAGCTCATCGCCACGTTGCGCCGCGAGATGCCCGAGGCTCCGCTCGACGAGCCCGTGCAGGTCTTCACCGCGGCGCGCAAGCTCAAGGACGGCGGGGCGTACAAGAAGCGCGGCGACGAAGGCCTGCCGCTGGCGTAATTCCGCCCGAGTTCCGCCCGAGCGTGGGACGGCTCGGCGGTCGTTTCGTTGTGGGCTCCGCGGGCACGCCCCTACAATCGAAGCATGGATTATCGCTTGGTTGGGCTGGCCGCCGTGGTTGGTCTCGGGTTGTGGGCCTGTGGAAACGACCCGGTAGGCACGAGCGCGGGCACCGGGTCCGGCGATGGCTCGCCCGCCACCGCGGGCCCGGGTGAGAGCACCGCAGATACGGATCCAGCCGACGGCACCGCCGAAGAGAGCGAGGGCTCGGGAAGTGGCTCCGACGCGCCGAGCATCCTCGCCACCGCAGTCACGGCGGGGCTGTCCCGGACCTGCGCCCTGCTCGAGGACGGCACCGTGCGCTGCTGGGGCTGGGAGCAAGACGGCACGCTGGGGCAGACCACCGCCGTCGATCGCTGCGACTGCATCGACAACGCCGCGTGCTGTCTCGCCGACGACGAGCCGCTGGCCGACCTGCGCTCCGTCTCGCTGGGCGGCACCGTCACCCGCGTCTCCATGGGGACCCATCACGCCTGCGCCCTGCTCGAAGACGACACCGTGCGCTGCTGGGGCTTCGGCGGCGCGGGGGCGCTCGGCCGCGGCGATACCGAGACCATCGGCGACGACGAGCTCCCGGTCGATGTGCCCGCCCTCGATCTGGGCGAGGTGGTCGAGCTGCAGGTGTCGAGCGGCCGCGGCAGCAGCTCGAGCTACCAGCCCCGGCACGGGCGCCACACCTGCGCCCGCCGAGCGGATGGCACGGTCCTGTGCTGGGGCGACGGAACGCTCGGCGCCCCGGGTTTCGGGCACGCGGACATCATCGGTGACGACGAGTCGGCCGAGACCCTCGAGCCGCTGGCCTTGCGCGCCGCCGTGACCCAGCTGGCGCTGGGCGGCGCGCATACCTGCGTGCGGCTGGCCGACGGCGGCGTGCAGTGCTGGGGCTTCAACAATCGCTCTGGAAACCTCGGCCGGGGCATCGAAGCGAAGTCGTGCAGCACCGCCCAGAGCTTCCACTGCGACAGCCCGGGCTGCTGTGTCGGCCACGACGAGGCCACGTGGTCCGAGCTGTCGGACGTACCGCTCGGAGGCCCCGCCACGTCCATCTCCGCCGGGGCCTTCCACACCTGCGCCATCCTCGAAGGCGGGGACGTCCGCTGCTGGGGCTCGAACGCGGGCGGTGAGCTCGGCTATGGCCACACCGACGACATCGGTGACGACGAGGTCCCCGCCGACGTGCCCCCGCTACAGCTCAGCGGCCCCGCGGTGGCCCTGTCCGCGGGTCGAAGCCACACCTGCGCCCTGCTCGAAGGCGGCAGCGTGCAGTGCTGGGGCTCCAACACCTTCGGGGCTCTGGGCTATGGGCACACCGAAGACATCGGCGACGACGAGACCCCGATGTCGGCCGGCACGGTGCGACTGGGAGGCACCGCAGTGGCCATCGCGGCCGGCTCGGACCATACCTGCGCGCTGTTGGACGACGGCACGCTGCGCTGCTTCGGTAATAATGGCCGGGCGGCGCTCGGCTACTTGCATGCCGACGAGTGCTACGACGAGGCCATGAACCATCGCTGCGAGCACGACCCGGTGTGCTGCATCGGCGACGACGACCACCCCGAAGATTTTCCGCCCGTGCCCCTTTGAGCCCGCGGCAGCGGCGACGAGGGATAACCTCGACACCGACCGCGGCCGGACCCGGTTAGCCGCGCTCGGAGCGATCGGAACCGAGGTCGTCGAGCAGCGTCTCGAGCACCTCGCTGACCGTCTCCGTGGTGCGCGAGGTGAGGCCGATGGCAATCGACCAGTCGCTCATGGCCCCCTGAAGCCGAAGGATTTCGGGAGAGTCGGCCAAGACCCGGTCCCCCATCAATCGGTGAGCATCGGCCGCGAGACACGCCCGGATACCGCTTTGCAGTTGCTCCAGCGCCCGTAGCTGGGCCTGCAGCTGGAGCCGAGCCTCGGCCGCCGCGCCGCTGTGGGCGCACCGTGGGGACCGACGCACGGCGGGAACCGATCCGGCGTTTTGCATATACGCATCGAAGAGGTCGGCAAGCTCATCAGTCTGTTGGGTGAGGTCCACGGGTCCACACTCCCTATCGGGGTCATCTGCAGCCACTGGGTCTGAAAACCCCCTCGCGTATGGAGGAGTACCGATGAGCGCCGAGTACTTTCACGAAATCTGCCAGAAATGTCGTCCTGGCCTCATTGGGGCCTCCTCGGCCCCATCCGTGGGGGCCGTTGACACCCCCAGGGGCCGCAGCTAGCGTCGCGAAAACTAAGCGATGCCTACCCCTTTTCGCCTGTACAACACCACGTCTCGCACCGTCGAGGACTTCGTCCCGCAAACACCCGGAAAGGTGGGGATCTACGTCTGCGGCATGACGGTCTACGACCGCACGCACGTGGGGCATGCCCGGGCGATGATGATCTTCGACGCGTTCATCCGCTGGCTCCGCCACGAGGACTGGGAAGTTCGTTTCGTCCGCAACTTCACCGACATCGACGACAAGATCATTGCGCGCGCGAACAAGCTCGGCATCACCGCCGAGCAGCTCGCGCAGGACGAGATCGACGCGTTTCATCGGGACATGGACAACCTGGGGCTGCAGCGCCCCGATGCCGAGCCCCGCGTCACCGAGAACATCGACCAGATCGTCGCGATGATCGCCAAGCTGGTCGAGGGCGGGCACGCCTACCCGGCCGACGGCAACGTGTGGTTCGCCGTGGACAGCTTCGATCGCTACGGCGCGCTGTCCGGTCGCAAGGTCGAGGACATGCGCTCCGCCGAGCCGCAGCAGGGCAAGCGCGCCGCCGCCGACTTTGGCCTGTGGAAGGCGGCCAAGCCCGGCGAGCCGCAGTGGGAGAGCCCCTGGGGTCCCGGGCGCCCCGGCTGGCACATCGAGTGCTCGGCCATGTCCCGCGAGTGCCTGGGCAACACCATCGACATCCACGGCGGCGGGCTCGACCTGGTGTTCCCGCACCACGAAAACGAGGTCGCCCAGTCCGAGTGCAGCAACGGTGACCGCTACGTCGCGTACTGGATGCACAACGGGCTGCTCACGATGGGCGGCGGCCAGAAGATGGGCAAGAGCCTCGGCAACGTCGTCAACATCGAGGACGTGCTCGAGCAGTTCCCGGCCGAGGCGGTGCGCCTGTACTACCTGCAGAGCCACTACCGCTCGCCCCTGCCCTGGAACGCCGAGGCGCTACCCGAGGCGCTGGCCATGCTCAGCCGGCTCTACGATGCCCGCGACGTGGCCGAGGCGATGAAGGGCCAAGAAGACGCCGATCACGTCGCCAAGGAGCTGGGCGAGGACGCGGGCACCGTGCTGAAGCTCGGCCGGGCGTTCCCGCAGCAGCTGGCCGACTCGCTGCGCGAGGACTTCAACACCTCGCAGGTCCTGGGCCACTTGTTCACGCTCGCGCGCGCGGTCAACCGCTTCGCCGGGCACAAGAAGGCCAAGAAGCGAGGCGGTCCCGTGGTCGCGCCCGCGCTCGAGGCCTTTGCCGCCGTCGCCGCTCAGATCGGTCTCATGGCCTCGCCGACCCAGGACTTCATCGAAGAGGTGAAGGTCAAGCGACTCGCCGCGGCCGGGCTCGACCGCGCCACCATCGAGGCCCAGATCGCCGAGCGCGTTCGCCTGCGCGAAGCCAAGCAGTGGACCGAGGCCGACGAACTCCGCAACCGCCTCGACGCCCAGGGCATCATCATCATGGACGGCCCCGAGGGCTCGCGCTGGCGCGTGCGCCTCGACACCGCCAGCGAGTCCTGAGCCGGCCCCGCGGCGCTTGCCTTCCGGCTCCGCGTGGCGGAGCCTGGGGCATGTCTCGCATCGTGCTCGGCCTGACCTTGGGTTCGCTGCTGCTGTCGGCGTGCCGCGCCGACCGTCCCTCGCCCGACGACGAACAGGAGATTCGCGCCGTGCTCGAGCGCCAGAAGGACGCCTGGAATGCGGGCGACCTCGAGGCCTTCATGCAGGGCTATCACCAGCGCGACGACCTCGTGTTCACCTCGGGCGCCAAGATCCGCCGCGGCTGGAAGGAGACCCTCGCCTCTTACCAAAAGCGCTACGGCGACAACGGCGAGATGGGGCACCTCGAGTTCACCGAGGTCGAGCTGTCCCCGGTCGGCGCCGACGGAGCGATCGCGCTGGGTCGCTTCACGCTGACCGAGACCCCGCAGGCGGGGACGGGCATCTTCTCGCTGGTGTTCGCCCGCGAGCAGGGCAAGTGGGCCATCGTCCACGATCACACCTCGGCCGAAACGCCCCCGGCCGACACCCCGCCCGCCGCCGACACGCCCGCGCAGCCGTAGCTACGCCGCGGCCGGATCGCTGCTCGGGGCTCCGGCGAGCATCCAGCCGAGCGCGCCTTCCAACGTCTCGCGTGCGCCCTGCTCGACGATCTCGCCGTGGGCCATCACCACGCGCTCGAAGTCCCAGCCGAGGATGTGCCGGGCGCTATGGGCCGCCGCAGCGCGATCCTTGACGAACGAGCGGAACAAGCGGCTCTGGGCGAAGCGCTTGTGCGTGCCCGCCATGCGGAACACGAGCCCGGACACCCAGCCCTGATACTCGAGGATGTTGAACACCATGTCGGTGACGAGCAACGACTTGGACGGTCGATGCAGGAACACGAATTCGTCGACCTTGGGCATGCCCCCGATCAAGTGTTGGTCGAACTCCTGCGCCCAGGCGGGCGGAGCTTCGGTCGTGAGCAGCTCGTCGTGGGCGAGATCGGGGCGCTTGGTGACCAACGCGGGGCTAATCCACTTGCGGGCCGACCCGTAGCGCTCGGCGGCGCCTTCGAAGTGCATGTGGTGAAAGCCGTTGGGCGCCACCAAGTGCTCCACGGGGCCCAGCTCGGCCAGCTGCGCCGCGAGTTCGTCGGAGATGGGAATCGGCGACCAGACCCACAGGCCGCCGCTACCGAGACGCGCGACCACCATGCGCCCGCGGAAGTGCACCCGCCCGGGCATGAAGAGATCGAAATGGTCGTGCCACAGACCTTCGGCCAGAGGTTCGAGCATGGAGATAGTCAATCACACCTGACGAAATAGTCAAGTATACTTGACCAACATTCCAACCCCCCGGTTCCGACCCGCTTCATGAGCTCCCCTCCCGAACAATTCGCCGCCCGCTTCGAGGCCGAGAAGCGAGCCAGCATGGCGCAGCTGCTGATGCGATGCGCGCGGCTGGTGAACGAGCGCGGCCTGGCGCTGGTCCGCGAGCACCTGGGGGTACCGCTGCGAGCGTCGCATACCGCCTTGTTCCCCCACATCGATCTCGAGGGCACGCGGCTGACCGATCTGGCCCGCCGCGTGGGCATCACCAAGCAAGCGGCGGGGCAGCTGGTGGGAGAGCTCGAGCAGATGGGTGTGGTCGAGCGCAGCCCCGATCCCGAGGACGGTCGAGCCAAGCGCATTCGCTTCATCCGCGAAGGCCCGCGCTCGGTCCTGCAAGGTCTCGCCGTGCTCCGCGAGGTCGAGGCCCAGCTCGAGGCCCAACTGGGCAAGTCACGAATGCGAAGTCTGCACGGCAGTCTGCTGGAACTGCTCGCCGTGCTGGAGAATCCGGACCACGCCCCCTGAAACGAATCGGCCGCTACATGTCGACTTCGTGAATTCGAAAGCCGGTGACGCTCGGCGAGCGATCGAGCGCTTTTTCGATCCAGCCCTTGTCGCGGGGCGCGACCGCGATCAGGCGCAGATTCGGGTCGTCCGGGACCCCCTCGAAGCCGATCGCCCGCGCCTCGGCCGGGGTCATCACCTGAGCCTGCGTCTCGGCCAAGACCTCGTCGCTGAGGATCGCGTCGTCGGAACGGGAGGGGGTCAGGTGGGCCTCGAAGACGATCAACATCCCCCATAGCATCCCCCCCTCGGCAGGACATCACAAGCGCGGGCAGCGAGCCCGTTGGCGGGTGTTACCATGGGGCCAGTGGACGACTTCGAGCTGCTCGACCGCTGGCGACGAGGCGATCTGGGAGCGGGCAACCAGTTGCTCAAGCGCCACTTCGATGCGCTGTACCGCTTCTTCACCAACAAGGTGGCGGACCACGCCGACGACCTCATCCAAGCCACGATGATGGCGTGCGTGCGAGGCCGCGACTCGTTCCGCAAGGAGTGTGGCTTCCGGGCGTACTTGTTCGTGGTCGCGCGCCACGAGCTATACCGATGGATCCGCAAGAACAACCGCAGCCGCGAGGTCTTCGATCCCTCGTTGGTCTCGGTGGCCGCGCTGGGTCCCTCGCCCAGCTCGGCGTTGGCCCGTCGCAAGGAGCAACGACTCCTGCTGCAGGCGCTGCGTCGCATCCCGGTCGAGCTGCAGATCGTGCTCGAGCTCCACTACTGGGAGAGCATGAGCACCCGTGAGCTCGCCGAGGTCATGGAGATTCCACAGGGCACGGTCAAGAGCCGACTCCGACGCGCCCGCGAGATGCTCGAAGTCGCCATGAGCGAAATCTCGGACTCGCAGTCGGAGCTTCGCAGCACGCTCGACAACCTCGACCGCTGGGTGGCTGGGATCCGAGCCAACCTCGAAGAGCCCAAGAGCTGATCGCGTCTGCGGCCGACGGCCGCTCGGACGCGCGGCGGCGTGACCCTCGGGAGATCCCGGTGCCGATTCGGACCATGTGCTCCCATCGGGCACCCGCCACCACCGAGCTACTCGCCCGCGCCGCCCAGGTCTTCGTAGCGCTCGACGACGATCATCGTGCCCTCGGGAAAGTCGACTCGCTGCTCGCGAAGTCGGGGTTGCCCCACCGCGTCGAGCCACAGCGTGGCCGAACCGGACGGCGTCCCGTCGACGACCAAACCGAACTCGACGCCAGGGTCGGACCCTCCGGGCGAACGATGCTCGACCGTCTGTACCCAGGCTTCGACCCCACCACCGCTGTGATCGGGCGGCGCCCCACCCATCAACATCGCGATGTTGTGGAGGACGCCCATGCGCGTGAGGCCCAATACGAGCGCGGGGGCCAGCGCCATCGGTCGCGGAAGTTCGAACGAAGGGTTCCCAACTGGTCCGCCCTGTAGGTGATCTCCTTCTGACCAAAGCCGCAGGTCGAGGGGTTGCCCCGCAAAGGTTCCCTTGGCTCGAAGCTCGACCTCGTCTTCGACGATCAACGAGCCTTCGATGTCGACCTCGACCGCGCCTTCGGCGGTCACGTCGAATCGCAGTCGAAGCGGCTCCTCGACCAGTCGCTGCTCCAGATCCCGGAACATGGTTTCAGGGTCGTTTGCGGCGGCCTGTGGGGACAGCGCCGTAGTCGGGCTCTCGTCGTTCGCAACGGTCGGGGGGTGGCACCCACAGACGATGCAGATTCCCGCTGCCAGGTTCGCCGAGGCCAAGGTCTTCAAGCCCACGACCTGGAGTCTACTGCCACCGCACCGCGTACTCCCAGGGCCGAACGCGTCCACCACGAGCTGCCGTTTTTTGTCACTGCCAGCCGGGATTCGGCCTTACCGACCGACCGGTAAGTCACCTTCTCCCACCACAGCGCACGTCGCGGGACAGTGCTCGCTCCAAAAACACCCAGAGCGCATGCTCGATCGTTTGGCTCGTGGAACGGGTACAAGTTCCAAAGACGCTGGCACGAGGTGTTATTGTGGTTGCCCGGCCAGTGGCGTTGGCCGCTCGCGCTCCCCGGCCCGAGCGGCTCGTCTTGCATCGGCGAGCGAAGGTGCTGTAACCAGACCAACAACTCGCCCTCGCCCAGCACCCTCCCCAGTCGCAATGAGCCAAACCAGCAAAGCACTTGAGCTACCCGCAGACCCTCTGATCGGTCATCCGCTGGGCGGCAAGTACACCATCAAGAAGCTCATCGGGCGCGGTGGCGTCGGCCTCGTCTACACCGCGGATCAACGCGACCTCAACCGCGAGGTCGTGGTCAAGGTCCTAGCGCCCAACTGGGCCAACGACGACGAGGCGCTCGCTCGCTTCGAGCGCGAGGCCAAGCGCCTGAGCGGACTCAAGCACCCCAACATCGTCACGATGTACGACTACGGCAAGGAGGGCCGTCGTGCGTACTTGGTGATGGAGTACCTGCGGGGCGAGCTGCTCTCCGAGTTCGTCGACCGCCACGGCAGCCTCTCGCTCGAGGCCTTCGTGCCCGTGGCCGCACAGATCCTCAAGGGCATCGGTCACGCGCACTCGCGCGAGATGATGGTGCGCGACATCAAGCCCGCCAACATCATGTTGTGCGAGCGCAAGGGTCGGGCCAACTTCGTCAAAATCCTCGATTTCGGCCTCGCCAAGCTCACCAAGGGCGAACAGGCGATTACCGAAGAGCACGTGATGGGTACGGTCGGGTACCTGTCCCCCGAGCAGATTCGCGGCGATGACATCGACCTGCGCGTCGACGTCTACGCCCTCGGCGTCCTGTTCTACTACATGCTCAGCGGGCGCCTCCCCTTCGAGGGAGAGAACAACGCCACCGTCTTTTACAAGACCATCAACGAGCCCCCTCGGCGTCTCGACGAGGTCTTGCCCGAGGGTCACGACATCCCCGAGGGCCTCATCAATCTCATCCACTCGCTGCTCGAGAAGAACCGCGAGGACCGGCCATCCAACGCCGACGAGATCGTCGAGGGCCTCATCGACGTGGTGCCCGCCGCGATGTTCCGCTTGCCGCGAGCCGAGACCCAGCGCCACGGCATCCCGGCCGCCATGCCTCCGGGGCACGGCAACACGGGCATGATGGAGCTGCTCGGCACCGAGGTCAGTCCCAGTGCCAAGCACATGATGGACCCCGCGCTCGGGCAGGGCAGCGACCCCAACATTCGGGCCGCGGGCAGCCCCCTCGTCCATGCGGACACGGGGGTGAGTGCCCCCATCCATATCGACCCGGTCACCGGGGCCCATACGGGGCAGTACCCGCCACAACCGCAGACGGGCAGGACGGCGATGGTCATGCTGGCCGGCGCCCTGCTGGCCGTGCTCGGCGGCGGCCTGGCGGTGTGGATGCTGATGGGCGACGACAAGAAAGACGAGGTCGCCAGCACGAGCTCCGAACCGGCCGCAGTTGGGACGCCTGCTC
Organism: Myxococcota bacterium; assembly: GCA_039028615.1. GTDB lineage: Bacteria > Myxococcota_A > Polyangia > Nannocystales > Nannocystaceae > Paraliomyxa. The sequence goes on along the minus strand of JBCCHT010000010.1, from coordinate 195,319 downwards.
CTGCCGAACCTGATCCCGCCGTCGTGGAAGCGGCGCTGACCGAAGCCGACCGGCTCATCGGCGAGGGAGACTTCGATGGTGCCACCAGAGTCCTCGACGAGGTCCGTGGTCTCACCAAGTCCCTGCCCACGCTGGCCGGTCGGGTCGACCGGACCGACCACCGCATCGCCATCGGGCGACTGATGGCGGCCGGCTCCAAATTCGAATCCGACGATCTCCGCGACGCCGCGATCGAAGCATATCGGGACGCCCTGGAGCTCGACCCGTCCCACATGCCGGCCCGAGAAGCGCTGGCCCGACTCGACGTCGAGACGCCGACCGTCGAGGGAGCGGAGGACATCATTTTTGGACAGGTGAGCATCAGTTCCCGTCCCGCGTCCAAGGTCTATATCGACGGGAATCCGGCCGGAACGACGCCGTTCGAGGGCAAGCTGACCGTCGGCGAGCACACCATGCGCCTGATGGCTCGGGGCTACTACGCCTTCAACGAGACCATCACCGTCACGGAAAAAGAAGCTCCTCCGATCTCGTTCACGCTCAAGGCCCGAGGCAAGAGCAGCAAGGGTAGTTCGTCCAAGGATCCAGAGCCCGCCGCCACGGCACCGGAGCCAACCACGAGCAAACCCGATCCGGCTCCTGCCACCAACAACAAGAAAAAGAAATCGAACCCCTTCCTGCCGACCGAGGGCGGGAAAAAAGAGGAAAAGAAGCAGGACTCTGGCAACCCATTCTTGCCCACGAAGGACTGAATGACGCTAAAGTCACGCGAGCTCCCCATGACTCGGAATCACCCTCGCTCTTTGTTGTGCTCCTCCATCGCGCTGGCTCTGGTGCTCGCACCCAGCCTGCCCGTGTTGGCCGCTACCACCACCGCTTCTTCGGTCGCGGCGGTTGCTCCCGACGAAGGTGAAGCGGCGGCCCCCGCGGGTGACCCGGAGGCTCTGAGCGGCGAAGCCGTCAAGAAGTTCCAGGCCAAGGAGTACGACGAAGCCGTCGAACTCTTCGAGAAGGCCTACGACATCGACCCGCAGCCGAACTACTTGTTCAACATCGGTCGCGTGTACGAGGAAAAGGGCGACCTCGAGAACGCGGTCGTCTTCTACCAGCGCTTCGTGGGTCAGTCTGGGGTCGACCTCGAGTCGCGCCAAACGGCCACCGAGCGGCTCAAGGTCCTGCGTGAGGCTCTCGAGCAAATGAAGACCGAGGAAACGCCTCCCGAGGAGACCCCCCCCGAGGAGACCCCCCCGGAAGAAACCACGCCACCCGAAGAAACGGATGACGACGCCGCGGCCAAGCGCAAGAAGACGCTGCGCATCACCGGGTACTCGTTGCTCGGTGTCGGTGGCGGCGCGCTGATCGTCGGAGCCATCTTCGGTGGCGTCGCCCAAGGCACCGCCAACGACGCAGAGACCGACGAGTTCGTCGATCGCCGTCTCGCGCTCGCCGAGCGAGCACAACGGCAGGCCACCGTCGCCGACGCCATGTTCATCACCGGGGGCATTCTCGCCACCGCCGGCTTGGTGCTGGTGCTCACCACCCTCGATCGCAAGAAGGACAAGGGTGGCGACGATGCGGTCGCACGTCGAACCGTGTGGTCCCCTGTGCTCGGACCTAGGCAAGTCGGCTTGGGTCTGACCCACCGGTTCTAGACCCAACGAAGTCGTTCACCGACAAGGGGCGCCAGCCCCCACCCAACGAGCGAGAGGCCGGGCATTTCATGCATGCCCGGCCTTCGTTCGTTTGGGGCAGTTCGTGAACACGAAGGCCCTGGCTAGGCTACTATGGACGGTGCGTACCGCCCTCCCCCCGGCGGTGCTTGGATTGAAGGGAAGTCATGGCCAAACAACCCCAACATAGATTCGCCGGCACGATGGTACGGCGTACGATCGCGAGCATCACCCTGGGTCTGCCCCTCGGTGCCGCATGTAGCCTCGCGCTCAACCTCGACGACACTGCACCGTGCAGCGCAGACAGTGAGTGTGTCTACACCGACGGTCAGGGGACCTGCGTCGATGGCTTCTGCGTGCCGCCGGGCGGCTCCGCCAACGACACGGCCGACACCGACATCGACCCGACGGCCGGCGAAGAGACGACCCCCACGCCGGTCACGACGACCGATCCCGGCGACAGCAGCACGACCATCGAGCCGGAGGACACCACCACCACCACCGAGGGTGCCGAGTGCGAGGTCAACTCCGACTGCAACGAAGACCAGCGCTGCGGCGACGGAGGCACCTGCCTGAACATCCTCTCGGCCGAGTGCGACATCCTGCTGTGGCCCGACGATGGCCGCGACAACGTCGAGTTCCTGGGCTCCATCATGCCCACCAGTCCTCCCTTCGACGAGCTCGTGCAGCCGCTGGAGAACGCGTTCGAGCTCGCGGTCGACGACTTCAACAACGTCGCTTCGCTGCAGGATGGCCAGAAGATCGCCTGGGTCGGCTGTGACTCGACCGGCGGCGACACGGTCGCCTCCGCCGCGGCCACCCACCTGGTCGACACGGTCGGCGTCAACGCCATCGTCGGCCCCGTGTTCTCCGAGTCGGTCCGCGAGGTCGCCGAGAACATCACCGTCCCGGCCGACGTGTTCGTCATTAGCCCCACCGCCAGCGCGGCGTCGCTGTCGAACTTCGAGGACAACAACCTCGTCTGGCGCATCACGCCCAACGACGTGTTCCAGGGTAACGCCCTCATCGATCGGCTGACCGCCGACTACGATCCGGCGCCGGCACGCCTGCTGGTCCTCAACAAGGACGACGCCTACGGCAACGAGCTCCAGCAGCAGATCGCGGCCGACCTGGTGACCGACCTTGCCCCGGCCGAGGTCTACTTCGCCAACTACCCCGGTCCCGAGACCTTCGGGAGCAAGGAAGAGCTGCTCTCCTCGTATGGCACCGTGCTCGGTCAGGCGCTCGCCCAAGCCGGAATCGCCACGTCGGCGATGGACTACGACAGCGCCGATGACCACTACACGCACGTGCTCATCATCGGCACCTCCGAGGCCGAGGCGCTGATCCTCAGCTACATGAGCGCGTGGGGCCAGCTGTACAACTTCGCGCCGCTCCCCCTGTTCACCGTCACCCACGGTGCGGTGCCCACGATGGAGGACATCGTCAACAGCGCGGCGGCCATCCCCGAGCTGGCCATGGTGTGGCCGCTGTTGCAGGCGCAGATGCGAGGCACCTCGCCGAACATCTTCGACGCGGAGAACTTCACCGCGTTCAACATCCGCTACCAGATCAACTTCAACGACGAGGAAGCGCTCACCAGCTCTTCTCTGGCGTACGACGCAGCGTTGGCCGCCATGTTCGCCATGGTCACCATCCCAGCCGGCGAGGAGATCACCGGAACCGGCATCGCCAACGGCATGGCGGCCCTCAACGATCCGAAGGGCGCCGAAATCTCCTTCGGTGACGCGCCCAACGTGTTCATCCAGGACGCGCGCAACATCCTGGCCGCCGGCAACACCGTCGACCTCCAGGGCGTGAGCGGTGCGCTCAACTGGGACCCGACCAACGGTGAGCTGCGGGCCGACGTGCTCGGCTGGAACGTCGGCAATGGCCTCATCGGCGATCCGGTGACGCTGACCCCGTACTGCCTGTACTCGCTGTTCCCCGAGCCCGCCGAGGACGGGATCTGGGTCTCGGCCGTCACGGGCATGCCGCCCTGCAACTAGTCGCCACGGGCGAAACGAATCGAGGGCGCACCGGCCGAGCCGGAGCGCCCTCGTTCTTTGGTTGGCTCGTAGCGCTCGCGAGCGCGTCTAGTGTCCGTAGGGCGAGTAGAGCCCGTGCGGGTCGGCGTCCCAGTCGGAGCTGACGGCCAGGCCGGCGATGCCGGCCACTGCGGAGCCCGAGCCCGCCTCGAGGTTGCGCAGGCGAATGACGTAGGTCCCCGGCTCGGGGAACTCGACGGAGACGGGCGAGATGGTGCAGTCGTCGTCTTCGGCCGAGTGCAGCGACTGCCACGACAGCGCGTTCTCTTGCCCGTCGGTTTGGCAGCCATAGGACCAGCGGAACTCGTCGCCGCCGCCGAGGCTGACGTGGAAGGAGTCGGCGTCGTCCTGCGACCAGGCCCCCGGGTAGATGTCCCAGACGAGCCCGAAGATGCGGTAGTCACCCCCGCACGGGATGTCGACCTCGAAGCTGATGGTGCCCTCCTCGGCGACCTCGGAGAGCGCGATCATGGGAGAGCCCACCGCGGACTCGGCCACGCCATAGGTCATGGGCGACTGGAGCATGGCGTCCTCGGACCACAGCATCTCGAAGACGTCGGCGGGGCACTCGACCGCCCCGCCCTCATCGCCCTCGGAGCCGCCGTCGGTGCCGGCCGGATCGCCGTCATCGGTGCCGCCACCCGAGGTCGCGGAGTCGTCCGAGGGGACCTCACCGTCGCCTCCGTCGTCATCTCCGGCACCCGAGCCATCCTCGCCCGCGGGGGCAGAGTCGCCGCCCTCGGTGCCGGTCATGACCTCGCCCTCGGAGTCCTCCTCGTCGGCCAGGTCGACGCCCCAGCCCGTGCCCGCGGCATTCGAATTCGCGGTGCAGCCGAGGCCCAGGGCCAGAAGCGAACACGCAAGACTACGGTGCAGGCGTCTCATGAGCGCCGGAAGCTAGCACCGGGTAAGTCGAAGTAAAGAATCTTCATACCTGTAAGTTCGTGAGGGTTATTGCAGGTTAAAGTCGCCCATATACCTTCACCAAACTACGTTTTACGACCCCGTCCCAAAACCGTGCCACGCCGACTCCTGGAGCCGTGATCATGGCTAAACCTGGAGCACGGGCCCCCTAGACGTCGATCCCGTACACTCTGGCTCATGCGCTTGAACTACGCCTCGACCTCTTCGCTCATCGTCGCCGGACTCCTCGTCGTGGGTTGCGCGGATGACAGCGCCCCCGCCAGCTCGGCGGACGGAAGCTCGGGCACGACCACAGGAGAGGCGCCGGGCACCACCACGGGCGAGAGTGCCGACTCCGGCAGCGGCGTGCTCGAGGGCGGCGGCAGCAGCAGCGAGGGCGGCGAAGAGAGCACGGGCGAGCCGCCCACCGAGGTTCGCTTCGGCGGCACCATCCAGGACTTCTTCGCGATGGGCCCGATCGTCGACGCCCAGATCTCGGTACTCGGCATGCCCGAGCTGGAGACGACCAGCAACGCCAGCGGCGACTGGGAGTTCGAGGCGCTACCCGTCAACATCACCGACCGCTTCATCGTGGCCGACACCGACAACTACTGGGGCGGCGTGCTCCAGTTCGAGACGGGGCTCGAGGGCGTCGACGACTTCGAGCTGTCGCAGGTCTCGCTCGACGTCATCGACCTTCAGGTCAACGCGCTGCAGGCTCAGGACAAGACGGTGATGCTCGACGAAGAGCGCGCGGTGCTGCTGGTCGCCATCCAGCAGAACACCGCGACGGGAGCCACCGTCACCCTCGACCCGCCGCCCGAGCCCAACACCTATTACGCTCCCAACTCGGATGGCCAGCCGATCCTCAACACCAGCGACATCGAGTGGAGCCTCTACCCGGTCGCGGTGTTCTTCAACGTCGAGCCGGGCCCCGAGGGCACCTACGAGCTCACGGTCGACCATCCCGAGCGCGAGTGCACGGTGCTCGACTCGCAGCCGCCGACCTTCGCCCGGCACGTGAACCTGCTGTTCGTCGATTGCCCGCCGCCGGAGTGAGACGCACGTCGCGTCACCGGTTTTCGGCCACCGTCCCGATCCGCGACCGGCATCTGTGAGCCCCAAAAGGGGCTCTAGGTGCCCGTTTGCGGCGCGCGCGCGAGCGCTTGCGCCCAGAACTTGCTTCGAGGGGCCGCCGCAGCCCACTATCGGCTCCCGCGCCATGGCCCACCGTGACGACGATGAGCAGGATCTCGAGGCCTCCGGGTCCGACCCCTCCTCCGTAGAGGAGGAGGCCGAGGACGCGCAGCAGCTCGACGACGCCAATTCCGACGACGAGGACGACGACCTCGACGAGGACGACGACCTCGAAGAGGACGACGACGAACCCGTCGCCGAAGCCTCCCCTCCCCCACGTCGCCAGCTCGGCCCGACCCTGATCGTGCTGGGCGGTGGCGTATGGGCCGTCGCCGCCGCACTGCGCTGCGGCGCCCCCGAGCCCGGCCCGGCCCTGAGCGTCTCGCCCGACGCCGCCCCTGCGGTGGCGGGTGCGAAGGTCGACGACGACCGCGAGGACGAACCCCGCGACGAGGACGAGGCCGACGGAGAACCCCTGGTCGACGAGCCCGATCCCGAGCCCGCGGCGGCCGGAGCCGACGACCGACCCGAGGATCCCATCGACGAGCCCGACGACGAGGTCCTCCCGCCCGAGCCGCTCCCCCAGGGCTGGGCGACCGAGCTGTCCCCGCCGAAGAAGATCACCTACACCATTCGGCACGGCGGCTCGATCAAGAACGTCGCCAACCTCTACAAGATCTTCCACCACGAGATCACCGCGATGAACCCGGGCAAGGCGCTGGAGAGCGAGCTGCCGCCCAACTCCAAGGTCGTGGTCTACCTCCGGGACGAAGACGAGAGCAGCCAATCGGTGGGATTGCCCAGCAACGGCACCCTCGAGGGCGGCGTGCCGATGATCGAGGGCCCAGGGCGCCACCTCAAGGCAATCCCGTGGAAGTCGTACGGCACGGAGCACACCGTCTCGCTGCTCGACAAGGTGCTGCGCCGCTGGGCGGACCGCGGCGAAGTGCAGCCGATCCTCGTAGGCAACATGGCCGCGCGTAAGGGCGGCCGCCTCGAGCCCCACAGCACCCACCAGAGCGGGCGCGATGTCGATCTCGGCTACCTCCAGGTGCTGCCCAAGGGCGAGGAGCTCAACTGGCGCTCGATGACCGCGAAGAACCTCGACGCGGCCGAGACCTGGAACCTGCTCAAGCTGCTGCGCTCCACGGGACAGATCGAGGTGATCTTCATCGACTCGGCGATCCAGAAGCTGCTGTACGACCACGCCGTCGCCCAGGGCACCGTCCCCAAGGCAGAGCTGTCGCGATGGCTGGAGTACCCGCGCTCGCCTCCGCGACGCAGCGCGCTCATCCAGCACGTCAAAGGGCACGTCGATCACTTGCACGTGCGCTTCAAGTGCCAAGAGCACGAGTCGCGCTGCCGCTCGCGAAGCCGCTGAGCGCGGTCTTTGCTCGCATCGTGCCCTGCGCCGGGCCGGACCCGACCGCTCCGCAGGAGCCCAGGTGCGAGCGAGCACACGCCCCATTGTGCCGCGCAGGCCCGCTCCGGTCAGGAACGCGGCAGGACGCGGTAATACGGACGAGGGCCGCGACGTATGCTACGTGGCCACGCGCAGACTCTGGAGCCCGTCGTGAGCGACCCCAGCCCCAACGCCAACCCGACCGACCTCGAAGAAGTCGACGAGGACGAGCTCGACCAAGAGGTCCTGATCCCGCCTCCGGAGGCGCGGACGTGGCTCATCGAGCAGCTCGCGCTGCTGGTGAAAGAACGCGGCGTGGGCCCGTTCGTCAGCGCGCCCCTGCTCGAGGCCAACGACGACTACTTCCCCGATCCCTGGGCCGGGGGTGAGCCCAGCGTGCGCCGACTCGCTCGCCGACTGCTGCGGTACGCGGGCGTCGAGGACTACCCGGTGGTGGTCAAGGTGCTCGACGAGGGCGGAAACGTGGCCGCGGGCACCAGCGGCGTCTCGTTCGAAGGGCTCCGCCAAGGCAACCTGGAGTTCGCGGTGCAATCGGCCGCGCTCCGAGACCCGCTTGTCGTCGTGCCCGCCATGGCGCGGGCGGTGGCCGAGGCCTATCGCCGGGTGCATCGCCTGCCCATCGGCGACGACGCCCCGCGCCAGCGCCTGGTCGACGTCACCGCGGTGTACCTCGGCTTCGGCATGCTCACCGCCAACGCGGCCCTGCGTCACAGCGGAGGCGGCGGAGGCTGGGGCCGTCGGGGCAACCGCATGCGAACCCGGCTCGGCTTCCTCGATCCGCAGTCGGTCGGGTTCTTGCTCGCGGCGCAGCTCGAGGTCCGCGAGATCCGCGGCCGCTCGCGACGTCAGCTCATCAAGCAGCTCTCCGCCAACCCGGCCGGGTTCGTGCGGGCCTCGCTGGCCGTGGTAGAGCGACTCGATCCGCCCTTGGAAGAGCAGCTCGCCCTGCCCCCGCAGGAGCACTGGCCCCCCGCGCCCGACTTCGACGTCCTGCTCGCGCCCATCGCCGATGAAGAGGACGAGAGCGAGGAGCCCGAGGAGCGCAAGGACGAAGACCGCGGCGTCACCGGGATGAACGACGGCAAGCCGGTCTTCCGAGTGGAGCGCAGCAAGGCCCTGCGCCTGGCCAAGATGCTCGCGCTGCCCGTGGCCATGATGGGCATGCTCGCCGGACGCATGGAGCTCGGGGTCGACATCCCCATGTGGCAAGCCGGCGCAGCCGCGGCCGCGCTGGGGGTGCTCGGTCTCGGGGTCGGACGCCTCATCCCCGACCGGCGCTGCTCCGAGCCCAAGTGCGGCGGCGAGCTGACGCCCGAGATGGAGACCTGCCCCCGCTGCGGCGGTACGGTGATGGGCGTCATCCATCACCCCAAAGAGCGCCTCGCGGCCGAAGAAGCGCTGGCGCAGAGCAAGAGCGAAGCGTCCGCGGCCGAAGAGCCCGAGGCCGACGAATCCGCCGCCTAGGGCCTCCTACGGGCCATTTACGGGCCTCGGCTAGAAACATCGGGGCCGCGTGTAACGGTCGATGACCCCTCGTGCGTGAGGTGGTCGTCATGCACGATCCGCACCCTGCCCCCCCGGCCGCGCCCCGTCGCGAGCGTCGCTTGATCCGCGCCCAGGCGATCTCCGGCTTGGTCTTCGCCACGTTCTTGTTCCTGCACCTGCTGAACCTGATGGTGTCGGCGTTCGGCCCCGGCCTCTACGACGCGTTTCAGATCCGAGTCCGTCCGCTCTATCAGTTTCCGCTCTTCGAGATCGGCGGGCTGCTCACCGCATTGCTCATCCACATCGCCGCGGGCGTGGCTCGCATCCGCCAGCGCCCGCGAACCCGCAACTGGTCGCGCCTGCCCCTGCGAACCCGATTGCATCGCATGAGCGCGTACTTCCTGCTGCTGGTGATCTTCGGACACATGGCGGCGACTCGGGCCCCGTCCCTGCTCGATGACGTCCACCTGGGCTTCATCGGGGTGAGCTTCGCCCTGGTGTACCTGCCCGGCTTCTTCGTCCCCTACTACATATTGCTCGGCCTCACGGGGCTCTATCACGGCACCTACGGCGTCATCATGAGCCTCAAGGCCCTAGGCGTTCGCGTGCCCTCGGTCAGCCGCCTGGGCAACCGCTTCTGGGTCCCGCTGGGCGCCGCGGCGCTGCTGGTCGTACTCGGGGTCCTGAGCTTCGGCGGCGTGCTCTATGCGATCGACGACCCGTTCCAGAGCGACTTCGCCCGCTATGCGGCCGAGCGCTTCGGAGTCGAGCCGTGAGTCGGCTACCCGGGGAAGCTCAGCGCCCCGAGCTTGTCCGGCATCGACACCACGTGGATGTCGACGATCTGGTCGTTCGCATCGAGGTCGAAGGTCATGCACGCCCGCGGAGCATCGCGAGGATGGTTGACCGGCTGCCGGCTCACGATGCCGGGGCGACCGCTGATGAGTCGGAAGTCCGCGGCCACGGGCGGCCCACCATGAAGCAGCAGGCCCACGAAGAACGAGGCGACTCGATCGCGGCCGACGACCGGCTTGGTCGAGGCCCGGTAGCGCCCGCCGCCGTCGGTGCTCACTCGCACCTCTTGGGCCAGGCACTCGGCGATGCGAGCCGCGTCGCCCGAGCTGAGCGCCATCATGAAGCGCTGCAGCGCAGCCTGGTGGCGTGCATCGACCGAGGACGAAGGCGGTTGTCGCTCCTCGTCGTAGCGGCTCAGGGCCTGGCGAGCGCGGTGCAAGATGACGCGCACGTTGTCGGCCGAGACCTCGAGCACCTGCGCCGTCTCTGGGCCCGAGTAACCGAGCACGTCACGCAGGACCAAGGTCGCCCGCTGCACCGGGTTCAACGCCTCCAGTGCCCGCAGGAAGGCGAAGGAGACGCTCTCGCGCAGACCGTAGCGAGTCTCCATGTCCGCCTGGGACGATGCGAGCTGCCCCCGTTCGTCACCCGGCGGCGTCTCGAGGGGCGACGGCAACCACGGGCCGACGTAGCGCCTCGCCTTCCGACGTCGCAGCGCATCGATCGACAGGCGCGTGGCCACGGTCGCCAACCACGGCCGCCACGGTCGCGACCGATCGGGCGGCGGCGACTCGATCGCCCGACGGAAGGTGTCCTGCACCAAGTCGTCGGCATCGGCTGCGCTGCCGGTCACGCGATAGCAAAGCCCCCATAGGTGCTCGCGGTGGGTCGCAAAGAGGCGGTCGTAATCGATCGACGTCATGGCAGCGAGAGCCTCGGGTGCCACGACCCTACCGCAAACGAAGACGACGGCTCGCCTTTTGGTACTCGACTGCGAACCCACGGAACCGCGGCAGCACCCGCACGGGAGGCTCGCTTCCCTTCCCCTTGGCCCGCTGCACGTGCAAGGTGACTCGTCGTGCTCGCAGCTCGACGCGGCAGTGATAGACGGTGCTCTCGTACGCGAAGATCCGCGGAAAATCTTCGCGCAACGATTGCAGCGCTCGGCCAAAGATCCCACGCGCGGTCGCTCGCGCCTCGACATCGGGACACAGGTCGTCGGGCTCGAGCAGGCTCAATTCCTCGAAGGATGACAGCCCCAGGGTCTGCAAGCGCTCGCGGAGGAACTCGAGGGGCTCGGGAACGGGCTGCGGCTCCCCCTCTCCGTCTTGTTCGATGAGGCCCCACAAGTGCAGGTCGTCGCGTACGCGCTCGCCCAGGCCCTTGATGACGCGACCGTCGAGGAGCAAGGTCGCGATGCCTTCGCACAGCGCTGCGCCGGTCAGCGGGGCGCGCTCTCGGTGAAGACAGACCCCGGCGTAGGTGCGTTCTTGGTCCGCCACCACCTCGGTCCTTCGCCCTTTGCGATCGAGGATCGGCGGGCCGAAGGTGGTGTCGCCCAGCCCGGCCGCATGCAGCTGACGAAGCCGACAGCGCAGCAGCATCCGGCCGCGCCCCTGAGCGCTACGCCCATGGCCGAGCCACTCGAGATCCAGCAGTACTCCGGCCTCGGCGGCACTCGGCTGCTCGTCGGCCTCGAGCCCGGGAACCCACGTCGGTCGCACCAGCACCTCGAGCCGTCCGTTGCCCCACGGCACCGCGCTCGGGCCCTTGCCTTTGCCGGGACGGGGCTTGCCCTTGACCTTGCTCGCGCGAGCCCGAGGGACGAACGCCGCCTCGGGTACGCGCTCGAGCAGGTGTTGGACGAGCGCATCGCGATCGAGTTCTTTTTCATCGGCCCGCGACTTCGCTCCCACCGCGGCCCGCAACGCTCGCGTCAGCTTGCGCGCCTCCTCGAGCGCGGCCGGGTGCAGGCCATGGGCCCGAGCCTTGCCTGCGCGCAGCGCCAATCGTTGCACCTCGACTTCGTCGACGGCCTTGCCGAAGAGTTCGCGCCGGGCCAGCTGCACCGACTCGGACTGCATACCCGGCAGCACCAGGTCCCGCGAGAGCTCCATCAGCGCGACCAGGTCGGCGATCGTGCCCGCCAACGCGGAGGGTGGATCGACGAGGATTCGTGCGCTCATGGTCGAGACCGGCAGCTTGGCCCGCGCTCGGCCCACCGCCGTCAGCCGGCCCTGCCCGTCGAGGGTCGCCGCGGCGCGGAGGCGCTCGATCGCGGCCTCGAGCGCAAAGGGAGGCGGTGACTCGACCCAGGGCGCCTCGTGGAGTTCGCCCGCCGAGATGCCGCACTGGCTCGCCCGCAGCACCATGTCGTCGAGCTCGACTCGCGCGATCTCGGGAGGGGTCACCGCGTCGGCAGCAAAGCCCTCTCCCCAAAGCCGAATGCAGTGCCCCTCCGCCACCCGTCCCGCCCGACCGGCCCGTTGCTCCATCGAGGCCCGCGAGATCGGCAGCAACGCGAGCACCGACCGTCCCGCCTGGTGCTGTCGCCGTCGCACGAGGCCGCTGTCGATGACCACGCGGACCCCGGGCAAGGTCAGCGAGGTCTCGGCCACGTTCGTCGACAAAAAGACGCGGCGCCCGGGCGCCTCCGCGAACGCCCGCATCAGGGCCGCGGGCGGCAGGCCCCCGTGCACGGGGCAGCAGGTGACGGGCAACCGAGCCAGGGCCCGGCCGCAGCGCTCGATCTCCCCTTTGCCGGGCAAGAACACCAGCACGTCGCCCTCCGGCCAGTTCCCGATCGCATGCTCCACCGCCGCGGCCACGCGCGGCTCGAGGTCGCGGGGGCTCGGCGTCGCTTCGCCGCGGTAGGCTACCGTCACGGGAAAACGTCGACCTTCGGCCTCGATGCGCTGCGCGGCCAGGGCCTCGACCAACGCGTCGGTATCGAGCGTCGCCGAGCACAGCAACAGGCGAGGTCCTCCGCCCGCCGCTCGGGCGCGCCGCACCAACATCACCAGCAGATCGATCTCCCACGAGCGCTCATGGAACTCGTCGACCATGATCGTGGCGAAGCGCTCGGCCTCACCGCTGGCCAGCAGGTTCAACGCGATGCCCGGCGTGGCGAACACGATGCGGGTCTCCGCCGTCGTGCGATCATCGAAGCGCACCCGATAGCCGACGTCTTCCCCGAGGGTCTCGCCGTGCAGCTTCGCGACCCACGAAGCCAACGCCCGACACGCCACTCGCCGCGGCTCCACAACCAACACCGGGCCAGCCTCCGCCAACCAACCCGGCAGCTGGGTCGACTTGCCCGAGCCGGTGGGTGCCGCCACCACGATGGGCTCCGCCCGGCCCAACGCACGCTCGACGTCGCCCCGCACGTGTTCGATGGGAAGTGAAGATGAAGTGCTCATCGTCGGTCAGATCGCCGGGATCACCGGGCTACGATAGCGCCCATGCTCGGGTGGATGTCGATAGAGCCGGGGATGACCGTGCTCCGCGAGCCGCTGCCGCCCGAGGGCGACGGGACCCTGGCTCTCGCGCCGCTGGTGCTGCTGTTGCTGGTGTTCTCGGTGCTGTACGCCATCCGGCGTCGACGCATCCGCAAGCGCACGGGCAGCACGCTCACCAGCTTCGCCCTGGGGGCCGCGGTGGGCAACGCCCTGCTCGAGCTCAACGCCATCTTCCAGCCCGACCGACCCGCGGTGATGACCACCGAGCGCGACCTGAGCGAGCCCACCACCTTCGGCGACGGCCGCATTCCCGGGCCCCATCCCGCGGCGACCGATCATCGGTCGCCATCCGAGCGCTCTTAGGCCTGCTGCACCTTGAACTGGGTGTGCCCCACCAAAAGCAGGCCCCCGAAGGCCACGCACTGGCCGGCGCGCACGCGAATGTAGGTGCCGTTGCTGCTGCCGCGATCCTCGAGATAGACCGCGTTGCCCTCTCGCATGAAGCGGCAGTGGTCCCCGGAGACGAAGGTGTCGCTGGGCAGCGTGATGTCGCCCTCTTCGCGGCCGATGGTGATCGCCTGGCGATCGAGCCGATAGGTCTCCGGCGTGGGGTCGTCGTGCCGCACGAGGGTGAGCTGTCCCCAGGTGCCGTCGGGCCCCACCACGCGCTGCAAGCTCAGGCGAGCCTGCCCCACCTTGAACTCGTCGCCGTCCTCCACCGCGACCATGTCGGAGATCTGGGTGTAGACCCCCGTCGGGGCGCCGAAGTCGTCGACGATGACGCCCCCGGGCGCGGAGAAGAGCCGAGCGTGCAGGGTCTCCATGCGGCGATCGTTGGACCAGGGCTCACCCGGCTGACGTCCCACGTCGATATATGCCCCCGAGTCGATGGTGCGCTCGGTGACCACTTCGCCCCGCGAGCCCAGCATGATCAGCCGGACCGGCACGATGGGCACGGGCGCCTCGCCTCCGCCGTAGGGTGAGGGCGGCAGCGGGTTGTGTGCCACCACCGTGCCTTCGACGGTCAGCTCTTGGCTGTCGACATCGGCCTCGACGTCGATGCGACGCACGGAGGAGGTCTCCGCCTCGAGGTCGGGCATCTCCTCCAGGCCCAAGTCCGAGATTCGGAACGAGCCGGAAGCCGAGGCCGAGTCGCTCTCGCGATCGGGGGTCGTCATCCCGACTTCGGGCCGAGAGTTCTCCCGCACACCGCTGGCCAGGCTCCCGGAGTCGGCGGCGGTGGGCTCCTCGTCATCGTCGTCGCCGTCGAAATCGCCCGGGGCCAGGGTCGGAGACGACAGCCCGGACGCCGTGTACTCACCGGGCGCCAGGGTGGTCTCGAGCTCGTCGGGGCTGCGGGGGTCGTCGTCCACGGGCGCCAGGGTCGGGCGCGAGGACCCGGACGGAGCCAGCGTCGTGCGGTACATGCCGCCGAGTTCGTCGTCCTCGTCGGCGGCCGCGGGCGCAGGCGCAGGGGTGGCCGCAGCAGCACCAAAGGGCGGCGGGGGCTCGGCCGCGAACGGAGCGGGAGGCTGATAGCCCCGCACCATCACCGTGCGATCGGCCGCGTCGAGGTCCTCTTCGTAGCCCGGCAGGTTCGGGATCGGGTCCGCGTCTCGGACCTCTTCGACTTCCTCGATCTCTTCGACTTCCTCGATCTCCTCGACCTCGTCGATCTCCTCGATCTCTTCGACGTCCTCGATCTCCTCGACCTCGCCCGACTCCGCCGCCAACGGTTCGCCCGTCGGCACGGCATCTTCGTCGGCGCTGAATTGCGGCACGCCGGGATCGAGTTCGTCTTCGTCCTCGAAGTCGAGCACCGGCTCGGCGGGAGGCGCCACGGGGGCCGGCGGGTCGCCAGCGGCATCGAGATCGAGAGACTCGACGATCCCCGGCTCCTCGACCGCGGGCAGGGGCTCGTAGGACACCGGGGGCTCGCGCATGGGGGTGAGCCCGAGCGGCAGCGAATCCTCGAGCAGGGGCCCACCGAGCACGCGCGAGTCCTCGATCATCGGCTTTTCGATCGGAGGAACACCCACGGGCGCGGGCGTCTGTTGGTCTTCGTCGTCGAGCGCATCGAATCCGGCGACATCGACGGCGAGCAGGGCATCGGAGGTCTCGAGCTCATCGTCGGCCTCGGCCGGCGGGGGCGCGGTCGCGGAGCGCGACACGAGGCTCGGCAGCTCCAGGCCGACCGGGGTGTCGTCGGAGTCGCTCGGTGGCTCGATCGACTCCGCGGGCTCCGTCGACGGCACCAGCGTGCGACCCGTGACCGCCTCTTCGGGCATCAGCGGCGGCGCGGTCCGGCCCGTCACCGCGGGTCCGAGGTCCGCCGGGGCCTCACCGTCGCCCCGCGACACGGGGAAGCGGCCCAGGGGTGGCGGCCCGTCGACGGGCGTCAGCAACGAGGGCGGCGCGCTCGGGCTAGACACCACGGACGGCATCGATGCTGGAGAGTCATCGATCGGGGTCGGCACCGCGGCCGACGACGGATCTTCGGGGGCGGGCGCCGTTGCGGCGGCCGCTTCGCTGGCGGCCTTGGCCTTGGCTCGCGCGGCCCCGGCTCGGGCCGAGTCTTCGGCCGCGACTTCGGCCACCAGCGCGCCCACCTCGGGATGCCCCGGGTACTTCGCCTCGAGCTTCCACACCTGCTGGCGCGTCTGCTCGTCGAACCCCTCGATGGCATTGAAGCGGATCTCCGCGACCTCATCGGTGATGTCGGGCCACCCGTCGGGCGACGACAGCAGCTCCGCCGCCTCGTCGGGTCGCGGCGTGGCATAGACCACGCTCTGCGGCTCGGTGGTGGTGCGTGGTCGCGAGTAGCCTCCCGGGCGATGCGACGCTCGCCCGGACCCCTTGGACGGCGAAGGCGTCGACGCGGGCCGAGCCGAGCCCCCTCCCGGCGTCGCTCGGGAGCTCGCCCCCGCACCGGTACTCGGCTTGGGTCCCGGCGTCGCTCGGGCGGCCGGCGAGGGCCGAGTGTCCTTCGCGGGTCGAGCCCCCGCTCCCGGCAGAGGAGCGCTGGACCCCAACGGTCGCGTCGGCTTGCTGGAGCGCGACGGCGTGCCCTCGTTGGGCGTACGGCGTCCGCGAAGCGACGGCCCCTGCTTCGAGTACGCGCCGGGCGAAGGCTGGCCGCCGTCGAGTCGGCGCTGCAACGCACGGGCGGTCGCGGCCTTGGCCGGCTCGGTCGGCGGCTTCGGTCGCGCCGTGGGTGCGGCCAGCTCATCCACGTCGTGGAGAGTCGACCGCATCACCGTGACCTCTTCTTCCTCCTCCTCGTCGTCGTATGCGACCGCGGCGGCGGGAGGCGGAGCCTCGCTGGGCGCGGGTGCACTCGGCTCGGGTTCGGGCGCAGGTGCGACGGCGGGCGAGGGTGCAGCCGGTTGAGGTGCGGGCGCGGCCGCGGGCACGGGCACGGGAATGTCCGCGAGCGGATCGGGCGTGCCGCACTCTCCGCAAAAGCGCGCCTCCAAGGGCAACAGCGCGCCACACGATCGACACGGGCGCTCCTCGGACGGCGGAGGCGCATCGGGTGGCGCCAGCCGATGCCCGCAGTTGAAGCAGAATCTCGCCCTGTCGGGATTCTCGACCTGGCAGTTCGAGCAAATCACGGCGTCTCCGGGGGGGTCGGGGCCCTGGCCGCACCCAGCGCGGGGGCATTCGGGGGTCGTAGGGCGGGCACGCGCCCCTGGAGCATACCGAACCCGGCCCCCGAGGGGATCCCATGACCCCGCCTCGCGCGCCATCGAGCACGTTTTTCCGCCCCCCGGAGGCGACGGGAGGTGACGTCAGGGCCGTTTTGTGGCAGGTGAGCCCCAATGCGGCGTGCCGACCGAGCGGAGAAGATCGGGCAAATTCTGGAAGAGCTGTATCCGCGGCCACCCATTCCGCTCGATCACGAGGACCCCTTCACCCTGCTCATCGCCGTCCTGCTGAGCGCCCAGACCACCGACAAGAAGGTGAACGAGGTCACCCCGCAGCTGTTTGCGGACGGCCCCGACCCAGCCGCGATGGCCGCTCTGTCGGTGGAGACCATCCGCAATCACATCCGCCAGATCGGCCTCGCCCCCACCAAGGCCAAGAACATCAAGGCCACCGCGACCCTGCTGATGGAGCGACACGGCGGGGTGGTGCCGGCCGACCTCGAGGCCCTCGAGGCCTTGCCCGGAGTCGGGCACAAGACCGCCTCGGTGGTGATGTCCCAGGCCTTCGGGGTCCCCTCGTTTCCCGTGGACACGCACATCCACCGCCTCGCCGACCGCTGGCGGTTGTCGGACGGATCGACCGTTGCGCGCACCGAGGCCGATCTCAAGCGCTTGTTCCCGCCCGACACCTGGAACCGCCGCCACCTCCAGATCATCTACTTCGGTCGCGAGTACTGCCCCGCGCGAGGTCACGACCTGAGTCAATGCCCGATCTGTGGCTGGGCGGCGACCAAAAAGCGCATGCAGCAAGAGGCGCGACGGAAGTAGGCGACCGCCGTTCCGCGACCGCAGGGCCCCCAAAAAGCCGTTCCCTTACAGGCCAGCCCGGGTCACCGAGGGACCGGTGCGTTCGATGGGCCGCAGGGCCGCAATCGCAGGTCAGTCCGGTCACAGCGACCCGTCACGGAAGCACGTAAGATGAAGCGGTCAGTGGCGGGCCAACCCCACGAGATTGAAACCCTCACGAGCGAGTCGATCGAGGCCGAACCGGAGCCCTCGCTCGGCGAGCTGTTCGCGGATCGCTATCGCATCGATCGGCGCATCGGCCGGGGGTCCATGGCCACCGTATACGCGGCGCACGATCGCGTCGTCGACGAGATGGTCGCGCTCAAGCTGCTGGCGACGCCGAGTGAACGCGCTCTCGAACGGTTTCGACGCGAGGTCCGGCTGGCCCGGCGGGTGACGCATCGCAACGCGGCTCGGACCTTCGACCTGGGCGAGTACGCGGGTGCGCACTTCATCTCCATGGAGCTCGTGCTCGGCGAGAGCCTGCAGACCAAGCTCGACCAGCGGCCGCGGCTCCCCGTCTCGGAGGTCGTCGCCATTGGTCGCCAGATCTGCCTGGGCCTGCAGGCGGCCCACGACGTGGACGTCATCCACCGCGATCTCAAGCCGGCCAACGTGTTGGTCGACGAGGGCGGCCGAGCGGTGATCACCGACTTCGGCGTGGCGTGGTCGGCCCGGGACTCGGACGACGAAGGGCCGCAGGGGCGACGGTCGATGGCCGGCACACCGGCCTATATGGCGCCCGAGCAGGTGATGGGCGTGGCCTTCGATGCGCGGGCCGACCTCTATGCGCTGGGCGTGATGCTCTTCCGCATGCTGACCGGCGACACCCCGTGGAAGGGCGGCAACCACATCGAGGTCGCCATGGCGCGGCTGCACCGGCCGCCCCCCGACCCTCGCGAGCTCGCGGACGTGCCCGACAACCTCGCCGAGCTCGTGCTGCGATGCATGGCGCGAGACCCCGAGCGACGCCCTCGCAACCCGGCCGCCCTCGCTCAGTCGCTGCACAGCCTCAGCGACGTCGGCTCCACCACCCTGCCGCCCGACGGAGCGAGCCTCACCGCCGAGAGCTCGTCGTTCATCTCCACCTCGCCCGGTCAGCGAGCGCTGGCGGTGATGCCTTTCCAGTACCGGGGCCCGAGCGACGAGGCCTATCTCGCCGAAGCCCTGAGCGACGAACTCATCGACCTGCTCGCCATGACCCGGGGCCTGCGGGTCTCCGCCAGCGGGGCCACGGCCCAGTTCAAGGACCAACGCGACGCTCGCACGGTGGGCCGGGCCCTCGGCGTCGATGCGGTCATCGACGGCACGGTGCAACGCAGCCCCAACCGCGTGCGCATCGTGGCCCGCCTGGTCGACGTGGGCACCGGGTTTCAGCGCTGGAGCGAGCGCTTCGAGGGCCGCCTCGAGGACGTGTTCGAGATCCAAGACCGCATGGCCAAGCGGGTGGCCGAGGCTCTACGCGTGCAGCTCACCCTCCAGGGGCACGTGGCGGTGGCTTCGGCCGACGCCACCGAGGCCTACCTGCGGGGCCGCGCGCTCGCCCGCGAGTCCGACACCACGGGCAAGAACCTCGAAGCGGCGTGCGAGCAGTTCGAGCGAGCCCGGGCTCTCGCCCCCGACTTCGGCCTGCCCATGGCCGCCCTCGCCGACGCCACCGTACGCCGCTGGTTCATCTCCCGACGGCCCGAAGGCGAGCACTGGGCGCAGCGAGCCCAGGACGCGATCGCCGACGCTCTCGAGCGGGCGCCCGATCTGGCCGAGTCCCACCTGGCCGCGGCGCGACTGCACGTCGGGCGTGGTGACTTCATCGTCGCCGCCCGCGAGCTGACCAAGGCCCTCGAGATCGCCCCGACCTACGCCGCCGCCCACGAGTATCTCGGCATGCTGCAGTGCGAAGCCGGCCGCTCCCGCGAGGGCATCCAGCACATCGTGCTGGCCCACGAGCTCGACCCTTCGCTCAACCTGGGCGTGTTCGCCGTACTCCGCCAGTACGCGCTGATGGGAGACAAAGAGGGCTACGAAGCGACCCTCGCCCGCATCCGCAAGACCCCCAACGTCCCGCGCTTGGGCGCCGACATCTTCGAATTCCGGCTGTCGTTGTGGACCGACGATCCCGCACGCGCCCGCGCGGTGCAGTTCGCCGACACCTCGCTCGGCGGGGGCAACATCTCCGAACTCTACACGGCCATGGTGGGCGCGCTCGACCTCGAGCGACCCCATGCCGAGACCACGGAGCTGATGACCACGTCGGCGGAAAATGCCGGCAGCCCCCGCCTAAGGGCGGTCTGGCGGCAGATCGGGGTGGAGCTGCTCGCCTGGCGGGGTGCCATCGACGAGGCCCTCGTCATGCTCGAGCAAGCCGACCACGAGTCCGTGCTGCTCGACGCCGACTGGCTCGAGTACTGCCCCGTGCTCCGCCCCATGCAGGGCACGCCCCGCTTCGACGCCATCGCCCAGCGGGTTCGCCAGCGCGCCAACGCGATCTGGCACGCGGGGCGAGACACCTACTCCGGCTCGAAGAGCAGCGGATAGGTCACGTGCACGATGCCGCCGCCCTCGGGGGGAGGCATCGTCACCGTCATCATCGACTCGCTCATGCACTCGACGAAATCGGGCGGCATGGGGTCCGTGCCCTCGCCCGGCTGCACGTCGTCGACGATGCCCCCCACGTCCTCGTCACCGAGGATGTCGAACTCCAGCACGAGGCGGCCACCGAACTTCGGATCGACCTGCAGCACATCGTCGTAGCACTCGATCGCCAGGGGGATGAGGTCTTCGCGGACGGCCTCGCGGATGTAGTCCTTGTCGAGATGGCCCTTGAACGGATCCTCGGTTTCCTCGCCGTTGGCACCGGCCGCAGGCTCTTCGGGCGGGAGCGCGGCCTTGGCTTTTTCCTCGGCCCGTTTCTGTAGCGCCGCTTTGATCTTCGCCCGGGTCGCCTGGTGCTTGCGACGATCCTGCGCCGACGCCTTGGGCGTGCGTACGGGCGCCTGAGCCACGGGCACCGCCTCGGCGGGCGCCGACTCGGTCTTCGGCGCGGTGCGATCGGTCATGGTGGCGTGGGAACCGGCCTCGATCCGCGCCGCCCCGTGCTCGTTGCGGGCCTCGACGCTGCCTTGCTGCACGGCGACCACCGCGACGACGGCCGCCGCCGCGCCGAGGCCGGCGGGGATGAGAGTACGCATTCGGGGACTGAAGACTTCGGACATGGCATGAACCTCCACGGTGAAACGAGTACCGGTGACCTCGACGGATCCGGCCTTGGTCTGCACCCGCATGGGGGTGCCGGGCTGGACTTCGTAGTCGACCTGCCCCTCCACTTGTTGCACCGCGATGCCCTCGGGTTTCGTCTCCCAAGAGATCGTGGCGCCAGGCTGGGCCACCGCCCGCACGCCGGGCCCGAGCTCGACGATGGTCGTCGTGCGAGCCTCGGCGACCCGTCTCGGCGAGGGCTCGGGGGTGGTGGCCTCGGGGGTGGGCATGCCGACGATCAGCAGCAACGCCGCCGCCAGAGCCGTGACCACCCCCGCGACGACCCAGCCTCGACTCGACGACGCAGGCGTCGGCGCCTCCATCGGTGCAGCATGGACCAGCGGCTCTTCGCTCAGCCGTGCCATCACCCGGTCCTCGAAATCGGCGGGCAGCTCCGGCGCCTCCCAGGCGGCGAGATCACGCGGTTCGAGCTCATCCATGGTCGGACTCCTGGTGTTGGGCATGAAGCTGAGCCAGCGACGTTCGCAGCGAAGCCCGGGCTCGCGACAGCCGCGACTTCACCGTGCCCGGCGAGAGCTCCAGGACCTGCGCAATCTCGGCGTAGTCGAGGTCGTGATACTCGCGGAGCAAGAACGCCGCCCGGAAGTCGGGCGGCAGCTCGGCCACCGCGTCGTTGATCGCAGCCGCGATCGCCTTGCGCCGCACCTCGTGGTCGGCGGTGGGCCCTCCCGAGAGCCGCTCCGCCTTGGCGCTCAACGGCTCGACCTTCGGACGCCGCCGCTGCAGCTCGTTGATCCCCAGCCGCGTGGCGATCTTCAAGATCCACGTCGACACGGTGGCGGGGCCGTCGATGTCGAAGCGAGGCAGGGCCCCGAAGACCCGCACCATGGTCTCCTGGGCCAAGTCTTCGGTGAGATGCTCGAGCCCCGACGGCGCGAGCAGGCGCCACAAAAGCCGCCCCACCGGTCGTTGGTAGCGACGGATCAACGCCCGGCACGCGGCCGGATCTCGGGCCGCCGCCCGCTCGATGACCTCTCGCGGAAGCTCGGCCGGGGATCGGCTCGAGACCAATCCCTGCATGCGCACCGCGCCGGTCATCGCTCCCACGCCCCGGACACACCGGATGGACCCGCGACGGTTCCCGACTTTTTCGAGATTTCTCGGGGCGAGGGCGACACCGGCCCCATCATCGCTCAGCGAGGCCGCAATTCGGGACCCAACCGCTTCCCAGCACCCGTTTCAGGCAGCCGCGGGAAGACCGCAAAACAAAAAAAAGGAGGCGCGCGACCTGGTTCGGACAAGGACCAGGTCGAGCGCCTCTGCCATCACGGGGCCCGGGGGAAGGATGGGACGAAGGCCCCGCGACGGCTCACTCAGCTCGCTTTCTCTTCGTACTCGGCGTCGATGATCTCCTCGTCGTCGTTGGGGTCTTGGTTGGCGGCGTCGGGCTGGCTGGGACCAGGCTGCCCTTGACCGGGTTGGCCGTACATCGCTTGTGCCGCCTTGTGGGACGCGGCCGTCAGCGACTCTTTCGCGGCCTCGATGCGACCGGCGTCCTCGGACTCCAGCGCTTGCTTGGCATCGTCGACGGCGGCACGGATTTCGGCTTCGAGCTCACCGGGCAGGTTCACATCGCCGCCCAGCGTGGCCTCGGTCTGCAGGACCAGCGCTTCCAGCCCGTTGCGAGCCTCGACCGCCTGCCGACGCTTCTCGTCCTCGGCTTCGTGCTGCTTCGCGTCGTCGACCATGCGCTCGATCTCGGACTCGGACAGGCCGGACCCGGCCGTGATCTCGACCCGCTGCTCCTTGCCCGTGGCTTTGTCCTTGGCGGACACGTGCACGATGCCGTTGGCGTCGATGTCGAAGATGACCTCGATCTGCGGGGTGCCGCGGGGGGCGGCCATGATGCCCTCGAGCCCGAAGGTGGCCAGGGTACGGTTGTCCCCGGCCATCTTGCGCTCGCCCTGGAGCACGTGCACCTGCACGGAGGCCTGGTTGTCGGCCGCCGTGGTGAAGACCTCGGACTTGCGCGTGGGGATGGTGGTGTTGCGGGGGATGAGCACCGTCATCAGGCCACCGAGGGTCTCGATGCCGAGCGACAGCGGGGTCACGTCGACCAAGAGCAGGTCGGTCACGTCACCGCTGAGCACACCACCCTGCACCGCTGCCCCGAGCGCGACCACCTCGTCGGGGTTGACCGACTTGCTGGGCGCCTTGCCGAAGAAGGCCTCGACCTTCTGCTGGACCAGCGGCACCCGGGTAGAGCCACCGACGAGCAATACGTCGTCGATGTCGGCGGTGGACTTGCCCGCGTCGGCCAGGACCTTGCGGCAGGGCTCGATGCTGCGCTCGACCAAGTCGGCGATGAGCGCCTCGAACTTCGCCCGCGTCAGCTTGACCTGCATGTGCTTGGGGCCGGTGGCGTCGGCGGTGAGGAAGGGCAGGTTGACCTCTGTCTCGGGCTGCTGCGAAAGCTCGATCTTGGCCTTCTCGGCCGCGTCCTTGAGCCGCTGGAGCACCAGCTTGTCGCCCGACAGATCCATGCCGTGTTCTTTGCGGAAGCTCTCCAGGAGCCACGTGATGACGCGGTCGTCGAAGTCGTCGCCGCCCAGGTGGGTGTCGCCACCGGTCGCGACCACCTCGACCACGTCGCCGCTGACTTCGAGCACGCTGACGTCGAAGGTGCCGCCGCCGAGGTCATACACGGCGACGAGGCGCTCTTGCTCGCCCTTGGGCCGGGAGCTGGCGTAGGCCAGCGCGGCGGCGGTCGGTTCGTTGACGATACGGTCGACCCGCAGTCCGGCGATACGCCCCGCATCCTTGGTGGCTTGTCGCTGCGCGTCGTTGAAATAGGCGGGCACGGTGATGACCGCGGCCTCGACAGACTCGCCGAGATAGTCTTCGGCGGCCTTCTTGAGCTTGGAGAGAACGCGGGCGCTGATCTCGGCCGGCGCCAGCGCCTTGCCTTGGATGGAGAACGCCACCCCGCCCGAGCTGCTGCGCTCGATGGCATAGGGCACGCGCTTGGCGTCGTTGCCGATTTCGTCGTGGCGGCGCCCGATGAAGCGCTTGGCGGAGAACACCGTGTTCTCGGGGTTGGTGATCGCCTGGCGACGGGCCTGCTGCCCCACCAGCACGTTGCCGCTGGGCTCGAACGCAACGACCGAGGGCGTGGTGCGCCCGCCTTCTTCATTTGTGATGACCTTGGGGTCCCCGCTCTCCATCACACTGACGACGGAGTTGGTCGTGCCCAGGTCGATACCGATGATCTTCGCCATCGTACGGCCTTCCTTCTGGTGGTTGTGGGACCAGCCCCCCGCCCTCCCGCATGATGTCTGGGGGGCCCTGGGTTCCGGTACGAGGGCCAACCTAAGGCGGGCCCCGGGCGTGTCAACGCCGGACCCCTCGAGTTTTTTTCTGGGCGCCGATTGGTACCCTGGAGCCCATGCGAGACGGTTGGCCCAGCCTCACCGCCCTTGCCGTGGCCGTCGCCCGCGGCATCGGAACCGCCCCCGGCGAGATCGACGACAGCGCCGCCGACCTGGTGCCCAACCCGATCGGGCCCGCGCTGCGCTGGGTCGGCCACGGCAAGGCCCCGACCGGAGTCCGCACCGCGCTGCGGGTGGCGACCTTCGGTCTGGTCGATCACGTCAGCCTGCGACGAGCCGAGATCGATGCCGCGCTGCACGAGGCGATCGCCGACGGCATCGGGCAGCTGGTGGTGCTCGGCGCGGGCCTCGACGGTCGGGCGTGGCGCCTGGAGTCATTGCGCGAGGTCACCGTGTTCGAGGTCGATCATCCCGCGACTCAGGCGGGCAAGCGCCAGCGTGCCTCTGCCCGCGACCGGCTCGCCTCCGCGGTTCACTTCGTGGCCGTCGACTTCGAGCGCGACTCGGTCGCCGACAAACTCGCCGAAGCGGGACACGACGCCGACCAGCCCACGGTGTGGATCTGGGAAGGAGTGACGCCCTACCTTCATCATGAAGCGATCGAAGCCTCGCTGGCCGACGTGGCTCGACGTTCCGCTCCCGGGAGTCGCTTGATCGTCAGCTACGCGATTCCCCAGCTGGTCGAGGGCGGCGGACGAACCGTCGACGCGATTACCGAGGCTGGGTTCTCGGTGTTGGGCGAACCACTGCACGGAGCGATCGCCACGAGTGACTTCGTGGCAATGCTCGGGCGCCACGGATTCGCGGTGCAAACCGACTCCAACAACCGGCAGTGGGCGCAACGGCACGAGGGCAACGCCACGCTGGCGCGGCTATTTTCGGCCGAGCGCTTGATGGTGGCCGAACGCCGCTGACGGCGGCGCGCCGCTGCGCCCGCGGGCTCAGGCCGGCGCCACGACCCGCCGCAGCAGATCGATCAACGTGTCGACCAGCTCGGACGACGGCGCGGTCATCGGCTCGTCGGGCGAGCCCGCTTCGCGGCTGGCAAACCACTGCTGCCCCACCCAGCGATCGACCGCCTCGCCCACCGCCATCGTCACCGCCAGCAGCAGCTCGTCGGGGATGTCGTCGCGGACGGCTCCCGCCCCGCGCCCCACCTCGAGCACGCCGCGGAGCCATTGCGCCGCCTGGGCGGTGAGCTCGGCCAAGACCTCGGAGTCTTCGGCGCTCGCGGGCGCCTTGAGAAACGCGGGCGCGAGCGCAGCCGCCCGCGGCGCGGACAACATGTAGCCCCACGCCGCGATCGCCATGCGCTCGACCTCGCGCCAAAACTCCGGTGGACCGGCCACGGGCTCCATCGGCGTCAGGCCCGTCCACAGGCCGCCGACCGCGTCGCGTACGACCGTCAGGTACAGGTCGCGCTTGTCGGCGAAGTAGTAGTACATCGCGCCCTTGCTGAGACCAGCGCGATCGATGATTCGGTTGTAGGAGGCACGGGAGAACCCGTGCTCGCCAAATTCGGCCGCAGCCGCGTCGAGGATCGCCTCGCGGCGTTCCGGTTCGAGTCGATCAAAGCGCGGGCGAGGCACGTCTGCGAGCGAGGGTAGCAGCCCTCGCTCGCGACGGCGCCATCAAGCCGGGCTTCCGGCCTCGCGCTCGACCCAGCGGATGGCGTAGCGGACCATCTGCGTGCCAGTGCTCAGACCGAGCTTCTCTTTGATGCGGTGGCGGTGCGTCTCGACGGTCTTGACGCTCACGGTGAGCTGACGAGCAATCTCGCGAGTGGGCTGGCCCCGACCAACCAACTCGAAGACCTCCAGCTCTCGATCGCTCAAGCTCTCGACGGCCGAGGAAGGACCGGTAGGCCCCAGCGCCGCGGCGCGCTGCACCAAGGTGCTGTGAAGGTGCTGGCTGACGTAGACCTCGCCCTTGAGAATCTGGCGAATGGCCTCGAGCACCTCTTCGGTCTCCTCGCCCTTCATCACGTAGCCGCGGGCCCCCGCCCGTAGCGCACGCTCGGCGTAGAAGAGCTCGTTGTGCATGGTGAGCACCAGCGAGATCACGTTGGGATGGCGCTTGCCAATCTCCTTGAGAAGGTCGAGCCCGCTGCCCCCCGCCAGCGAGAGATCGACCACCGCGACTTGCGGCTCGTTCTCGGCCATGATCGCGAGCGCCTGCTGGGAATCGGGCGCTTGCCCGATGACCCGCAGATCGTCACTGCGATTGATGAATGAGGCCAACCCCTGGCGAACCAGCGGATGGTCGTCGACGATCAGCACCCCCACGCGATCGTCTTGTGACTGTTCTTCCGGTGTTGCGACTGTCATGAACCCCTTTATTCGGAGCGCAATATAGCAGTCTGCCAGCGAGCTGCCCTGAAGGAAGCCCTGATTGGTTCACTGTGGGCCGTTAATTCCCATAATTGGCAGGTGACATGCTGCACGCGGCGTTTTTCGGCTGTTGCGGTCGTCCGCAACGAGGCGAGTTGCCCCGAAGAATGTTGGGAGAGCTGCCCCCATTTGGGCGGATCATGGACCCAAATCGGTGAGTGGAGCCCCCGGCGCACCCGCGCTGGCACTGTGTCGCTTCAGCTCTGACTGGTCCACTCGGCGACCAGCGCCTTGAGCTGCTCGGGATCCAACGGCTCGACCGCCGGCTGCGGCAACGGTGACGGGCGACGCTCTCCAGGAGCGCGTTCCCGCGCGACCGCGCCGACGGGCAATGTGCATTCCACCCGAGTGCCCGTGCGCCGCTCCCCGTCTTCGTCCTCGTCGCGTGGTTCGTGTTCGTGTTCGTCTTCGTCTTCGTCTTCCGCGCTCGTGATGGCCAGCTTGGCCCCCACCGTCTCGGCGCGAAGCTTCATGAGCCGCAGGCCGAGTCCTTCGGTGGGTCGCTGCAAGGGCAGCCCTTGGCCATCGTCGGTGATCGAGAGGCGCAAGCCATCGTCTTCGTCGGTATCGAGTCGCAAGATGATCTGCGAGGCCTTGCCGTGCTTGAGGGCGTTGTTCGTGGCCTCTTGGGCGATGCGATAAAAAGCGGTCGCTGTCGCATCATCGGGGACTCGCACCACCCCGTCGTCTTGGAACTCGCAATCGATGTTGAAGACGTCTCGGGTCCGCCCCGCGAGGTTCTCGAGGGCGGGCGCCAGCTCGGTGCCGTGCACCCCGACGGGCGCCAGACCGTGGGCCAAGCCCCGCGAGTGCCCCACCGCTTCCTTCACCAGCTTGACGATCTCTCGGGCCTCGCCCGCTTCGGCCAACCCTCGCTGGCTGAGCGCCGCCTCGAGGCCCTTGGCCAGAAACGCCATGCCGGTCAGGTGCTGACCCAAGCCGTCGTGCAGGTCGCGACCGATGCGGCGGGCCTCTTGCTCGGCGGCTTCCAGCGCGGCCGCCTCCAAGCGATGTCGATCGGTGACGTCGCGGGCCAAGGCCAAGATCCGTGGTGCACCCTCGTGATCCCAAAAGGGGCCCAAGTGCAGCTCGACCGGGAAACTACTGCCATCGTGCCGCAAGTGTGCGGCTGCCAAGGTCTCCGACTCTCCGGGATTGAGGCCATCGAGCAACTCCCATAGTTGTTCGATGTCCAGACCACGACACAAGTCGACGAAGTTGGTGCCGAGCAGCTCGTCGCGTCGATAGCCGAGGCTGTCGCAGGCTTGACGGTTGACGTCGACCAGAGTGCCTTCTTCGTCACACACGAAGATGCCGTCGACCGCCTGCTCGACCAGCTGTCGAAATCGAACCTCGCTGCGCTCGAGCGCCTGGTGCCAGCGCAGCTGCTCGCTCATGTCGGTGACCACCCGCAGCGCGCGGTCGGGGCCCAGCGGAATGGTGCGGGCCTGCCAGAAGCGGCGGCGGCCTCCGGCCGAGGTGAGGTGCTCGGTGAACACCACGGTGTCGCTACGGATCGCTCGCTTGACGCAATCTCGGATGGCGTCGGCCTGCGAGGGGCTCACCACTTCGTTCACCGGACGGCCCACCGCCCCTTCGGGGTCGATGCCGAAGTCCGTGATCCGGCGTCCGCGCAGGGCGTGGATGGTCCCGTCGGTCCCGAGTTCCATGAACATCTCGGGCAACGCCGTGCGCCGAGTGTCCTCGTCTTCCCCCTGGAGACCGCCCGGCATCGCCCGACATCGTAACGCGTCGGGCCTCGGGCGGTGCCCGATGGAGTGGAACGCTCGACATTGCTATGCTTCCCGCGTCGTGCGCATCCGCTACGCCTCCCGGACCGACGTGGGCATGGTCCGAGCCCACAACGAGGATTATTTTGCGCTCATCGAGGACGAACGCTTGTTCATCGTCGCCGATGGCATGGGCGGGCACGCCTCGGGAGACATCGCCAGCAAGATGTCCGCGGACATCATCGGAGAGTTCTACCGCATTACGCGCGATCCCGACGCCGCGTGGCCTTTTCCCTATGACAACACGCTGAGCTACGCGGAGAACCGAATGGTCTCGTCCATTCGCTTGGCCAACGCCAAGATTCACCACGCCGCCACCAAGCACCGCAGCCAGCGGGGCATGGGCACGACCATCGTGACCTTCACCCTCAACGGCGACCGCGGCTACGTGGCGCACGTGGGTGACTCCCGCTGCTACCTCGTCCGGCGCGGCCGCATCCAGGGCCTGACCCGCGACCACTCGCTGCTCGAGGACTACAAGGATGCGCGCCCAGATCTCACCGAAGAAGAGATCCGCGATTTCCCGCACAAGAACGTGATCACGCGAGCGCTCGGCATGCGCGACAGCGTCGAGGTCGACCTGTGCGAGATCGAGATCGAGGACGGCGACCGCTACATGCTGTGCTCCGATGGCCTCTGCGGCATGCTCGAAGACGAGGAGATCCTCGACATCGTGCTCGGAGCCGCCGATCCCGAGTCGGCCGTGCGCGAGCTGGTCGACCGCTCCAACGACGCCGGCGGCACCGACAACATCACCGCGATGATCGTCGAGTGCGCCTTCTAGCCCCCTTCCTTTTTCCATGAGCCGCCGACCCGACCCCGTCGCCTCGCGCCGAGCGATCCTCGAGGCGGCCCGCGAGTGCTTTTCGCAAGCGGGCTACGCCGGCACGTCGATGCACCACATCGCCAACGCCGCCGGGGTCACCCAGAGCCTCATCCACCACCACTTTGGGCCCAAGGACGCCCTGTGGGCCGAGGTCCGCACCTACGCGTTTCAGCAGTACGTTCAGGAACAGCGCAAGCTCATCGAGTCCCAGATGAACGAGCCCAGCCTGCTGCGGACGTCGATGGAGACCTACTTTCGGTTCATCGCCGACAACCCGGACATCCTGCGGCTGGTGGCCTGGCTCGAGCTCGACCGCCCGGTGGAGTTCGTGGACGAGATTCGAGATCTGCACCTGCGCGGCGTCGCGGTCGTCGAAGCCGGGCAAGCCGCCGGTTTCCTGCGCAGCGACGTGCCCGCCCGCTTCGTCCTCACCGCCTTCATGGGTCTCGTCCGCAACTGGTTCGAGCAGCGCAACCTCATTCAAGACGAGTCCGACCCGCAGCAGGTCGCCCAGGCCGACGCCGCCTACCTCCAGGCGATGTGGTCGATCTTCTCCGAAGGACTGCTGGCACCCTCGCCGGGCGCCGAATCGGGTCCGGCCGCCCCGAGCGTCGCGCCCGTCTGACGCCGTCTATCCGTCTAAAGGACAGGCGCAGCGCGGGGCATCGCGGTCCGCCGCGCTCGTGCGACCGATCCATCGATGGCCGTCCCTCGTAGCCGTCCTGGGCGTAATCCCCCGCGAGGTCGTGCGTTAGACCTCGGAGCCGGGGAGCCTTCGCGACCCGTCGCCTGTCGTATGTCATTGTCGCCAGTCATCGACGCTCGGCCACGTTTGGCCGTTTGCACCGCGTCATCGGTGATCCACCCCCGCGCGCGGCATGACCGCACGCCGATTTCCGCAGTGAGGCGCGCAAAAAACGCAGTGCGAACGCGAGGTCCGAGGGTGAACGCAGTACCGCGGTCCGCCCCGATCTGCCCCGGCCATGTCAGGCGCGACGAGCGGCCCGCCGATGCCCGGAACGACGTCGTCGATCCGTACCATCGACGTTGCTGCGGACAGGCGCTCCGCGGTACCCAACAATGGCCGGACACGGGTCTCGGGTCATGCGGGCCGAGATCGCGACGACGGTGGAGCCCACGCTGCGGCGGGGAACAAAGGCTCGTGCAGATGATCACGCCTGGCCGAACACGCACGGCACCGTCGAACACCTGGCAGGGTTTAGCGCCGCACCGAGGGACCGGTGGTTCCCGGGGC
Organism: Myxococcota bacterium; assembly: GCA_039028615.1. Lineage (GTDB taxonomy): Bacteria > Myxococcota_A > Polyangia > Nannocystales > Nannocystaceae > Paraliomyxa. The sequence goes on along the minus strand of JBCCHT010000010.1, from coordinate 165,044 downwards.
GACGTGCCTCGTTCACAACGATGTGGACTGGGCTTTGGAGTGTACGAAAACCGGTCTCCTATCGTAGGCTACGCCGGTCACCGACCCCCACCGGGGGCGGTCCGAGAATGGACGAGGGTTCATGACCACTAAGGCAGCGAAGTCGAACTCTGGACGGCGAGGACTCGTCGCTGGAGGGCTCTTGCTCGCGGCTATGTCCGTGGGTGCAAGCGGGTGCATCGAGGATTCCGATTGCGGTATCTGCGATCCCGACAACCTCTTGCTCGAGAGCATCTCTGGCATCAACTACGCGTCTCGCAAGATTCACTTGCTCAACCCCCAGTGCGAGGGCAGCGACTGCCCAGCCGACTTCAGCAGTGGGACGTACTTCATCGAAGAGATCGGCCCCTGCGAAGAGACCGAGGAAGCCCTCGAGTCCCCTCGCGGCGCGGAGGAGTACTGCAAAATCTCCCCGCTGGTGACCGCCTTCGGCATCGAGTTCGTGTTCAACAACTTGCTCGATCCCACGTCGATCGAGCTCGTTCGCAAGCGACCGGACAACCCCCAGCTGTTCGAGGTCTACGACTGGAAGTCGCGCGTCCTCGACATCGAGGGTCCGATCACCCGGTTCAACGGCGACTACAAGAAGGGCGCGACGGAAGAGCCCGACTTGATGACCCGCCTGGTCAACCTCTCGTGCATCGACAACCTGCGCGAAGAGGGCATCGACTTCGGTCACGAGGACTACCAGGACCCGGCCACCAACCCTTGCAACATGGTCAGCCCGGTCACCGGCCTGCCCCGCAAGCTGGACACGGACGGCACGGTCACCTCGTACTCGGGTCGTTGGACGGTGGGCGGCAGCTCCTGTGACACCCCCGAAGAGGGCCCGGACACCTGCTGCTCGCGCTGCGACTTCCTGCTGTCCACGCAGGTCGCCCGCTACGGCCTGACCTCCGAGGCGGCTGACGGGGTCACCCTCGACGACCTCCAGACCGCCGGCCAGACCCGTAACGCGAACCTCTTTGCAGTGCCCGACGGCGCGGACCCGCTCGACCTCGACGGCATCCGCGACTCGCTCGTCGAGAGCCAGAGCGCCATCGTCTGCGACCCCGCCGGCGACGTGTTCACGCAGTGCCGCGACTTCGTCCCCTGGGTCGGTCGCGGCGAGCAGGAGATCAGCTACCGCTACTTCTGGGACTGCAACCCGGCGATGGACCCCGGCTGCGAGCCGACGTCCTACCTGATGCCGTACTACGACCAGCTTCGCGAGACCCACCCGGACGATCGTCCCGAGTGGCTCGAGCGTCGCAACGCGTCGTGCACCGACACCGCGCAGTGCCGCTCCAGCGCGGGCCACGACCTGCCCGGCACCGACTGTGTCGGTCGCAACGAGGCCGGCGAGGCCTGTGACCCGGCCATCGACCCCGAGGGCTGCACCGACGGCCGCTGCGTGGCCGAGTGGTTCGTGTCCTGCCGCAGCTACAACGACACCTCGGGCGACGCCATCGTCGCCACCGAGCTCGTCGAAGGCTTCTGCGTCGACCAGCGCTACGACGAGCGCGGCGCCGGTGCCTGCTTGCTCAACAACTCCAACTTCGACGCCCTGTGCGACGAAGAGGGCAACAACTGCTCCACGGCTCCTCCCGGAAACCGGCTCGCCTTCTGCGACCACAACGAGGACGGCACGCTCATCGCTTCCGAGTGCTGCCAAGACTCGCTGCTGAACGGCGTCGACGGCGTTGCCTGTGACTCCGAGGACGGCTGCACCGACGGGCAGGCCTGTGACCCCTGGTTCCAGGACGTCTCGCCCATCGAGGTCTACGACCGCAACGACACCCTCCCCGAGCCCAGCAAGAACTGTAAGTGCGCGCCGGGCCGCACCCTCGCCGACCTCCGGGCCATCGACCCGAACGACGGCAGCCAAGAGACGCAGGACTTCATCGAGGACTACGGCTCGCCCGACCAGTGCCTCGACGTGTGGCGCATCGGTTGCTTCAACGCCGACGAGGTCCGCACCAGCGGTGACAACGCTGCTCCCCGCGAGGAGCGGGCCGAGCAGTACGCGGTCAAGTTCGTCTCCCGCGTCGGTGGTGTCGTCTACGACCCCGCCATCAAGGGCTTCGAGTGGCGCCCCGCCGACATCGGCGGCGTTCCCCGGGCCGACATCGAGAGCTGCGCCGAGGGCCGTGGCCTCATCGACGACCGGAACATCGAGGACGGTTGGCGCGCCAACGACTCCTTCCAGCCGGAGAACGTCGAGGACTTCGACCGCTCGCTGTGCTCGGGGTCGTCCTACACGGTCAACTTCAATACCCCGGAAGACGGCGGCCAGTTCGTCCAGGACAAGGTCGGCAACACCCTCGCCGGCAAGGCCAGCTACACCTTCGAGACGCCCGACTTCCACGTCGAGCCGGGAAGTGGCTTCCCCTCCGACAACCTTCGGATCGGTGCCTGTAACGACTTCTCGATTCGGTTCTCGAACAAGTACGACATGAGCCCGGAGAACCTCGCCAAGATCCAGATCTGGCGACTCGTCCCGGACGACACGGGCACCATCGCCTGGAACGACCGCTTCGACGAGCTCGTCGCGGGTGGTCCCAACTGCGCCACGACGCAGGCCGACCTCGACGCTGGCGTGGCTCCCGTGCCCTGCCTGACCGTCGACATCGGCAACCAGATCATCGGTGAGGTCGGGGTCGAGATCGACCCGACCGAGTTCGGCCCCGTCCTTCAGACCGGCGCCACCTACCGACTGTGGGTGCCGGGCCTGACCCGCCGGGATCAGATGAACGACCCCGTCGCCTACCAAGAGGCGTTCTGGGACGTGTGCGGCATGCCGCTCATCACCACCAACGTCTCGGCCGACCCGGACTTCCTCTACGACTTCACCATCGACCAGCCGAAGTGCAAAGAGGACCAGGACCTCGACAACGTCCAGCTCAGCTGTGACAACGCGCCGGACTTCTTCAACCCCGACCAGGGCGACATCGACCGCGACGGCTTCGGCGACGTGATCGACCTGTGCCCGACCCTGGCCGGTTCGTCCGACGACACCGCCGACTCCGACGATGACGGCGTGGGTAACGAGTGCGACACCTGTCGCCAGTCCGCCCGCCAGTACAACAAGGACGAGGCTTCGCCGCTCGGCTACATGCTGGTCCGCAACGTTCCGTTCCAGGACGACAGCGACGGCGACGGCATCGGCGATGCGTGTGACAACTGCATCCTGACCGCCAACTGCGAGGACTACGGTCCGGACAACGTGTGGGCCATCGGCGACCCGATCGCCTACGACGACAACGTCCTTTGCCAGCTCGACGCCAACGACGACATGGTCGGCGACGCGTGCGAAGCCCTCATGCCCAACGCGTTCGCCGCGGGTGTCATCGGCATCGGTCCGGACGACGACTTCGACCAGGACGGCATCGCCAACGTGGCCGACGCTTGCCCCCGCCAGCCGGTGGCTCTGACCGCCGACGAGCAGGTCCAGTGCAGCAGCGACGCGGACTGTCCCGCCAACCGCCGCTGCGAGACGGCCTACGGCATCTGCGACCACCTCGACACCGACGCCGACGGCGTGGGTGACGTGTGCGACACCTGCCCGTTCGCCGAGAACCCGATGCAGGTCATCGACGGCGCCAACCAGGAAGCCGACGACACCGACGGCGACTTCGTGGGCAACGCCTGCGAGACGCACTCCTCCTGCGAGCGTCGCGTCGACGCCCGTCCCTTCTCCTTCTACGAGACTTCGGCCAACGGCTACTGCTGCACCGTCGCTCTGTTCGAGGACGAGAACGGCGAGCTGCAGATCAACCTGCCGCCGCGTGACGATGGTGTGGAGCAGCCCTCCGCGCCCCTGCTCGACCCCGATGGCCGCGTGGTCAAGGTCGAGTGTGACGAGGAGACCGACGACACCTGCCGTAAGCTGCCCACCTCGGTGGCGCTCGCTCCGGGCATCCTGACCCCGCCCGCGGGCTGCGAGGAAGCCCTCAACGGCAGCGACCCGCGTGACAACGCCAAGCTGACCGTCGACGACTTCGACGGTGACCTCGACGCGCTGTGGAGCAACCTCTGCTTCCTGCCGCAGTTCGACCAGGACTACGACGGTCTGGGTGACCCCTGCGACCTTTGCGAGTTCGACTTCGACCCGGAGAACCAGCCCTACATCGACGCCAACGGTCGCGTCTGGCCCGACAACGGCCGGTTCTGCAACGGTGAGTACAGCGTCGAGAACAAGCCGGCCTGCGGTGACGAGGACGACGGCGGCACCGGGACCGGTGGCGAGACCGACGGTGACACCGATGGCGGTAGCGACGGTGGCTCCGGCGGCGGTGGCTCCAGCGGCGGCTGAGCCTGACCCCTCGGTCTAAACCGACGACCCGCGGCTCCATGAGCCGCGGGTCGATTCATTTGAGGGGTCGCAAATCGACGGTCTCGAAGGTGTCCGACTCGAGCCCGTCGTCGTCCTCGTCGGCGCCCGCCTCCGGCAGGGTCGACTCGGGCAGCGCAGCCACCAAGCGCCGTGCCCGGGCGATGAGCACCGGGTTGCCCGTGGAGGCGAAGAGCAGCTCGGCCGACGCGGCATGACGGCGCTGGGCCTGGTCGTCCCCGCCCGCGGCGGCAATCTCGGCTCCCGTCTCGCGAACCAGGCCCATCAACATCGGGTTGTCGAACTCCGCGACCTCGACGATCAGCGCATCGAGCTCGCGATGCGCTTGCGAGAAGCGATCGGTGCGGGCCAGGGCCACGGCCAGGCCGCAGCGCACCCGGACCCGAGCCGCCCCGGGGCCCGTGCCAGCCGGAGCCTCCTCGAGCGCTCGCTCGGCCGCCTCGATGGCCTCCCGGAAACAGCCCAGCGCCACCAAGGAGGCCACTTGCGAGGCTCGCAGCACCAGCCGCGCCAGCCGTTGGGAGGGCGGAAGCTCGGCGAGGGCCGCGGCCAGGCTCTCGCGAGCGGGCTGGGGATGATCGTGCAATAGCTCGAGGTCGGCCTGCGCCGCGGCCACGAAGGGACCCAGCCGTAGGCCCGCCCGGTCGAGGCGCTCGAGCTCGTCGGCCGCCCGTCGCAGCCCGACCACGTCTCCAGTGAGGCCATGGGCAAAGGCGGAGACCCAGGCCCGCAGCGACTCGAAGGTCCACGCGTTGCCGAGCTGAACGACGGAGAGATCCGCGTCTCGCTGCACGCCGCGGGCCTGCTCTTCCTCGCCGCGAAGCCGATGGAAGTACACCCGGCTCATCTGCGCCCCGAGCGAGAAGAAGCGCATCTTCATCGCCGTGAGCGTGTCGAGGGATTCCTCGAAGGCCCCGTCCTGCTCGACCGCCTCGATGACCAGCTTCAATACCCGCGCCCCGCCGCAGAACATGCGGCGATCCATCTCGGACATGGAGGCGGGCTCCGACGCCAAGATCGCGGCATCGACCGCGATGAGTTTTTGGTGGGCCTCTCGCCAAGACCCGGTGCTCAGCGCGACCAGGCCGTCGAGCATCGCCGAAGCCGCTTCGGCCGCCGAGTTGCGGACCCCCCGAACAACGTCGACGCCTTGCCGCAGCGCCATGACCCGATCGACATCGAAGGCCATCGCGTAGACGGTGGCGACGTAGTTGGTGAGCGCCACCGTGGTCGCGAGGGCATTGCGAGGGCTGGGGCCGCGGTGGGCCCGACCGCGGAGCAGCCAGCCCACCGACGCCCAGGCCAGGCCCGCGGCCAAGCCGATGCGCCGCCCCGTCCATCGGGCCAGGCGTCGGGCGAGCGGCAGGCCGCTGCGGCGAGCAAAGGCCTCGATGGTGACCTCGGCGTAGCGAACGACCGCCGCGCGGTCACCGATGACCCCCGCCCGCACCAACATCGACTGCAGCTCGAGGGCCCGGACTTCGTCCCCCGGTTCATCGTCCTCGAGGTAGACCTGCAGCGCAGCCTCGAGCAGGTCGACCGCGTCTTCGAAGGACCGCAGCGCGTAGCGCCGCCGACCCGCGCGCTCGAGCAGCTGCGCTCCGTCGCGGCGTCGGCCCGCTCGCAGCAGGTGCCAGCCCAGGTCGGCCTGGCGGTCTCCCCCCTCCTGCCCCCAGCGATCGACGATCAGCTCGGCCGTGATCTCGTGGATGAGCCGCCGCCGGTCGGGCTCGAGGACCCGCAGCAGCGCGTCGCGGATGCCGTCGTGGACCAGCTCGAAGCCCTCGTCGCCGCCGACGATGATCTCCTCGTAGACCAGCTCGTCCAGCGCCTCGAACACCAGGCCCAGCTCGCCGGTCTGCAGCAGCTCGGCGCACAGCTCGACCGGGGCTGGGCCGCGCCACAGCGCCAGGGCCTGGCCCATCGCTCGACCCACCACGGACAGAGCCTCCACCCGCAGATCCATCGCCTCCGTCATCCGATCGGGGGGCTGGGCGTCCTCGGGATCGGCGACCTGCCGCCAGATCCCGTCGGTGTAGAGCACGATGCCCTCTTCCACCAAGTGTCGGGCCAGCTCGGAGCAGTGCATGGGGCTGCCCCCCGCCGCGCGGTGGATCCACTCCGCGAGCTCGGGTGCGCCCGGAAGCTCGCCGAACCAGTCTCGTACCAGCTCCGAGACCGCGGCCCGGTCGAGCTCGGAGAGGCGCAAGGACTCGCCCACGCCTGTCCACCACCCGCGACGCGTGCCCGCGGCGGTCTCCGTGCGGCGAGCCCCGAGCACGGCCAACGCATGCCGGGGCGCCACGTGACCGAGAGACGCGAGCAGCGTCGCCGAGCCCTCGTCGCAGCACTCGAGGTCGTCGACCAGGATGATGATCGGCCGTCGCTTGGCCAGCTCGAGGAACCACTCGAGCAGCGACTCCTGCAGGCGCAGGCGCTCTTCGGCCGGAGGGGCGTGCACGGCCGAGCTTTGCGACTCGCGACCGCGCCGAAGCTCGGGGATGACCCGTCGCAAGACCGGAGCATGGCGACCGCCGCTGGCCGCCGCCTCGTTGGGGCACACCCGCCACATGTCTCGGACCAGCTGACGCACGAGGTCGTAGGGCGCGTGCCGGGTGCCCCGCCCGCGTCCCCGCAAGACCGTGGCCCCCGACAGCTGCGCGTGCAGCCCGGCCTCTCGCAACAGCCGCGTCTTGCCCACCCCCGAGGGGCCGTGCACCACCAGCATCGAGCCCACGCCCTGGCTCGCGTCTTCGACGGTGCCACGGATGGTCTCCAGCTCTTGCTCTCGACCCACCAGCCTCGCGCTCTGCAGCCAGCCGCGCGCGACGTCGAGCTCGGGCGCGCGCTCGAGCCCTCCGATGACGTCCAGCCGAGCGATGACCTCGGCCGCGGTGCTGGGTCGCCCCTCGGGCTCCACGCTCAGCAAGGCCAGCAGCAGATCGTCGAGCGCGGGCGGAATGTCCTCCCGCATTCGCGAGGGCAGGGTCGGTCGTCGCTGCCAGTGCTCTTCGAGCTCTTCGAGCGTCTTGGCCGGGTAGGCCTGCTTGCCCGTGACCAAGCGATAGCCCAGCGCCCCCAAGCCGAACAGATCGGAGCGAGCGTCCAGCGGCAGCCCCCACAGCGCCTCGGGGGGGATGCAGGGAGGCGTGCCCGCCACGTCACCCGCCACCCCCATGGTGGCCAGGATCCCGAAGTCCAAGAGCTTGGGTCGGCCCGACGCGTCGCAGCGGACGTTGCGAGTCTTGAGGTCGCGATGGAGCAGGCGCCGCGAGTGCAAGAAGGCCAGGGCCGAGGCCACGCCCCGCAGGATCCGACAGCACTGCGTCACCGGAGCGCGAAGCAGCTGGCTCAGGGTCGGCCCCTCGAGCAGCTCCATCGTGTAGTAGGGCTGGTCGAGCTCGATTCCGTACTCGTAGACGGTGACCACACAGGGATGGCTGAGCCCGGCGACGGTGTGGAACTCGCGACGAAACCGAACCGTCGAGCGCTCGCGCTGACCCGTCGTCGAGACGACGTCGGCGGAGAGCAGCTGCTTGAGGGCCAGGTCGCGCTGGGTCGCGCGATCGAAGACCTGATACACGACGCCCATGCCTCCGCGGCCGAGCTCTCGCACGACCTCGTAGCGACCATCGATCACCCGAGCCGGCTCGGACGGACTCTCCGTTCCCGCGCCAGCGGGGGCCCGGGTCAGCACCGTGGGGTTCGCTCCTCAGACATCGACATCGAGCACGAGACCGCGCTCGTAAGTGGGCATCCCAGCAAAGACCAATCCGACCTCGGCATCCAGAGGTCGGGCCCAAACGACCCGAGCGGTGAGAACCAGTGCATCGGCTTCCGGGTCGGGAATTCTAGACCGATCGGCAGAGGAAAGATCGAGAACCAGCGAGACTAGATCGCCGACGCCCAGCGACCCCTCGCCGCAGGTGATCCTCGCCCCGCCCGCGCTGATGTCCGAGACCTCGATCGACACGAAATCGGAAGCACCCGATCCGCCGTAGCGAAGCTGAGCGGGCAAGGCACAGGTAAACCGGTGATAGCGACGCATGGCCGCCATGTCGTCGTCGGAGAGCGACTGCTGCTGGAGCTTCCGCTCCAGCTCGGCGTAGTGGGTCACCGACTCTTCGGACAGAGCATCGCCTCGCAGAGATCGGAGCCGAAGCTCGCGGTACTCGAGGATCTCGACCAGGGCGCTGAAGCTGGCGCGATGGCGAGACTCTCGGTCGGCGCGCTCGAGCAACGCTTGGTTGCGCAGCTCGACCCGATCGTCGTCGGACAGATCGGCGACGTCCTCGGGCTCGGCCTCTGCGTGCAGCGCGGGCGAGGTCTGCTCGAGCACCTCGTCGAGGCTCGGCGAGGCTTCGCCCACGACGTCGTGGGTAAGGCCATCGACGCGAAACTCCGCGTCGTCGCCCACGACGGGCGCATCGTTCGAGACGGCGGGCTCGGCTTCGGGCTCGGGCTCGGGCTCGGGCTCGGGCTGCGCCTCCGGCTCGGCGGGCGGCTCCGCTGCGGCCTCGGCCACGAGCGGCTCGGTGCTCGACTCCGCGTCGACCTCGGGGGGCGCGTCGCCCGGGGCCCCGGCGTTTCCGTCGCGGCGAAACCGAAGCGTCTCTTCGTACGCGATGCTGCGATCCACTCCGAAGCGCGGCGTCTTGCGGTGCTCGTCGTCGAAGGACGCCAGCGGGCTGTCGGGCTCTCGCTCCAGCGGCTCGGCGGGGCGCGTCGGATCGCCGGGCGGCTTGGTCCGTCGAATCCTCGGACGCGTGCGCTCGTTGGCATCGACGTCCCCCGCGTCCTCGTCCGCGGGCTTGGCCTTGGCCGCGGGAATCGGGCCCGACGAAGTCGGGTGGCGACGCCACGGCCGACGCGGTGCGCCCTCCCCCGGCGCGGCCCGGCGAACGGCGGGTCGCACCACGGGCTCGTCGCCGGCAGGGTCCGGCTCGGGGCTCGGCTCGGTCACCGGGGCCGTGGACTCGACCGACGGATTGGGCTCGGCTGCGTCGACGGGCTCGCCCGGCTCGGTCGCTTCACTCGGCTCGGCCGACTCCAACGGTTCAGCCGGCTCCATCGGGATGGAGGGGCGCATCGAGGCCGGGACGGCAGCGGGCGCCGCCGGGCTCGGGCCTCGCGTGACCATCCCGTATTCCGCGGTGGAGCTCTTGCGTGGAGCCGCCCCGGCAGCGGCCGGAGACGGAGCGGGCGGGCGAACCCGCCAGCGCCCGGTGTGCTCCACGGGCACCGGTTCCGCGCGGTTGGGACCCCGCGTCGCAAAGTCTGGGGCCGCCGGCTCGGGCTCGACCCTCGGCATGCCCGACATCGTGGCCCGCGGTCGCATGCTCCCCGGGGTCTCGACCGGCGGCGCGATGCGACTCCACCCTGCACCCGTGCCATGGCGCGACGAGGCGACGGCGGGGCGATCGGGCATGGCCCCCGAGTCGGCGTCTTCGTCCTCGCCCGGGCCCCGCCGCACCCGCGCCGCGGTCACGATTCGCGAGGGTCGAAGCTCGGGATCATCGGGAATGGCCGGGTGATCGCCGGCCGGCACCGCGCTGAACGGCATCGGCGTGGCCGGCAGAGGACCGAGGCCGGCCGGACTGGCCGACGTGCGCATCGGGGGAGTCTCGGGCTCGGGCGCATCGGCAGCCGGAGCTTCGGCGGGCGCCCGAGGGTTCGCCTCGACCCGTCGCGCCGTGTCGTGAAACTCGACGTCGTCCTCGGCGTTGAGGTCGAGCGCTTCGCGAACCATCGTGGTCGCGTTCGAATCGTCGGCGTCGAGCTCCGACTCGGCCTCGGTCTCGGCTTCGTCCTCGAACGTGTCGTCCGAGTCGAGCGATTGCATGGGCGGCGGCAGAGGAGGCAGGTCGTCGACCGGCTCGGGCTCGGGCTCGAGCTCGGGCTCGGGCTTCGACTCCGACGGACCATTGCGCACGATCCCGTAGGCTCCCGAGTCCTCCGAGTTCGGTGCCGGGCCGCGGCCCGGCCCCGATCGCACGATGGCGTACCCCCCGGAGTCCTCCGAGCTCAGCGCAGAACCGCTACGGACCAGCGCATACGCGCCCGAGTCTTCAGAGCCCCCTTCTCGCCCGCCTTGGCGCACGATCGCGTAGGCCCCCGAGTCTTCCGAACTCATCCCGGAGCCGCCGCGGAGCACCGCGTAGGCGCCCGAGTCATGGGGGCCCACTTCCCGCGGCACGCCCGGACGCACGATCGCATAGGCCCCGGAGTCCTCCGAGTCCCCTTCGCGCCCGCCCTGACGCACGATCGCGTAGGCCCCCGAGTCCTCCGCGTCGATCGTGCCGGGACGACGCAGCCGCCCGAAGTTCATCGAGTCACGCGCGCTGCGGCCCTGCATCGAGTCGGCGGGCGACGAGGGTGGTGCCGCCGGCTCGGCCTCGGGTGCAGTCGGAGCGGCTGGTGGGGCTGGACCGTCGGGTGCATCGGCACCGCCCCGATCGGCAAACTCGCCCATCGGCGTCACCGCTCGAGCCAGCGAAGCGGACGAAATCTCGACCCGCTCGCGACGACCGCCCTCCCCCGCTTGCCAGCCGTAGGCATTGTTGCCATCGCCCGGCGTCTTGCGAGCAAAGGGTCGCCACTTGGTCTCGCCGTACCCGATGGTCCGCGCGCTCGGGCTCTCTTCGGTCCAGTCGTCGGCACGCTCGTCCACGGTGGGGCTGCGCGCGAGCGAATGATCGGCCTCGTTGCTCGGCACTGCCGGCCAACGACGCCGCACGTACTCGCCCGAGTCGGTCTCGTCTTCGATGCCCTCGCCGTAGATCGCGGGCTCTTGCTCCGCCAGCGGCACTTCGCGGGTCGGAGCACGGGTCTCGACTCCGGTAGCGCGGGCCATCGGCTGGCCCATCAACCCGCCGGGTCGTGCTCCGGTGGGAGCCGGGGCGGCGGCCTGGGGTCGCGATGCCGGTCGGCCCCGCTCGCTCACGCTGCCTTTCGAATGCCCCATGCCCGCCCGCGCGGCGGCCATCGACGCCCGATGATTCGCCGTCTGTCGCAGCGAGTCACCCGAGGTCACCTTGCGATGAAACACGGCCGAAGTGACCTGATCACCACGCTCGAGCACTTCGTAGACGAAGCGGCTACTCATGATGCGAATCGCATCACCTGGTTCGAGCACTTGCCGAGTGATGCGTTGGTTCTCGACGTAGGTCCCGTTGTCACTCGACAGGTCGGTGACGACCATCTGCCCTTCGGCGTCTTGGCTCACCTTGGCGTGCTGTCGCGACACACCTTCGTGCAGCACTTGGATGTCGCAATCACTCGCACGACCGAGGGTCGTGCGTCGCCCAAGTACGTAGACCGCCCCCGCTTGGGGTCCGGATATCGCACGCAGGAGGTGTTGCATGGCAGCCGTGGCCCGAACGGACCCGCAGTCTATCAGTCCAGAGCCGTTCAGCTCGGGAGCAGAAACCGTTGCATGATACGAACTCGGGTCGGGCGGTGTTCGGTGGTTCCGAGTCGATCGTCGTCGCGAATCCGCGCATTACCACGAAGTGGCCCGAACCAGAACACCGATCGAGCGTTCAGCCCGAATTTTCTTCCCACTCCTGGGTGCCGGCAAACTGCAGGCCCAGGTCGGTTTCGGTGGTCCATGCGACTCGGGTGGGTAGCACCACGGTTCGGGTCTGTCCGCCGATGAATCGATCGATGACCAGCCACGCCACGACGCCCGCGTCCAAGGCGTGCGAACGCCACGCAACGCGTGCTCCCCCCACCCCGACGTCCACGACGGAGACCGGAGCGACGTGTTCGATCGACCCCTCCAACCATCGCACCCGCGCCGGGAAACGGCACCCAAATCGCTGAAAACGTCGTAGGCCTGCGTGCGGGCTGGGATCGTCGGCCACCTGCTGGAACACCGTGGTCAGATGAGCCAACGCGCGGTGCTCCACGGGCGAGAGCGTTTCACGCCGTATCATGCGCAGCTGCAGGTCGCGGAAGATCAACAAGTCGCCGACGAGGTCACCCGCATAGGGCTCGCCGTCGGGCTTCATGGCGGTCATGCGATGCCGCTCGGGCTCACGCTTTCGCCCGATCCGCAGCAGGGGCTTGGCCTGCACCTTGGGTCGAGCCGGCCGCGTCTCGAAGTCCTCGAGGGTGTCGCCGCGGGGCGGCGGCTGGTGGCGAGGCACCGCCAAGTGGTCGACCGTCTGCCGCAAGGTCACACCGCTGGTCACCTTGACCGCCCACACTTCCGAGTCGTGCCCCTGCTCCGCGAGCGCCTTCGCGTTCTCGAGACAGAAGCGAGCGCTCATGATCCGAAACTCGTCACCCGGCGACAACGAGCGACGCTCGATCCGCTCGTCACCCACGAATGTGCCGTTGTTGGATCGTAGGTCGACGAGCACCGGGCCATCCGGTTCGACGACGAGCTTGGCGTGCCTTCGCGAGACACCGTCGTTGATGATCTGAATGTCGCAATCGCCAGCCCGGCCGAACATGGCGCGGCGGCGAAGCACATAGACAGCCCCCTCGAGAGGGCCCGCGATCGCTCGAATCTGCCAAGGCATGGGCGGTGCCGACTCGCGCAGTGTAACGATCCCGAGCCTTTGCCGCGAGGTGGCCATCAGGTCACATTTTCGCGCGCGACGAGAGGATTCGAACCACTCGTCCGAGGGGGTACTCGCGGGCCCTCAGCTGGGATCTCGCTCGCGACGACGGTACGGCAAATTGACACGAACCCTCCCCGCAAGTACGTCCTGCTGCACGCCCTGCCACCATTGCGCGGTGAACATGTCAGCATGGGCATCGAGGAAGGCCTCGCGGAGTGCGGGCGGTCGACGCGGCGCGACGAAGGGCGCCCACTCCTCGGGGAAGACATCGTTCTCCCGGACCGAGTAGTAGGGCTGAGCGGACATCTCGTCTTCCCAGCTCTGCGCCTTGGGAACCTTGCGAAAGTTGCAGTCGAGCAGCGGACGGATCTCGTCGTAGTCGTAGCAGACCAGACGCCCGAAGCGGTTGACCCCGAAGTTCTTCCACAACAGGTCGCCCGCGAAGATGTTGTGGGCCGCGAGCTCTTTGATCGCCGTGCCGTAGTCGATGATCGCCTGCTGGGCATCGGGCAGCTCGGCCGACGCGAGGTAGATGTCGAGCGGCGTCATCTTCTCTTCGATATACAGGTGCTCGATGACCACGCGGTCACCCTCGACCTTGACCAAGCTGGGCGCCTTTTGGAGGAGCTCCTGCAGGCACTCGTCGTCGAAGCGAGCCCGCTCGAAGGCCAGGAATTCGAACTCCTGGGTGTCGGCCAGACGCCCGACCCGCTGACCTCGAAACACGTCCCGGTAGGACTGCAGCACGTGCTCACGGGTCATTCCCGTCTTTTCCGGCCGGTCCCGAATCAGCTTGAAGACGTTGCGGTAGGTGGGGCTGGTGAAGACCGTCATCACCAAGCCGCGGATGCCCGGGGCGACGATGAAGGGGTCTTGGCTCGACGCCAGGTGCTCGACCAGCTCGCGGTAGATGAGGCTCTTGCCGTGGCGGTGATGCGCGATGGCGACGTACAGCTCGGAGCGAGACAAGGCGGGCAGGAAGCTGCCGAGAAAGTCGACGAGCGCGGCCGGCTTGTGCACGTCGACGAACATGTACGAGCGGGTGGCGCTGAAGACCGGCATGACCTCGGCCTCGGTCAGCAGCGCACCGTCGACCATCATGCCCTCGTGACTCGAGCGCAGCGGGATGAGCAAGGGCGTGACCTCGGACCCTCGCACCACCCGGGCGACGATGTAGCCCTCCTTGGGGCGGAAGAAGACGGTCTTGACCACATCGACCCGATCGGGCCGGCCCCCGTGGCGCAGCAAGGGGCACCCGGCCACGATCCGCCCGCATAGCCACGCGACGTCGCCTTCGAGGTCGCGCCAGCGCACGGCCGGCCGAGGGAAGCGCAGGACGTCGCGCAGCACTGCCGCCAGGTCGTCGTTCCACAAGAAGCTGCGGAACAGCCCCGGCGACAGGTGCTTTTCGTGGCGCTCGAGGTCGTTGTCGAGGAACTCGATCTGTGGATTGACGCCGACCGTGTTGAAGGTCTTGCGGGTGATCGCGTTGAAGAAGGTCTCGGCGACCTCCACGTCGACCCGCGGCGCGACCATGTCGGCGTAGTGCACGTGGGCCTTGGTCCACAGCGCGAGGTCACCCGGGTGCCGACTGGTCAGCGGGGCCAACGACGACAGCGTGCGGCCGACGAAGCGCTGGTACAGGTCGATGCGCTTGCGCTGATCTTCTTGGAGGCGCAGCCAGTCGCCCGCGTCGAAGTGTCGACGCGCCCCTCGAGTGAGGCGCATGAACTCCTTGTAGAAGGTATCGAAACCCTCGTGGATGAGGGATGCGATCTGGTAGGCGGGCACGGGGCGAGGCTGCTCAGGAGGAAAGCGGGCGGTGAGCATGCACCACCTTGGACAAAAATGCCCGCTCGGTCTGATCGACCACGAAGCCCATCTCCTCGAGCCCCTCGCCGATGTCGTCGCGCAGGTAGTCGCGATAGAAGGGCTCGTGCATGTCCTCGGGGAAACGATCGAGGAAGGTGCCCAGGTCGCCCGCATCGCCCGGCTGCAGCGAGTCCTCGATCACCACGCAGCCGCCCGGACGAAGGACGCGGCGCATCTCGGACCACACGCGGCGCCGCGCGTTGCGGGGCAGCTCGTGGAACAAGTAGACGGAGAACACCGCGTCGAAGCTACCGTCGGCGAAGGGCAACGACTCCGCGTTGCCGACCTCGAAGCGCACCTGCCCGCCCTGCCCCAGGCGCTCGCGCGCGACGTCGATGTAGTAGGGGCTGAGGTCGAGGCCGGTGTAGCTGGCATCGGGCAGCGCGCGGACGAGCTGGGAGCCGGCGCGACCGGTACCGCAGGCGATCTCGAGCACGTTGATGGGCCGACCGCGACCGCGGGCATGCGCGACGATGGGCGGGATGACCTGGCGACGCATCACGTCGGCCGTGCCTCCGAACAACAGCTCGACGCCCACGTCATACAGCTCGGCCGAGCGCCGGCTGAGGTAGCCATCGCTCTGCCAATGGAAGGTGCGGCGGTAGTAGGGCGGGTAGCCGCGCACGTCGACCTCGCACGGCAGATCCTTCCAGTCGTCGTGCTGCTTGCGGCGCAGGATGTTGGGCATGTCGCGGACCAGCCGCGGCAGCGACCGCGCGTAGGTCCGGTAGGGAATCTGGAAGAGCAACGACGAGGGGTAGATGCCCGCCTTCGCGTTTTGGAAGTCGCGCCGAAGCAGGCTCTCGAAGCTGTCGAGCAGCGCCTTCAATTGATGGGGGGCCGGCTGGGCCTCCTTGCCGAAGGCCAAGCGACGTCCAATGCGGAAGGCGACTGCGGAGGCGCCGCGCAGCGATTGCTGCTGCCCGCGATACGCCAGACGAACGGTCTCGGCCATCAGGTTGTTCATGCAGATGAGAGTCTAGGACGCCTACAGAGGAACGCAGGCACCATTTCTGCCGCTTCGAACGCGAGGATCGCGCTTGTCTACCGGTCGGTTGACGACCTCTCTACCGAGTGGTAGAGAACAATCGAACGGTTGGTAGAACCAGCCCGCGTCGCCAATGACCGAGCGTTCCAAAGGCGCCGACATCAGCCAGCAGATTCTCGCCCACGCCACGCGGCTGTTCGCCGCCCGAGGCTTCGTGGGCGCATCGCTGCGCGACATTGCCATCGCTGTCGGGATCCGGAAGCCCTCGCTTCTGTATCACTTCAATTCCAAAGACGAGCTGCGCCGCGGCGTGCTCGAGAACATGCTCTCGCACTGGAACGAGGTCGTGCCGCGCCTGCTCAAGGCCGCCACCTCGGGCCCCGAGCAGTTCGAAGCGGTGGCGACGGAGACGCTGCAGTTCTTCCGTTCCGATCCCGACCGAGCGCGGCTGTTGCTCCGCGAGCTGCTCGATCGTCCCGAGGAGATGCGCCCGCTCATCGAGCAGCACGTCCAGCCGTGGACCAAGATCATCTGCGACTACATTCGCAAAGGCCAACAGCAGGGCCGTGTCCACGCGGACATCGACCCCGAGGCCTATATCGTCCACATGATCAACTTGATGGTCAGTGGAATGGCTCTCGTCGATTCCATCGTCGCGCTGGTTCCTCCGGAATCCGAAGAGCGTGACGCCATCGCCGAGCGCTATGTCGTCGAGCTGCTTCGGGTGGCTCGTGCTGGTTTGTTCGTCGATCCCGCGGCCGCGCGCCAGGGCATCGACCCTCCCGATGTATTTCCGCCCACTCCCGTTCGCCAGTCCTCTGGCGATCCCGCGGAGTGAACTCGGGCCCGGGTAACCCCCGGGGCCCCCACCGTTGAACGTCAACCCCGCCGGTCCTCAGGGACCGTACTACGGAGTCGTAGCCTCATGGCCAACTTCCTTTCCGACAACGAAGACCTGCTGTTCTACCTCGACAAGGGCATCGACTGGGAGCCCGTCGTCAAGCTCACCGAGCGCGGCTTCGAAGACGAAGACGGCCCCCAAGATCTGGGCGAGGCCGTCGACATGTACCGCGACATCGCCGACATGATCGGCAAGCTCGCCGCCGAAGAGATCGTCCCCCGCGCCCGCGCCATCGAGAAGGCCGGCTTCATCGTCGAGGACGGCGAGGCCCACTGCGCCCCCGAGCTCGACGAGCTCTTCGACCAGATCAAGGAGCTGGACCTCCACCGTCTCAACATCCCCCGCGAGTTGGACGGGATGAACTGCCCGCTCATCCTCTACTTCATCAGCGCCGAGCTGATGGCCCGCGCCGACGTCTCGGTCATGGCCCACCACGGCTTCCATGGCGGCATGGCGCTGGCGATGCTGGCCTTCTCCATCCGCGAGGGCTCCACCACCTTCGAGGGTCACCGCGTCGCCAAGACCCGCTTCCAGGACGAGATCGAGGAGATCGCCAGCGGTGAAGCCTGGGGCTGCATGGACATCACCGAGCCCGACGCCGGCTCCGACATGGCCTCGCTGCGCACCGTGGGTGAGCAGGACGCCGACGGCAACTGGTTCGTCACCGGGCAGAAGATCTTCATCACCTCGGGCCACGGCAAGTACCACTTCGTCATCGCCCGCACCGAGAAGCCGGGCGACCCCGACGACCCCATGGCCGGCCTGGCCGGGCTGTCGATGTTCCTCGTGCCCGCCTACGAGGAGGACGAGGACGGCAACCGCAAGCGCCTCGTGACCCTCGAGCGCGTCGAGGAGAAGCTCGGCCACCACGGCTCCTGCACCGCGGCCCTGAGCTTCGACCGCGCCCCCGCCCACCTCATCGGCGAGCGCGGCGAGGGCTTCCGCTACATGCTCCTGCTGATGAACAACGCCCGCCTGGGCGTCGGCTTCGAGTCTCTCGGGCTGTGCGAGGCCGCCTACCGGGCCGCCAAGGAGTACGCCGAGCAGCGCCCGTCGATGGGCAAGACCATCGACCAGCACGAGATGATCTTCGACTACCTCGACGAGATGAAGACCGACATCCAGGGCCTGCGCGCCCTGATCATGCACGGGGCATTCCACGAGGAGATGTCGCAGAAGCTGGACATCGCCAGCCGCGTCGACACCGACCGCGCCTCCGAGCTGCGTCGGGCCAAGAGCAAGCACGCCTCCGCCGCGCGCAAGGTGACCCCGCTGCTCAAGTATCTCGCGGCCGAGAAGGCGGTCGAGATGTCCCGCCGCGCCGTGCAGATTCACGGCGGCAACGGCTACACGACCGAGTACGGCGCCGAGAAACTGCTGCGCGACTCGATGGTCATGCCCATCTACGAGGGCACCAGCCAGATCCAGGCCCTCATGGCCATGAAGGACACCCTGGGCGCGATCATCAAGGCGCCCCAGGACTTCGTGAAGCAGTCGGCGCAGGCCCGCTGGCGCTCGCTGTCGGCCCGCGACGCGCACGAGCGCCGGGTGGCCAAGCTGCAGGTGCTGTCCTTCGACGCCCAGCAGCACCTCATCCGCCGCACCGCCACCGACAAGTTCAAGGCGGTCCAGGACAAGCCCATCACGCAGTGGCCCAAGGCCTTCACCAACGGCTGGGATCCCAAGCGCGACTTCTCCTACGCCATGCTGCACGCGGAGCACCTGACCCAGCTGCTGTCCGACGTGGCCATCTGCGAGGTCCTGCTCGAGCAGTGCAAGCAGCACCCCGAGCGCATCGAGGTGCTCGAGCGCTACCTCGACCGCGCCGAGCCCCGCGCCCGTCACCAGCACGACCTCATCACCAACACGGGCAAGAACCTGCTCGACCGGCTCGCCCGCTACACCCGCGGCGCGGACGAGGCCAAGTCGGCCGCGCAATAGGGCCGCCCTTCGCCAACGAACGAGCGAACATCATGCCCGTCTCCAACAAGCACATCCTGGCCCAGGGCCCAGTGATCAAGACCCTCGCTGCGGTGGGCGTCTCGGCCATCCGGCAGCGCATGGGCCACGGCCCGGGGGACACCGGTCTGCCCGAGACGCCCGGACCCGAGATCGCGACCACCATCACGCCGCGTCCGGCCGATCTGCTCAAGGCCTATATCCGCCACGTGGGCGGTGACCCCTCGTCGTACCGCGGCCAGGTGCCCGCCCACTTCTTCCCGCAGTGGGGCTTCCCGCTGGCCTCGCGCACGCTGCAGGGCCTGCCCTACCCCATGTTCAAGGTGCTCAACGGCGGCTGCCGGCTGGAGATCAACGCTCCCCTGCCCGCCAAGGAGGCCCTGCACGCCCGCGCCCGCCTCGAGGGCATCGACGACAACGGCAGCCGCGCGGTGATCCACCAGCGGGTCGCCACCGGTACGAGCTCCAACCCCGATGCCGTCGTCGGCCACCTGTACGCCATCGTCCCGCTGGGCGGCGGCAACAAGGGCGGCAAGAAGAGGGAGCGCCCGCGGGTGCCCGGCGACGCCGAGGAGCTCCAGCGCTGGCGGCTACGCCCCGACGCCGGACTCGACTTCGCGCGCCTCACCGGGGACTTCAACCCGGTGCATTGGGTCGCCCCCTACGCGCGCGCCTTCGGCTTCCGCAACACCATCCTTCACGGTTTCTCCACCATGGCTCGCACCATGGAGGGCCTGCAACGCACCCTCTTCGCGGGCTCGACCCGCGCCCTGTCGGTACTCGATGTCAAGTTCACCAAACCGCTGGTGCTGCCGGCCAAGGTCGGGCTCTACGTCAAGGGTCACTCGGTGTGGGTCGGCGACGCCCCCGGCGGTCCCGCCTATCTCGAAGGCCAATTCGAAACGAAGGTTTCATCATGAACGACTTCTTTGTCGACCTCGGAAAGAACCCCACCGCTCGCAAGCTCATCAAGACGATCGGCCTGCCCGTGCCCATGCCGCCCTCGCTGCGGCGCGCCAAGGGGTCACGCCAAGACCGTCCCTTGCACGACTACGAGCTGGTCTACGGCGCGGCCCCCGGTGGCGTCATGGCCTCGGTGGTCGCCCGCACCTTGGTGATGGCCGGCGCCGAAGTCCGGCTCGTCGGTGAGGACGCGATCCAACAGCCCTTCGTGGAGCCCGGCGAGGCCTACGGGCGTCCCGCCCGGATGCTCAGCCTCACCGAGATCCCCGATCGCCTCAAGGCCCACGGCTTCGTCTTCGACGCCACCGGCCTCACCGATCCCGAGCAGCTGCGCTCGCTCTACGACTTCTTCAACCCGCTGATGTACCGGCTCCGCAACTGCGGCCGCATCGTGGTGTTGGGGCGCCCCGCCGACTCGCACGCCGAGCCCCGCGCGGCCGCGGCCGCGGCTGCGCTCGACGGGTTCGTCCGCAGCATCAACAAAGAGGTCGGCAAGAAGGGCTCCACCGCCCAGCTGGTCACCGTGTCCGAGGGCGCCGAGGAGCGGGTCGAGCCGCTGCTTCGCTTCCTGCTGTCGCCCCGCTCGGCCTTCATCGCCGGGCAGCCGCTGCACGTGGACGCCCGCGCCAAGTGGCCCGCCTCCGTGCCCTTCGTGCGGCCGCTCCAGGGCAAGGTCGCGCTGGTCACCGGTGCCGCCCGCGGCATCGGGGCCGCCGCCGCCAAGCTGATGGCGGAAGAGGGCGCCCACGTGGTCTGCCTCGACCGCCCGCAAGACGACGCCCTGGCCAGCCAGGTCGCCCGAGAGATCGGCGGCAGCGTGCTACTGGCCGACGTCAGCGACCCCGAGGCGCCCGCCCTCATCGCCAAGCACTTCCAGGAGCACCACGGCGGCGTCGACATCGTCGTGCACAACGCGGGCATCACCCGCGACAAGACCCTCGCCCGCATGAAGCCGGAGCGCTGGGACCAGACCATCGACATCAACCTCAGCGCGGTGGCGCGCATCACCGAGGCGCTGATCGAGGGTCCGCTCCGCGACGAGGGCCGCATCGTGCTGCTGTCCTCCATCGCCGGCATCGCCGGCAACATGGGGCAGACCAACTACTCCGCGTCCAAGGCCGGTGTCATCGGCTACACCGCCAAGCTGGCCGAGACGCTGGCCGACCGGGGCATCGCCGTCAACGCGATCGCGCCCGGATTCATCGAGACCCGGCTGACCGCCGCCATCCCGGTGGTCATCCGCGAGGTGGCCCGGCGCCTGAGTAGCCTGGGCCAAGGCGGCCTCCCCCGCGACGTCGGCGAGGCGATCACCTACTTTTCCACCCCCGGAGCAGCGGCCACCACCGGCCAGGTCCTGCGGGTCTGCGGCGGCGCCCTCGTCGGCGCCTGAGATCGAGGAGAGACACTCATGAGCAAAGATGGCAAGCGACGCGCAGTCGTGGTCGAGGGAGTCCGAACTCCCTTCGTCAAGGCTTTCGCCGAATTCCTCAAGATGGACTCCATCGCCCTAGGCGATGCGGCCGTAGGGGCCCTGCTCGAGCGCACCGAGGTCTCGCACGACGAGATCGACGGCATCGTGTGGGGCGGCGTGATCCTCCCGGGACTCGCCCCCAACGTCGCCCGTGAAATCGCCTTGGACCTGCGCCTGCCCGCGCGCGTCGAGGGCCACACGGTCACCCGTGCCTGCGCCTCCGGCCTGCAGGCGATCACCTCCGCCGTCGCGGCCATCGAGAACGGTGACGCCGACGTGATGATCGCGGGCGGCTCCGACTCGACCAGCAACGCCGAGATCAAGCTGCCCCAGAAGGTCGTGCACGCCCTGGCCCCGCTGGCCTTCGGCAAGGCGACCCCCATGGACATGCTGGGCGTGCTCAGCCAGCTCATGCCGATCTCCGAGGCGCTGCCCAAGATGCCGAAGATCGCCGAGCGCACCACCGGTCAGGTGATGGGCGAGGCGGCCGAGGAGATGGCCCGCCGCAACGAGATCTCGCGACAGTCGCAGGACGAGTTCGCGGTGCGCTCGCATCACCGGGCCGCGGCCGGCATCAGCTCGGGTCGCCTGCGCGACGAGGTCGCCGCGGTGCAGACCCCCGATGGCCGCACGGTCACCGCCGATACCCTGGTCCGGGCCGACACCAGCGTCGAGGCCCTCGCCAAGCTCCGCCCCGTGTTCGCCAAGAAGGGCACGCTGAGCGCGGGCAACTCGAGCCCGCTCACCGACGGCGCCTCCGCGGTGCTCCTGATGAGCGAGCAGAAGGCCCGAGCCCTGGGCTACACGCCCAAGGCCGCGTTCCGCAGCTGGAGCTACGTGGGGGTCGACCCCGCCGACCAGCTGCTCATGGGCCCCGCCCTGGCCATGCCCAAGGCGCTCGACCGCGCGGGCATGACGATGGACGACATCGACATGATCGACATGCACGAGGCGTTCGCCGCCCAGGTGCTCTCGGTCCTCAAGATGCTCGGCAGCGACGCGTTCGCCAAGGCTCGACTCGGCCGCGACAAGGCGGTCGGCGAGGTCGACCCCGACAAGCTCAACCTCTACGGCGGCTCGGTCGCGCTCGGTCACCCCTTCGGGGCCACCGGGGCCCGCATGGTCACCACCGTGGCCAACGAGCTCGCCAGCGGCAACAAGCAGAACGCCCTGCTGGGGATCTGTGCCGCGGGTGGCCTGGGTGCGGGCGCGGTCATGGAACGCGTCTGAGGCTCTCGCCGCCAGCCAAACTTCCCGATCCGGCTCATGTTCGCCTCGTGCGGACATGAGCCGGAGTCGATTGCGGACCCCATGCGATGGCCAACCGACCATGGACTCCAGTCAACGGTGAGGCATCGTGCGCACCACCAAGCCCCGGAGATCGATGGCGCACGGCCTTGGCACGGCCCTGGCAGCGGGTGAGCGACGTGTCCCGAACTCGTGAACTCCTCTCCCTGATCCCCCTCGCGCTGGTGGCCGTCGCCGCCGCGCCCCTCGCGGGCTGCGCCTCCGAAACGACCCCTCCGACCACCGCGCCCAGCACCACCGACACGCCGGAACCCGCGGCCACCGAGCCCACCGCCGATGCGCCCGCCGCCGATGCGACGGCGGAGACCGAGGTCGCCGACGACGTGGCCGCCGTGCTCGCCGAATTCGTGACGACGCTGGACACGGAGCTGAAGCTCCAGCCGAAACAACAACAGGCCGTGCGCACCGTGCTCTCGGAGCACGCCTCCGCCATGCAGCCTCACCTCGAAGCGATCGTCGCCTCGCCGTCGCGGATGGCCAAGATGCGGGCGGCCCAGGCCCATCGGCCCCCGATGGACGCGATCCGCCAGCAGACCGACGACCGCATGCGGGCCGTGCTCGACGAAGACCAGTTCGCTCGCTACCAGGTGCTCCGCGAAGATCTACGGCGCGAGCTCAAGGCCACCGTTCAGCGCCGCCACGGCTAGGACTGCGGTACCGTTGGTCATCGTGCGCGCCCCCTTCGTTCGCCCCCTCGGTCTCGCCCTCGCCGGCCTGCTGCTCGCGGCCGCCTGCGGCAAAGAAGCCCCGCCTCCCGCCAAGATGCAGCCGGTCGAGCTCAGCGCGGAGCAAAAGTCCACCGTGGCCAAGTTCGCGGGCAAGTGGGAGCACATCGGCGGCACCGAGGAGAGCGAGGCCTCGCTGGCCGCGGTCAGCAAGGTCACCAGCGAGATGAATGGCCTCATCCGAGGCATGGCGCAGTCGCGGCTCGAGGAGAGCGTGCGCATCGACGCCACCATGGAGATCAGCGAGGCCGAGGGCATCGTGACCATCGGCCGCAGCGAGCGACCCAAGCCCTTCGTGGCCCCGGCCGACGGCAAGGTCTTCGAGACCGTCAACGACGAAGGCGACGAGGCCAAGGGCTCGCTCAAGCTCGACGGCGAGACCATCCAGACCCGCGTCGAAACCGATCAAGGCGGCGGCGAGCGGACCTATCGCATCGACGACGAAGGTCGGCTCGAGATCGTCACCCGCATCTTCTCCCCGCGCCTACCGGGGGACGTGGTCTACACGACGCACTACAAGCGTCCGTGAGCCTCGGACCCCTCGAGCGCTCGGGCCCGGCGGTGGGCCACCAGCTCGACGAAGCGCGGCTGGTCGAGCTCCGCCGGCTCGAGCCCCACCCGCTCCAGCTCCACCTGGCCGATGGCTCCGCAGCGATGCGCCCGGCGAACGAAGTCGAGCAGGCGCTGCCCGTGCCGCGTGCTGCTGCCGTGCTGGTCGGGCACCACCGCCGAGGTAGCGTGGGTCAGCAGCTCGCGGAGCTGGGTGGCCGCCTCGTCGAAGCGCAGCAAGAAGAAGCGATAGTTGGCAGCGCAGCGCACCGGGATCTCGGCGCCGTGGCGATCCCAGCCGTGATAGAAGCCCTGCCGTAGCGCGTGCAGGATCTGGGCGTGGCCGCGTCGCCAGGCCCGATGCACTGCGGCCAGGTTGTCCGAGCGCTGCGCGGCCGACAGCGGCCCCGACAGCGGGTGGGGACCCTCGGGCAAGGGTCCGGTGATCGAGTCGGAGAGCGTGACCTCGGTTCGCCCCAGCGCCAGGCGCAACAGGCCGCGGGCCAGGTCGCTCAGCGGGTGCTCGCCATCGGCGAGCTCGGGGGCGAGTCCACAGGCCCGAGCCAAGTCCTCGCTGCCCAGGTGCACCGCGACGCAGCGCCCCTCCGCCGCGCCCACCAACCGAGGCAGCGCACAGCGACCCGCCTCGTCGAACAGCGCGGGCGTGGTCTCGACGAGCAGCTCCATGCGGACCAACCCGGGAGCCCAGCGATGGCGCTGCTCGAGCACGGACAACAAGTGCGCGGCGGTCGAGACCTGCTCGGGCAAGGAGACCTGCGGCAAGGTGAGCACCAGCTCGGTCGGCTGCCGCTGCAAGCACCCCGACAGCGTGTCGATGAACACCTCGAGGGTCCGCACCGCTCGCCCCACCGCCCGGCGAGACAGCGGCTTGATCCGCAGACCCAGCCGCGGCGAGACCACCCCGCGCTCCGTCGCGTCGGCGATGGACTCGGCCGCCCCCTTGGCGTGCCGGTCCTCTTCGGCGTCGTCGCGGGTGCCGTAGCCCCCCTCGAAGTCGATGCGCAGGTCCTCGACCGGCCGCGACTCGAGCCGCTGCTGCACGCGGGCGTGCACCGCATGCACGAGCCAGGCGTCGAAATCCTCGTGGCGCAGCGCCTGCGGGTCCTCGCGAAAGCGACGGGCCTGCATCGCCTGCACCGACGAGCGCGGCAGCTGACCGGGCTGGTAGACGCCCAGGGCCATGGCGAAGGAATGCGGATCCGGGCCGTGGCCCACCATGGATTCCCAGGCCGTGATGCCGAACTGCGTGAAGGTGTCGGGCCCAAAACGATCCGCGGGGCACAGCACGGTATGCATCGGGGGAAGCTCCACGATTGCGGGGTTGCTCCCCGCTCTCGCCTCGAGCGCCCGGTCGAGCGAGGCGAGCTCGTCCGCTGCTTCATCGAGCAATGCCATCGGATCGGAAGCCACAACGATACCAATGACGTCGACCGCTCCGCTCGGCTGCGTGGCCGCGGGCGGTCGCGCGCGTGCGATCTACGGCCGGACTCGCACCCCATCCGACATCCACTTCCCGTCGATTCGGTGACTTCGACCGCTCGGTCCTTGTCAGGGGATCTTTGGCACGGGTAGGGTCGGTTCACGATGTCCTCGCCCGTCGGCCAAGCGCGACCCCTCCGATGGCTCGTCGCCGCCCCCTTCAGCGCGACTCCAACCGGCCGAGTGACGCCGGCTTCGGGGGAGCGATTTCGTACCGTAATGTCCAAGGTCGGCCTGTCGACCACGGTCGAGATTCCCGATGGTCTCGGCTCGGCCGCCACGCGCAGCGTCTCGCTGACCTTCGCGCGCCCGACCGAGTTCCGGCTCACCGAGGTCATCAAGCAGGTCGAGGTCCTCAGCACCTTGTCGGGCATCGCCGCCGAGCTGACCAAGAAGGGCAACCTCGACGCCGCGGTGCGCAAGGTCGAGGCCGCCGTCGGCCGCGGCAAGCTCATCGAGGCGATCGAGCAGCTACGCTCGGGCGCCGCGAATGAAGCCCCGGCTCCCGCTCCCGCGGTGACCCAAGCGCCCGCCCCTGCCCCCGAGCCCGCCCCGAGCCCCGCCCCCGAGACCTCGTCGGGCGGCTCGGCCCTCGACGCCATCTTCGGCAAGGCGGACGTCGCCTCGCCGGCCACTTCGGCCGAGCCGACCGCGGCCGCCAAGTCGGGCCTGGACGCGTTCATCGGCGCGATGCGGGGCAGCAAGTCGAGCAGCACGACCACCCAAAAACGCGGCACGCCGATCGAGCGAGAAGTCGCGCAGCTCATCGACGGCGCCGTCGAGTCCACCGCGCTCGACCTGATGGCCGCCGCCACCGTCAGCGACCTCGAGTCCGCGTGGCGTGGGCTCCGAATGGTCGTGTCCGCCTCGCCCGGGGCCGACGACCTCGGCATCGATCTCGTCGACACCAACGCCGACGCACTCGTGGCGCACCTCGGACCGCGCCTCGACGTGCCGCCGATGGAGCGCCCCGACGCGGTGTTCGTGGCGCTGCCGGTCAACACCATCGAGAAGCTGCAGGCCCTGGCCGAGCTCGGCGCGCGCAGCCGCGTGCCGATCGTCGTGGAGATCCCCGAGGGCACCACCGGAGCCTGGCTCGACGACCTGCCCGAGGCCGCCCCGGCCCCCGAGGGCTGGACCGAGCTCCGCAAGAACGAGAGCACCTCGTGGCTGTGCGCCGCCTCGAATGCGGTGGTGCTCGCCAACGAACAGAACAAGCTCGCCCGCCGCATCGTGTTCGGTAGCCCGGTGTGGGGCGTCGCGTCGATGATCTCGGCCAGCGTCGGTCAGACCGGCGGCCCCGGTCAGATCTTCGGCCGAGCCGGCGCCCTGGTGAGCCCGGCCTCGCATCAGCTCGGCGAGGACGAGGGCAGCCCCACCGTCGCCACCGAGCGCTTGGCCTCCATCGATCGTCAGCGGGCCCTGGCGGCCCGCGGCGTGCTGGTGCTGGGCAGCGAGCAGGGCACCGACCGGCTCCGCCTCGCCGCCGCCCCGATGGTCCAGCCCGGGCAGCACGATCTCACCTTGCCGGGACGTATCCTGGCCGGGCGAGCCTCGCGCCTGACGCAGGCCGTACGCGACGATCTGCCGCCCCAGGCCACCTCCCAGGAGCTCGCCGCCCGGCTCGCCGACGCCTCGACCAACTTCCTCCCCCGCAGCCCGCGAGGCGCCGTGGCCCTCGAGGTCCGCACGGATGCGCAGGGGGAACCGGCCGTTCACACCTCGATCGGCGCCGCGCTGGCGGGGGCATCGTTCAACTTCGACTCCGATCTGTGAGTCCGACTCCCACCCGAAATGGGTGGAGATCTCGGGTTGGCCGGCCCAGGGCCCGTTTTTCCTGCGAATTCGGTAGCATCGAGGCCTCGTCCCCGGGGCCACCCACCGCAGGGGCCAGACCGGCCACGGCCTGCGCCACTCCATTTCGACTCGTCGTGCGTTCCCTGCTCCGGTAGGGCATCGCCAACCCAGCGCATCGGCAACTGCGGTATGCTCGGCCCCCCAGGAAAGATGATCCGAACATGACCGAGAACGGCGGAGCCCCCGAAGGCATGTGGTCCTCGCCGCAGGACCTCGTCGGCACGATCCTCGCGGACCGGTACCAGGTTCAGAAGGTCATCGGCGACGGCGGCATGGGCAGCGTGTTCCTCGCCGAACACGTGACCTTGCGCAAGAGAGTCGCGCTCAAGGTCCTGCACCCCGAGCTGTGCCGCGACCAGACCCACGTCGATCGTTTCCTGCAAGAGGCGCGAGCCGCCTCGATGATCCAACACGAGAACATCGTCGACATCGTCGACTTCGGCCCCGTGCCCGGCGGCTCGGTGTTCTTCGCCATGGAGTTCCTCCAGGGTCGCGACCTGGCCGACACCCTGAAGCAAGACGGCCGCATGCCCTGGCCGCGGGTGCAAAACTTCATGCTCCAGATCGTGCGAGCGCTCCACGCCGCCCACGACAAGGGGATCATCCACCGCGACCTCAAGCCGGCGAACTGCTTCGTCATCACCAAGGCCGACGGGCGCGAGTTCATCAAGCTGCTCGACTTCGGTATCGCCAAGGTCACCGACGCCGAGCACGACAAGGGCCTCACCCGCACCGGAGCGGTGTTCGGCACCGCCAAGTACATGGCCCCCGAGCAGGCCTGTGGCGAGACCGCGGACGGCCGTACCGACATCTACGCCGCCGCCGTCCTGATGTACGAAATCCTGACGGGCATGGTGCCCTTCGACGGCGACAACTTCATGCGAGTGTTGTCGCGGCACCTCACCGAGCCGCTCACCTTGCCCAGCACCATGGCCCCCGACGCCGGCATCCCGCCGATGGTCGAGTCGATCGTGGTCAAGGCGCTGTCGAAGAAGCGCGAGGATCGCTACCAGACCATGAAAGAGTTCGAGCAGGCCCTGCTCGCGCTCGGTCCCGACGGCACCCTGCTCGCCGGCGGCATGCAGGCCGCGGCCTATGCCGCGCCGCACACCAACCCGCCCACGGGCCCCGCGTCCACGCTGCCGCTCGACGACGGCAAGGGCAACACGATGTGGCTGGGCCAGAACGCCCAGGCCAACCACGGTCCGCCGAGCCAGCCCCCCGAGGGCGCCGGTGGAACGCTGCTGCTCGACGGGGACAGCGTCCCGCCCGAGCTGCTCAACGGTCCCGACATCAAGGGCCCCACCGGCTGGAGCCCAGATCCGGGCGGCACGATGATGCTCGACGGCATGGGCCAGGACGTCCTGCCCACCGGGCCGGCCGCGGCCGCGATCACCCGCAATCCGCCGATGATGGGCGGACATCAGCACCCGGGCACCAATCCTCCGCCGGGCCCCGAGACCCGGCCGCCGCAGCAGGCCGATCCCACGTACTCCGGGGATCCGGTCACCTACGACGACGGCGGCAACAAGAAGGGCATGCTCGCCATCTTGATCGGGGGTGGTGTCGCCGCGCTCGCGCTGGGTGGCCTCGCCGCCTTCCTGCTGATGGGCGACGACCCCGAGCCCGAGGCCGACAAGGCCAAGGACACCCCGGCCGAGGTCGCCAAGAAAGACGACCCGGAGACCAAGGAAAAGCCCAAGCGCGAAGCCGAGCCGCTGCCCATGCCGGGGATGACCACTGCGCCCCCGGCCGCCGACGATGGGGCAGCCGCGGCCGATGACGGCGCGGACGGGGACGACGATGGCTTGATCATCGACGACGAGCCGGAGCCCGAGCCCGAGCCGCAACCCGAGCCCGAGCCGCAGCCCGAGCCCGAGACCACCCGCAAGCCTCCCAAAACGCCCCGACCCAAGCCTCCCAGCGGGCCGGTGGCTCACCGAACGTCCAAGCACCTGAGCAAGGGGTTCGGCAAAGCCGCCAAGGCCGCCAAAGCCTGCGGCAAGAAGCATGGCGCGATTCCGGGCCAGAGCATCACCGTCGAGGCGGCCATCAAGAGCAGCGGCGGCATCCTCAGCGCGAATGCGGTCGGCCCCAGCCGGACTTCTCCTTTGGGCAAGTGCGTGGCCGGGGCGGTCAAGAGCAAGGCCAAGTTCGTAGCGTCGAAGCAGGCGTTACAAACCGAAAAGCGCACGTATAAGATGTGAGGGCCTGGTGTCGGCAACCTCGCGCCGACGCCCCCCTCGCTCATGCTCTCGCTCCGCATCACCGCTCCCGACGGTACGGTCAAGACCATCCCGCTCGACGCGATGGAGTTGACCCTGGGCCGTGCGCCCGACAACACCATCGTGCTCGAAGCCGGTGGCGTGTCCTCCCACCACTGCGCCTTCTTGGTCACTGGCCATCAGTGCGTCTTGGAGGATCGCGGCTCGACCAACGGGACCTTCGTCAACAATGCTCCCGTGCAGCGGTCGCAACCGCTGACCGAACGCGATCGGATCTACGTGGGGCAGTACCTGCTCCAGGTCAACACCGCCGCGGGCGTCAGCCCGCACAACCCGACCGCGATGCTGGACGAGAGCACCCGCGAGGTCGGACAGGGGGCGGGCATCCTGATGCAGCGCGGCGATCGAGCGTGGCGGGACGAGCATGCTCGAATCTCGCGTGCCGCCGAGCAGTGGGCCGCGGCCGGTCGTACCGATCAGCTGACCCTGCGCCCGCGCGAGCTCGAGCGAGCCGAGGCCTGGCTGGCGGGCACTCCCGCCGACCGACAGCAACAGATCACGCCGCTCCAGCGGGAGATCATCGAGGCGAGCCGGGGCGCCAATACTCGGCGCGCGGCCAAGCGCGTAGGCACCATCGCCGGGGGCGTGCTCGTGCTGGGGGGCCTGGTCGCGGCGACCGTCGTGCTGTGGCCCGAGTCCGAGCCCGAGCCCGAGCCGGAGACCAAGGCGAAGACCGAGACCAAGGCCGAGCCCGAGCCCGAGCCCGAGCTGGAACCGGAGCCCGAGCCCGAGCCCCGCGAGCCTCGAGCCAAGATCAAAAAGGAAATCACGCACCACATGGTGCCCGAGGAGACCCTCGACGACGTCGCGCAGCGCTACGGCGTCACCGTGGCCAAGATCGCGGAGTGGAACCTGATCAACCCCGATCAGCCGAACTTGAACCCGGGCGACGAGGTCAAGATCAAAAAGCCCACCAAGCGTCCGTTGGCCCAGCAGAAGATCAACTACGAGCTCGAAAAAGAGGACAGCTCCTGGTCGAAGCTCTCCGCGCGCTTCGGCGTGTCGGCCATGAAGCTACGGGCCTACAACCCGGGCGTCGCCAAGCTCAAGGCGGGCGAGGACGTCACCATCTGGATCGACCCCAAGCCCTACGCGCCCAAGCTCCCGCGGCAGAAGATCCCCGAGTTCGTCCTCGACAAGAACGCGCAGGCCATCGGCTCGCCCAACAGCGGCAGCCTCGAGAACGCGGTCCAGATCCCCGACCAGCCCGACCTGTACAAGCGGCGCTACGCCTACATCATGTGGGGCTCGGGCTACCTCGTGGCCAACGTGCAGACCGCGGTCGCCAAGTTCCGGCAGGACATGGACTTCGACGGCACCCTGGTGCTGGCCGACGTCTCCAAGAGGAAGGGCGGGCACTTCAACCCGCACAAGTCCCACCAGACCGGCCGCGACATCGACATTTGGCTCCCCACCGTGCGCGGCGTGTTCAAAGAGAAGTACCTGACCGAGGACGGCGACGAGAAATGGGGTCGCCGGCCCAACCCCGAGGAGGCGGATTGGTTCGCCACCTGGGGCCTCGTCCGGGCGCTCATCGACACGGGCGCGGTGCAGAACATCTTCCTCGACCACACCATCCAGCCCAACGTGTACAACGCGGCCAAATTCCTCGGCGTCAGCGACGAGGAGCTCGAGGAGACGATCCAGTGGCCCCGCGGGCCCCACAGCAACGCGGGCATCCTCTCCCACTCGCCCGCGCACATTCACCACATGCACGTGCGCTTCAAGTGCGGGCCCCACGAGAAGCGCTGCATCAAGCACACCGCTCGCACGCACTAGGCTCGAGAGCCACTCCGAGCCGATGACGCGGCCCCCATCGACGAGGGTCGCGTCGCCAATTCCGGCATCCGCTCAGCAGCTGGGGTCGTAGTCCCCGCCGATGTACTGGGCCCACTCTTCTTCGGACAGCCGCTGGCCGACGCGGGCGCAGCCCATCATGACCAAGGGCGTCGGCTCGAGCGGCCACACGCGCGCGGTGCCGTCGTAGCTGGCCGACACCACCGTCCGAATGCCCTCGTCGCTGTCGCCGGGCACCAGCGCCAGCTGGCGCACCACGGTGGAGTGCCCGTCGAGCAGGATGACGCCTTCGATCATCTCGCCGATGTCCTTGCGCATGTCCCAGAGCCGAATCGCACCGTCGTTGCTGGCCGACAATAGCCACGTGCCGTCGGGGCTCCACAGCAGGTCCGTGATGCCGCCCTCGTGATCGGGCAGGACCCTCGAGCCCTCGTCGGGATGCTCGGACTGCAGGTCCCACAGGCGAATCGTCTTGTCGTCGCTGCCCGTGGCCAGCCACTTGCCCGTGGGCTGGAACGCCATCACCGAGATGGTGTCCGAGTGGTTGCGCAAGGTGGTGGTGGTGGGCCGGGACTTGCTGATGTCGTAGAGCACCGCCCGATGATCGGCGCTGCCCGAGGCCGCCCACTTGCCTCGTGGCCCCATCGCCACCGCCGTAATGTCGCTCTCGTGCTTGTCGAAGGTGCGCACCGGCTTGTCCGGCGAGTCCAGCTTCCACAGCACCGCCTTGGTCAGCGCCCCGGTCAGCAGCCACTTGCTGTCGCCGCTGATCGCCAGGCGGGTGACCTCGTCGGCGTGCTGGAGGACCGCGACGCTCTCCTTGATGTCCTTGCCGATGGTCCAGATCCGCGCCGTGTTGTCGGTGCTCACCGAGACCATGCGGTCGCCCTCGGGCGTGAACTCGACGTCGGTGAGCTCGCCGCCGTGGCCTTCGAGCACGAGCCCGGCCGGCTCGTCTTGCGAGATCTGCCACAGCACCAGGCGCCCGGAGTCGTCCCCCGTCACGCCGTAGCGCGGATCGGAGGACACCGCCGCCACGCTGATCCGCGACTCGTGCTTGTCCTTGAGCGGCATGGCGTGGACCCGCGTGGGATTGCGCAGGTCCCAGACCCGCGCGGTGCCGTCGGCCGAGCCGGTCAGCATGCGCCGCCCGTAGTTGTCGATGCCGACGGCGACCACCGCCTTGGCGTGGCCGCGCGCCACCAACGAGGCGCTGCCGACCTCGGGGAGCTCGGAGTCGGACTCCTCGCCCGCGGGCACGGACTGCCAGTCCCATAGCCGCGCCACGCCACCGCCACCGCCGGTCAGGACCCACTGGCCGTCGCCGGAGACCGCCACCGAGTTCACCCCACCGACATGCCCGGTGAAGGTCCGCGACTCGATGCCCGCGTTGCGATTGTCGAGGTTCCAGCTCCGCGCCGTACCATCGGCACTCGCGCTGAAAGCCGTGGTGGGCGGGCGACGACCCGCCGGGAAATCGGCCGGCATCGAGAACAGCTCGAGCTGATGAATCTCCCCCGTGTGCCCGGACATCTTCACCGAGCTGGCGCCCGAGCCCAAGTTCCAGACGATGAGGTTGTTGTCCTCGGCCGCGCTCACGGCCAGCGAGCTGTCGACGCTGACCTCCATGTGGTTGACGGCCTTTTTATGGCCCGTCCGCGGCTCCCACTTCCGAGTCGGCGCCCGCGAGGTCGGGACCCACATGAACACGGTGCCGTCGGACACGCCCGTCAGCGCTTGCGAGTCGTCGTTGGCCACGCCCACTGAGGTCACCGCGATGGGGTTTTCCTCGTCCTCGGAGTGACGCACGAAGATCGGCGCTCGGCCGGGGCGTCCGTCGGTGAGCTTCCAGTTGCGCGCCATCCCGTCTTCGCTCGACGCGATGACCCGCGTGCCGTCGAAGTTGATGGCGACGTCGGTGACCTTGACCTCCGGGCCCTTGGTCATCAGCACGGAGGAGGGCAAGGTGGGCTCGAGGTCCCAGACCCGCACCTGACCGGTGTCGTCGGCCGAGGCCAACCACCGCCCGTTGCCGCTGAGCGACAGCGCCGTGATCGCGGCCCGGTGCGCCGACAGCTGGGTCCCGGTGGACGACGGATCCGTCTCTTGCAGGTTCCAGCGATGGATTAGGCCATCGGAGTCGGCGGTGATGAGCCAGCGACCGTCGCGGCTGACTTCCATCATCGAGACCGTCTGCGAATGCCCCCGCAGGTAGCCCGGGGACAGGATGCCCGACTTGTACAGATCCCATAGCCGCATCGTGCCGCGGCCATCGTCCTCGCTGGTGATCGCCCAGTGCCCGTCGGGCGACAGCGCGACCGCCTTGATCGGACGAGTGCCCCGCAACGGTCGGCCCGGCATCTTGCGCATGGCCTTGCGAAACACCCGGAACGCGGGCGCATCGAGAGCGGGCTCGTTGCGCGGCAGGGAGGCGACGGCCTCGGTGGCGAGCTGGGCGGCCACCAGCGGGTCGACCTCGAGCAGCGCCTCGGCCTGGGCCGCGATCTCGTCGGAGCGGCCACGATCGCCCTGGTCTCCGCTGCGATTGGTGGGGCCCTTCCCGCCGCCCGCATCGACCAGCGTCGTCGTGCCTTCGTCGTCGCCTTCGCCCTCGGTCGATGCCTGCTGCGAGTACCACCAGCCGCCGACGCCGACGGCCGCGACCAAGGTCAGCCCCACCGTGGCCAGCCCGAAGCTGCGCAGGCGACTGGCCCGGGTCCCGGCCACGATGAACTCGCGATGCAGCGAGGTCGGGGCGGGACGCTTGCCCCGGCCCTGCGCCAGCCACTGACGCGCGTGCTTGAGCTTGGCCCCGGTGAGCAGCACGCTGCTGTTCTTGCCCGAGCCGAGCCACGCCTGGCTCATCTTCTCGACCTGCTGCCACTCGCGCTCCCAGCCCACGTCGCTGTCGACGGGGGAGCGCCCGCTCGGTCCGGCGAGGTCTTGCCCGCCTTGGGCACCTGCTTGGCTTGGAGCTTGGGCGGGGTTCTGCCCGCTGCCCATCATCCCCGGCGCGGGTCCTTGGCTCACCGGGTTCTGCCCGCTGCCCATCATCCCCGGCGCGGGCCCTTGGCTCACCGGGCTCTGCCCGCTCCCCATCATGTTGGGGTTGGGCGCTTGTGGGACCATGCCCGAGGGGCTCGATCCCGGGTAACCGGTCACCGGAGCCCCGGAGGGACTAGAGCCAGGGTGACCCGGCATCCCCGGCATCGAGGGACTGGAGCCAGGCACCGACGGATACCCGCCCGAGGGGGCATTCCGCTGGCCCGGCATCGGCTGCCCTGGATTGGGCGCGGGCACGTGCGCCGTGGGAGCGTGGCCGCGGCGGCCCGGCGTCGCCGCCACGCCGGATTGAGGTCCCACCACCGCCTGGGCGCCCGTCACCGGTCGCGGTGCACCGGTCTCGTTGTTGGCCAGGATCCGCAGGCGGTACACCGCCATGACCACTTCGTCTTGCGGCCCCAGCGGCATGGGTGCCTGGACCTTCTGTCGATTGACGTAGGTCCCGTTGGTCGAGCCCATGTCCTCGATGTAGAAGGCGTCGCCCTGCCGGGTGATGCGACAGTGTTTACTCGACACCCCCGTACCGGTCAGGCAAAGCTCGTTGGTCGCCGCGCGACCCACCGTGATCGACGACGCATTGAACGTCAGGAGTTGCGGAGGCTTGCCTGCCTCGGCGATCGAAAGCCGAATCATGGACCGAGGACCGTTGTATCACTCCAGGAGGGGTCGGATTGCTCCACAAATGCGCAGCTTCCGCTCCCCGGACCCCTAGCCGGCGCCCGGCTTCGCGCCTGGATGACAAGCCGTTTGACGGATACAGGGCCTTGGAGTAACCCTCACCAACGATATGCGGTCCCTCGTCTCGACCCTGCCAAAGGCCTTCGGCCGCACGGGGACGGTTGTCCTCGCTGCCTTCGCTCTCCTTGCCTCCAGTGGTTGTGCGAAGCGTCTGGCGCTCAAACAAGCCGAGCTCGAGCGAGTCGGAAAGACCGATACCGGGGTCCCCTCGCTGCGCGTCTACGTCAGCCATCGATTGGTCACCGTCTACGACGAGGCCCAGGTCGATCAGCAGTTCCAGGTCGACAAGCAGATCCGCCAGGAGTCGGATCGGCAGCGGCTCAAGAACGTGCTCACCAAGAACACCTCGGGGAAGATCCTCAAGGTCGACGAGAGCAACGGGATGCAGCTTTTGTGGGTCACCTTCGACGCCAGCTGCAGCGAGCCCGACTGTGCCTTCGGCTTCGTGCAAAACGAAGACGGGCTCTATCGCCTCATGCAGACGCCCCCCTTCGAGGGCTACGCCGAACCCAAGAGCTATCACACCTGCCTGGCCAAGAGTCACCTGATGAAGCTGGGCAAGATGAAGTCGCTCGGCGAGCCCAATGACGTCTACGTCAACAAGAAGAAGAACGGGAAGCTTCGTCTGGTGAACCTCGAGGTCATCAAGGTCGTCGACGATCGCACCCGCACCCGTACCCGTCGTAGCGGCGGCGTCGACTGATCGGGCGTCACCGAGCGGGGCCGGCCGAAGCGGCGGCCCCACTACCGGCGTTTCATATTGAACCTCCTGCGGGGTGGGCTCCGAGCCCACTTCGCTTGACGCTGCGCGGGCCCGGGCTCGAAACTCCCCGCGATGGATGGACGGGGGTTGTTGTCGAGTGCCGTGGCGGCGGCCATGGTGATGGGGCTGGGCTGTGGTTTTCCCGATGTGCCGCCGCCCATCGACAACGGCACCACGGGTGGCGACGACACCACGTCCTCCCCGAGCGCTCCGACTGCGCTGGACGACACGGGACCGGTCGCCGACGGCAACGGTAGTTCCGGCGACGCGGGCACGACAGGGCTGCCCGCCGACGGCAGCGGCGAGAGCACGGGCGAAGACTTGCTGGGCGCGCCCTACCCCATCTTGTTCGCGCACGGCTTCTTCGGCTTCGACGAGCTCGAGCCAGTGGGCGGCGTCGAGTACTGGTACGACGTCGAGAGTCACCTGATCGCGCTCGGCGAGACCGAGCTGTGCTTCGGCCAGATCGATCCGTTCAACGACTCGATCGATCGCGCCGACGCCCTCCACCAGGAGCTGCTCGACTGCATCGAGCAGACCGGCCGCGCCAAGGTCAACATCATCGCCCACTCGCAGGGCGGCCTCGATGCGCGCGTCGTGGCCCACCTCGCGCCCGATCGAGTCGCGTCGATCACCACCGTCGCCACGCCGCACTACGGCACCCCGATCGCCGACATCGCGGTGGGGATCTTGCCCAACGAAAACGCGGGCGCGATCGTGGACTGGCTCGTGCAGCTGGTGGGTCAGCCGCTGTGGGACGAGCTGGGCAACGAGACCTCGTTTTACGATTCGATGGTGCAGATGTCCCACGAGGGCATGGTCGAGTTCAACGCGGCCTATCCCGACGTGGAGGGAGTGCTCTACACCTCGCTGACCGGACGCACGGGTCTGCATGCGGGCGGCGAGGCGTGCGAGCCCGACAGCCCGCCGCCGCCGCTGTTCATCACGGACTACGAGGGCGATCTGGACACTACCGATCCCCTGTTCCTGATCCCCGAAGCCATCCTCAGCGACGGCGTGTTGTCGCAAGAGCCCAACGACGGGTTGGTGCGCGCAATCGATGCGCGCTGGGGCGAGTTCCTCGGCTGCGTGCCCGCCGATCACGTCGACGAGGTCGGTCATCTGTTCGGCGACTCGCCGGGCATCGGCAACGACTGGAATCACCTCGAGATGTACGCGGGCTTGGTCCAATACCTGCGCCTACGGGACCTCTAGGGGTCTACAAACCCCCGGCTAGCGTGTCGTAGCGCATCAAGGGCTCCCCGACGTCGAAGTCGCGGGTCCTGCGCAGAACAGCCGAGGCGCCTTGTCCGCTCCAGCGCCTGCGGCCCCGCAAACCTTGCGGAGGTCGCTTGCGGGGAACCGTGTGCACGACCGACCGTTCCACGCCCCAGATCGGCCGTGCGTGAGCGAGTTGGCCAAGCTGGAGCTTGAATTACCAAGTGTGCGCCAACAAACTCAGGGGGACGTGTGGGCAGGGGGCGTGTTGGGTCCCGAAATCCGCCCGCTCGATCACGCTCCCTTAGCCAATGCGACGCTTGAAGTTCATTGCCGGCTCCGTGTGTTTGGGCCTCGCCGGCTGCCCCGACGACGAACCATCGGCCACGGGCACGCCCATGGCTTCGGGCTTTGCCGAAGACGCCGACGCGGGTCCAGCCACGGGCAACGACGACGCCGACGCGACCGCTGGGACGGCGGCCGACGACTCGCAGCAATCGGCCGGCACCGCGTTCTCCGGCGAGCTCAGCGGCCTGCTGACGGTCACCTATACCCCCGCGCACCCGCTCTTCGATCAAGATCAGGTCGGGCTGGCCGGGGGCTATCGCACCTCCGAGGTCGGCTGGGAGGGCGCCGAAGATCTCTACTCGCCCGTCGCCTATCAGCTGGGGCTGCCCACGCCACCCGACGAGCCCGACACCCTGCTACCGGCCGAGGCCCTGCCCGTCTACGACTGGGGGAGCGACTCGGACTGGGTGCTCGCAGGCAACGGCATGAAGCTCCGACAAGGTGAAGGCGGTCCCGAGCTGCAGGCGTGCCTGCTGCCCGCGGGCGACTACCCGCTGTACCGCAGCAGCACCGCGATGGGCGTCCCCGAGGACTGCTCGCCGCCGGCCGAGAACTGGCTGCCCGGCACCGCCTACGACGTGGTGCTCTACGGCGGCGAGACCTTCGCCGACAACGTGCTGCTCGAGCGCGTCACCACCCCCGCCGCGCTCACCGTCACCGCGCCGGACATCGCCATGTTCAACCTCGGCGTGCCGGTCGATGCCGATCTCACCGTCTCGTGGGAGGCCGGCGACGATCCCGAGGCGCGCATCATCATTCGGGTCATCGACGCCGAAACCAACGTCATCACGGTGCACGCCGCCGACGATGGCGAGTACGTCATCCCCGCCGCCGAACTCGGTGCGCTTTCGTTGGGCCCCGCCGATCTCGTGATCGCGCGTGAGCGCACCGACGGAGTGCAGTTCACCAACGGCGGCCTCACCGTGCTCGGGCGTCATGAACGCTGG
This sequence comes from Myxococcota bacterium, assembly GCA_039028615.1. Taxonomy (GTDB): domain Bacteria; phylum Myxococcota_A; class Polyangia; order Nannocystales; family Nannocystaceae; genus Paraliomyxa. The sequence goes on along the minus strand of JBCCHT010000010.1, from coordinate 126,850 downwards.
GGCTTCATCGATCTATTCTAGTTCCAGCATCGGAGGGGCGAGCCCATGAAACGCAGGACCTTCATCAAGAGCGCGGCCGGCACTGGTCTGGCCGCAGGCGCGGGTGTCTTCGGCATTCTCAAGTATCCGCGAGGGGCCAACGCGGCCGGCTGGGGCGAGTGGCCTTCGGACCGCCTCGACCTCATGGTCCCCGAGGACCTCCGCCCCGAGAGCGTGCTCGAGCTGACCTTCCACGGCGGCATCTCGCCCTGGGAGACCTTCTACTCCGTGCCCGGCTGGGGGCAGGGGAACAACACCTTCCTCAACCTCTTCGAGGACGAGCCGGTCAACAGCCCGAGCAACTTCTACGATGCGGTCTGCGGCTACGGGGACACCGACTACGTCACGCCCTTCGCCGAGGCCGGTGGAGAGACGGTGAACCTCGGTCCCTGGCTCTACCCGCTCAAGCAGCGCCCGGACATCACCAGCCGCATGCGGATCTTGGTGCAGCGGCACGAGGTCCTCGCCCACGAGGGCGCCAACCCGCTGTCGTTCACCGGCTTCGCGCTGGGCAACCCGCGCATGGCGGGCATCGGCGCGCCCATCCAGCGCTACTTCAGCGAGCAGCCGGGCGGCGGCCGAGCCGTCCCCTACTCGTTCATCCTGTACCCGGGTGGCGAGGGTCTGTCGGCGTTCAACGTCAGCTCGGCCTCCACCATCGGCTTCCACCCCGGCTCGGCCCGGCCGCTCAACGTCACCGTCTCCGCCGACTCGGTGCTCGCCGACCTGCTCTCGCGCCCCGGCCTCGACCAGAGCGACCCCGAGGCGTTCGACGCCGCCGTCTCCTATTACCAGCGCGCCTACGAGAACCGCTTCCGTCAGGGCGGCGTGGGCAAGGTGGCGCGCTCGCTCGAGCGCGGCAACTACGAGTTCGCCAACTTCGCCCGGCAGAACGCGTCCGAGCTCATCGACGTGCTGCCGCAGTCGCTGTTCCAGCCCATCCCGGGCGCGACCTGCCCCGCTGCGCCGCCGCAGGTGCAGAACGAGGTCGAGGTCGACATGCCGGGCATGATGGCCAACGTCGCCCGCAGCCTGCTGACCCGCGAGACCAACCGCGCTCGCTACGTCAACTGGATCGACACCGGCATCATCCCGCGCCCGGAGGTCGGCTACGACGTGCACAACGAGCACGTGCTCTATAGCTCGCGCAGCGTGCCGCATACCTTGCAGCGGCTCGCCGAGATCGTTCGCGACCCCAACAACCCCACCGCCAACGACGATCAGCTCATCGACCTCGATCGCACGATGATCGTGCTCAACATGGAGTTCGGTCGCACACCCTACCGTCAGGTCGCGGGTAGCTCGGGCACCAACCACTGGCCCTACGGCTACGTCAACGTCGTCATCGGCGGGCCCATCCGCGACGGCGACTCCCGCTCGCCCGGCGCTTCCATCTACGGCTACATCACCGAGGAAAGCGGCGGCTACGCTCCCAACGACGTCACCGACTCGCTGCTCACGCCCAAGGAGAACCGCATCATGCTGCTCCAAGCCATGGGCATCTACCCGTTCTCGTCGCAGAGCTACGCCGTCTCCGACGTTCGCTTCACCCCCGACGAGATCGACTCACTCGCGCGTGTCCGCGACGAGCTGTGGGGCCTCGACGTCTAGGAAAGGAGCCATCGAGATGAACCGTTCAATCTTCACGCTTCGTTCCTCGCTCCCCGCCTTCACCGGGCTGTGCGTCTTGGCGCTGACCGGGTGCCCCAGCGACGACGTCTCGACCCCGCCGCCGCACGACTCCGCGTTCGGCTCCCAGGGCGACGACAACGGCGACGACAACGACGACAACGGGGACGCCGACGGCACTGCCGACGACGGTCCCATCGATCCCACCAACGCCGGCGACGACGGTGGCGAGCCCGAGCCCCCCGAGGCCGAGCTGTGCGACGCGGGCGACGAGGCCTGGGTCAAGCGCGCCATCCCCTTCATCCAGGGTCGAAAGGCCGAGAGCATCCGCGAGGTACGAGTGCTGGTGTCCGCCATCGAGCAGCTCGACGAGCTGGGCCTCGACGGGCGCGAGCTCGTGGCCCGCGGCCTGGCCCAGGGCGACCTCTACCTCGATCGCTGGCGCAACTACTACTACGAGCAGCTCCGCATCCACCGTCGCGGCGACCAGCGCAACCCCGAGTGCTACGCCGACGTCACCGGTCTCGATGCCACCACGGCCCTGGCCGAGGCGATCCGCAGCACCGACGCCGCCGATCCGCCGCAGTTCAACAACGTCACCATGGGTGACGTGATCCTCTCGTCGCTCCGCCTCGACGACATGACCCCGGCCTACAGCGCCGACCTCTTCGCTCGCATGGGCACCCCGATCACGGGTGGCAACGTGACCCGCGAGGAGATCGAGGTCACCAACCGGGCCTACTACGGCAAGCTCTTCGAGTCGCAGTACCTCGGTCGCACCACCGAGTGCTTGCAGTGCCACACCACGCAGTGGTCGATCACCGACAACGACAACCCGGACGACGATCGCCACTTCCCCGTGTTCGAGGGCAACTACTTCGAACACGCCGTGTACGGCGAGATGGACATGAAGAACCCGGTCTCCGAGGCCGACGTGCATGCCATCTTCCGGCACGCGGGCTTCGTGGACTACTCGTGGTGCGGTAGCGGCAACCAAAACTGCAACCCCGCGCAGGCGGTGGGCATCCAGGCCTGGGGCCTCGACTTCAACTGCGGCCTGTTCCGCACCGACGCCTTCAACGACCCGTTCGTCGGCCTCGACGAGGACATCCCGTACATGTCGGGCAACTTCGCCGAGGGGCCCTACGCCAACCTCTTCGACCTCGAGCCGCGCTTCCGCGATGGGCTCAACGCCCTCGCCGGCTCGGGAATCTCCGCGACCGACGGCAACCTCGACGATCCCAACGTCGGCATGGCCGTGCTGTTCTCCATGAACCAGGCCAACGAGATGTGGAAGGAGGCCATGGGCTACTCGCTCACCGTCGCCAACCGCTTCCCGCGGAACACCGACCAGCGCGACACCCTGTCCGGCCTGACCGAGGCCTACTACAACAGCGACTACTCGCTGCGCACCCTCATCACCGAGGTCGCGACGCACCCCTACTTCAACCAGGCCCCGCCCGACAGCTGCGGCGCCTCCACGCCGTACCACATGCCCGCGGTGTTCGACCCCTTCACCAAGGAGGCCGACGATCCGCAAGAGAAGGGCAACGGCGTCGGCGACATGCTGCACCGCTACTCCGCCTGGGTGCTCATCCAGTCGGCCATGCGCTCCATGTGGTGGCCGCTGCCCGAGCAGTTCGGCGACAGCACGACCTACGCCTTCCTCGTGGCCTACGTCGCCGACAACCCGGCGGCGCCGCCCCAGGTCAACCCGCACTTTTCGCTCGACGATCCGACGCAGTTCTACACGCTGTGCGGCGCCGGCTTCTTCGACGCCTGCGTCGACGAGCCCACCAACGTCGACTTCATGCGCGACACGGGTATCTGGATCAACTCCTCCGAGGGTGGCTTCAACGGCATCGACTTCAACGGCCTGCTGCACTGGGAAGAGGAGCTCGCCTCGGGTCTCAACCCCAACCTCGGCGGCTTCTGTACGGGTCCGCTCACCGGCCAGCTCGGCATCGACTGTGCGCCCGCCGACTACGTGACCAGCCTGGTCGCCACCGCGGGGGCCGAGCCCGGCGCGTTGATGTGGGACGTCGCCGTCGCTCTCAAGGACCGGCTCATCGCCGAGCCCGAGATCTACAACGACGCCGAGATTCAGGTCATCGAGGGCATCATGGGCGTCTCGCTCGATGCCACCGTCGCCGACACGGGCGAAGCCGCCACGCTCGTCGCCGCACGCCGCTATGCGGGCGTCCTGCTCAACACGCCGCAGTACATGCTCGATGGCGTCGTCTCGGCGCCGCAAGATCCGGCGGGAGATCCGGTGCTCGTCGTGCCGGGCACCACCGCGCAGGACATGTGCACCAACTTCGCGACCCTGGTGGCCGACTCCGCGAGCTGGAGCGGTCGCACCGTCAACTGCAACGGCGGCGATATTTCCATCCAGTAGCGGTTAGCGATGGGTGGGCACGGGGCCTTGCTCCGTGCCCAGCCCCAGTGCTAACTCGGACGTGGGGGTCCAGCACATGCTTCGCCGAGCTTCATTGATCTGCTTTTCCGTGCTCTCAGTGTTGGCGTGCAACAACCAAGAGGTCGGAGACGACCTCCCCGGGGGCGCGTTCACGTCCGGGCCCGACGACGATGGTTTCTTCGAGGAGACCACCACGACCGACGACGGGGGCCAGACCTCTACCGTCGGGGGGCAAGACGAGAGCACGGGCTTCGGCGAGTTGTCCCACGACGAGGACATCCTGCCCATCTGGACGGAGAACTGCCTCGGCTCTTCGTGCCACGACATCACGGAGCCGGCCAACGGTCTCGACCTCGAGAGCGAGGGCGTATACGACCGTATCTGCAACGGCTTCCACACGAGCACGGGCGTGTCCTACGTCGACTGTGCCGGGCTCGATCCCGAGGCCAGCTACCTCATCCACAAGCTGCACGGGACCCAAGACAAAGTCGGCGGCTCGGGCAGCCCCATGCCCCCCACGGGCCTCCTCTCCGATTTCGACCTCGCCAAAATCGACGCCTGGCTCATCGGCGGCGCGATACGCTGAGCGGCCGGCGAACCCCGAGCCGATTCACAGGCAGCACCCGCGACACGTCGTCATCGAACCATCGGTGGCACGTGCTGCCGATGCAGTCGTGAAGGTAGTGTCGTCGCGCGCTGCCTCCACGACAACGTCAGTAGCCGGGCACAGCCCTCATTGAGCGACGCCGCCCCGAGCCCCCTCTCGTCAAATCAGTTTCAGCGCACCACCAGCGAGACACAACCTCTAAGGGTTGCTCAACAAGACCGTAATCATGCTCTCCCCCTCGGAAGCCACGACGATATCCGGCACCCCATCTCCATCGACCTGCCCCGCCACCGCCCCAGAAGGCGCCATCCCAACATCAAAGCTGAACGCCTCCACGTACGCCGCCCCGTTCCAATCGAGAATGGTGACATCCCCACTCCCCGCGTTGGTCACCACCGCCTCATCCTCCCCTTCCCCATCGAGGTCGAAGAGCAGGATATTCGAAGGCGCCGTCCCGACATTCACCGCCGGCAAGAAGATGTAGCTCGCCGGCCCGCCCGTGCTGACCCCCACGACCACCGTATTGGCCGTCGCATCGATCGCGACCAGGTCGTCGTTGCCGTCTCCGTTGACGTCGCCCGTGGCCAGCTCGACGTAGTTGCCCCCGCCGCCGGCGAAGTTCCCCGGGATATTGCCGACCCAGCCGTTGCCCGTGCCGTTGCCCGCCCAAGCGTGGAAGTTGCCCGCCCCGACGCCGACCACGTCGTCGTTCGTGTCCCCGGGACCGCTCAGGTCACCCACCGCCACGAGATCGAGCGAGTCGGCGTTGACGATCGCATTGGCCCCGAGGCCGAAGCCCGCGGCATCGCCCAGCAGGAGCTGCACGGTGCTTTCGGTGACGTTGAGCGTCACGATGTCGAGCGTGCCGTCGGCGTTGAAGTCCCCCGAGTCGAAGTCGACGACACCCACTCCGGCTGCGGTGTCGATGGGAGCGGCGAAGACCCCGGTGCCATCACCGACGAGCAACCCGACGGAGTCCACCGCTGTGCCCAAGGCCGCGATGTCCAGCGTGGCATTGCCGGCGAAGGTGCCCGACAGAATCTCGGTGGGAGTACCGGTGAGCGCGGCCGCGGTGACGGAGGCGGCAAAGGAGCCATCGCCCGCGCCGGCCAAGAAGCCCAGCTCCATCGCGCCTGCGTCGAGGGTGACGACATCGAGGGCGGCATCGCCGTCGAAGGCCCCGATTTCGATGTCGATGGGGCCATTGCCGGTGATGTACGTGTTGCCCAGGACCAAGCACAGCTCGCCCGCTTGCAGCATGCCGTCGTCGCAGGCGAACACGGGGCCGCCGTCGTCGGTGGAGCCGCCCTCTTCTTCTTCGACGGCTCCATCGGAGCTGTCCATGCCCCGGCTGGTCTCGCCGTCGGTGGTCTCGCCCGGGCCCTCGCCCCCACCCGTGGTCGGATCGACGCCAGCGGTGGTGCCCTCGTCGGTCATCGCATCGCTGGTCATGCCGGAATCGTCGCCGGTCGTGCCTTCGTCGCTCGGCGGATTGGCGTCGTCGTTGCCACCGTCGTCCGAGGGCAATGGAGGCGCCCCCGACAGCTCGAGCAACCCGTAGTAGAGCGAAAGCTGAGAGTCGACCGAAGTCACCAGCTCGAGCTCGGGGTCGAGCGCGATGCGGGTCAGCGGATCCCAAAACCCCATCTCGCTGGTGTAGTCCTCGAGGTGAATTGCACCGACGGTGGCGGAGTTGGGGTTGTTGGGCAGCAGCCGGCGATAGCTCACCTGGGCATCGACCATGAGGTCGATATCGGGGGTCACCCGGTAGGCGGGGCCCCACACGGCCGGCGGCTCGTCGCTGGGCCAGATCTGGATGTCGACGTCGCTGGAGACCGCGCCCGGCTGGAGCACGATGGTGAGCACCTGGTCGTGGGAGCTGATGAGACCTCCGGCCGGCCCGATCGTCTTTTCGACGGTGTTGGGCGGGGTCGCTTCACTACAGGCGCAGACCCCCAGCAGCAGGCCAGCGGGCACCTCGAGCATCCAACGACGATCGCTCACCGAGGCAAACTAACATGCCCATCCGAGGCGGGGGATGGTTCCATCTCGACCCGCTGCCGGCCAATCGTCGCCCGTTCTCGCGCTGATTTCTCGATGCCGGGAGATGCGCGTGTTGGAGCCAAGCGAGGGGCCTCTCACAGTGCGTCGCCCACCACGAATTGTCGTGCTACCGTCCTTCGGTGCGGTCTCGTACGTGGGTTTTGGCCGTCTCGTCGTGTGCCTTGTTCGCAGGCGTCGGGGCTTGCACGAACAATTCCGACCCGACCTTCGCCGTCGGTGAAATCGGGCCGGATGGAGGCACGGTCACATCGACCGACAGCATCCTGACCATCGCCATCCTGCCCGAAGCGCTGGACGAGACCATCACGCTCACCATCGAGCGTTCGACCGATCCTCCCGAGGTCTTCGGCCCCGCCTTCCGGGTGAGCCCCAACCTCGAGCTGGCGATTCCCGCCACCATCACCTACCGCTATCCCCTGCCCGACGACACCAGCGATGTCGCGGTCGGCCACGTATCCACGGCCGACTTCGAGGCGGGCGACGGGCGATGGGTCGCGCTGCCCCTGGGACGCCTGGACACAACGCAACAGCTCGTCACCGGCCTCGACGACGAACTCAGCCTGTTCTACGGCCTGCTCGACAACGCCAGCAGCCTGCCGCCGAGCAGCACGACGACCACCGACACCACCACGACCGACCCCGCGACCACCACCGATCCGGACACCAGTGCCGGCACCACGGGGGGCACGGACGACGGGTCGACCGACAACGGCTCGGACCCCACCACCAGCGATCCGGACACCAGCGACGGCACCACCACGACCGATGGTCCGGGCGAGTCCACCGACGAGGGCGAGACCACCGACGAGGGCACGACCACGGGCGCCGTCGATGCCTGCGACAACCTCCCCGCGCCTCCGCTGATGGTCGACGAGTTCATGTTCAACGGCACGCCGCTCGACGGCAGCTCCGAGGACCTGACCTTCACCACCGGGGGCGAGATCATGGCGCGCAACGGCGATGCATTCGCCCGCATCGCGCCCGATGGCACCGTACAGCCCTTCAACACGATGACCGCGCTGCCGGCCACGACCTTGGGCCTGCGGTGGTCCCCGACCGGCACCCTCATCACCGCGTCGCAGACGACCAACGAGATCCTCGAGATTCAGAACACGGGCGCCGTGGCGCAGTTGGTGGGTGGCCTGAACATCCCCAACGGCATCTTCATCGCGAACGATGGCAACGTGTTCTTCACCGAGTTCAACGGGGCTCGGGCCGCCTGGACCGACGCCGCTGGGGCGATGGTGACCGACCTGGGCCTGGGCGGTGCCGAGGCGCCGCAAGCCAACGGCATCATCTACGACCCCGATCGCAACTACGTCTACTACGTGTCCTACGGTCCGGGCATCTTGTGGCGAGTCGACGTCACCGACTTGGCCAATCCCGGCGCGCCGCAGAACATGCTGACCATCGCGTCCGAGGGCGGCGGCGACCAAGTCGGCCTCGATGGCATCGCGATGGACGAATGCGGCAACCTGTACATCGTCGACCAGAACCAGGGTGACCCGGGCTCGCTGTATCGCGTGCAGCTCGACGAGATGGGCGACCTGGTCGGCGGCGAAGAGCTGCTGGTCGAGACCTTCCCCGACGGCGCGGCCAATGTCGTGTTCGCTCAGGGAGCGGCCTGGGCTGCCTACGAGACGTCGGTGTTCGTCATCGGCCTGCCCGGCCGTATCTTCACCGTCGACGTCGGCGTCGCGGGTGCGCCCACGCCCATCGGCGGCTGAGCCCGGCGACGGCCAGCCACACGCAATCAGGAGCCGCTCGAGCAAGCCTCAGGCTTGGCCGAGCGATCTGGGTGACCGCGGCGACCTCTCAGTCCCCGGAGACCGCGAGATGGTCTCGCAGGCGGCGGAGCACGAGCTCGCTCTTGGCGTCTTCGATCTGCCCCTGCACGCAGGCCTCGATGGCGTCGTCGAGCTCCATCCAGTGGGAGCTCGCGCCCTCTTCCATGGGTGAGCCGTCGCCCTTGGCCGTGCCCTGGGCGTTCGGGTCGGAGACCTCGACCGCGGTGAACCAGAACTTCTCGGGCATCGACCCGGGGCTGGGAAACGAGCCCGCCCCCAAAAACTGTACCGACTCGTCGGGGACGACGAATCCGGCCTCTTCTTCGACTTCGAGGGCCGCGCGATGTCGCACTGCCTCGCGGCCTCGATCTTCTCGCTCGATGATCCCCGCCACGACCTCGGTCAGTCGCAGATAGGGCCGCTCATCGGCGATCGGCAGGAGCTCGGGCTCGCGCCCCTTGGCCAGAGCCGGCCGCAGGCCCTGCCGCAGCAGCACAGACACACCATTTTCATGGCGATGATAAATCGCGACCACGACCGCATCGATCCCCTTGGGGCGAACGACGAAGTCGCAGACGTAGCGCTCAGAGCGTGAGCCGTCCTCGCGAATGTTGCGGAGTCGCAGGCGGCGGACGGCCATGAAGCCCCCGTCGACGCCCTCTTCCGCATTCTTCAGCGAGTCGCTCTCGATCTCGAGATCGACGATCGTGGTCATGAGCAACGCAACCCGGCGCGATGGCACAGCGAGCGTCGACCCGCTGCGTGCCATCGTGCCCAGAGGGCCTTACTTGGACTTGTAGCGAGTGCCGCTGGCACGACCGGTGTAGTTGACTCGCTTCTTCTCGATGAGGAAGTTGAGTCGAGTGCGAACCTGAGCCGCGGTCCCGCCGACGCCCTTGCGAATGTCGAGGGCACGCACGGGATCGGACTGCTCCTTGAGGAACGTCAGGATGGCGGCGTCCAGGGCGTCACGGCCGGCGCGGGTGCGGGTGTTGTGACCCTGGCTGGGGGCAGGAGCTTCGTTCTGGGCGGCGACGCTGGCGTCACCGGCCTCGGCGCGCTTGCGGCCACGGCGGCCAGTCTGGGCGGTCTTGGGGGCAACGCCTCGCTTGGACTTGCCCAACACCAGGGCAACCATCGAGTCGACGTCGGTGCCAGCCAAATCCGCGAGCTGAGCCACGGTCATGTTCGCCACGAGTTGTTCGAGAGCCGACATATGTCTTTCGTCCGATCCTTTCAATGGTTGGTGCGACCGCAATGTCGACCGCACTCAACAACGCCCCAGTACCACGCACTCAGAGCCAACCGCAATACAAGCGCTCCAAATATCGGTGATTGACCCTTCAATTCAGCAATCCCATTCACACATCGTCACAAACAATTCGAGTGGGGTGGAACACTGGTACCCCGACTCGGTGCGAGGAAAATGGTCCGCGGTTGGCCAGTCGCGAGGACACTGGTGGCATTTCGGTGCGAACTCGCGAAGGGCGGGAGACCCCCTCGAATCGGCGCCAACACCCACCAATACGTGTTTCAGGCGGTTCCACGTCTGCAAAAGCGGTGATCTCACACACAGAATACGAGATCTCCAACGACTACGTAACGCTGGCCTTTCTTGTGCCGACCGGAGGGATGTGATCCCCAAGGTGATCAGATCCCGCCTACCTTGCACCAAAGTAGGTCACCGACCATTATCCGCCTTCGCATGAGCGACTCAAGTAACCGAGCCGAGCAGCTCGCGGCCGAGCTGGAGAAGGCATCTCCGCTCAAAATTCTCGAGCGAGCCGCACAGGAGCACGGAACGGACCTCACGATCGCGTTCTCTGGCTCTGAAGACGTTCTGCTCCTGGAGTACGCGAAACAGCTGAATCGGCCGTTTCGCGTGTTCTGCCTCGATACCGGGCGCCTGCATCCAGAGACCTATCGGTTCATCCGCAAGGTCGAAGAGCACTACGAGTTGCGCATCGAGCTGAGATTCCCCGACACCGCCGCGGTCGAGCAGTTGGTCCGCGAAAAGGGGCTATTTTCGTTCTACGACGACGGTCACCAGCAGTGCTGTGGCATTCGCAAAGTGGAGCCTCTTGGTCGTCAGCTCAGTACGGTCACCGGTTGGGTGACTGGTCAAAGACGTGATCAAAGCCCCGGAACGCGGAATTCCGTCGCGGTCGTGGAACTCGACCACAGCCACCCCGGGAAGCACGGGGAACCCGTACTCAAGTGGAATCCGCTGGCGAATCGCAGCAGTATTGACGTGTGGGACGCGATCCGAGCATTCGAAGTTCCCTACAATTCACTGCATGATCGCGGGTTCGTGAGCATTGGCTGCGAGCCCTGCACTCGCTCGATATTGCCCGGACAACACGAACGCGAAGGCCGTTGGTGGTGGGAGGAGGCCACGAAAAAAGAGTGTGGCCTTCACAACATCAACCTGAGCCCGACGAACGAAGATTGACCATAGTTGGAAAAAAGCGGCTTGTTGAGGGCCGGTCGGTAAGGGAAAAACCGGCCCACTAGCCCTCCCGCCGCTCACACCGGTCCCGCTCGTCCCGGGCAACGCCGCAGGCGGCTGGGTCCGAAACGCCCGTAGCGAGGCTCCTGGGGCGCTCAGGGACGACCCCGAACGCCACCGAAGCGAAGGGGATCTCGTCGAGATGCAGCGAGGCCCCGAGTGAAGCGAAGCACTGACTTGCTTCGAACACTCGAGGCCGGGGTTCTCACTACGCCCACCAATTGAGCGCTTCTCGTTACTACACCCACTTGTGGGGAGAACTCGGAGCGCAGCGGGCGGTAACGACTCCGCCCCATGCGTGGCTCAGTGTCGGAACAACACATCCTCTCGGCGAAACCACCACGTCGACAGCCACAGCGCGACGGCAGCCAGCAGTGTGCTACTGCCGAGAATCGCCACCAACATCGAGTAATCCATCGTCCCTTTGATGAGTTCTTTGATGGCCAGCGAGATGTTGGTGATGGGGATCGACGCCGTCTGCCAGTCCAACTCCACGCCGGGCAGCATGGCCAGGAATGCAGGCAAGATCACCAGCATGTTCAGCGGGGTGATGTAGGACTGCGCCTCTTTGAAGCTCTTGGCGTAGATGCTGATCGCCAGCAGGGCCGACGCGAAGATCGCCGCCGTAGGCACCAACATGGCGGCAATGAGCCCCAAATCGGTGGGGCCAATGGACCTCATCACCGCCCCGATGTCGCCGCCCAGCTCCTCGCCCTTGAAGGCAAGCCACCCGCCCAGACCCGCCAACGACAGGACGGCGGAGGTCACCCCTGCGCTGAAGACCACGAGGAACTTGCCCAAGACCACCTGATGTCGGGGGATCGGCACGAGCAAGAGGGTCTCTAGAGTCCCCCGCTCCTTCTCTCCTGCCGCCAAGTCGATCGCGGGATACATCGATCCGAGGAAGCAGAAGATGATGAACATGTAGGGCAACATGCCGCCAATTCGCTCGCCCAAGACTTCACGCATCGGCGCCGTGCCCCGCTCGACCATGACGACCGGCTCGGTGAAACCGCGTTGCCGGGCCACTTCGGACACCCCCAGCCCCTCGAGGCGCTCACGCTGGAGATCGGCCGACAGCTCCTTCAACACCCGCTTGGTTCGCGGCTTGACCTTCGAACTCAGTGGCGCGTTGTTGTAGTGCAATTCGACCACATGCTGGTCACCCGGGGTGGCCGGAGGCACCACCACCAACGCCAGGTCGATGCGATCGTCGGCCACCGCCTCGCCGATCTGCGAGGGATCGTCGAGCGAGGCCGCCTCGAAGCCCGGCGCCTGAGCCATGGCCTCGGCCAGGCCCGGGAGCTGCTCGCCCCCGAAGACCGCGTAGTCGAGGGTGGCCGACGCGGCTTCCTTCTCGGCGTCCGCCACGAAGTCGGTGGTGAACTGGATCAAGACCGGGATCAGCAGCAAGGGCAGCACGATCATGAAGATCAGCGTCTTGCGATCGCGCGTGACCTCGAGCAGTTCCTTGCGGAACACGGTGAAGACTCCGCTACGCATCGGCCACCTCCCCCACGATGGACAGCAGGGCCCGATCGAGCGCGGCCCCTTCGTCGTGGGCTCTCATCTCGTCGATGGAGCCGGTGAAGCGCAGCGAGCCCTGGTGAATCACGATGACTCGGTCGCAGACCCGGGCCACCTCGTGCATGTGGTGCGTGGACAGCAACACCGTCTTGCCTTCGTCGCGACAGCGCTCGACCAGGCGCAGGATGGTCTCGGCCGCCGCGACGTCGAGGCCGGTGGTGGGCTCGTCGAAGACCACGATGGCCGGGTCGTGGATCAGGGTGCGGGCGATGGAGACCTTTTGTTTCATGCCCGAGCTGAGCGTGTCGTTGCGGCGGTCGACGTAGTCGCCCATGCCGAGCTGCTGCACGAGGTCGTCGATGCGGCGGTCGAGCTCGCTGCCATCGAGGCCGTGCAGACGACCGAAGTAGCTCAGCATCTCGCGGGGGCTGAGCCGCCCGTAGAGCCCGGTATTGCCGGACAAGAAGCCGAGCTTGCGGCGCACCGCCAGGGGGTCGCGAACGATGTCGATGCCATCGAAGGTCGCCGTGCCAGCGGTGGGGCGCAGCGCCGTGGACAACACCCGCAGCAGGGTGGTCTTGCCCGCGCCGTTGGGCCCCAGCAGTCCGACGATGGTCCCGTCTTCGACGGTGAAGTCGAGACCTCGGATCGCGTGGAAGGTGCGGCCGTCTTCTCGGGGATCGACCGGTCCCGACACGCGCTTGCGGCCGCCGCCACGCGACTTGGCCAGGGGAAACGACTTGCTCAGTCCGACGACCTCAAGCATCGATGGCTCCTTGCTCGCTCGGGTCTGCCGTAGCGAAGCGCCTGCCCAACCTCGGCCACGGCCGGTCTATTGCATCAGGCGGGGGCGCACCATACGGCAACCCGACGCGGTCTGTCTGCCGAATCGATCAGGGGGCGACGTTCCAACGCAACGGCGAGCTGCGGGTATGTGAGGAACGCAGGTCGACCTGGCGCTGACTCACGACTTTTCCTTGGGCATCTCTCAAGACTACGCGGTGTCGGCCCATGGGCAGCTTCACCAAGCGAGGGGCAAAGCCATGAGACCGACCGCCGACCATGATCTCCGCCCGCAGTGCGCCCGCGCCTCCGATGAGCACGAAGGCCGGCCCCCCCGCAACCGACGGCGACGATGGCTCGGCGCGCTTCGGCGGGCGCGGCGGACTCTTGGCCGACGGTTTGGATCCGCTGGAGCGCTTCGGTAGAGGCTCGATGCTCGCAGTCGCGCCCGTGCTGCTCCCCGTGTCGTCGTCCTCACCCGTATCGGCGGTCTCATCGGTTCCGAGTGCATCGGTGTCCGAGGTGACGTCGGAGGCGGCGGTCGAATCCGTGGTCGACCCGACGGCGGCGGCCTCGGTCGGCAACGGCGTGCTCGGTGACTCTTCGCTCGCCGCCGCGATGCTCGACTCCGAGCGCCCGCCGCCGCCGTCGACCATGCCCGAGGCCCACGCCCATGCCCCGACTCCGCCGACCAGGAGCACACCGAGGACCGCGATCACCACCGCGATCACGCGGCGAGGCTCGGGCTCGTCGGTCGTCGGCGAGGCCGGGCTGAGCTCGGTGCCCCCCGCAGCCACCTCGTCGGTGGCGACGGGTACGGGCGCGGGTGCGGGTGCGGGAGAGGTGCGCTCGACCACGAAGGTTCGCACCCCGTCGTCGGTGCCGGCCACCACCCACTGCACGTCGAACAACGCATCCAAGCGGCCGCGCGGCGCGGGCTCGGGCGCGGGCTCGGGGTCGCGCAAGGCCTCGAGCCAGCGCCGCAGCGCACTGCGAGGATCCTCGGCGAGCCGACTGGACATGCAGGCCCCCAGCGCCGCGGCGAGCGCCCCGGCGTCGGCATAACGCTCGGCTTTGTCGCGCTGCACGGCCCGCGCGATGACCTCGGCCACGTCCGGCGGCAGCGAGGGATCGAGCGGCAAGGGCCGACCGACCAACAGATCGGCCAGCGCATTCTCTCCCGCCAAGGGGCTGCGCCCGACGATCAGTCGGTGCACGGTGGCCCCGAGCGCGAACACGTCGGTCCGCGGATCGACCCGACCTGCGGTGGCTTGCTCGGGCGCCCAGTACATCACCGTACCCTTCGCCATGCCGGTCTGGGTGCGCTCGGATCGCTGCTTGGCGAACGCGATGCCGAAGTCGGTGAGCAGCACGTCGCCGTCCCACGAGACCAGGATGTTGGCCGGGCTCACGTCGCGATGCACGATGCCCAGCGGTTGCCCCTCGAGGTCGGTGGCGGTGTGGGCGTGGTGCAGGGCATGGCCGATGGTGGTGCCGATGTGCAGCGCCAGCGGCAAAGGCAGCGGGGTGTCACGTTGCCGGCCCCGAGCGCACAGCTGACCGGCATCGAGGCCATCGACCAGCTCGAGCACTTGAAAGGGCTGACCGTCGACGATGCCGTAGTCGAAGACGGAGACGATGTTGCCGTGGTGCAGGCGGCTGGCGATGCGGGCCTCGTCGACGAACATGCCGACCAAGGCCGCATCTTGCTCGTGGCCGGGCAGCAGCCGCTTGATCGCGACCCGTCGCTGGAAGCCCTCGGCCCCCTCGGCGACGGCCTCGAGCACCTCGGCCATGCCTCCCCGCCCGATCGGCCGCAACACCCGGTAGCGCCCGAGCTCCACCGACGTTTCTATAGCACGCACGCTCAAGGGCAGAACTCGCCGCCCTGGGCCCGCCTGGGGCCTGATAGGATCTCGCGGTGCCTCGACGCAACTGGGCCCGGGCGGCATCCCGCCGCATCGGTGTGACGGGGCTCGGCTCGCTGTTGGTCTGGACTTCGGTGGGCACCGGTTGCGCGGGACGAAGACCGCCGCCGCCCACCGGTCCTCCCGTGACCATCGTGGTGCAGGCGGACGAAGGGCTCGAGCCCGAGCTACGGCAGGTGCTGGAGGACTCGGAGCTTCCCGTTGAGCTTCGCTTCGCCGAGCTGCCGCCGCTGCCCGCCGTCGCCGTGCCGCGCCTGGGTTTCGAAGATCGCCTGGCCACCGCGCGGGCCCGCTACATCGAGGCCGACTTCGAGGGCTGCCAGCAGGCGCTGGTGGGCGAGAGCCTGGAGACCACGCTGCTCGGCGACAACCGACGCACCACCGTCAGCCGGCTGTTGCTGTGGCGCCTGGCCTGCTACGTGGGAGCGGCCCAGACCGAGCGGGCGGAGCGGGTCGCCGAGCACTTTGCCGTCTACGACCTCGAGATTCCGTCCGATGTGGAAGCGGTGACTCCTGAGGTCGAGGCGGTCCTGGGCCGCGCCATGGTCACGGTGAGCCAGCGTGCCCCGGCCACGCTGGCCCTGCAGACCGAGCCCTCGCGCGCCACCGTCTCGGTGGACGGCCGCCCCTCGAGCTGCACGAGCCCCTGCGACCTCGACCTGCCCGCAGGCGACCACGTGGTGCGCGTGCACGCGACGGGAAGCCAGCCGCTGGTGCAGCGGATCAAGGTGCCCGCGACGGGCACGACCGAGACGCTCACCCTGACGCCCGCACCTCCGGTGGAAGTGGCCCGCCAGTGGTCCACCCGCTACGCCGGCTCCCCTGCCATCGACTCCGCGCACTCCGTTCGCTTGCTCGCGCGGGCGGTCCGGGCCCAGCGCTTGTTGCTGGTCACCGCCGAGGGCGACCAAGGCGTCGAGTTACGCGGCGTGCTGGCGATCGACGATCGCATCGCGGCGAGAACCGAGCGCCAGGCCGCCCACGAGGAGCTGCCCACGGTCGCCCCCGCGCTGCTCGAAGACCTGCTGGTCCAGGGCGAAGTGCTGGCCCCGCCCAAGCCGCTGGTGCGACGGTGGGGTTTTTGGCTGGCGATCGGCCTGACCGCGGCGGGAGCAGCCGGGATCACGGCAATCGTGCTGCAGCAGCCACCGCCGCGCACCGAGGTGCAGTTCCAGTGATCCGAGGGCGGGCCGTCGTCGCGGGTGTAATGGCGCTCGCGGGCTGCGAAGCCGAGGTCCGCCACGTGGAGCTCGTGCTCGGCAGCGTGACCATGCCCGACGAGCAGGCCCCCCGCGGCTTCGACTGCATCGACGAACAGGGGCGCCTGATGGCCTGCCGGGTCTACGACCGGGACCCGCCCGTGCTCAGCGTCGTGGTCGACGTCATTCCGCTCGGGGGCGTCCCGCGCTGTCGCCCCACCGCGCTCGAGAGCTGGTGTGCCGACCCCACGCACGACTGCAGCCCCGACCTCGACCGACGCTCCATCTACGAGCTCCCGGTCGGCGAAGACCGCAACCTGCTGCGCGCGGTCGAACAGGCACGCGAGGCGCTGTCCGGGCAACGCGTGCCCGACTTGCCCCTCGATGATCCCGTCATCATCCGCGCCACCGTGATCGCGGGCACCGAAGCCGACGTGGAGGCCCAGGGCGAGGAGTTCGCCTGCGAGACGCTCATGGGCTGCGTGTACAGCTGCCCGGTGGTGCTCGGCGGCTTCGAGGGCGAGATCCCGCTGGAGCTCGACGTCTCGAACGTGCGGTGCATGGACGAGGTCCACCGATGCGCCAGCAACCCGATGTTCGCCCTCGAGCCGAACTGCTCGGGGGAGTCCGCCCAGACCAACGACGTCGACCCGCTGTGCAGCGAGCCCGAGTAGCGCTCAGCGCAGGCCGTGTCGACGCAGGAGATCGATGAGATAGGAGCGATCCATGGCAGCCAGGCGCGCCGCCTTGGAGACGTTGCCGCCCGCCCGCTCCAGCAGGTCGCCCAGATACCGCGACTCGAAGCGCAACAGGACCTCTCGCCGCGCGTCCTTATAGGAGTGGCCCAGCACCTCGCCAAAGACGTCGTCCGGGGGCGACGCGGTGGCGCCTCCGGCCAAGGGCTCGTCGCCGGGGTCGTGCAGGGGCGGGGTCTCCCCCATGGCCACCGTGGCCTCCACCAGGTTCCGAAGCTCTCGCACGTTGCCCGGCCACCGATGCTGCATCAGCGCGTCCATGGCCGGATCGGAGATGAGCTCCTGGACGGGCCCGGCGTGGCCGCACTCGCGCAGGAAGTGCTCGACCAGCAAGGGAATGTCCTCGCGACGCTCGGCCAGCGGAGCCACGTCGAGGCGCACCACCGCCAGGCGATAGTAGAGGTCGAGACGAAAGCTGCCCGCGTTGACCTCGGACCGCAGGTCGCGGTTGGTCGCCGAGACCACGCGGACGTCGACCGAAATCTCCTCGCGCCCGCCCAGCCGACGAAAGCGGCGACGCTCGAGCACCCCGAGGAGGTTGGCCTGCAGCGCGGGGGGCAGCTCTCCCACCTCGTCGAGGAACAAGGTGCCGCCGTGGGCTCGCTCGAACGCGCCGACGTGGCGTTGATCGGCTCCGGTGAACGCCCCGCGCTCGTGCCCGAACAGCTCGCTGGCGATGAGGGTGGGCATGAGCGCCGCGCAGTCGACGGTGATGAAGGGCTGCGCCGCCCGGGGGCCGAGCTCGTGCACCGCCTGGGCGATGAGCTCCTTGCCCGTGCCCGACGGGCCATGCACCAGGACCGAGACCTGCGAGCCCGCGACCTGACGAATCTGAGCCATGAGCCGCCGCATCAGCGGGCTGCGGCCGCGCAGGCCGGCCAGCGCTTCGTCGGGCAACACCTCCACGGTCACCGCATCCCCCTCGGCGACCTGGATCACACTGGCGCCCAGGCGCAGCCGACTGCCGGGCGCGACGATCGCTCGGTGGACCCGAACCCCATGGGCCACGATCCCGTTGGTCGAGCCGCAATCCACGACCTCGATCCCTTCCGGTGCCGGCGACAGCTCGGCGTGATACCGCGACACCGTGGGATCGCCGAGCTGGAGGTGGTTGCCCTGGGCCGTCCCCACCGTCAGGCGATCGCTCGAGACCACCGTTCGCATACCGGTCTGGGGGCCCTCGACGACTTCGGCCCACAAGGTGCGGATGGGTATTCCACTGGCGCCGTAGGGAACCGTGCGCTCCACGACCGGCATGCTAACAGGCTGCGTCCAGGCGTCCCGATCCGAGCAAACCGAAACCTTCGGTCGCGCGGTGGCACGCGCGACGGTGGCCCCGATCACGGTGCTGCGCGCGCTTGCGCGGGACGGGGGCCGCTGGAATACTGCAAGCCACTTCGTTCGTAAGCCAACCCACCGGGAGCGAGCGCCCTGTCACCCAAGATCACCCTTCAGCTCCGCTTCCCGGATCGTGAACCCGAGCTCGTGACCCTGGGTCCGGGCCGCACGATCGTGGGGCGGGAATCCGGCGACATTCTCCTTCGTGACCCCGAGGCCTCGGCGCTGCATGCCGAGATCGAGTTCACCAAGGGCCACGTGATCGTCCGCGACCTCGGTAGTCGCAACGGCACGTTGCGCGAAGGCAAGCGGCTGCCTCAGTTCGCCCTGTACCAGGGTCAGAGCTTCCGCTGCGGCACCACCGACATCACCCTCGTGGAGATCCTCGGGGCGGACGCCCCCCTGTCCGGAGGGACCGCCTCGGGCAGCGAGTCCGAGCCCGATCCGCGCTCGTCGTCGACGCTGCCGTCCACCGCGATCGCCTCCGACGATGGCGACGCGCCCACGTCTCATGCGTCGTCCTCCGGGACGGCACCGCAGGGTTCCGCGGGCGGCGGGACGCTGGTCGGTCCCGCGCCAGCGCCCGGGGGGCCCATCCCCGTGCGAACCCCGGCCGCCCTCGCGCCCACCGCCCCCGGCTTCGACACGTCCGCGCCCGCTCCCGAAGCGCCCGTGGCTGCCGCGCCCGAGCCCGCCAGCGAGCCCGTGGCCGCGCCCGCCCCCGGAGCGCCCGTGGCCGAAGCTCCCGTGGCCGCCAGCGCCCCCATTCCCGCAGGCGTCCCCTCCCCCGTCGTCGCCACCCACTCGGCGCCCGTGGCCAACGCGGTGATCAAGCTCGGCGACGCCCAGCCCCGCAGCGCCAAGCGGCGCGCCCCCGTCGAGCCCGGTGCCCGACGCCGTCTCGTCATTCGCGTGGTGCTCGGGCTCGTGGCCGCCGGCCTGCTCGGTGGATTGATCTACGGCATCGTCTCGCTCATCACCGGGCGTAGCCAGGCGTTCATGCAGCAGCTCGCCCGCGAGCTGCCCGAGGACACCGTCGGCATGCTCGCCGTGTCCTCGCCCCGAAGCTCGCTCGAGCTGTTCGGCGACGAGGTCCCCGAGCCCATCCGCACCGAGCTCGAAGAAGAGCTCGGCATGGATCCCTTCGATCCCGAGAGCTACACCTCGTGGGGCTTCGACATCGACGAGCCCATGGGCGTGGCGCTGCTCGACGGAGACGGTGGCGTCGCCGTGTCGGTCGGTCTCAAAGACAAGGACGCGATGCGCAAGGCCATCTCGTCCAAGGCAGCCGAGCTGCTCGGGGCCGAGGACGACCTGCGCTGGATCGAGCGCAGCTACGCCGAGACCCCGGGTCTGTGGCTCGACGAGCCCATCGCCGTCGCCGCCCTGCTCTCGGACAAGCGCGTCATCTTCGTGACCGGCGGCTCCTCCGAAGAGGTCGAGAGCAACGCCAAGCGCGTGGCCCAGACCAAGAAGGGCGAGTCGCTGGCCGACCGGCCCGGCTTCGGCGAGATCAAGCGCGAGAAGGGCAAGATCCTCGTGGGCATGTACGTCGACGGGCAGTCCGGTCGTGCCGCTCTGCCCGGCAAGGGCATGGAGCTCATGGCCGCCCGCATGGCCCTGGCCGACCTCGACGGCATGGCGGTGATGCTGTCCGACGATGGCCCGCGCCTGCACCTGTCCTTCCAGACGATCCTCCGCGAGGACGTCAAGGCGGTGGAGATGTTCGCGAAGCTCGAGCGCGGCACCGACCTCATCGACCGCCTGCCCAAGCCCGTGCTCGCCGTCGTCGATGGCATCTTCGACCCCAAGCAGCTCGAGGGCGGCTTCGGCCTCAGCGGTCCCCTGGCCCTCACCGGGTTCGAGAACGATTTCCGCGAGGAGACCGGGCTCGACATCCGCACCGACCTCATCGACAACCTCGACGGACAGTACGGCTTCGCGCTGCACAACCTGCCCCCCGAGGACGGAGAGCTCGAGGACTTCGGCGCCATCATGTGGGCGGGCCTGCGCGACGGCGAGGCCGCGCGCAAGACGGCCGAGCGCTTCTACGGCCGCATGGAGGGCGAGCTCGACCTCGAGCTCGACCAGGTCGCCGGCACCACCATCTACGTCGTCGACGACAAACCCAAGCTCCAGTACTTCATCCACGAGGGCGTGCTGTGGGGCGCCATCGGCAAGGTCGACCTCGCGGCGTTCATCAAGGGCACGGGCGAGTCCTTCCGCAAGGACCCCCGCATCGACGTCATCAAAAAGGCCACCAAGAAGGGCGGCCTGGTCTCCGGCATGCTCGACATCCGCGAGCTCCTCGCCGAGGTCCGCAGCCAGCTCGACGAGGACGACAAGGAGGACATGGACAAGTGGAAGCCCGTGTACTCCATGCTCGAGGTGCTCACGCTCCGCGGTGAGCAGTCGGGCCGCACCTTCGTGTTCCGCACCACCCTGCACACCTCGAGCGAGCATGCGCTGGCCGACCTCACCCGGGGCCTGATGAAGGTCATCGGCGAAGAGGTCGCCGAGGACCTGGCTCGCAACCGTCGCTACAAGCGCTGCAACGAGCTCATCGACCACGTCGTCGACCTCATGAAGACCGAGCTGGCCGCCGTGGGCTTCGAGGACGACATGTTCGAGCGTCGCCACGAGCTCATGGACGAGTGCCTCGGCGACGACACCACCGACACCGAGATCGACTGCATCCTCGCCGCCACCACCCTCAAAGCGGTGAACGAGTGCAGCCAGGACGCCAAGTCCGGGGACGAAGGCGGCGACGGAACCCCGGTCAAGGTGCTCGACGAGCCCGAGCCCAGCCCCGTCCCCTATGTCGACGACATCTGGCCGAACACCACGCCAGCCGGTACCGCCAAGGGCCGCCCCGAGTCGAACGTCAACTACGCGGTGCCCCTGGGCAGCGAGCCCCCCGTGCGCGGCCCGGACAACGCCTTGGTCACGGTGGTGATGTTCGGCGACTTCCAGTGCCCCTACTGCAAGCGGGTGCTGCCCACGCTCGACGCGTTGCTGGCCAAGAACCCCGAGGTGCGGCTGGTGTTTCGGCACAACCCCCTGCCCATGCATGACCAGGCCGAGATGGCCGCTCGCGCCGCGGTGGCGGCGGGGCGCCAGGACAAGTTCTGGGAGATGCACGACAAGCTCTTCGACAACAACAGTCGGCTGAGCGAGAGCCAGGTGCGGCTGCTGGCCGACGAGATCGGGCTCGACCTGGTGCGCTTCGATCGTGACTTCAGCGACGCCGAGACCGCCGCCGTGGTGCAGCGGGACCTGCGAGACGCCAAGAAGTTCGGCGTGGTGGGCACGCCCGCGTTCTTCGTCAACGGCCGGCACCTGGCGGGTGCCCAGCCCATCCAGGGCTTCGAGACGGTGGTCGACGAAGAGCAAAGCCGAGCCGTGCGTTACGTCGAGCGCCGCGGCAACACCCGCAAGGACCTCTACGAAGGCATGACCGCCCACTTCGCGTCGGAGGTCATCGCCGAGACCACGACCCCGGTCACCACCACCGCCAGCGAGACGCGGCACACCATCGACACCACCGGGCTGCCCCGCAAGGGCGCCACGGGCTTCGTGCGCGTCGAGATCGTCGAGTGTGGCGACTTCGACTGCCCCTTCTGCAAGCGCGCCACGCCGACCCTCGACCGGGTGCTGACCGACTACGAGGGCAAGGTCGCGATGTACTGGCTGCACAACCCGCTGTCGTTCCATGTGGGGGCCGAGCCCGCCGCCCGGGCCGCGGTCGCCGCCCACGCCCAGGGCAAGTTCTGGGAGATGCACGACAAGCTCTTCGAGGACAAGTCCAAGCGCGACAAGGGCGACTTCATCGGCTACGCCGCCGAGCTCGGGCTCGATACCGTCAAGTTCAAGGCCGACTTCGACGCGTCCAGCACCGCCAACGAGGTGACGACGCAGCAGAAGCTCTGCACCGACAACGAGGCGCGCGGTACTCCCACGTTCTTCATCAACGGTCGCCTGATGTCCGGGGCTCAGTCCTACGACAAGTTGAAGGACATCATCGAGCAGGAACTCGCCAGCGGGATCTGACCGCTGGCCCCGGGCCGTGCGATGCTCGCCCGGCCATGCCTCGCTCGACGTGCTCGCTCCGAACCATTGGCCTGAGCCTGCTCGTCGCCGCGGGCGCGTGTGGGCCGGCCGACCTGCCGCGGGGACCCGAACTCATCGTCGCTCACCCCGGCGACCAGGTCCGCTTCGCGGTGATTGGCGACTACGGGCTGCAGGGACCCGACGAGGCCGCGGTGGCGAAGCTGGTCGCGTCGTGGGACCCCGAGTTCATCATCACCCTGGGCGACAACAACTATCCCAACGGGCGTGAGACCACCATCGACGACAACGTCGGGCAGTACTACCACGCGTTCATCTCGCCCTATCAGGGACGCTACGGCCAGGGCGCGGACACCAATCGCTTCTTCCCCGCGCTGGGCAACCACGACTGGCGCACGCGCAACGCGTGGCCCTACCTCGAGTACTTCTCGCTGCCGGGCAACGAGCGCTACTACGACCTGCGCTGGGGACCCGTGCATTTGTTTGCGCTCGACAGCGACTGGCACGAACCGGATGGCAACGACGCCGGCTCCGATCAGGGCCGCTGGCTACAGGAACGCATGAGCGCCTCCACCCTGCCCTGGCAGCTCGTCTACATGCATCACCCCCCGTATTCCTCGGGAGACCATGGGTCTTCCGAGGGGATGCGTTGGCCCTTCGCGCAGTGGGGTGCCGACGCCGTCATGGGGGGCCACGACCACCACTACGAGCGGCTGGAGCTCGACGGCGTGGCGTACTTCGTCAACGGACTGGGCGGCAATCCGACCCGGTATCCGGTAGGTCGGCCGCTGCCCGGCAGTCGGGTGCGATATCGCGATTCCCACGGCGCCATGTTGGTGGAGGCCACGGCCGAGACCTTGGACATCCGCTTCATCACCATCGACGGCAAAGTGGTCGACCAACACGTGCTCACCACAACCGAAGTTGCGATGGCCACTCTGTGACGGTCGGGGCGTCGGCACACCCTGCCACCGTCCCAGCCCGAGACCCTCGACCGGCCTTCGATCCGGCGTCCGACGATCGATCGAGGGCGCGTGCTGCGAAGGGTAACTCGGGCGGCATGCCGACCGTAGACCACCATGCACGCGACGCGAGCCATCCTGCGCTAGGACACCGAGATCATCTTTCGGCCGCGTAAGGACGAGCGCCTGCGAGGAACCAGGCATAGACTCCCAACCGAGGCTTGCGTGCAAGCGTAGCCGGCTTCATTCGTGGTGGTGGTGGCGGCGCCGGTCGGTCCTTCATGGGTCGACCGGCGCCCGTCAACTTTTCACGAACACGCGAGACGACGCCGGGGCGAGATGCCGCGGTGTCGACTGTCGCCCCGAAGGCGGTGTGCGGGCCCTTGCCGACCTCGACCGCAACGACGCGCGGCCGGGCGTGAAGCGATGCAGCAACCGCAGGTGGCTAGGCAGCGACCAGCCGCAGCAGCGTGATCTCGTGCGGTGCACCCAGGCGCACGGGCGGGCCCCAGTACCCGGTGCCACGACTGACGTAGATCGAGGTCTTGTCGTTGTGCTGATGTAGGCCGGCCACGTAGGGCTGAGCCAGGTACACGAGCAGGTTCATCGGGAAGTACTGCCCGCCGTGGGTGTGCCCGGAGATTTGCAGATCGAAGCCGGCCTCGGCCGCGGCGTTGATGCTCCGCGGCTGGTGAGCCAGCAGGACCTTGGGGCAATCGTCGGGCGCCCCTTCGATGGCCGTGGCTGGGCTCGACGCATGCGAGGGCACCATGCCTCCCGCCGATATGTCGGTGACTCCTGCCAAGACCAGTCGGGCCCCGTCGTGCTCGATGACCTGGTGTGCATTGTTCAGCACGGTGAGCCCCAAGCTGGCGACGTGGTCACACCACTGCGGCCCGTTCCAGTAGTACTCGTGGTTGCCGGTCACGAAGAAGGCCCCGTGCCGTGCCCGCAGCCGCTCGAGCGAGACCATCTCGTCGCGGAGCTGGTCCACCCACCCGTCGATGAGGTCCCCGGTCACCGCGATCACGTCGGGCTCCAGCCCGTTGACGCGGTCGACCACGGCGGAGAGGAAGTCGCCGTGGATGGTGGGACCGATGTGTACATCGGAGATCTGGACGATGCGGAAGCCCTCGGCCTCGGGCGGCAGCCCCTTGATGGGCACGTCGACCTCCACTACCTCGGGGATCTGGCGCGCCTGGATCACGCCGACGCCCGCCACCGTGCCCGCGCCACCCGCGATGCCGATGTTGACCGCCCGGCCCAAAAAGGCGCGACGGCTCGGGTCCGGCTCGGGCGGGGGTGCCTTGCGGAAGCGCAGGACCAGGCGTCGCCCGCCTCGCAGCAGCTCCACCGTGAGCAGCAGGACCAGGACGATGGAGGAAATCCCCATCATCAGATAGCCGAGCCACTGGATGCTCTCGAGCCCGTCCATCCCGCCCCCACGCATGGCGAGGAAGGTGGCGGGGGGCAGCAGGGCCAGGATGGCCACCAGGCCCCAGGCCACGCGCGACCACGCCCGCGGCAGCGCAGAGCCGGTCACGATCCTACGCCCCATGTAGTAGTGCAGCGCGATCCAGAGGATCGGCATCACCACGAAGAAGACCATCATTCGAATCGTCATTGTCGTCGTCTCTCCGTGGTGGGCGAAGCCGGGCTCCGCCTCGATGGCCGCGCCGAAGGGTCAGGCGCCGCCGGCTTGCAAGGCCGACTCGAGGTCGGTGGAGGCCTCGGCTGCGGTCGCGCGCGGTAGCCTCACCAGGCCGCGCGTGTGCTGGGAACGGGCGAAGAACTGCTCTTGGCCCTCGTCGTCGAAATTGCGCAGGACCTCGACCTCCACCGTCTCGCCGCCCTCGGACCGAATCACGAACGCGAACGCGGGCGCCAGGTCGACCGGCGACTCGTCGCTCTGGACGTAGCGGGTGGACCGCAGGCGTAGGGCTTTGCCTACCCATGCGGTGATGTCGGGGTTGCTCTCGTCCTCGCCCGCGACGCTCCAGTACTTGGCCTCGGGGTCGTCGGGGTTGTGCTGCTCGAAGGTGGCCTGGCGGTCGCCCACCCGCAGGGTCAGGCGCTCGGCCTTGCGCTCCGCGATGCCGCTGAGGTCGCGGTCGGGCAGGGTCCGGGACCCACTGCGCAAGGGGCGTATGGTTCGAGCCTCCACGAGATAGATGACTCCATCGCTCGGGTCACGCACATAGACGTTGGCGCCGCCGAACACGTTACCCCCCAGCTCGAAGACCCGGGGCTCCTTGCCCTCGCGGGCGATCTCGAGGGTCGCCTCGGGCTCGGCCAGGCCGAGGGCCTCGAGGTCCTCTTCGCCCACGCCCTCGAGCTTGCGCTTGGCCACGAACGGCGCCAGAGCCTCGAAGACCGGCGTTCCAGACTTACCGACCTTGAACTCCTCGGGCTCGGGCGCGGGCGGAGCCGGCGGGGGCTCGCCGCCCTCGGGCGCGGGCGGAGCCGGGGGCGGATCGCCCAGCGGCACGGTGCGACCCCAGGCGTAGCGCCCCTGGTCGTCCTCGCGGAACTCGACGGTCAGCTCGAGGCTCTCCGATCGATAGGCGACGGAGGCCAGCTGCTCCGGCTTGCCGGGCATGATGACGACCTTGTCGGCCAGGGCCAGCTCGTCTTGGTGGGTCCAGGTCTGATAGGCCCAGCCCAGGGAGCCAGCCAACAACGCGGCGTAAATGACGACCGAGCGCATCATGCCGCACCTCCCTTTCGTCGTAGTCGAATCCGTAGCGCGCCGAGCACGATCACGCCCAGCGGGACCACGAGCACCGTCAGGTAAAACCACCACTGCTGGTCCTCCTTGGTGTGCTCAATCTTGATGTCTTCTTCGCTCTCGGTGGTGCCGGAGACGGCCTCCGCCCCGATGAGCCAGCCGATGGTGTCCTCCACCAGCCGCTGGTTGCCCATGCTCAGGCCCACCCCGAGGTCGGCGAACATCGACGCGTCGGAGGTCACCACCGCGCGCCAGGGCGTCTCCCCGGCGCCGCCTTCGATGACCGCCATGAGGTTGCGGGCCTCCTTGGTCTCGCCCGAGTCGGGGTCGAAGCGGGTGTTGGCGTCGAGGTCGGCCCAGGCGTAGGCCAGCGAGCGCATCACGAAGATCAGGCTATTGGGGTGGTCGGGCAGCTCCTCGAGGTGACCTGCGGCGGGAGTGACCACCGCCAACTGCTGGGCCCGGTCGCTCACCTGTCGCGTGGTCGCGTGCGAGGTGAAGCCGTTGGTCACGATGTTGAAGGCATCGCGACGGTTGCGGGCCAGCGGCACCACGCCGCGCTCGGCCGCCAGCACGCCCACGCCCATCTTCACGCCGTACTTGGTCATCAAGTCGTCGAGCGGGTTGGCGGGCAGGATCTGGCCCTCGCGTGTGATCTCGGGCTCGCGGGCCATCAGCACCGCACCGCCCCGATCGACGTAGGTCGAGATGGCGTCCACCTCGGCCTGGAAGAAGGGCTTGGCCGGGCCGAGGATCAGCACCAGCGTGGCGTCCTCGGGCACGCGCTCGCCCAGGCCCTCGGTCAGCCCCAGCGGCTTGATCGAGAAGCCCAGCTCCTTCATGCGGGAGCGCAGGCCCTTGATGCTGAGGTCGGCCTGCTCGGTCTGCGCGGACCAGTTGAGCTCGCCGTGGCCCACCGTGAAGTAGGCCACGCGCTCACCCTGGCCCAGCTCGATGAGCATCTTCTGGACCTCGGCGTCGAGCTTCTTGAGCGTGCGCTTGGCCTTGTCGATGTCCGGGTTGACGCTCAAGCGCCGCGTGACGGGCATCGGCGAGTCGTCTTCCGCCTTGTCCTCGCCCGGCAGCGCATCCATCAGCCGGGTCACGTCGCCTTGGGTCAGGGCGACGGTGCCGTTGTTGCGAATGCTGAGCGCCTTGGCCAGCCGCGGGTTGGCGGCCTGGTCGACGATCTCCACGCTCAGCTGCGGGCCCTCGAGCTCGGCGAAGTAGTTGCGGAGCTCGCCCGCCACCTCGGACGAGGGCGGCATGAAGATGCGAACGGTGACCGGATCCTCGAGCGCCTCGACCAGCGCCTGGGTGGAGGTCCCGGGGGTGGGCGTCTTGAAGTAGGCCAGGTCCCACCGCTCGTTGCGCTTGGTCGCGACGTAGTTGAGCGGGAACACCATGGCCAGGCCCATGGCCGCGACCAGCCCGTGCACCACGCTCTCGCGAACGCGGCGGGGCGGCACCATGACCGGCGAGCTCCGCAGCGCGTAGTCGACCACCAACAGCGGCAACGAGCCCAGGATCCACACCACGGGCCAGACCACGCGGGTGAGGCCGAGCCAGCGCTCTTCACCCGCGTCGTCGAGGGCGAGGCTTTGGATGAAGCGCTCGGTCGTGCCGATGTAGAGGATGACCGAGGCCACCCCGACCAGGAGCAACAACATCGCGAGGCGATGGCCGAGCCGGAGCCCGGGGTCCTTGGTGCCCCGGAGCGCGCGGAAGCGCAGGACTGCCGCCACCGCCAGGGCCAGCCCGCCGACCACAGTGGCCACCGCCTGAGCGGTGTCGAGGCCGTCGAGGATCCGCTGGCCCACGAACAGGGCGAGCATGCCCGCGAGATAGACGAGGCTGCTGAGGCTCATCGCCACCTCCGTGCCGCCATGAAGCGGCTGGAAAGGAGCAGCGTCACGAACGCGACGCTCAGGTAGAACACGATGCTCTCGGTATCCACCTTGCCCTCCATGAACCCGCGGAAGTGGCGGTCGAAGAGGCTGACGTGGGAGATGATGTCCTTGAGCGGGGGATCAGCAACGCGGGCGAGCAGCCACGCGAGCACGAAGAACAGCAGGACCAGCGCCGAGGTGATGAACGCGACGATCTGGTTGCGGGCCACCGCCGAGCCCAGGGTGCCGATGCCGGTCGTGGCCGCGGCCACCAGCATGAGCCCGAGATAGCCGGCGAAGATGTGGCCGTTGGAGACCTTGCCGTTGACGAACACCAGCGCGGGCATGAACAGGGTGCTGAGCACCAAGATGGCCATGACCGACATCGCGGACAGGTACTTGCCGCCCACCAGCTGCCAGCGCGCGAGCGGGGCCGAGTCGAGCAACACCATGGTGCCCGTCTGCTTCTCCTCGGCGAATAGCCGCATCGTGACCGGCAGCGACGCCAGCGCGGTGCAGCCGAACGAGAAGAAGAAGAAATCGCGGATGACCTCGGAGCTGAACTTGGGCTGGTCTCCCACCGCGAAGGCGTTGAAGAGCAGTCCGTCGACCAGCAGGACCACGGCGATGACCACCCAGCCCCAGTACGAATTGAAGTAGGCGGCCAGATCACGGCGCGCCACGAGCAACATGCCCCTCATGCCTTTGCCTCCGGGCGTGGTGCGGAGCTTTGACCCTCCGCGGTGAGTTGCAAGAACACGCGCTCGAGCTCGGAGCGCGCCTCGGTGAGCTGGCGCAGGCCCAGCCCCGCCTCGACCAGGTCGCGGACCAGGGCCTCGCGCAGGTCTCCGCCCAGCACCACGTCGACGCGGCGCTCGAGCGATTCGTCCGCGGGCTCCTCGGTAGCGTCGATGTCGAAGCTCTCCACGTGCTCCGAGGCCTCGAGGGCCGAGCGCAGCTCGTCCTCCGTGGCACGCACGGTGACGGACAGGTGGCGCTCATGGTCGTGGCGAGCCCCGAGCTCTTGCTCCGAGCCCTCGGCCACCAGGCGCCCCCCGTGGATCACCAGGATGCGGTCACAGGTCTGCTCGATCTCCGACAGGATGTGCGAGCTGATGAGCACGGTGGCGTGCTCCTTGAGGCTCCGCACCACCTTGCGCATCTCGACGATCTGCTGCGGATCGAGGCCCGAGATGGGCTCGTCGAGGATCACGACCTCCGGGCGGTGGATGATCGCCTGGGCGATGCCCACCCGCTTCTTGTAGCCGTGGCTCAGCTCTCCGATGACGCGGTCGGCCATCTTCTCGAGGTCGCAGGTCTCGAGCACGCGGGGCAGCGCCTTGCGGACCTCGGCGCGGCTGCTGCCCTTGAGCTCGCCGCACCACAGCAGGAACTCGCGCACCCGCATCTCGCGATACAGCGGCGGCTCCTCGGGCAAAAAACCGATCTTGCGGCGCAAGCCGTCCGGATCGGTCACGGCATCGACTCCGCCCACCTTGACCGTGCCGGCCGAGGGCAAGAGCAGACCCGCGAGGATCTTGAGCATGGTGGACTTGCCGGCCCCGTTGAGGCCCAAGAACCCCACGATCTCCCGATCCTCGATGGTGAACGAGGCACCGGAGAGGGCAGCAAAGTCCCCGTAGTAACGGGTGAGACCAGACGCTTCGATCATCGGCAGCGACTCCCGACAGAGCAGGCGCGTCGTGGGCTCACCGAATCACTGCGAGCTCCGCACATCGCGCGGACGCGAGGATATGTGGATCCCACGACGATGCAACCCCGAAGCCATCGTCCGCGGACACGGACGAGACGGGAGCTGCGCGCCGCTAGCGCAAAGCCACGGATTCGGCCCGATCTAGGGCCGATTGGACGTCAGTCGACGAAGAAGTCGGGCGCGAGTTCCTTGGTGGGGTCGACGGCATAGCCGTCCAGGTCGGTGACCCCCGCCTCGCGCAGCGCGTCCTCGTCGATGAAGAAGTTCCCGCTGCACTCGTTCTTGTCGCGCACCAGGACGGAGTGCGCCGCGTCGGCCATGATCTCTGGCTTCCGCGAGCGGGCGATCATGGGGTCGCCGCCGATCATCGACACGGCCGCGGTGGCGATGGTGGTGCGAGGCCACAGCGCGTTGACGGCCACCTTGCCCTTGAACTCGGCCGCCATGCCCAGCACGCACATGCTCATGCCGAACTTGGCCATGGTGTAGGCCACGTGGTTGCGGAACCACTTGGCGTCCATGTTGAGCGGCGGCGCCAGGTTGAGGATGTGCGGGTTGTCGCTCTCGAGCAGCTCGGGCAGGCAGACCTGCGAGCACAGATAGGTGCCCCGCACGTTGACCCCGTGCATGAGGTCATAGCGCTTCATCGGGGTCGACAGCGTGCTGGTGAGGCTGATCGCCGAGGCGTTGTTCACCAGGATGTCGATGCCGCCGAAGGTCTCGACCGCCTTGGCCACCGCCGCCTTCACCTGGTCTTCGAAGCGAATGTCGACCACCAGCGGGAGCGCCTTGCCGCCCGCCTTCTCCACCGCCTCGGCTGCGGTGTGGATGGTGCCCTCGAGCTTGGGATGGGGCGTGGCCGTCTTGGCGGCGATCACCACATTGGCGCCGTCGCGGGCAGCCCGCACGGCGATGGCCTGGCCGATGCCACGGCTGGCCCCGGTGATGAAGAGGGTCTTGTCCTTCAGGCTGCTCACGCGCCGAACATACCAGGTCGGCGGGACACCAGTGGACCTCGGCGCAAAACTCCTGTTACTTCCAACCCGACATGAAGTGGTTCGTACGCGGTGATGTCGACGGCTTCTTCGGGTTGGCACTCGACAACCTCGTGCAGCTACTGCTCATCGATGCGCTGTGCCGCTTCGTGCTGGGGTTCTCCGACGAGCTGCTCTACGGTCGCGTGCTTCCCGGGGTCGCGATTTCGCTGCTGGTGGGCAACCTCTACTACGCCCGCCAAGCGAAGAAGCTCGCCGAAGCCGAGGGTCGCGACGACGTCTGCGCCCTGCCCTACGGGATCAACACCGTCTCGCTCTTCGCCCACGTGTTCCTGGTGATGCTGCCGGCCAAGCTCGCCGCCACGGCAGCCGGGGCCGAAGACCCCTCGCGCATCGCATGGCAGGCGGGGCTCATCGCCACGCTGGGCTCGGGCTTCATCGAGCTTTGCGGGTCCTGGGTCGCCGACGCACTGCGCCGCTACACCCCACGCGCCGCGCTGCTGGCCACGCTGTCCGGGATCGCCTTGGGGCTCATCTCGCTCGGCTTTCTGTTCCGAACCTTTGCCCATCCCATCGTCGGTCTCACCACGCTCGGCGTCGTGATGCTGACTTACTTCGGCCGGGTGAAGTTCCGCGGTGGCCTGCCCGGAGGGCTCGTCGCCGTGTCGCTGGGCATGCTGCTGGCGTGGATGACCGGGCTCGCGCCCGTCGGCGAGTCTCCGGTCGGCACCGGCTGGCATGTGCCCGTCCCCGTCATCGGCGACCTCGTCGAGGCCTTCGGCTCGGGGCACCTGCTCGCCTACTTCTCGGTCATCCTGCCCATGGGGCTGTTCAACCTGGTGGGCTCGCTGCAGAACATCGAGTCCGCCGAGGCGGCCGGCGACCGCTACCCCGCCCGCCCCTCGCTGGCCGTCAACGGCCTCGGCACGCTGGCGGCAGGCCTGTTCGGATCCTGCTTTCCCACCACCATCTACATCGGGCATCCGGGGTGGAAGGCGCTGGGCGCCCGGGCGGGCTACTCGATCCTCAACGGCATCTTCGTCACCCTCATCTGCCTGAGCGGAACGCTGGCGTACATCGTGTGGGCGGTGCCCATCGATGCCGGCATGGCCATCGTGTTGTGGATCGGCATCGTCATCACGGCCCAGGCCTTCCAGGCCACGCCGCGCGCTCATGCGCCCGCGGTGGTGATGGGCGTGCTGCCGGGCGTCGGCGCCTGGGGGGCGATCATGGCCAAGAACGGCCTGCGTGCGGCGGGCATGGGCAGCCCCGACGGGCCCGCGTTCTCGTCCGCGCTCATCGAGCGCTTCGCCGCCTCGGACACCTGGATTCACGGCGCGTTCGCGCTCGAGCAGGGCTTCATCTTCTCGTCGATGATCCTGGCCGCCACCACCGTCGCCGTGATCGGACGCCGCTTCACCACCGCCGCCCTGTGGTGCAGCGCCGCCGCCCTGCTTTCGATGGCGGGGCTCATGCACGGCTACACCTTCACCCCCGGCGATACCGTCATCGACCTGTCGCCCGCCTGGCCGTGGGCCGTGGGCTACTCGGTCATGGCGTTGGTGTTCATGTCGGCGCGCTTCATCACCGTTCCCGACGACGAGGGCGGTCATGGCCCCAGCGCCCCAGACGCGGACGCCGACGACTGATCGCAGCGCTTGACCCCGGCCGCATCGATTCGCCAAGGTAGAGGGCGATGCGACGCGGCGCGCTATGCCTTGGATTGTTGTTGGGCTTCACGGGCGCCTGCAAGGACGAAACGCCAGCTCCTGCATCCACCAAGACCGAAGCCGAAGCGCCGGCCGAAGAACCGAGCGAGCCCAAAGAAGAAGGCGAACGTGGCGGCTCCAAGTCGGGGCTCGCCGGGCTCACCTCGCAGATGATCGACGAGGTTCGGCAGGGCGCGAGAGACCCCATCTTGCTGCTGCCGAGCTCGGCCTATCTCCTGGTGAGCTTGGAACCGGGGCGGCTGCTCGACAACCGAGCCATCGCGGACCTCTGGGAGGCGCTGACCGACAAGGAGGAGGACCTGCGCAAGGGCGAACAGCTCGCCGAGGCCTGCCTGGGCGCGCTGGAGACCTTCGAGCGCGTGGTCGTGGCAGGAGGCCACGACGACCGTACCGCGATGGCCATCCACGGCAAGCGCTTGGGCGACGCGGAGACCTGGCGGTGTTTCGAACGAATCTCCAGCCGCACGGGCGATTGGGACCTGAAGCTCACGGGCACCGAGCGAGGCGAAGGGCCGCAGCTGCTCGACACCGACGACGGTGACCGGGGCTACTTCCCTGACAAGGACACGGCCATCATTCTCTCGAAGGAGCTGGATGCCGAGGTTGTCGCGCGCATCGATGGCAAGGGCACCGCGATCACCGAGGGACCCCTGGCTGCGACCCTCGACAGGACCGAGACCGACCGCCCCTTGTGGTTCGTGGGACTCATCGAAGGCCAGCTACAACGCGACCTGGCGGACGGCCCCTTCGATGGTTTCAAGGACTTCTCGTTTTCGATGGGCAGCGCGGATGATGGCATCGCCCTCACCCTCTCGGGCGACGGTGGGACCGATGCCGACGCCACCCGGCTGCTCGCCGAGCTCGAGAAGCAGTTCAACGATCTCAAGGGAATGCTGCCCATGCTCGGCCTTCCCGCCAGCATCGGAGAGAAGATCGAGTTCAAGCGCGAAGGCAGCGAGGTGCTCATCACCCTCGACATGACTCGGCATGAAGTCGAGCAGCTCACCGAGGCGGTCGTCACCAAGCTATAGCGCTGGCCCGGACCAGCACGCCCTCTTCGTTGGGCACGAGCAGCTGGTCGGCAAGGGCTTCGGCCAGATCGACCAGGCCGTCGACGGTTTCCTCGGTCACGTCGTCGGGTGGATCGAACACCATCCGACCGCGGTTGAACCCGTTGACCCAGGCCAAGTGCAGATCGATGGGGGCCAAGGACGTGTCGGCATCGCAGGCCACGTAGTTGTGGGTCGGGCAGCCCGGACACAGCGAGTCGTTCCACAGCGTGACCTGATCGCCAGTGAGTACCGCCCCATGGTTGCAGTTCGGGATCGTCGCGGCGGCCACGGCCGGCGGAGTGTTGGGACCCAAGCCGCACGCAGACAGGAGATCCGGCGCCGACGGCAGCTGGAACTCGAGCTGCTGCAGCGCGATGACCCGCGAGTACGAACCATAGGCACCGGATCCCATCGCGTAGTTGTGGTGGCCGTCGACGTACACCGGGGTGTCCCAGTAGTGCATCATCAGCGCGGCGAAGGCCAAGCCGACGGCGGGGTCGGCAAACAGCCGGGTCTGCCACTCGCCCGGAGGATCCGCGCTAAAGATGCTCGAGGCCTCGAACGAGTCGAGATAAAGCTCGTCGATGGCATCGACCTGCAGACCCATGGCCACCGCGGGCGTCGTGAGCGACACGAGGACCCCGGCGGTGGTCATGTCGATCGGCATCCCGGAGTGGTGCGCCTTCCATTGCAGCGCATGCGCGGGCCAGCCGTGGTCGGGGTCGACGATCTCCGGGGCGGTGAAGGGAAACGAGGCCGAGGGCAGCGGGTCCATCTCGTAGGTCACCGAAAACGACTGCAGAGCGGCCAGGTCCTCGATGTGCAGGCCTTCGAGGGCCTCGGCGTCGATCGGCTCGGGCTCGGGTTCGGGCTCCGGCTCGGGCTCCAGCCTCGGATCGAAGGGCTGCGGGATGCGCCCGAGGGTCGGGACGGCGGGCTCGACCTCACCTGCGACCGAGGTCCGCATCTCGAGTTCGAGGGACTCGTAGGGGGCGTCGGCCAGGCAACCGAGCACGGTCGGCGCGAGGACGGAGAACAATGCCTTGGGGGCATGACAGCGGTTCATGCCCTCCCCTATCCACGCGCTCTGCTCGATCCAACGCGGGACCCGTGCGATTTTTTTTCGCCTACCAGGTCCCGGCGACGCCGGCCCCCATGAACACGCTGCACATGCGCAGCGGCAGCCCGACGTCCCGCGCCGCTCCCCGCAGGTCGGTCTGGTGGCGATGGAAGGTCTCCAGGCAGATGAGCTGAGGCGTGGCCCGCAGCTCGATGCGCCGACTCACTCCCACCACCACCTCGGCCATGGGCACCAAGCCGGGCGAGACGTCACCGACCAGCTCGATGTGTCGCGCCAATACGGGGGCCCCTGCGCTGGCCATGAGCCCGAAGGCACCGCTGATCCGCACGCTGGTCAGCGGCTTCCACTGGGGCGTGCGGGCGACGAAGCCGAGCATGAAGCGACCGTAGGCCCGCCGCCCGTCGACGTCCGAAGGCTCGCCCGGGTTTTCGCTCAAGGGGAAGAAGGGCTGCGTCCCGAGCAGGTAGGCGAACCGCGGCAGCTCGAACCGCCAGCCGCGAGCGAAGAGCCGCGGCCGAAGCCGCAGCGACAGGTCGAAGCCGAACGCTGGGCCCCATGAGCCCGCCTCCCGGGCATCCGAGGGGCTCAGGACCCGCGTGAACCCGACCGTGACCCCGGTGCCGAAGTAGGCGACGCGAGCCATGCTCATCGGGTGCGGCACCTCGATGGACCCCTGCGCGAACGGCAGCTCGGTGGTGACGTACTCGCGCTCGCCCTCGACCTTGATGGTGAACGACTCGCCCTTGCCACACTGGAGGTCGGGCAGCTCGAGGAAGTACTCGCGGGTGGTGTTCTTGCCGAACTCGATGCGGCGCTCGACTCCCGTGGAGCGCCGCAGGGTCAACGCCTCGATCTCGTCGCCGGGCGCGTGCACCACACGATCGGGCGTGTCGTACGTCGAGGCCCTCCGCGTGGGCAGCCACTTGTAGCCGGGGTCGTAGTCTCGAGCCCACGCGTGCAGGTCGACCTTCACGCTGCGTTCGCCGGCCGGCACGCTCCGAAAGAAGCGCTGGTTGAGACGACCGAGGGTGCCGCCCCATCGGGGCCGCGGCACTCCGTGGTGGTCGTCGGTGAACTCTACCGGCACCACGAACTCGTCGCCCACGATGCCGACGTTGGTCTGGGTGACGTCGCAGCGATAGTGGCAGCCGTCGAGCCCCACGAACTGCTCGCAGGTGGTGTCCGCCCCGGCCACGCGCGCGCTGGGGCAGCCCTCGGGGTAGAAGCAGGCGCTGCGGGGCCAGAAGAAGGTGACCACCTCGGGCTCGAGGAATAGCGGCTCGGTCGGCCACGACGAGGACCACCGCGCGCTGAGGGGAATGTCGATGCGCTTGCCCTCGACCTCGTGGGACGCGACCTGGTGGGCCTCGGCTCCTTCGGCCGGCGGCTTGGCCTGCCGCGGGTACGCCGGCTCATGACGCGTGGCCGCCACGATCCGCGCGTTGGGCAGCGCGGGAATCTTCTGCTCGATGGTGCCGACCAAGCGCATGGGAGCCGTGGCCTGTCCCACCGACGCGCGACGTCCATGGGGCAAGCGCAGCGCCAGCGACTGGGCGCGCACGCTCCCCCGCACGCAGGCATCGGCGATCTCGGTGGTCTGGCCATCGTGCTCGAGGGTGAACACCGGTCGTCCCCGGCCCCCCGTCGGAAGGTCGATCGGCGGCACCTCGACGCGGACCCAACGACACCGAGACTCGAGCTGCAGGACGATGGCATCGGCCGAGGCGGTGCGTACCTCGGCGCCCGCGAGGTAGTGGCCCCCGACCGAAGTGACGACCTTCACCGCCTCCCGCCCCCGCAGGTTGGTCCCGATCGTCAGCACCGCGCCGTTGAGCGAGATTTCGTCGACGTAGGCCTTGGCGCTCTGCGCATCACGGGAGGAGACCTCGAGCCAAAGCACGCGTTTCGGCGCCCCCGCTTGCCGCTCGTTGGCGGTGCAGATCAGCGAGCGCTTGGTGAGCGCCTCGGGAGCCACCGTCGCAGCGCATAGCTGGGGCTTGCCCGGTGCGCCGCCGCAGGCCGGCTCGAGGTTGCTCGGCGCCATCGCGTTCAAGACGTCGACCATCGTCTCCACCGATTCGGACCGGCTCCAGTCGTAGGCGCGGATCGACCCGGCGAGCTTCTCCGCGTTCGCGGTGGACAGCTGTCCTTCGGGGGCGGCCTTCAGCGCATCCTCGAGCCACACCGCGTCGTCTTGCGAGTGGCTCTGGCCCTGAGACACGACGCAGACCCAGCCCGGAGACTCGGGCCGGCCGTCGGTCTCGAGGGCAATCGTGACCTCCCCGGGGCTCGCCCACGCGATGCCCGGCAGGGCAACCCCCACCATGGACAGCACGCACCACAGCCACCACGTCCTCAGCATTGTTTCTTCGGATCGCACAGGTGGATGGCAGGGCACGAAGTCCCAAAATCCCGGTTGTAGCGCTTGAGCTGCGGGGCCTTGAGCTTCTCGCAGGACCGGGGGCAGGTGTTCTGCGGACGCCCGGTTTCGAAGTGGAGATAGCAGGGCTTGCGCCCCGAGACCTGCAGCCGAGCGCGCCCCTCGGACAGGAACACGGAGGCGTCGTTCCAGCGCCGCGTTCGGACATCCCCCGTCACCTGGTTGGGCGTGGAGACCTCGCGGTTGCAGCCGAGACAGCCCGCATCGTCGGGGAGCACGGGGCGGCAGACCCAGGGCGGGAACCAACCAGCTGCGTTGCTCGCCCCTTCGTTGCCGTCGGTGCTCCACTGCGAGCGCCACTCGTACTTGCGGACGATCTTCTGCCGTTGGTTGTCGTACTTGCCTTGGGCCGCTTCGAGGCATACCTCGACGCGCTTGGCGAGCTGCTCGCAGCCCTCTGCGCTGCACGACGGAGGCTCGCGACGGCACCGGCTTCGATCCTCTTCGAGCTGGACGAGCTCGGCCGCGGTCGGGGCCGGGGCCTTCGAGTCGATCTGCAGCTCGGACACGTCGTTGACGGAGCCTCCCTTGGCTCCCTCGATCCACAACGGGCCGATCTCGTAGGCGACGAACGCATCGGGTCCGGTGGGCACACAGGTCAAGCTGCCCCGCATCACCCCACCCGCTGGCGACTGGGCGGAAACTTCGATCACGCGGGCGGCATAGGACGCAGGCACGCGCAGCGAGACCGACTCACCAAAACGCGGGAAGGACACCGCCACGGACAGCGACAGCGAGCGAGGCGGAATGGCCGGGGTCGTGGCGACGCCGTCCGGGCTGGGGGCCACCACGCAAAGTCGCGGCGCGGCCCCGGTCGCGCTCGAAGGCCGCAGGTTGTTCCACTGCGATTCCCAGGCCGGCAACGCGGTGGAGCGAGCCCGCAGCTCGAGCACCCGGGCCCGGTTGCCGTAGGTCGGCACGGGCACCAGCCGGAAGTAGCTCTGCAGGGCCGAGTCGTGCCGAACACAGCGCAACGCCCCCTGTTCGAGCACCCGCGCGCGCTCGAGGTCACCGCTGGGACCCCCGAGCAACACCGATAGCTCC
This sequence comes from Myxococcota bacterium, assembly GCA_039028615.1. Lineage (GTDB taxonomy): Bacteria > Myxococcota_A > Polyangia > Nannocystales > Nannocystaceae > Paraliomyxa. Next base: position 88,563 of record JBCCHT010000010.1, on the reverse strand, counting down.
GAGACGCTGGCGGCAAACGGGGTGGGCATCAGCGCCGAGATGCCGCCGTCTTGCAGGGCATCGACGACCAGGTGCGGGCGACGGGGTTTGTCCGCCTCCGCCCCGTCCTCCCCCTCGTCGGACATCACCAGCCGCAGCGCCTGACCCGGCTCCGACTCTACCGCCACGCGGGCCGTCTGCTCGACCTGCTCGACCGTAAAGGGATGCCAGATGCGATACGCGGCCAAGAAGTTCTCGCCCGGCGGCGGGTCGAGTTTGACCTGGACATGGGCCCCCTTCACCGGCTCGCACGCTTCGTTGTAGTCGACCATGAGGCCGTCGCTGTGGGGGCTCGGGTAGGTCCCGACGCGCGTCTCCAGCTCCACCTGGCCGACGCCGACCCCGTCCCACGGGCTCGAGGTGCACCCGAGCGGAATCGACGAAGGCGACAGCCAGCCCCATAGCGGCGCATCGGTGCTCACCGAGCCGTCCTGCCCGAGCGAGGCGAGGCAGGGCTCTCGGGTCTCGGCGAGCACCTCGATCACGTTGTCGAACATCGACGTGGCATCCGCCCGCCCCGCGCAGAAGCGATCGGGCTTGCTGAAGCCGTCCTTGACCTTGTCTCGCACGCCCGAAGGGTTCCCGAGGAAGGTCAGCCGCTGGTGCGGCCGCAAGGACACGCGATCGGGAGAGCCGGGAATCGTCAGCTCGATCTCCGCCTCGGTGTCGTTGATGACGGTGGTGACGCACTGCGGCATCACCAGGCCCAGCGTGAGGCTCACCATCACGCACGCCGCCAGGGTGCGCCCGAGCATGTAGCCCACGCCATAGAGAGGAACGCCGTGCCGCCGCACCTGGTCGGTGACGCTGCGGATCACCTTGCCCGCCAAGCCGAGCAGGGTCAGGCCGCCGATCCCGGTGACCGCGTCCGAGTACGAGAAGTTCAGGTGCAGCGTGGAGAGCGTGGCCGCGGTGGTCCACGCCAGCGTCACCAGGCACGCCACCAGCAGCGCCGCCGCGAGCACGGCCGAGGCCTTGGGGATGAGCCAGATGCTCGCCGCGTGCGGTGGGTCGTAGCGCTTGCCGACCTCGAAGATGATGCGCCGCGACAGGAACAGGCCTGCCTCCACGGTGACGTCGTCGGTCCAGTCCTCTTCCTCGGGGCGACGCTTCAGCATCCGCGCCTTGGAGCGAACCGGGAAGCGCAGCATCCGGGTGGTCCGCTTCTCGTAGAGGATCTTGGGCTGAGGCTCGACCCCCTCGCGCGGCAGCTCGGTAAACCGCACCTTCACGCTCACGCGCGCGTGCGAGGAGCACACCCGCCAGCGCTGGCCATCATCGAGTTCGACGGTCAGCGGCATGTCAGGGGCCCTCCCCCGCCCAGGGGCGCGCATCGCTCCCCGCCGCCTCGTCCTCATCGGTGCGAACCGGGCCCAGGTCTTCGCAGACCGAGAGCATGCCGAAGACGATCGAGCGATCGCAGGCGCCCTCGCGGGCCTGGGTCCCGTCGGGCGCACAGTCCTCGTCCCGCAGGCAACGACGCAGGCACTGCTCGGCTGAGCACGAGCCCATGGTCCCGTCCTCGAGCAGGCACGTGCGGCCGTCGGCGCCGTTGCCTCGGCAGTCGAGATCGAAGTTGTCGTGAAAGTCGGAGACCTGATCGGGCGTGGGCCGCAGTAGCCGGGTCGCCGCGATCAAGTTCGCGGACCCGTAGGCCCAGCATCCCGCGAGCAGCTCGGTCACCGCATACTGGCCGCGCGTGTCGACGGTCGGCGCCGCTCCGTCGCAGTCATCGACCGAGCCGGCGTCATAGACCGAGCCCGCGTCATCGAAGCTGAAGGCCCCCTGGGTCTGCGTCGAGGTCGCCCGCGCCAGCACGCACTGGTCGTAGTTGATGATCGTCCCGTCCTCGATCACGGGCGGGCAGGCCAGCAGCACGCAGGTCACCACCCGGGCGTCGCTGGGGGCTCGCCACGACAGCTCCACGTCCACCACGTCGCCGTCGGCCACGGGCAGCGCCACCGAGGCCAAGCCTCCCGACATCTGCGGAACGCCGAAGCCCTCGGTCAGCGCATCACTGGGCGCATGAGCTCCCCGCGGCGGCGTGCAGACCTCGGACGCGGTAGCGTCGGCGCCCGGCAGGAGACCGCAGATGGTGCCCAAGGGACAGTCCGCGTCCGTCTCGCACTCGTCGACGAGCACCCGATGGGGCACCGGATCGGCGATGCAGACCCCCTGCGAGCCCGCATCGTCGCTCACCGCCTCGCCCTGGCAGGCTCCGAAAAGGGCCAGGATCGGCCCTAGGGCCCAATTGCCATGACGAACGGGGGACACGGTAGTCCCCATTTTGGCGCAGCCGGGGGGCCAGGGTCGAATTCCTGGCCCTCAGCGCTCTTCCGCGCTCGCCTCGGGCTCAGAAGCGCTTGAAGTTGGCTCGGTACTGCCCTTCGAGGGGCGTGCCCTTCACCAGCTCCACCGCTTTTTCGTAGGCCGCCCGCGCCTTGTCCTTGAGCCCGTAGCGGAGCAACGCATGGCCGTGGATCTCGTGCGCGCGTGGGTTCTGGTCGTCGATCTCGATGGCCTTCTTGGCGCTGGCCCGCGCCTTGTCGGCCTCGCCGGCCGTCAGCTCGGTGCGCGCGCGAATCGTCCACGCCATGCTGTGGTAGCCGAGCCGGTCGGTGAGCTGCTCGGCGATGGTCAGGGCCGGCCGCTCGCGCTTGATCTTGAGCCACAGGCGCGTGGCCAGGTCCGCGACGTCGAGCAGCTCGTGGGGCGGGCGGTTCTCCGCCAACAGGTGCAGCCACGCCCGGCGAGCCCGCGGCGCCGCGCGGCGGGTCTTGGCGGTGCGGGCCTCGATCTGCGCCCAGGCGAACAGCAGCCGGCCGTCCTTGCTCTCGTCCTCGAGCGCGGCGATGCCCCGGCGAACCGCGGTCTCGGCCGCCTTGCGATCGAACTGCTTGAGGAAGGTCTTCGAGTACAGGACCCGGGCCTGCACGTTGGTGGGCGCCGTCCCGATCAGCGCGGCCAGGTCGGCCTGGGCCTTGGCGATGCGATCTTTGTCGCCGCTGTCGATGTCGATGGCCGCCCGCACCAGCGACACCTCGACCGGCGGCGCCCCGAGCTCGGTGGCCCGGGTCAGCAGCGGCTCGGGATCGTAGTCGTCTCGATCGTCGGCCTGCAGCTCGGTGAGCCGGAGGACCAGCGTCCAGCCGATGCCCGGATCGTCGAGGGTGGCCTCCATCAGCTCCCGCGCCTCGTCGGGATAGCCGATGTCCGCGAGGTACAGCGCCAGCTCTTCGCGGTAGCGAGGCAAGTGCGGGTTGGTCTTGGCCGCGCGCTCGAGCAGAGCTCGCGCCTTGGGGATGGCCTCGAAGGTCTCCGTGCGTCGGAGGTCCCAGACCTCGGCCAGCCGCAGCATGGCCTCGGCCGGATGCGACTCGCGCTCGATCGCCCGCTGGAAGGCCTTCTTGGCCTCGGTCAGGTCGGGCTCGTCTTGCAGCAGATAGGCCTCGCCCAGCCCGGTCCAGGCCCGCGGCGCCCGAGCTTCCTCCTCGGCCAGAGCCTTGAGCTTGCGCAGCGCGACCTTCTTGTCGCCCAGCCTCAGCTCCATGCGGGCCCGTGCCACCTCGATCTCCAGCCGCATGGGCCGAAGGTTCTTCTCGGTGTGCTCGATCCACGCGCCCGCTTCATCGAAGCGCCCCTGCTCGACCAGGGCCAGCGCCTGCAGATAGCCCACCCACGGGTCGGCCTGCGGGAGCTTGGCCAGCCGCCGCAACGCCCCCATGACGTCGCCTTCGACCAGCACCGCCCACGCGCGATAGATGTTGCCCTCGGCCTCCGGCAGCGCGCTGTCGTCGACCCATTGCTCGATCCGGGTGGAGTCCCCTGCCTCGAGCGCGGAGCGGATGGCCAGGCGACGGGACAGCAGGTCCCAGGCGGGCAGCCCGTCCCACGCGGCGTCGAGCATCTTCAGGCCCTCTTCGTGCTCGCCGCTCTGCACGTGCACCACGGCGCGGGCGAGCTGGGCGTGGGCCCGGTCGGAGGTGCTCAGGCCCCGGCGCTTCTGCGCGAGCAGCTGCTCCGCCACGCTGGCGACGCCCGACAGCTTCTGGTGCAGCGACGCGTTGTAGAGCGCATCGTCGGCGGACAGGCCCATGTGGCTGGGCGCGTGCTCGCGGGCGATGGCCAGCTCGGCCAGCGCTCCCTCGCCGTCGCCTCCGAGCACCAGGGCGAGCACCAGCTGCCGCCGCACCGCCACTTGCTGCGGCGACTCTTCGAGCCGTGCCTTCAGCTCGGTGGTGGCGGCCGCGATCGCCTCGGCATCGTCGGGTGACTGCGCCAGGGTGAGCACCCCCTTCATCCACACGCGCTCGCTGACGACGAAGGGCCCCGGCTCGGCCTCGCCGTCGAGCCCCGGATCTTCGTCGAGCCCGGCACGCGCCGCCTCGAGGTCACCGTTGCCCAGCGCGATCATGCCGCGGACCAGGGCTTGCCCCGGCGTCCCGTCGGGCACGGCTTGCAGGGCGGTCGTCGCTTCGGCCTCGCCGATTCCGAACTCCGCCCACTGGTGCCCCCGCGCCAGAGCCCGCGCCGCCAGAGTCTCCGGGTCCTCCCCGCCGACGTCGGCGATGCTGCGCTCGAGCACTTGGATCGACGCATCGATCTCGGGCGGGATGCCCTTGATGAAGTGGGCATACGCCGAGGTCAGCGCGTGCGCGCGGGCGCGACGATCCTTGAAGACCTTGAAGGCGACCCCGATCAACAACAACGCAATCGCCAGCGTGATCAGCTGCGCTGCTCGCTTGAGCACCCGACGCCTCTGCTGGCGATGGATGTCCTCGATGAGGTCTCCGCCGCCGGTCGCTACCCGTAGGCCTGGGATACCCGACCGGTCGCCGCGTCCGCGGTCCATCTCGAACAACTGTACGCCGTTTTCTCGATCAGAACCACCTTCACCCACCCCTTCGAGCACTCGGGGCACAACGCCCCGAAGCCATCGCGAAGTGAGCAAAGCCGATCGCGATGGGCACTAGGGGTTCTGTCCCGAACCGGCCCTGTCCGGGGGAGCATCGAGCGCCAACGCAGCCGCCGAGGCAGGGCCACTGGGTGCGGCCGCGGGCGCTTGTTTGCCCTCCCGCCGATCCCGACGTCGTTCCTTCCGAAGCTGCTTTTCGTCCTTGCCGATGCCGTGCAGCTCTCGATACGCGGCCAGCCCCGGCAAGTACGGATGCACATCCTCACCGGGCTCCGCGAAGATCCCCAGCGGCTTGCCGCCGGAACGCCGCTCGTCCACCAGTACGAAGTTGCCCTGATGCCACTGCCACAGCTGATCCACGGTGGTGGTCTCCAGGATCAACCGCCGGTCGGTGTGCCAGGTGATCTCGGCCCGTGAGGAGGCGATACCCGAGGCCTTGTCGAGATCGAGCCGGGTGAGCTCGTAGTCGACGATGATCAGATCGTCGGAGACCTCGTCGTGCGAGGCCAAGAACGCGGGCTGGGAGGACCCGGGCAGATAGCCCGCCGCACGATCGAAGTCGCCCCAGCGCATCGAGCGGTTGTAGGCCGACGAGGCGTCCCGCAGCTTGTTTTGCATCCCGTCCCCGGTGGCGCAGGCGGTGCTGCCCGCCAACATCGCGAGAGCGAGAACCAATCGCGGACCCAGCGCATTCGTGGCCATGACCGCGACGCTACGGCTCGACCAGGAGCCGCTCCAAGTTTTCCGCACAAACGGGCAACCGCGCGGGCCCAACGCGGCGGTCTAGCCGTCCCAGCGCCCGCGAACGATGCGGGGGTGTCCGGCGAGATCGCGGCGCAGGGTGACGTCGGCGAATCCCCGTCCTCGCAGCAATTCGGGCACGGACTCGCCCTGGTCGTAGCCGATCTCCAGGTACAGGCCTCCGCCCGGCGCGAGGTGATCGGGGGCATCGTGCACGAGCTTGCGCAGTAGATCCAAACCATCGTCGCCGCCATCGAGCGCGAGTCGTGGCTCGAAGCGCTGCACCTCCGGAGCCAGGTCACGCCAGACCGCCTCGGGAATGTATGGAAGGTTGGCGGCGATGGCCGACCACCCGCCCGGCGGCGGAACAAGCCCGGCCAGCAGATCGGAGCGGTGGACTTCGATGTCCAGCTCGAGTCGCCGGATGTTGCCGCGGGCGACGGCGATGACGTCTTCGCTGACGTCGCAGGCCACGACGCGCATCGTGGGGCGGGCTCGCTTGAGCGCGAGCGCGATCGCACCCGAGCCCGTGCCCACATCGAGCACGGCGCGAGGATCGGGGGGCAGCTCGGCCCGCGCCGCGGCTCCGGTCGAAGCCTCCGGGGTCGCGCCCGTCTCCGGGCCGGGCTCGCTCTCGGCCTCGCCCGCGTCGCCCAGCGCCTGCCGGGGGTCCTCGTCGAGCACGACATAGGTCTCGGCCCCGGGCTCGATCGCCACCTCGGGCTCGCGATCGCCATCCCAGACCTCGAGCTCCGCATCCGCCGGCTCGCCCTGCGGCTGGTCCCACTCGGGCAGCTCCTCGAGCATCCAGTCGACCAAGTGCTCGGTCTCCGGTCGCGGAATGAGCACGCGACGATCCACCTGCAGCTCGAGGTCGAGCGCATGAAAGCCCCGCTTGCCTTCGATGTACGCCACGGGCTCGCGGCTCAGGCGACGCTTGACCAGCTCGCGAAAGCGGCCGCGCTCGTCCGCCTCGACCACCTTGCCGTGCTCGACGTACAAGCTCATGCGCGAGCACGACAGAGCGAAGGCCAGCAGGTGCTCCGCGTCGACCCGCGGCGACTCGATGCCCACCTCGGAAAAGCGCTGCTGGGTCCACGACAGCAGGCGACCCACCGTCCACGCGTCGTCGCCTGCAGCCGCACTCATACGCCGCGTGTTTGCCACAACTTGCGGCCGGGCGCACGCACTCGCCCCAATTGACGACGCCGAGGCACGAGCCCCGGCGTCATTCGCTTCAAAAAGGCCGTGTGGAGCCCGCTAGCTCTCGCGCACGGTGAAGGGCAGCACGGCGAGCTCTTCGTCGCCCGCGCCCAGCACGATGGCCTTGTACTCGCCCGCGCGCTTGATCGTCCGGTAGGCGCGCGTCCGGTGGAGCTTGCGGCGAGTGGGAACCCGCACGGTGGTCGGCGCGCTGCGCCGCCCGTTGCTCACCTTCTCCCAGGTCACCCGCACGGAGTGCTCCTCGGTCCCCTCGTTGCGAGCCTCGATGAACAGGTTGACCTTCTGCCCCAGCGGGAACGAGACCGCCGGATCGACCGGCTGCCGGTTCTCCATGTCGTGGGCGAGCACGACTCGCAGCAAGGTGGTGCTGTTGCCCGCGTCGATGTCGTTGAGCTCCGCGCCGTCGGCCGTGGCCGCACCATCGTCGGCCGCCGCCGGATCGTCCTCGGGTCCGCCGGAGTCTTCGTCACCAGCCGGCTCGACCAGCGCGGTGGGATCCGCCGCGGGATCGGGCTCGGGCTCCCCCGCCGAGTCGGCGGCCGGCTCGACCGCGGGCTCGGCCGCAGGGGGCGGAGCCTCGGCCGGCGTCGGGGTGGGCGTCGCCGCTGGTGTGTCCGCCTTGGCATCGGCCGTCTTGACCTCCGCCGGCTTCGGCATCGCGGCTTTGCCTGCCGGAGCTTTGTCTTTGCCGTCCGCCTTCTTCGCGGATGCGGCCGCGGTCTTGGGAGCTCCCGACGCCTTCGAACCACCGTCGTCACATCCGACGATCAGCAACATGGCCAGCAGCCCACTCAGATGATGCCCGCTTCGTGTCATGGCGCCGTGGATACGCATGCCACGTGTCTACCATTCCACGCCCGCCTCGGTTCGAGGTCGGGACGCCGTACACCGTCCTTTGATGAACCCGGCCCGCCCGCAGCAAGCCCGGCGGCTGGACTCACGCGGAGTGGACGGTATCGACCAACAGCTTCATCGCCTCGGGGTCGGTGTGTCGCGAGATTCCGTGCCCGAGGTTGAAGATGTGCGCCTTCGCCTTGCGACCCGCCTCCACGACCGCGCGTGCGCGCGCTTGCAGCTGCTCGGGCGGCGCGAACAAGGCGATGGGATCGAGGTTCCCCTGCACCACCTGATGCGTGCCCACCACGTCGATGGCCCGACCGAGCTCGATGCTCCAGTCGATGCCCAGCACGTCGGCGCCCAGATCGGTGATGAGCTCGAGCAAGCTGGCGTTGCCGCGCACGAACAAGATCACGGGCACGCCGTGCTTGTTGGCCTCGGTGACCAGGCGCTTCACGTGCGGCAGCACGTGCACCCGGTAGTCATCGGGGGTCAGCGCCGCGCCCCAGCTCTCGAAGATCTGCAGCGCGTCGACGCCCGCCCGCACCTGACCCGCGAGGTAGTCGACCAGCACGGTGGTGATCGACTCGAGCAAGCCGCCGAAGAGCGCGGGTTCGGTGAACGCCATGCTCTTGGTGTGCAAGAAGTCCTTGGTCGGCCCGCCCTCGATCAGATAACTGGCGGTGGTAAAGGGCGCGCCACAAAAGCCGATGAGCGGCACTCGATCGGCGAGTTCCTTCTTGCAGGCCGTGACCGCGTCGTACACGAAGCCCAGGTGGTCGTCGGCCTTGCCGAAGGTCAGCCGGGCCACGTCGGCGGCATTGCGCACGGGATCCGCCACGGCCGGCGCGGGCTTGAACTCGACCTTCGCCCCCATCGCATCGAAGACGGTGAGGATGTCGGAAAACAAGATCGCGGCATCGAGCCCGAAGCGATCGAGCGGCTGTCGGGTGACCTCGGCACACAGGTCGGGCCGGCGACACAGCTCCTCGAACGAGACCTTGGCCCGAATCGCCCGGTACTCCGGCAGGTAGCGCCCTGCCTGGCGCATGACCCAGACCGGGGTATGAGCAGGCCGCTTACCCGCGCAGGCATCGAGGAACGTGGTGTTCGCCAAGGGCATGGCGGGGACTATAGGAAACATCCCGTCCGCTCGACAGCCGCCTCGACCCGCGCCAATCTCGGCCCCGGTGCCCTCGCCCCGCGACTCGCTCGAGATCCCCGGACGCCCCCGCCCCTGGGTCATGGCCCACCGCGGCGCGTGCGACCTGGCGCCGGAGAACACGCTGGAGTCGTTCGCGCTCGCGCTCGAACATGGCGCCGACCTGCTCGAGACCGATTTGTGGCTCAGCTCCGATGGCGAGATCGTCTGTCACCACGATCCCACGCTGCTGCGCACGACCGGCGATCCTCGCCGAGTCAGTCAGTGCTCCGCCAAGCAGCTCGCCACGCTGCGGGTGCACGACGACGTGGGCAAGGGTGACCGCGAGGGCATCCCGCGGCTGGCCGAGCTGCTCGAGCTCGTGCCCGACCACGTCCCCGTCATCCTCGAGATCAAGGATCCGCTGCTCGCCCACCCCGGCCCCATCGCCACGCTGCTCGAAGTCCTGGGTGCGCGCGCCCGAGAGCGACGAGCCGGCATCATCACCTTCGACCTACGATTGTTGCGAAAGGTTAAGAAAATCGCGCCCGGCCTCGTCACGGGGCACATCTCCATGCGAGGGCTTCGGGGCGCCAAGGACGTGGACATGCTGGGTCCATGGTGGCCGCTGCTGCGAGTCTCGCCGGGCTATGTCGCGGCCGCGCAAGCCCGGGGACAACGGGTGTGTCCGCTCGACCCGCACCTGCACTCACCCGGTCATCTCGATCGCTGGCTGGCGCTCGGAGTCGATGCCGTGCTGACCAACGATCCTCGTAAAACTCGCAACGAAATCCAACGTCTCGGCGGTCACGCCGAGCCGGCCCCGTGACGGTGGGTCAGTCGCCATGCTGCGCTCACAGCGACGGGACAGGGCTGCTACCCTGTAGACACATGTCCGGGCGGGTTTCATATGCCGTCGAGGCCCTGTCGGCTCCTGGAGCCCGACTGGGGATACTCGCGGCGATGCTCGGCCTGGGCATCGCGACCAACGTGTCGTGCCTGCTCGAGCTCCCCGTCGGCCCGTCCTGCGGCGACGGCTACCACGACGTCGAGGCGGGCGAAGAGTGCGACCCGGGCGACCCGGACAGCTTCCTCAACAAGTGCGTCACCACCAGTCGTCCCGACGGCGAGGGGGCGTGCGACCCGATCACCTGCGAGCTCATCATCGACGTCGAGCAGTGCGCCGTGTGTGGCGATGGCCGGGTCGACGAGGTCGTCGGCGAGCAGTGCGACGGCGACGAACTCAACGGCCGCAGCTGCCTGGGCGGCGTGGGCACGCTGCAGTGCACCACCAGCTGCCTCTACGACTACAGCGAGTGCCGCGACTGCGGCAATGGCCGGCTCGACCCGGGCGAGGAGTGCGACCCCAACAGCGACGGCGGCACCCTGACCATGGGCAAGCCGCCCTGCGTCGACCTCGACTCCCCCTTCGAGAACATTCCCTATACGGCGGGCACGCCCGGCGAGTGCGACGACAACTGTCGATGGAACCGCACCGGGTGCAACTACTGCGGCAACGGGCGCGTCGACGACTCGCTCGACGTCGACTTCGAGGGGTCGCAGCAGGCTCTGCCCGAAAAGTGCGACGGCACCAGCTTCGACGCCCCCTCGCTCGAGCGTCAGTTCGCGACCTCGGCCTGCTCGCAGAACAACCCGAGCACGCGGCCCATCATCGAGTGCTCCGCCGATTGCCTCGAGCTCATCCCGCTCGATCTCGAGCAACCCTGCTGCATCAAGAGCGGTGCGCCCTGCCCCACGCTGTCGAGCTTGCAGTGCTGCTCCGACGTCGAGCAGCCGGAAAACGGGCTCGATGCATGCCTGTTCATCTTGGATGAAGAAGGCAACTTCAACGAAGTATGCCGTTGAAGTGCATGCGGTGAAGCGGCCTTCCCGACCCGGGGATTTGCCGGTAATTCACCCCGGTTGATTCGCTTCCGCCCGTTTCGGGGCGAAGCCGTAGGGCCTTTTTGTCTTGCTTGGTGTGGGCCCGAGTGCTACGACGAATTTGGACGCACCGATGGCCCTGTCCTCGCAACGCTTTTTCTTTGTGTTTAGCCACGCTCCGTTTGGGGGCGAGGCCGGGCGCGGAGCGTAGCGCGTCCCCAACCTCGACTTCCCGGCGGAGCTTCCGGTGCAAACGGCACCGAAGGCGACCCGGGGACACGGCAATAGTCCTTCTTCTGGGTCGAAAACCCGGGCCTCCCGCCCTCCCCCCGATCCCAGAAGAACGACCCATGCCTTCCACCACCACGAGCCTCTCCGAGACGCAGCGCGTCGACATCCACGACCCGGCGGGACTACGCCCAGCCCCCTTACCGCGCCCCGAGGTGCCGCTGCATGCCTCGGGTGCCAACGCCAAGACCACGCGGGTCCGCGTGGGCGACGTCTCCATCGGGGGTGGAGGCTGCCAGGTCATTGCCGGCCCCTGCGCCATCGAAGACCTCGGCACGCTCGAGACGGTGGCCGACGCGGTCTGGAGCGCGGGCGCCAAGCTCTTGCGCGGCGGCGCCTACAAGCCCCGGACCTCGCCCTACAGCTTCCAGGGCCTGGGCGTCACCGGCCTCGAGATGCTGCGCGATGTCGGCCGCGCCCGTGGCCTCGGCGTCATCAGCGAGGTCATGGCCCCCGAGCTCGTCCCCGTGGTGGCCGAGTACGTCGATGCTCTCCAGATCGGCGCTCGCAACATGCAGAACTATGCCCTGCTCGAGGCGGTGGGGCGCGGCGAGACCCCGGTCGTACTCAAGCGCGGCATGGGCTCCACGCTCGACGAGCTGCTGTGGGCGGCCGAGCACATCCTGGCCCGGGGCAACCCCAACGTCATCCTGTGCGAGCGAGGCATCCGCACCTTCGAGTCGGCCACCCGCACCACGCTCGATCTATCGGCCATCCCCGTGCTCCAGGAGCGCACCCACCTGCCGGTCATCGTCGATCCGAGCCATGCCGCGGGCGACCGCCGCTACGTGCCTGCCCTCGCCCGCGCCGCCCGGGCCGTGGGTGCCGATGGCCTCATCATCGAGATTCACCCCAACCCGGCGCGAGCGCTGTCCGACGGCCCGCAGGCGCTCACCCTTCCCATGTGGCACGACTTGGCCCGCGACCTCGGCCTCGTCGCGCCCTCGTTGGGCTCGGTGAACATGCTCGGTCGCGCCGCCGGGGGACGTTGAAGCCATGAGCACCGCCAACCCTGCCAATCGCCTGCAGAGCCTCCGCTCGGCCATCGATTCCGTCGACGACGAGCTGCAACAGCTGCTCGCCTACCGGGCCCGGCACGCCACCGAGATCGGCGAGCTCAAGCGCGACCTCGGCCTGCCCGTGCGCAACGACGCTCGCGAAGCCGAGGTCTACCGCCGGCTCTGCGACGGCAACCGCGGCCCGCTGGGCAACGACGAGCTGTCCGCCATCATGACCCGCGTCATCGAGGCCTGTCGTCGGGTGCAAGCCGTCGAGCGCGTCGCCTGCCTGGGTCCGCAGGGTTCCTTCTCCAGCCTCACCGCCGCCAGCCGCTTCGGCGCCCATGCCCCCATGGAGTTCTGCGGCAGCCTCAGCGAAGTCTTCGAGGCGGTGGCCGAGGGCCGCGCGAGCCAAGGGGTGGTGCCCGCCGACAACACCCTCATCGGCCCCGTCGAGGAGACCCGCGAGGCCCTCACCCGCCACCCCACCCTGCGCGTGCGCGAGGCCTTGGTCCGCGACATCGAGCTCGTGCTGCTCGTGCGACCCGGCACCACCGAGATCCGCGAGGTCCACTCCAAGCCCGAGGCCCTGGCGCAGTGCCGGGAGCGGCTCGCCACCGACTACGCCGACGCCACCACCGTCGACGCCTCGTCCACCAGCGCCGCGGCCCGGCTCGTGGCCGCGCTGCCGCTGAGCCGAGGTGCCGCCGCGGTGGCCTCCGTCGAGGCCGGCGAGCGCCACGGGCTGGTGCCCTACGAACGCGGCCCCGTGAGCGACGGCCGCAGCTCCACCGTGTTCTGGGTGATCGAGCGCATCGGCGACGCGAAAGCCTGAAGGCGGCCGCCCCGTTGCCAATCCTCCCGGTGGAGGCGATACCTGGCAACCGTGAACAAGGCACAGCTCCTCGAGTTCCTGCACGAGCAGATCGACATCCACGTCCGCTGCGGCTACCGGTCGGAGGCGGAGGTCATGGAGACCATCGAGGAGCAGGTCCGCGACGAGTTCCGCGAGTCCGGGGATGCGATGGTCGAGCCGCTGCTAGCCGAGGCTCGCCAGCGCCTGCACGTACAGAAGCGGCGCGAGCAGACGTGGTCCGAGCGCACGGCCAACGATCGTCTGGATAGCGCCTTCGAGGCGCTACGCGGCAAGGGCATCATCGCCCTGCAGGACGCGGGCTACACGATGTCGGACGGTTGGTCCGACGTGGCCGAAGCGCACGCCTACGACGACGACGCTTGGGGCGCGACCTTCTTCCACCGCCAGGACGTCGAGCGCGGGGTGCAAGGCGATGGCCTCCACCTGGCCTACGGGGCGTTCGTCGAGGGCGACGCGCACGAGCCGGAGAGCATCCGCCTGGGGCACGAGATCTGTGCCGTGCTGCGCGAGCATGGGCTCGAGGTGGAGTGGAACGGCTCGATCTCCACCCGCATCCAGATCCTGCCCTTCGAGTGGCAGAAGCGACGCTGGACCCCCGCGCCGAGCTGAACTCAGCGGAGGCCGCCGACGGAGTTGCGCGCCCGAGCCAGGGCGGCGCCGCAGAGCAAGGCCGCCAGCGCGGCCAGGCCGTGGGCCAGGAGCACGTGCTCATGCTCTCCGCTCGTGCAGAACGCAGTGAGCACGAGCAGGCCCCCAGCCACGCCCACGCCCGCGACCTCGGCGTAGTCGAGCCACCCGACGAAGGGGCGGCGTCGGAACCAGCCCACGGCCAGCACCAGGGCGGCCGAGGCCGCGATGCCCATGGAGAAGCAGCCGACGAAAGAGTGATGCGCGGTCTGGTGCTCGACGGCACGGCTCGGCGTCAGCTCGAGGGCAACGGCGGCCACCAGCAAGACGAACACACCCACCAGGTGCCAGCGAGAGCGACGGGTTCGATGCAAGGGTCGCAGCACGCCCGCGACGGCGACCACGACCGCGAGCATGGCCACGCCCACGGTGAGCACCCCGAGCCCGGTGGTCGGCCACGCCAGACCGGCGCTGGCTCTGAATGCCGCCATCGCTCCGAACACCAACACCACCAAGGCCACGCACATCGTGATGCGCTGCCACGTGGGGCGCTCGGCGGCCCAACGCGGGTGCGCGACTTCTTCGTCGAGCTTCTGCTCGAGGGCGAGCCAGACCGCATCGAGCTGAGGGGCAGAGGAGGTGTTCACGACGGTTCCAGCATGGACGGTGACGAACGACGGCGGCCGACCGATCCGCCGCGATGATTGGCCGATCGTCCAGTTCCCTCAGCGTGAATCACGCGAGACTTCTCGGCAACAGGCGCGATCCCCAGGACGTGCGCCCTCGACGTTCACCGACCTACCCACGGCCGGTCACGAACGCGCCCCTGACGAAAATGCCCGAGGAACAGGGCAACGACCGGGGCAGCATGCCCCGTGTTCGCCACCTCGTTGACGTTCGCTTTACATACCGTTGGCGAAGTGCAGTGGGTCATTCGCGGGGGCCGGCCGTCGAACCATGCACCATGAACGGAACCACCAACCGCTCCCGCTGGATGGCCGCTCTGCTCGCCTTGGTCGCCACCGCCGCTCCGGTGGCCTCGGCCTCCGCGGCCGACGCTCCCACCGAGGTGACCGCAACCGCACATGGCGAAGATCCCCGACCCACGATGATGTTCATCGCCTGGGACGCGCTCGACCTCTCCGACGCTCCGACGGCTCAGTCCGAGCCCGAGCCCGAGACCCCCGAAGAGCCCCGCGCCCCGAAACGCTTCGAGTATTCCACCGACACCCAAGACCCACTGGCCGGACTCTAACGGCCACTCGACCCTACCCCGGGCGGGGCACTTCGGTGCCCCGCCTTTTTACTTGGCTAGAACCAGGTGAAGCGCATGCCGACGAGCAAGGCCTGGCGCGGGAAGGTGTCGCCCGGCACGAAGCGTGCGTCGTAGGTCAGGCCCGCGCTCATGGCCGCGCTGGAGTTGAGCCAGAACTCGTAGCCGAGCCCCGCCGCACCACCCAAGCCGACCGTCATGCCCTCGACCTCGTCGAAGGAGCGCGTGGGGTCGCGCTTGGGCACGCTGGCCGCCCCCAGGGCACCGCGAAGGTAGAAGCCGCGCCACACATACCCGGTGAACTCGATGTCGCCGCCGAAGGCCACGCCCACGCTGCGCTGCAGGTACGGCGTGAGGTGCAGGTTGGCCCCGAGGGTCAGCCGCTCCGTGACGCCGCCACCGATGTTGAAGTCGAGGCGCGTCGCGGGGATGAAGTCGTCGTAATAGAAGAAGGTGCCGCCGAACCCGAGCCCGCCACCGACGTACAGACCACGCCGGTCGCGGGCGCCCTCGATCTCGATTCCCTGACGACCGGACACCGCCGCGTTGGCCTCGGAGGGCGAGGCCAGCCAGACGCCCCCGACGGCCATGGCCGCACCGAGCATGGTCGGCCACGCGCGGCTACTGCGGCGGGCGAAGAGTCGTCGACGGGTCTTCATGGTGTTCAGCATGGCACACGCGCTAGCGAAGGGTGGTGACATCGACCACGGCAAAGCCCCCTTGCTGGACCTCGACCGGGATGGTGTGGCGCTCCTTGCCTCCGGGACCAAACGCCGTCAATTCGACGGTGTGGGCTCCGGGCGGCACGACCGCGCGACCGATATGGACCTTCTCGGGAAGAGTCGACCAACTACGGGTATCGGGCTTGTCCAGTGCGACGAGGGTGCCCTCGATCGCAGCGGCCGCCAGAAACCCGACCAGCCCGGCAGCACCCGAGTCTTGGCTCGCTGCCTTGCCGCCCGCCCGCGCCCCTTCGGCCGCGGCTGCCCGCACGATCATGCGGGACAACGCCGCCCCGATGATCTTGGGCTTGATCGCTTCGTACTCGGCAATGATTTCCGTGCCGAGGTTCGAGCCCTCATCCATCGGCACCACTTGCCCATCGATGCGGAGCTCGGCGTCCACGAACAGATTGTTCGGCTTGACCAACTCGGGATATACGACGACCTTGAACATCCCGTATTCGAGCAAGGTAGTGTCACCAGTCACATAGGCCCCCGCCAGGCCAATCGCCGCCCCGATGGGGATGCGCTCGGGGACCTTGTAGGGCACGCGGCCCGTCTTCGCGATGACCAGGATCTCGGTGGGAGAACCCGCGGGTGCAGCCATGGCCCAGGGATTCGCGCCCGCGGGCAGGACCGCGCCGAACTCGGCCATGGGTGCATACGAGTCGAGCTGCACGTCGAACGAACCCGCGCGGGCGAGCTCGCCCGTGGCCGCCGGGGCTTCGACCGGCGGTGCGTCTTCGGCCGCAGGGGGCTCGGTCGGCGGCGGGTCGTCCATGCCCTCGGGTTTTTGGATCGGCGGCGGAGGTGCGGTGGGCTTCGGCTCCGGCAAGTAGTCCCGGATTCGCTCGCCGCGGTAGCTGCCCCGCGCCGACAGCCGCTCGATGGGCTCGCGCAAGCTGCCGAAGTCGCGCTCTTGTAGCGCCTCGTCGTAGTAGCGCAGCGCCTCGTCGGCGTTGCCCAGGCGCTCGTGCACGAACCCCGCGAGATACGAACCGTAGGCCCCATGCTCGGCCTCGGGCTCGTAGTCACGCAGGTAGTTGCGCATGGTGGTGAAGCGCTTGGTCTCCACCTTGGCCCCGCTCAAGTCCCCGCGAACGAGGAAGTTGAGCATGTTCATCGCGTTGAGCGACAGCTTCTCGGCCGGCGACGTCTTGTACTTCGTCGCGCTGTCCGAATAGATGTACTTGCCCAGCTTGCCCGCTCCGTCGCGCGCGAGATCGAGGAACTCGAGCTCCTTGTCGGCGGCGATGAAGTTCTTGGCGCTGGCCTCGTAGTCGCCCATGGCCTGCAGGACCATGGCGCGCTCGAGCACCACGAGGGCGAAGTTCTTCTTCCAGTCCGAGGGCAGCTCGTTGCCCTCGCGGACCTTGAGGATCTTGTTGAAATGCTTGACGCTGCCCGCGTAGTCCCCGACCTGGAGCGAGGCCCGGGCCGCCTCGGTCTTGTCGGAGTAGGTGGCGCAGGCGACCGTGCCTGCTCCCAAGGTGAGGACTCCCGCCGCCACGAGGCGACGGGTCCGTCGTTTGGCGGTGCGATGCACCATGCGCCTAGCGAACGATGCCCTTGGTGCGCTCGGACTTGGTCTGGAAGCGAACCAAGCTGGTCTCGACCTCGATCACCTGCATGAACAAGGTGTACTGGACCCGCCGCTCCTTGTTGATGCGCTCGTCGACCGACTGGAGCTTCCCGGTGAGGAAGTACTTGGCGCCGATCTGACGGCCGATCTCCGAAGCGAGCGCGGGGTTGAAGTCCGCGCCCTGCTGCATGTTGGCCTCGGCCATCATCTCGGCCTGACGCTCGCGGCTCACCACGGCGACGACGCCGCTGTTGATGAGCTCGGTCTCCATGTCGGAGAGCAGCGTGAGCATCTGATCGTCGAGGTGCTCGGAGGTGTCGTTCTTGATCGGCCAGATGGCGACGACCGGGGTATCGGCATCACCGCGCCATTGCGCCCACAGCGGCGAGCCCACCAGGGACGACATGTTCTTCTTCATGAGGTCCTCGAGGTCGCGACGGTCGAGCCCGGTGCTCATCGCTCCTTCGTCGAAGTTGGGGTTCTCCGTGCCCTCGCCGCCACGGATCGCCTTGGGCTTGCAGCCCGCGAGGGCAGACAGCGAGAGGGCGACGACGGCGGCGGATACAAAG
The DNA here is from genome assembly GCA_039028615.1 of Myxococcota bacterium. GTDB lineage: Bacteria > Myxococcota_A > Polyangia > Nannocystales > Nannocystaceae > Paraliomyxa. The sequence goes on along the minus strand of JBCCHT010000010.1, from coordinate 70,846 downwards.
CGATGGCGATGAAACATGGTGGTGTCTTTGGGGAGTCTGTCGGGGGAGTCGGGATGAGCGGGATGACGATCGGGGAGCCGGGGGCTCGAGGTCGAGAGACAAAAAGTGACTCGACTCACAAAATCATGCGCAAGTCGGGCACCAGGTGCACTCGTTCGTAGATATCGATGACCTCTTCCACGGTGAAGGCATTCACTGTGAGCGTCACACAGACCTTGTTGCCGCGGCTGCTTGTGCGCTGCTGCACATCGGCGCGCGAATCGCCGACGACTTCGACCGCCGCGGCCTCGATTCCAGCCGCAAACCCACCCTCCGCGGGCCCAAACGCCTTGATGACGTAGGGTCCGGGGAACTGGTGATTGGCCAGCAGCAGCTCTCTCGACGGAGCCCGCGATGGGGTGTGCCCAGGCATGGCTGGAGCATGGCATAAAAGGGCGCCGATGGACCGCCGCTCCACTCCTCGTCGCCTTGCGGTCGCGCTGGCGTTGCTGTTCGCAACCGGCCAGGGCGTGCTCGCATGCAGCGACGCCGGGGGCTCGAGTGGGGCCGAAGGCAAGCGCGGCGGTGGCAAGGGCAAAGGCGGCCGTGGTCGCGGGGGCCCGCCCCGGGACGCCATGCAGGCGAACGTCGTGCACCTGCGCGAGGCGACCATCGAACGTTGGTATCGCAGCTCGGGGACGCTCGAGGCCCTGCGCTCGGCCGAGCTGGTCGCGGTGCAGCCGGCCATCATCGAAGCGCTCTTCGCCGACGAGGGCGATTTTGTCCGCAAGGGTCAGAAGCTCGCGCGCCTCGATGGCCGCGAGCTGTCGCTCCAGGCCGACGCGGGCAAGCTCGCGCTGGCCAACCTCGAAGCGGAGCTGCGGCGGCTGGAATCGGCCGATGCCGCGGTCATATCGCGCGAGGAGATCGACAAGCAGCGCTACCTGGTCGAGGAGGCCCGCGCGTCGCTCAAGCTGTCGCGGCACCAGGCCAAGCAGACGACGATCCGCGCCCCCTTCGACGGGACGATCGTCACCCGCTACGTCGACGAGGGCAACCTGGCGTCCACCGCCACCGCGCTGTTCCACCTCGCCGACTTGGCCGTGCTGGAGCTGCCGCTGCACCTGCCCGAGAAAGACGCGGCCTCGGTCGAGGTCGGCTCGGACGTCGAGGTCGAGCTGGTCGACGGCACGATCTTCCAGGCCAAGATCGAGCGGCGCTCTCCGGTCGTCGACCCCATGACGGGCACGGTGAAGTTCACGATGCGGGCCAGCGACCCCCCGAAGGTCGCCGCCCCGGGAGCCTTTGCTCGCGCCAAGGTCCTCGTCGACTCCCGTGCCTCCGCGCCGAGCCTGCCGCGCAGCGCCATCTTCGAGCACCAGGGCAAGCCGCACGTCTACGTCATCGCCGAAGAAAAGGCGCAGCGGCGCGAGATCGAGGTCGGCCTCGAGGGCGCCGATCGGGTCGAGGTGCTGGCCGGGGTGAGCGTCGACGATGCGATCGTGGTCGAGGGCAACTCGGGGATCACCGAGGGCATGCCGCTGCGGCCGATCGAGCCCGAGGTCGCCGCGGCCGAGCCCTCGGCCGAAAAACAAGCCAAGGACTCCGCAGGGAGCTGAGTCGCCCGTGCGGGGCTTCATCGCGGCTACGGTCCTCCACCCGGTGACCACCACCATGGCCACCATTGCGGTATTGGTCTTCGGCCTCGTCGCCGCGAGCCGACTGCCCGTCGAGCTGCTCCCGGACCTCAGCTACCCCACCATCACCATCCAGACCACCGATGCCAACGCGGCCCCGGTGGAGATCGAGGAGCTCATCACCCGCCCCATCGAGGAGCGGGTCGGTGCCGTGCCCGGGGTGCTGAGCGTGGAGTCTTCATCCCGCGAGGGGACCTCCGAGGTGGTGCTCGACTTTCAGTGGGGCACCGCGGTCGACCACGCGATGGCCGACGTCCGCGAGAAGCTCGACCGCGTGCGCCTGCCGATGACCGCCGAGCGCCCGGTGGTCCTGCGCTACGACCCCGCCCAAGAGCCCATCATGCGGCTGGCGCTGCGGGGGCCCACCGCCGTCCTCAGCGACCAGGACCTGGCCAGCCTGCGGCAGCGCGCCGATCGCCTGGTGAAGCGCCAGCTCGAGAAGATCTCGGGCGTGGCCGCAGTCCAGCTGCACGGCGGCCAGGAAGAGGAAGTCCTCGTCGAGCTCGACCCGGCTCGGGTCGCTGCCCTGGGCCTGTCCACCGAAGAGGTCGCGGCGGCGATCCGCACCAGCAACGTCAACCAACCGGGCGGGGCGATCACCGAGGGGCATCGACGCTGGCTCATCCGCACGCTGCACGAGGCCCGGACCCCCGAGCAGCTGGGCGAGACGGTCATCCGCAGCGCCAACGGGGCCGAGCTGCGGCTGCGCGAGGTCGCCAAGATCCGGCGCCTGCCCACCGAGCGCGAAGAGCTGGCGCTCGTCGACGACGCCGAGGGCATCGAGCTGGCCGTCTATCGCGAGGGCGACGCCAACATCGTGGCCGTGGCCCAGGCGCTGCGCGAGGCCATTCCGCAGCTCCGCCTGCCGCCCGGGCACGAGCTGGTCGTCCTGAGCAACCGCGCCGAGTTCATCGAAGCCGCGGTGCAGGAGGTCCGCGACAACACCCTCATCGGTGGTGTCCTGGCCGTGCTGGTGCTGCTGTTCTTCCTGCGAGAGCTGCGGGCCACGGTGGTCATCGCCGCCGCCATCCCCATCTCGCTGTTGGCCACCTTCATCCCGCTGTCCGGCCTGGGCGTCTCGCTCAACGTGATGAGCCTGGGTGGGCTCGCGCTCGGCGTGGGCATGCTCGTCGATAACAGCATCGTCGTGCTCGAAGCGATCGCGCGCGTGCGCGAGAGCGCCATCGAGGCCAACGAGCTCGACGGCACGCCGATCCCCAGCCGCGCTCAGCTGGCGGTGGCGGGCACCTCCGAGGTCGCCACCTCCGTGCTCGCGTCCACCCTCACCACCGTCGCGGTGTTCTTCCCCATGTCCTTCGTCGAGGGCGTGGCGGGCCAGCTGGTGCGAGACCTCAGCTATGCGGTCAGCTTCAGCATGCTCTCCTCGATGGTGGTGAGCCTGACGCTGGTGCCCGTGCTCCAGAGCCTCGGCGATCGCCCCGAAGAAGAGGCCGACCAGGGCCGCCCACGCTCGCCCCTAGCCTGGCTCTTCGGCGGGGTCATCGGGCTGCTCTTTTGGCCGCTGGCCCTGCTCGTCAAGGGGCTGGCGCTGCTGCTGCACGTGCTGTCCCGGCCCTTTACCTGGGCCTACGAGCAGCTCGAGCGGACCTACGCCCCCATCTTGCGGGTGGCCCTCAGCGCTCGCGTGCTGGTGCTGGCCGCGGCGGTGGGGGCCTGCGTGATGGCGGTGAAGCTCGTCGAAGATCGGGGCCGTACGCTGCTGCCCGAGGTCGCCCAGGGTGAGCTGTTCGTGCAGGTCCGGCTGCCCCAGGGCGCCTCGCTCCCGCGCACCACCGCGGCCATGCAAGCGATGAGCGAGGCCCTCGCCGATGACCCCGATGTCGCGCTTCGCTTCGCCCGGGTCGGTAGCCTCACCCGGGCCGGCAGCGCGGGCGGCAGCCTCACCGGCTCGCACCTGGGGCAGATCGACGTCCACCTCGTGCCGGGCGCGATGGACCGCCAGGCCGACATCGAAGCTCGGCTCATGCAAAAGATGCGGGCCGCCCTGCCCGAGCCCGACGCCCTGCTCCAGCTCGGGCGCCCGGCCCTGTTCTCGTTCGCGCCGCCCATCGAGCTCCAGGTCTTCGGCGAAGATCCCGAGCGCGTCACCCCGCACGTCGAGCGCCTGCTGCCCGCGCTGTCCGAGATCGATGGCCTGCTCGACGTGCTCCCCGACGACCTCGACGGCCGCCCCGAAGTCCGCGTGCACTTCGACCACGAGCGCCTGGGTCGACTGGGCCTGACGGTCGAGGCCACCGCGACCGCGGTCCAGCGTGCCGTGCAGGGCGAGGTGGTCAGCACCATGTTCGCCGCCGACGAGCAGCTCGACATTCGCGTGCGCCTGCCCGAGGTCGACCGCCGCAGCGTCGAAGACGTCTCGCGCATCCAGGTCGCCACCGTCGATGGCGTGGCGGTGCGGCTCGACGCGGTGGCCCAGGTCGACGGCGGCCGCGGCCCCTCGGAGATTCGCCGCATCAACGGGCGTCGCGGGGTTCGGATTCAGGCGCGCAGCGAGAGCGTCGACCTGGCCGGCCTCTCCGCTCGCGTCCAGGCGGTCATCGACGAGCACGCCGAGGCCGACCCCAGCATCGACACCGTGCTCGGGGGCCAAGCCGACGAGATGGAGGTCTCGCTCCGCAGCCTCACCATGACCACCCTGCTGTCGATCTTCTTGGTCTACGTGGTCATGGCGTCGAGCTTCGAGAGCCTGCTGCATCCGTTCTTGATCATGTTCACCGTGCCGCTGGCGCTGGCCGGGGTCTCGCTGGCCGCGTGGGTCACCGATCTGCCGCTGTCTGCGATGATGGGCATCGGGGTGATCGTGCTGGGCGGCATCGTGGTCAACAACGCCATCGTGCTCATCAACGCGGTCAACGATCGGCGTGGCGAGGGCATGGACGTGAACACGGCGCTGGTCGAGGCGGGCCGGGTGCGCGTGCGCCCCATCATCATGACCACGCTGACCACCGTGCTGGGGCTGCTGCCCATGGCGCTGGGGCTGGGTGAAGGCGCCGCCCTCCGTCAGCCGCTGGCGGTGGCGGTCATCGGCGGCCTGAGCTTCGCCACCCTGCTGACCCTGCTCGTCATGCCCTGCGCCTACCGCATGATGCCGGGCCGAGTGCGAGCGGCGTGGAAGCGCAATTAGTCGAGCTCGGTTCGCGGCTGCGCACGGTGGCCGCGTTGGTGCCCGTGGGGGCGCGGCTGGCCGACGTGGGCACCGACCATGCACAGCTGCTGGCGTGGCTACGCGCCCGGGGACGGATCGAGCGAGGCATCGGGGTCGACATCGCGGAAGGTCCGCTGCGGCAGGCCGAGGCCACGCTGCGGGCGGCCGGGATCGACGATGTGCAGCTGCGGCGCGGCGATGGCCTCACGCCGCTGCGGCCCGGCGAGGTCGACACGGTCTCGATCGCGGGCATGGGCGGCGCCCGCATGATGCGACTGGTCGACACCGCCTCGGCGGTGGTCTCGGGTCTGTCCCGGCTCGTGCTCCAGCCCAACACCGAGTGGACGAACGTGCGGCGCTGGATCGGCGAGCGCGGCTTTGCCCTCGACGACGAGCGCATGGTCGAGGACCGCGGGAAGTTCTACGTGGTCCTCGCTGTGAACCCCCAGGCCAGTGCGACGGAGACGTGGAGCGAGGACGAGCTGCTGCTCGGCCCCCGGCTCATGCGCCAGCGACCGGCGGTGTTCTTGGACTGGCTGCGGGCCGAGCGGGCTCGGCTCGACCGCGCCTTGGCCCGGGCCGACGATGGAAGCGACCGGGACGACCCCAAGCTCAGCTCATTGGCCGAGCGACGAACCCGGCTCACCCGAGCGCTCGAGAGCTGAGCCCCGGCTCAGTCCTCGGCCTGGGGGTCCTCGCCGCGAGCATCCGCGGCCAGGAACTCGTGGGCGATCTCGGCGGCGCCGACCATCTCGAGCGCTCGGAAGCCGATCTCCGCCTGCCGGATGAGCTCCCGCGCCTCGTCGCGCTTGGCGGGCTCCGACCACAGAATCTCGCCCAGGCGCATGCGGGCGTGCGGCTCCGATTGCCAGCGCGGCTGGATGCTGAGCCCCGAGATGTACGCCCGCAGGATGCCGATGCCCTCCGCCCGCTCCCCCGCTTCCGCCAGCAGGCTCGCTCGGTCGACGAGGATGCGATCGGCATCGGGGTCGTCGGCATCCCGCACGCCCCGCTGCACCCGCCGCGCCTCGGACATCAGCCGACGCACTTCCTTGGGGTTCTTGCGATGGGCAGCGATCGCCGCCTGGATCTCGAACACCGGTCCCAGGTCGGGATGCTCGTCTCCCAGCTTCTCGCGAAAGGCCTCTAGCGCGCGCTCGGCTTCGAGTTCCGACTCCTCGAGTCGCCCCAGCTGCATCAGCGCGCGCGCCAGGCTGGTGCGCTTGTAGCCGATGGCCACGGTGTCGAGCTCGGCTGCGACCTGGATGTCGATGGCGCGCCGAATGTAGCGCATGCCCTCTTCGACCCGCCCCTGCTCGATCGCCAGCGACCCCAGCATGTTGAGCGTGGACGCGTACTCGGGATGATCCTCGCCGAGCGTCTCTCGACGAATCGACTCGGCCTTGGCCAGGACCTTCTCGGCATCGTTGTTGCGCCCGAAGTTCATGTAGGCGATGCCGAGGTTCTGGTAGCCGACCGCGACCTCGGGGTGCGTGCGCCCGACCGCCGCCTCGAACACCTCGATGTACTCCTCGAGCCCCACGATGCCCTCGGCCTCGCGCCCCCGCACGACCTGCACGCTGGCGAGGTTGAACGCGGCGTCGGCCCAGCGCAGCGGGTCTTTTTCGCGATCGATGAGTTCCAGCGAGCGCGCGAAGAGCTTGGCCGCACCGTCGTAGTCCCCGCGCCGATAGGCCACGCTCCCCAGGTTGAGCAGCAGCGGCGCCATGGCCTTGGCGCCCAGGCCGGCCCCCTCGATCTCCGCCTCGGCCCAGCGCCCGAGCGCTTCGGCCTCTTCGGTGCGAGCCAACAGCGCCCCCGCCACGTAGACGCGGTGCATCAGCGACTTCGCGGCGATCTTGCGGTGGCGGGCGGCCACCGCGAGCAGGGCCGCCTCGGCAAAGGCTTCATCGGCCGCCTCGGGCGTCGCCGTGCGGTCGAGCATCTGCCCCAGCAAAAATCGCGTCTCCGCCTCCAGCGGGCGGTGCGAGATTTCCTTGGCCTCCGCATCGAGCGTCTTGGCCAGCTCGAGGCCCTCGGCGTAGCGACCCGCCGCGATCAACCCGTGGCCACGGGCCAGCTCGTCGCGCACCCGCTCCACAGCCTCGCGCTGCTCGGGAGGCACGGGCGGAGGCAAGCCGGCCATCAGCTTGTCGGCGTCGGAGCAGTTTTCGATCTCGGGCAAGCCCGCCACCGCCCCCACCGCGCGGGCCACCGTTTTTTCATTCGGCTCGTCGAAGGTCTCGAGCAACGTCTCCAGCGCGACCCGATGCCGCGACAAGCAGCGGGCTCGCAAGACCGCCAGCTCGGGCCCTTGCTCGGACTCGTCGGGCACGCACGAGTACGCGCGTGCTTCTTCCCACCGCCCGACGTAGTCGTCGACGGCCGCGAGCGCCCGCTCGGCCGCCTCGGGGGCATAGCCGAGCCCCGTCGCCGTGAATGCGTCCTCGGCCGCCTGTCGCCGCGTGGGCGTCCAGACCGAGCCGAGCCCGCTCTCTTCGCGACAGAATGCGGAGCGAGGCGCTTGCGGAGGATCCCGCTGTAGCTGCGCCAGCAAGCCCGCTCCGAGCACGACGGGCACACCCACGGCCAGCCCCCACCGCCACCACCGGGCCGGGCGGCGATCGAGCACCATGAGCAGCTCGGTCATGTTGGCGAAGCGATCCTTGCGCTTGCGCGACAGCCCGCGACGCAGCGCCTGCCGCACGCGCCGCGGCACCACCACCACATCGCGGGTGCCCTCGGCCAAGCGCCCATCGAGCACGTTGGAGACCAGTTCCACCAGCGTGTCGCCAGCAAAGGGCCGCTCGCCGTAGATCGCCTCGAACAAGGCCACGCAGAACGCAAACTGATCGGTCGCCGCGTCGGCGGGCCGCTGCTCGTACTGCTCGGGCGCCATATAGGCGGGCGTGCCCACCAGCGTGCCCGTCTCCGTCAGCGAGACCATCGGGACCTTGGCCTGCGAAATGAGCTCCGCGCTGGCCCGCCAAGAGCCCGACGACGCCAGCTCGTCGGTGGCCACGAGGTCTTCGGCCCCCCTCCGCGACTCGCCCCAACGCGCGAGCCCGAAGTCGGTCACCCGCACCCGGCCGTCGCTGCCGATGAGCACGTTGTCCGGCTTGAAGTCGCGATGGACCATGCCCATCGCATGCGCGGCGGCCAGGCCTCGTCCCGCGGCCACGAAGACCTCGCGGATCTCCGGCCACGAGCGTCCGTCCTGCTCCATCCAGTCCTTGAGGGAGCCGCCGTCGATGAACTCCATCGCCACGAAGACCTGGCCCTCCCAGGTCCCCACGTCGTGCACGGTGATGACGTTGGGATGGCTGAGCTTGGCGAGCGCCTGGGCCTCCCGCAAGAGCCGTGCCCCGCGTCCCTGGCTGCCCGCTTCGCTGCTGGAGCCCCGCAGCAGCTTGAGCGCCACCCGACGATCGAGCTCGGGATCGTAGGCGGCATAGACCACGCCCATCCCGCCCACGCCCACACACTCGAGCACGCGATAGCGGCCGACCGCCGCGCCCGACGAGAGCATGGGTCCCAGCGGACGTGGGGATTCGTCGTCGACCCCGAGGGTGACCGCCATCTCGTCGGTCCCGAGACCGTCGAGGTCGTCCTCCGACAGCGGCCCTGCGGGCAGGCCGGGGCCATCGGCCGAGGGCTCGGCAAAGATGCGCACGAGCTCGGCCACCACCTGGCAGCACTGCTCGCACTGATCGAGGTGGGACTCGACCTCTTCGACTTCCTCGGGCGAGAGCCCGCCCTGGGCCATCTCGGCGAGCACGGTCTCGTCGGGGCACGGGCCCACCGTCCCCGTGCCGCCCTCGCTCATGCTCGCTCCTCGGCGCGGGCGATGTTCTCGACGATGCGCCGCGCCGTGCCCCGCGGCGACTCGACCTGCGGGCAGTGCCCGATGCCGTGCATTACCACCAAGCGCGAGTCTCGGATCCCCCGATGAAAGACGCGACCGGCCGAGAGATCGACGAGGCGGTCGCGGTCCCCCCACAGGATCATCGTGGGCACGTCGAGCTCCGGCAGCCGCTCGGTGAGATCGAAGTCGCCCTCGAGCAGTTCGTCGAGGATCTTCTGGTTCATCGCCCGGCGCGCAAAGAAGCGCTCGGCCATGAGCGACTGGACGAGCGTGGCACCGGGCGGCATGCGCTCGACCACCATGCGCACGAAGGGCCCGTACTCGTCCGCGCTACGGATGACGAAGGGGTTGTAGCCGGCCTCGATATGGCGCTGCAGCGCGCTGGGGATCGGCATCGCGACCCCGGCCGAGCCCACCAGGCACAACGAGCGCACCCACTGCGGATGCTCGAGCGCGAGATGAGCCACCACCGCGCCCCCGAGCGAGTTGCCGACCAGGTGCACCGGGCCCAGGCCGTACGCCCGCAAGGCCTCGTAGAGCACCTCGCTGATCCCGGGCAGGTCGTAGTGGTGGTCGACGGGCTGGCTCGCGTCGGAGAACCCCGGCAGGTCCGGCAAGATCACCCGCCGCGACCCGGTGAGCAGCCGCGCCACGTCGACGAAGCTGTCCTTGGTGTCCGAGAACCCGTGCACCAGCACCACGGGCGCCTCGTCCGAGGGCGGACCCCCGTCGAGCAGCGGCACCACGAAGCGACCGGCCCGGGTCTCGTGCAGGCGCAGCCGACCGATGCGACGACGCGCATCGAAGGCCAGCTCGGCCAGACGCGAGCGCCACGAGGGGCGAGAACCCGTGGCGGGCGAGATCCGCTCGAACACCGGGACGCATCGTAGCAGCCCCCGGTCGAAGTCGCGCGGGCCCCCGAGGGGCGGGTCTCGGGAGTCCGCCTACATCCGGTTCATCCCCCCGTGGGATGGCCGACGCGTCATGCAGATGCCGTTTGCAGCCGGTGCGGAGCGACCGAAGGTCGAGCCCCTCGCGCATCCGCGGCCATCGCCCGCAGCACGGGGGGAAAGTCGCGCCGCATTCGACGGGCCATGATCGGCACGAGCAGCGGGGCCGCCCAACCGGGCCGGGTGGTGAACGACCACCACAAGGTCACTCGGGTCCGCCCCGGCTGTCGCGACTCGAGCCGCCAGCCTCCGGTCATGGGTGCCATGGGAAACGGAAAGTCGGGCTCGTCGGTGAGGAAGTCGACCTCCAAGCCGTGACCCGGCTGCCAATCGGTGACGCGCTCGGCCCAGCGCTGACCTCGGGTGCTCGCACACTCGCGTACGGCACCGCGACCCGGTGTCGCGTCGTCGCGGAGAAACGAGGACGCCAACCCGGGCGAGTACCGCTCGATCGATCCGAGATCCGCGACCACGGCCCACAGCGCGGTCCGGCTCGCCTCGACGTCGACCACCACCTCGACGCGACTGCGGGTCGACCGACTCGGATCCGGCTCGGCAATGAGACGACGGATCCCGAGCAGCTGGGCCACCCCCGCCGTGCCCACGCCCGACGCGACGGCGGCGACCAACACGGAGCCCGTCGGCGTCAACGCGTCCGGTTGCACCACCAGCACCACGGCGCTGCCCACGACCCACGCCGCATCACCAAGCGAGGTCGCCAGCGCGTCGGCGGTATCGAGCGCGGGGCGGCTCGCTTGCCATCCGAGCATGGCGACGAAGCCCGCCAAGCCGGCGGCGAGGCCGTAGAGCCACAGCGCGCCGACGCCGAGTTCACGGGTCAGCGCTTCGGTCCATGCCATGAGCACGACGACACAGGTTGTGGACAGCGCGGCATTGCCCCAAAGGGCAATGCGAAGAAGGCGGCTTCGATCCGGGATCGACATACCTTCGAGTTTGAGTTGACGGGTGTCTACCGACGATGACCTCCGAGGTCATGAATTTTGGTGCTGCAGCACACTCGATTCTCGGTCGTTTCCGCGCGCGAGTTCGCCGATTGTGCCACTTCGCCTTGTTTCATCAATTCGTGAAAAACAGCCCGTGAGGCGGTGAGGAAAGGCAACGGAGAACGTTCCCATACCTATGGGCGATCGCGAGGTATCACTGTTTTATTAGATTATGGTCCTCGCCGCCGTCGATGCCAATACGACTCATGATCCGGTGGGCCCGGAGCCCACTGCGGGTCCACTCATGCTCGAAGTGTTGCGAGGACCGTCGCCGGGTCGTCGCATTCGACTCCGCCGCTCGGTAGTGATCTTGGGCCGAGGCCCCGAGGTCGACATTCGACTCGTAGCCCGAGGCGTATCGCGGGCCCACGCCAAGATCGTGGTGGGCCGCGAAGGCATCATCAACGTCGTCGACCTCGGCTCGACCAATGGCACGTTCCTCAATCGGACGCGTATCGATGTCGCAGTCGTGCGCGACGGCGATCGGATCGCGTTGGGCCGCCACATCTTGGTGCAGCTCGGCCGCGCGCCCGAGCCCACGCTGACCCCGGTCGGCTCGCACCCGCTCACCCCCCGCCAGCTCGAGGTCGCCCGCTTGGTCGCCCTGGGCTCGACCAACTCCGAAGTGGCCGGCTACCTCGGCGTCTCTCCGCGCACGGTGTCGAGCCATCTCGAGAACGTCTACGCCCAGCTCGCCATCGGTTCGCGCGCCGAGCTCACCCGCTGGCTCTTCGAGCACGGCCTACAAGAGGAGCCCGTTGACTGAGGCCGTCGCGCTCGGCGACCGCACCGCGGTCACCGTATCCAACCATCACGACCCTCCCGCCCACGGGACCCCCGAGAGCCTGAGCCTGGGCCAGCGCCTGGGTCGCTACGTCCTCGGGCGCCGACTGGGCATGGGGGGCTCCGGGGTGGTCTATGCCGCCTACGACCTCACGCTCGAGCGCCAAGTGGCGCTGAAGCTGCTGCTCCCCGGCCGCGACGATGCCACCCGCGTCCGCCGACTCGCCGACGAAGCCCGAGCCATGGCGCGGCTATCCCACCCGAACATCGTGCCCATCTACGACGTGGGCTCCGATGACGGCCGCCCCTTCATCGCGATGAAGCTGTGTGAGGGCGGCACGATGCGGTCGTGGCTCGCCGAGCAACGACCGTCGCCCGGCCGCATCGTCGACGCCATGATCGCCGCCGCCCAGGGCCTGGCCGCGGCCCACGAGGTCGGCCTGCTGCACCGGGACTTCAAGCTCGACAACGTGCTGGTCGATCCGGGTGGACACGTGATGGTGGCCGACTTCGGCCTCGCCGCGACCTTCGATCCCACCCACCACGCGCGCGCCACCGCGGGCGTGGGCAGCCTGGTGACGATGGCGCCCGAGCAGCATGCGGGCGAGGTCCTCGGCCCGGCCGTCGACCAGTATGCGCTGTGCGTCTCGCTGTTCATCGCCCTGTTCGGCGTCGACCCCTTCGCCGCCGAAGGCCCGGAGGCCATGGCCCACGCCAAGCGAACGCGAGCGCTGGTGCCCGTCGATCGCAGCCGAGTTCCGCGGAGGATCTGGAGCGCCCTCCGCCGCGGCCTCTGCCCCGATCCCGCGCGCCGCTTCGGCTCGATGCGGGCGTTGGTCGCCCGCCTTCGCCCGCCTCGCCGCGGCCCTCGGCTGTTCCTGGTCGGCGCGGCCACGGTCGCGATCGGCATCGCGAGCACCACCCAGGGAGGCCTGCCGCCGATTCAGCTCGACGACCCCTGCACCCACGCGGCAGCCACGACGTCGTGGTCCACGGGTGGTCGCGATGCGGTCATGCGAGGCCTGGCATCGACCGAGGCGACCTTTGCTTCGTCGTCGGGCAACCGCGTCGATGCGGTGCTCTCCGACTACGCCAAGACCTGGTCGCGCGCATGGGAAGGGGCCTGCCGCAGCGCCGATCACCCGGCCGCCGGGCGCGGGCTCTCGCTCGACAACACCGTCGCGTGCCTGCATCGAGCGCGACTGCGGGCCGATGCGCTGGTCGACGTCCTCGCCGACGCCGACACGCCCGCCGCACGACACGCGGCCCGAGCCGCCGAGTCCCTGCCCGATCCGTCCGGGTGCTGGACGACCGCGGGGTTGCCCTGGGGCACGCTCGCACAGGGAGGTCCGGCATTCGAACGCTGGCTCGCCGAAGCCGAGGCGCAGTACCTCGCAGGGCGCCCCGCTGCCGCGCTCGAGCGAGCCGACTCCGCCATCGAGGTGGCGCAGCGCCACGGCACGGGCAGCGCGGCCGCCCGGGCTCGATTGCAGCGCGGCGTAGCCCTGACCGAGCTCGCTCGCTACCCCGAGGCCACCGATGCCCTGCGCAAGGCCTACTTCGATGCGGTGGTGGTCGCCGACGACACGACCGCCCTGCAGGCCGCGGTCGCCCTGCTCCGCCTGAAGGTCAACGACGAAGCGGATCTCGAGGCCGCCGAGGGCTGGAGCCGAGCCGCGCTGGCTCGAAGCGCGCGCCTCCAGGTCGAGGGCGAGCCGTGGGCCGCGGTGATCCACGCCCAGGCCGAGCTGGCCGCCCGCCGCGGCGAGCTCGAGACCTGGGTGCAGCTTCATCGTCGTGCGCTCGAGGTCCGCCGCGACCTCCGGGATGGCCCCTCGCTGGCCGTGGCCGCTTCGCTCGAGGGCCTCGGTCGGGCGCTGATGGCCACCGCGGACCTCGACGGCGGACGCCGAGCCCTCGAAGAAGCCCTCGCGGTGCGCGTGCGCCTGCTGGGCACCGAGCACCCCTCCATCGCGATCGCGCGCAACAACTACGGCATCGTGCTCGCTCGCTCCCAGGACCAGGACGGAGCACGGGCCGAGCTCGAAGAGGCGCTGCGCATTCACGAGGCGACGCAGGGCCCCGTGCACCCGCGGGTGGGCCGGGTGCTCGCCAACCTCGGAGCCTTCGCCATGGCCCGCGGCGAGCTCGAGACGGCCATCGGCTACCTCGACCGCAGCGTGGCCGTGCTGCGCGAGACCTTGGGCCCGTCGCATCCCGAGACCATGCAGGTTCGCCAGTCTCTGGCGGTGGGCCTCGACGATGCCGGACGCAACGATCGGGCACTCGTCGAGATCGAGGCGCTGGTCCGCGACCTCGAGACCACCACCATGCCTCCAGTGCGGCAGGGCTGGGTGTATCTGGGGCTCGCGATCATCGAGCTGTCGGCGGGCAACGATGCGGCCGCGCTGCGGGCCCTGGAACCCGCGCGAGCCCTCGCGGGCGACGACGCGGCGGGCGGCGAGCTGCGCTCCCGCATCGTGCAGGAGCGCATGAAGCTCGCCATGCGAGCGGGCCGACACCAGCATGCGCTCGAGCTGGGGTACCAGTGGCTCGCCAACGAGACCTCCTCCGACGAGGTGATGGCCATGATGATGTCGAAGCTGGAGGCGCGGGCGGGGCACCGCGACGAAGCGCGCAGGTTCGCCCGGTGGGCCCGCGCCCGGATGCCGTGGTGGCGCAACATCGACGGTCATCGTGGTGCCGAGCTGGACGATTGGATCGCCCAGCTCGACAACCACGACGCCGCGACCATTGTCCAAGGGATCGAAGGAGCCGCGTCGACGATGGTCGACGCGGCTCTGTAGCGTCGCGGTTACTCGCGGCCGCCGGGGCAGGAGCACCCGCCCGCGCAGGGGTCGTGGATCGGACCGTCGTCCGCACAGGCGCCCACGCAGGTATTGAGGAAGTTCGAGATTTCTTGCAGAGCCACCCCGCAGGCTCCCGCCGCCACCGCGACGGCAGCCGGGCAAGCGACCGCGGTGGGCGGCGCGGCGCAGGTCGCCCCCGCCGCGGCCGCAGCCGCCACACAGGCCCCCGAGAGTACCGAGGCGCTCAGCGCATCGAAGACGCAGCCGATGCACGTGACGCCGCTGCGGAACTTGAAGTCGTCCGCCCCGCTCAGCTCCCGCTTGAGGTCGGGCCCGATCGCCCCCATGCGCTGCCAGGAAGTCATGAAGCGCTGCGCGAACCCGGTGGTGTCGTCGTACGCCATGAGCGACGAGAACACCCCCTCGGGCGCGCCCGGGAACCCGAAGATCTCGGCGTCCTCGGGAGCGCTGGGATCCATGCGGATCGCGACGATGCGACCGTTGACGTCGGCGTCGAGCTCGAGCGTGGGTCGGCCGTCCTCGTCGCGGACGAAGCGGAAGTGCCCCGCCATCGACAGGTCCTCGTCGTCCAGCTCGATCTGCACCCAGGGCTCGAGCTCGAGGTCGTAGAACTGCTGCATCTTCAGGCGCGAGACGTAGCCCTCGTCGGAGTAGCCGCGCAGCTCGAACGCGCCGTCGATCTCGAGGCTTCGAAGCTCGTAGTAGCTGCGCTCGGGATCGTCGTCCGGCGCATCGATGACCGCGATGAGGTTCTCGTCGATCTCCTCGGCCTCGGACTCTTCGAGACCGTCGATGGTGGGCTCGAAACCGTCGGGGGATGCGGTGCAGTTGAGCGACATCGCGCCGATGATCACGGCGCCGATGGAACGATACGTAGTGGCGAAAGCGGAGGTACGGGTCTTGGTCATGGTCGTTGTCCTTCGACGCTTTCCACCTTGCGGCAGACGCCGAATTCCAGACATCGGGTGAATGACGGTGGTCGTGTCGATCGACCGTCATCCACACCCGTCATCCACCCGTGACTCCCGCTGGCGAGAGATCGATGCGCGCGACGGCGAACCTACGCGTAGGTGTTCGCCGAGCGATCGTGCTCTGCCGTGCCGCGCCTGCTCGACGCGACCCGACTACTCGGCGGAGTCGGCTGCGGCTTCGGCCGCGGGCTCTTCCGCGCCTTCGGCCGCCGCCTCACCGTCGTCGGCGCCCTCTTCGGGCGCGGGGGCATCCGCACCCTCGACCGCGGTCGGCTCCTCCGCCTCGGCCCCGTCGTCGGGCGTGACCGGAGCCGCTTCGGTCGCCACGTTGAGGCACGCGCATGCCGTCGCCAGCGTGCTGGTGGTGATGCCGGTCAGCGCCGCCGACACGAAGCGCTGCCGCCGAGCCAAGATCGCAGCCCGCTCTCGTCGTTCCTGGTCGTCGGGCTCGGTCATTCCATCAGCGTACCAGCCGCCGAAACGACGACAGCCCCGCAGGGGGCCTGCGAGGCTGTTGGGCGGTACGCGCGGCAGGGTTCGAACCTGCGACCCTCGGCTTCGGAAGCCGATACTCTATCCAGCTGAGCTACGCGCGCGCTTGGAAGGGCGGTGGGTGTACCCGACCCTCGCGCCGGTCGCAAGGGTCCGAGGGCGCGCCACATACGCGGTTTTGGTGTTCGCCAAAGCCGCGCAACACCCGGTCCGGCACCGTGGATCCGCTGGTCGCGCGCGGCTCGGTTGCTACACTGCCCCCATGCTCGCCACGGTCGCCCTGAACCTCTCCGAGCTCGCCGCGCTCCCCGATCTCGATCGGCTGCTCGAGCTGCTCAAGCGAATTCAGGAGATCTTGGTGATGGGCGGCGTCGTGCTGGCCCTCGTGTGCAGCTTCGTCTTCCTGCTGGCCTGGGTCCTTTCGCACCTGCGTCGGCCCTCGACCACCGCGTCTCATCCGGTCATCTCCACCGCGTCGATGCTGGTGGCCTACCTCCCGGTGGGGCTCACGCTGGTCGCCGCGCTGGGTTGGCTGGTGCCCACCTTGGCCCCGCTGACGCTCAAGAGCTTCGCCATGGCCGTGGTGGTGGCGGCGTTCGCCTGGTGCCTCGCCGTCGCGGCCATCGTGGTCGGCGGCAGCAAGACCAACTTGGCTCGCGCCCGTCGGGCCCTGCTGCTCGCGGGCACGCCCTGGTACTGCCTGGCGCTGTACCTCAGCACTTTCCTCTAGGTCGTCGTCCTCTCGCAGGACCTGCCGTCACGGCGCCGTTCGATGCGTGCACGCATCCGGCGCCGTTTGTTCGTGTCCGAGCGGCCACCGAGCCGAGCCACAATCGCGGGATTGTCGCTAGCATCGAACGGCTCGTTCGTTCCGCATGTTCACCCGCCTGTCCATCGAGCTGAGCCAGCGCTGCAGCAAGGCCTGCTGGTTCTGCTACTCGCACAGCTCGGCCCAGGGCTCGACGCAGTGGACCGCGGACGACCTCGTTGCGTTCGTGCGTGACTGTGCCGCCCACGGGGTCGAGGCGGTCTCGTTCGGCGGGGGCGAGCCCCTCGAGTCGCCGCTGCTGTGGCCCGTGCTCGAGGCCCTGCGGGGGCAGCTGTTTCGCTCGTTCACCACCAACGGGCTGCCCCTGCTCGACTCCGCCACCTTCGACCGCGTGCTCGAAGCCCAGCCGGACAAAGTCCACGTCTCCATCCACTTCCCCGGTCGCCTCGCCGAGGTACAGCGGGTCATCGAGCACGTCCACGCGCTGGCCGACGCCGGCATCCGCAGCGGCATCAACCTGCTCGTGCAGCGCTCCACCCTGCCCGCCTCCCGCGATGCCGCTCGCCGCCTGCACGACGCCGGCATCGACAACGAGCGCATCGTCTACCTGCCCATGCGCGGCCAAGACACGCCGAGCCCCGAAGAGCTGGCCACGGTCGCCGCGGGCCCGTTCCAGTCCATGACCTGCCTGCAGGGCTGCGCCGCCAGCCCGCGCTTCTGCTCGTTGGGGTGGGACCGCAGCGTGGCCTGGTGCTCCTATACTCGATCGCGTCGGACCCTCGCCGAGCCCACCTTCAGCGCGATGCTGGATGCCTTGCTCGGCCTTGGTCTGGACTACTGCGGACCCGAGCCGACCGATCCGCTGGTGACGCTACGCCGCCCTGCTTCCGCCGCGACCAAAGCCCCCTAGCCCCACCTCCCTGCGATGTCCGACATCGACCACGACCCGAGCCAAAGCGCCGTGGACTACCCCGCGGCGCACAGCATGGACACGCAGTGGTACGCGGTGGATCGCGAGGGCCACGTGGGCTTCTTCGAAAGTGGCGAGGAAGGGGGCGTGCCCGTCGACGCCGCGTGCGAACACGAGTCCAGCTCCGACCCCGACTTCGCCATCCTGCACGCCATGCGCCTCGCCCGGATGCTCGAGGCCGGGCGAGCCCTCGAGATCGAGGACCGCTTCCGCTACTCCGATCCGACCCAGGTCGTGGTGGTGCTCGATCCTCCCGACGGCGTCGACCCGACCGAGCTGCTCGCCTACGCCCCCGAGCTGGCCGGAGACTTCATGCAGGTCATCCGCGCCGAGCCTCCGGTCGTGTTGCTCAGCCGAATCGAGCTCGACGGCCAGTACATCGAAGACGTCCGAGACCTCCCCGCCGTTCGTGGCGCGTGGAGCATCGCTCGCATCGATGGCTTCCTGCACGACCACGCGGGCGCGGACGGCATCTTCCACTTCGAAGCAGCCAACCCCTGGGGGAGCCTCGAGCCCTACCGCTACGAGCGACGGCACGCCCCCCAGCGCGGAATCAACGTGGCCGAGCTGCCCGCCGCAGTGCAAGAAAAGCTCGCCGCGCTACGCCTGCAGCTGGACTTCGAAGGAGCGAAGGACGTGAAGCTCGACGACCACATCCTCGAAAAGAAGATCGGCACCTGGAGCTGAGCGGCCATGTCGGACGACTACCCCGCGGCGCACAGCATGGACACCCAGTGGTACGCCGTCGACCAGGACGGCAACGTCGGCTTCTTCGACAGCAGCGAGGAAGGCGGCGTGCCCCTGCTGGCCCCGAGCGACTGGACCACCGAGGACGACCCCGAGTTCGCCGCTTTGCATGCCATCCGCTTCGCCCGCTTGCTCGAGTCCGGCGTCGACTTCGATGTGCCCGAGCAGTACCGCTTCGAGCGACCGCAGCGGATCGTGGTCGTGCTCGACCCTCCCGACGGCGTCGATCCCCGCGACCTGTCCGCCTACATCCCCGAGCTCGATGGCGAGTTCATGGCCAAGGTTCGCGTCGAGCCACCGGTCGTGTTGATGAGCCGCGTGGAGCTCGGTGGGCAGTACATCGAGGACGTCCGGGCGCTCGACGTCGTCCGGGGCGCGTGGCGGATCGACACCATCGAAGAGCTGCTCGACCATCACCGCGGCCCCGACGGCATCTACCACTTCGACTACGCCGAGCCGATGGAGAGCCCTCGACCCTATCGCTACGAGCGCACCACCGCGCCGACCCAGGCCATCCAGCTCAGCGAGCTGCCCTCTGCCGTCCGCGACAAGCTCCTCGCCCTGCGGCTCCAGCTCGACTTCGAACAGGCCAGGGTCGTCCGGATCAATCGCTACGTGAAGTCCAGCGAGATCAAGACCTGGTACTCGCGCTGAACGAGCCCCCGGCTCAGGGCTGCACCGCAGCTTCGCCTGCGCTCGCGCCCGAGCCTCCGCTCAGCTCGGCCAGCACCCGCTCGGCCGGCGGATAGCCGGGGCGAATCGCCAGCGCCTTGCGAGCCGAAGCCTCGGCCCGCTCCCGCTCCCCCGCCCGCGCCTCGATCTCGGCATGGGTCGCCCACAGGTGCGGGTCGCGAGGGTCGTAGCGGAGCGCCCGCTCGATCGAGCGCCGGGCTTCTTCGAGCTGCGGCGGGTCGCGCTCGAGCGCCAGGCGAGCCTTGAGATATTCCTCGTACGCGACGGGCGGCGGCGGAGACGAGGCCACCACCTGGCCGTCGACCTCGTGCAGCGAACGCGTGCTCGGGCCGGGCCCGCACCCGAGGAGCCCGAGCCCGAGGACCCACGCCGCGCCGACCAAGGCGGCTGTGGTCTGGCGTGTCTGCGTACGCATCGCGTGCCCAGCTTGGCACACCCGGCCGCCCCGCGCCGAGCCCCCGTTCATAGGGGGATGTTGCCGTGCTTGCGCCGCGGGTTGTCCTGCCGCTTGTTCCGCAGCATCCGCAGGCTCTGCACGATGCGCGCCCGGGTTTCTTCGGGCCGGATGACCTCGTCGATGAAGCCCTGCTCCGCCGCCTTGTAGGGGCTGGCGAAGAGCCGGCGGTAGTCGGCGGCGAGCTCGGCCGCTCGCTTGGCGGGCTCCTCGGCCCCGGCCAGCTCGCGGCGGAAGATGATGTTGACCGCGCCGTCGGCCCCCATCACGGCGATCTCCGCGGTGGGATAGGCCAGGTTGATGTCGCCCCGGATGTGCTTGCTGGCCATGACGTCGTACGCACCGCCGTAGGCCTTGCGCGTCACCAGCGTCACCTTGGGCACCGTGGCCTCGGTAAAGGCGTACAGCAGCTTGGCGCCGTGCCGGATGATGCCGCCGAACTCCTGGTCGGTGCCCGGCAAAAAACCCGGCACGTCGACGAGGGTCACCAGCGGGATGTTGAACGCGTCACACATCCGCACGAAGCGAGCCGCCTTCACCGACGCGTCGATGTCGAGGCAGCCCGCGAGCACCAGCGGCTGGTTGGCGATGACGCCCACGCTGGCGCCCTCGATCCGCACGAAGCCCACCACCATGTTGCGGGCGTAGCCCTCGTGCACCTCGAGGAAGCGGCCCTCGTCGGCGATGGCGGTGATGATCTTGCGGATGTCGTAGGGCTTGGTGGGCTCGGGCGGAATCGCGTCGATGAGCTCGGGGCAGGAGCGCATCGGGTCGTCGCCCGTGCCGCGGCTCGGCGCCTCGCCCATGTTGTTGGTGGGCAGGTACGACAGCACCTCGCGGGTGAGCGCCAGCGCGGCGGCCTCGTTGCCGCAGCGGAAGTGCGCCACGCCGCTCTTTTCGTTGTGCGCCCGGGCCCCGCCGAGGTCTTCCTTGGTCACCTCTTCGTGGGTCACCGCCTTGATGACGTCGGGACCGGTGATGAACATGTAGCTGGTCTCGTCGACCATCACCACGAAGTCGGTGAGCGCGGGGGAGTAGACCGCCCCGCCCGCGCACGGGCCCAGGATCACCGAGATCTGAGGCACGACGCCGGAGGCGAGCACGTTGCGCTTGAAGATCTCGGCGTAGCCCCCGAGGCTCTCCACGCCCTCTTGGATCCGCGCCCCGCCGCTGTCGTTGAGGCCGATGACCGGAGCCCCGACCTCCATGGCCAGGTCCATCACCTTGCAGATCTTGCCGGCGTGGGCCAGGCCCAGGCTGCCGCCGAAGACCGAGGGCTGCTGCGCGAACACGAAGACCTGACGCCCCTCGATGGTCCCGTAGCCCGTGACCACCCCGTCGCCGTAGGGCCGGTTGGACCCCATGCCGAAGTCCTCGCAGTTGTGGGTCACGAAGCGGTCGAGCTCGACGAAGGAGCCCTCGTCCAGGAGCATGTCGATCCGCTCGCGCGCCGTCTGCCGGCCGCGCTCGTGCACCCGGTCCTCGGCCTTGGCCGCCTTGGCTCGGATCTTCTCCAGGCCTTCGGCGTCGGCCTCGGCGGCCTGTGGTGATGCGTTGAGGTGGGCCAGCTCCTCTCGGAGCTCGAGTTCCGCGCGGGCGTCACGGTCAGCCATGCGGCGGCAAGAGTAGCCGCGCGGGCGGCCCGAATCGAGCACCCCACCTGCGGACAACGTGAGCGAGCCCCGTACGGGTCTTCAGATCGCGCCCTTGGTCGAGGGCAGCGAGCCCGCCAACGCCGGGTCCAGCGCACAGGCCATTCGCAAGGCCCGGGCAAAACCCTTGAACGCCGCTTCCACCACGTGATGCGCATTGCCCCCCGCCCGCAGGTGCAGGTGCAGGTTCATGCGCGACTGCACGACCAGGGCCTGGAAGAATTCTTTGACCAGATCACAGTCGAAGCGACCGATCCAGCGCCCGTCGATGGCGGGGAGCTCGTACACGAGGTAGGGCCGCCCCCCGAGATCCAGCGCACAGTCGACGAGGGTCTCGTCCATCGCCAGCGAGAAGCAGCCGTAGCGCACGATGCCGCGCCGCTCGCCCAGCGCCTGGTCGAGCGCCATGCCCAGGGTGAGGCCGACGTCTTCGACCGTGTGGTGGTCGTCGATCTCCACGTCGCCCTCGGCGTGGACCCGCAGGTCCATCGCGCCATGCTTGGCCAGCGCCTCGAGCATGTGGGTCAGGAAGGGCACTGGGGTGATGATCTGCGACGGCGCGGGGGCATCCCCCGGCACGGCCAGCTCCACCTCGATGCTGGTTTCCTTGGTCTTCCGCTCGACTCGGGCTCGGCGTATCTCGCTCATCGTCGACCTCGACCCAGCAGGCCGGGGGCCGCCGGGTGTTGCTCGATCTCGTTGAGCAGGTGCCGCAGGGGCGCTGCCTGCTCGAGGGTGAGGCCGAGTCGAACGTCGACCCAGGCCCCACGCAGCTCACCGAGCTCGAGCTTGCGCCGCGCGGATCGCAGGTAGATCCGCGCGAAGGAATTGTGGACCTTTCGCTCCTCGGCGGTCAGCCGTCGCGCGCGGGCGACCTCGGACAGCCGCGCCTCGCCGCGCACCAGCGCCGCGTCGTAGAGCACGCGAAGCTCGGGGTTGAGCAACACGTTGTAGGCCTCGGTCATGCGCTTGAAGACGGCATAGACCGCCGCGCGCAGGCTCTCGCCGCCGCGGTAGACGAACTGATCGGGGTGGAAGCGCTGCGCCCGAGAGTAGAAGCCGTCGCGCACCGCCACGTAGTCGCAGCCTGGCCGCAGGCCGAGGTACTCGTAGTACGACAGCTCCTCGAGCCCTTCGTAAAGCCGCATGATCTCTGCGAGCAGCTCGTCGGACATGGCCCAAGCCTACCGCGGAGTGGTCGTGACGTCGCCGCCAGATGAAGACGGAACGGGCGGCTCGATCCGACCCACCATCTCGGCCACTTCGGCCTCGCTGAGCCCACCCAGCACCCGCATGGTGGCCACCTGCTGCTGACCGGTGTCCCGATCTCGAGCGCGGACCTCCAGCAGGCCGTCGGTGTTGATCTCGAAGGTGACGGCGATGGTCACCTCGCCCCGGGCCGCATCCCGCAGCCCGGAGAGCACGACCTCGCCGAGCTTGAGGTTGCGATCGAACTCTTCTTCTTCCCCCTGGCACACCTGGATCCGCACGAAGCGTTGGTTGTCCCGGGTGGTGGTGAACAGACGGGTCTGCTCCACCGGAATGGGGGTGTTGCGCTCGATGATGACGTCGACGTAGCCGCCCACGGTGCGAACCCCGAGGCTGCGGGGAGTCACGTCGAGCAACACGGCGGAAGCCGGGCTGGCCGTGCCGGGGGCCGAGACCCCGCCCGTGGCCATGGGGACCAGCGATCCCATTAGCGCCGCGCCTTGGATCGCGGCTCCCACCGCGACCACGCTCATCGGGTTGATCGAGGTCTGAGGCGGCTTGCCGAAGACCTGCTGCACCACCTCGCGAACGAGCGGCAGTCGGGTCGTACCGCCCACCAGCACGATCTCGTCGATCTGGTGCGGGGCGAGGCCGGCCGTGCTCAGCGCGTCTTCGCAGACGGGCACGGTGCGCCGAATGATGGTCTCGATGGGGCGTCGGGTGTCGACGTCGGAGAGCGAAAAGTCGAGCGTCCCGTCGCGACCGGGCAAGACCTCTTGCAGGTGCACTGCGGCTCGGTCTTGCTCGGAGAGCTGGATCTTCACCTGCTCGGCCACCGCCCGCAGGCGCTCCATGGCCACCGGGGTCTCGACCAGCTCGCCCCCCTGCTGGCGGCGGAACACGTCGATCATCATGTCGAGGATGGCCTCGTCGATGTCGTCGCCGCCCAGGAACATCTCGCCCGAGGTCGCCAGGACCTCGAACACGTTGCGGGTGATCTGCAGGACGGTGACGTCGAAGGTACCGCCACCGAAGTCGTAGACCGCGATGCGGCGGTCGGTGTCCTCGATGTACCCGTAGGCGAGCGCGGCCGCAGTGGGCTCGTTGATCACCCGGATGACGTCGAGTCCGGCTAGGCGCGCGGCGATGCGGGTCGCGCTGCGCTGCGAGTCGGTGAAGTTGGCGGGGACGGCAATGACCGCCTTGCTCACCGGCTGCCCGAGCGCCTCTTCGGCCATCTCGCGCAGGTAGGTGAGGATATAGGCGGAAATCTCGACGATGCTGTGCAGTCGGGAACCGAGCTCGACGACGACCGATTCGTTGTTGCCCTCGCGAATCTCGTAGGGCACCGTCCGACACATGCGCTGCACCTCGGGCGACGAGAACCGGCGACCGATCAAGCGCTTGGCGCTGTAGACCACCTGCGTTGGATCGACGGCACGGCGTCGCTTGGCGCGATTGCCCACGACGATGGAACCGTCGGGCAACGCAGCAACGACCGAAGGTACGATCCGGTCCTCGCCTCGGCGAACCACTGACGCCCTCCCCTCACGCACGATGGCGCATGCGGAGTTGGTCGTGCCAAGGTCGATGCCCAGCACGAGCTCGGAGCTTGGAGGCATTGGAACGAAGTCTAGCCTGTCGCGCCCATGCCGCGAAAAACCGACCAATTATGGTTGGTCGCGGGGTGGGTGGGATAAGGTAGGCAGCGGAGGTATTCGCGCGGGACTCCGGCCCGGGTTCAGATCGGCGATTCCGGTACGAACACGATGTCCCCGGGCAGTAACGGCAGATCGGCCTGCTTGCTCTCGAGGATCTGTCGGACGTCGATGACGTAGGTCTGGCGGCCCTCGGCCGTGTCCCGCGTCAACTGCACCTTCTTGGCTTGGGCCAGAGGGTTGAGGCCCCCAGCCAACGAGATGGCCTGAACGAGCGTCAAGCGCTCCTTGAAGGGGTACGAACCCGGCTCGTTGACCTGTCCGAGCACGCTGACCTCGCGGTTTTGCCGCTCGAGCACCCGCACCGAGACCTGAGGCTGCCGCAGCCATCCGTCGGCCAGCGCGGTCTCGATGCTCTCGGCGATCTCCGCCTTGCTGCGACCGGCGACCTCGACACTGCCGATCCACGGGAAGCGGATCGAGCCGTCCTCGCCGACCTCGTACTCCCCGGTGAGTTCCTCTTGGTCGGTGACCCGAACCTCGACCACGTCACCCGGGCCCAGCTCCTGCGAGCGACCCGGCACGGCGGGAGGCAGCGTCGGATTGGCCGGAGCGGGCTCGCAGCCGACGACGCCGACGCACAGGCTGAGGCTCGCCCCGGCCAGCGCCCGCAGGACCTTCACAATCGAACCGCCCCCAGCAGCATCACCACGTGGCGATTGAAGCCGGCGAAGTCGAAGGCCTCTTCGGTGATCGGGTTGCCGTCCTCGTCCTGGCCCTGGATGCGATAGAGCGTGGCGAAGTTGGTGGAGTCGACGGCCAGGTCGTACTGGAGCGCCACCGACCAGATGCGCTTGAAGGGCTGCTCGACCTTGAGGTTGAGGTTGAAGACCGTGTCGCGTCGCTGGAAGGACTCGGCCCCGTCGCCCACGTACTCGAGCGGGCACGGCCGCGTGGGGTCGCCCCGGTCGCAGTCGTCCTCGAGGAAGGGCACGGGCAGCCCCGCGTAGCGGCGCCCCGCGACCCAGACCCCGGCCGTGCTCACCATGCGCCACTTGAACTCGTAGCGCGCCTGGAAGCGAGCCCCGATGTCCACGTAGTAGTTGCCCAAAAGCGAGTCCTGGAAGGACCGGTAGAGCGCCACGTTGAACAGCGAGCGAACGTTGGGGAAGTAGCTGACCGACAGCTCACCGATGAAGGAGCTGAAGTTCGGGCCGTTCTCGTCGGTGCGGTAGTTGCCGAGGCCGTAGCCGGCCAGCGCATCGACGGTGACCTTCTTGAGCGCCTGGCCGCGGAAGCCACCGACGATCCGATGGGCGAAGTTGTCGTTGTTGCAGCCGAGCCCCTGCACGCGACAGCTGAAGTAGTAGGTCCAGTCCATCGCGTAGCTGAACACCAGGGAGCTCTTGGGCAAAAAGCGCCACTTCGCCTCGCTGATGAAGCCGTTGACGGTCCGGTTGCCCCGGGCGATGTCGTCGTTGGCCGTGCGGTTCTCGAAGCCGAGGACCTGGTTGCGCAGGCCCAGCAACACGCCGAAGCGACCGCCGCCCGGCCGCCCGATGAAGGTCAGCTGCCCGCGGTGATCGATGCGGTTGAAGTTGTACTCGGGCTGCGCCTCGTAGGTGGCTGGCTGGGCGTAGCGGAAGACGTCCTCGTCGAAGTTGATCGAGAAGCGTCGCCCGGGCAGGAAGGCCAGGCGCATCTGGAGGCCGCCGCTGACCCGGCTCTGGCCGTAGACCGTCTGCCGCCGCGAGATGTACTGGCGGGCGCCGACGATGGCCCCGATGTAGTAGTCGAGCGCGCGACCGGTCCGCTCCGGCGGGCTCATCAGCAGGCCGTCGCGGAACTGCCGGTTGCCGACGCCGAGCCACCCGGTGGGCATCACGAACGCGGCCGTGCTCGGCTGCTCCTCGGACGCCTGCGAGAACACGTTGGTGTCGACGCCAGTGACCAGAGCAAAGCCGGGGTGGAAGGTCGACCGCTGGCCAACCTTGAGGCCGGGACCATCCTCGGCGCGGGGGATGTTGATCTCGGGACCCGCGAGGGCACGGCCCGGCCACGTCATGGCCAGGACTACCGCACAGAGGATCAGCAGCGATCCGAGCGGCGCAGTGCCGATACGCATGACTGATGCCCTCAAGAGAAAGTCCAAGGAGGCGCCTCGCCCCGCGAGTCGCGCGTTGCGGAGCCTAGCCGAAGAACGGCATGGAGGCACGGTGATCATCGGCGCAGGGACCACCTACTCCGGCGAGAACGCACGTTCACGGCCACGATCACTCTCGAGCCACTACGAAGTTGACCATCCCGAGTCAATCAATCGACGAGACGAGGCAATTTGTGGCGCTTCCCAGAGCCAATCGCCGACGAACCCTGGAGCCTAGAGGCTCGGGCTACCCACGGACGGAGGCATGCCATCGTCGACGGGAGGCGGCACGGCGGGCGGCTTGCCTCCTCCGGCCCCGCCGCCCACGGTGGGGTCGGGGATGGGGATGGTGGGCTGCTCGTCGAGCTCGTTGCGAGTCTCGTCGTCGGACAGCTCGGGCGTCTTGTCGCCCGCACACTCGCGGGCTTGCTCCACCAGGCCATCGAGCCTGTCGGAGGCGGCCTCGAGTTTCTCGGCAGCGAAACCCCTACTCTCCGCGCTGGAACCCTCGTCGCGGATGACCAGGATCTCGCCGGTCGCCAGCTCCATGACGCCCTGCGCCCGCTCTTGCTTGTCGAGCACGCAGGCCGCCCGCACGAGATCGGAATCTCGTTTGGCATCGGACGCGAGATCCCCCAGCTCGGACATGTTCTGTTCCATGTCGCGACGGATCTTGGGCACGGAGACGTTCGAAGCACGGGGCGTCGCGGCGGGAGTGGCCGCCGGGTCTTCGGCGGGTGCGGCCGCGGGTGCCTCCGGCTCGGCCAACGCTCCACTGGCGCCACCGAGCACCAGCCACGCGCCGAAAACTCCTGCCCAAATTCGCGAGTGATTCCTCATGCTCAACTACCCGAAAATACCACGGTGAAGGTGACCTCACCGCTGTCCTCTTGAGTGCCGAATCGCCAGCCCCGCATCTTGGCCTGGGTACAGGTCTTGACCCGCGAGCTGCCGACCGTGTCTTCCTCGATGGCGACCGAGGTGACGCTGCCCATCTTGCTGATGGAGATCGTGTAGGTCATCTTGCCGGCCAGCTCGGGCTGGGTGCGGAGTTCCTTGTTGTAGCAGTGCTGCAGCGCGCTGGTTCTCCGCGAGATCTGGGCCTTGATGCCCTTGGCGTCGACATCGCCGAAGACGTCGGTCTTGGTCGCCTTGGTGCGGCCCTTGACCTTGCGCTCGCGCTTTTCGACCTTCTTCTCGAGCTCGGGGCCTTCGCCCATGTCGAAGCCCTCGGTGCCGGCCATGCTGCCGCCCAGCGAGATGCCCTCGCCGCCCGGCACGAAGGGCGTGATGTCCCCGCCGTCGGCCAGCATCGTGGTGGTCATGCCCTGCGCGAACAGGTCGCCCAAGTTGTTCTCGGTGCTCTCGATGACGTCGAGCACGGTGCCCTCGCCCGGACCGCCGTAGGTTCCCAGCACGCGCGCGATGCCGACGTTGCGCGCCTGCTTCATCGCCTGCTTGGAGAATTTCTCCGGCTTCTTGTCGAGCTTCTTGGGATCGGGCTTGGGCTTCTCCTTGACCTCTTTTTCCTTCTCCTCGTCCTCTTCGGCGAGCTTGTCATCCTGGTCTTCCTCCTCGGGGACCGGCTCGTCTTCCTTCTCTTCGACCAGCTCCATCGCACGGACGAAGCGCTCGTCGATCTGGTCGAGGTTGAAGCTGCTGTCGTACTCGGCGGTCGCCGCCCAGGTGAAGTACGAGCCGAGGCCGAGCGCAGAGGCGGCCAGCGTGGACAGCTCGCGACGACCCCACAGCTCGCCCACGCGGGGCTTGAACTGCACGGGGAAGGGCAAACGAGGCGGGAGCTTCTTGGGCGCGGCGAACTGGAACATCACCGTGCTGTCGCCGATGAGCAGCTTGCCCTTGGCCCGGGGGCTGAGCTTGACCCGCAGGCGATCACCCTTGGCGAAGCGCTTGCGCAGGCTCCCCACGGTGAACGCCTTGCGGCCCATCATCACCTTGCCGCGCACGTTCGTCGGCAGGTCGAGATAGAACGCGCCCCCGTTGTAGTCGAAGAGCTGATGCTGCCGCGGAGCTCGGGACCCGAAGAGGATCACATCGCTCCGGTAATCGCTGCCGACGGAGATCGAGCCCGCTTCGTGCTGATGGATCTCGTCGCACACCAAATCGTCGACGACGACCGCGACGCGCAGCACCTTCGATTGGCGGGGCTTGGAGCTAGACATCAGCTTTGAAGGTTTTAGCAGCTACTAAGCAATGCGCAAAATACGCTTTGTGGACTACCTACCGAGAACTATCGCTGCGGAGCATAGCTTCGGCGCTGGGCCGGACCAAGGAGGAGGACACGGAACTTGCCGGCTCCAGTGGTCCACGCGCGACCGTGACGTCAGTTTCCTCCGGGCATGGTCGGCTGATCGTTTATGCCCCCTGAGGGGTAAATCCGTCACACGGATCACCACAAATTGAGGTCCCAAACGGTCCGCGCAGAAAACGCAAGAGCGGCCGGACCCGCGTTCGCAGATCCGGCCGTCGTCGACGTGCCCAAAGGTGCTCCGCCTAGGAGTTCTGAATCACGCAGAATGCGTACTCGCGGAACTCCGCTCGACCCGCGGTGTACATCACCGCGACCAAGGTCGAGAACTTCAGGTTCTGGTCGCCCACCAGGATGATGCGGCCACTCCAGCCGTCCTCTTTGCCCTGGTTGGCAGCCATCTGCTTGGCCTTGTCGGCCTCCTCCGCCATCGAGTCGTACAGCGGCCCGATGAGGTTGTCCTGCAAGGCCCCGGCTTCGATGTCGCCGTTCTCGTCGATCTGGACCAGCTTCTTGCTGTTGAAGGTGATCGATCGCTTGGAGATGTAGACCGGGATGCCGTCCTGGATGGGCGAGTCGGCCTTGGACATCGGGATCTTCTGTCCCGCGGTGGGCATGATGACCACCGGGTCCGCGCCGTAGCTCTTGAGCAGGTACACGACGATGATGGAAACGATGTCCATCAGCGAGGTGATGTTGAGCTTGCCCTCTTCCTCGGCCTTGTTGCGACGAGCTGCCTTCTTGGCCGCCTTCTTCGCTTGAAATAGCTCTTCTGGCGTCATGTCAGCCTGCTCCCGCCTCTACGATGGTCTGCCAGAAGTAGCACTCAGGAGGCACTTCTTCGCCGGACATCGCCTTGAGTAGCTTGCACTCTGACCCCCGCAGGGCGTCCATCGTGTTGATGAGGACCTGCATTGGGATGCTGTTTTCCGCACTGACGGTCACGACCGTCTCGTGGGCGAACAAGCTCTTGTACTTGGCCGCTTCGGCCTCGAGTTTGGCGTAGTCGTAGCGATCGAAGTCGTCGATCGGCGCACCCGCCTTGGCCAACGGAATCGTCGGCTTTCCGGAGTCGGCCGACTTACCGGCCTCGGCACCTTGTTGCTGGCCCGATGCACTCACCCGATAGCCGTCATCCATGATGAAGACCTTGAGGTTGAGTGGCTTCTCCTTGTCTTCCTTTTCCTTCTTCTGGTCCGCTTGGGCCGCAAACTTCGGGGGCGAGACATTCACCGCCGCGAATCGAGCGACCTCCATGGCGAGCAGAAGCGCCGGAATAAGGAGGAACATGACGTTCATGACCGGGATGAGGTTTGCTTCAACCTCAGCCTCGTCCATCTTCTTTCTTCGTCTAGCCATGGCCCGCTTCCTTCAAAAGAGGAAATCCTCAGGTTACTAGGGGAGGACCCAGGCACCCCGATGCTCATGCACGCGGGGGCCTGGATGCCACGGCCTATCCCTGACGGACCCGAGCCGACAGGAGGTTCTCGAGCTTGACCGCGTACAGGTCGACCTCGTCGGAGATCTTCTTGGCCAGGTTCGAGATGAAGATGTGCATGGCGAGCAGCGGAATCGCGACCAACAGACCGAAGCCGGTGGTGTTGATGGCGATGGAGATGCCCTTCGCCAGCGCGGTGGCGCGCTGGTCGGCGGAGACGGTAGCAACCGCCTTGAACGCCGAGATCATGCCGAAGATGGTGCCCAACAGACCGAGCAGAGTCGCGATGTTCGCGAGCGCCGAGATCATCGGAACGCGCTTGCCAATCGCGGGACCGACCTCGAGGGTCGCCTCCTCGATCGCGGCGGCAATGTCGGCCTCGCTCTTGTTGGCGCGGGTGAGCCCGGCCTTGATCACGCGGGCGAGCGCTGCCTTGTCGGCGGCGTTGCACAGCTTGATCGCGCGGTCGATGTTGTTGGCCATCACCAGCTTTTGAATCTGGTTGAAGAACTGGCCGCCGTTGATGTTGAAGCGGAAGAACAAGAAGATGAAGCGCTCAATCGTGACGCCCGCGCCCATGATGGCGGTGAGCGCGATGAAGTGCATCCATACGCCGCCGTCCTGGTAAAACTCAGCGAAATTGTCCATGACCGTGTGTCCTCCTCAAAAGATCGGGGAGCCTTCCCATGGTCCCCTCTTGCACCGGGCGGCACGTCGATGTGCCCGGTTTTCGTTGGTTGGTGTTGCTCCGATGCATGCCACGTCGGCTGCTTGGGTCGTGCTCTCGCGCGCGGAGAGCGCTATCCCTCGGAGGCTTTGTTGAAAGAAACTGGTAGTCCTGCGAATCCCCAAAAGTGGGTGCGACCTAAGCCGAGATTAGAACAAAGGATCCTGGACGGACTCAAGCACCAAAGGTGAAAACTTGGCGTCGAGTCGTGCCCAGTCATAGTCGAGCGACGAACGCCGCAGGATGAAGTAAGCGCTCGGCTTCTCGAGCTTCCCCTCGATCCGGAATTCATCCGTGATCACAGTTCGAGTGCCGGAGCTGGTGCCGGACGATCGCCTCTCGCGACGTTCGCGGCGGGACGTGGGCTCTTCCCCACGCGTGGTAGATGGCTCGGTGCTCGCAGGACCTTCAGCGCGCGAGGGCGCGGCGGTCACGGTGCGCATCGCGACGCGCACCGGCTCGTCGGCGTCGTTGGTCGCGGCGGGCCGATCGACGCGTGCCGACGTCGTGGTCGGGGCTGAGGCGTCCGATCGTCGTGTGCGCCGAGAAGTCGGTGAGGTGCGAACGGCCGAACGCACCGGCGAACGTCGCCGAGCATTCGTCGGGCGATCACTCGCGGTCGAGCGAGTCGAGGCCGAAGAGCGAGCCGTGTGCGACGCACGTCGCGGGGTCGTCGAACGATCCATTCGTTCAACACCTTCGACTCGAGCTGTTCGGGCGGGGCGCTCGGCAGACGCCGTCGACGAAGCCTTCGATGCCTGCGAGGCAGACGTCGGACGTTTCGTGGGGGTGTTCACCAACTCCGACCCCCTGGGCGAGGGGTTCGGGCTTTGGCCCCGATGTGGGGGCTGACCGTACACAGGTTGCGAGGTGAGCACCATAGCGAAAACACCCGCCGCTGCCAAGACGCAAACCAGGGGAATACGGCGTCCCGTTGCCCTTCCACGGCCACCAAACGGCATCATCATTTCCGATTCTTCGCTGGTATTCGCCTCGATCCTGATCGAAGGGTGCCGTTCGCTACGGCCAAGACCACCGCGAGTGAGGAAGTCACGAAGGCCGCGTCGGAGATCGTGTGGAGTTGCACTCATGTCGTCGTGGATCCGTACCGGGGCAAAGACCGGGAAGTGATCGATGGGGCGAACATCGACGCGTTGTTGAATCGATCGCCATCGGAAACGGCGAACCAGGTCGGCACCGAAATCGAATCAGGGGTGCGACCCAAGGCATCACGAACCAGGGCGTAGTCGACACGGGACATCCCGACGACGCCAGCCTCCATCGAGTTTAGTGTCGACGGAGTCGAGCGGGTTCCACGCGATGCCCATTGGAGCCCAAGTTTTTTTGAAGCGCCATGTGGGTGCATCGCCTCCCCTGCACGCAGCGAGGCGGACTGAGGTTTCTGCGGCGAGGGCTTCTGGGCCGGAGGAGGAGCCGGCGTGGGCTTGGCCGGCTGCGTCGGCGCGGGCTTGGCTGGCTGCGTGGGCGCGGGCTTGGCCGGCTGCGTCGGTGCGGGCTTGGCCGGCTGCGTCGGTGCGGGCTTGGCCGGCTGCGTCGGTGCGGGCTTGGCCGGCTGTGTCGGCGCGGGCTTGGCCGGCTGTGTCGGCGTCGGCTTGGCCGGCTGCGTCGGCGTCGGCTTGGCCGGCTGTGTCGGCGTCGGCTTGGCCGGCTGCGTCGGTGTCGGCTTGGCCGGCTGCGTCGGTGCGGGGTCGCTCGGAGTCGGCTCGGCCGGCTCACCCGAACCCGGCTGCTGTGGACCCTGCGGCGTCGGGCTGGCGGGCTCCGGTTGGTTCGGCCCCTGCGGCGAGGGCTGGGCCGGATCGGTCGCTCCGCCTTCGCCCGGCGTCTCGGCGCCGGCCTCGGTCGGTGCCCCGGCTTCGCCTCCCGCCGCCGCGGCTTCGGCTGCCGTTGCCTCGGCGGCCGCCGCCTCGGCTGCTTCGGCGGCGTTCTTGGCCTCTCGCTCTTTGGCGCGATCGAGTCGACGCCCCTCTTTTTCGAGCCCCTTTTTGGCGACGCGAATGAAGTCTTCGGCTCTGGCCTTGCTCACTCGCGGCGGTGGAGCATTGGCCCCGGCCGCCGCCAGCCCCGGCGTGCCCGCGCGCGTCTTGGCCTTGTCGTCGTCGACGGCCAGCTTCTGAAACTTGCTGAGGTTCCCGATGACCTTGTTGAGCCGCTGCGTCGTGTCCAGGCCCGGGAAGGGATCGGCGTCGAGGTAGAGCACGCCGAGGTTGAAGTAGGCCTCGGGGTAGTTGGGCCGCAGCTCCAGCGCCTTGCGCATGGCCGCCTCGGCCGCTTCCCAGTTTCGGCTCGCCCGCAACGCCGCCCCGTAGTTCAGGTGTGCCTTGTAAAAGCGCGGCTCGAGCTCGATCGCATACTCGAAGCACGCGGTGGCCGTGGGCACGTCACCGACGTCGAGATAGCGGGTGCCCAGGTTGTTCCAGGCGGCCGCGTTCTTCTCGTCGACCTCGGCCGCCTTCTTGAAGGAGCGCGTCGCCCCCTGGTCTTCGCCCATGGCCAGCATGGCGAAGCCCTGGAGGTTGTAGGCCCGCGAGGTCTCTTCGGGGGTGCGAATCTTGGCGTCGATCTGCAGGGCGGAGCTGGTGACCGCCCGGACGAGCTCGAACTTGCCCTCTTTGTAGTAGACCTCGGCGAACACGAGCATCGCGTCGACGTTCTGCTCGTGCACCTTGAGCGCCTGGCGGGCCGTCTTGACCGCGTCGGTGTACTGGCCCTTGGTGAGCTTGGCCTGCGCCTGCTGGCTGATCGCGTGCGAGCGCTCGAGCTTCTTGCGCTCCTCTTCGGGGTCGCGGTCCTTGACCTTCTCGAGCACCTCCTTGGCCGCCGCCTGCTTGGCCGCGAGCTCGGGGTCGACCTCCTCGGCGGGCTCGTCGTCGGTCGAGCCGATGAGCACGTCCTCGTTGAGCTCGGAGGGCCCGTCGGGGGTCTCGGTCTTCTGAGTGTCGGGGCCAGGGCAGCCCGCCAGCAGCACGCCGACGAGGCCCAGTGGAAGGCCCAGGGTCCAGCGGTTCATCGTCGGTCCTCCAGCTGTAGATCGAGGGCCGGAGTCCGCAGCAGCGGGAAGTCCTCGGGTCGATAGATGTTGAGCCGTTCCAGCGCCGAGCGAGTCCACTCGTTGGCGATGTTGGCCTCCTTGCTCTTCGTCACCGTCAGGATGTAAAGCTCGATCGCTTTGGTCTCCGTGCGCGCGGCGAAGGCCTCCACGAGGTCTTTGTAGGCGAACCAAGCCTCGGAGTACTCCTTGAGCTTGTTGGGTACGGGGGCCTCCCGCACCGCGATGGCCGTGGTCTCGAAGGCGAAGCCCCGGCGGAACATCGCGGCCAACACCCAGTCGAGACGCCGATAGGGGAAGACGTTGTCGTACGCCGACGTCGCCACCACCAGCGCATCGAACAGCGCCTTGGTCTCCCGATCGAACTTCTTGCCCGTACCCGTGATCTTGCGGCCGAGCACATCCCCCAGCGCATACTCGGCGAGCAGGAACTGGGCCTCGGCGGGGTAGTCGGCGGCATCGGTGGCCACTTGGAGCCCGCGGGCGTCGAAGGCCGCCACCGTGGCTCGGTAGTGCTCCTCGGCCCGCTTGCGGTTGCCCTGCGCGGCGTAGGCCTGGCCGATGCGCAGCTCGGCCTCGACCGCTCGCTCGGCCTGGTCGGGCTTGTCGCCGTACTGCACCAAGAAGTTCTGGTACGCGGTGATCGTGGCCGCCTTGTCCTCGGTCTTGCCCAGGACCTTGGCCGCCTTGAACATCGCCTCGCCCGCATCGGCCTCGTTGGCGGCCTGCTCGGCGTAGCGCTTGTAGAAGTCGGAGGAGCGCTTGTAGTCCTGCAGGCTATCGAGCAGGTCGGCGGCGTTGCGCAGCGCGACCTCGCGGTGCTCGCTGTCCTTGTAGTGGTCGTCCTCGGCGAGGATCAGGTACGAGCCCACCGCCTTGTCGAACTCGAAGAAGCGCGAGTGGTTGAAGCCCGTGCGCAGCAGCGCATCGTCGGCGAAGTCGGAGTCGGGGTAGCTGGTGTAGATGCGCTTGTAGGTCTGGCTCGCGGAGGAGAACCGGCCGATGTTCTCGTAGCAGACCGCGGCGTTGTTGAGCGCGGCGGCGGCGTTGTCGTCTTTGGGGGCCTGGTCGACCAGCGCCACGAAACGATCGGCCGCGGCCTCGAACTCGCCCGCCTCGTAGAGCAGGCTCGCCTCCTGGAAGCGCACCGCGTTGCCCAGGGTCTTGAGCTTGCCCGCGAACTGCTCCTTCTCGTCTCCTTCACCGCAGCCGCGCTCGAGCAGCTGGTCGGTCCACTCGCGCGCGGCCTCGAGTTCCTCGCGCGCGACGTAGCCGTCGACGATGGCGGTGCCTGCCCGGATGGCCGCGTTCTCCTCGCAGTGCTCGTCGAGCACCCGCACGAAGCGTCGCTCGGCGTCCTCGAACTGGTAGTAGCGCTGCGACAGCTCGCCCGCGAGCACCATCATGGCCGGGGTCTGCTCGCTGTCGGGCAGCACGTCGACGAAGCTGTCGTAGGCCACCTGCATGGCCATGAGCAGCTCCGGCATCTCGACCGCATCGAAGGGACCCTCGGTGTCCTGGCCCGGCATGTCGGGCAGGGTCAGGCGCCCGGCTTGGGTCTCCTGCTCGACGAACGCCTCGAAGGCCAGCACGGCCCCGCTGGCCGCGTCCTCTTGCAGCCGGTTGTCGATATTCGAGTCGCGGACCTGCCCGTACTGGTCGGCCGCCTTCTCGAACTGTTCGCTGTAGTACAGCGACTCGGCGAAGTTGAAGCGGTTTTCGTAGCTGGTGGGCGTGTCCGGGAAGCGCTCGAGGTAGGCCTCGTAGGCCCGGGCCGCGATCTCGTACTCGGCCTTGGCCCCCGCCTTGTCGCCCTCGGCTCGCAGCGCCTGGGCCTGCGTGTGGTGGTCGATGGCGGTGTGGACCAGGGCCTCCTCGGCCAGGGCCAGCGCCTCTTCGACGACATCCGGGTCACTCTCGTTGGCGTAAAACCACTTGGTGCCGCGCAGGTAATTGGTGGCCAGCGCATCGCGAGCGCTGCGAGCCCCTGCCTCGTCTTGCAGCAGGTTGTACGCGCTGAGGATCCGCAGCTGGATCTTGGGTGCGGCCGGGGTCATGGGCCACCGACGCAGCGTGGTCTTCCAGATGTCGATGGCCTTGAGAAACTCGGTCTGGATGGCGAACAGGTCGCCCAGGGCGGCGTAGATCTCGGGGACGTGCCGCTCGTTGCCCCGCTCGCGATAGTCACGGTCGAGGCGGGCGAACCCCCAGACCCGGTCGCGACGCCCGTCGAGGTCCCAGTCCTCTTCGACGTAGGTCTTGGCCAGGTACTTGATGGCATCGCCGCGCAGGCCGACCGCGCCGTCGGCCTTGGCCTCGCCCTTGTGGGCATCGGCGTAGCGCACGAACTCGTCGAACTTGTCGGCCGCCTCGGGGAAGCTGCGCTTGAGGTACAGCGTCGAGGCCATGCGGATCAGCGCCTCGTCGTAGAGGTCGCCTTCGGGATCCTTGAGCACCTGGCTATAGGCCTCGATCGCCGGATCGTGCTGGTCGAAGTCGTAGTGGATCTCGCCCACCCGCAGCCACGCCTCGGCCACGAACGAGCTCTCCTCGTTCAGAGGGTTGCACTCTCCGTAGTCGCCGCGGCGGAAGTTGGTGGAATCCACCGCGTTGGTGCCATCGGCGAAGGGTGCCTCGTAGCGATTGGAGCACGCCAGGGCCAGGTACGACTGCCGGGCCCCGTCGAAGTCCTCCATGTCGTAGAGCAGCGTGCCCATCATGTACAGGGCCGAGTCCACGAGGTGGTAGTGGGGGAAGCGGGTCGCGACGTCGCGATACATCGCCACCGAGGCCGAGTAGTCCGGGTTGGGACTGGCGGGCGGCGGGGCGTTGGGGTCTTTTTTGATCGCCTCCTCGTACGCCTCGAGCTCCTTCTCGAAGGCCTCTTCCTGTCGCGCGAGGCGATCGGTGGCCGTCTCGAAGTGCAGCTCCGCCAGGCGGAACGTGACCTCGGGGGTCCAGGTGGCATCGTTGGGGTGCAGCTCGAGGAAGTCCTCGTAGCGCTGGATCGCCAGCGCTCGCATCTTGCGGGCGCTGGCCTCGTGATCGCGAATCTGCCGCTGGTACTGCTCTTCGAGCGAGTGCCGCCCCTTGCTCGACTCGATGATCAGCAGCTGCGCGATGGTGTGGGCGGTGGCGTCGTGGCCACGGCGGTAGCGATCGGCGAACTTCTCGAGGTCCTCGAGCGCGTCGGCTTCCTTGTCGTCGGCCGGCCGCAGCGGCAGCGGGGCCTTGAGCTTGCCCGCCTCGGTGCTCTTGATCTGCTGCTCGAGGCCCTTGCCCGAGCCCGGCTCGCCGGGACGGGGCTCGATCCGAGACTCACGGGGGCCCTCTTCGCGGGGCAGCGCCCACGCCGGGCTGGACGCCGCGGTGATCGCCAGCAGGCCGAGCCCAAAACTCCATCGACGCGCGCTCACTGTCCCAGCTCCTCCAGCCCCATCCTCACCGCGTCGTCGAGCTCGCCCAGATCGCGATCTCGATCGAGTTCGAGGCGATGCACCTCGTCGGTCTCGGCTTCCTTCATGGACCAGGCCACGTCGAGCAGGCCCACTTCGCTGCGCATGACTTGGTTGTGCAGCTCGCCCACCACGTCGCGGTAGGTCGCCGACATCACCTGCGAGACCAGGTTCTTGGTGTTGCCCTTCACCCGCGCGAGCTCGGTGCGGTAGCGGTCGAGGTTCACCCGCTCTTCGGCCAGGATCACCATCGCTTGTTTCAGGCGGCTCTCGGCCACCGCGTCCAGCCCCTGGCGGACGCTGCCCGAGGCCGCGTGCCACCGCGCCGCTCGCTTCCACAGCGCGTTGATCTCGGGATCGGGGGCCACCTTGGCCAGCGCGGTGTACATGCTGCCCAGGTGCTTTTGGTACGCACCCAGGGCCGCCCGCCACGAGTCGTCCTCGGGGTTGGCAAAGCGCAGCGAGGCCCGGGCCCGACTCACGCGTCGCCGCAGCGCCGCCGCTTCGGCCTCGAGCTCGGCGATCTCGTTGCGCATCTCGGCCGCCTGGGTCAGGAAGGCCTGATGGTCGATCTTCTGCTCGGATCGGGTCTCTTCGTAGTAGCGCTCGGTGGCGACCAGCTGCGCCCGCTGCTGAGCCACCGTGATCTCGAGCTTGTGGGCCTGCTGCTCCAGCCGCTCGATCTTCCGCGCCGCCTGGTCGCGCTTGGGGTTGGCTCCGCCGCGCGGCTGATCGAGCTTGGCCCGCAGTCGCTCGCGCTGGGCCTCGAGCCGCGCCAGGCCGGCGCCCTTGGCCCGCACCGAGAGCCGGGCCACGAGCTCCTCTTGGACCTCGATGACATCGGACGCGCCCGCGTCGATCCCCGCGATGTGAGCCCCCAGGTCGGTGAAGAGCTTGGCCTTGTGCGGCACGGAGACCGCCTCTTCCATCTGGGCCAGCATCGCCCGCAGCTCGTCGAGCTCGCGGTTGAGCGCCCCGACCTCGCCGGCCAGGCTCTCGGCATGCACCGCCCGCGGCAGCCCCTTGGCCACCGTGGTCGCGCCCACAGGCAATAGCGCGCCCAGGCTGAAGTGCTCCATGTCCTCGCCGACGACGGCCGCGAAGTAGGCCGTGGCATCGCCCTTGGATTGCAGCTTGCTGCCCAAGCGCTTGGCGAGCCGATCGAACTCGCGGCGCAGCGCCAGGAACTGCTCTTCGGCCCCTTGGTAGTCGCGCTGCTGAATACGGACCTTGCCGCGCAGGTGCTTGATCTCGCCCGCGATCGGCGAGTCGGGGTCGTAGACCAGCAACAGGTCGAGGGCCTGGACGGCCTGCTCGTACTGCCGCGCCGCCATCAGGGTCCACGCCGTCTCGTACATCGCCTCGGGGAAGTAGGGCGAGTCACGGCCGATGCGGCGGTAGTTGTCGACCGCGTCTTCCACGTTGCCGAGGTCGTGGTGAATCCGTCCGAGGGCCATCCACGACAGCTGCACGATCTGGCGATCGCGAGGGCGCGAGGGGTTGGCCTTGACGATCCGACCGAAGCGCTCGAGGGCGATTTCCGCCTCGCCGAGGGCAAGCACGGCCGAGGCCGCCACGTAGGCCGCCCGCACGCGCCACTCCGCCCCCTCGCCGCCCCGCGTGATGGGGATGTCGAAGGGGCTCATCTGGTCGAGCACCTTGACCGCGTCCTCGTGCCGACCCGTGAGGTACAGGTGGCGGCCGTAGGCGTAGCTCAGCTCGGGAATGCGGCGCTTGGCCGGGAACGACTCGGCCCAGCGCGCGAGTCGATCGACGTCGGTGGCGCTGAGCTTGCCCTTGGGGGGCTCGACGGTGGTGCTGGCCCCCACCGCTCGCAACCGGGCTCGAACCTCGGGCGTGGCGCTGAGACCGGGTCGCCGGGCAAAGCCCGCCTCGCGACGGGGGATGGCCAGGTCGAGCAGGTGGGCCACGCTGCGCTGATGAAAGCGCTTGGCCTCGCGGCTCGAGTTGCCGAGGTTCTGGATGAACAGCTCGAAGGCCCATCGCTCCATCTGGAGATGAACGAGGGCCTCACCGAGGAAGAACACCGCCTGCGGTCCGGCCCGCGACTTGGGGTGGTTTTCGAGCAGGTCGAGGAAGGCGATCGCCGCCCCCTCGTAGTCGCCCTCGGCCAGCTGGAGCTGACCGGCCACCAGGCGCTTGGCCAGCTCTTCCTCGCTGGTCACCACCTTGCGCTTGGCCGCGGCCGCAGCCCGCTTGAGCGCGTCTTCGGCCTCGCTCAGCTTGGCCGCGTACTCCTCGAGATCCTGCTGGTCACGCGCCGAGGGGGCCGCCACGGCCGGAGCCGCGCTGGCGTACGTTCCCAAGGCGACCGCAGCCGCGACGAGGGTCGCCATGCTCCGTGCACGGCGACGACAGCTCGGGGCTCGGATCACTTGCCGTCCTTCTTGGCTCGGCTCGACTTGCTACGGGTCTTGGGCAGCGGCCGCCCACTGGCGTCGAGGGGGACCTCCTGCCAGTTCACCGAAGGGCGGTCCTTCATCTCGGTGGTCATGTTGCCGCGCTCGAAGCCCTGGCTCACCAGCTTGATGGCGCCGTTTTCCGGCGCGGTGAAGCTATGGGAGCTGCGCGACTCGAAGGTGTAGCCGTTGAGGTACGAGAAGACCCCGAAGCCGTTGCCCTGGTAGGTCAGCTCGACGGTGACGTTGTGGGGCCCGGGAGGCAGGTTGCCGTCGTAGACGGTGATCTCGTCCTCGCCATCGAGGCCGCCGGTCTCGTCGGTGCGCGCGAAGATCTGGGCGCCGTCCATGATGAAGACCACCCGCACGAGCTGGAAGCCCGAGCCCATCAGGTTTTGGTGGGTCAGCGTCACGCGGCTGCCCGCCAGCACGCCGCGCAGCACCGTCTCCTTGAGGAGGGTCAGCCGGGCCTTGCTGCGGAAGATCTTGTCCTTGAGCTGATCGACCTCGACCTGGAGGTTGTCGAGGCGGTCGCCATAAAGCTCGCTCTCGCGAACGTTCGCGTTGCCCTTGGTTCCGCCCGAGAACGGATCTTGCGACGCACCGAGCTTGGCCGGGCTCTTCTTGGGCGCGGGGTTCAGCTTGCTCGGGCCCTTGCTGGGCGCGGGGTTCAGCTTTTCGGAGCCCTTGGGCTTCGCGGGCTTGGCCGCAGGCTTGCTGCCCGCCGGCTTCACCGGAGTCGGCTTGACCGGAGCGGGCGCAGCTTGCGCCATGAGGCCGAGGCTCAGCCCCAAACAGAGCACGAACAGCGCCGGAACCGTGTGTGCCCATCGACGTAGGCGACCGGGGACCAGAGCTAGACGAAGCGTATCCAACACGTCCACAAAGGTACCAAGGCCACCAAGCCTCCACCAGGAAGCGGCGTGGAACGGGCGGGTCGGATCGCGAGGGTTGAGGGGGCGGCTCGTGGGGGCGTCGGGCATGGCGGCAAACCTCACCGACAACGATCACGTCGGGTGGGGTCGCCAGTTTCCTCGGTCCGCCCGTCCGGTCGCAGATCGCGACCTCGGCCGACCCGGTGCAAATCGGCGAGGACCGGAGAAGCGGCTTCTAGGACGACGCCTGGTGCATCTGGACGCGGCGCCAGATGGCCTCGAGCAGCTTGGGGATGCCCGCCCCGGTCTCCGCCGAGATCAGGAACAGCGGGATGTTGCGCTCGCGCAAGGTCTCCCGCGTGCGAGCGACGAGTGCGCGCCCCTCTTCGTCGCGCAGCAGGTCGCGCTTGTTGAGCGCGACGACCCGCGGCCGCCCGTCGAACTGTGAGCCGTAGCGCTCCAGCTCCCGCTCGAGCGTCTCGAGGTCGACGAGGGGATCGCGGCCCGGCGTGTAGTCGGGCGCCAGCACGTGCAGCAGGACCCGCGTGCGCTCGAGGTGCCGCAGGAACTGGTGGCCGAGGCCCTTGCCGTCGCTCGCCCCTTCGATGAGGCCCGGCACGTCGGCGACGACCATGGAGCGGTTGCCCGACAGCGGCACGACCCCGAGGTTCGGCGTCAGCGTGGTGAAGGGGTAGGCCCCGACCTTGGGGCGCGCCCGGCTGATCTTGCGGATCAACGTCGACTTGCCCACGTTCGGGTAGCCCACGATGCCCACGTCGGCGAGCAGCTTGAGCTCGAGCCGCAGGTACCACGCCTCGCCCGGCGTGCCCGGCTCTGCGCGATCGGGCGCGCGATTGGTGGCGCTGCGGAAGTGGATGTTGCCGCGACCGCCCTGCCCTCCCTTGGCGATCACCAGGCGCTGGTGTGGATCGGTCAGATCGCCCACCAGCTCGCCCATAGACTCCTCGGCCGCCTCGATCTCGTCGATCGTGGGCATCAAGGACTCGTCGTCCAGGGTCTCGTCGTCGGTATCGAAGGACAGCTCGGCGTCGGGCAGATCGTTGGCGGGCGCTGCACCGTCGCTGTCGTCGGCTTCGGCGATGAGCGCGGGCTCCTCTTCGGGATGCGCGGCATCGCCTTCGGCCTCGCTGCCCTCGGTCGGGCTCGCCTCGGCTTCACCGTCGCTGCCGTCGGAGGCCTGCGCTGCCGCCTCGCTCGACTCGGGCTCGTCGACGTCTTCTTCCAGCGGCGTGGTCTCGCCTTGCTCGGCCCGCGCCTGCTCGAGTCGCGCCAGCGCGCCGGCGTCCTCGACCACGTACACGGTCTCCATGCCGCCTTCGTCGTCGACTACCGGCTCGGTCTTGTCGTCGTC
This sequence comes from Myxococcota bacterium, assembly GCA_039028615.1. Taxonomy (GTDB): domain Bacteria; phylum Myxococcota_A; class Polyangia; order Nannocystales; family Nannocystaceae; genus Paraliomyxa. The sequence continues at coordinate 29,187 of JBCCHT010000010.1, read as the reverse complement.
GACCGCCCCTTCGATGTAGACCATCGTGCCGACGGGAACCTTGACGATCAGGTCCTTGCCGCCGCGACCGTTGCGATCGCGTGTGCCCCCCGGCTGCCCGTGCTCGGCCTTCACCCGCCTGCGGAAGTGAAGCTCCATCAGGGTGCTCAAGTGAGGGTCGGCCTCGAGGATGACGTCGCCTCCGCGGCCACCATCGCCTCCGGCGGGGCCACCCTTGGGGACGTATTTTTCTTTTCGCCAGGCGACGGCACCGTCACCGCCACGACCAGCTCGCACGATGACGCGAACTTGATCGATGAAACGCATGAGGGTGCCGTTCCTTTACGGCAGCGACCGGGGCGAACCGACGCTACTGCGCCGCTTCGGCCTCGATCGCGTCGACGGCCACGTAGGACCGTCGGTCGCGGCCGCGCTTGTAGAAGCGCACGTTGCCGTCTTGAAGGGCGTACAGGGTGAAGTCTTTGCCCTGGCCGACCCCGGGACCCGCCTTGAAGCGGTTGCCCACCTGACGGATGAGGATGTTGCCCGCCCGAACTTGCTCGCCGCCGAACTTCTTGACGCCGCGGAACTGCGCCTTGGAGTCGCGGCCGTTCTTGATCGAGCCCTGTCCTTTTTTATGTGCCATGTCGTCCTCGCAACCGGAAAGTGTCGGAGCTCAGTTGGTGATCTCGTCGATCTTGATCTCGGTGTACGCCTGGCGATGGCCCTGCTTACGCCGGTAGTTCTTGCGACGACGAAACTTGTAGACGATGAGCTTGGGACCACGGCCTTGGGCCGTGATGGTGCCGGTGACCTTGGCACCCTCGACGAGGGGCTTGCCGATCTGAGCCTCGGTGCCGCTGCCCAGAAGCAGCACTTCACCGAACTCGACCTTGCCACCAACGTCGCCGTCGAGCTTCTCTACACGAAGCACACCGCCGGGCTCGACTCGGTATTGCTTGCCGCCGGTCCTGACGATGGCTTGATTGAAGCTGGCCATGGGAGTGTCTCTCCGAAAATCGATGCGCTCGGTCAGTGTCGGTCGGAAACTTCGACCGGACGAGTGAAGAGTCGTCCATCCCTGGGCCCGAGCGGCGAAGGGAGGACGAAGCATATGGATCCGCGGCGCGCGGTCAAGCCTCACGTGCAGACCGTGGCGTGCGCGTCCCCGCGCTAGCGCTCAGGCCCGCGAACCGCGACGTTCGCGCGAGCGCAGCCGAAACAGCGCGAGAAGCCCTAGCAGGCCCCAGGGAGCCCCAGAAGAGCCAAAACCGCCGTCCGCCCGACAGCTGCAGCCGTCGCCTCCGTCGATCGCGCCGCCCCCGGATCCACCCCCCGAGGGTAGATCGCCACCGTCGCTCTCCGAGGCTCCGTCGCCACCGTCGTCGTCCAGACCCCCGTCTCCGACGGTGCCGCCCGCCGAATCCTCGCCGCCGTCACCCGACTCGTCGACGCCTCCGTCCTCGCCGCCATCGTCGGCTCCCGCCGCCCCCTCGACCACGAAGCTCACCATGTCGGTGCTGTAGTGATCGAAGTGGTCGGCGATCTCCATGGTGATCGCGTAGGTGCCGGGGTCGAGGTTCACCAGGTTGAGCGCGGCTCGGTACTCGCTGTCGACCTCGCGGTCGTAGTCGATCTGATCGAAGACGACCTCGCCGTCCTGCTCGATGACGAAGCGCCAGCCGTAGCCGCCGTAGTTATCGTCGACCACCGCCCGCAGGTCGACATCGCTGCCCTCGGGCAGGACGATGCCGTCTTCGGGCGACACGATCTCCACATAGGGATCCTCGAGGTCGGGCTCGTTGCCGCCAAAGAGGAACGCGAGCTCCTCCATCTCGTTCTGCCGGTCTTGGCCGACGCCGCAGAAGTCTTCGTGGAAGAGCCGGCAGCCCGCGTCGCCCTGGCACTGTGACTCGCACAGGCCGTCGCAGGTCGGCGAGAAGATGCCGTTGCCCGAGCCGCAGTACGACATGACGGAGTTGCAGTTGAGGCTGTGGTCCAGGCCCCAGGCGTGGCCGGCCTCCTGCGCGGTCACGTTGGCCACCGCCGTCGCCGACCACCCCGCGTTGGCGAAGGTGTAGACGACATGCCGCTGACCGAGCGCACCACAGTCGGTGCCCGGAGCCACGCCGGCCGCCGAGTCTTCGAGGTTCGTGTCCGTCCACGAGCCGCCGATCATCACCATCGTGTAGGGCAGGATCTGCGGCGGGCGGTCGAGGTAGACGACGTTGATGCCCAGCGAAGAGACGTCGCTCGCCATCTCCTGCGCCGCCGCGACGGCCTTGGCCTCGCCGCCCGTGTACACGGGGTACTCACCGTGGGTGGCCAGGCTGCTGCGGCTCTCGGCCGAGTTGTCCGAGCCGTTGTAGAGCATGCCCCCCGTGTAGTTCATGTACAGGGTGTGCTTGCGCGGGTACTCGTTGCCGGGGATGTCCTCGACCGCGTGCATCACCGCCGGATCGGCCAGCTGCCCCTGAGCGATGGGCTCGGGCACGACCACCGAGCCTTGCGGGCGTAGGCCGCCGGGCGGAGGTGCCGTGGACGCACCGTTGGCCAGCGCCTCGGCGGCGACGTCGTCGAGTTCATCGAAGTCGACCGTCTCCGCGTAGGGCTGCGTTCGGTACTCACCCGCGGCCGCGGCCCGAGCCTGCGCGCTCAGGTCGACCGTCCGCACTCCATTTTGGGGCGGGGCGAAGGGGTGATAGCCCTCGCCCTCCGCCGCCGCAGTGGCGGGCAACGCAAGAAGCACGGCGATGAGGATCGAAGGAGAGCGCATGAGATTCTCGCGTTGTGATCGATGGCCGGAGTCCGGCCTGTCATTCAGCGGCGGCGACGAAGACCCAACAGGCCGAGGAACACGAAGCCGACCAGGCCGCCCGAGGGTACCGAAGAAGAGGCCGTGCAGGCACAGCCGCGGCCCGCTCCGCCGTCATCGTCGCTCGCGGGCAGCGTCTCGCCCGTGCCCACGACGTCGTCGGTGTCATTCGCGTCATCGCCCTCACTGTCGATGCCATCTTCACCGGCCGTGTCGTCGAGACCGGAGTCGTTGGGCACGCCCACGAACAGGGTGACCGTGTCCTCGGTGATGTGGCCGAAGTGGTCTTCGGCACCCACGGTGATGACCCACTCGCCTTCGGTGAGCCCGCCGAGGTTCAGCGCGGGGCGGTAGTCGTTGTCGACCTGGCGGTCGTAGTCGACGGCGTCGAGGATCACCTCACCGTTGTTGGTGATGTAGTAGTACCAACCGTATCCGCCGTAGTTGTCCGAGATCAGGCTGCGGATATCGATGTCCGCGCCGACCTCGAGCTCGGCTCCGTCCTCCGGCGAGATGATCTCCACGGTGGGCGGCTCCATGTCGGGCTCGTTGCCGCCGAAGATCCAGGTCAGCTCCGCGTCCTCGTTCTGCTGGTCGTTGTCGACCCCGCAGAAATCCTCGTGGGTGAGCCGGCAGCCGGCGCTGTTCGGCCCCTGGCACTGCGTCTCGCACAGCCCGTCGCAGGTGGTCGAGAACACGCCGTTGGCCGAGCCGCAGTAGGACATGACCGAACCACAATTGAAGGTGTGGTCCAGGCCCCAAGCGTGGCCCGCCTCTTGGCTCGCCGTGTTGGCGGCCTGCGTGGCCGAGGTGCCACCCGACGCGAAGGTGTAGACGACGTGCCGCTGACCGAGCGCACCACAGTCGGCACCCGGAGCCACGCCGCCCGCGGGCGAGTCGATGTTGGTGTCGGTCCAGCTGCCGCCCACCATCTCCATGGTGTAGGGCACCGTCTTGTTCGGCCGCTCGAGGTAGACGACGTTGATGCCGTAGTTGGCGACGTCCTCCTGAACGTTCTGGATGATGGACAGCGCCCGCTGCTCACCGCCCTCGTAGACGGGATACACGGCCTGTCGCGCCAGCGTAGAGCGGTCTTCGGCCGAGTTGTCTGCTCCCGAATAGAGCATGATGCCGCCGAAGTTGATGTACAGGGTGTGCTTGCGCGGGTACTCGTTGCCGGGCACCACCTGCATGCCGCGAGCGACATCGGGGTCGACCTCGAGGTCACCGTTGGCGACCGGGGTCGGCAACACCACGCTGCCTCGCTGCACCCAGCCCTGCGGGGTCTCGCCCTTCTTGGACAAGTCCGGCACGGTCTCTTCCCCCGGCGCCGCCTGGAAGGAATCGAGGTCGGTCACGTCGGCGGGCTGCTGCACCGGACCGCTGCGATAGCGCTCGGGGTGGGCGCGCAGCTCGGAGACCTCGAGCTCCATCGGCCCCGCGTGGTCATTGGCCCACGGGTGGTAACCCGGCGAGGGACCCTCGGCGTGGGTCGTGGTCGGAACGAGAGCGAGCAGGATCGGAAGCGAGAAAGCAGCAGCCGAGCGAAGGGACATCGCGGGACTCCAAAACGAGTACGGCAGCCGCCCACCGTGGGGACCGCAGCACCGGTTTGGTACATCCTAACCGGTCCTAAGGCCTGCCGTGGCCTCCTGTCGCACGACTGGACCGGGGAGCCATCACGCTTTTTCGCACCCGGCGCCGATTCCGCAGTCGAGTTCGACGAAAACTTCGGCCGGTGCGCACCCTTCTGTAAAGGTCGAGCCATGGTTCGGTCGATCCGAGGTTCCCGTGGCGGCGTGCTCGCCTGTGCCTTGTCGCTTATGGCGGGCTGTGCGCAGTTCCAGTGGTCGTCCAATGGACCCGGAGCCCCCGGCAAAAAGGATCCCGTCCTGCCCGCGCCCAGCGCCCGCACGAACATGGAGCCGCTGCCGGATCTGGAAGGCGTGGAGCCCTTCCGCCAGACCGACCGAGACCGCATCGCCACCGTGCAGCCCTGGGTCGAGCAGATCGCCACCAAGTACGAGCTCGACCCCGATCTCATCAACGGGGTCATCTGGGTGGAGAGCCGATTCCAGACCCGCGCCAAGAGCCCAGCGGGCGCTCGCGGCCTCATGCAGCTGATGCCGGCCACCGCCAACGCGATGGCGCGACAGATGGGCCGCTCGGTTGCCCGCGTCTACGATCCCGAGTTCAACATCGAGGCGGGCAGCCTCTATCTACTGAAGATGCTCGATCGCTACGACGGCGACGAGACCTTGGCGCTCGCGGCCTACAACGCGGGCGGAGGCAACGTGAGCAAGTGGATGCGGGAAGACGGCGAGCTGCCGCCCCGGAGCATTCGCTACGTCGAGCACGTACAGCACGCCCGCCTGCGCTTCATCGCCCTGCGCGACCCGAACACGCAGCTCGAGGAGGACCGCACGATGATCGCCGCGGCCCCCGTGGAGCGTCGCCCCGAGGTGCCCTCGCCTCCGGGCGCCGCGCAGAAACCCCAGCTCGAGCCCGATCCCGAGCCTCGCGTGGCACCGAAGCCCGAGCCCGAGCCCGAGCCCAAACCCGAGGTCGTGAATCCGTTGGCGCCCTCGCCCGACGTGTATCGGCCCGAGCCCACACCCGAGCCTCCGCTGGCCGACACGCCCAATCCTCCGACGACCGATCACTCGGTCCGGCCCGACGCGAAGCAACCGGTGAAGATCGCCAAGCCGGGGGGTCTGCCCTCGGTGCTCGACTGATCGCGGCCGCGAAAAAATCGAGACTCGCCTGGAGCCACGCGGGAAGCACGGTTCGGCGGCTGCGGTAGCGTCTGCATAGACCCGCAACCCATGAGCCGTCCCGACGTTCCCGTTCGCCCTCGCCTTCGTCCTGCCGCTTCATCCCGCCGACGGTTCCTCGCCGCCGCCGCGGTCACGCTGCTCACCCTCGGCTGCAACACGTCGACGTCGACGACCCCTTGCGACGACGGGTACACGAAGGAGCATCGCGCCGAGCTGGATGCGATCTGCGATCTGACCAAGGACGTGCCGTGGCATCCCGTCGCGTCCGTGCCCCGCGGGGTGAAGACGACGGCGCCCACCGATGCGGTGGCGGTGGGCCTCGAGCCGCTTCGGCTGACCACGTCGAGCGATGGCCGGCGCTGGGACCTGCCCTTCGAGCTCGAAGACGCATGGTCCAAGGCGCTGGGCAGCGACAACCGTCGCTGGTCGCTGTCGATCGCTCCGCAGACCCCCGCGAGTGATGTGGCGATGGTGCTCGAGTCGCTCGCCGCTCGCGGTGCTCGCTCGGGCGAGCTGGTGTTCCTCGCCCCCTACGAAGAGGCTCCCCTCGCGCCCCGCAATCCGGCGCTCTACAAAAAGCTTCGCGAGCTGACCGAGACCCTCGTCAGTCTGGACACGGAACCCGAGGTCTCGGCCGCCGCACACAAGACCCTCGACGACACGCTCGCCTTCAGCAAGGAATGCCGTGCCATCCACGATGCCCACATGGCCATGGTCCGCGGGCCCGTCACCACGCGCTGCACGACCTACGCCGAAGCCATGGCCAAAGCACTGCGAGAGTGTGGGTGCCCGAGTTGGGTCGACGATCAGATGACGGTGGCGTACTGGACGTTCCTCGATAACCCGCCCGCCGGAACCTCCGTCGCCGTGTCGGTGACCCTGGAAGACGGCGGGACCAAACCGGCTCCCGAGTCGACTTGGGCCGACGTGGCCAAGACGCTGCGTTCCGGCACGGTCGGTCCGTTCGGCCTGAAACCGGACTGAAACTCATCCCAAAAGAAGTTTGAAGGAAGCCCCCACGCGGGCCATTCACTCGACGATGCAGATCGGAAGGTGGATGGCGGGGCTTTGCCTCGTTCTCGGGGGGGCGTGTGTCGATCACACGATCACCGACCTCAGCGGCAGTGCGGAATCGGGCGGCGGCTCGGGGACGACCGAAGGGTCGCCTGCAACGCCGCCGACGTCCGGCTCATCGCCGGCGAGCACCAGCGGCAGCAACACCCCGGCGACGACCACGACGGGCATGGGCGGGGACACGTCCGACGGCGGAGCGGGTGACACCGATCCCGTCGAGCCTCCGCACTTCGACATCGGCAACGTGCCCGATGCTCCGAGCAACTCTCCTCCAGACATCGGGGCCTGGCTCGTGGCCGAGGGCGAGTACCTGCTGGCCTACGGCAGCGCCGATTCGCTCGTGGGAATCCTCGACCACTGGGAGGGCCCGCTGGTCGACGACCAGTGCCCCGCCGGGATGACCTCCGTGCTCATCCCGGGCTGGACGGAGTACATCTATCTCGTCGCATACGCGGACGCACAGGGTCCTCAGGGCGTGCTCGGCCTGCTCGAGCGCGTCGGCGGATTCTATGGACCGGTACCGCCGCTGTGGAGCCCGGACCCGCTGCTGACCGGAGACCCGGCCTGGGAGGTCTGCGCGACGGGCCTGGACTACGACCCCGGAGACGACCCCCCGAACCTCGCGCTCATCGAGGCCCAGATCGAGCAGTGCAACCTGCAGACCTCCGACCCGCAGACCACCAGCCACGGATGGGTGGATCAGGAGGGCACGGAGTACGGCGCGATGGCAGCGGGCGAGCTCAACGACACCCCGCTCGACGTCGAGCCGCAGCCGGGCAACGAGTTCCCGCTGCGGTGCGCCGATGTCCTGCCCCCGGAGACGCAGTGGATGTGGTTCAACTGGGACCCGGAGAACATCAGCTGGCCCACGCAGTCACCGTTCCTTCACCCCGGCGGCGATGACAACCCGACGCACGAGTTTCTGATCTTCCGCGTGCGCAACAAAGACATCCCGTACTGATCCGGGCTCAGGGCTTCGCGTCGCCGGGCGTCCAGCCGAGCGTACGCAGGCAGTCACTCAGGCGATGCAGGCCATCGACCTCGTCGTCGTCGAGCAAGTCGTCGTCGATGAAGCGCCCGATGTACTCGGAGAACACCCGGGCATGCATCGCGTGCACCTGCCCCTCGGACAAGTCGAGAGACTCCCGCAGCGTCCGAATGCGCTCCAGCTCCTGCGGCGTGATCCCCAGGTCGTGCACCGCCCCGAGCACTTCGTCTCGATAGCGTCGAAGGGAGAGGTGGCCTTGGTAGTGCGCCCCCACGCCGCGGCGCGGGCGGAGCTCGGGAGACTCGGTCTCCGCGTCGTCCTCGGCCGGCCACGCCTCGTGCTCGACCGAGCCCAGCGAAGCGCCCGCGCCCTGCCCTCGCAGGTGATCGCGAACTGCCGCCAGCGAGCCCAGCCCCACGCGCGACAGCCCCTCGAGCAGGCGACGAAGCAGCCGCGCCGTGGCCAGGGCGTCGTTGCGCGCCGCGTGAGCCCCTTGGTACGGCACGCCCATGTCCTCGCAGAGGGCACCGAGCTCATAGCTCCCCGCGTGCCCCAGTTCTCGAGCCAACCGCAGCGTGCACAGGTGCCCCGGCACCCCGCGCAGCCGCCCCGTGCTCGCGAGGGCGGCTCCCAAAAGCCGCAGATCCAGGTCCGCGTTGTGGGCCACCAGCAAGCGACCGGCCAGCGTCCCGAGCAGGCCGGGCGCCAGCGCCTCGAAGCGAGGCGCCCCCGCCACGTCCCAGTTGGTGAGCCCGTGGATCTCCGTCCCCGCCATCGCCCGCTGCGGATCGACCAGCGAGTCGAACACCACTTCCGGCTCCTTCCCGGGCACCGCCTCGACCACCGCGATCTCGATGATCCCGTCGCGATGCGAGTCGAGCCCGGTCGCCTCGAGGTCGAGCACGACGAAGGGCAACTCGGTCAGGGGCACCTCGAGCCAGGCTCGCTCCGACATGCCGCCCATCGTGCCACGACTGGCGCTCCGGGTTGGCGGGCGCCCACGAGCGCGCCATCATGCGGGCGATGGACATCGAAGCCGTCCTCACCACCCTGCTCCGCGAGCTCATCAAAGCGCATGGGTTTCGACTCCCGGTGACCATCGCCTCGGTCGGCCACAACGGCGCCGTGCTCTTCACCCGCTTCGCCCAGGCGCCGCTGGGCTCCACGCGCGGCACGGTCGAGCAAGAGCACGTCACGGGCGACCTGCCCGACGACGGCTTCCTCGCGCCCGTGCACCTGATGGCCACCGACGCCACGGGCAAGGCCCGCATGGCCACGCAGGGGCGCTCGGGCCCTCCTCACATCCTCGAGACGGTCGAGCCCAAGCACTGAGGGCCGACCCCCAACGACACGAGGCCCGCGCTCCGACCATCGTCGGAACCGCGGGCCTCGGCGCGCGCGAAAACGACCTACCCGAAGTCCTTGGTACGGCCGGTCTTGTCGAGGAACTCGGAGTACCCGCCGGGGAAGAAGTCGTAGCCGCCCTCGCCCTTGAGCTCGAGGATGCAGGTCGCCACCTCGTCCACCATGTAGTGGTCGTGGCTGACGAAGATCATGGTGCCTTCGTACTTCTGCATCGCCTCGGTGAGCGCCCGGATCGACTCGAGGTCGAGGTGGTTGGTGGGCTCGTCGAGGATGATGAGGTTGTCCTGGGTCAGCGTCAGCTTGGACATCAGTAGCCGCGCCGTCTCACCGCCGGAGAGGGCGGAGACCGGCTTCTCGGCGTCCTGCGACGGGAAGAGCATGCGCCCCAGCAGGCCGCGGATCTCCTGCACCGTGGACTTCTCGTCCCACTGGTACAGCCACTCGAAGGCGGTCTTGGTGTCTTCCTTGGACACGCCCTCCTCGTGCTGCTGCGGCATGTTGCCCACCGTCACCTGGTGACCGAGGGTGAACTTGCCGCGATCGGGCTCGAGCTGCGAAGCGATGATGCGGCACAGCGTGGTCTTGCCGATACCGTTGGGCCCCACCACCGCCAGCTTGTCGCCGCGGGTCAGCGTGAAGCCCACGTCCTTGAGCACGACGTCGTCGTCGAAGTTCTTGCCGAGCTTGTCGACCTCGAGCACCAGCTTGCCGCTGGGGTTGCCCACCTCGAAGCGAATGAAGGGCCGCTGAATGTTCGAACGCTTGAGATCGACCATGTCGATCTTGGCGATCTGCTTGCGGCGCGAGGTGGCCTGGCTGGCCTTCTTGGCGTTGGCACCGAAGCGGCGAATGAAGTCCTGCAGCTCCAGGACCTTCTTCTTCTTGGCCGCGTTGCTCTTCTCCGCCTGGGTCCGGTACTGAACCTTCTGGCGGATCATCATGTCGTACCCGCCCGGGTAGAGGATGATGTTCTCGTAGTCGACGTCGGCGGTGTCGGTGCAGACCTCGTTGAGGAAGTGGCGATCGTGGGAGATCACCACCAGCACGCCCTTGTAGCTCTTGAGGAACTCGACGACCCAACGGATCGAGTCGAGGTCGAGGTGGTTGGTCGGCTCGTCGAGCAGCAGGATCTCGGGGTTGCCGAACAGCGCCTGAGCCAGCAGCACACGCAGGCGAACGCCGCCCTGGAGGATCTTGAGGGGCTGCTGGTGCTCCTCGGTCGGGATGCCCAGACCCACCAGCAATTGCTCGGCCTCGGGCTCGGCGTTGTAGCCGTCCTCCTCGGCGATCACGACCTCGAGCTCGGCCAGCTTCATGCCGATCTCGTCGGTCATCTCGCCGGTCTCGAGCAGCTGCTCCTTTTCCTGCATCGCGGCCCACAGCCGCTTGTTGCCCATCATCACCACGTTGAGGATCAGGTCCTCCTCGTGACGATAGTGATCCTGATGCAGCATGCTCATCCGGCTATTGGGCGGGATCGAGACCTCGCCGTCGTCGGGCTCGAGCTGCCCGGCCAGGATCTTCATGAACGTGGACTTGCCCGCCCCGTTGGCCCCCGTGAGGCCGTACCGGTGGTTGGCGTCGAAGGTCGTGGTGACCTCCTCGAACAAGGTCCGTCCTCCGTAGGCTTTGGTGACCCCAGCTACCGTGAGCATCGCGTTTCGCCTCCTCGATCACGCGGGGTGAAGTGACATCGCCGGCCCCTCATGGGCTATTGGGCAATCGTCGACCCTCGCGTCGCGGCCGTGTGTAGGCCAGATGTCTCGCTTTGGCAAAGGGGCGGCCGCCCCCCGAGTGACGCGGTACCCTCGCGACATGCGCTTCGCTTCTTGGCTGGCCGTGCTCGCCGTGGTCTTCACCTCGTGGCTCGCGCCTCGCGTGACCCGCGCCTGTTCGTGCATGATGCCGCCGCCGCCCGCCGAAGCCATGGAGCGGGCCGACGCCGTGTTCGAGGCGCGCCCCTTCAGCATGACCAACAACGGAGTCCGGGCGCGCTACCGCTTCGAGGTCGACCAGGTGTGGAAGGGCGATGTCGGACCTCGCGTCGAGATCTCGACCTCCATGAGCTCGGCCGCGTGCGGGCGGACCTATCGCATCGGCACCCGCTACGTCATCTACGCGCGCCGCGGCTCCGACGGCGGCTGGACCGACGGGCTGTGCTCACGCACACGGACGAGCCAGTCCGCCGCCGAAGATCTCCAGGTGTTCGGCCCCGGGCGCCGCCCCGGCCTGCCCGACCCCGAACCCGGCTCGGGCGGAGATGCACCCACCGAGCCGCCGCGCATCGACAACCCGCCGCCCGAGCCTCCGCCCACCACCCCCAGTGCACGCGGTTGCGCGGTAGAGAAGCCTCACGCGCCCGGCTCCCTCGCGGGGCTATTCCTGCTCGGCCTCACCGTTGCGATCGGTCGACGCCGCACCGTACGGTCGGATCAATCTCGCGGTCGATGACCCGCGGGACCCACCGGAGAGCTCGCATGTCGATCGGCTTGTTTCGCGCCCCTACCCCCGTCAACGAACCCGTTCGCGGCTACCTGCCCGGCTCGCCCGAGCGTGAATCGCTCAAGGCCGAGCTCGCCCGCCAAAGCGGTGAACAGGTCGAGGCCACGCCCATCATCGATGGCGACGCCGTGCATACCGGCGACACCTCGCCGATGGTGATGCCGCACAACCACCAGCACCAGCTCGGCGTGTTCCACAAGGCCGGCGGAAAGCATGTTGCCACCGCCATCGATGCCGCCGAACGGGCGCGCGCCGGTTGGGCCGCCCTGCCCTGGGAAGAGCGCGCCTCCGTGTTCCTGCGCGCCGCCGCCCTGCTGCGGGGTCCGTGGCGTGACCGGCTCAACGCCGCCACCATGCTCGGTCAGTCCAAGACCGTGCACCAGGCAGAGATCGACTCCGCCTGCGAGCTCATCGACTTCTGGTCCTTCAACGTCCAGTACCTCACCGAGATCATGGCGGACCAGCCGGTGTCGCCCACGGGGATCTGGAACCGGGTGGAGTACCGCCCGCTCGACGGCTTCGTGTTCGCCGTCTCGCCCTTCAACTTCACCTCCATCGCCGGCAACCTGCCCACCGCGCCCGCGCTGGCCGGCAACACCGTGCTGTGGAAGCCCGCCTCGACCTCCGTGCTGTCGGGTTGGGTGATCATGAAGCTGCTCGAGGAGGCCGGCCTTCCTCCGGGCGTCATCAACTTCCTGCCCGGCTCGGGCTCGCAGGTCGGTGACCCCGTCGTCGCCGACTCCCGCCTCGCCGGCATCCACTTCACGGGCAGCACCGAGGTCTTCCAGGGCGTGTGGCGCACGGTCGGCTCCAACATCGACCGCTACCACCAGTACCCGCGGCTCGTCGGCGAGACCGGCGGCAAGGACTTCCTGTTCGCCCACTCCAGCGCCGACGCGCCCGCCGTGGTCGCGGCGCTGCTGCGCGGTGCCTTCGAGTACCAGGGCCAAAAGTGCTCCGCCGCCTCGCGGGCCTACATCCCCGACAACCTGTGGCCGCGCGTGCGGGCCGGGCTCGGCGATGGCCTCGCCCAGATCCAGATGGGCGACATCAGCGACTTCCGCAACTTCATGGGCGCGGTGATCGACGGTCGCAGCTTCAAGAAGCTCAGCGGCGCCATCGACGAGGCCAAGAGCAACGTCGGCAGCTCGGTCAAGGAGGTCCTCGGCGGCGAGCACGACGACTCCAAGGGCTACTTCATCAGCCCCACCGTCGTCGTCGCCGACGATCCCAAGTACCGCACGATGCAGGAGGAGCTGTTCGGCCCCGTCCTCACCATCTACGTGTACCCGGCCGACGAGTACGAGGCCACGCTGCAGATCTGCGACGAGACCAGCCCCTACGGCCTCACCGGGGCCATCTTCGCGCGCGAGCGCGGAGCGGCCCACACCGCGCTCAACCGCCTGCGCCACGCCGCCGGCAACTTCTACATCAACGACAAGCCCACCGGCGCCGTCGTGGGTCAGCAGCCCTTCGGTGGTACCCGAGCTTCGGGCACCAACGACAAGGCCGGATCGGCGCTCAACCTCACCCGCTGGATCTCGGCGCGGACGATCAAGGAGAACTTCGATCCCCCGCGCAAGTTCAGCTACCCGTTCATGGACGAGGCCTGAGCCCCGCTCCTTCGCGCGGGCAAAGCCCGTCTCGTCGAACCTGCCGTGCCGCGAGGCCCGGGAGGTTCATGGGGCGGGCTTTAGTCTTGCTGGGCTCGAGCTTCGACCTCGATCTGCGCCGGGTTGAAGCCCTCCACCCGCTTGATCAGCGTGCCCGCGGCGAGCGGTGCATCCGACTCGATCCCGTTGAGGAGCGCCACATGGGCCAAGTCGATCGACGACGGCTGCTTGGCCTCGATCTCCGCCAGCGTCGTCTCCTCGGTGACCTTGGCCAGCTGCAACCGCATGGGCTCGATCGCCTTCAGGGCGGGCTCGACCCGGCGGAAGCTCGCGAAGGTCTGGGCCACCACCTCCGACTGCGCCTCCCACTCGTCGGACGGCCCCAGGGCCATCATCGCCAGGACTTCCTCGTCGTACTCGATGAACGCCAACAGGCCGGAGATGCTGCCGTCCGACCCAGTGATCGAAAACCCGGCCGAGACCACGTCGAAGCCGCCGACCTGGCCCGCCCAGTCCTCGCCGCGATCGATCGAGCCGTCGGCGAAGAAGGCATCGAGGGCGTCCTGAGCCGACTCGGATTCCGTGGGCGCGAGCATCATCAGCGCCGCCTCGTCGGGCGCGCTCGCCAGCGCACGCGGACCCTGATGCGCGGCCTCCCACCCTTCCGGTAGATCGATGCGAAAGCCCCCGTTGGGGTACACGAAGGTCGTGCCGAGGATGAACCCTTTGCGCGGGTCGGGGCCGTAGGCCACCCCCCGAAGCATCGCCAGGTACTCGGGATTCGGCCCCGGCTTCTCCGCGCGACCCGGCACCATCGACTCTACCCGCGAGCGACGAAGCTCGGGATCGGGGTGCGTCGACAGCCACGACGGCACGCGCTCCGACTCCTCCACGCTGCTCACCGCCGCCAGCACGTCGAACACCCCCACCGTGGCCGCGCGGTCGTAGCCCGCCCGCCCCGCGTAGCGCAGGCCCAGCGAGTCCGCCTCGTACTCGTCGTCGCGGCTGTGCTTGAGCAACGCCAGGCTCGCCGTGCTCGCCGCGATGCCGCCCACGTGCCGCAGGTTCGGATCGACGATGCGAAACACCCCCACGCTCGCCGCTGCCACCCGACTCTTGCGTAGCTGCACCACCCCGTGGCGCGCCGTCACATGCCCGATCTCGTGGCCCAGCACCGCCGCCAGCTCGTCCTCGGAATTGAGGTGCACCAGCAGCCCTCGCGTCGCGTAGACGAAGCCTCCGGGCAGGGCAAAAGCGTTCACCGCCGGCTCGTCGAGTACCTTGAACGTCCAGGGCAGGCTCGACCGCTCCGACTTCGCCGCCAGCTCGGCCCCGATCCGCTCGACCATGCCCGACAGCGCCTCGTCTTCGTACAGCCCCAGCGCCCCCACGACCTCGGCGTCCGTCTGCTGCCCCAGGCGGATCTCCTCCGCCTCGGAGACCATGGTCAGCTGCAGCCGACCCGTCGCCTGATTGAGCGAGCAGCCCGACGAAGCGAGTGAGAGCGCCGACAGCCCCAGCGATGCCGCCAGGGCGAAGGGAGTGCGAGACGCGAGAGACCGGGAGCGCACGGGCCCTGTCACGATAGCCGGCGCCCGCGGGGCCGGCAAAAATCGCCGGGCCACCCCTGCAATTTTCTCAGCGCTCGCGCAGGTGTCCCGCGGGTCGCCCCACGACGCCAACGAGCCCCACGCGCCACTGTCGGGCACCGTGGGGCTCGGCGACTCGGCTACGGGGGGGCGCGAACGCTCAGCCGCGACGGCGCTTGCGGAACGCGTCGAACAACCCGCTGCGGGGCGGATTGACCGGCTCGTTGCGCGCCTCGGCCATTTGCCGCAGGAGCTCGGCCTCGTCTTTGGTGAGGTCCTCGGGGATCGTCACCTCGACGTGCACGTGGTGGTCGCCGCGGCCTCGCTCGCCCAGCACCGGGATGCCCTGGTTGCGGCGGATGATGACCTCGCCCGCCTGCGTGCTCGGCTTGATCTCGACCTCTTCGGAGCCCTCGAGCGTGTCCGCCTCGACCGCGCAGCCCAGCGCCGCCTGGAACATCGAGATCTCGATCTTGCTGTGGATGTCGTACTCGTCGCGAACGAAGCGCGGGTCAGGGCGCAGCCGCAGCACCACGTAGAGGTTGCCGGGGTGACCGCCGGGAGGGCCCGCCTGGCCGCGCCCCTGGATGCGGAGCGTCTGGCCGTCGTCCACGCCGGGCGGCACGTTCACGGTGAGCGTCGTCTCGCGCTGGACCGCCCCCGTGCCGCCGCAGTCGTCGCACGGGTGAGCGATGATTCGGCCTTCGCCGCGACAGACCGGGCAGGTCGTCTGGAGGGTGAAGAACCCTTGCCGGTGGACCACTTGCCCGCGACCGCCGCAGTGGCGGCACGTCTCGGGCGCCGTGCCCGGCTTGGCTCCGCTGCCGCCGCACGTCTCGCAGCTCTCGCGGCGGGGCACCACCACGTCGCGGTTGGCTCCCTTGACCACGTCCTCGAGCGTGATCTCGAGCTGGACCTTGATGTCGCCGCCGCGGGCTGGGCCTCGGCCTCGACCGCCGCCGAAGCCCAGGTTGCCGAACAGGTCGCCGAACAGATCGCCGAAGTGGTTGAAGATCTCGTCGGAGCCCGAAAAGCCCGAAAAACCCGCCTGAGACGGCCCCTCGTGGCCGAAGCGGTCGTACAGCTGCCGCTTCTCTTGGTCGTTGAGGACCTCGAACGCTTCGGCTGCTTCTTTGAAGCGCTCCTCCGCCTCGTTGTCACCCGGATTGCGATCCGGGTGGTATTTCATTGCAGCCTTGCGGTACGCCCGCTTGATCTGCGCCGTCTCGGCATCACGGGAGACACCAAGCACTTCGTAGTAATCGCGTTTCGCGGACACCGCGCGGCGGAAGCTAAGCATCGCGCCCCGGGGTGTCAACGGCTGCCCACCGGCATCCTCCACACGACCCCGAAAAACTTCGTCCGAAGGTGACTTTGCACCGGCCGGACGCGGTGGGCCACATTACGTACGGAGGGTGGGGTGTGATAGCGTGCCACCCAAACGCCCATGTCAAAATCGCGCAGCAGCCTCCATCTCGTACCGGGAATCCTGGGTCTGAGCCTCGTCCTCGGCGCATGCGCTGGCGACGAAGAGACCCCCAAACTCTTCGACGAAGAGGGCGTCTGGTCCGTCATCCGCTACGACCTCGAGGGCAGCGGAGACCTCAAGGACATCGACACCATGAACCGTCGCGACGCGTTCATGCTCAGCTTCGACTCCGCCGAGCGCATCGTCACGGCCGCCGCCTGCATCGGCGACGCCAACGAGACCCCCGCCAGCTCCTCCTGCCTGCTCACGCCCAGCGAGACCGACTGGGACTGCAAGTGCTACGCGTACGACTACGTCGGCGACCAGATGCTCTGGCACGAGTTCCAGGCCGGCGACATCCCCCCCGATGTCAGCCTCGCCAACGTCGACGACAGCGCACCCGCCGACGACGAGAGCGGCGGAGGCAGTGGTGCGGGCGAGGACCAGACCATCGTCGACCTCTCCGACATCGAGGACGTCGCTTCCACCTTCAACTTCCTGCCGTTGCCCGACGGTTTGTTCGGTAGCAATGGCGTAAGCTCTCGCTACACCTTCCAGGGCCGCGCCGGCTCCGTCTTCGATCCCGTCTTCAACGACGACATTCGCGAGACCTGCGAGCCCTGCATCGCCGAGTAGACGCTCCCGTCCGGCCCCCGCGGCGTCGGTTCGCGGAGGCCCGGGCTCGGGGGTTGCGTAAAGGCTCGCGGCGGGATAACTCGTCGCGAGGCATCCTCGAGGAGGCGCTCGACGTGCTGGTGCTGTCCCCGGTCTTCAAAACCGGTGTGGGGTGCGAGGAGCATCCTGGGCAGGTTCGATTCCTGTGCGCCTCCGCCGTTTAGTCTAACAATTTCAAATACTTAAGATCTCGCTCCCCTGCCGTTGCCGCTATATTGCCGTGGTTTTGCCGCGTCGAGCAGCGCGACTGCCGCTTTTCGGGCATCGGGGGAGAGGTGCGCGTACCTCATCGTCATCTCGAGTGACGAGTGACCGAGCAGTTCCTTGACCTCCATGAGGCTGGCTCCGCGCATCACCAGGTGGGACGCGTAGGTGTGCCGAAGCATGTGCCAACCGACCCGTCGTAGACCCGCGCGACGGCAGACCTTCATGAGAGGACTGTCGTCCTTTCGTTGGGTCGACTTCGACTCGCATGCCCACCGGGGCAGCATCCCTCCCCCCTCGGTTGAGAACACGAACGACCCTCGAAGGTGTCGATGTTCGCGTAGAACAACGACAGCCTTGTCGGGCAAATCGACGACGCGGGGCCTGCCGCTCTTGGGAGGGTGCAACGTGTTCACGTCATCCGCTGCGTGGCGTACGTGGAGCCGAGCGGCCACCAGATCGACATCGTCCCACTGGAGAGCACGAAGCTCACCGAGCCGCAACCCAGACCACAGTGCCGTTGGAATCATCGCGCACCACGGATCCGGGGCCTGTCGAGCCTCGTTCCGCAAACGCTCCGCCTCTTCGAAGTCGAGAAAGTCGAAGCGAGGTGTCGGAACCTTCAACCGTTTGACCTTCGGGGGAGGCTGACGAAGCTCACCGATCTCCTCGGCATAGCCGAGGACCTTGGAGAGGATCGCGATCTCCTCGTTGATGGTCTTGTTCCCTACCCCATCTTTCTTTCGCCGCGCCTTGAAGCTCTCCACATGCCGCGTTCCGATCTGGTCGAGACGCAGATGTCCGACGTGATCGAGCAAGCCACGGCGAAGGGCTCGCCGTTTTTCTCGGACCGTGCTCGGCCGGTTGTTGGTCGTGGCATAGGTTTCGATGAAAAAATCCGCGAACTTGGCAAACTTCGGCGCTGGTTTTCGTGGTTCTTTGCTCTTTCCGTTCGGCTTCTCCTCTCCGGAACGAGCACTCGCGAGAACGGCCTCTCGGACCTCTCGCTCGTACTGCTCCGCCCCTCGTTTCGTTCGCGCCGGACTGACCTTGCGAACTCGGGTTCTTGACCCGTCGGGCAGTCTGACTTGAACGTCGATCATCCAGCTCCCTGATGGGATCCTTCGGACTTTCATGGTCTCGTCACCTCTCGAGGAGACGAGCAACTTGGCGCTCCCAGAATACCGCTTCCGGAGGAAGGATCGGAGAGCCACGCGTCGATGGCCGCCACTGAGAACAGAATGCGGCGGCCGACACGGACGGAGGGGATCTCGCCGCGGGCGGCCCCCTCGTAGACGGTCTTGCGATCCAACCCTAGGAGGGCTGCCAGCTCGCGAGCGGTGATCGTCCGCCTGTCAGACGACGATGGCGCGGGAGGCGGAGCGGAGCGGGATGAACGTGGAGGCGCAGCTTTCCTGCCCCGCTTCTCGCGGGTCTTGGACGACATAGGTTTTCAACTCCAGCTTTGACGGATGACGTTGAGGCGGCGACGCCCCGTACGGGAACGAAAAGCCCAGCCGCTAATCGACGTGCCTGGGCTCAAGACCGACGAGAGGTCGCAGCCGAGAGCGGTCGGCGTGCTCCGCTAATCGATGGCGATCGGTGGGGCCGAAGGCGATGAGGCCCTCGTCCGCGACCACGAGTTCGATGCAGTGACGTTCGGAGGGATGCCAGGAGACCGAGAACATCGGGTCGACGAAGAACTCGCGTGTGCTCATGTCTTCGACGATCGCGTGGGCCTGGATCCATGCTCGGTCGCCGACGTCGACGAGGTCGCGTATCGCGAGCTGGTGCTTTTTGAGTCGGACGGTGGAAGCCTCAGCGTCGACCGGCGGGGGGCAGTCGCCCCGAGCGGTCCAGCCGGCGGCGAACGCTGCTTGACGAGCGACGTCGAGGTAGTCTGCGACCTCGGGGGGGAGGTTGAGGCTGGGCTGGATCTGCTCGAGGTCTGCCAGGAAGCCTTCGTAAGCGGTATTGAGGGATTCGAGTTCGTGTTCCATGGGGTCTTTGGTGTTGGGGGCTAGCGATTGTTGGTAAGGGCGAGGAGTCCACCGAGCACGCCTGCGGCGAGCGGGAGGGCTCCAGCGCCACGTTTGCGGTGGAGGGGATGTTTCGTGGGCGGTGAAGGGCCCACGGTCAGCGTGCCCAGTTGGACCTCGACGGGGTTGGGTGGCGTCGGGGGAACTGGGTCTCCGAGAGAACTTGGAGCAGGAGCGAACGAGGTCTCGTGCTGCCTACCCAGCGTGGTGCAGTCGATTCCCGTGGCGGCGCAACGCTCTCGCACTTCGGCCTTGAGGGCGCCTTCGGGGATGTCGTCAAACTTCACGTTGCGCCATTCCCCGGTCTGGAAAACAGCGGATACGCTCTCGTACCAGCGTTGCCAATGCGGGCCCTTGTCAGTGGCGGTGCCGATTGCTCGGAATCGCGGGCGGCCATCGACCTCGCTGTCGTCGACCGTCATGCAAGCGAGGGATTGCAATGCCGCAACCTGCCGCTCACCAAGGTTGTCGAGCGCTCGACCGGGTACAGTGTCAGTCCAGTCGATGTTGTCGCGGTCCCATCCGCGCTCCGGGTCTCGTCGCTGGGGGTCGAACAATGCGAACAGGTATTCGAGGTACGCGGAGCGATGGCCGGTGCCCACGATGGACACCAAGGCGTTTCGTCGGGACTTCCGACAACGGTCAACGCCGTACAGCTCGGGAATACACAGGTGCTGCGTCGCCTCGAAGCTCGTAGCGGTCTTCGACGTCGACCAGCCGCTGAGTTGGTTGTCTCCGAACTCGACCGCAGACCGGAGGTAATCCTCCCATGCGGCCGCAGCAGCCGAGGCATCGACGGAGAACATCGCCGGGCCCCCGGCAACGACCATTTCCCACCACTGCACGGCGGCGAGGCGAGCGGTCGGGTAGAACTGGCCAAGGTCGCGGAGGTCTCGGGCCCCTCGAGTGCGGAGCTCCATTGCCCCGTGGAGGTTGCGGGAGCCGGGGACGAAGCCCAGGCCGGGGGAGCCTTCGCCCCCCGGGCCCAGGCCGCCGCTGTGCACGACCCACCCTGCCCAGCGATCGTCGCCGGGGCTCACGACTTGAGGCGTGGCGCTCAAGTCGGCCGCCGACGTGGCGGGGTACCGCGGCGAGACGATCCACTGAGCGTCGTGTTCGCCCAAGCGGAGCATCATAGTGCGGGCAAGGACTTCGTCCGCGCCTCGGCTCCACTGCGCCAACGGTACCGTCGCAACGCGGGCGAGGGCCTCTCGTGCTTTGCGTTCGCGTAGGTCACCCACCGCCTCGACGAGACCGACGACGAGCTCAACCACGCTCACGACCAGGTCGAGGATCCAGCCCGCCACGGGGATCCACCCCAACGCGTCGAGAGCGAGCGAAAAACCGTTGGATCCAAGGACGCGTGCGGCGACGTCGACCCCGCTGTACAGAGTCTCGAGGGAATCACCGAACAGGCCGGACAGGGCTGGGAGTTGCCTTGTGGTGAAACCCTGCGTGATGGCCACGCGTCCCACGGCCAGTCGAAGCGCACTCGCGACGTTTCGCATGGCGAGCTGAGCGACCAACCCACCACTCCATAGGTCTGCGCCCAGGGCTGGGTCTGAGGAGAACCCGAAGACCGACAGGTCCGGGAGCGTCGAGGACCAATCCAGAGGATTGCCGCCCCGGCCGTGGAACACCGAGTCGTGAGCCTCGAGCTGGTCGAGCGAGAAGATCATCCGCTGCATAGCTCCTCTCGCACGACGCGATTGGCCTCGGCCCACGCCTTGCGGACCCAATGGGGTGAATGAGGATCTCCAGTGATCGTGGCCTCGACAGGCGGCCAGAGATTGACGACGCCGTAGTAGCGCTCCAGGGCCGTGACCACGATCTCGACGAACCGAGGGTTGTCGACGGGCGGCGCGAGCTCACCCCCGAGCGGATCGGGAGAGGTAAGACAGAGATCGGAGAACCCGGGACTACCGAGGCCTTCCCACTGCTCTCGCGCCAGGGAACGGATCGCGTCGTCTGTGTGGTCGAAGTACCAGAAGACCTTGCAGAGGCCGTTTTCGTCCCACACCGCTTCGCCTTCCGGAGATTCGCATTGCTGGCCCGGCGTTCCGCCGAGGTTCGGCAGCGGCAATGGATCGGGTTGTGGGGGAATGAAGATCATCGTCTCGATCTCGACGTCGGGTTGCTCGTCCTTCTTGGCAGGAGGGCCCTTCGGACTCCGGCGTCGGAAAAGGAACACTCCGACGCCGAGAAGCGCGAGCGGTAGCAATGGGAATGCCATCGGGCTCTATCGGTGCAGCGAGGCAAGGAGCTCGTTGACGATTTCCTGTGGGCGGCGGTTCGTCTTACTCGTCGGTACCTTCTTGCGGCCGCCCTTGCGCCCCGCCGGCTTCTTGCTCACCGCCTTCTTTCCAGGTTTCTTGGGCGTCGGGGCCTTCTTCCTCGGGGATGGAGTGCTCTGCGGCTTGTGCAGCGGGTGTCCCGTCAGCGTTGCCCAGTGCACGAGATCGGCGACGTTTCCTCGACTGGCCTTGCCGAGGATCGAGGCCGCTTCTTCCGGGGTGAAAAACGGAGGGCCGCAGACCTCGGGGTCGTAGCCGTGCTTGATGACTCCCAGCGTGCACCCGGCCGCGGGCAGTACGGCGTACTGGGCGAAGGGCCCCGGCGCCTGCTGGTTTTTCGAGGCACGAGGCGGTGTTGATTTTTGTCCTCGGCGGCGACTCTGAGGGCGTTTGGCGGCCGGCTGGGAGCGCTCCGGGGCCGTTGCGACAGCACGGTGAGCGCGGGATGGCTTGGCGAGCCTCCGCATGTCCTGACGAAGCTCTGCGAGGTCTTGCGCGAGCGCGTCGAGGCGTTGGAGGACCGCTTTGTTGGCCGTGGGCATCTTGGAACGCGAGTTCGCCTTCAGCTTCCGTTCGAGCTCGGCAATGGTCGCTTGGTCCTGCTCCACCGCTCGCATCAGCTCGGCCGCCCACTCGACGTAGGCCGACGCCGAATCCTCGGCGTTGCGGAGGCGGTCGTAGACTTGGTCGACCCACTGTCGCCCAGCCTTGGCCGCCTTGGTCAGCTCGGCGATGGCCCCATGGCATTCGTCGAGCGTCGAACACTCGGAGGCTCTCGAGAGAAGCGCACTACTGGCTCCGGGGTATTTCTTTGGCGCTGCCCTGCGAGCCGATGCCTTCGGCTTCTTCGATGTCCTTTTCTTGGCGGCCGAGCTAGCGGGCGTCTTCTTGCTCGTCTTGCGAGCCGTCGTCTTGGTGGACTTCTTGCTGGATCTCTTCTTGCTCGTCGACTTCTTCTTGGCGGTGGCCTTCTTCGCAGCGGTCGACTTCTTCTTGGGCGGGGTCTTCTTGGACGTAGTCGGCCGTTCTTTTGCAGAGGCCTTCTTCGTGGCTGGCCGGCGTGGGGGACTGGCTTTGCGGGTCTTCTTCTTGGCGGTGGGCATGGTTTCTCTCGTTGAGGGTTAGCGACGGGAGTGGTCTGGGGGCGTTGCCGCACGGGCAACAGGGCGTGCGCCTCAGGGGCGAGCTCGATTGCGTTTCGTCGTTCGTTGGAAACGCGAGTGCTTCCGTCCGACGGAGCCCCGGGCGTGACGGGCCATGGCCCGGATGAGGTCGCCAGGCTTCTTCGGACGCGGAATGGCTCGAGGTGGCGCCGCGCCGATGAAACCGCTCGCGTGCGTGATGACCTTGTTCCACTGCTCCGCATCCGGGGCGGCTCCTGACAGGCCCTCGCGCACCATGGGCGTTGGGAATGTGCGCCCCGTGGGGCCGGAGGCAGCGAGTATCCAGGCGACTTGGTCGAGCATCTCAGGCGCGCCGAAGTGACGCTGCGTGTCGGCGAGGGAGACCTCGACGAACTGCACTCGTGGATGTCGTTGCGCGACGATGCGTAGGTCGGTTCGTGCTCGTTCGACCCTCGCCCACGACGGA
Organism: Myxococcota bacterium; assembly: GCA_039028615.1. Classification (GTDB taxonomy): domain Bacteria; phylum Myxococcota_A; class Polyangia; order Nannocystales; family Nannocystaceae; genus Paraliomyxa. Next base: position 6,215 of record JBCCHT010000010.1, on the reverse strand, counting down.
TTCGCGGCAAGCATCACGAGGTGACGAACGGGAGCTGCTACAGGGACTCCATCGACGTTGCCCTCCATCAGGCGGCGTACGCCGAACTCGGAGAGTTCCTGTCGCGACGCGAGGACCGTCAGATTCGACGACGCGGTGTCGAGCGGCGCTGCGCCTGCTGAACCATCCATTGGCCCCGGCTGGGGCCTCGCTGGCAGCGGAACCGGCCGTGGGGGTGTTGGCTCGGGTTCGGGCGGGACTGCGTCGGGGTCGAAGGTCCACGGGTCGAACGTGGGGTCCGCACAGAGCCGAACGATGTCGTCTTCCTCATCGTCTATTTTGGCCTGGCGAATGAACTGAATCGTGACCTCGCACCACAGCCATCGACGAACCTGCTTGGCCGCGTCGGTCTGAGCGCTCGAGCAATGTCCGGTGGTTTCTACGAAGACATCGTCGGCGAGCCGTCGCAACGTCCCCATGGCGCCATCGCCATCGAGAACGGGGCTGGCGTCCACGCGTTGCACGATGAGCGGAGCGACGAGTTCTTCGAGCCAACGTTCGACGTTCTCGTCGCTTGCCAGGCGAGTGCATCGAGACCCTCGCTCGAAGGGGGACGGCGCGGGAGCTTCTGCGGGTGGAGCCGGGAGTGGCCGTTTGGACCGCGTACGGTGCCTCTTGGAGGTTCGGGGTCCCCGCCGTAGGAGCGTGACTCCGGCGGCCGCCGCTCCTGCCACGACCATCCACAAGGGGACTGACTTGGTCGTCTTACTCATCGAACACCTCAGGATCGATAGGAGCGAAGGCTTCGGCCACGGAGGCGTCAAACGACCGGGTCGACCACGGCACCTCGAGCAACCGAGCACGGGCCTGCTGAAAGTCCACTTGCGTCGGTGGATCCGCGGCCGGAACCAGGGGCTTGGCAGGCTCGGGAGTACCCGAACCGGAGTCGGGTCCAGGTTGCGGCCCCGGACTCGGGGGCCCGGCGGACGGCTTCCGCCCGTCCATGAACCACTTAACCCACGGAGACACCAGTGCACTCACGACCGCAGCGACAGCCGCCGTGACAGCGACGTCCTTGAGCTTGGAGGCCTTGGCGGGGGCCGATTCGGGAGTCGTCATGCGCTCCTCCGTCGGTTTCGGGGCGTCGTGGTCATCCGCGACGGCGATTGGGCTGACTTCGCAGCCGACTGCTTCTGTCGCGCGAGGTCCTTTCGCTCCGCACGCTTGATGAAGACATCGAGCAGCAGCCATCCACCGAGGATCCCTGCGCCGACCAGGACGGTGGCCTCGGTATCTCCGAGTGATTTCTTCTTCATATCGTCGGTGTCCTTTCCTCAGCGGAGCGGTACGGGTCGTCCGTCGGCCTCGAGCAAGGCGTGCAAGACGGTGGTGAAGCCGGGGTAGCGGCGGGTGTCGACGGCCTTGATCGCGAGGTCGGGGTCCACCCCCATCGAGGCCACCTGGGCCAGACGGCGCTCAAATCGCTCCAGCACGCGCCCTTTGCCTTCCGCGGTGCTGTCGGGCTTGGCCCATCGCGGCAGAGCCCACCCGGCCCGGATGTCTCCCCACGTTCTGGCTCCGAACCCGCGCTTGATCCTTCGGACGAGGTCGGTCGCGTACGCGACGGCGAACGGCGGGTCGAAAACCCGCGCAGGGTCGTGGGTGTGACCTCGCTTGTCCGAGGTCGCCAGCGCGCCCGCGGGCATGATCTGAAACCAACCGCCGGAGTACGCCCAACGTGATGCGAGTGGGTCGCCGGCGTCACACTCCTGCGGACGCCATGGATTGCGGGCGTAGCGACCCCGATAGTTCTGGTCACGGCAAAACAGCCGCAGCGCAGGCTTTGCATCCGTCCGCGTGTTCATGGCTGTGGGCACGCCATCGCTTTCGTTCTTGGCGGTGGCGAGCAGGTAGGAGTAGAGCCCGCGAATTTCAGAGACTTCTTCGGCCTTCGCGGCGAGCCACCGCAGTCGGTCCCACTGCGGCCCGGTCCTCGTGGGGAGAAACGGCGCCGGCCCATGCTCGAGGTCCGTGGCTGGATGCGATGACGAGGGCTTCGTCGGCTGGCTCGAAGTCCCGGGCTGCTGCCCTCCCGAACCCGAGGACGACGAATGCCGACCAGGCCCCGGGCGCCGGCCCGACCTCATCCACCACACCGCCGCGCCTGTGGCGACGACGAGGCTGGTGGTGGCGAGGCCGGGCCAGCGCGTGCGTGCAGAACGAGCCATGCGGCTACCCGCGCCTCCGGGCGAAGTGCTTCGCGGCCTGCACCATCTGACGTCCAGCGTCGATGGCCGCCTCGACCCCGGCGAAGGGATCGGGTTCAGCCGGGGGGGCATCGGGGCGTGCGGTGGCACCGTCGGGCGCCGGGCTGCGGCGCGCATGCGGCTCGTCTGGGTCGGTGAGGATCTGGAGTAGTCGGTTGCCGAGCATCCACCCGGCGACGCGGCGGTCATTGGGAAGCGCCAGGACCAGGGGGCGTCCTGAGGGCGGCGTAATCTCGACGCCCCCTTCCACGAGGTTGAGGCCTACGATCTTCATGATGGTGGTCAGCTCCCGGTGGGCTCGAGAACGGCGTGGTCCTCGGCGTACGCGTTTTCGTAGGCCTGGAAGACCTCCGCGAGGTCGGGCTCCCACCACAGGCGAGCTCGAACGGACTCGACGAAGGACGCCAGAACGGGGAACTGGGCTCCGAACCACTCCGCGTGTTCCCAATAGCCGTCGACGTCATCAATCCACCCGCTATAGGTGCCTGATGTGGTCGGTGTGCCGTAGACGAACTCGTCCCATGCGGCGAGGCACTCGTGCACGATGGTGCCGGGTTCGTTGCGTTCTCGGCCCGGCCGAACGAGCAGCTCGTACATCACGGCAACGGGGCTGTGGAACGCGTCGGTTTGCTCGAAGACCAGTTCCCGGGCGCGAGGGAGGAATACGGCGTCGTACCAGTCGTCGCCTTCGTAGACCTCGTCGCAGTCGGTTGTGATGAACAGTCCGTAGGCAGCGTGGTCGTTGTCGGCCACGTTCTCGAGCGGGGTCTCCGGGTAGACATCGACCGGGCTCGGGTCCCCCAACTCGGGGTCCCGTGGTCCTGCGGTGGGCCCAGGGAACGGAGGGGGAGGGTCTGCGATTGGTTGTGGGGGCTCCACCACGGGCGGAGGCGGCTGCACCGGAGGCGGAGCAACAGGCGGAGGCCGCGGTACCGGAGGCGCAGGGCGTGGAGGCTCCGGCGTGGGGCCGTCGAGAGGCCCGAACGGATCGTCGTGCGTCGGCGGGATGTCCTGTGCGCCCGACTTGCCTTTGCTCGAGCTGCGCTTCGAGCTCTTCTTGCGAGTCGCGGCCCAGGCCACGGCCAAAGCGAGTGGGAGAATGATGATCGGATCCATGACAGTCGCTCTCCTCAGACGGGAAACAGCAGGGCGCGCTCGGGCGAACCGGTGTGCTCGACGATGGACAGGGCGGCTTCGACGGCCTCGTAGATCGTGTCGAAAAGGCCCAGAACGGCCGGATGCGGGTAGTAGTTCGGGTGTTGGGGGATCTCCGACTGGAGCTCGCGAAAGCTCAGCGTGACCCCGTCGGGTTGATGGAGCATGGGCTCAGGGCACGGCCCCGTTTCCCCGTACAGCACGGCGTAGGTCAGCCCGACGGGATCGAGGAGCCCTTCGTCCTTGGCGAGTTGGATGTCCCCTCGCGTTGTCTCGAGGGCTTCATTCAGAAGCTTCCGAAAGCGAGGCTCTGCGGTCTGGAGGATCCACAGGTCCGGCATCTCCCACGACGAGCAGTCATCCGCGATCGATAGCGGCGTCTTGGGCTCGGGCGTCGGCCGTGCGGGGGAAGTCGAGGCAGGACGCTTACGGACCGTGCGGTCGTACCGTTTGCCTTTCGAGAACAGGCCGTAGCCGGCCAGGGCCAATAGACCCACAGTCACAGGTTGCATGAGATTCACTTGCCTTGGGTGGAGGGTTTCTTGCGGATGGCAAACAGGTAGAGGCCTGCGAGACCGAGACCTGCGATGGCGGTGCCAGCTCCCAACGCGAAGCTCTTGGCACCCGATTTCTGCACGGCGTAGTCCGTGATGGTGTCGGCAACGTTGCCCATGGCTGACGCCGCAGCCTCGAACGCGGCCTTGGTTTGGCCCTCCCAGTGCGATGCGATGTCCCGGAGGGTCAGGTCGGCGAAGCCGTAGTACGAGCTCAGTAGTTCCTGCTCGAATTCCCCGGCGACACCCGTTTGGTGGAGCAGCGACAACGCCATCTGGAGGTCGGGGCCCTCACACGGAGGACTGCCGAAGGGCACGCCCCATCGCTCTTGGCAGGTCTTCAGGTCCCACAGAAGAACCGGGCCCTCGACGTATTCCTCGTAGTCACGCCAGTCTTCCTCGGTCCACGTCTCGATGGGCTTCAGGTCTTGGAAGAACGGCCGGTACAGGTTGCGGAAGCGCTGCTGGAGGCCGACCAGGTCGGCATCGAAGCCTCGGAGGCCGAGTTCGCCTTCGGTGATCTGTGACCGCAGCACACGGATGTCGACGAGGATGTGCCCGAGTAGCTCGAGCATTGCCCACATGACTTCGGTGACGATTACGGGCTCGTCGAGCTCGGCTGCGGTGGCCTTGGCGTCGAGGTAGACCTGTCGGGTGTCGACGAAGAGGCGGCCGACATCGAGTTCGCCGCGCACGACGGCGTCGCGTTGGTTCTGTTTGACCAGGCCCATCTACGCTCCCGTCTCCTCGCCCGGGGCGGTCTCGTAGCCCATGCAGCCCCACATGCCGTCGGGGACCCCGGCGACACCGAGAGCAAGCACTTCTGGCGGCGGCATCATCATCCAGTCCCCGGTCCACCAGACGTCCGTTCGCACCTCGACGCGGCCTTCGAGCAGTGCGGCCTCATCGACGGGCGGCAGCCACAGGAACGCGTGGCGACCTCCGGAGGGGCGCGAGCGGTGGTCGTGCTCGACCCGGCGATCGGGCGCCTCGCCGTCAGCGAGCTGTTGCGCCACGTTGGCGTGGACCGGGAACATCGAGATCGAATCCCCATGAGGAGTGTCGTAGGCCCCCGATGCTCCTTCCCGTGTGCGGGCGCCAAAGAGCGCATGGTTCCAGGGACAACAGTTGATGATCTCCCGGTAGGCACGCCAGTTCTCGGAGCGTTGAGCGAAGGCCCGCGCAGCGTCGAGGTCATCGAGAACCAGATAGGCCGCGGTCGTAAGCGCCATTCGAGCGATCGCTTGGAGCGTGGACGCACTGTTGTTGCCGCCAACCTGGTGGAACATGCTCGGCGTCGGGTAGTTGCCGGGGTCGGTCCACTCCGTCAGATCCACGGGACCCGGTTCGGGTCCGTCAGGCCACTCGGTGGGGTCATCCGGCTCGGGTGGCGGTTGAATTGGGGGAAACACGGGAGGAGGCAACGGCCCAGGCGGAGACGGAGGCTGCGGAGGTGTAGGAACCGGGGGGAGAACCGGCGGAGGAAACGGAACCGGGCTCGGAGGATTGGCAGGCCGCGGTGGCCCAGGTGGGTCCTCCGGCTCAGGTTCATCCGGGGGCTCGGGGTCCCTAGGTTCGGGCGGTGATGGTGGCTCGGGGTCCACCGGTTCATCCGCCTCGTTGGCTCGAACCCGTACGCGGGTCCGAATCCGGCTGAGAATGCACAGCCCTCGATGGTCACCGGGCTCCGGTGGCCACGCCTGCGGCGTCCCTTCGGGGGTTTGCGGGTACGCGTCACGGGCCGCGATCAAGGCGAGTTCTTCGCTGTCGCGTTCGCCTTGTCGCCAGGCTCGATCGATGAAGACATCGACGTCATCGGGTCTCCATTTGTACTCACCACACGAAAGCGAAGGGAGATTCTGGGGCGCCTTCGTGCGGCCAATCTTCGCGCCGAGCCACTTGCGCCCGAAAGCGCCGATGCCGAGACCGATCAGTAGAGGTGTGATCGACATCAGAGCCTGTCCTCGTCGGTTTCATGGCCATCGTCGCCACAGCTGCACGACCCCCCGCATTCGCCGGGGCGTTCGCTGAGCTCCAGCGCGGGGTCCTCGACGCCATCGGGCGTTTCCACGTACGCGTGGAACTGTCCGGGGATCGGTCGCCCGCGATCGAGTCGTTGTGAGATGAGAACGGTTCTGAAGCCACTTCCGACTGGAGTCCTCGCGGCTCGAGCGGGTTATGCGGCCTGCTTCCAGGCCAGACGAAATTCAGTTGGGGTAGAGTTGCCGAGCGCGCTGTGAGGCCGACGCTCGTTGTAGTG